>CAWBCG010000018.1:0-14708 GCA_963787235.1 uncultured delta proteobacterium
CCTGAAACCATGCTGGGCGACACCGCCGTGGCGGTTCACCCGGACGACGAACGCTACCGCGATGCAGCGGCCAATGCCGTCATCCTGCCGCTGATGGATCGCGTTATACCGGTCATCCGAGACGAATATGTGGACATGTCCTTCGGAACCGGGGCCCTCAAGGTGACCCCGGCCCACGACCCCAACGACTACGACATCGGTCTGCGCCACGGCCTGCCGGTCATAAAGGCGATCGGCGACGATGGACGGATGACGGATGCGGCCGGCCGATTCGAAGGGTTGGACCGATTTGACTGCCGCAAAGCGGTGGTCGACGCGCTTGAGGCCGGCGGGTATCTCGTCAAGATCGATGATTACAGGCATAGCGTTGGCCACTGCTACCGCTGCAAGGACATCGTGGAGCCCAATCTTTCCCGCCAGTGGTTCGTAAAAACCGCACCATTGGCCCAAAAAGCCATCGCCGCGGTCAAAGAAGGCCGGACCCGCATCGTGCCTGAAATCTGGACCGCCACCTACTTCGACTGGATGACCAACATCAGAGACTGGTGCATTTCACGTCAGATCTGGTGGGGTCACCAGATTCCGGCCTGGACCTGTGGTGCGTGTCATGAGTTGATTGTGGCCATGGAGGCCCCGGCAACATGCCCGGCCTGCGGAAGTGCCGCACTGGTGCAGGACACCGATGTCCTCGACACGTGGTTCAGCTCTGCGCTGTGGCCGTTTTCCACCATGGGGTGGCCGGAGCGAACCCCGCTGTTGGAGATCTTCTACCCGACTTCGGTTCTGGTTACCGGTTTCGACATTCTCTTTTTCTGGGTCGCCCGCATGATGATGATGGGCATTCACTTCATGGGCGATGTGCCGTTCCGGGATGTTTACGTCCACGCCCTCGTACGCGACGAAGACGGCAAGAAGATGAGCAAATCGAAGGGCAACGTCATCGATCCGCTGAGCGTGATCGACACCTACGGCACCGATGCCTTCCGTTTTACCTTGGCCGCCTTCGCCGCCCAGGGGCGCGACATCAAAATGTCGGAGAAACGGATTGAGGGATACCGACATTTCATCAACAAGCTCTGGAACGCCGCCCGTCTGTGCCTGATGCACCTCACCGAACGGCAGCCCGAACCCGGGGCGGACGGTCATTCGCTGCCGGACCGCTGGATTCTTTCGCGGCTGCAGGCGCTCACCGTCACTGTGTCGGACGCCATTGACGGCTACCGCTTCAACGAAGCCGCCGGCGCGCTCTACAATTTTGTCTGGCACGAGTTCTGCGATTGGTACCTGGAGGCGATCAAACCGGTGCTCTACGACAAGCGCGGGGCGGACCAGAAGTCGGCGACTCTGGCGGTGCTCCGGCGGGTGCTGGGCGACACCCTGATTCTACTGCATCCGTTCATTCCCTTTGTCACCGAAGAAATCTGGCACAAGTTGCCAGGGGCCGAGGGCTCGCTCATGCGTGCCGTCCACCCCTTGGATGATACCCGGTCGGCTGCGCTCGTCCACGACCATGATGCCGAATCGCAGATGAAATTGATCACGGACATCATCACCGGCGTTCGCAACATCCGCGGTGAGATGGATCTGCCGCCGGCCCTGGAACTGACGGTCGAACTGCAGTCCGAAGACAAAAAGGTGCGCGCCACGGTCGCAGACCACCGGGACATAATCCTCAATCTGGCCAGGGTCAAGGCCCTGAGCATCGTGGAGCCAGGAAAAAAACCGGCCTCTGCCGCAACGACGATCATCGAGGGCGGCACGCTTTTCGTTCCACTGGAAGGCATCATCGATTTTGAGAAAGAAGCCGAGCGGCTGCAGAAAAGAATCAACAAGGTCAACGCCGACCTGCTGCCGGTCGTCAAAAAACTGAACAACGAGGACTTTCTGAAAAAAGCCCCGGCTGGCGTCGTGGCCGGTGCGAGGGAAAAACAGGAGCTATTGCATCTGACCCTCCGGAAACTCGAATCGACGCTCAAGAAAGTCAGGGAACTGGCGGGATAGTGTCCCAATCATCAGGGCGGAGGTGCCTACCTAATTTTTGTGCTACAGTCGTTGTGTCAGTTGAGTCGGTTAGGTCGGTTTTGTCAGTTTCAGGATCTCATCGATTTTACCGACTAAACACTCATGGCCCTTAAGCCACCACTGGTTCCGGCTTCCGGGTTCTGAGTTTCGAGTTTCAAGTTTCTATTTGAGGGTCTGATTCTATTTTCGCGTTAATCCGGTCGCCCAGATCCGTATAAAGGTTCACCGAGAACCGCTAAAAAAGTCAGTGCTTACCGAATGAACACCATCGACAAACTGATCGACCTGGCCCTGGAGGAAGACATCGGTGCCGGGGATGTGACCACCGAGAATCTGGTTCCGCCCGAAGCAGGGGGCAGCGGCCAAGTCGTTGCCAAAGAGGCGCTGGTGCTGGCCGGACTCGATGTCGCCCGCAAAGTTTTCGAGCGTCTCGATCCCGATATTGCCTGGCAGCCCCACCGCTCGGACGGTGACGCCGTTGACGCCGGCACCTCGGTTTTGACGGTGTCGGGAAAGCTGCAGGCCCTGCTGAAGGGGGAGCGGGTGGCGCTCAATTTCCTGCAACGCCTCTCCGGAATCGCCACCCTCGTGCGCACCTACACCGCCAAAATCCCCGCCGGCGGCGCTCGCCTGGTCGACACCCGCAAGACCACGCCCGGATGGCGGGTGCTCGAAAAATATGCCGTTCGCGTCGGCGGGGCCGGCAACCACCGCATGGGCCTGTCTGACGGGGTCTTGATCAAGGACAACCACATCGCGGCCTGCGGCGGCGTGGCGGCGGCCGTCGCACGGATCCGCGACCGGATATCCCATCTGATGAAAATCGAGATCGAGGTCGCCACCCTCGAGCAGGTCCGCGAAGCCCTTGCGGCCGGTGTCGAGGTCATCATGCTCGACAACATGGAGATCGATCAGATCCGGAAAGCGGTGGCCCTGATCGATGGAAAAGCCGTGATCGAGGTTTCCGGCAATGTCACCGACGCCCGGCTCGCAAGGCTGGCCCTGGCCGGCGTCGACATCATTTCCGTGGGCGCCCTCACCCATTCGGCGCGTTGTGTCGACTTGAGCATGCGCATTACCGGAACCGCCGCCTGACGACAATCAAGTCTGATAACAGATGATACCGATTCGCGACACCATCCCCACCCGACACCGTCCGGTTGTCAACCTCACGCTGATCGGCATCAATGTGGTGGTGTTCCTGGTGCAGATGGCCCAAGGGCCGGGGTTGGACCGCTTTGTCTTTGACTTTGGCCTGGTACCGGCCCGTTTTTCGGATCCCCGAATAGCGGCCTACTTTTCACCGGTGCAGCAGCTCTTCTCACTCCTCTCCTTCATGTTCCTGCACGGCAGTTTCTGGCACATCCTCGGCAACATGTGGTTCCTTTACATCTTTGGAGACAATGTCGAAGACCGGCTCGGGCACCCGCGTTACCTGGCCTTCTACCTGATGTGCGGATTGGCTTCGGGAATCTCGCACCTGATTCTCAACTGGCACTCGAATATACCGACTATCGGTGCCAGCGGGGCCATCGCCGGGGTCATGGGCGCTTACTTCATCCTGTACCCGACCTCGAAGATCCTGACCCTGATTCCGATCATCTTCATTCCATGGTTTGTCGAGATCCCGGCCGCCTTTTTCCTCGGCCTCTGGTTCATCCTTCAGTTTCTCAGTGCCGCCGGCAGTCACGGCGCCGTCAGCGGAATCGCCTGGTGGGCTCACATCGGCGGCTTTGTTTTCGGCATCCTTTTCCTGAAACTGTTTCAACTCCTGCCGTCCACCGGAATCGCCGAAAAACTCGGCCCCGTCACCGAAAAGAAGACGACGCGTCGCCTGCAGGTCATTCGCCCCCTTGGCAGCGGCGACACCCCCGACCTGCACGGCACCATAGACATTTCACCCCATGAAGCCATGTCCGGTACCCGAAAACTGGTCAACATACCCTGGGGATTTTACACGCGGATGCTCAAGGTAACCGTGCCGGCAGGAGTGACGGAAGGAAGTTCACTGCGTCTGAAAGGAATGGGCCGTCAGTTCGAGAGCGGCGGGCGCGGAGATCTGTATTTGAAGGTTCAGATCCGGTAAAGGGGATGGGCCTTTGGCCTTTAGCCTTTGACCTCAGCCGCCTTTAGCCATCTTTATGCCTTCAACACCGTTTCATCGTCCGCTTCGAGGGCGGTTACCTGATTGCGGCCCTTCTGCTTGGAGGTATACATCGCCTTGTCTGCACGCTGAATGAACGTAGACAATTCCTCGTTTTCGGCGTACTGGGTGGCGCCGATGCTGATGGTGATCGAGATCTTCTTTATCGGTTTCCGGCAGAAACACCTCCGACTGGACCACGTTGCGAATACGTTCGGCCACCAGCATCGCTTCTTCGCAGCTGGTCTCCGGCAAGATCACCGTAAACTCTTCGCCGCCGTAGCGATAGGCGGTGTCGAGCTTGCGCAGGCAGGATTTGATCACCTGGCTGATCCGCACCAGGATCTTGTCGCCTTCCAGGTGGCCGAAGCTGTCATTGTAACTCTTGAAATTATCGATGTCCAGAAGCAGCAGGGCCAACGGGTGTTTGTAGCGGTTGAAGCGATCGACCTCGACTTCGAGCTGGCTGTAAAACGATCTCGAATTGTGGAGCTTTGTCAGACCGTCGGTAATCGCCAGGCGCTGCAGCTTTTCCATCATCCGCACGCGTTCCTGGGTAAGGTCGCGCTCTTTTAGAACACGCTTCAAGCGCAGCAGCAGTTCTTCGAGTCTCACCGGTTTGATGACAAAATCACTGGCCCCCATGTTGATCGCTTCCTCATAGGAGTAGTCGCCGCTGTACCCGGTCATGACGATGACATCGGAGTCGAAGTCCCTTTTTATGAGCTTCGTCAGTTCGAGTCCCCCCATGCCCGGTAGCATGATATCGGTGATGACCACCTGAATGTCGCTACTGATTTTTTTAAGAAGCGCCAATGCCTCTTCGGCATCCGAGGCCATGATGGAATTGTAGCCCGCCATCTGGATGAATTCGTTCATCGAATCGCGAACACCGTCCTCATCATCTACGATCAGTATATTGGTATTTTGGGTCGTTAGCGGCATCGAGATTATTTGAAGAGTGAACCGGCAGGTTTTCTCTTTACCGGGGTTGACATATTTGGAAAGAATCTGATAGGTTAAATACTTTATTCCAAATCCGTAGCCTCAAAGTATAAACTCAAAATCATACGGTGTCAACTCACTTTTAAAATTATCCAATCGCCTCAGTACCTTGTACTGACACAGGTTAAAAGTCTAATTTTTTCTTCACTAAAACAGCCTTCCGGCAATTTCACCCGCTACAGGATACCTGCCGCCCGACCCGGCACACATTGTCGCGGCAGCGGGGCGATGCAGCCGCAGACGGTTAAACAATGAACAATATCAGAAATTTCAGTATTATTGCCCATATCGACCACGGCAAGTCTACCCTCTGCGATCGCCTGATCCAGGCCACCCACATCGTTTCGGACCGGGACTTTCACGACCAGCTTCTCGATACGATGGATATCGAGCGCGAACGCGGGATCACCATCAAGAGCCAGTCCGTCTGCCTCCCCTACCGCGCCGCCGACGGCCGGGACTATCATCTCAATCTCATCGATACACCCGGCCACGTGGACTTCAGCTATGAGGTGTCTCGTGCGCTGGCATCCTGCGAAGGCGCCTTGCTCCTGGTCGACGCCAGCCAGGGGGTCGAAGCCCAGACCCTGGCCAATCTCTACCTGGCCATGGAGCACGACCTCGAGATCATTCCGGTCATCAACAAAATCGATCTGCCGTCCGCCGATATCGACCGCGTAAAGAAACAGATCAACGAAGATCTGGGCCTCGATCCCGACGAGGCCCTTCTCGTCTCGGCCAAGGAAGGAACCGGCGTCACGCAGGTCCTGGAGTCGATTGTCCGGCGGCTGCCGCCGCCCAAAGGTGACCCGGAAGCCGAGTTGAAGGCCCTTATTTTCGATTCTCACTATGATTCCTACCGCGGGACGGTGGTCCACTTTCGCGTTTTTCAAGGACGGGTCGCCCCCGGCGACGTTATCCGGTTCATGTCCAACAATGCCGCTTATCGGGTGGAAGAGGTGGGAATTTTCCAGATCGAAATGGTGCCCCAGAAATTCCTTTCCGCCGGTCAGGTCGGTTACGTCATCGCCGGCATCAAGACCGTCAGCGACACCCGCTGCGGCGACACGATCACACTGCGGAACCGGCCGTGCGACAAGCCGATGCCCGGCTTCAAAGAGGCCAAGCCGGTGGTGTTCTCATCCATCTACCCGGTGGCATCGGACGGGTACGAGGATCTCGCCGTCGCCATCGAGAAACTCAAGCTCAACGATGCTTCCCTCGTTTACGAAAAAGACACGTCGGTCGCCCTCGGTTTCGGTTTCCGGTGCGGATTTTTAGGGCTGCTGCACCTGGAGGTGGTTCAAGAAAGACTGGAGCGCGAATACGACCTGTCGCTGATCCTGACGGCACCGTCGGTTCGCTACAAACTCTCCATGAACGACGGCACCGAACTGGTGATCGACAACCCCGCGCACTATCCGGATCCGACCAGCATCAACGTCACCATGGAGCCGTTCATACGGGCCACCATCATGATCCCGGACCGGTACATGGGGGCGGTCATGAAACTGTGTCTCGACCGACGCGGTACCAGTGTCAATTACCAATACCTGACGAGCAACCGGCTGGAAATGATATTCGAACTGCCCCTGGCCGAGGTGATCTACGACTTCTACGACAAACTCAAGTCCATCACCCAGGGTTACGGGTCCTTTGACTACGAACTGCTCGACCACCGTCAGACCGACCTCGTCAAACTCGACATACTGATCAACGGCGACCGGGTGGACGCCCTCTCACAGCTGATTCACAGGGATCGGGCCGTCGAACGGGCCCGGCTGGCCTGCGAGAAACTGCAGCAGGAAATCCCGCGGCAGATGTTTAAAATCGCCATCCAGGGCGCCATCGGCGGCAACATCATTTCTCGTAAGACGCTGTCTCCGCTCAGGAAAGACGTGACCGCCAAGTGCTACGGCGGCGACATCACCCGCAAGCGAAAATTGCTGGAAAAGCAGAAGCGCGGCAAAAAACGGATGAAAATGGTCGGTCAGGTGATGATCCCGCAGTCGGCGTTTCTGTCCGTCCTGCGAACCGACACAGATTGAGTCGGTTGGGTCGGTTGAGCCCGTTTGCCCGTTAGGCCCGTTTAGTCCGTTTAGCCCCGTTAAGGCGGGATTCAGTCCCAACGCGGCGGGACTGATAGATGGTAGTGATTTTACCAGGTAGACGTCAGCTGTGTCAGTTAAAGGATTTCATCGATTTTACATTAAGGCCGCCACAATGTCATAGGAGATGACGGGCCGGAGCCCGGATGGGTGGAGACGCCACCCTGGTTGCGGGTTCTGAGTTGCAAGTCTCGAGTTTCAATTTTCCTATTATGGTTTGATTTTATTTTCGTTTTAAATCTTATGGTTAACTCATGAGATCACGACGCCGATCGCCATCAACGATCTGGTGCGCCGCGGCCGGGACCAGGTCTACGATCCGACAAAGATAAAGGCGGTCATCGATCACGTGACGCCGGCCAAGGACTCTAAAACCGCAACCCAGGGAAAGATTCTGCGCGACTGGGCCCGTCGCCACGGGATTCAAGACTTCTTCGACATCGGCTGCAATGGCGTCTGTCATGCCCTCTTCCCGGAAAAAGGCTTCGTGAGACCGGGCCAAACCATCATCATGGGCGACTCGCACACCTGCACCCTCGGGGCCTTCGGAGCTTTTGCCGCCGGTGTCGGCACAACCGATCTCGAGGTGGGCATTCTCAAGGGGGTTTGCGCCTTCAAACACCCGCAAACGATCCGGATCGATATAGCCGGCCGACTGCGGCCGGGGGTATACGCCAAGGATGTGATCCTTTCCATCATCGGCCGAATCGGCGTGGCCGGCGCTACGCATCACGTGATCGAGTTTGCCGGACCGACGATAGACGCCATGAGCATGGAAGCCCGCATGACGCTTTGCAACATGGCGGTCGAGGCCGGCGCTACCAGCGGTATCTGCGCGCCGGACGTCACCACCGTGGCCTATCTCTGGGAGTTCATAAAGGATGAGTTTGCTACAAAACAGGCCGCACTGGAAGCCTACCGGGCTTTCGCCGCCGATCCAGACGCTGCACATGAAATGGTCATCGAACACCGGGTTGACGACCTGACGCCGCAGACGACCGACGGGTTCAGACCGGACAACGTCAAACCGGTCGACCGAATGGCCGGCACCCCCCCCATCGATCAGGTCTATATCGGTTCATGCACCAACGGCCGCATCGAAGACCTGAGGGTGGCCGCCGAGGTGCTCAAGGGCAAGAAGGTCAACGCCGCGGTGCGCGGCATCATTTCTCCAGCCACACCAAAGGTATACAATCAGGCCCTGAAGGAAGGACTGATGTCGGTTTTCATGGACGCCGGCTTCTGCGTCACCAACCCCACCTGCGGGGCATGCCTGGGCATGAGCACCGGCGTTCTGGCCGAAGGCGAAGTCTGCGCCGCCACCACCAACCGCAATTTCTACGGCCGCATGGGACGCGGCGGGATGGTCCACCTGATGAGCCCGGCCTCGGCAGCGGCCACAGCCATCCCCGATTTCGACCGCGCCCTGGTAACGGCCGGCGGCTGGCTCGAATATGCCGATGAGAAGTATTAGTGGTGTTTCGTATTTGGTGTTTAGTATTTGGTGTTTCGGGTTGCGGAGGGCGAGGTGCGGGTTGCGAGTTGCATACGGATGACGGGATGGGCCAAACCGTCAGCGTATAGGGGCAACGGACTTTTCCACACCACCATTTCATTGCATCTGCCACTGACGTTTTGTCTTCAGGTCGAACCACCCTCAATACGGACAAATCCCGGGGGACCGGGTTTCTTCAAACGTGGTCTGGTTTGCATTCGAAGTCCCGCGTGGTTAAGTTTAGAGGTGATTCATGGTGAGCATAACATGCAAAAAGACAATGGACCTTCCTCGCCGCAAACGGCGGTAACACCCAAAAAACCGAAAGGAGACGGTTTATGGCAGCTAAGAAAATATTGATGCTTGTAGGCGACTTCGTAGAGGACTACGAGGTGATGGTACCGTTTCAGGCCCTTCAAATGGTAGGACACACGGTGCACGCCGCCTGTCCTGACAAAAAAGCCGGCGAAACCGTTCGCACGGCGGTACACGATTTCGAAGGCGACCAGACGTACAGCGAAAAGCCGGGACACAATTTCGCCCTCAACGCCAGCTTTGACGAAATCCGTGGGGAGGACTACGATGCCCTGGTCATTCCAGGCGGCCGGGCACCCGAGTACATCCGGCTCGACAAGCGGGTCATCCAGATCGTGCGCCACTTTGCCGAGTCCGACAAACCGATTGCGTCCGTCTGTCACGGCGCATTGGTTCTTGCCGCGGCCGGTGTCCTCAAAGGGCGCAGCTGTTCGGGCTATCCGGCCGTCGGACCGGATGTAACCGGCGCCGGCGGCGAATTCATCGACATCGCCGTTGACAAAGCCCATCGGGACGGCAACTTGGTAACGGCGCCTGCCTGGCCGGCCCATCCACAGTGGCTGGCGTCTTTCCTGGAAGTATTGGGGACGAGAATCGAACCTTAGGGCTCATTCAAGAATAACTTACCATTTTGAACGCCGGTGAATTCTGCCCGGCTCCCGCTGCGAAAACGCGGGATATCCAGATGTTCCTGCGTTTTCGCGCCCTGTCAGCCGGGTAAATCAACGCCAAAAAATTTTTAAAAAGAGATTAAGCGCGCAAACCCATCAGAAATGAGGGTCGACCGACAGTGTTGCCGGTAACGGTCAAGCCGCCTCTTGGCCGGTCCGTTTCGGATGATGACGGGCTGCGGCGTCCGCCGGGTCGGCCAGGGGTCCGTGCACGGCCGTGAATCGCTTAACGCCCTCTTCCCCCATAAAACGCTTCAGTAGCCTTGGGTCCGTTTTTCTCAAATCCACCATCAACAGTCCATCCACGACATCCGAAAATTCGCGATCGAGGTTGAAACTGATCAGGCTGCCGTTCAATTTCAAATACTGCCGCAAAAGGACCGGAATGCCTTTACCGTCTCTTTCGATCTCAGATATGAGCAGCGAGATGTCGTCGAGGTCATTGACCGCGGTGTGCAGCAGCCGGCGGGTGCTCCCCTGGAACTCCCTGGTCCGAAAGGGCTTGCGGGGGGAGACAAAACGCGCCAAGGTGTCGTCAAAGCGCTTGGCCTGCAGGAAACGGACGATCAGGTTGCGGGACACGGTGTGATAATCCTTGCTGATGCTCACAGGACCGAACAGGATGTTGTATTGGGGATTGTGAGCGATGAAGGCACCGATCCCTTTCCAGAGCAGCATGAGACTGTTGAACTTCTTCTGGTATTCGGGGCGGATGAAGGAGCGCCCGAACTCAACAGATCGGTTCAGTTGCTCGAGCAGTGCCGGTTTGTAGCGGAAGAGCTGATTGGTGTACAGGCCCTGAACCCCGTAGACCCTCATTATGGCGTCGGACAATCCCAACCGGTAGGCGCCGACCAGTTCACCGGAAGCATGGTTCCAAAGAAACAAGTGCCGGTAATAGGCATCGAAACGATCCAGATCGACGGGTTTTCCCGTACCCTCGCATGCATCGCGGAACGTGATTTCCCGCAGGCGTCCGATCTCATTCAATATGTTCGGAATCTGTGAAGCCCGGGCCATATAAACTGAAAAGTCACCGCTGAAAATCAGTTGCTGCGCTTGCGGCAATCCCGCCAGATCTGCATGCAGCGCCGCCGCTGCCACCGGCGCCATGATTGGCTGCGGCTGCAACGAGTCGGGTTTTAGCGACACGAGACGCAGTCGGTGCCGGTTTTTATCGACACCCCGATTCTTGAGGAAATGGGTCCTCAGCCTCAGAAACTCTATCAATTCCGCGTCGGTTTCGTATCTCTTCAATACCTGCCAGGGAATCGCTTTGCCCACGAAAACACGGACACGTCGGCCGTTCTTGTTCATTAGTTCACGCGGCAAAAGGGCCGTGCGAAGTCGGGGGTGCAACACTCCCAGAAGCTGGAAGAGCACGCTGTTGCGCCCCGGGAAAAATACCGGCAGCACGGCCGCCCGGGTGCGCCGGGCGATGGCCGCCACGTGCGGGCTCCAAGCCGGATCGGCCACCCGCCCCGTTTTCCATCGGAAACTGGCGACTTCACCGGCTGGAAATGTCGCCAAAATACCGCCGGCTGTCAACCACGCCAGTGCGGTTTTGATTCCTCTCAGGTTCTCCTTTACCGATCCGGGGGCGCCGAAAGGATCGACGGGTATAATCGTGTCCCCGATGCCGTCCACGCGTTTGAGAAGGTAGTTTGCCAGAATCCGAAGGTCGGATCGCACCCTCAATAGCACCGCTCCGAGGATGACGCCTTCGAGTCCGCCGAACGGATGATTGGCCACCACCACCAGCGGCCCCCGCGTCGGGATGTTGTGCAGGTCTTCCGGACTGAGGTCGTAGCCGACTCCGAGCGATGTCAAAGCACTTTGAAAAATTTCATGTGGGCCTTTGCACACATCCAATGATTCATGATATTCGGCATAGCATCGGTTCACGCGATCGAGGTGCAGGAGCGTTTCGACAGCCGGCTGAATCAACGCCATCGTCCGGTGCAAGGTCCCTGACTCGAATCCGGAGGTTAGATCGATCAGTTTCTGCGATTGCGGCGGCAAATCACGGTGATCACAACGATCGACACGACCTGCATTCATGACGCTGCATTCCTTTCAGGGTTTATGAAGAAACCGTGGGTAGGGTTTGACCGACCATTGAACGGAATGTAATCTCATGGCCCTTTAAAAGCTGTAACCTAATCATCCGGCCAGGTAAAGTTATATTGCGCTGTTTTGGTTAGCAAAAACGACAGGATCATGTGAGAAATCGGCTAGTGCCCGTAATATCCTTATAATTTTAACTGCACTATATCGCCCCGGATCACCTAAGGCGTAAAGCATGATAGCCGGCAAAAACCAGCTGCATCGCATCGGACGACCGATCGTAATGATGTGTATCATTCTCCTGATGGCCGCCCATGTATCGCGGGCGGACCGGCGCAGTTCCAGCCTTTCCGTCGACAGCGGTTCCTCGCGATTCTCGTTTGCGGCTTTGCCCAATACGCCGTCGAAACAGGCGCTCACTTCCCCCACTTCCGATGCATCGCCTTTAAAGCCGTCATCCTCCCTTTTTTTCGGCAAGCAGATAGAGGGTGCCGACGGATTGGTGAAGGCCATGATTCTGATTGCCCTGGCGACCCTTGTCAGCGAAGATTTGACCTGCATCGGAGCCGGACTGATGGCCGCCGGAGGTGTCATCGGCCTGACGCCGGCCGTGGCGGCATCTTTTACCGGCATATTCGTGGGCGACATCCTGCTTTATCTGGCCGGCCGATTCATCGGCCAACCGGCCCTTCGTCACCCGCCTCTCAAATGGGTCATCAAACGCGACGATGTCGCCCGTGCTTCACGCTGGTTTGCCGACAAAGGGGCGGTCATCGTCCTGACGAGCCGGTTTCTACCCGGTAGTCGACTACCAACCTATTTCAGTGCCGGTATGCTGGGAGCCGACTTCCGGCGCTTCTCGCTGTATCTCGGCCTTGCCGCCGCTCTGTGGACACCCATCCTGGTCGGCACATCATCTCTGGTGGGCCATCAAATGTTCGCCTATTTCGATCTATTCAAACAATATGGCCTATGGGTCCTGCTGGCAACTGTCCTGTTGCTGTGGCTAATCCTGAAGGCGGTCGTCCCGGTTTTCAGCTCTCGCGGCCGCCGCCTGCTCCTCTCGAGCTGGCGCCGCAAAACCCGTTGGGAATTCTGGTCCCCGACTGTCTTCTACCTTCCGGTCGCTGTCTACGTCCTGTGGCTCGGAATCAAACACCGCTCCCTGACGCTCTTTACAGCCGCCAATCCGGGCATACCCGACGGCGGATTTATCGGGGAGTCGAAATCGAGGATTTTAGAGCAGCTGCAAGATCGCGGTGAATTCGTGGCCCGCTTCGACGTGATTCCGGCCGACATGACGACTTCGGCGAAGATCGAACGGGTCAAGGGGTTCATGCACCGGAACGGCGGGGGCTTTCCTGTTGTTCTCAAGCCCGATGCCGGTCAACGCGGAACGGGTGTCACCGTCATCAGAAACCGACCGCAACTCGACCATTACTTGGAGCACGCCAAGGGTGCCGCCATCATTCAGGAATATGTGGACGGATATGAATACGGTGTCTTTTACTACCGCTACCCGGACGAAAACGAAGGATCCCTTTTTTCCATCACCGACAAACGTCTGTTGACGTTAACCGGAGACGGTAGAAGCACTCTCGAGCAGCTGATTCTGCAGGACGAACGGGCGATGTGCATGGCGCCTTTTCACTTCAGGCGCCATCAAGACCGGCTGTTTGACGTGCCCCGTTTTGGTGAGAGAATCGCGCTGGTCGAGGTCGGCACGCATTGCCGTGGTGCACTTTTCTTAGACGGCAGCGCCGTTCGTTCGCCGGCCCTGGCATCCGTGATCGACAGGATCAGCAAGCGGTTCGAGGGTTTTTATTTCGGCCGCTACGACATCCGGACCCCCTCGCTCGTTGACTTCCGAAAGGGACGAAACTTCAAAATCGTCGAGTTGAACGGTGTGACCTCGGAAGCGACACACATCTATCAACCCGGAAACAGTATCTGGAACGCTTACCGGACGTTGATGCAGCAGTGGCGGATCGCATTTGAAATCGGTGCCGCCAATCGTAGCCGCGGCGTGCAGCCATCCTCCGCGCGCCGGCTGCTGGCCGCCCTGCTGCCGTCACGGCCGCCGCATCGACGACGTCCCGAAAGATAAAAACTGCCTGTCGCCCATGCCGGTGCCGAAGGAGATGACCGGTCCGATTCGACTGTATTATTTTCGGTCGGCGCGTGGTATCCTCGGACCATGCGGATAATGGAACACGAAAACCAGAAAGGTAGGCGAGATGGCGGATTACGAGGGCTTTAAGAATGAAGTGCTTTCCAGTGCGCGGTGGCTGTGCGATAACGGCTTTTTCGGCGCCAAACTCGGCAGCGGCGGCAATTTATCCCTTTTCATGCGTGCCGAAAACCTGATCGTGATCACGCCGAGCCGCAAACCCTACCACAAGATGTCGGTTCATGACATCTGCGTCATCGATCCACAGCTCAACCTCATCGAGGGTCACCTGCCGCCCTCGATGGAATCGGCCATGCACGCCGGCGTTTACAAGTGCCGCTCGGATGTCAAAGCCGTGGTTCACACTCACCAGATGTTTGCCAGTGTTCTGGCAGTGATCAAACAGCCGATCCCTGCCCTCTTTGATGAAATCACCTATGAGATCGGTGCCGAAGTCGCCGTCATTCCTTATGCCCTCTCGGGCAGTGCGGAGTTGGTCGACAACGTGGTATCGGGGCTGCAGAACGGCTGCCGCTGCTACATCATCCAGAACCACGGTGCACTCTGCCTCGGTACGGACCTCGCCGAAGCGATGCACAACGCGGAACTGTTGGAAAAAACGGCCCAGGCCTATTTTTACGCGCTGTGCAGTGGCCGCGAGATCGGCCGACTGCCTGAAGATGCGGTTCAGAGGTTGCTGAATATGCGAAAA
>CAWBCG010000019.1:0-20546 GCA_963787235.1 uncultured delta proteobacterium
TTGATGTCCAGACCCACCGTCCCGCCGAAGCTGTGCATGCTGGACGGGTTTCCGTAGCGTTCCGTCAAATAGGGCATCATCGCGTCGAGAACCTCCGGAGCGATGCGGCTCGTGGCATTGTTGTCGACATATACGGTTTTCATCCGGCCACCTCCTCCACCACCAGTTCAGGCGTCACCAGCTCCTGGAGCTTGGTTTCGACATAGTTTTTCAGCGTGACCTGCGAAGCGCTGCACGCGGAGCAGGTGCCGCACAGGCGCACCATCACCGTGTTGCCGTCCACGTCGACGAGCTCGATGCCGCCGCCGTCTTTCTGCAGGGCCGGCTTTATTTCCCGCTCAAGGGTTTCCTCTATGAGTTTTATCTTTTGAATGTTGCTCAATTTCGGCGGTTTTTTGGCGGCCGGCCGCTCGGTGCCGAGGATCGAATCGATGATTTCCTGAATCCGATCGTGACAGTTTTCGCAGCCACCCCCGGCTTTGACATACGAGGTCACATCCTCGATGGTTCGCAGGTGGTTTTCCCTGACGGCGCGCTCGATCTCGCGGTCGGTGACACCGAAACATTCACAAACGATTTCACCCTCGACCTTTTTTTCCGGTTCCCCGCGGTAATTGGCGATGGCTTTCTCCAAGGCATCGCGCCCCATGACCGAGCAGTGCATCTTTTCTTTGGGCAAGTCACCGAGATACCGGGCGATGTCCTCGTTGGTAATCTTGCCGCTTCTTCCAGCGTCAGGCCTTTGATCATTTCGGTCAACGCCGATGAAGAGGCAATGGCGCTGGCGCAACCGAACGTTTGAAATTTGACGTCTTCGATACGTCCAGACGCATCGAGTTTAAACATTAATTTAAGGGCATCCCCGCAAGCGAGAGAACCGACTTCGCCCATTCCGTCGGGGTCTTCGATCACGCCCACATTGCGCGGGTTCAGAAAGTGATCCTTAACTTTTTCGGTATATTCCCACATGGTTTCCTCCGGATGATGTACATGAGCTCACTCGTTAGATTGTGAGTTCGGTTTATCGTCTTAGGATCAACCTTTATATAATAGTCACGCTTACCCGAAAAACAAAGACCAGCAGCCGGTATTAGATGTTAAACGCTCATGGCCTTGCAGACCGCCACGGTGCATGAAAATGATGCTCCGGAGCCCGGATGAGCGGTTGTGCCCGTTTAGCCGGTTTAGCCCGTTGAGCCCACCTTATTTTCGTACTAAGTTGTCATTCGGCCGGCCTTGCTTTACTTTGGTACAGTAATTCAGATTTCGTAACCGTTCACGGGGTTGCAAAATCCAATGCGCTTCAAACCACCTTATTGTAAGCGTTTACAGGGTGCCGCAGATGTACTTTTGTACTTCAAGTGCCCGACAACAATGCAGATGCGGTGCCCTGTGAACGCTTACCAGATTTCAGATTCACCCGGGCAAACAAAAGGAGGAACATGCGATGGACGTGCGCAATACAGACTTTGCCGGGAGTTGGTACCCGGCGGAGCCAAAGGCCTGTGAGCGTGAAATCCAAAGATTTTTGGGAGAAGGGAAGCAAGAAACTCTGCTCGGCAGTGAATTTATCGGGGGGATCGTACCCCACGCCGGTTGGTTTTATTCCGGGAGTATCGCCTGCAACGTGATCCACGCCCTTTCAAAGGGGGCCGCGCCGGAGGTAATCATCGTCTTCGGCATGCACCTGCACCCGGACTCCGGACTGTACATCATGGCCGATGGTGCCTGGGAAACACCCTTCGGGGAAATCGAGATTCATCGCGAGATGGCAAAGAGGCTCCTCGAGCGCTTCGACTTTCAGGTGGAAACCGGCCGGCACCACCATCCGGACAATACCATCGAGTTGCAACTGCCGTTCATCAAGTATCTGTTTCCGGAGGTGAGGATCATTCCCATCGGTGCGCCGCCGACCGCCGCGTCGCTTGAAGTCGGCCGATCGGCGGCCGAAATCGCTTCGGAACTGGGGTTGCCCATCAAAGTGATCGGTTCGACCGACTTGACCCATTACGGGTCAAATTACGGGTTCACTTCTCACGGTGACGGCCCTTCGGCGGTGGATTGGGTCAAGAACTCAAATGACAGCCGCATCATCGAAACCATGCTGGCAATGGATCCCGTCAAGGTCATCGACGAGGCCCTGGCCAACCAGAACGCCTGCTGTGCGGGTGCGGCGGCGACAACCATTGCGGCGGCCGGCCGTCTCGGGGCCCAGCGGGCCCAAACCGTGGTCTATGCCACGAGCTACGACAAGAGTCCCGCCGACAGTTTCGTGGGCTACGTGGGGATTGTGTTCGACTGATGTCGCTCATAGACGTCGATCGGACGATGTCTTCTGTTTTTGCGCCTTATCGATTTTGGCCCAGGTATCCTTCAGTGTCACGGTGCGGTTGAAAACCGGCTTTCGGGCTGTCGAGTACTTCGTGTCGACACAGAAGTAGCCCAGGCGCAGAAACTGGTAGCGGCTCCCCGATGGCGCCGCGGCCAGGCCCGGTTCGATGCGGCAGGCCGTCAATATTTCGATTGAGCCGGGGTTGATATAATCGGTAAAGTCCTTGCCCTCCTCGACGTCGTTTGGCGTCTCATGTGTAAACAGCTTTTCGTAAAGCCGAACTTCGGCTTCGACGGCGTGCGCGGCCGACACCCAGTGCAGCGTGCCCTTGACCTTGCGTCCGTCCTGCGACCAGCCGCCGCGGGTTAGCGGATCATAAGTGCAGCGCAGTTCAACAATCTCACCGGTCGTTTCGTCTTTGATCACCTCGGTGCAGGTGATGTAATAGGCGTGTTTCAATCTGACCTCGCGCCCCGGTGCCAGGCGAAACCACTTCCTCGGCGCATCTTCGCGGAAATCCCCGCTCTCGACAAAGAGAACCCGTGAAAACGGCAGCATGCGTGACCCCATGGCCGGGTCTTCCGGATTGTTCTCCGCCTCCAATTCCTCGACCTGCCCCTCGGGATAATTGGTGATGACCACCTTGAGCGGGTGCAGGACGGCCATGACGCGGGGAGCAGACTTGTTCAGATCTTCCCGAACGCAGTATTCGAGCAATGCCATGTCGACCGTGCTGTTGCTTTTGGCAACCCCGATCCGATCGCAGAAATTTCGGATGGCGGACGGCGTGTAGCCGCGACGGCGCATGCCCGAAATCGTCGGCATGCGCGGATCGTCCCAGCCGTCGACGTATCCGCCGTCAACAAGAGCAATCAATTTACGCTTGCTGAGCACGGTGTAGGTCAGATTCAGACGCGCAAATTCGATTTGCTGGGGATGGTAGACCTTGAGCCGGTCCAGCACCCAGTCGTAGAGCTCCCGGTTGTTTTCGAACTCCAGGGTGCAGAGCGAGTGGGTGATTCCCTCGACAGAGTCGGAGAGGCAGTGCGTAAAATCGTACATGGGGTAGATACACCATTTGTCTCCGGTCCGGTAGTGGTGAACGTGTTTGATCCGGTAGAGGGTCGGATCGCGCATCAGCAGATTCGGCGACGCCATGTCGATTTTAGCGCGCAGCACGTGGGACCCGTCCTCAAAATCTCCGGCTCGCATGCGGGTAAACAGGTCCAGATTCTCCTCAACCGATCCGATGGCGATAAGGGCTTTCACGACCCGGTTCGGTGAGGGTGCCGCGGTATTGTCGGATCTCTTCGGCACTGAGGCTGTCGACGTAGGCCTTGCCCTCTTGGATCAGCTGCACGGCATAGTCGTAGAGCTGCTCGAAGTAATCCGAGGCCGCGTACTGCCGATCGCCCCAGTCGAACCCCAACCAGTGGACATCCGCCTTGATCGACTCAACGTATTCGACGCTCTCCTTGGCCGGATCGGTGTCGTCGAATCGCAGGTTGCACAGCCCGCCGTAATCGGCCGCCAACCCGAAGTTCAAACAAATCGATTTCGCATGGCCTATGTGCAGGTAACCGTTCGGCTCGGGTGGAAAGCGGGTCATGACCCGGCCTTCCCAGCGGCCTGTTTTCATGTCTTCGTCGATAATGGCCCGGATGAAGTTGGAGGGCGAAGTTGGGGACGCGTCGCCTTCGGCAGGCTTTTCACCGGCGATGGCATCGCGCGTGTCTTCTGAATTCTTCATCTTATTTCCTCGTGATATGTTAGGATATCCAAGCAGGTTGCCAAGACGTGCCGTAAAAGTTACATTTATAATAATTTTAAAGTGATCGCAATTAAATTAGTTTCCGTCCATAAATGGCCCTTTTCCGCAATTTCGGCGTCAATCGGCGGCATCGCTTGTGCGGCGTACAAAAGTACGCCTCCGCGCAATCCCTTGATTTCCTTTAACTTGCAGAAAATTGCTCATTTCTGGATCGGAAACTTATCAGTGCCCTTTATAAAACCGCGGATGGGCACAAATAAAAAACCGGCCCGGCAGGAGGTTGAAATGCGCATAAACGTGGAAGACATCGGCGACAGCGGCATAGGCCTGACATTTGCGGAAGGCGCCGAATCGTTTCCGTCACTGCTCGAACTCAGTCGCAGCGGAGAATGTGTTTTCTTGATGCCCCTGACGATCGATCTCCGCCTCCGGCGCATCGGTCAACTGTTCGTGGCGGACGGTCGATTCGAGACCCGGGTTCGCCTTTCCTGCAGCCGCTGCCTGGCGGACTATGACACCCCCCTTGCAGCCGACTTTAACCTGTCCTTCAGCCGGGAGCAGCCGGAAACAGCCGATCCGTCGCGGCACATGGAAGTCGAACTCGGCGCCGAGGAGATCGGTCTGATTCTTTTTCACGGCGAGGAGATCGACCTACACGACGCCGTCCAGGAGGAGGTGTTGATGGCCGTGCCGATGAAAACCCTCTGTCGACCGGAGTGCAAAGGCCTCTGCCCGCAGTGCGGCGCCGACCTGAACCAAGGCGATTGCGGCTGCGAGAAAAAAATCATCAACCCGAAATTCGCCGTGCTGAAAGGCTTGAAGCTGGAAAATAAGTGATGTCGCACTGACAGGTCCCAAAAACAGACTGGCAAAGATGGGACCTTTGCGACCTGTATAGCAGCAAACTCGGAAATGAGGATCGATTCCTGGATATCGACGTCATCAATTGTTCTTCTTTTTTTATTTTTAATTTTAGTGCAGAGCAAGGGTTAACTATATAGATTTACAGCGTAATATAGTGTCAATAATCAGCGTTTGCCCTCTTTTTCTTGATACGCGTCAATTGCAGGCGGTATGTCTGTCTGGCTGAAATCTTTACCTTTGAAAAGCAACGGTTCGCCAGAGTATTTTGCCAGTGCATAGGCACAACAATCCCCTATGTTCAGGCCGGCAGGATGATTTCCTTTTCCATATTTTCTCCAGGCCGACAAGGCGAGCTCCGCTTGATCTCGGTTAAGAGGAATGGTTTCAATGCTGGCATGATGCAGAAGTAAGGCGAGTTCGCGCCCGCCGGCTTCCCCTTTCTTGGCTTCGATGACAATGGCACTCTCCAATGCATTAAATGCACCGATCATTTTTTTTGAATCATTTGCGAGTGCGCGAGCAAAAGCCTCTGCTTCCGCTTCACCTAAAAGAATGGCCATCACCGCAGATGTGTCTATCACCATTATTTTGGAACTCCTATGGAATCATAACCCAATATTTCTTCAGCAGATCGCTTATCTTGATCGGGAATCTCACTACAACGTTTCGAAATCCTTAAAATATCTTCAACCAGGTCCGTTGTGGTGGAACGACCGCGAAGACGTTCCAGCCTTTCCTCCAGGGCTTGGGTAATCGCCCGAGTAATCGTTTCCCCACTCTCAGCTGCAAGTTCGCGTGCCAACTTCTCAGCTTTTGCATTTCTTATGCTTAGTGCCATGTTTCATACCTTCACGATGGTTGTATATAAAATATACAATTTTATATATTATATATTTACCGCCTGTCAACTGAAAATGATGAGTAATATTGACAACGCACCGGAACCGGTGGAGAGTCAAATAATATAACCTAATCGGTTCCAGGTTCAGGGTGTAGGGTTCAAAGGTTATAAAATACTGAATTCCTTAACTTTATCCGCCACTGTTTGGATTGCCTATTTTAACTAATTGGGTGAAACGGCTTTATAAACACCAAGAAGCCAGTAATATTTGGATATAAGCTTTTAGGAGCTTTTCAACCCAGAACGTTGAACCCTGAATGGCTCAACCCATGTATAACATCCATTGTATCTGCGAGGTGAAAAAATGAAACGGCAACTTGTATCAAGCGGCAGCCCGTACGAGCCGGTAGTGGGTTTTTCAAGGGCGGTGCGGGTCGGTCAATTTGTTTCCGTAGGCGGGACGGCGCCTATCGGCGCAGACGGCAAGACAGCAGCCCCGGGTGACGCAGCCGGACAGACAAAGAGATGTTTCGAGATCATCCAAACTGCTCTTGAAAAGGCCGGTGCCGGGCTTAAAGACGTCGTGCGCACCCGGATCATGCTCAAGCGCATTCAGGACTGGGAGGCGGCGGCAAGCGTGCACGGGACATATTTCAAGGACATTCGGCCCGCCAGCACCATCGTGCAAGTGACCGGCTTCATCGAACCGGAGTGGCTGGTGGAGATCGAGGCCGACGCGATTGTCAGCTATGAAGCGGGCGAATAAGAGTCGGTTGGGTCCGTTGAGTCCGTTACGCCCGTTGAGCCGGTTGAGTCAGCTGCATTATTCGGCTTCGCCGCCATTCGAGCCACTGACGTCCACTGAGCCATGTCCCCAACAATTTATTGGGGAAAGCTATAAAGTTTGCAGAAGGGGAGTTGGCACGATGCGATACCCGAACCCTATCACGGGATTGATGAAATCATCGTAACCGTTCAGAGGGTTGCAAGGTCAGATAGTGCTTCAAACCAACTATAATTGTAAGCGTTGACTACTAGTGCGTTTTTTCTTCCTGTTATCATTCCTAAAATAAGGTTTTCTTTGTGAACCCAACTCGAAACGATCACACCGGCCACATGGACGACGACAAGAAAGATGATAAAGCCCGTCATGGCTTCATGGATCTCTTTCCAGACCCCGCCCGCGTGAGAATGCGGTCGATCTTCATCGCCGTGCTTGTCAGAATCGGCATGGGCGAGTTGGGTGACCGAAGTGCCCGTATCGGCAAAAGGACCTTTCCCTTCACTCCCAAGGGTCATTAACCCTGTAAATGTCGTCACCAGCAAGGAAAGCAGCAAAACGATTATCATCAGGCCGCCGGCCGGATTGTGACCGATATAATGTTCGGGACGACCGTTGAACAGGCTTTTCAGATAACGGATTGTCGTACTGGGCCTGTACAAAAAGTCGTTGAATCTGGCGTGCTTTGTGCCTATGAAGCCCCAAAAGATCCTCGAAAGAACCAGGCCGATGATGACATACCCCAAAATGACGTGGACATTTTGAAAATCCTCGGCGGTGATGAACTGACCGATGATGCAGAAAACCAATGTCCAATGGAAAAACCTTACAAAAGGATCCCAGACCTTCACCGTTTGCAAATTTCCTTTCATTTTTCCCAAATGATTTTGAGGATGCTTGTCGTATTTTTTGGCCCCGCAACGGGTAGCTTCACCTTTATCAAAAGTGTTGAAACAGTAAAGATCATTTAAATGAAGTGACGGTAAATGATTCCATGCTCCTATTGCATCTGCCCCTTGCTTACGTCGGCTCTTTTCCGGTTTTTTTAAGTTCTTCAACGACAATCGCCTGGAAATCTTCCAGGGTTCTGGCCTTCGTGATGCTGCCGTTTATAAATATGGTGGGAGTGCCCTTCACGCCCACGCTGCGGCCCAGTTGGAATCCTTGTCGACCCTCATGATGGTTGCCGGGTCCTTCAGGTCTTTTTCGAATTTTTCCATGTCGAGGTTCAGCTCGCGGGCCATCTCCCGGAATTTTTGATCGTCCAGGTGCTGGTAGTTCTCGAATATCAGGTCGTGGTACTCCCAGAATCTTCCCTGCCTCTGGGCCGCCGCAGCCGCAATGGCGGCCTTTCTCGAAAATGCATGGTAGGCCAAGGGGTAATTCTTGAAAATCAGTTTCACATCTTGCGGGTACTGCTCGAGCAACTGCTCGAGGAGAGGATCGACCCTCGCACAGGCCGGTCACTGAAAATCGCTGAACACGGTGATGACCACCGGTGCCGTCGGCGGGCCCTTGAAAGGCGAAATGCTCTGGCTAGCATACTTTGCAGCGCCGGCTGAATTTTGTGCGCCCCCCGCAATGCAGCCGGGCACCTTCACATGCATGCCCGTAAGAATTATGATGAAAAGAGCAAAACCGGCCGTCGTAGTCTTGAGTTTCATTTTAAACTCCAAATTCTTTAGATTTGTCTTGTTGATATTCATTCGCTTTTCTTATCGCAGAGGCAAATTTTAACCGTAGTGGGCTTCGTCGCGGATAATAGTCACTCCGTATTGATGAATCAATAATGAACGACTGACAAGACACGGACTATGTATTGGGATTATCGGAATAAAAGGGGTGATATGTCAACTTTTCACCGAAGCTACCTTAATATTCAACCGGAATATCCACCAGAGAGTCACGAATAAGTGGCGAAATATTTGGTCGATACATGACTGATTATCCACCATTCTGTGGTGAATTTTCAACCAACTTTGCAGGAAAGAGTCGGCCGTTGATGAAAAGTCGACAAACTATGATGCTCGATCTATTGTGACCGCATGCATAGAATAGCTTGCATGAATACGTCTGGAGCCATCCATCATATCATTTTACGGGGGATCGAAGGATGATAACGGATAATTCGAGCACTTTTCACCTCCGTTTTTTCCATCCCTTTTGTTCTTTTTTGTTCTTCTGAAACATGGAATTCGACCCGATTACCGCTTAATCCACTATTTCATTGTTCCGGTTTTTTTTCTTTGATATGTTATTTGCGGTAAGAGGATGATACTGCTTATTTTCCTTTTAAATTATATTCGAAAATACAGGACGAAAGCGATGGCCGTTCAACAAGAACAAATCAAACGGGCTATCAAAATTGCAGAAGCCTTTGGGGCGACACGATTGATCTTGTTTGGCAGAGCCGCTACTGAACCCGACCAGGCTAAAGATATTGATTTGGCTTGTGACGGTGTTCCGGGATGGAAACTTTTTGAGCTAGGGGCTCGTCTCGAAGAAGAATTGAAAATGCCGCTTGATTTGATCCCTCTCAGCCCGCCGAACCGCTTCACGCGCATCATCGAACGTAGGGGGACGGTGCTGCTATGAATCCGATCGAACTTAGTGAGGAAATAGCCTTTGAGCTCGAGTCGATGCAGATAACGGTAGATGAATTGGTGTCGCTGCACCAGGACATGGTTCATAAAGAACCAACTCTTCGAGATAAAACTGCTGCAGCAGCATTCCTATCACAGTTTTACAATGGCCTTGAAAACATTTTAAAGCGCATCTACCGTTATTACGGCATTTCCCTGCCCACTGGGGAAACCTGGCATTTAGATTTATTTCAAAGTTTTTGCTCCCCAACCCATTCCGATCTGCCTCAGCTCTTCGATCAAGATCTTGCGTCTGCGCTTGCTCCCTACCGAAGGTTTAGACACGTGGCCTTTCACAGTTACGGATTTCAATTAGATTGGGGCCGCATGGTAACCGGCGTTGAAAACGTAAAGAGTGTTTTCGAGCAAATAAAATCAAACATTTCAGCCTACCTGAGATCAATAGACGGCTGAACTGATCTCTGTGGTTCAATTAACCCATTTCGAAATTCATAGCTGGTAAGTTTCCGATCCAGAAATGTGCAATTTTCTGCAAGCTCAAGGAAATCAATGAATTATGCAGAGGTGTACTCGTGCAGGCTGCACAAGCGATTCCGCCAGACCTGTCACGTCTTTAGGGTGATTGACTCCGAAATTGCGGAAAAGGGCCATTTATGGACGGAAACTAGCTGATATCGAGATGAATGATGCGATTGCGGCGTTTACCTTTGACCTGAATCGTGACGTCGCCGCCGGCCTCGATGCTCTGAAAAAGAAGGTCGACCTGGTCGGGGGTGGTGATGGCCGCACCGTTGATGCCGACAATCACATCGGTGCTTCGCAAGCCGAGCTCGGCAAAGATGCTGCCGGCTTGAATGGAAGCAACCCGGAAGCCGGCCGGCTGCCCGTAAGTTTCTACCGGTTTGGTTGCGACCTGCCGGCGTATCCGTTCTGGATCGGCGAGTGATTTCTCGACCAACTGCCGGTCGAGATGACGGAAACGACTTCTGCCTGCGGGTCGGTTTGTGTAGATAGGATGTGAGCCGTCAGTTTTAAACGCATTTTGCGCGCCGTCGGCCGCTGCCAGGGCATCGGTGGGTTTGTTTCGTCCCGTAGGCTGCCGGATGTCTGCCGGTAGTGACCGCATCAGGGCGATTTGAAGCTCGTCCTGGCCGTCATCGACGATGATGCGGTCGGGGAGGATTCTTTTTATTCGCACGGCTCCGGTGCGATCGCCTTCCTTTACCGTTTCCTGGCCGCGTGATTTAGAGTGCTCGATGACCGCAACGCTTTTTCCCGGACTAGCGACGACCATCGTCCCGATCAGCTTCCAATCCAAGTCCGTCACAAAACGCTTGCCGGGAGGTGGCGCGTGCTGCTCCCCATCGAACGTATCTATTTCCGTCTCGGCAACGGTAAGATCGGTCTTGTCATCGGTCTCGGAAAGTCTCGATGGGGCAGGGCGGGACCTGTCAGGTTCGATTGGTATATGGTTGTCTTCGCCAGCGGATGCAGATACCACCTTATCACCAATCCTCCTGAAGGATCGCTGTTGATGCCGTGCCGCGTAAAAACCCGCGTACACGGCCAGAATAACCAGGGCCGCATGAAGGATGCACTTGCCCCAC
This sequence comes from uncultured delta proteobacterium, assembly GCA_963787235.1. GTDB lineage: Bacteria > Desulfobacterota > Desulfobacteria > Desulfobacterales > SG8-13 > JARFQH01. Next base: position 10,800 of record CAWBCG010000019.1, read on the forward strand.
AAAAGCGGCGAAAATAATCCTCGCATCTGCCGCTTTCGTGGTATCAGCCACACGACCTGCGGTTTCCCGGTTTCCGGTAAATATTTTTTGGAAGGCATTTCCGATCGACTTCCGTTTAAGAACCCTGGGCATGAATCGCAATGACTTCGCGGGTCGATCCATCATATTGCACCTGAACGCTGTCGCTGACCTTGAGCTCATTGTAGCGTACCGGCTTTCCGTTGCGGGTGATCTCCGCCGCCCCTATATTCACGGCAAACCGCTGCGCCTTGCCGTCGGGCAGCCTGACGAGGAATTCGCCATGGCCTTCCTTGAGTGACAGCACCCCTTCGATCATTTCGATATTCATGCTTTTCTGTTCGTTGCTTTTTCCTGCCGAAGTTCCGGCGACAGAAAATCCGACAAACAGAGTGCTCAGAAACAAACCGATCAGGACGACAATAATTTTCTTGTGGTTTGTTTTCATCTTACAAATACCCCTCAACTTGACGTGTGGCAACGGCCGCATCCTCGGCAACGGCCATCTATATTTCTATTTCGTGTTTTGATGAGTTCACCCGCTATATCTGTTCCTTCAGGAACTGAGTCACATGGCTCCATGACTGCCGGTCTGCCGCCTCGTTGTAAACGAATCCCTGCATTTTGTATTGGGCGGCATCGGCATCGCTGAAGCCGTGTTTGGCGCCGCCGAAAAGGATCATTTGCCAGTTCAGCCCGTATTTGTTCATCGATTCAAAGTAAGCTGTGAGTTCTTCCGGATCGAGATAGGGGTCTGCGGCACCCTGCAGAACGAGGATCTTGGCCTTGACTCTTGCCGCCAAATCGGCAGACGGCGGCAGAAACGAGCCGAAAAGAACCACACCCTTGATGTCCTCTCCCTTGAAAACCAGCTGCTGGAGCGTCGCCCCGCCCCAGCCGTAACCGATGGCTCCGATCCTCTGAGGGTCGACCTGAGGCAGGGTCCTGAGAACCTCGAGACCGGCCAGCGCGCGTTGGTGCCAGCGGTACACGTTCATCTGAACCATGCGCAGCATCTTGGTGGCCTTGAGATAATCGGTGGTCGTTTTCCCCATACCGTACAAATCGAGTGCAAAAGCCACATACCCCATGGATGCCAGCTGATCGGCTCGTTTTCGGACCGAATCGTTCAGACCCCACCAGTCGTGGATGACAAGAACCCCCGGCAACTTTTCCGATTTGGCGCCATCGTAGGCCACGTATCCTTTCAGGTTCATTCCCTCGGACTGGTAAGGAATGGTTTTGGAGATGATTTCAGCGGTTGCCGTCGTTGCCGTAAGATTTAATAGAAGATAAATCAGTGACGAAACAGCAATAAGGCTGATGTGTTTGGAACTCTCTCTGAGATAATAAACCGATCGAAACATCGTCGCCATTTTATCTCCAGCTATTCTTTATTCTTTTCGTTGGCATCTTCCTTTTGCTGCGCGTCAACCTTGCGCTGAAGATTGGCGAGGGAGGCGCGCTGCTCCTCACTTGTCATTAGGGGTTTTGCTCCTGAAAGCGCATCCCGGATCCCTTTCACCAGCGCCTCGGGGTTGATTGCCACCTCCTGCTGCTTGAAGTCGCTGCCGATCTGGTACCCGACGCTGTAGCTGATGAGCTCTTTTTCGTCTTTCAGCCCGGGAGTCTCCTCAGCCAGGCAGAGGGAACCGAGTAATCCGACAAAGATAATCGTGACGCCAATTAATTTCATTTCAGTTGTCCGTATTCTTACGTTATGTATTGGCAGTTACTGTTGCTTTTCTTTTAAAGCGTTTCGAGGTCCGGATCCCTGTTGTTCTCCATTCACACCGAGAAGTTCGATCTCGTAAATCACGGTCTGGTCGGCCAGCGGCCCGCGGCTGCCGAAGGCGAGGTCGGGCGGCAGGTAGAGTTCCCACTTGGCGCCCTCGCGCATGAGCTGCAGGGCCTCGGTCCAGCCGGGGATCACCCCGTTTAGATGAAAGCTGGCCGGGTCCTCGCCGCTGTAAGAGCTGTCAAATTCGTGGCCGTCGATCAGCCGGGCGCGGTAGTGTACTTTGACAACATCCCGGGGTCCCGGTTTCTTGCCGCTGCCAGGACGGATGACCTTGTACTGCAGCCCGCTGGGCAGCGTCTTCACACCTGGTTTTTCCGCGTTTGCGGCCATAAAGGCCTGGCCCTGCCTGCGCTTCTCCTCGGTTTCCTTCTTCTGCCGCGCGCGTCGCTGCTGATCTTCCTCACGTTGGCCAGTGTTGATCCGGCTCTTGAGGCCGCCGAGGATGGCGTTCATTTCCTCCCGGCCCATCACCGGCTCGGCGTCGCGCTTTGCGTCTTCGAAGCCGCGCAAAAAAGACGCCTCATTCAGTTCCACTTTCTGGCGCTTGAAGTCACGGCCGATCTGCTGGCCGAGGCTGTAGCCGATGCGGTCTGCATCGCTGTCGAGTATCAGGGGTTCCTCAGCCCGGACAGAAAAGTTCGGCAGGAAGAGAATGCTGAGAAGAAGTACGGCAGGGAAAAACCGCCACGGTGGCATTTGAGTTATTTTGTAAATTCCCGTCGAGGTCATTGTTTTCAATTTGCTTTCCAATATCTAAATTTATCATCGGTAAAAGGCCGCCCGGAGGCGGCCCTTTTTTTTGTAATCAATGTTTGGCTAGGTTAATAAAAAAGTTAAAACCCTACAAGCCTGCACATCCAGGAGCAGTCGCCTTATCACCTACGCAGTAAGGCACCATCATCTCGTTGTCCTCGTGGTCGACGATGTGGCAGTGCCAGACGTACAGACCCGCAATGTCGAAGGTCGCGTTGAGGCGCGTGACCTCCCCCGGATAGGCAATGACGGTGTCTTTCCAACCTGCTTCCGTGGGTTCCGGTGGATTAACGTTGCCGCTTAGCACGCCGGTCAACGGATCAAAGGCTTCCCGATCGACCACCTTAAACTTCACCAGGTGCAGGTGGATGGGGTGTCCGTCAACGGTATAGTTCCACAGCTCCCAGGTCTCGGTATCGCCTAAAAGCGGATTCGTTGCGATCGGTGCCGACCACAGGGTTACCGTGGGAGCACCGGTATTCCCTCCGGTACCAAGTACCGCGGCTTTCGGAGAAAAGGGCACCGACGTGGCGAGCCGGCCCTTTTTATCGGTGCAGGTTCCAGGATTGGCGAGATCAGGTGTTGCATTCTTGTCGTAGCTCACCACGCCGTTGGGCCTGACCGACACGCATAACAGTGCTGACTCTTCTTCCAGCAGCGCGAGGTCGCGCGCTCCTGCAATTACAGGGCCGTTGGCGGGATCGCCAGCATCAGGTAAGCTGAGCTCCAGATCCTGAGGTGCAGTGAAGCCCTCGCCAGCTGCCGTTTCCGCTACCAACGTAAATTGCATTACCTGTCCGGTGGTGCCCGGATCGGCGGGAATGTCCGGAAATCCGCCGAAGGGGGCGTCGGGGGCGGTATTGATCATGCGCACCAGAAAGGTCCCCTGAGGCAGTTAGAGAAGTCAACAATAACATCAGCACGCTCGGCAAGGCCCATCAACAGAGCCTGCTGAGGGTTTGTAAAGGTAGTGGTCCCCGCTAATCCGCCACCCGGATATACTATCCTTTGACCGGTCCGCACTTCAACCACTTTGGGCAGGAGGCTTTGCTCGGCTCCGATTTGGTAAAAAGGCACCTCGCCCAACACGGCGCCTGCGGCATACAGAGCCTGCAGGCTCAGGTTGAGGAAACGCGAGTTGCAGCCGTTGAGCAGCCGGAAGCGGTACAAGTCAGGCTCTACATCGAGGTTAGGCCAGGTGACTCCATTGACAACGATGGTGTTGCCAAACCACTCCGGGTTCCAAATGGGCGAGATATCCGAGGTGTATTTGGCATCTCCGATGAAGGGGATTTTCACCTGGTTGACCCTCACACCTTCGAAGAACGCCCGGTCAGCCGGAAAGTACAGCGAGCCATCCGCGTTGAAGGCGCGGTCCTGGATGGCGATGGGGATTTCGCGGATACTGGCACGCACCGGGTTGCCCGGCACATTGAGGTCAAGCACCGCCTGTCCCGCGGTCGGTGCGGGGCCTGGCAGCGTTCCCGTAAGCCAAGCCAGTCTCTCCACTGGGGCTGCCGGATCGCGGATCAGCCAGAAGCCAGCGGGGCCGGCGTAGACGTTGTTGCGGGTCATGCCCAGAGTGTGGTCATGGTACCACAGGGTGGTCGACGGCTGGTCGTTGGGATAGCTGAAGCTGGCTACTCCAGGGGCATTGGTCGTCGTCCCGTACTGGTTGACCAGAGTACCCTCATTGGCATACGTGGCCGGGATGTTGGTTGCAACCGGTAAGTACCAGGCTTCTGGATAGCCGTCGCTCTCCGGACCGACATGGGCGCCGTGCACGTGGGTGATGATCGGTACCGGACCAAGGTAGGGTTGCTGAAGGATGGCACCGTTACTTGCCGCAGGCCGACAGTCTGTGCGAGTGCTGCCATCCATGCATTGCAGCAGCTCCGGGTTGGCCCAGTGCAATGTGCGGTCAATCGGTGTTATGTGAGGGAGAAAGGTACGATTCACATCACCAGGAGGATACGGTAAACCTGTGGTCGGATCGATCGAGACCAGCTCGTTCCTCCAGTCAACCGTTGTATTAGTATCAACAGTATTTTCGATGGTATATGCCGGATAGTTGAACTGACTGTTGGCGTTTGGCGCGACTGCTGGCACTGGGTCGGCCGCCGGGCCATAGCTCCAAACCGTCGTGGGTGGGAAAGCATCCGCCCGGCCATTAATAGTATTCCATATGCCGCCCGGCAGAATCTGCTGCTGGAACTGCCGCACCGCGATGTCGTAATCGTTGGCTGTTCCGGTGTTCTTCATCACCGGCGGAATGACCAGCGGGGTGACGTATTTCGGGATCGTATTGGGGTCAAGTGTCCCGCCCGGCAGCGCCTGAGCCAGGGCACCGGAAACGCTACCGGTAATGAGAAAAAGCAGTACGGCGCCAAAAATACTCCAGCGCCTGAAACGATTGCATTGTCCAAATGTTGTTTTCATTTTTTTCCTCCTTTACTGCCTTGAAAGATTGCATGCATGCCGTTCTCAGCAAAAAACGCTTTAACGGCAAAGTAAGGTAACCGGTGGGGTGGTGACAATCGGGGAACCCCTGAATTGGGGTGTCCGAAACCCTGATTCATTTCCGACGCATCCCCGAAGCCGCCCAAGGCACCCCGACCTCGATCTCAGGACTGACGTACGAGCCGCCAGACGCCACCGCGTGCACAGCCTCCAACAACTCCTCGAAGGCACATTCCTTCAGAAGATAGCCCGTCACCCCGGTCTTGAAACTTTCCTTCACGTAGAGGGGGTCGGACTGAAGGGAGACGATGATGATCCTCGTGCCGGTCCGGTCGGCCAGGATCCGCCTGGCGGTCTCGATGCCGCTGATCTCCGGCAGGTTGAGGTCCATGACCACCACTTCGACCGGAAACCGTTCGAGCAGCGCTAATGCTTCTGCGCCGTCCGCGGCTTCACCCACCAGCTCGATGTCCGGCGCCTGCATCAGTAGAACCCGCAGCCTTTCGCGGACCTCCCAGTGGTCGTCGACCAGGAGCACCCGGATTGTCATTTCCGTCTCCAATCGCACAAGCTTGGTGCAAAGTGGGTGATGAATCCTACTTTCCCTCGACGATTCCCAAAGAGTTCGAGGGGTCCAGGAGTTAAGGATTCAAGGAAAAGTTTGAATTATCTTATCACTTGAACCCCGGGACGCTCGAATCCTTGAATCCTAAGCTTTCGGCTTCAGTCGATGGCGTTGTATTTTACTTTTAATTACGAGACCAGTGATCCGGAGACAATCGGGGGAACCCTGATAAAGGCAGGCGAAACACCTGATTCTGAGGGAAACGATGGAAGGGAAGTTAAACAGAGCACTACTAATGAGATTATCGATTTTTAGGTATAAACTCACCACCCGCTGCGCTCGAGGCACTGAGAGCACAGAGAGATTTTGTTTTTTCATTGAACGGGAGACGGCGCTCAATGAAAACCGCTCTACCTGCGGTGCTGGTCGTACGGTATCCAATTTAAGAGTTGACCGCTGATGATAAATTAGGTTTGTTTTATAAACCGGACAAAGATTTCATCAAATCGTCGTCTCCCGATTTGGTGAAAAATATTGATTTCTCTGTGTCTGTGTCTGTGGTTGATTTAAAATGCTCACCACCTGCTCGTGTTCACTCGCTCGAGGCTCGGAGGGCGCAGAGGAATACTTTTATATTATGCTTCACGCTGAGATACCGAAAAGCAAAAGTCAACTTGCTCTTCAGGCGGAAATGGGGAGCATCAAGGATCTTTCAGTCAAACATTCTGGAGATACTTTCAGGCTTTACACTCTCTATCTATTCTGTTCGCAATGGGCGATAGCTTTTTATGTTTTCCGGCCTCTCAGCGGAAAACATAAACAATAACAGACTCCGCGCTCATTGCGACTTTGCGGTGAATATTTATCTCTACAATAGTGACCACTTCTATCGGATGTTAAGCGTGATCGGCAGGTTGAATTCGAGGACATCGCCGACGCCGACGCCGTTTTCTTCAAACCAGCCCTGGTTGACTTCCAAGGCATAAAGCGCCGGGACGGGCGATGCGTAGACAGTTGTGGTCGGGAAAGGGTTCATTTTCTGAATGCTGACGATGCGGCCGGCAGCGTCGATGAAGGCGATGGAGAGCGGCATGCGGGTGTTCTTCATCCAGAACGTCAGGATCTCGGGTTCCGCGTAAACAAAGAGCATCCCCCGGTTTTCCGGCAGGCTGTCTCGCAGGGACAGGCCGCAGGATCTCGTCTCGGGTGTGGTCGCCAGTTCGATGGTGAGATCATGCCCCTTGACGACAACTTGAACTGTCGGCAGCTCAAACGGGCAGGCCATGCCGGATTAGCCGGAAAATCAAATAGATCCCGATCAAAACGGCAACCAGAGTGATTTTCAAACGAACCATCGAATAACCAATTGGGAATCAACCCCAATCAAAGCGTCTGTTGCAATGGGCGTATCCGGGAAACACGCTCAAGGTCTTTGTCCCGGTGAAGAAGAAAATCATCCTCTAAGCGTCCTTATTGCTTTATGATCATAATTCTTACTGAACCGGATCCGACCGGCTAATTCGGTCAGATCTTTCCGTTTTTTGAGCCGAATGAATTCTTTGAGAGCCTCATGAATCAATTCCGTCACTGTTTTAGCTTTACTGCATAAAAACGCCTCTTTCAATAATGCATCGTCGATGTCGATTTCGAGACGCATTGTGACCTCCAGTTACTAATGAGTACACAATCATTTAGCCATCGGTTCATCGCCCGTTTCGCTCGAGCCGCAGAGAACGCAAAGTGGTTTCTCTTTTACTTTCTGCTGAGAGGGCAGAAAGTAAAAAGATTGATAAAATTTTCACAAAGGTGAAAATTTTATTCGATCGACGTCAATCCCCGCCGCACAGCGTACTTGGTGAGTTCGGCCACGGTGTGCAGGTTGAGCTTGTCCATGATGTTTTTACGGTGGGATTCGACGGTCTTGACGCTGATGTTGAGCCGCTCGGCAATCTTCTTCGTGGCCCTGCCCTCGGCAAGGAGCTGAAGCACTTCCCTCTCTCGCAGGGTCAGATCCGACGCTTGTTCAATATCTTTTCCATCCGGAGGGCTTAAATAATCCCGCAGGACAATATCGGTCACGTCCGGGCTCAGGTATTTCTTGCCGGCGCACACGATCCGTATGGCTTTGATCAGCTCCTCGAAGGCACTTTCCTTGAGCAGATACCCCATCACCCCCGCCCGCAGCATGCCCTCCACGAACTGTTTTTCCGAATGCATGGACAGGGCGATGACTTTCACGCCCGGCACCTCGTCGACGATCTGCCGGGTGGCGTCGATGCCGTTCAGCTCGGGCATGGCGATGTCCATGATGACCACATCCGGTTTGAGCCTGCGGGTCAGCATCAGGGCCTGACGTCCGTTGTCGGCCATGCCGATGACTTCCAGGTCGTTCTCCTTTTCTACGAGAGACTGAAGTCCCTCGCGGACAATCCGATGGTCGTCGGCGATAAAAATGCGATGCTTCAGGATGACACCTCCTCTTCCGGTTGAGCGGTCATTGCCAGCGGCATCACGATCGTCACCTCACTCCCGCGGCCGGGGCCGGAATCGATTTCGAACATACCGCCGCGATGCTGTAACTGTTCCCGAATACTGAACAGGCCGAAGCCGCTTTCGAATGGATCATAACCGGACTGGAGCAGGTCCGGATCGAAGCCGGTGCCGTCATCGGATATTTTGATCATGATCACGGCACCGTCACCGCGCAGGGACACCCGGGCATGCCGGGCGCCGGCATGTTTCACCACGTTGAACAGCAGCTCCCTGCATGTCCTGAACAGAAGCACACGTTTATCGGGATCGAGTTCTCGATCACTGCCGTCTCCGGCAACGTCCACCTTCAGGCCGTTTTGTTTGCGGATGATTTCAGCCAGCCACTCCAATGCCGCTTGAAGACCCAGCTCGTAGAGGACGGGAGGGCTCAGCTCGAAGGTAAGGGTGCGGGTGTCGCGGATGGTCTGGCTGAGCAGTGCCCGTATGTCCTCGATTTTCGATTTTAGATCCTGGGAATCGACCTCGGCCTGCAGGGCGCCCAGCTGGATCTTGTTCACGGCCAGGGCCTGACCGATGCGATCGTGAATTTCGATGGCGATGCGTCGGCGCTCCCGCTCCTCGGTCTGAAGCAGTTCGGAAGACAGGTGCCGCAGCCGCTGCTGGTAGCCGAGGAGTTCCTGCTCTTTTTTCTTGCGCACCTCGACTTCGAGCTGCAATTGATCTTTGGCGCGCTGAAGCATTTCCGTTCGCTGATCGACCCGTTTTTCAAGTTCTTTATGCGACTCCTCCAAAGCCTGCTCGGCGCAGATGCGCTGAATGGCCGTACCGAGTTGAAGGGCCGCACTCTCCAAAATTTTGACGATATCGGCCGTGATCGTGCCCGCCTTCCGATCGGCCACGTGAATCAGGCCGAGAGTGATATTTCCGGAACGGATGGGGATCAGGGCCAGGGATTCGTAGCCGTAACGTTGGCACGTATTACGTAGGATTTTCTTTTGATCTTCGGCAATTCCGGCGAGAAGAGCCGACGTGCTGTTGACGAAATACGAGCCGTTTTGAGTGAAATACGGTGCAAGGCCATTGGGGTCGTTTTTTATCACCCGGATGCACATTCCCTCATCGGAATGGATCGACAGATTGCCTTCCAAGGCGCAGAAATCGCGACTGAATCCAACGGCCTCGGCATAGGGGATATTGCCCTCTTGATCCATGATCCGAACGGCCGCTGCCGAACATTTGGTCAGTTCCTTGATTTCCGCAATGAACTCCTTCAGCATGGGCCGCATATTTGTGTGGCGATTGGTGATCCGGAGGAAGTTGTTGGCGGCCTGGATCATTTTCTCATAAAATTTGCGATCGGTGATGTCGCGTACGACTGTGAGAAGATGTGGCTCGTCGTTGATGACGATATTTTTGGTAGAAAGCAGGCAGGTGATAAGGGTGCCGGCCTTGGTGCAGAAAATGGTCTCCCTAGTTGTGGACGAAACCTTTTTCGAGGACTTCGTCCAGAAGGATCTTGCGGATGATTGACGTCTTTCCAGATGTCGATGTCGAGCACCGACTTCGGGTTGAATCACCCCCCCCGTCATGACCGGTATAGGCTTTGAAACCTGTGTTGACATCGACAATAATGCTGTCTTCGATCCGGGTTATGACA
>CAWBCG010000020.1:0-29057 GCA_963787235.1 uncultured delta proteobacterium
GCTGAAGCCGTTCGGGTCATAATCGCGACACTGTTCAGAAGTCAAGTGAAAGTTTGACCAAGGGTTTCAATCCAGTGTCGGTTCCGTTTTCACTCCCGCTGTAGATGACGAGTTTTCTACCGTCGAGATCGAATAGGGCCGTCGCCAGAGTCACGAAAGGATCCGGCGGGCTCCCATCGCGGAGTATCGGCAGACGACCCTCGCCGTCCCGCAGCACCTTTAAAATGTCTTCTCTTTCCTTCACGCGACCTTCGAGAATGTGCCGAGCTCCCCGCTCAAATCGCTTGCGGCTGGATTCCGCGATTTCCTGGTCGACGGTTCCCAATTCCACGTAGTGATTGGCGTGAAAATATGGCCCGCGTATGTCGGTAACGGCGACGTCATCCTGTGTGACCTCGACATTGACGATGCGCCGCTCCCTGAGAGAGCCGATGGTGTAATTGAAGCCGTAGGCCCGATCCGGGGGATGCACCGCCGCGATCGCCTCCGGCAGTGACCGGCTCTCCAGAAGAGAGCGCGCGATGAAGTGCCGCCCCACCCCGTCCCGCGCAATCAGCGGCTGAACGTTGTTGGCAGAAAAACAAATGCCCGCGTCGTTGAATCCGAAGGCGTTTCCGGGCAGGAACCCGGGATAGCAGAAAGCCGTGAAAGCCGGCTTATCCTGCGGCCGTGCCCGAACCAGGTAGGTCTGACCGCGATACAGCGCGAGTCCGTCCTCGTTGTGACCGAAGGCGGCAGTATCCAGCGACACCAGGCTGCAGGTCGAACAACCGGGTTCAACGCCACCAGAGGCAAAACGCTGGTATTCGCCGCGCAGGTTTATCACGAACAGCTTCTCGAACGGCACACCGGCACCCTCGGCCATGCCTTCCAGCTCACTGAAAAATTCCGGGAAGCGGTTGCGGTGCAGCGCAAACAGGTGCTGGTAACGCGCCCTGCCGGCCGGTGTCCGGCTGTAAGGCATGAAGCGGGTGTTCAGGCCGTCGTGCCTGTCAAGGGTGAGGAGGATCTCGGCCCTGAAGCGCTTGCCGATGGTGTGCCCGATCTCCCTCGGCGGGCCTTTACAGTTTATAGAATGCACTGCCCTGACTCCCCATAGCGAGCGGTTCTCGGTTGGGCCGACGGCTGGTTTGCTTCGGTTTCATCGAGAGGATTGAAGGTACGCCCTTGATTCAGGCGCCCGGCGCTCCTCCGCCGCCCTGACGCGCGACGAATCCCTGAGTTTGAAGCCCTGTGGCCGACGGCGTTCCGGCGATCTGAGCCAGATACGTTTCACCGAGCTTTTCGATGTGGCTGCTGACATTGTCGAAGTAGTTGAAGTGCATCTGTTCTTCGTCGATAACGGCCTCGAAAATCTTCACGCTGGTGCTGTCGCCGTTTTCCCTGCACACCAGCAGAAATTGATTGTACATGTCGATGGTATTGTCCTCGAGGTTTGCATCGAAGGAAAACACGGCTTTAACTTCCTGGCCTCTTTTTGCCTTTGCCGCCGGTTCTGCGGTCGGTTCCCCGCCCAGTTCCTTGATCCGTTCGGCAAACATCTCCGCGTGGCGCATCTCATCGATGGCGATGAGCTTGACTTTGGCCGCCATATCGCCGAAATCGAGGTCGTCCAAATTGTAGTGCTGATTCATATACTGGCCGATGGCATGCAGCTCCATGCTGCGCGCTTTGTTCAGGACTTCGATGACCTTTTTCTTCCTCTGTTCCTTCGCTTTTTGTGCCATGAAACACCTCCTTGACGGTCGTGGTGAAAAAAGATGCTTTCAGAGCAGGGACCTCGCCAACGCAGAAAAGAGCCGTTCAAGGTCCTTTTCCGTGTTGTAGAGATGGGGCGCTATGCGGATCGCGTTGCCCCTGACGCTCACGAAAACCTTTTCGCGGGCAAGCTTCGGCAGCAGACCCTCCGGCAGACCTGACGGAATCGACATCCCCAGCATATGGGGCGCCCGAACAGCACTTGCCGGGACTTGAAAGCCCAGTTCGGCGGCATGGTCGGCAATGCGGCCAGTGGTTTTCCGCAGCGTATCGGCAATGTTGTCCACACCCCAATCGAGCAGTTGGGCCAACGCAGCGGCTGCAATCGGCGCCAGGATGAAGTTGCTGGCTGCACCCATGTCGTAGCGCCGGGCACCCGGCTGATACGCATTGCGATAGTCGACCAGGCGGGCGAAGTTTTCTGATCCGGCGCGGTTGAGCCAGTTCTCTTCCAGCGGCACGCCGTGCTGCCGTCCGGGCGCGGCATAGCAGAACCCGAAGCTGTAGGGTCCCAGCAGCCATTTGTGGGCCGTTGTGATCAGAAAGTCGGGCTGCACGGCGGCAACCGAAAAGGGCATGGCGCCCAGTGACTGGGTGCCGTCCACCACAAGTGCCGCACCCACTTTGCGACACCTTGCCCCGATTTTGACCAGGTCGAGCAATGTGCCGTCGGTCCAGTGGCAGTTGGGAAGGGCCGCGATCGCGGTCTGATCGTCGATGGCGTCGATCACCGCCGCCGTCCAGTCGTTGTCGGACGGGCGACGAACGGTTTTCAACACGGCGCCCTCATGGGCCGTTTTCAACCGCCACGAATAGACGTGGGAGGGAAATTGGTCCTGGAGAAGCAGAATGGCCTGCCCCTTCTCAACGGGCAGGTTTTTCGCCGCCAGGGCGACACCGTAGGAGACGGCCGGGATGATGGCGATGCAGGCGGTGTCACAGCCGATCAGCTCGGCGAATAGCCGGCGGTTTTCCTCCATTGTCGCGAAAAAATGGCCGGAAGTAATGGTCCAGGGTTCAGCTTTCGACTTCAGGGCGGCCTTTCCGGCCGCCGCCGCGCTGTGCAGCAGAGGTGCCGTAAACGCACAGTTGAAGTAAGCGACGTCTTGCGGAATATCGAACAGCTCACGCTGACAGGAAATCACCCTACACACCCTTTCCGAGAATCCGCTCGTCATGTTTGAGCCGTTCCTGAATCCCCTTGCCGACTTGATACGTGCGGCTGAACTCCGCCCAGAACTCCTTGTCCTTTTCCCGCCAGTCCGGTCCGAAACGGTCGTTGAAATACTCCCCGAGTTTTTCGAACAGCAGTTTCCAGGGGGGGGCGCCTTGCTCGTGGGCAGCCAGCAGTTGCTCCAACAGATCGTCCAAATCGGTCAGCGCCTCCTTGGGGAGATAGGATATGGCGCCCTTGCGAATGGACTCCATCAAGGTATCCGGGTTGATGGCATGGGCGGTCAGCATTACTGTCGGAATGCCCCGTTCAACGGTTTCCGTCAGAAGCTCGAGTCCGTTGACGCCCATAATATCCAGGATGGCCAGATCGTAACGGGTCTGCCGGATCATTCGGGACGCGGTGTCGTAGTCGCCGGCCAGATCGAGGTCCGCCTCGTCCAGGATGTCTTCGATTGTCTCGAGTATGTCCTCTTCATCGTCCACGGCCAGGATGCGCTTGCCTTTCAACCTCGACTCCGTCGTCATCTGCTTTCCTCCTTCGAAGGTTTCTCCTCGTATCGAGCAGCTTTAGAAAGCTTACCGTCACCTCATTCCGCACCATGGCACTCGCTCGAGTCGGTCATTCGTGCAGAAAATACATCATATTTTACGATACCGTTTCGGTGTTAAAAGTGAGCGGCAGCTTCAGCCGAAAAGTGGCGCCTTCACCCCTGGTGCTCTCCAATTCGATGTCGCCCCCCAGACGGCGGGCCATGATCATTGCACCCGCCAGGCCGAGTCCGTGACCGTTGCGGGGCAATAGAGTGCACTCTTTGACCTGCCTGTAGCGTTCGAAAACCATCTGGTGGTACGCCGTATCGATTCCCGGTCCGTCATCGGCAACCTCCACAAGAATCTGATCGTTTTCGAGTTTCATGCGGATTTCCACCCGTTCTTTGCGGAAGTGCAGTGCGTTTTTGATGAGGTTGCCGAGGATCTGGCGGAACTTGGTTTCGTCTTGCACCAGTTCGGTCTGTTCAAGCACCGGCGCGAAATTCAAAATAATACCCTGCCGGTAAAGAAATGCGCGCATTGCCTTTTCTTCGGTCAGGGATCTGAACTGCTCGGAAATGTCTTCGGAAAGTCCATCCAGCACCTCCAGCAAAACCCCGTAAGCCGAAGAGACCGGCTTGAAACGGCAGCAGAAAAAACAGCCGGACTCGGAGCGGCCGATCTCCAGCAGGCTGTTTAGCATGGTGCGGGCTTTATTCGAGTTGCGCAGGGTGCGTTTCAGGATTTTTTCCTGTCGCGGTGTCAGCGGACCGAATTTTTCTTTTTTCTCCAGAATCGTGCGGACACCGGTCTCGATGACCGCAATGGGGTCCTTGAGTTCGTGGATGAGAAACTCGATTTCGACTTCCCGGAAAAAACGCCCGGCTTCACTGTCTTCCGGAGCGGTGTCATTCTCTTGGTTGTGGTTGGCTTTCATGGTGGCGCCTCTGTCTCATTGGTATAGGCTTTACGATAAAGGTTTTGGACTGTGTTATCGGTCGTCGGCGTATTACACTACAGCCTCCTGCCTCTAGTCTTGTCAAAATCTTTATCTTAAAGCCTATAGCTTCGACCAAACTCCCGACTGTCAAATCATCAATTCAGAGGCTGGTGGAAAAACGACCCTGACGGTCGTGCCGCCGGTCTCACAGCAATCCGCGTCGCTCCGGCAGTACGCACAATCTGCGACATCACCGGAACACTGCTCCCGGCCATCGGTAAGATGTCGGCAGCGGTCGGAGTGCATGTAAAGCTTGAAATGGTAGCGTTCTGAAAATATTTTCATGCGCAGCAAATCGAAGCCCCTTCCGCCGGCATTGAAATCGAAAGGCCTGCGGGTGGAATACTGCAGCGCTTCGGCCGAGGTGAAATACTTTTCGAACATAAGGCGCTGGTCTTCCGCGGATATGCCAACGCCGCAGTCTTTGACTTCGAACTCCGGCCCGCCCTGTCCGCTGCGGACCGCTATGTCGATGCGGCTTCCGTCGGGCGTGTTTTCGACGGCGTTACGAATCAGGCCTTCGGCGATCTTGGACAAGACATCACCCGGAATCCAAACCGCCCCGGCCGCTTCGAATCTCGTGGTCACCTCGCAGCGCCGGTGGTCAAACTGCGGCCGCAGCCGCTCGACGGTTTGGGCGACAAAGTCTTCCAAACGGATCTCCTCGGGCAGCGCCTCACGAGGACCGAAGAGAGCGTCAATCCGGCTGCGGAGTCTGTCGACCAGGCCCCCATCGGCCCCCTCGAGGGTTGCGAGTGTCTCCAGTTCGTCGGCACAGACATCGAGGAGGGTGGTGAGCATCCGGTGGTCGCGATCGTCACGCTCCTGGAGGATGTCTTCGATTTCATACTGCATGTCGAGCAGACGCTGCAGGTTGCGCCGGCTGCGCTCGATGATGCGATGAATGCCCCGGTCGCTATGGTCGGCATACTTTTTACCCAACAGTTCCAGGGAGGCCGACAGGACCGATATCGGCGTTTTAAGCTCGTGGGACAGACGGTGAATCACACTGTCCTTGGCCCGGTTGAGGCTTTTGACCTCTTCGTAGGAATTCTTGAGTTCCTGGTTTATCCTCGCGTTTTCGATCGGAAGGGCCACCGTGCCGGCCACCGTGCCGAGCAGATCGACATCGTCGTGGTCGAAGGCACCGTTCTTTTTGTTGACCGCGCACAACACGCCTATCATCCGGTCCTGAATCCGGATGGGAACATCGAGCATGCTGCGGGTGTGAAAACCGGCCTTCTCATCCACCTGTTTGAAATAATAAGGGCTTTCGGACGTGTCCGGAACGATCAACGGCCGGCCGGTCTTATAAACGTGACCGGCCACCCCCTTGTCGGCGGGAAACCGAATTTCTCTGAATTTCTTGCCGGTCTCCGAATCGTCGTGGTGGACCGCAAAGAAGTAAAATTCCTGCCGGTCTTCATCCAGCAGGATGACCGATGCGCTTTCGATGTCCAGCAGGTTCTGAGTTTCGCGGGTGATAAAAGCCAGCAGACCGTCCAGGTCGCGGTAATGGGGAATGGCGTTGGTGATCCTGAACAGGGTCTCGTTGATCCGCGCCAGACGTTTTTCCTGGGTGATATCCCGCAGCGTGACGACCTGTCCGGCGGGCTGGTTGTCTTCATCGTAGAAAAGGGCGCCGTCGATCACGATGTCCAGCAGGCGACCGTCGCGGGTGAGCCGCCGGGTCTCGAAATTGTGCAGCACCTTTTCCCTGAACAGACGCGCGATCCCTTCGCGGGTCTGGTCCTTGTGGGACTCGGGGACAAAGGGGATGCGCTTGCCCTTGAGTTCCGCGAGGGTCCATCCGAAGACCTTCTCAAAGGCGGGGTTCAGGTAAGAGACGCTGCCGTCGAGGTTGAAGACAAAAACCGGATCCGGCAGAAAGTTTAAAAATGCGCGGTATCGCTTCTCGGCCCGGCGGCTGGCTTGGTATTGACACTGCGCCAGTTCTTCGGATTCAAGCGCCTTCTGCTGGGCCAGGTTCTTCTCGGTCACATCGCGGGCAATGCCGCGAAATCCACCCTTCCGGTCGTCGTTCTCGACGATGAGGTTGGCGGAAAGCTCGATGATGCGTTTGCGGCCGTCTTTGCGGATGATCTCCCAAACGATATCGGTTATGCCTTCGCCGGATTGATAGATATGATTGAAACGCTTGAAGGCCGATGCGGCGTTCTCCTGGTCCATGAATTCACGGAAGTTGCGACCCTTGATTTCATGCCGGGCATAGCCGAAAATGCGGCACAGGGCATCGTTGAAGTATGTAAAATTGCCCCGCAGATCGGTTTCGTAGTATCCGTCGGCAACGGCCTCGATGAACACACGGTACCTTTCATGGTGGACCTCGGGGTCATCCGCATGGCCGCGTTGCACGGTAAAACCTTCTGCAGACCGGATTTTTTTCATATGAATCGGGTCATCTTTCGTTTTCGAGGATGCCGAAGGTATCGGCATCGAGCATCCGGTATCCGCCCTTCTTCAATACTTCGACTGCGAGGTCATTGTCGCTGAACCGGAATATCATGATGGCCCTGCCGGCGGTTGAACCGATGAAGGCATACATGTAAATCACGTTGATATTGGCATCTCTGAGCGGCCTGAGCAGGTTGGCCAGGCTGCCGGGAGCGTCATCGATCTCCGCTGCCACGACATCGTTGACGAAAGCGGAAATGTGCATCTCCATTAAAATTTGCCTGGCACGCACGACATCGGACACCAACAGCCGCAACTGGCCGAAAGCCCCGGTATCAACCAGGTTCAAGGCTCGCAGGTTGATACCCGCCTTTCCGAGCGCATCCGCCACCTCCAACAACCGGCCGGGAGAGTTTTCAATCGATATGACGATCTGTTTCAGTTTCATCACGCCTCCAAATTACAAGTTGGGGTGTTAAAGGTTCATGCAAAAATTGGATAATTCCCGTCAATAAAAAGCCATTTTCCGCAATTTCGCCGTTTCTGAAACCATACAGAAAGCGCGTCCCGCGTGTCAAGCGGCGGCAGAATCATACCCCCTCGTCGGGCGTTCGCGGCATTATAAGCCGCGTAAGCGTTCACAGGGCACCGCATCTGCTTTGTTGTCGGGCACTTGAAGTACAAAAGCACGTCTGCGCACCCGACGCCTTGCATCTGCGGCACCCTGTAAACGCTTACAATGAGGTGGTTTTAAGCGAATCGGACTTTGCAACCCTGTGGACGGTTACCCGCCGTCCCTGACGAGGGTTTCGCGCATGAAAAAAGTGGCGCCCATGGCCAATAGAGCACAGATAAAAAGGATCAGAAAGGCCTTTTCATACCCGATGTATGTGAAATTCCCGCCGGTTCGACCGTAGTGTTCCAGAACGGCCCCCAAAATCGGTTGAAAAATGGCGCCGCCGGCAAAAGGAAAGAGGTTGACGATCCCTGTGGCGGTGCCGGCCATTTGGACCGGGAACAACTCCTTGTTGGTCGTGAACCCGATCACCACGATAGCGCTTGAGAAAACACCCAGACCGAAACAAAGTGCGAAGAGACCGGCGGTCGGTACCTGCCGCGTCATAAACGCCAGCACTGCCGTTAGGCCCGTTACGGCGATGCTCGATATCATCAGAACCGGTTTGCGGGCGCGGAAAACGGTGTTCGATACATAACTCAGCAAGGGACTGCCGACGATCATGCCGACCGCCAGCATCGAGAGGATACGCGCGGCGTGAGTCTTATCGAGACCGTATACCTGAATCAGGAAGGGACCGCCCCATAGGCCGCCGAAAGAAAAGAAAATGGCACAGTCGAAGAAAAACCAGATGGCCAGCGGCCAGAACGCCGGGCTGGACAGCACCTTGCCAACCCCCTCCATCAAACCGATCGGCGGCAGACGCGATTGCCGATTTCCGGCCGGAGACGGCCAGCCCAGGTCAGCCGGCCGGTTGCGAACGAAGAGAAAGACCAGAACGGCCAGAACCAGCGTGAAAAAACCGACCGCCACGAAACTGAACCGCCAACCGATGCGGGCGCTCAACCACGCCAGGGGGGTCGCAGCTATGAGAGACCCCACCCCGCCGAGCGCCATCAGGATCCCCGTCATGACGGCAAACTCGCGCACATGAAACCATTCCGCCAGAATCTTAAGTGTCGGTACGAACAGCATGGCAACGCCCAGACCGACCAGCGTGCGTCCGACAATGGCCACAAACACCGAGGGCGCCAACCCGAGTATCACTGAACCGGCAAACGCCACGAAGAAGAAAAGGGTGATCGTCTTACGGGGGCCCCAGGAGTCGGACAGCAGCCCGGCCGGCAGTTGCATCAGCGCGTAGGGGTAAAAATAGGCCGCACCGAGCAACCCGGTAAGGGCACCGCTTGTGTGCAGGTCGCGCATCATGTCCACCGCCAGAACGGCCGGGCACAGGCGGTGAAAGTATACCAGGATGTAACCAAACGCCAGGACCGTGAAAATCACCCACCGGTACGTTTTGGCTTTTTGCATTAAATCGGTTTGCATTCCGCTATTTCACGAATCCCATTACGGTGGGCAGCCACAGCACCGCATCGGGCATGTACGTCAGAAAAAACAGCACCCCAATCTGAATGATCAGGAAGGGAATGACGGCTTTGGAAACGTATATGATATCGCGGTTGGCGATGGCGCCGGTAATGTAAAGGCTGACACCCATCGGCGGCGTGCAGTAACCGATGGCCAGGTTGACGGTCATGATCAATCCGAAATGCATCCAATTGATGTCGAAGGCATTGAGCATGGGTAAAAAGACGGGCCCCAGGATCATGGTGGCCGATATGATATCCATGAACATCCCCACGACCAGGAGCAGCAAGTTCATGGCCAACAGGAAAACAAACGGGGAGTCGATGGCGCCCAAGACGGTTTCGGTGATCTTACCGGGAATGCTTTCAAGGGTGAGCAGACGTCCGAAGCAGGTGGCGCCGGCCACGATGATCAAAAGAGTGGCCGAGGTGACGGCCGAGTTGACGGTAATCTTCTTGACGGCCGACAGCTTCATGGAGCGGTGGATGAACAGCTCAACGATGAAGGCGTAGACGCAAGCGACAACCGCCGCCTCGTTGGCGGTGAAAGCACCGGAAAATATGCCGCCGAAGATAATGACCGGCAGCATGAGAGACCAGAAGCCTTCTTTGAGCACGCCCAACAATTCCAGCGGCCTGGGAACCGGCTTACGCACAATCTCGACCCGCTTGCGAAAGACGAAAAAGGTGTAGGCGCAAGCACCGAACATGATCAGTACACCGGGCAGGAAACCGGTCAAGAACAATCCTTCGAGGGAGACATTGCTTATCATGCTATACAGGATCATGCCGATGCTGGGTGGAATAATCACGCCGAGGTTCGGCGACGTGGTCATCAGCCCGATGGAGTACTTTTCCGGATACCCGTTTTCCAGAAGCGCCGGGATCATGAAACCGCCCAGTGCCACAACCGTCGCAACGGTTGAACCCGAGATCGCTCCAAAGAGTCCGCAAGCCAGAACACCGGCCATGCCGAGCCCACCCGGTAGCCAACTGACCACTGCATTGGCGACCTTGATCAACTTGTCGACGATGGTGCCGGCCGTCATGATATTGCCGCACAAAATGAAAAAAAGGACCACCACGAGGGCAAAGTTGTCCATGCTGCGGAACAGCGATTGGGCCAGTAGAAGCAGGGGCAGGTCGGTAAAGAAGATGAAACCCAGCACAGCGGTGAAGAAAAGGCACATGAAGACCGGAATGTAAGTGGCCATGCACCCGAGAAGGATTAAAAGGATAATAACGTGGCTGGTTTCCATGAAGCGTGCTCTCCTTTTAGCGTGGCGGGAAAAATCGATCCTGTAAATCAGCAATAAAACAATTACGGTTGTTTTTTCCCCGATCGATATTCACCGATGTCCTGGACCATAACCTGAACCACACGAATCATCATCATTGCACCCATCAACGGCAGCACGGCGTAAAGATAAACGAGCGGGATCTGCAGAATAATCGTCTTCTGGTGGGTGCGAACCTGAAGCGCCGCCATCAACCACCCGTAGTATAACATCATGGCGGCAAAGATCATGACGGCGAAATTGCTGAAAAGGGTGAGAGCGGTCTTCAGCTTTGGAAACAGTTGAACCGATGCGTCGATCCTGATCATCGAGCGGTTTTTGACCGCGGCGCTGCACCCGATGAAAGTGGTGTAGATGATGACCTCCCGGACCAGTTCTTCGGACCAGGCCAGGGATTGATTGAAACCATAGCGCAAGACCACGTTGACGAAGAGGGACACGAGAGCCACCATGACGGAGACAAACAGGGTCCATTCCTCGAAAAAAGTGAGAACCTTATCCAGGAAGTCTAATGTCTTTCGGAACATAAGGGATTTCCTCGGCCGGGAATCTTTCATGAAAAGGGGCTCTGGTCAAGCCAGAGCCCCTTTGAATATCACAGTGCACGGATCTTTGAAAACGGCTTATTTCGAATATCCCATGTAGACTTCAACTTCCTTCAGATAATCGGCCGGCCGGTAGGTGTCTCCCGGATAGAGCTTGTTGATCTCCGGGGCAAAGTCCTTATAGACCGTGTTGGCCTCAGTTTTGAGAGTTGCCATGTCGGCGTCCGAAAGTTTGAAAAATTGGATACCAGCCGCCTGAGCCTTGGCGATTTCATCGATTTCCTGCTGCTTGGTTTCCTCACGTATCTTTGCACACACGTCGTGAACGGTTGCCGTGAAAGTCTTCTGGAGGTCCGGCGGCAGGCTGTTGAACCAGGCCTTGTTGAAAATCCAGATAAACAGACCCTGGGCGTAGTTCACCTGAGTGAAATACTTGGCCACCTCGAATTTCTTGGTGATGTTACAGACCATCGGGGTGTGGTCGAGACCTTCAATAACGCCCTGCTTGAGCGCAACCGGGACGTCCGGCCAGGGCATCACAACCGCAGTGAGGCCCCAGGCTTTGTAGGTCAGCTGGTTGACCGCGGCCTCGGCGATGCGGAATTTGATCTTCTTGGCTTCAGCGAGATTGCGCACCGGTGTTGTGGTGGCCCAGCCGTAATTGCCATAACCGGTGATGTCCAGCCCCATGATGCCCTGATGATCCATGGCATTCATGAAGTGGTCGAAAAGCTTGCCGCTGTTGACAAATTTGTCGAGCTTGTCGAAGGAATTGATGAGAAACGGCAGGTTGACCACGCCGAAACGAGGTCCGAGGTTGGTCGACGCCACCGAGCTGACGCCCATGCCCTGAATGGCGCCCATCTGAAGCTGGTTCAGCACCTCGACTTCGCCGCCCAGCATGGAAAAAGGCTTGTAGTCCAAATACATCTGGCCGTTGGTGCGTTTCCACAACTCGTCCCGGATGGCAAATCCGGTATAGACCCCCTTTAACACGGGGTGAGAGACGTTGGAGACAATCAACTTGTATTTCGCACCGGAAGGATCGAACGCGGGTTTCCAGGCATCCAACGAAGGTCCGGCCGCCAGTGCCGGACCGACAATGAGGATTAAACCGATGAAACCAACAAGTGCCACAATCGAGATCTTTTTAACCACCATCTGCGCCTCCTTTAAGATTCAGTTTCCCCCAGTTTCTAAACCCTATTCATTTCCCAAAGAACATTTATAAGCTATATTTCAGCTACACGGTGATTTGTCAAGAAAAATATAATGGAGTCGGGTTTTAGGATTTAAGGTTTAAGTTTTAGGCTCGAAGGCTAAAATTAGGGGCCTCCCGAAGTTCGACCGGTCCAGAAACCCTCCGGATCGAATCGGCGGAGCATCTCCAGTTCTTCACGGCCCGGCACGGGTGTGAAATCTAAACTGGCAGCTGTCTGCAGACGCCAACCGGTGTTATCGCGCACCTCAGCCAGAGTCACGCCGGGATGAAGAGATGCCAGGAACATTTCACGAGTTGATGGGTCGAACCGCAGGATACCCAGGGTGGTGATCACAGTGGACGGCCCTCCCCGCGGCAAACCGACTGCCTTGCGCCAAGCGGCACCAGTGCCGTAGCCGGGCGAGGTGATGTAATCCACCTGTTCGACGAACCGCCGTTTTTGGTGGACCATGATGATGATGTGCCGCCGCGATAGACTGGCCAGGTCACAGGCACCGCCGCTGCCCGGCAACCGGGTCTGTATTTCAGAAACCGGTCCGATGTAGCTGGTGTTCAGATTGCCGAAACGATCCAACTGGGCGCCGCCGATAAAACTGGCATCGACCAGCCCCTGCTGGAGCAGCCCCATGACATCGGCCGAATCGGTACAGCACTGGGCACGAAACAGATTCGGCAGATCGCCCATGGTAAGGATAGGGCCGGGAGTCGGTAAATCCCTGATGATCCCCAGTTCATAAATGCCGACCGCATTCGGTGCATGGGTGTTCTTGGCCAGTAGAAAACCGAGCAGCGGCAGCCGCATGCCGACGAAAACGACCTCCCCGTCCGAAATCTCCCGTGCGGCAGCCGTCACCATCAGCTCAGCGGGGGTGTAGGCGATCGGTGGTTCTTTCCGACTATTCATTGAGGCTCCTGTTCGATTTCCAGGAACAACGGTTTTTAAATGATCGGTTTTAGGTTTTAAAAAGAAACTCTTTCTGCCTTCGTTTGCTTAATTTCCCCAGTCAAGGCGTTGTCCGTGCACCTTGGACCTTAACCCTATCCCCTATCCTTACACCCAACACCGTGCATCTATTGCCTTAATTCTTCCGCCTTCAGCCTTTCGCCTTTTGCCTTTAGCCTTTCGCCTTTCGCCTTTTTTAATACCCATAGTCAACCGGCTCGGAGAACAGGTGCTTTTTCAGGGCCAGCTCCCGCAGTCGGTCCTTTCCTATCAGCCCCTGGTAATCGGCTGGAATACGGATGTCATCCACCCATTTTTTCAACCAGAGCCGGAAGGCTTCTTCGGTTCGGCTGGCGTCGCGGTACTCGAGGAATGCTCGGTGGTCCCGGTTGTAATGGCCCGGTGCCGGCGAAGGATGGGCGCCCCATGGGGCATGAACAACGGCGGTGACGCGAAATCCGGGTGTTACGACCCGGTTCGGGTCGCTATTGATAACCTCCGGTGCGACAATCTCCTCGGTCGTAACGATCACCGACCGGCTGGCCAGGCAGGCTTCACGGGTTATGCCCATGTTGCCCCAAACGTGTGCATTACCGTATTCATCGGAGCGCTGGGCATGAATGATGGTGACATCCGGCTCAATGGCCCGCACGGCCGTGAGTTTCCGGCCGGTAAACGGACACGCCATGGTTTTAAGGTTCGGATTGGTTTGGTAAAGATCGCTGCCGAGCGCCGTGCCGGTCGGCATGAACGGCACGCCCATTTTCCCGGCTGTCAACGCCGTGACCAGGGTCAGGATCGAGTGATCCTCAATGGTTATGCGCCCGGACTCGACCGCGCGCCTGAAATTGTAGCCGGAGCCGGTGATGACGTTGCCGACCCAGGCGGCCCTGATCTTGTCCGCGCACCCGGCTCCGATGATCTGGTCGAAAAGAATGTCCGAAATCGGGCCGATGAGCGTCAGGCCGTGTTTGCGCTGACGTATGATTTCGTGACCGGCGGCAAAGGGAATGAGGGTTTCCTGTGCCGTCCCCAAAGCGACGGCACTGCCATCGGGCACTAGCGTCGAAACGGCTTCCGACAGGACGGTCAACTTGGAAGCAGGCATATCTGGAGACCCCCGTTGTCTGGTCGTTTTTGAACGTGTTGCAAATTCAATAAATGAGCACCGGATAGCCGCCTGGATAATAAATTGTGATCATTTTGCCATAAAAGCGTGTGTTTTACTCTTCTGCCCTCTCAGCAGGAAGGAAAAAGAAAAGTTCCTCAGCGTCCTCTGCGCCTTTAGTCCCGCGGACGGGACAGGCGGCGAGTTCATTTATAAACGATTGCGTGCTCATTCGTAAAGGTTCAACAAGAACCGCTGGCCGCGAATGCCGCTGGTTTACGTTTATAGACCTGTATGGTATACTTTTTCATAAACTATTTATACTGTAAAGTTCGATCGGTGGGGCTAAGGGCCCCGGCAAAAAATAATTCCACCTCTTGTTTGTCTTATGGCCCGTCTACTGGGTTCATCCACCCACACATATCCCGATATGCGCAGGTGGTGTACCTTGTAGACAAACCATAATCCGGCGCAATCGTGTGGCGTTATTTCTTACCGTGACCCTAAAGTGGAGGCCCTTGCAAGGAACCGTTGCGCGACAGACGAAAAAGGAGAAAAAAACCGACTCTTATGACACCCGCCGAGGAATTGCAGATACGGTCGCTGAATGAAATGGTCACCCGCGAGGTCACCATCGGTATGCGGCTGACGGATGATCCTCGCAGCCGGGACATCGAGGGATTCTGCGATCTTCTCCTCCGTCTCGTACCGAAGATAAAAATTCGCCGCGAAGAGGCGACCGCCGCGAGTTTGCCGGCAATCTTAGTCGGCCCGCGTTTGTCATTTTGCGGTATCCCGTCGCACAATGAAATGGCCCCTTTTATCGAAGCCCTCGCCTTTTTGAATGCGGGCAAGACCGATTTACCGGAATCGATCGTCGGCCGGCTGCGGGACGTTAGGCCGCCGGCATCGGTTTCGGTCTACGTTGCGCCGTTCTGCAAGTTCTGCCCCGATGTTGTGCGTCGCCTGCTCCCGCTGCCGTTTGCAGTCGACGGGCTCCGAATGAGAATTATCGACGGCGTCCTTTTCAAGGATGCGGCCGGAGAGGATCGGGTGCGCTCCGTACCGACCGTGCTTCTGGACAATCAGTACCGCTGGACCGGAGGCGTGACGCTGTCTCAATTATGCGAAGCGGTTGAAAACCGCGATCCGACAAAGCTCGAAAAAGCTGCGCTTCAACGTCTCGTCACCGAGGGCGGTGCATATGATCTGGCCCGGATGATGCTCAGCAGCGGCCGCATTTTCGAGGCTTTTCTCGACTTGCTGAGCGAGGAAAACTTTACCGTCCGGCTTGCAGCCATGGTCACGATGGAAGAACTGGCCGCCGCCGATCTCACCCACGCGAGACAGGTGATCGCCCCCTTATGGAAACGATATCCGCAGTCCACCGATTCGGTAAAAGGCGACATGCTGTATATTTTCGGGGAACTGAAATCACCTCAATGCCTGCCTCACCTCCGGTCGGTTCTGGCAACCGAAGAGAATTCGGAAATCAGAGAAGCTGCACAGGAGGCGATCGAGAAAATAGAGCGTGAATGACTGATCTGGCAACCATCATCGAGATTTTGCAGCACAATGAAAAAATAGCCCGGCGTTTCTTCGAAATCGAAAAACGGGTCTTGACGGTATTGAACTACTCCGATCTCTTCGAAGTCCTTCTGGCGGAAATCCGCCAACAATTCAAGGTGCCCTACGCTTGGATGACCCTGATCGAAAAGAGTGAAATTTCCAATTTCATCCAGCAACTCGAATCCTCGGACCGGCTCAAGGCGCGACTGAACATGGTCGCAAGAGACACGTTCGTGAAGCTCGTCGGGACCCAAATGACACCGCTCCTGGTCAACCAGGACCTGAAACCTTACTACCGTTTGCTGCCGCAGAGTCGCAAGTATGCCGTTCAATCGATTGCCATCGCGCCGATTTCGCTGGACGGTGAAATAATCGGCAGCCTGAATCAGGCCGATATTTCTTGCGACCGTTTCCAACCGGGAATGGATACGAGCCTGCTCGAGCAGCTGGCCATGAAGGTTTCGCTGTGTCTGTCCAACGTGACCGCACACGAAAAACTGCGTTTTCTGGCCTATCACGACCCGCTGACCGGTCTGCTCAATCGGCGGGTCATGGAATCGGTTCTGTTGCGCGAGTTTGCTAGGTCGCGGCGCTATCCGCAATTTCTTTCGCTGGTATTTCTGGACCTCGATCATTTCAAAAACGTCAATGATCGCTACGGCCACGACCGGGGCGACGATTTGCTCGTTTATGTTGCCAAAGGCCTCACAAAGATGAGCCGCACAACGGACGTCGTGGCCCGCTATGCCGGCGACGAGTTTGTCATCATCCTCCCCGAGACGACCAAGAAAAGTGCGGCTCAGCTGATGCGGCGTGTCTGTGCCTACTTTTCAGAACACCCCCTGGAGTTAGAAGCCATGCGGATGCCGGTCTCCATCAGCTTCGGTATCGCCTCGGCAGAAGACGAGGGCGTCGTCGATCCCGAATCGCTTTTAAAAAGAGCAGACAATGCCCTCTATGAGGCCAAGAAATCCAGAAACAGCACGCCCCGCCCCTTGCCGGAGACATCGTGTGAAAATCAAAGCGTTATCGATTTTCCGGCAAAATAAACTTCTGACATTCGGAATAAAAGGGTGTTTTGTAATGCGCATGGTAAAAAGCCCTGTCCAATTTTCGGCCAGGGCTTTTACGTTCGAGGATTTCGGCGGCCAACGGCCGCATCGGCAGGGGGTGTTTTCTTATTTCTTCTCCGTTTCGGGAAGCGGGTCTTCAGCGGATTGCTCCGGTGCTTCTTTTTCTTCATCGACGGCTTCGGTCTCAGTCTGTTGGGTCGCCGCTTCTGAGACCGGCTGATTGCCGGCCTGTTGTTCACTTTTTTCTTCCGGCTCCGCTGTTTTATGAGTCTCTTCTTCGACCGGCATGGCCTCCGTCGCTGTGTCAACGCCCTTTTCATCGACGGCCGCTTTTTCTTCCACCGTTTTCTTGGAAGGCAGTGCGGCCTTCGCCTTGACTGTTTTCTTTTTCGTCTTGCCGGCGTCGGCTGAAGGCGTTACGAGTTCGATGACCGAAATCGGTGCCGCGTCACCGGCACGCCGGCCGAGTTTGACCACACGCGTGTAACCACCCGCAATAGCGCTGAAACGGCTTTGAGCCTCTTCGAAGAGCTTGTGCACAACGTTTTTCTCCCTGACAATGGCCATGGCTTGCCTTCTGGCGTGCAGATCGCCCCGCTTGGCCAGGGTGACCAGATGATCCGCCCAGCGTCGCAGTTCCTTTGCCTTTGCATCGGTGGTTTGAATCCGCTGATGCTTAAACAAAGATGTCACCATGTTCCTGAACATAGCGTCTCTGTGGCTCGCGGTACGGTTCAACTTCAACCCAGATTTACGATGTCTCATGGTGACCGTTTACTCCTCTTCTTCCGTTATTTCTTCGGGTGGCATGAACCCGTCCAGTTTCATTCCGAGCGAAAGCCCCATGTCGACTAAAACTTCCTTGATTTCGTTCAGCGACTTACGCCCGAAGTTCTTGGTCTTCAACATCTCGGCTTCCGTCTTGGACACCAGTTGAAAGATTTTGTGGATGTCGGCATTTTTAAGGCAATTCGCGCTGCGTACGGAGAGCTCGAGTTCATCGACCGTGCGGTAAAGGTTGTCATTCCAGCGTGGTTTCTCATCATTTTCGGCGTCGTTGTCCAGGGTTGGTTCTAAATTCTCGTCAAAATTGATGAAGATCGACATCTGATCTTTCAGGATTTTAGCCGCATAAGCCACGCAGTTCTCCGGGAGTATACTGCCGTCCGTCCAGACTTCCAGAGTCAGTTTGTCATAGTCGGTCTTCTGACCGACGCGGGCATTGCCAACTACGTAGTTGACACGCTTGACCGGAGAAAAAACCGCGTCGATCGGAATCGTTCCGATCGGTGCATCCTCGTCCTTATTGCCTTCCGCCAAGGTGTAACCCTTGCCTACTTTGACGGTCATAACCATATTGAGCTGGGCGTCCTCTCCGAGGGTGGCGATGTGCAGATTCGGATTCAGAATTTCACACTTTCCATCATCGCTGGTGATATCACCGGCAGTGACCTTTTTCTCGCCCTTGGTTTCGATTCTGACGATGTGGGTCTCAGTGTCACTGATCTTTAACCGGACCTCTTTAAGATTGAGAATGATTTCCGAAACGTCTTCGAGGGCACCGGGTATGACGCTGAATTCATGCATCACCCCGTCTATTTTAACGGACGTGATGGCGGCACCGTGAAGGGAAGACAGGATGACCCGCCTCATCGCGTTGCCGATGGTGATTCCGAATCCTCTTTCGAGCGGCTCACACACGAACTTGCCATACGAAGGCTTGCTGGTTATCTGAACCTTTTCCGGCTTGAACATATCACGCCAGTTGATGTACATAAGTTCATTCTGTGACATTTTTTTGATTCTCCAGCCTTTTTTGTGGTGTTGGCATCAACAAATTGAATTTTGGAACGCCAAGCCCGATTTTTTTATTCCTTCGCAGATTCATTCCAAAATCCCGCCATGCAACAACCCACGGTTTCAGCGCTGACGGAAACCGTTTATTTGGAATAAAGTTCGACGATGAGCTGCTCTTGGATCGGCATCGTGAGGTCTTCGCGTGCCGGAAAATTTTTGACGACTCCTTTCATGTTCTCTTTCTCCAAGTCCAGCCACTGGGGAATGCCTCGACGCACTACGCCGTCCATTGAATCAGAAATCGCCTGAATCTTACGACTTTTTTCTCGAACCTCGATAACGTCGCCCACCTTGACAAGATAAGAGGGGATATCGACCTTTTTGCCGTTGATGACGAAGTGGTTGTGCCTGACAAGGTGGCGCCCCTGCGAACGGGAATTGACGAACCCCAACCGGTAGACGATATTGTCGAGCCGCCGTTCGAGAGCGATCAGAAGATTTGTGCCCGTGACACCCTTCTGGCGATCCGCCCGCATGAAAAACAGTTTGAACTGCTTTTCGGAAAGGCCGAACATCTTTTTTACTTTTTGTTTCTCTCTGAGCTGTATACCGTAATCCGAAATTTTTCTGCCGCGTCGCTGGCCGTGTTCTCCGGGGGGATAGCTGCGGCGGTCGAATGCACATTTATCGGAATAACACCGATCACCCTTGAGGTAGAGTTTTAAATTCTCGCGCCGGCAAATCCGGCAGACAGAGCCTGTATAGCGTGCCAAGATGAATCCTCCTGTTTTGCTTCTAAAGGGGTCTTCCGGAAGAACGCAAATAGCATATCGGCAACTGATTCAACACCATTCTCAATTATTCAACCCGGCAAACCCATCCTGTCGATCGACCGTTTAAACGCGACGTCTTTTGGGCGGCCGGCAGCCGTTGTGGGGAATGGGCGTGACGTCCTTGATCACGATGACGTTGAATCCGGTCGCCTGCAGCGACCGCAGGGCCGATTCGCGTCCGGGACCGGGTCCCTTGACATAAACCTCGACGTTTTTCATGCCGTGTTCCATTGCTTTTTTGGCGGCATCCGAAGCCGCCAACTGGGCGGCAAAAGGCGTGCTTTTGCGTGAACCTTTGAATCCCTGAGCTCCGGCGCTTGACCAAGCCACCACGTTTCCGGTTGGATCGGTGATGGTGATAATCGTGTTGTTGAAGGTAGACTGAATGTGAACAACACCGTTTTGGATATTCTTTTTTTCTTTCTTTTTTGTACGGGTTCTCTTCGCCATGTAACGAACCTCACCTGTCTAAATTTTATTTTTTCTTGGCGGCGCCCTTCTTCTTGACCGCCGCCCGTTTGGGTCCCTTGCGTGTGCGGGCATTGGTGCTCGTTCGCTGTCCGCGAACCGGCAAGCCCTTGCGATGCCGTAACCCGCGATAGCAGCCGAGATCCATCAGTCGCTTAATGTTCATGGCGACTTCAGATCGGAGTTCGCCTTCGACCTTGTATTCCCCATCGATGACCTTTCTAATGTCATTGATTTGGGACTCAGTCAGGTCATCGCTTCTGGTGTTCGGGTCGACGCCGATTTTCGACAAAATCTCAATGGAGGTGCTTCGCCCGATCCCGTAAATATAGGTCAACGCGATCTCAACTCTTTTTTGTTTCGGTAAATCGACTCCAGCAATTCTGGCCAATTCCTGCCTCCTCTATCCCTGCCGTTGTTTGTGCCGCTTGTTCTCGCAGATCACCCGTACGCTGCCTTTTCTGCGGATGATCTTGCACTTCGGGCAAATTCTTTTAACTGATGCTCTGACTTTCATTGAAACACCCCGTTGTCTATTTTTGCCGGGCCTGTTTTTTAGCGTCTTCTACACCAAATAATATAGCCCGCATATCATTTGGAACGATACGTAATTCTACCCCGACTCAGGTCATAGGGTGACAGTTCGACGGTCACCTTGTCACCGGGAAGAATTTTAATAAAGTGCATTCTCATTTTACCGGAGATATGGGCCAGAACCTGATGCTTGTTATCGAGTTCCACCTTGAACATCGCGTTCGGCAGGGTTTCGAGAACCGTGCCCTCGACTTTTATGGCTTCTTCCTTGGCCATTGAGCCTCCCGTTGCTGACACCCGAGCTTTACCGGAATCTTTAGCGGCGCCCTTTTACCTTGGCGCCTGATTTCTTTAAAAATCCCTCGTAATGACGGCTGAGCATGTGTGATTCCATTTGGGCCACCGTGTCGATGGCCACACCAACGACAATCAGAAGGGCCGTACCGCCAAAGTAAAAGGGGACGTTGAACTGCGTGATAAGGATCGATGGCAGTACGCAAACAGCTGAAACATACAGGGCGCCGCCGAGCGTGATTCGGCTCAGCACCTTGTCGATGTAATCGGCCGTCCGCTTGCCGGGCCGGATGCCGGGGATGTACCCCCCCTGTTTTTTCATGTTGTCGGCGACATCTACGGGATTGAACGTAACGGCCGTGTAAAAATAACAGAAAAAGAATATCAAGCCGACATAGCACAGCTCGTAAACGGCGTTGCCAGGTCGAAGCGCCGAGACGATATCCTGGATCCAAGGCACCGTTATGAAGCTGGATATCGTCGCCGGGAACATCATGATGGACGAAGCGAAAATTGGCGGAATAACACCCGACATGTTGATCTTGAGCGGCAGATGCGTGCTTTGACCGCCGTACATGCGTCTTCCGACCACCCGTTTGGCATATTGCACTGGAATGCGCCGCTGCCCTTGTTCGACGAATATAATCACCGCAATCACAGCCACCATCAGCACGAGCAGAATGATAATAGGAAAAATGCTCATCGCCCCCGTCGACACCAGACGGAAGGTGTTGCTCATAGCGGTTGGCATGCGCGCGACGATACCGGCAAAAATGATCAGAGAAATGCCGTTGCCGATACCGCGCTCGGTAATCTGCTCGCCCAGCCACATAATAAAGGCCGTTCCGGCCGTGAGAGTGAGGACCGACATCAGGCGGAACCCCCAGCCCGGGACGATGACAGCCCCCATGCGTTCGAGTCCTATACTGATGCCGAAACCCTGAATGATACTCAGAATCACCGTTCCATAACGGGTGTATTGCGTAATCTTCTTGCGCCCCTGCTCACCTTCCTTCTTCAATTGCTCCAAATGCGGAATCACTACCGTCATCAATTGCAGAATAATCGAAGCACTGATGTACGGCATGATGCCGAGAGCGAAAACCGACAGCCTTTCGAGTGCGCCACCGGAGAACATGTTGAAGATGCCAAGAATCGTGCCTTTGGCCCGATCGAAAATCTCCGCCAGGGCGACGCTGTCGATGCCCGGAACCGGAACGTGCACCCCCACCCGATAGACCACCAGCAGCGCCAGGGTGTACAGGATCCTGCGCTTGAGTTCGGGGATTTTGAAAATATTGCCGAAACCGCCGCCGATCATGACTGCGAAACCTCTACCGTGCCGCCCGCCGATTCAATCTTCTGTCGGGCGCTCTGGCTGACCAGATCGATTTTAACCGTCAGGGGGATATCGATCTCACCCTGACCGAGAAGCTTTACGCCGTCGCGCCGTCCTTTTACAAGTCCGGCCCGCACCAGAACCGCTTCGTCGACGATACTGCCGCTCTCCATTTTTGCAAGGTCGCGAATATTGATGACGGCATAGGTTTTTTTGAAAATATTTGTGAAGCCGCGCTTCGGCAACCGACGGTGGATGGGCATCTGCCCGCCTTCATATCCGGGCCTCACGCCACCGCCCGATCGACTGTTTTGACCTTTGGAGCCTCGGCCGGCCGTTTTGCCCCATCCGGAACCGACACCACGACCGATGCGTTTGCGGGACTTGCGGGCACCGGGTTCCGGTGCCAGATCATTGAGCCTCATTGGTCACCTCCTCGGCCGTGACGAGATGCGATACAGCTTGAACCATGCCGCGGATGGCCGGCGTATCATTTCTCAAGACACTTTTGTTGAGCTTTTCGAGTCCCAAACCGCGCAATACTCGGCGATGTTTTTCCGGCCTGCCGATCATGCTTTTCACCATGGTTATCTTCAGTTTACCTGCCATCGAAAAAAACCTTCCGGTCATAAACGGGCATTTACTCGGCTAAATAGCCTTTCTGCACCCTTTGATCAAAGCTCTTCCACGTTGACGCCGCGACGGTTGGCAACCTGCTCCCGGCTTTGAAGCTGTTCAAGACCGGCGATGGTCGCTTTGACGACGTTGTGTGGATTGTGAGAACCCATGCATTTGGTCAGTACGTTCTGGACGCCTGCAGCCTCGAGCACGGCCCGCACAGCACCACCTGCGATGAGACCCGTACCGGCAGATGCCGGTTTCAAAAGGACCTTGCCCGCACCGAACCTTCCAATGGTTTCGTAGGGAAGGGTGCCTTCCACCAACGGCACTTGGATCATGCTTTTTTTGGCTTTCTCCACGCCTTTTCGAATCGCCTCGGGAACCTCGCCGGCTTTTCCCAAGCCGCAGCCAACGTTGCCCTTACCGTCGCCGACAACGACAATCGCGCTGAAACTGAACCTGCGTCCACCCTTGACCACTTTGGCAACCCGGTTGATGTGAACAACCTTGTCGATCAACTGATATTCATCTGCATCCTTTTTGTACAAGAAACCGCCTCCTTATGTTGGCTGAAAAAGGTGATCGTCTCTAAAATTCAAGTCCACCTTCGCGTGCACCCTCCGAAACCGCTTTGACCCGGCCATGATAGAGAAAACCGTTCCGATCAAAAACGACGCGTTTGACGCCCTTAGCGATGGCACGCTCCGCGATAAGCTTCCCGATCCGATTGGCAATCTCGGATTTTTTACCGCTGTCGGACCGTTCCTTCTCGGCTTTCTCCAGGCTGCATGCCGCCGCGAGCGTCCGACCGCTCGTGTCGTCAACCACCTGGGCATAAATGTGCCGCGCACTGCGAAAAACCGTCAGTCGCGGTCTATCAGGAGTTCCGAGAATTTTCTTTCGAATTCTCTTTTTCCGTTTCAGCCGAGCCTCTTTTTTCAAATTTAGCGATCCCATCGTCTCGATTCCTGAATCTATAGGTGGTCTCTATTGATTTATCTCGTGATGAACACGCGTCTTCAATCCCGGACGATCCGATTATTTCGTCCCGGTCTTGCCGGCTTTGCGGCGTATGTATTCTTCGGCAAACTTAATGCCCTTGCCCTTGTACGGTTCTGGCGGACGCAGACTGCGGATCGACGCCGCGGTTTGCCCGAGAACCTCCTTGTCGATCCCCTCGAGCTTGATGATGTTGTTACGTTCGACAGAGGCCGAAATGCCATCGGGCAAAGAAAAATTGACGGGATGTGAATACCCCAACATAAGGACGAGGTTCCGGCCTTTGACTTCGGCACGGTATCCGATACCGTTTATTTCAAGGACCCTGGCAAAACCGCTGTCGACCCCCGTAACCATATTCATCACCAGACTTCGCGTCAGACCTCGCAAGGCTTGGCTGTTCTTGTCGGATTTTAACGGCTCAACCGACAGCTCGCCGTCCTTGATCTTAATGGTCACCGCGGGGTGGATCGACCGGCTTAGTTTTCCTTTTTGACCCTGTACTGACAACTCACCGCTTTTATAGGTGACCTTGACTTTTTCGGGTATCGCAATTGGTTTTTTACCGACTCGCGACATGAATCGACTCCTTCTTCCTGTTTACCACCGACCATAATCCGGCTTTGAACCTTGACCGCGCAACGCAAAACCGGGAACTACCAGAGATTGCAGATGTGTTCGCCACCGATTTTTTCCGCCCGGGCCCGTTTGTCGGTCATGATTCCCTTCGAGGTGGATAGAATCGCTACACCCATACCGTTCATAACCGATTTGATGTTGCCGCTACCCAGGTAGACGCGTCGGCTCGGCTTGCTGATGCGTTTGAGCCCGTAAATGACGCTCTCCTGACCCGGACCGTACTTGAGATATACCCGCAAAATCCCCTGCTTACCGTCTTTGATAAACTTGTAATTCCGGATAAACCCTTCTTCCTTCATGATTTTCGCCAGCTCGGTCTTAAGATTCGAACCGGGTATATCGACACTGTTGAATCTGGCCTTGGCCGCATTTCTGATGCGCGTCAGCATGTCGGCAATCGGATCACTCATCGTCATTTTTCTGTCTCCGCAACAACCATTCAATGTTGCTGATAATTCACTGTTTTCATATGATCGGTTTAACTTTTCACCCGCATCAGCGGACCAAACCCCATTGTTCGGCGAACGGGCTGGCGGCTAAGCCGATCAACCGTCGCTACCAACTCGATTTGATGACGCCCGGCAGTTTTCCCTGGGACGCAAAATTGCGAAAGCAAATTCGGCAGAGACCGAACTTTCTGATGTACCCCCTGGGTCTTCCGCAAATCGGGCAGCGATTGTAAGCTCTTACCTCGAATTTGGGTTTTCGCATGGCTTTGTTTTTGAGCGAAGTTTTGGCCAAATTATCCTCCTAATGACAAGCTTAATCCGGCACAACGGCCGTTAATTCCGAAACGGCATGCCCAACAGCCGGAGTAACTCCCGGCCTTCGTCGTCGGTCTTGGCGGTGGTAACGATCGACACGTTCAACCCTTTGATTTTGTCGATCTTGTCATAATCGATTTCCGGAAAAATGAGCTGTTCCTTGACACCGAGGCTGTAGTTTCCGGAACCGTCCATGGCTTTTCCGGAAAGGCCGCGGAAATCACGCACACGCGGCAGTGCGATATTCACGAGTTTGTTCAAAAAGTCGTACATGCGATCTTGGCGCAGGGTAACCATGCACCCGATCGGCATGCCGGTTCGCAGCTTGAAGGTGGCAATAGATCGTCTGGCGCGGGTAATGACCGGCCGCTGTCCTGCGATGGCCTGCAACTCTTCTACCGCTGAATCCAGAATCTTGATGTTATGGATCGCTTCCCCCAACCCCATGTTCAGCGTCATCTTTTCGAGCTTCGGCACCTGCATGACGTTGCGGTACTTGAAGGACTCCATCAGTTGGGGGACGACCGTTTCGAGGTAAAATTGTTTGAGCTGGGACATCTTTTTCCTCCGCTTACTTGTCGATAATCTCGTCGCACTTGCTGCAGGCCCGCACTTTTTTCCCGTCATCTAGAAGCTGTATTTTGATGCGGGTCGGTGCCATGCATTTGCTGCACATGAGCATCAAATTCGACCAGTGGATGGGAGCCTCACCTTCGATTATACCGCCCTGCCTGTTCTGCGCGGAGGGTTTTGCGTGCCGTTTGACCATGTTGACGTTTTCGACAAGCACCCTGTTCTTTTTACGGATCACCCTGAGGACTTTTCCGATCTTGCCTTTGTCCTTGCCGGCGATCACTTTTACCTTGTCATCTTTTTTTATTCTACATTTCGTCGCGTTCATCGGTGCCCTTCCACCTGGCGGCCCTCGATTTTAAAT
This sequence comes from uncultured delta proteobacterium, assembly GCA_963787235.1. Taxonomy (GTDB): domain Bacteria; phylum Desulfobacterota; class Desulfobacteria; order Desulfobacterales; family SG8-13; genus JARFQH01. Next base: position 25,970 of record CAWBCG010000020.1, read on the forward strand.
GACTTCCGGGGCCAGCGAAATGATCTTCATAAACCTCTTTGCACGCAATTCTCTTGCTACCGGTCCGAATATGCGGGTTCCAATCGGTTCCCTGCTTGCCGATATGAGCACGGCCGAGTTGTCGTCGAAGCGGATGAAAGATCCGTCCGGTCGCTTGATCTCTTTCTTGGTTCGCACCACAACGGCTTTCAAGACGTCTCCTTTTTTGACTTTGGCATTCGGAATGGCTTCCTTGACCGTTACAACGATAATATCGCCGATCCGGGCATAACGACGGCGGGTGCCGCCCAGAACCTTTATGCAGCTCAACACCTTTGCACCGGAGTTATCCGCCACCGTCAGTCTTGTCTCTGTCTGAATCATTGCTCTCGAATCCCTTTAAATTCAAACGGCCTTTTCCAGGATCTGGCTGACCTGCCACCGCTTGGTTTTGCTGAGCGGCCGCGATTCGGTGATGAGGACCTTGTCTCCGATCCGGCACGAATTTTCGGCATCATGGGCTGAAAACTTGGCTCTGCGCCGGATATACTTTTCATACAGCCGGTGTTTGACCAGTCTTTCCGTCTGGACCACGACGGTCTTGTCCATCTTGTCACTGACAACGGTCCCGATCAATTGTCTTTTCGTTCCGCGTTTTTTCATGGCAGCATTAACAACTTGTCTCTTAAATTATGGGTTATTCTATCTGGACTCGGTTTCGCGTACCGACAATTCTTCTTCCCGAATAACGGTTTGCACCCGGGCCACATCACGCTTTATCTGTTTGAGCCGCTGCGGATTTTCGAGTTGTCCGGTTGCATGTTGAAAGCGGAGGTTGAACAGCTCCTGCTTCATTTCGACCAGCTTCTGCTGTCGCTCTTCCGGGCTTAGGGATCTTACGTCACCGGCCTTCATGATGTGATGCTCCTTTCCACAAATTTCGTCCTGACCGAAAGTTTGTGGGCAGCGAGCCGGAAAGCCTCCTCGGCTATCTCTCTGGTAACACCTTCCATTTCGTAGAGAATCCGGCCGGGTCTCACAACCGCTACCCAAGCCTCAGGGGCCCCTTTGCCTTTCCCCATGCGAACTTCAGCCGGTTTCTTGGTAATCGGTTTGTCAGGAAATACCCTTATCCATATTCTGGCACCTCTTTTGACGTGCCGGGTCATGGCAATACGGGCCGCCTCGATCTGCCGAGCAGATAACCAACCGCAATTGACGGCTTGCAGGCCAAACTGGCCGAAGTTAAGACGACTGCCTCTATGGGAGAGGCCTCTCATTCTGCCTTTTTGCTGTTTTCTAAATTTTACCTTTTTGGGGCTAAGCATTGATGCGGTCTCCTGTTCCGGCAGGTTTTCGCTGTTTCCCGGTCATCGTCGTGAGTCAGCTCAGGCCTTTTGCCGGTCGGATGAAGCCGTGCCGGCAGTCAGCTTACTGATTTTCGTATTCCACCTTGTCCTTCTTCAGAATTTCACCCTTGAAAACAAAAACCTTGACGCCGATCGCACCGTAGGTCGTACGGGCCTCCGTAAAGCCGTAATCGATGTCGGCCCGCAGGGTGTGCAGGGGTACGCGACCCTCCCGATACCATTCGCGGCGGGCCATTTCGGCACCCCCAAGTCTGCCACCGCAAATGACCTTGACGCCCTGAGCGCCGAAGCGCATGGCTGAGGAGACACCACGTTTCATTGCCCGCCTGAAGGCCACCCGCCGTTCGATTTGAAGCGCTATATTTTCGGCCACTAGCTGCGCATCAATCTCCGGTTTCCTGATTTCCTGTATGTCAATTAGAACTTCATGGGTGACCATCTTTTCGATGTCCTGCTTGAGCAGTGAAATTTCGGAACCCTTCTTACCGATCACGATGCCCGGCCTGGAAGTAAATATTCTGAGCCTGATCCGCTTGGATGATCGTTCGATCTCGATCCTGGAGACGCCGGCATGATAAAGCTTCTTTTTGATGAAGCGCCTGATCTTATAATCTTCCAGAATATAATCGGCATAATTCTTGTCTGCATACCAGCGTGACTCCCAGGTTTTGACGATCCCTAATCTCAATCCAATCGGATTTACTTTCTGGCCCAAGCTATTTCCTCCTCCGGCCTATTGCAGCGACTGCTCAGCCAAGATGACGGTGATGTGACTGGTTCTTTTCAAAATCCGTGCACCACGCCCGCGGGCCCTTGCCCGGAAGCGTTTCAAAGTTGGTCCTTGATCAGCGGTGATATTGCTGACAAACAATGTGTCGACGTCGATATCGGCATTTTGATTCGCGTTGGCGACGGCGCTACGCATGGTTTTCTCGACAATCCCGGCTGCTTTCGTCGGCATGAACTTGAGGGCATTGAGAGCCGCTTCCACCGGTTTCCCCTTGACGGCATCAATTAAAAAACGGACCTTGCGGGGAGAAATACGTACGTGTCTCGTGACAGCTCTAACCTCCATTGTGCGACGCTTCCTTTTATCTTTAACTGTTTATCGACGGTTCTCGGCGTGCGAACCCGTTGTCATTCACGACGATGGGAGCGATTCGATCGGTTACCGCGCTACTTCAGCGACGATTTCTTGGAACCCGCATGGCCGTAAAACGTGCGCGTCGGTGAGAACTCTCCAAGTTTGTGACCAACCATGTTCTCGGAAATAAAAACCGGGACGAACTTCTTCCCGTTGTGAACAGCCAGTGTAATGCCGACCATTTCCGGCAAGATCGTCGAGCGCCGGGACCATGTTTTGATGACCCGGTTGCTGCGACTCTTTTGAGCCTCGTCGACCTTTTTCACCAGTTTCGCCTCGACATAGGGACCTTTTTTCAACGAGCGTGGCATTTTTTCTCCTGTCTAACGTCATGCCTGACGAGTGCCGGGCTTAAGCGAAACAACCCGTCCAATTTCTTTGCCTCACCAAGTCGGCACGATGACCGCCTGCGGGTTGGCTTATTTTTTTTAATCGTTCACAAGGTTGCAAAGTCCGATGCATTTCAAACCACCTAATTATAAGCGTTAACAGGGTGCCGCAGATGCAAGGCGCCGGGCGCGCAGACGTAACTTTTTTACTTCAAGTGCCCGACAACAAAGCAGATGCGGTGCCCTGTGAACGCTTACTATTTTTT
>CAWBCG010000021.1:0-124221 GCA_963787235.1 uncultured delta proteobacterium
CCGGGGACTCATCCCGCAGGTCGTTGGCCAGGAAACCTTCCTGAGCCGGAAAAGGCTAAAAATTATCCCGGTTCTTTTTCAAAATGGTGGACACCCGTGACAGCCGGGATGTATATAACCCTCGAGCTTGCGCAAAATTTTAAAGAACCCCTATTCGATAAAAGGTGACGTCCATGCATGCTGAATACAGTGCCACCCTTGAAACCCTTGAAAGACTGCGCGCCGAATCCATGGCCGCCGGGGACCCCAAAAAAATCGATGCCCAGCACGGCAAGGGCAAACTCAGCGCCAGGGAGCGGATCGATCTGCTTCTGGACGAGGGGACCTTCGAGGAGTTCGATGTACTCAAGACAGGCCGGGGCGGTGCCCTGGGAGCTGAGCGCAGTTATCCCGGCGACGGTGTGATCGCCGGTCACGGTTCCATCGACGGGCGCGAAGTTTTCGTGTTCAGCCAGGATTTTACCGTCATCGGCGGATCCCTGGGAGAGGCGCACGCCCAGAAGATCTGCAAGGTGATGGACCTGGCGGTAAAGGTCGGCGCGCCGATCATCGGTTTGAACGACTCGGGGGGGGCCCGCATTCAGGAAGGTGTGGACGCGCTGGCCGCCTACGGCGAAATTTTCCATCGCAATGTGAGGGCCAGCGGCGTTGTCCCCCAGGTCTCCTGCATCATGGGGCCCTGCGCCGGCGGTGCGGTCTACAGCCCGGCCATCACCGATTTCGTCTTCATGGTGCAGGAATCCTCTTACATGTTCGTCACCGGACCGAGCGTGGTCAAGACCGTCACCCACCAAGACATCACATCGGAAGATCTGGGCGGCGCCCCGGTCCACTCGAAAAAAAGCGGCGTGTCCCATTTCACGGCCCCCAACGACGTGCTCTGCCTGCGCGAGGTCCGTCGCTTGGTCAGCTACCTGCCCTCGAACAACCGGCAGCGCGCGCCCCTATTGGATCTGCGCGATCCGGCCGGCCGCATTGACCCGGCCCTGGACTACCTCATCCCCGAAAACCCCAACCAGACCTACGACATGAACGTACTGATTTTCAGTATTCTCGACGGGGCCGAGTTCATGGAGGTCCAGTCCGGCTTTGCCCGCAACATCATCTGCGGCTTCGGCCGCCTGGGGGGCCAGACCGTCGGGCTGGTGGCCAACCAACCGGCCGTGCTGGCCGGCGTTCTGGACACCGACGCCTCGTTCAAGGCCGGGCGTTTCGTGCGTTTTTGCGACGCCTTCAACATTCCCCTGATCGCCCTGGTGGATGTTCCGGGCTTTATGCCCGGCCCCGTCCAGGAGCACGGCGGCATCATCCGCCACGGCGCCAAGCTGCTCTATGCGTTCACCGAGGCCACGGTGCCCCGCATATCCGTCATCGTCCGCAAGGCGTACGGCGGCGCCTATCTGGTGATGAACTCCAAGCACATTCACTGCGATGTCAACTACGCCTGGCCCTCGGCCGAGATCGCGGTCATGGGGCCCAAGGGCGCCGCCGAGGTGATCTACCGCAAGGAGATTCAATCGGCCGACGATCCTGAGGCCGTGTTGAACGAAAAGATGAGCGACTACCGCCGCACCTTTGCCAACCCGTTCCTGGCGGCCCAGCGGGGCTACATCGACGATGTGATTTTCCCGCGCGACACCCGTCATCGACTGATCCGCACCTTGCAGGTGCTGGAAGGCAAGGAGGCCAAGGGCCCGCAACGCAAACACGGAAACATTCCCCTGTGAGGCATGCCATGTTCGATAAAATTCTGATCGCCAACCGAGGCGAAATCGCCGTTCGCATCGTCCGCTCCTGCAAGCGGCTGGGTATCGGCGCCGTGGCGGTGTATTCCGACGCGGACAGCCGCAGTCTGCACGTACAAACGGCCGATGAATCCATGTATATCGGGGGGCCCCGCGCCCAGGACTCGTATCTCGATGCGGAAAAGATGATTGCTGCAGCCCTTTCCACCGGCTGTCGGGCCGTGCACCCCGGTTACGGATTTTTGTCGGAGAACGCCCGGTTCGCCCGGAGCGTCGCGGCCGCCGGCCTGGTCTTCATCGGTCCGCCGGCCAAAGCCATCGACACGATGGGCGACAAGCTCGCCTCCAAAGAACTGGCCGCCAAGGCCGGTGTACCGGTCATACCCGGCCATGCGGCTGCGTTGGAGGGCGAAGACGAAGCCCTGGCCGCGGCGGACGGCATCGGCTACCCGGTGTTGCTCAAACCCGCCGCCGGTGGTGGCGGCAAGGGCATGCGCATTGTCCGCGTGCCGGCCGAAATGAAAGCCGCCTTGGCGGCCAGCCGCCAGGAGACCCGCAAGGCCTTCGGCGACAGCCGGATTTTCATGGAGCGCTATATCGAACAGCCGCGGCATGTGGAAATTCAGATTCTGGCCGACAGCTTCGGCAATGTCCTCCACCTGGGAGAAAGGGAATGCTCTATACAGCGCCGGTACCAGAAGATCATCGAAGAGTCGCCGTCTCCGGCCGTATCCGAGGCGCTGCGGCAACGGATGGGCCGGGCTGCCTGCGATCTGGCCCGCAATGCCGGCTACGTCAACGCCGGAACGGTCGAGTTCGTGCTGGATGCGCGGGGAGAGTTTTATTTTCTGGAAATGAACACCCGGTTGCAGGTGGAGCATCCGGTCACCGAACTGGTCACCGGACTGGATCTGGTTGAGCTTCAGATGCGGGTTGCCGCCGGCGAGCGGCTTCCCTTCGACCAGGACGGCGTGGTGTTCAACGGCTGGGCCATGGAGGCGCGCATCTGCGCCGAAGACCCCGAAAGAGGGTTCATACCTTCCACGGGCATGATCACCCGCTACGCGGAGCCAAGGGGAAACGCCATCCGGGTGGACAGCGGCGTTCATACGGGAAGCAGCATAGGCGTCTATTACGATTCCATGCTGGCCAAGGTCATCTGCCACGGCGGAGATCGGGAAGAGGCCCGACTCCGGCTGGTTGAGGCCTTGAACGGCTATCACATCGAGGGGGTTGTCACCAATATCGATTTCGCCAACAGCATCCTGTGCCATCCGGAGTTTACAGAAGGAAAACTGACGACAGGATTTATCGATCGGCATTTCGAGAGCAGCCGGCCGAAAAACCCGCCGGACCGCCGGGCCTTCGAGCTGGCGGCCCTGACGGCGACCCTGATCTATCACGTCCGCATGGTGGCCGTGCAGGAGTCCCTCCGCCCGATGGTGTCCCGGATCGGTGGGGAGAAAACCGTCGTAAGGGAACACCGGTACACCGTCAGGTCGGGAAACGAGGTCTTGGATGTGGTGCTCGAGGGCCCGACGGCCGGCAGGCTCTGGAACATCCACGTCGGCCCCAACACTTACGCGGTGGAAACACCCGAATTCGAGTTCTACCGACGCAGGCTTAATCTCAACATCGACGGACGGGTTCACCGCTTCCGGCTGCGACTGGAACAGTCCTTTATTTTCGTCGCCTTCAGCGGCATCACCCGGGTGTTCGAGATCTATACGCCCAGGGAGTGGGACCTGATGAAATACATGCCCGCAAGGGCCGAACGACCGCCGGACAATGTGCTTGTCTGCCCCATGCCCGGGCTGGTGGTGGCGGTGCCGGTCAAACAGGGCGAGCGCGTCTTCCGCGGCCAAACCATGGTGGTTCTCGAATCAATGAAAATGGAAAGCGACGTGGCCTCGCCGGTGGACGGTGTCGTCGCCGAGGTCCGGGGCGCCGTCGGGCAGGCGGTGGAGGCAGGGGATGTGCTGATTCGATTCCAGGCGTAAGTCGATAAGCGATGCCAGCAAGCGTTGCCGTTTGTCAGAAAGAGGGGGACGATAATGCCTGAAAATGCGTCGTCAAGTCATCGGAATAGACTTCAGTGGTGCAATGGATGCTTCCAAGAAGATCCGGCTTAACGCTTGCATTTTTGTCGTGCCGGTCTTTCTTGACGACTCTCATGATACTTCTTACCGTGTAGAATGTAAGCGCCGGCTCATGTTTCGAGGGGACCGTGAAGATCGAGATTTTAGCGAAAGCCGCGAAAAGGAATCCGTGCTACGGCCCCGAAAAGGAAAAAATCTTTTCGATCGCCCAAATACTCCCGGGGAATGTCAATGACTTCTGATGAACGCAATGTACTGGTCACCACCTGCATGGGACACTTTCTCAGCCACTTCAACATGCTCGTATTTCCCGCGGTGGTGCTGCCGCTGGCCACCCGGCTGAACCTGCCCCTGGCGGAGGTTCTGGGCATCTCATTCTGGATGTATCTGCTTTTCGGCCTCACCGCTTTGCCGTGGGGGCTTTTGACCGACCGTTTCGGGGCCAAAACCTTGATGGGGATCTATTATGCCGGGGCCGGCCTCTGCGCTTTTGCCGCGGCGGCCCGGATCGACTCGCCTGGTTCGTTTGCGCTGGCATTGGCCGGTATCGGTCTGTTTTCAGGAATCTATCATCCGGCCGGTTTGGGACTGATTTCCAAGCAGGTGAAACGCGTCAGTTACGGCATGGGCATCAACGGCATGTTCGGCAACCTGGGACTGGCCGCCGCCCCGCTGGTGGCCGGCCTGGTCACCTGGGTCTGGGGGCCGCGGGCTGCTTACCTGATGTTGGGGGGCGTCAATCTGACGGGTCTGGTCGTCATGACGCTGTTGCCCATACCCGCCGGCGGCGATGGTTTTACGAAGGCGACGGACAACAACGGCAGCCGGGGCTTTATCATTTTGCTGATGGCCATGATGCTGGGGGGTATCGTCTATCGGGGTGCCACCGTGATTCTGCCGGCCTACTTCGAGTTGCGCAACCAGGGAATTTTTGAATGGCTCACCCGGCAGCTTCCGGGCGGATTCTCGGGCAACCTGGTGGCCACCACCATAACGTCGGCCATATTTCTGGTCGGGATGCTGGGCCAATACATGGGCGGCCGGGTTGCCGAACGTTTTTCTTTGCCTTACAGCTACCTCATATTTCACCTGGTCACCATTCCGGCGGCTTTTGCCATGGCCTGGACCTACAACCTGCCGCTGGTCTTGGTTGCGGTGATCTACTTCTTTTTTCTACTGGGCATGCAGCCCATAGAAAATACCCTGGTCTCGCGCCTGACGCCGGCGCGCTGGCGCCACTCGGCCTTCGGTATGAAGTTTGTGCTCACCTTCGGCATGGGTGCCATGGCCGTCAAGGGGGTGCAAGCCATTGAAAGAGGCTACGCGATCACTTGGGTCTACCCGGCCCTGGGATGTGTCTCCATCCTCTTGGTGCTCACCATCGGTGTGCTGATCGTGAGAATGAGATCGGGCGTGAAACAGCCGGCTGGCCGGGACCGTCAGGGAACGCCGAAAGACCAGCGGCCGCGTCGGAGGAACCCGATCTCATCGGCCGGCCACACGACGATGAATCCTACCGGAAATTGAAGGCCGGATCGGGAGGCTTCCACACGTTTTTCTTCTTCAACCGTTTAGAAATTTAACGGCAATGGTTCGTAATTATAATCAATATCATCGCAAAACCAATATTGTCAGGATATCCGCATCGGTGAATTCAAAGGTTGGGATCGGCTTTTATTATGTTATGGTTTAATCATCAATATTATGGTCCTTCATTTGCGCAAAATGATCGATAGTAATGGTCTCGAAATAAATATCAATTACATCTTTATAAGTCGTAAAATTTTCCTTTAATACCTTCTTGAATTCCGAATAACCTGGCTCATCAAAAAGTTCATCGACTTCTTTTGCTTTTAATCCAAGCTGCTTGCAGTATTTATCCATTATTGTCGGGACGACTGTACCTCTTCTTTCTGCTACAAGTCTTGTGGCTTTCGGTCTTGAATAACCATGTTTTTCAATTTCATAAATTACCTCTAAAATTTGGGCTAAGGCAACCGGCATGCCTTTAAATGATATCGGCGGTTCCTCCATCGATATTTCTGGTCCTTTTCTATCGAATAATAGTTTGTGCAGAACAGAGTTGGGGGTGTCAACAAAGGGCTGTGCATGTTCTTGCAGATATTTCCAGACTTCGTCATCTATTTCAATCCATCTTGTCGACATTTTTTACCTCATATTTTTTCTATTTTAGTATACGTAAGTATTGTTTAGTTTAACGTGTCTATGGTCGTTTTGTCAACACATAGTATCATAACATAAAGATATTTAATCCAATATTTAATCTAATAATTGTAAGTGGCGAAAAAAGGACTAATTATTTCAATCAGTCTCACAAGGCAATTTGATAAAATCTTTGTGAAAGATTCATCCTGAACCTTTACGTATTTGAGGCCATCAGCTACCCACGGAGTGCCCCGCATCGAGCACTTGCGCCACGGTAGATCCTGAGACATAATCAAAAAAATACTAAAAAAACTTAAAGTAAGTCAGGGGCATTCGTGCAGAAAGTGCACAGGAATGGGGTAGAGGGGACATCCGTGCAGACCGTACATTGCGAAGTTGATTGACCCAATCATAATTTATTGGAAATCCGGAAAGGAGAAGTTAGGCATGTCTGGTAAAAATATAAAATTTTCAAGGAGAGATTTTATCAAAATGGCCGGTGCGGCAGGTTCGGTGGACGCCACTTGTGCAATTTGGCTCCTTAAGGCAAGCTTGTGGCAGCTCTTCGACAATAGCAGCTGACCAAATGGTTGTCCCGACGAGACCATTTGGTAAAACAGGGGCAAACGTTTCTATCCTTGCATTGGGCGGCGTGTTACAATAGTTCTGACCAGTTGGTATTCAGGCAAGCCATTAAAATGGGGGTTACCTACTGGGACACAGCAGATTCATATGCTTGGGGAAATAACGAAAAGGCAATCGGAAAATACTTTGACAAATTTCAAAGCGATCGCGCTAAGGTGTTTTTGGTTACTAAAGCATCGAGTTCCGATCCGCAAACGTTAACAGACAAACTAAATTCGTCACTTCAAAGACTGAATACGTCTTACGTCGATTTGTATCTTATTCATTATGTGAGTGATGTTAAAAAAGAATTGACGGAGGAAGTGAAAACATGGGTTGGAAAGGCCAAGGATGATGGAAAGATCCGATTATTTGGATTCAGCGCTCATAAAAATATGGAAAAATCTATGCTCGAGGCAGCTGAACTTGGTTGGATCGATGGAATCATGATGAGTTATAATTACCGCTTGATGGTAAAGGAAGAAATGAAGAGAGCGGTTGATGCCTGTGTCAATGCTGGTATAGGCTTGACGGCGATGAAAACACAGGCCGCATTTACTGCCAACTTTTATGCTTCCATTGGGTCTGAAACCGACGATGCCTTACAAATGACGGAAAAATTTTTAGAAAAAGGTTATTCAGTAAATTTCCAACGGATGTCAAAGAAAATATTCTGAAGGCTGACTATTCCAAGGCTGAGAAATATTGCCCACAAAAAATTCACATCGGTAAGGTTTTGAGAAAGACACTTGAAGAATTATCTTAACGTCATTATATAGTTGATTATTATGGAATTCATAGAAATTATTAAACAACACGATTTGGAAGAAGCATACAAAACACTAAAAGAATTGGAACCTGAACTTGATAAAGAGAATTTCTTAAAATCCATTGACCATGAACTTCTCAAAAACCATAAATTGTAGTTTTCTCACATGTCCTTAGAAAAAGGATTTAATCTAACTGCCAATTGCCAGGAGAAGTATATGGAAAAGTATTTACATAAATTGCCTTTACCATTGAAATCCCTTGCTATCATCCTGTTGATCGCATGTACCACCGTGTTTGCGCAAACCCGGCAAGAGCATGTGCACCAAATGGCGCATAGCGTTATGCCCTTCGATGTGTCACAGACAATACACATCTTCAAGATGACTGAGTCTGGGGGCGTGCAGCGGGTCATCGCTAAAGATCCAGGCGCAACGGATCAGATTGCGCTTATTCAGCAGCATCTCCAGCACGAGGCTGAGAAGTTTCAGCATGGCGACTATTCAGACCCGGCAATGCTGCACGGCGCGGACATGCCGGGCCTCGAGGATCTTGAAAAAGGAGCCTCGCACATTAAGGTCTCTTATGCAGCTCTTCCCTCTGGTGCCGAGATCATGTTTGAAACGACCGATCTCCACTTGTTAACCGCAGTGCATCGGTGGTTTGGGGCTCAGTTGTCCGAGCACGGAGCCGACGCCAGGTCAGAGTGAGCCAGTGGTGTTCCAACTCACTAAAAGGGCCCGTATGTTGCGCCGTTGCTGAGCGCGAGCGTTAGAGAGTCAAATATCAGGCTCGAAATGAGCATTCTGATGATCTTATGACGTTCAAATCGCCGATAGTTTGTTGATTTTCAAAGTTTAAATGAGAAATAGATTTTTACTATCTTTGTGATGAATCGGATTTGAAAAAAGATTCACCGGAAGTATTACTATGTTGAATCAAAATAATTCTCAGAATAATGCTCAAATTATATATTTTTCCCATGGCGGAGGTCCCCTGCCGATTCTCGGAGACGATAGCCACAAGGCAATGGTGGAATTCATGCGGCAGCTTCCATCTCGGCTGAAAAAGCCAGAAGCCATTCTTGTCATCAGCGCCCACTGGGAAGAGAACGCCGCAACTTTGTTGGGCGCACAGTCGCCCTCGATGTTATACGATTATTATGGTTTTCCTGATGAAGCCTATGACATCACCTACCCAGCTTCAGGAAGTCCCGATTTGGCGAATCGGATCGCCGGGTTACTGAACCAGAATGATATACCGGCTCGTATCGATCCTCAGCGGGGATTTGACCATGGCTTATTTATTCCGCTGAAACTGATGTTCCCTCAAGCCGATATTCCGTCTCTTCAACTGTCATTGTTGCGCGGTCTGGACCCGATTGCGCATTTAGCCCTTGGCACAGCGTTGCGCGAGTTAATACATGAGAACATCCTGGTGGTTGGATCCGGATTTTCTTTTCATAACATGCGGGCATTTTCGTGGCAGGGAATGAATACGCCCGACCCTGCAAATGATGCCTTTCAGAACTGGCTGATCGACGTCTGTACCGGGCCGATATCCCAGAACGGGAGGGAGCAGCGCCTGATCGAATGGCAGAAAGCGCCTTCTGCGCGCTATTGTCACCCTCGCGAAGAGCATCTGTTGCCGCTGCACGTGTGTGTCGGTATGGCGAACAAGGCTGCCACATTGATCTTTGATGACGATATCCTGGGCAAACGTGCGGTTGCGTTTTTGTGGTGAGAAAAAACAAAAACGCATATGCATTGCATCAGGACCGTGGCATCGATAGGAAAGAGATATTTTTCAGACACCCGCAACGGAGACCTATATGCAGGTTTGCCGAATCATTTTTAACATTTATGCAAGGCTCTAAACCGGCTCTTGTCGTCGAGCATGCGAAAAATATTAACCGGTTAAGTGATGACCTATAACTTCGATCCAGAACGGTGGTATGAAAAGGAATATTCGGTGCTTGAAATTCTTCGCGAGAAGGGCAATATCACCGACATTGAGTTTGAAGAACAATGCTCAAAATTATTGAACCGTTACGAGGAGATGTTATCGCGTTTGGATGGTACTTATCAATTACCGAAATGAAAACCTGGCGAGAAAAGGGACGTTCGTTCAGATAGTGGCCCGATGAGCGACAAGTCGATTGTGTGCCCCGTTTTGTCGCTTCCGGTAAAAAGCCTGATGTTGACGATCTGATTGGAAAGCTGTGAATTTTCTGCAAGAACGTCCCCCGCTTCCAATCCATGTTCCAAAGCGAGGGGTTGTCGGACAGGCTCTACACTGCTTTTTCAAAACTCTCTATTCTGATAGGCTTTTAAATAAAAGCTTATCAGTCAATAATTTTATCTATACAATTCAACCATTTTTCTATCTGATTAAAAATTAGAAATTTTTTATAAACCAGTTTCTGTGCACTTTTGCCCCATTTATCAAGTAATTTGGGTTTAGTAAGAATTTGCCCGAAGTTTTCTGCTATTTCCTCTGGATCAACTGGATTGATTGTTAGGCGACCGTCTTTCCTATCGCGAATCTGTCGCCGTAAACCACAGGCTGTAGTACCAAGAACCGGAATTTGTTTCCACATAGCCTCAGTCGCCGTCAGGCCGAATCCTTCTTGGAGGGAGTTTTGAACCACTAAAGACGAACAACGTTGTAATGCGTTTACCATCAAATGATTTTGGTAACGAGAGCTCATAGGCAAGGTTAAAATAGAGATATCATTTTGGTCTTCCGGTGGAAGCGCTTTATAATAATCGCAAAGATTCTCAAGAACACCTTTGCCTTCAGGATCGTCTTGCACAGCAGATGGCTCCGGACCGGCCAGAACTAGTTGGGTTGCTAATATACGTAAGTTTTGCGGTGATTTGTTAGTGCCATTTTTTCTATATTTGCTTTTTAGTAAAACAAAGCCTTTTATTAGGGAATCCCAGCCTTTCAAACGATCCCAGCGAGAAATCTGGGTAACACTTGGTCTGAAAAGTAATTCAAATCCATCACCAGTATTTGTTCTGATAAATTTCCCATCGGAGTTTAGCCGCAGTGCTTTGCGTTTCCAGGACGGACTCAAGTGGGGATGATGGCCATTCTTTATTATACCGCCTTTATATAGAATATTGATTAATTCCGGACTGGAAATTTCTCGATTTTTGTGGCTTAGAGGATCTATAGCGGGTGATATAATTGAAAAATTATTTTTAAAAAAAGATGGTGGATACTCAGGAGCGGAAAAAACCGAATGATCATAATTGTATGTATATGGTTCGAGAAATTTCCAGGCTGATAAGGTATTAGGAGTCTTTTTATCCAATCCAATGTGGCAACGCCAAATTGATCTTATTCCACGCCTTCTTACTAACTCGGCCCCGGCGCCCAATGGTTGTGGATCGTGCACAACCACTATATCATGTGTTGAAATTATTTTCTCTAACTGATCGGCGGCAGCATTGCTTACAGCTTCATATAATGTCTTTTCATCTTCAGAAAAGCCCGGAGTGCCCAAATCATGGATAAGATTGTGAATTTTTTTAGTCAACAGGAAAAACTCTTCTTTTTCTGGGCTAAATACCAGCCATTCGGTTTTTACACCAAGATGACGTAAAATACTAACTATCTTGGGCATCATCTCAGCCACTCCACCTCCATTTGCGGTGGAGTTAACCATCCACACGGTCTTTCCTGTAAGTTTTTTGACTACATTGCGTGCATTATAGTATAAATCATCTACCATGTCGGAAAGATAAGCGTAGTTTTTGTATTCATGAAGCTTTTTGCCATTTTTAATATCGATTTTTTGAATCATATTTAACCCTTTTTGATATTTGAATTTCTTAATATTAATATATCGGCAAATAATTTGTTTATATTAATCAGTAAGTTATCATTCTCGCCCGATGCAATTTTCGTGCAATTATAACTTTTACAATTTTCCTTTATAATTCAATTGGTTGTATGTTTTGTTAAAATCGTAAATGTTTGAAACCCTTGAAGCGGCGAATAAATTGGAAAAAATTTTCACTGAAATTATGAACTATAGTTCACACCCCGGATTTAGAGATAGGGGACATTCGTGCAAAAAATGTTTTATATTTGAACACAGTCATGACAAGTAAACATGCATGCCGAGAATAGTCGGATTGGAAGCCCCGGGGGTTTTGTATCATGTCATGGGCCGGGGCATCGAAAGGAAAGAGATATTTTTCAGGTAACCGGACCGCAGTGATTTCCTGGACCGGCTGGCTGTTTCAGTCGCAGAGGGTGCGCTGGATATTTATGCCTGGGTGTTTATACCGAATCATTTTCACCTTTTTTGCAAGGCCCGAAACCGACCCTTGCCGTCGAGCATGCGGTAAATATTAATCGGTTATGTGGTGAATTTTTATCGGCGTCACCGCCGCTATGGACGTTTAGTTCAGAATCGGTACAAGTCGATTGGGTGACCCGTTTTGTCGCTTCCGGTAAAAAGCCTGATGTTGGCGATCTAATAGGAAAGTTGTGAATTTTCAGAAAGAACGTCCCCCGGTGTCTTCGCAGGAAAAAGCAGTCCTGTTCGTTGCCACGTTGTCCTCGTTCATGGGGCCTTTCATGATTTCGTCGGTGAACGTCGCCCTGCCGGCGATCCAACAGGAATTCGGCGCCGACGCGGTGGCGTTGAGTTGGGTAGCGACGGCCCTGCTACTGGCGGTCGCCGTCTTTTTGATTCCTCTGGGGAAAATCGGCGACATTTACGGCCGGAAAAAAATCTTTACCCTGGGTCTGGTGGTTTATACCCTCGCTTCACTGGCCGGGGCGTTTTCCACTTCCATGACGATGCTCATAGCGGTGCGCGTTTTCCAGGGGTTCGGGACGGCCATGTTCGTCACTACGGGCATGGCCATTGTGACGTCAGTCTTTCCCCCCGAGAGGCGCGGCCGTGCCATTGGGTTTTACGTGACGGCCGTATATATCGGTTTGTCTGTCGGGCCCTTCGCCGGCGGTCTCTTGACCCAGCACCTGGGCTGGCGGAGTAATTTCGGCGTTGTCGTTCCGTTCGGTGCGGCCTCCATTTGGGTCACCCTCAAGTATCTCAAGGGTGAATGGGCCGATGCCAGGGGAGAGACGTTCGATATACCCGGCAGCCTTCTGTATGCAACCTCTGTATTTCTGTTGGTTTATGGTGCCTCCCTGCTGCCGCGATTGCCGGCCGTATATCTGATTCTGGCCGGCGCCCTTGCCCTGATAGCGTTTGTCCTGGTCGAGCTGCGGACGCCGCAACCGGTATTCGACGTTCGTCTGTTCAGCGGCAACAAGTTGTTTGTGTATTCCTGCCTGGCGGCCTTGATCAATTATGCGGCCACCTTTGCGGTCACTTTTCTGGTCAGCCTTTTCCTGCAGTACATCAAGGGGCTACCGCCCCAAGCGGCCGGCACCATCCTGGTGGCCCAGCCGGTGGTGATGGCGTTTCTCTCACCTCTGGCGGGGCGCCTGTCGGATCGCATCGAGCCCCGCCTGATTTCTTCGGCCGGCATGACCCTGACTGTTTTGGGTTTGCTCCTGTTTGCCCTGGTCGGCACCGAAACGAGCGAATATTACATCATTGCCACCTTGCTGGTGCTCGGCTTCGGCTTTGCGCTGTTTTCCTCTCCCAACATGAATGCCATCATGGGTGCGGTGGACAAGAAGTTTTTCGGCATTGCCTCCGGGACGGTGGCGGTCATGCGGGTTCTGGGTCAGATGACCAGCATGGCCATTGCCATGGTGGTCTTCGCGGTATTTATGGGCCGGGAACAAATTACTCCCAACAATTACGACCTGTTTCTTAAGAGTGTAAAAATTTCTTTCAGCATTTTTGCCGTGCTATGCACCTTCGGTATATTTTTTTCCTTCTCCAGAGGAACGCTTCGCAAGTAATGGAGGAGGTATACAAGAAATAGTAATTCGCAAAGACCAAAAAGACAAAAATCTCCCGACACTTATGACCGGATCTGTCACACACCCCTGAAACAGGCTTTAAGATAAAGGTTTTGGCAAGGCCAGAGGGAGGAGGCTTTATTGTAATACGCCGACGACCGATAACACAGTCAAAACCTTTATCTTTAAGGCTATAACATGTTGATAAACAAGCCCTCAATACATCAACTGAGAAACAGGAAAAACCATGATTGTCCATTTTGGTCTCGATTTTGATTCCCAGATCCCGGACCCAGTTCAAAGTCGTATTGGTCACGTCACAGTCGGACCGGCCGGCATGCTCGCGATATTGGAAAACCAGCTGGGTTTGACCATGCCCGAGGTTTCGACTGCCAAGCGGCTGGTCCAGTATCACGCCTGCCTGAGGCGGCTGAATGCTCCTGCGCGGTTTTACCATAATTCTTTTGAGGCGGACGGCCTATCCGTGACGCGAACGCTACTGGGGTGGCGGGACCTGTGGTACGAAGCTGGTTGGAAAGGGGCGTTTGGCGGAAATCTCGGCCCGCGCCTCAAAGACATGGCCGAAGTCGAGACAGAGGCGGAACAGGTGCTCGCGCCGTGCAACGGGCAACGCCTGCAGGCCGTGATCGAAGTCCTCAAAAAGCGCAAGACCCAGATTGAAAAGGTGGCGCTTGTGGATGTGTCTTCAGACCTGCCTCACCTCTGGCAGCAGGTGGTGGCGCAATTGGGTTACGCGCAGCTCGATGTCGACAGCCGCAAGCCGGCCGCCCGGGACGACTCTGACCTGGGCCGGCTGCAGGAGGCTATCTGGAAACTAAACACGAATGAGGGGGAGAAACCCGAAAAGATCGATCTTAAGGGTGACGGTAGCGTGGTTGTGCTGACGGCACGCTCGAAAGCGGTCTCTGCCCGGCTGTTGGCAGAGCACATCCGGTCCCTTGAAGCGGGGGCCAAGGTAGCCGTCTTGACCGGGAAAAGCGGTGCCGATTTCGACGACGCGCTTGAAAGCGTCGATGCCGCAAGGTGCGGGCTCCAGAACAGGTACCAACGGCGGCCGGCACTGCAAGTGCTGCCGCTGGCACTCAACCTTTTGTGGGAACCGCTCGATCCGGTTGCGCTGCTTCAGTTTCTGACCCATCCGGTCGGACCGCTGCCGGCGCGGGTCCGAAGGCGGCTGGCGCAAGCGGTGTCGGAATCACCCGGGATCGGCGGAAGAAGCTGGCAGGAGGCTATCGAGAAGATCCGGGACACGGAAAGGGAAAAGCGCGAAGCGGGGGAGAAAGAGATAAAGAAATTACTGGAGGCGGTCGACTACTGGCTGACATCACCGCGCTTCGATCCGGAGAAGGGCGCACCGGCGGCTGAAGTGGCCGGCCGATGCGGCCGCGTCGCCGCCTGGCTGAGTAAGATGATGGGACTCAGCGCAGAGACGCCTGAGCAGGCCCTGTTTGCCCAGGCGCACCGTCAGGCGGCCGACCTCTGCGAGGCATTGGACTATATGGGCGGCCAGGGACAGGAGCTGATCGACCGGCATCAGTTGAACCGGTTCGGGGACCAGGTGGCGGGGGCGGGCGGCTCTCTTTCCGACCGGTTTGCCGAAGTGCTGCACGTGCCGGCCGCGGACAGCCCGGCGGTCTTCACCGGCGAGTGGGAGGAGATCATCTGGTGGGATTTTTCCATGCCCGACCTGCCGCAAGGCTACCCCTGGACAAAAACAGAGCTCGCAGCGCTCGAACGTAACGGCGTTCACCTTCAAACACCGGACGATCGCCTGAACCACATTGCCGGCACGTGGCTGCGGCCGGTGATGTCTGTTAAAAAGCGCCTCATCATCGTTCTGCACTTCTCGGATGAAGAGCACCACCCGCTTTGGGACCAGATCAAGGCCTGCAGCCGGGGGTGGGTCGAAATGGACGTGGAAGAGCTGCTCCAAAAAGGCGGCCGGTTTCCCGGCTTTGATGTAGAGAGCCAGCCGCTTGAACCCAGACCGCTGCCCCGGCTCAAACGCTGGTGGCGGCTGGACGACGGCAAGCTGCTGGGACCGCGAAAACAGGAGTCCTTTACGAGCCTGGATGCCTTTATCAAGAGCCCCTATCAGTGGGTGCTGCGCCACAAGGCTTATTTGAAGGCCGGCACCCTGGCGGAGCTGCCGTCGGGAAGTCTTCTCAAGGGGTCCCTGGTGCACCGGTTGTTCGAAGATTTCTTCAGCGCCCACAAAAAGTGGAAACTGCTGAAGGAACCGCAGATCATCGATTGGATGGACGACCGGCTGCCGGTTCTCCTCGAAGAAGAAGGCGCGCTGCTGCTTCAGCCGGGTAGGGCCGTTGAAAAGGCGGCCTTCGAGGAAACCGCCCGCCACGCCTTGATCACGCTGATCTCGCGGTTGAAGGCGGCCAAGGCAACTGACGTGGCCGTGGAGACGCATCAATCGGCGCCTTTCTTGACCGGGAATCTCGGTGGCTATATCGACATGCTGCTCACCAGTGCGGACGGGTCTGAGAAGGTGCTCGACATGAAGTGGAGCAACGCCAAGTACAGAATCGAGGAGCTGAAGAACAACACTCAGCTGCAACTGGCGACCTACGCCTACCTGCGCAAGAAAACCGCCGGCACCGAAGGCTGGCCGCCCCAGGCGTATTTCATCATCGAGGGCGCCCAGCTGCTGACCCAGGATGAAAAAAGCTTTCCGGGTTCACTTGTCTGCGTGACTGAAGACGGTGAATCCACGGCAGAGCTCTGGCGGCGGTTCGAGGCCACCTGGCACTGGCGCCGCCGGCAGATGGATGCCGGCCTGGTGGAAGTGACCGTCACCGGCACCGAACCGGATGCCGGGTCGGCGCCGCCTGAGGACGGGATGCACATCGAAGACGTCAACGACAGGTTCAGCGAGTTCGGCGTCCTGACGGGGTGGGGGGGCGACGCGTGAGCACCAACATCCGATTTATCAGCGCCGGTGCCGGCAGCGGGAAGACCTTCCGGCTTACGGAGGAACTGGAGAAGGCCTTGACGGAAGGGCGGGCCGCCCCGGCCGGCGTCGTCGGCACGACTTTCACCAACAAAGCCGCCAACGAGCTGCGCGAGAGAGTCCGGCAGAGCCTGATCGAATCCGGTGAAATCCGGTTGGCCAACGTGATGGGCCAAGCCCTGCTGGGAACGGTCAACAGCGTCTGCGGCCGGCTGCTGGAACGCTTTGCCTTCGAAGCCGGCCTGTCGCCAGAGCTGGAGGTGTTGACGGAGGAAGACGGGCGCCTGTTGTTCAACCAGGCCGTCGAGGCGGCGATCGCGGCCGAAGACGTGCAGCGCATGAACAGCCTGCAGTATCGTTTCGACGATAAGAATGACTGGCGCAAAAAGGTGAAGGACATCGCCGACGTCGCCCGCGCCAACAACACGACGGAGACGGCCCTGTCCGGTTTCGGGAAATGCTGTGCCGAAGACCTGCTCGCATTCTTTCCCAGGCCGGTCGATAGAGACCTTTGGCGGGAGCTGGAAGAGGCCATTTCCGTCGCAGTCGAAGGCATCAAAGCGATCGACGATGAAACCAAAAAGACTGCCGCCTATCTTGATTATATTGTGCAAATGAGGCCCCTGGTTTCCCAGAAGCGGCTTGCCTGGAGCCAGTGGGTCAAGCTGAGCAAACTCTGCCCGGCCAAACGGTGTGCGGCGGTGGCCGCACCGGTCGTTGCCGCCGCCTTAATGTTCGATGCGCACGCCGAGCTGCACGCGGACATTCGCACGTTCACGGACACGCTCTTCAGGCTGGCGGCCGGCTCGCTGCGTCAGTACCAGGCGATGAAGACAAAGCGCGGCCTGATCGATTTCGTGGACCAGGAGCTGCTGATGCTAAAGGCCATGGAAAACGAGACGGTTCGCGGCGCGCTCGGCGAGGAACTCGACCTGCTCATGGTGGACGAGTTTCAGGACACCAGCCCGATTCAGCTGGCCTTGTTCCTGAAGCTGGCCGGCTGTGCCAAAGAGGCCGTTTTCGTTGGGGACGTCAAGCAGGCCATCTACGGCTTCAGGGGCAGCGATCCGGAACTGATGCAGGCCGTGCTGCAGGAAGTCCACCGGTTGGGCGGACAGACCGATGTGCTCGAAAAATCGTGGCGCTCCCGTCCGGCCCTGGTCGCCTACGCAAACGGACTTTTTGTGCCGGCTTTCTCCAAGGCCATTCCCCAAAAACAGGTGGAGCTGGCGCCGGTGCGCGAAGAGAAAGTCGGCGAACCGGCCGTGGTCCACTGGGTGTTGAAGGGGAGCAAAAAGGAGCTCAGGGCCGCCGCCCTGGCCAAAGGAGTCAGCGAGCTGGTAGCCTCCGGTTACACGGTTGTCGACAAGTTTACGGACAGCCCCCGGCCGGTCCGCTACGAAGACATCGCCGTTCTGGCGCGGATGAATGTTACCGTCAAACAGTTGGCCGATGCGATGTCTGCCATCGGCATACCGGTGCAGATCGAACGCACCGGACTTCTGAGCACCCCGGAGGCCTGCCTGGCGCTGGCGTGCTTGCGGCGCATGGCCGATCCGACCGACACCCTGGCCAGCGCTGAGGTCATCGCCCTGAGCGACTGCCGGGAGCCGGAAGACTGGCTGCAAAACCGCCTGGAATACCTGGAAGCCGGGCATCCCGGGCAGATGTGGGGCGAGCACGAAGGTTTCGAGCACCCGGTCATCAAAGCCTTGGGAGATCAGAGACAACGGCTGCAGCTGCTGACCCCCTCCGAGGCGCTGTCCCTGGCCATCCACACCGCCGACCTCAGAAGAGCCGTTGCCCGGTGGGGACCGGCCGAGTGGCGGGTGCGGCAGCGCTTGCAAAATCTGGACGAACTGGTGGTCATCGCCGGCGAGTACGAGGACCACTGCCGGTCGCAGCACCTGGCCGCCACTGTGGCCGGGTTGATTCTCTGGCTTTACGAACTGGCGGATTCGGGACTGGACAGTCAGCCCGGCGCACCCAAGACCGACGCCGTTCACGTGCTGACGCACCACGGCGCCAAGGGGCTCGAGTGGCCGGTGGTGATCGCAACCGACCTCGAGAGCGATTTAAAATCGCGGATCTGGAGCGTCACCGTCACCTCGACAGCAGAGGCCGTTGAGTTGAAAAACCCCCTGGCCAACCGCGCTATACGCTACTGGCCCTGGCCGTTTGGGGGGCAAAAGGCCGGCATCGGCGTGTCGGACCGGATCGAATCTTCCCCGCTTGGACTCGCGAGCCTCGCTCGGGAAGTCGAAGAGTCCAAACGCCTTCTTTATGTCAGTCTCACGCGGGCACGGGACCTCCTCGTCCTGCCACTGCCGGAGAAAAAGCCTTTCGGGCAGTGGATGGGGACCTTGGGCGCGGACTGGATGCTGCCGACCGGCGACGTCATGGACCTGCCGAAC
Organism: uncultured delta proteobacterium; assembly: GCA_963787235.1. Classification (GTDB taxonomy): domain Bacteria; phylum Desulfobacterota; class Desulfobacteria; order Desulfobacterales; family SG8-13; genus JARFQH01. The sequence goes on from CAWBCG010000021.1 coordinate 18,704, forward strand.
GGGAGCCGGATTCCGTCGGCCTGCTGTACGCTCGATGCTGCCGCGGCGGAGGCGGCCGGCGACCGCGAGTCCTACCGGCCGTTTTGGTTCGGGCTCCGGAAGACGAAAACAGAGAAACTGCCGGCGCTGGTGGTGCCATCCACAGCGCTTCCGGCAGAAGAAGCCACGGTGGACAGTCTGGTGAAGATCGGAACGCCTTTGAAAATCAGCGGCTCACCGGAGATGGATCGGGTGGGGCAGGCCGTGCACGGCGCTATCGCGCTGGAAGTGATTCACCCGAATCATCCGGATGCCGTCGCGGCCGCAAAGCGCTTGATCGACGCCTTCGAGCTGTCTGCGCACATCTTGCCGGGCGATGTCGCCGCCTGCGCCAAGGTATTTCGCCAACAGATTGTCGAGAAATTTCAACCCGAAGCTACATGGGTCGAGCATCCCGTGGAACATCTGCGGGAAAACGGCCAGGCTGTCAGGGGCTGGATCGACCTTCTGATAAAGACCGCAAAAGGATGGGTGATCGTCGACCACAAGGCGCACCGGGGCAAAGAAAAGGAACTCGAACGGGAGGCCTTGAAGTACTCCGGCCAGCTCCTGGCCTACAAGACGGCCGTCCAGGCTGCCACGGGAGAAGAGGTGGTCGGCTGCTGGATTCACTTTTTCGTAGAAGGAAAATTGATCCGAATATTATAGGCGAAAAACATAATTTTATCGCGCAAAACGGCAAAAAACAACCGGCCTTATTGCGTTTCTCCTTGCCGCTTTGGGAGGATCATGACGAGATATTCCGGCAAGCGCCCGGAGACTATGTAATTCTCGCAGTGCACGGAGTAAAAGACTTGGAATTCGACAGGGCCAGAGGCCGGATGAAGGTCGAATATTTTGCTAAGATAAAAGGCCGAATAAAATATCCCGAGGACATCAAGAAGATCATCCAAAAATTAGCTTACCTTGCGGATACCGAGGCTTTGCCGACAGACTTCACTCGCTTCCGGCGCATGGTAGAGCGACGCGGCAGTTTGGACGAGATGAGTAAAGAACAGGCGGCATTAATCGGAGCGGCATTTAAGTTCATCGAAGTAAAAAAGTGAACGATCTGTGTTCAGTTGTGGCTTCGATGACTGCGGCTGTGACCATCTACTTGAAATGAAATGAAATATTTGGTAAATTTGACCGCAGGTGCATGTGATGTCGATCTGACTCGAGCTAACGTATTAGAATACTTTCGCTTAGGATTGTTGGGTCCTTATGAATTCTCGGCCGGTGTGGTATAATAAACGATTCATAATAGTTGCATCCTTATTCATCGCCTTTCTTTTGATCTTACCATCCTCGTCAACCGCCTATACCCAGAAAGAACGCGATAAATTTCAGCGTACCATAAGAGATTTCCGTTCGCGATTGAATCCCCGCTTTAAAAAAGTCAAACGCAAAAATACGAAATACATCGTTGTTCATACCTCAGAACTTGGGCTTATTACAACGCTAAGAGTTGTATCTAAAGGAAAGCGTTTCAAAAGTGGCCGACGAACCAATGGTGGTCATACCCATTATGTAATAGCCCGTAACGGACGGACTTATCGCATTCTGGACAAGAAGTATGTGGCCGACCATGCTGGACTCAGCATGTGGAATGGCGAGAAGAATCTCAGCAATATATCGATTGGCATCGAGTTGGTCGGATACCATTATGCTCCCATCTCTAAAAAACAGTATCAATCGGTAGGTATATTGATCGACATCTTGCAAGGCGTATACAGTTTGGATGACCGGGCGGTTCTGACCCACAGCCAGGTGGCCTATGGAACACCAAACCGGTGGTTCAGGAAAAATCACCGGGGCCGCAAACGGTGCGCAAAAAACTTTGTACGCGCCAAAGCTGAATTAGGGCCGACATGGCGCTATGATCCCGATGTGAAAGCCGGCCGACTAACGGCCGATGCCCAGCTTGCCGAGGTGTTTTACAGCCAGGCTAAATTTGATTCGCTGGCAGATGAAGCGAATATCATTTCCAAGCGCAATACCGCGTGGGTAATTGCGGGAGAAGATTTTGACAGTACGACAACGGTATACAAATTCCCAAACGGCCGTCTATACACCGGTGATCAAATTGCAAAAAAAATCGGCTGGAACCGCATACCTGCGAAAACGCTCGTCCTGCTGAACCAGGAAAGCAGTGTTGAATTGTTAAAAGACGACGGCCCCGTAAAAACCATTTCGGACGGAACCACGGCATGGTCTCTTGCCGGAAAATCGTATAATCGAAAAACAACGATATATTTTTTACCCTCCGGACGAATAAAACCGGGCTCGATGATAAATGACTGGGATGATCTGCCGGTTCGAACCAGACTCATTATCGGGTACAAAGGGCCTTACAAGCTGCATAAAGGCCAATCCGCCTTTCGCATCGCCGGTTTGAATTACAATGATCGAAAAACAATATACTACCTGCCTACCAAAAAACTTATGAGAGGCCATAAAATCGAAGACTTTTCCAAGCTTCAGTCCGGAACTCTCGTTTTTCTTCCTGCTGCCCTATGATACTGCAATCTATCCCCAATCGTTAAATGCGATATCGATTCCAGATAGCGAAAGAGGCAAATTCATGGATACGGCACAAAAACAATTGTTAAAGGATGCGGGCACTCGGTTTATACGAATTCTCTGGTGTGACAATGCCAATATCATTCGCGCTAAAGCCGTCCATATCGATCACCTCGAAGAGCGATATGATCGTGGGGGCGACGCGAAAGATCTGGGAGCATTGCCCGCGGGGGTTTTTGCGGCGGCAGATCGAAAAGCTTACGGGAAAAGACCTGCATTTGAAGGCGGTTTTCGAGAACGAATTCTATCTGCTGCGACGCAACGAAACCGGCAACCTGGTTCCGGCCGACGACACGGTCTTTTGCGCGACGGGTTCTATGAACCAACACGCCGCTTTTGTCGACGACCTTGCCGAAGCGCTGACGGCTCAAGGGCTCGATGTGGTGAACTATTACCCGGAATCAGGCCCGGGGCAGCAGGAGATGAACATCAGCTACACCGAAGCCTTGAAAGCCGCCGACAACCAGATCATTTATCGCGAAACCGTTCGCGGTGTGTCGATCCGGCACGGGCTCGTGGCATCCTTTTTACCCAAGATTTTTGAAGATAAAGCCGGCTCCGGCTGTCATATCAATTTCAGCTTGTGGCGGGATGAAGAGAACGTCAGCGGCGATGCCGGGCAAACCGATGGTATCAGCCCTGAGGCCGGTGCCTTCGTAGCCGGCGTGCTGGAGACCACTTGACGGCGTTGACGGCCATCACCATCCCCAGTATCAACTCCTATCGGCGTATACGACCGCATTATTGGGCCGGTGCCTTCCGGGCCTGGGGTTACCAGAACCGGGAAGCGGCGGTGCGGGTTTGTAAAAATGATGCGGAAACTCGGGCGGCCCGCTTTGAATTCAAGACGGCGGATGCTACCACCAATCCAAACCTGGCCCTGGGGGCTCTCATAGCCGCCGGACTGGACGGAATGGATCGAGAAGTTCAAAGGCAAATTCGACATGGGCTGGAACAAAATGCGCGAGCAGATCTTTGAAAACCAAAAAAAGCTCGGCGTGATCCCGCCGGATACCCAACTCACACCCTGGCCGGACATCTTGCCGAAGTGGGACTCGCTCTCTTTCGTGAAGAAAAAAATCTACGCGCGCCAGGCCGAAGTCTTTGCAGCGTATGCTGCCTACACGGATCACGAGATCGGCCGCGTCAGTCAGGCGGTCGAGCACATGGGCAAGCTGGATAACACGCTGATCATCTGCATCTGCGGTGACAATGGCACGAGCGCCGAAGGCACCCTCGAAGGCACACCCAATGCGCTGACCTCCTACAACGGCATCATGACACTCCCGGAAATCGAGGAGTTGCGGTATTACGAGAGCTGGGGTTCCGACAAAACCTACCCGCACATGACGGCGGCGTGGTCGTGGGCCTTTGACGCGCCCTTCAAATGGACCAAGCAGGTGGCGTCGCATTTTGGCGGCACACGGCAGGGTATGGCCATCTCGTGGCCCGGTCATATCACGGATTTGGGTGGCATTCGTTCTCAGTTCCACCACGTCATCGATATCGTGCCGACGATTCTGGAAGCCACCGGCATCCAGGCACCGGAGGAGGTTAACGGGATCAAGCAACAACCGATCGAAGGCGTTAGCATGGTTTACACCTTCGACAAGGCAAACGCCACGGCCCCGTCCAAGCGCAAGACGCAGTATTTTGAAATGGTCGGCAACCGTGCGATCTATAACGACGGCTGGATGGCATCCACCACCCCGCCTCAACCGCCGTGGTTGCCCGGCAACGCCAAGATGCCCGCGTTATCAGACTACAAATGGGAACTCTACGACATCGCCGAAGACTTCTCACAGAATAACGACCTGGCCGAGAAAATGCCGGACAAGCTCGAGGGAATGCAGGCGTTGTTCCTCGAAGAAGCCGCGAAATACAATGTCCTCCCCTTGGACAACTCCGGCGTTAAGCGCGTTCTGGCACCGCGCCCGAGCGCGACTGCCGGGAAGAAAGTTTTTACCTACACTGGTGAAAACGTGGGCATCCCCGCCGGCAATGCACCCAGCATCCTGGCCAAGGACTACACCATCACGGCGGAAATCACCGTTCCTGAAGGTGGCGCGGAAGGCATGATCGTAACCTTCGGTGGTCGCTTCGGCGGTTACGGCCTCTTCCTCCAACAAGGCAAGCCCGTCTTTCTTTACAACTTGCTCAATCTGAAACGCTATCGCTGGGAGGGAGGCATCGGTGGCAAAATCGACAAAAACCTCAATAATGGGGTTAATCCCGTTCCGCCGCGGCCCGCCTTGCAAAAGAGAGGAAGCGCTCCGCCTCGGTCGGTTTGCCCTGGGCCGCGTAGATCCGGCTGACCCGGTCGAAGTAACCGGCCGCGTTTTCCGGGATCTCCCGGGCGAGGGCGAGGTACATCTCCAGGATCTCCGTCGTGTACAGGCCGTCGGTGAAACACAGCTCTGCATAGCGGTGCCTGATCGCCGGATCAACGCGGGCGCGGCAGCTGTCGCAGCGGCCGATGATCTCCCGGTAGATGGTGCGCGCCTCGGCCGATTCACCCAGGGCTTCGTGGGCTTTGGAGAGTTCCCGGGCCACGTCATCGTTCCAGCCATAGACCTCCAGGAATTGCCGATAGAATTTGCGGGCGTCTGCATGACGGCCGGCGCGCATGAGCGTTTCGCCTTTCAGCAGCACCGCGGCTACTGATTCGGCCAGCTCCTCCGGCAGGGATGCCAGCAGGGCATCGACCCGGTCAAAATCCTCCTCCTCCCAATAGATGTCACACAAGAGCTGACATGCGGGAAGGGCATGGGGGTGATGCTCGAGAAAACTTTCAAGCAGTTCACGGGCCTCGGCCGGTCGGTCCAGATTCAACTTGGCAGATGCCAGTTCCAGGGGGATATAGCTCTCGGGCTGCGGGTTTTGCTCCAGGGCGCGGGAGAGACTTTCGGCCGCCGCCTGAAAGTCACCGCGATTCAGTGCGATATAGCCGCTTTTAAAGTCTTCGCCATAAGCCAGATACGCATCCCGCACTTCCTTCGGCAATGTGCCGCACAATGCCAGGAAGTAATCGTCTTCCGATGCCTCATCGAAGAGGGAAACGCTGTCTTCCGACCTAACGGTCGACATCATCGGCTCCCGATCGTTGGGATGGTTTCGGGGAGAGGTCAGCGCACGGAGTTGAGCGTCGAGTTCCGCCTTAAACTGCGGGTCTGCGGTGACTTCCATGGCCAGCGTCAGCAGAGCCCGCGCCTCGTCGTCATACCCGCCTTCAATCAGATTCTGGGCCGTCTGTCGATGCTCTCTGGCCAGCGCGTTAACGGCTTCCCGGATCTTCTGCGCAAGCCGGTGTCGGGCGTCGATGTCCTGGTCGGACCGCTTCTGCCGTTTGTCGAGTGCGCCTTCATAAGCCAGTTTGGCCTGGCCCCAATGCCCGGCTGCAAAAAGGGCATCACCTTTTTCTTCGAGCTTTTCCGGCGAAGGGCCGGAAAACAGTTTCAGGAGAGACATCGTCGCTTGCTCCTCTTTATTTTGACCTTTTCAGGTATTCCTCGCGCACTGCTTTCAGTTCCTCATCCGTTCTGCAGATGTCTTCATAAAACGGAAATTCGAAAGTCGAATTCGAAAACACTGGCCAAGGTTTCTTTAGCGGGTCTGTACGAACCTCTCAAACATATTGACGTCAAAAATTAACCACTCGTGGTTCCGAAAAAACAGAATGCTTTAGAACTTGAACCTTCCTTCTTATCCTCAGTGTCTTCAGGTTCATCATTCACAATTATAACGGAGCTAAAACCCGCTTGATTCGTTGATAAAACCGCGCCGGTATCTTGGCCGGTGCTCGATTCAGCATCGATGGCAACTAAACCGGCATCTTCCCAATACATTTTTTCGGAACTTGCAGCGATGATGATTTGCGGAACAACGGGATTATCAGTGCCATTAAAATGAGTCGTCTCAGCGTCCAATAAAAGGAAGTAATCCTCTTGCTCTAATGATTTAAACGGATCACTAAAAGAAAGGGAGTAATAAGCAGGTTTAGCCGAACAAAGAACAATGACGTCGGTTTCGTCCGGAAACCTTTTTTTCGCGTCATTAATGACAAGCGGCAAAAAATCTATTTCCCGAGGCCTTGACGCAGGCTCGGTATAATAGTTGACAATGGTGACATCAAACATGTCGTCGTCCATCTTAAATCTCGCGACAAATGGTTCCCAGAGGAAATCGTGTTCCTTTGCATCGTCATATGTGTACCACTGCACAGGGTAAATGATGTCAGTTCGATAGACAAAGGCGTACCGGGTCGGGGTATCCTCAACAATCGGGCCTAAAAGGTAACCGTATTGGTGTCCGTAGCGATTCATTTCCCCAACCAATTCATATAGCACAGCGTCTGCATTTTCATCTCGTATGCATTGAAGCGCTACAATCTCAAATCTGGATAAGATGTCTGCTATGGCCTTGATGGTGTCAGGCTCTGTGATATCAGCGGATCCGGGATGATAACTCGCTATGATGAACCGATTCTGGGAATTTGTAACCCCGGCATCATACTCCTGAGAGGATGTTTGAGTGCCGTTAAAAACTGTGCTCCCGACAATATAAAGTGACAGGGTGAAAAGCAGGATTTTGTATCTTGGTCTCATGTCAGCACCCTCAACTGATGTGTTTATCACGTTGCCTTGGCGGCCCCCATAAAGGGGTTCCCATGGCTATACCAGAGCAGTGCTGAGCGGTCAAATCACAAGGGTTTTAACGGCGGATCAGGACAAGAAGCTTTTAAGACCCTTGTGGCCGCATCTGTCAATTTCGATCAATCGTTTTTAACGAACCTCACCGACATTCAGTACAACAGTTTTTTAACTCCGCCGGCGTTGAAGTTCCTGAGGTAATGACCTTCCGTGACTGTGAATACAAAATAAATTTTACCCAATCTTTACAGAACCTTTAACTTATCTTTACACAAGCTGTTTACATTTAATCAAGTTCGAATGCGGCCAGAAAAGAATGCGGTATTCGCGGACTATTCGAAATGGACACTAACTTTTGAAGGAAATGGAGGCTCTCATGAGAAGTAAATTCTTCGGTACGTTTCTTGGTGTAATGTTTTTGACATCGTTTTTTGTCTGCCAGGCATCGGCCGCCAAATTCAGCGTCACGGTGAAGAACCTGACGCACGGAACTTGGTTCACGCCGCTGTTGATCACCGCCCACGACAGACACACCGATTTGTTCGAAACCGGCGGAACGGCCTCTATAAAGCTGCAGGCAATGGCAGAGGGTGGGGACATTTCCGATTTGTTGGATTATGTCAACGGCCAAGGTGCCAACAGCAATGCGAATCCGGCCGGCGGTTTACTCGCCCCTGGAGAAGCGGTCCGTGATGTCTTTTTCGATACCGACAGAAGCCGAAACAAGTACCTGTCCATTGTAGCGATGCTGCTGCCCACCAACGACGGTTTCGTGGGGCTGGACTCGCTGCGCATCCCTATAATTCCTGGAACCTACACCTATTACCTCAACGGGTACGACGCCGGCACCGAGGTCAATGACGAACTCATCAACACCATCGACGGTGGAACTCCAGGAAAGCCGGGTATACCGGCAGATCCGGGAGGAGATGCCGGAATCGACGGAACAGGTGCGACTGATATTGAGGCCAACAAAAAGGTCCACATTCACCCGAGCGTGATAGGAGATACCGATCCCGCTGGTGGTATCAGCGATCTGGACGGTGCCATTCATCGCTGGCAAAATCCTGTTGCCGAAGTGATTATCGAAGTTCATCATCGCCGCTGGCGTTAAAAAGAGAAACCGCGGCAAGGGGGCGATTTCGATGCTGAGGGCGGCTTGTGCTGCCGCTGTTCGGTACCAGGCTCCCCAAGAAACAGTCGACTGGATCTAATCCGTATACAAAAGCATTAAAAAAGCCATTGGATTTTAAACTGCTTAACAGTGCCTTCCATTTTTTTTGGCGGGCACTGTTTCATTTCATTTTGCCGGAAGGTCCATGCGGTCGGCAGGGTGTACTCCGGGAAGACTCTCAGGTCATAACTTGGCAGGTGATTATATATCCGGTGATATGCTTGAATACGCATAAAACTGCACATCTCTGGATAGGAAACCGATCAGTGCGCTTAATGAAACCGTGGCTGAGCAATATCAAATAGACTGGTATCGGAAACCCAATCAAATGCATGATGTCCTGCTTGACTCGGTTCAAGAAGTGCATACAATGAACGACAGAATTGGATGTTTTCTAAAAAACACAATGTTTTATATTAAACTCACATCATAAAAGGAGCCTTCAAATGAAAGTAACGGTTAAATGCTTTTCATCCCTGGCCGATGCAGACACCTGCGACTACAAAGACAGCACACCTTACGAACTGGAAGATGGGGAAACGGTAACGGCCTTGTCCAAGCGGCTCAATCAATCCCCGGAAAATATAAAACTTGTTTTCGTAAATGGAAAACAGGCTGAAATGAATTCGGTTCTCAAAGACGGTGATCAGGTGGGTTTGGCGCCGGCAACCGGTGGAATGTGACACATGTGAACACGGTTGTGACAATCAAAGCCTATGACGAGATTATCTAGCTGTCATAGTATATATTTGCACGTCAGATCACGACATGTTTTTTTATCTCGACACAGAAACCACTGACAGCGGCCCGGCTGACCGGCTGTGCCAAATCGCCTTTAAAACTGAAGACGGCCTAACGGTCAACGGACTGTTCAATCCGGGCATGCCGATTTCCATCGACGCTATGGCCGTCCATCACATCACTAACGAAATGGTTCAGGATAAACCCGTCTTCCGTGGAAGCGATGCATGGAACCAGCTCCAGGATCTGATGACGTCAGACAGCAATGTCATGGTCGCCCATAATGCGGCATTTGATGTCGAGATGCTCAAAAAGGAAGGGATCGAACCAAAGAAGGTCGTTTGCACATTCAAATTGGCCCGCTATTTTGACAAAGATGGCGTGATTCCGCGTTATGGTCTGCAATATCTGCGGTATTATCTGAACCTCAATGTCGATGCCACCGCACACACCGCCTTGGGGGATATACTGGTTCTTGAAGCCGTTTTTCAGCATATTCACGCCCAAGCGGTTGAAAAGTTCGGGGATGATGCCGTTGCGAAGATAATCGAAGTGTCAAACAAACCGGTGCTTTATCGTAGAATGCCTTTCGGGAAGCATAAGGGTCTGAAGATGGAAGAGGTGCCGGTTGATTATTTGAAGTGGCTCGCTACGACTGACCTGGATGTGGATTTGAGATACACCGTTGAGCATTATCTGAATTCCTGAGTGATTATTGTCGCTATATGGTAATGGAATGAACCTTTCAAATGAATGAAAATGAATGGGTCGTTTATCTGGTTCGGTGTGCTGACGAATCGTTGTACTGTGGAATTACCAACAATATTGATCAGCAGCTGGTGGCTCATAATGCAGGCAAGGGTGCCAAGTACACCCAATGACGACTGCCTTCTGAGATGGTAAGTGTGAGTTCCCAAATGACCAAAAGTGATGTCCTCAAACTAGAACATTATATTAAGCAAGTTCCTGCCAACAGAAAAATATCTAAATCTATAATCTGATATACGTTCCTCCCAATTCCAGGCGCTGTCTCATCATCCAATTTCCTCCTGAGGTTGACAATCCACTTGGCATTCTATAATTGATATGCACTGTTGTATCGCTTAGCGGGCACCGGTTCATAGGCGTAGCGGAAACAGGAGGGCCATATCGTGACATAGCCTCGCGCGCTTTTGAAGGATGTGTTTCATGGCCACGCCCGGTGACGACCTTGCCGGCAAGGCTTTCTTATCTTTTACATGGTTCCTTACGCATAATGAAACGGATGTGGTCTAATCTTGATCTGCATGGCAAGTTCAGGCTGCTGGCTTTTGCAGGCCTGGTGATCTGGCTGTTCAATTTCTTCATTGTGTATTTTGAAATCAGCCAAATCAATCAGGCGACCATGGGCCTCGAGCGCTTTGAGGACCTTTACAATTCAATCCTCGAAATAAGGCGTTATGAAAAAAATTTCCTCTTGTACAAAAGCCGAAATAACCTCAACGAAACGATCAAATATTATGAACACGCCAGAGAGCTTTATGCCGGCATCCAAAGTGGTCCAGAGACCATCCGTAGTGAAGCGATTCTATTCAAGCTCGGCGCGGCCTTTCAGGATTACAGTGCCGTGCTTGAAAAGGAGCAGGAGACCGCCACCGATATAATGCCAACCGAAGCGGCTCAGGAAAAAATGCGCTCCGTGGGCAAGCAAATGGTCGACCTATCCCAGGCGCTGCTGGCTGAAAGCCGCAATAGTGTGTCCATTACAGCCCGCAGCGGCATGCGTTGGCCCCTGATGACCACAGGACTGATTCTGGTTCTTTTTATCGTGAGCGCAATCCTGGTGAACCGTAAGGTCGTCAAGCCGCTGGTGGAACTGGAGCGTGCCACAAAAAAGATCGGTCGCGGCGAATTCGGCCCCATCCGACATGCCACCCGTATCGAAAGCGAAGTCGATCGCCTCGTCATCGCCTTTAACCGGATGGTCGAAGAACTCGAGGCCCGTCAGGAACAGATTATCCATTCGCGCAAGATAGCCTCCCTTGGCACCTTGGTATCCGGCGTGGCCCATGAACTGAACAACCCCATCAACAACATCATTCTAACCATCGACAGCCTGGTCGGCGGCCGCAAGATTCCTGAAGAACGGCGGGCCACCCTGCTGCAGGATATTCTGGACCAGGCCATCCGGGCCAGCGGCATCGTCAAAAATCTTCTGGATTTCTCACGTTCGGAAGCCTCAACTGTGCAGGATATCGAATTGCCCCAGTTGCTGCAGGACACCCTTAAGATAGCCGGCAACCAGATCGCCCTGAACAAAATCAACGTACACCAGAATATTGCGAACGGGCTGGCCAAGGTGCGCGGCAACCGCCAGGAACTGCAGCAAGTCCTGTTGAATTTGATCATCAACGCGGTCCAGGCCATGCCCGCCGGGGGCGATTTGACCGTAACGGCCAACCAGGACAAGGACAAATGGATCAACATAACCGTCCAGGACACCGGTATCGGCATCGCCGAAGAACATCTGCCTCACATTTTTGATCCCTTTTTCACAACCAAGGAAGTCGGACAGGGAACCGGTCTCGGACTTTCGGTCAGCTACGGCATCATCAACAAGCATGGCGGTCGGATTTCGGTGGACAGCCTTAAGGGAAAGGGCTGCAAATTCACCGTGATGATTCCCACCACCCCAAAGATGGTCAATGAATAACCCTCTCGTTCGTATCGCCATTATCGATGACGAAAAGATCTCCGGCCTACGCCTGCAGGAACACCTGACCGAAATGGGTTACCCGGTGGACCTTTTTTTTGACGGTGAATCCTTTTTGGAAAGCTACCGCTATGCACCCCACGACCTGGTTGTGACCGACCTAATGCTGCCGGGTGCGGACGGCCTTGAGATTCTACGCCGCATCAAGTCTCGCCGACTGGAGACCGAAGTGGTAGTGATCACGGGATATGCATCCATCGATTCGGCCATCGAAGCCACGCACGCCGGCGCGTTCCACTACCTGACCAAGCCGATTCGGCTGGACGAATTTGAAAACCTGATCGGTCGTGCCATCGAAAAAATCCATTTGCACCAGGAGGCTACCGATCTGCGGGCCTTGATGATGCGCGAGGCCGGTCGCGAGGGCATGATCGGCACCAGCCCTGAAATGGTGCGCGTGTACCGGCTGATCGAAAAAGTCGCCCCCTTGGATTGCCCGGTGATCATTTATGGTGAGAGCGGCACAGGCAAAGAATTGGTCTCCCGCGCGATCCATCGACTCAGCTTACGCCGCGAGGCGCCCATCGTATCATTCAATTGCGGCGGCTTCTCGCCCGAACTGATCGCCAATGAACTGTTCGGCCATGAAAAAGGCGCTTTTACCGGTGCCTTCAGTACGAAGCAGGGCTTACTCGAAACCGCCAATCACGGCAGCGTACTTCTAGATGAAATCGCCGAAATGCCGCTCGGCATGCAGGTAAAATTGCTGCGGGTACTGCAGGAGGGCCAAATTTATCGCGTCGGCGCCAACCGTCCGGTCAACCTGGATATCCGGATATTGGCCGCCTCCAACCGTGACCTGGAGGAAGCCGTCAAGCAGGGTGATTTCCGGGAAGACCTCTATTTCCGGCTCAATGTCATGACCTTGTCCCTACCCCGGCTGCGTGACCGGGAAGGGGACCTATGGCTGCTGGCCGACCATTTTCTGCACAAGCGCTGCGAAACTTACCGGAAACGGATCAAAGGATTCTCTGCCCAGGCGCGTGATTTATTGATGTGCTATGACTATCCGGGCAATGTTCGCGAGCTTGAGAACATCGTTGCGCGCGCCGTGGCTCTGGCCGAGGGCGATGAAATTCAGCCCCAGGATTTGCCGCCGTTTTTCGCCGACCGCCAACAGGCGCCTACCTGCTCATGGAAAAGCCTGGAGCAATTGGAGCAGGAACACATCGCCAAGGTTTTGAAAGGCGTCCAAGGCCGCCGTGACCAGGCCGCCGCCATCCTGGGCATCACCCGCTCGACCCTATGGCGCAAAATGAAGAAATTCGGTTTGAAAAAATAAACCCGGAAAAAGCCCGAGATCAAGGCTTGCGAATTTCGAGGAATGAGGCGCACATTACGGTATGCCACAGTGACGAGAAATGACGTGTAATGCAGATATCGGGCTTTTACGGCTCCGTCAAAATAAGACGCTCAATCCCGACCGATATAAAAGAGGACCGCCTGAATTTCCTGGTCCGATAGTCCGTGGAGATGGGAATGGTGGTCGTCCGTCGGGAAGGGGCTGACCACCAGGTCTGCCGCCTTCAGTTTTTTGGTTAACTCGCCGGCTGAAAGACTATCGGAGGTAAAACCGGCGGCATCGATGCTCTTTTCTTTCAGGATGGCCTGCCCTCGTTCGAGGTTCAGGGTTTGCAAATCATTGGACGGTGCATTGTTTCGAGCCAGACTCACCAGCGTGATGGTAAAAGACAAAAAGGAACTGAGCCGGATCAAAAGCCCCAGTGCACTCTCGGCCGGAGAGCCGCCATCGGTCAGGGCAACCACATGCTGAATCCTCTTAAGGTGCCGAACCACCAGCAGCGGCAAATCCCGTCGTGCTTTCTTGGCCGTCTGCCGCATTCGGCGGCTCAAGGCCAGTGGCTCGATCTTCCGAAACGGCGCCCCGACCACAAGCATGTCATAACTGCCCTGCCAGAAATGTCCGGTCATCTCCTGAATCGGATCGCCCATTAAAATTACAGGGTCCGCGATGTTGGCACACTGGTTCCTTTCGGCCAGCAGCAAATCTTCGATATAGGCTTTGGCCTGCTGGCGGGTTTCCCGCTCCCAGGATTTCCAGGCCCAGCCGGCACCGAGCGTTATGTCGCGCCCGGGTGGACCAATAACATAAATCGGCCGGATATTGATCTTAATGCCGAAAAAACAAGCCGTTCGCAACGCAAAGCTCGCTTCCAGGCTGTGTTCCACGGCCACGAGAAGATTTAACATGGTCGTTCTCCTCTCACGAATTTTGCGCCGTCTGCTTTTTTACGCGTCGCCGCGCCCTCTTTATCACTTCGCGAATCTCACCGATGCGAAACGGTTTGGCGATAAAGTCGTAGGCGCCGCGCACGAATGACTCGCGGGCGGTTTCGATTGTGGCGTAACCGGTTATCATGATGACCTGCGAGTTTGGGCAGGACGTTTTGACCTTTTCCAAAAACTCCATCCCATCCGCGCCTTGCATTTTCAAATCGGTGATGAAAATATCAAAGCAGGTCTCATCCACGCGCTTCATGGCCAGCAGACTGTCCGTAAAAACTTCTACTTCATAGCCGTCATCTTCCAACTCCGGTTTCAGCCGGTCTCCGACGATAGGTTCATCGTCCAAGATGCAGATCGTTGTTTTTTTCTTCATCGAAATCCCTCCTTTTAAATGTAAGGGCCGCTAGGGTTTATATTGCAGCCCGCCATGAACCGCTCGAAGTATATGCCGACGGAGGCATCATCGGTCATCAGGATGTCCAGTTGGCGGGCAAAACCGATCAGGCGTCCAATCATATACAGGTGGTTTTTGCTTCGTTCTACTTTCGGACTGGTCGCCCGGGCGATCACCAAATCGCCCTTGCCTTCCACTTTGAAACCAATTTTTTCCAGGATAGTCATCAAAAGGGCAGCACGCCGCGACCGCCGGGTGATGTCCGTGGCACCGCCGATAAACCGGAAAAAGACGCTGTTTTTTTCCAATTGCGGTCCCAGACTGGCATCGACCACTGTGAAATGGTATCCCACCCGTAAACTCAGGTTCAGGTAGGTGGCTCCCAAAACGGCCACATTCATGCCGGCCAGGGGATTGCCCGAGGCCGCAGCGCTCTGGGTCCGGGTCAGGCTCGACATAAGCCCCTTAAAATCGGCAGAGATAGGGTTGGTGCTCCATACGTCCGGCGAGGCCATACCCTGCCACAACGCCTTCATCGGCAGCGAGGTGATCTGTTCGGGCAGCACCCAGCCGGCTTTTGCGGTCCTATCGTCCAGACCGCCGCCGATGTCGATCAGAATCAGATTCAAGGGCAAGTCTGCCTTGAGGCGCTTTCCGCCGCGGGCCCTTAAAAAGCCAGGGTCTTCGGCGATCTGGGTCAGGGTCAGGGTCGATTTTTCGTGAATGAAGCGCAGCACATCGTGAAACGTCTTGCAACCCTGGGTGGTAAAGTTGGTGCCTTCAGGGTCAATCAGCGTCAAGGGGGCAATCCGCTTGAGCAGACGCCGCAACAATTGAAATTCATACGTGCTTTCGAACGAAGCGCGTTCCAGAAGCTGATGGTGGAGCAATCCGTCAATGTGACCTTCGTAGACCACGTTGCGTTCCGCATCCACCGTGACTTGTTGGCCCGGTTTGAGGATATCCGTGGCCGATCCGGTATCGACGATGGTCGGAACCCGAAACTCGCGGGCAACTGTGGCCATATGGCTTGTGGAACTGCCCACGTTCGTGATAACCGCGCTGGCCCGCGGAATCACTCGCGAAAGCAGCGGAATGGCATAACGCGCCACCAACACCGCTCCGCTGGGAAACCGGTCCAGGCTCTCGTCGTCCTCGGCCAGCCAGACCGTTCCGGCACCAATGCCGCGGTAAGCGATAACCCCCTTGTTTTGCATCAACACGGTGTGCCGCCGCAGCGTTTCATTCAATTCCGGGCTTCGGGCCCCGCTGCCCCGAGTGATGCCCAGGGGGCGGGCTTGCAGAATCCATATCCGGCCGTTCTCATCCAGGCTCCATTCGACATCCATGGGCCGTTTGAAAAAACGTTCCGTGATCAGCGCCGCCTCCACGATCATCGATGCTTCGTCGGGCGTCAAACACGGCTGGTTTCGCAATTCTGCCGGGACGGGCGTCTCTTGACCGTTTTCAAGCGGTGTGATCATCCATTGCTTTTCGCAGATCCGGGATGCCAGCACCGGATGGGGGGGATGACGAGACACGCGATACGTGTCCACGGCGCTGCGCCCTTCCACTACCACTTTGCCCAGTCCCCAACTGGCTCCCAGCACGCAGATCTGATCGCGCGGTGCGTTTGGATCGATGGTATAGGCCACACCGGCCACTCGGCTCGAAACCATCTTCTGGTAAAGTACCGCCATTGCCATATCGGTTGTCGGCACCTGCCGATTCATCCGGTAGATCAGACTGGTCGGGTTGTACATCCCGGCCAGGACTTTCTTGAAACTGGAGAGCAGTTCCCGGAATGGAACATTTAAAAACGAATCGTGCAGGCCCGCATAACTCATTTCCCCATCCTCGCCGACGGCGCTGCTGCGCACCGTGTAATACGCGGTCTCCGGGGATTTTGGGCATATTTTTTCTACGGCTTTGAGAATATCACGTCGCAATTCCGGCGGTATGTCGCCGCCCAAAATCCAAAGCCGAATGGTGTGCGAAACCGTCTCCACCGATTGGCCTTCTTGCCTGCACGTGTTCAGCGAGGTGTCGATCTTGTCGAACAAATTGTTATAGGCCAGGTATTTACGGAATCCGGCGATGGTGACCACAAAACCCGGCGACACCCCCACATTGGACATGCGGGTCACCCGGGACAGGTTGTATGCTTTGTTGCCCACCGCCTCGGCCATCCCCTGCTTGATCTCGTCCAGCAGCAGTATGTTTTGATGGCCCGGGATAACGATTTGGCCCGCAAGTTCCAACTTCAGCTGCTTGCCGAGCGACTCGATCACGTTATAAATATCAAGGTATTTGTTGTTGCTGATATAATTGAAATCGACTGCTGAACGCAGAATTACATCCTCAATGCGCTTGATCGTGTCCTGCAGGTACTGCCGGTCAAACACATATTCTCCGCCGAGTTTGTCCTCCATATCGGCAATCATTTTCATGGCCGTATTGTTTTCTTTCAGGATTTGCTGAAATCGCGCAAACATGTCATTCAAGGGAACTATCGGCCCCTTGCGCCACAGGCGTGCCTTTTTAAAAAGGTCGCCGATTTCACCGATTAGATCCATTAATGCCCGCCACCGCCTTTAAAGAGAAGCCCCATCAAGGCACCTGAAAAAAGAGCGATCAGAACCGCCGCAACCCCGTAAGTCAATCTGCTCTCAGAGGCCATCCGACTCACCATTTCAACGAACCCCACTTCCTGTACCGTCAAATCGTGCGACAGCTCCGCGCCCCTTTTTCCATTGACGATGGTCGTCGTTTTGACGGTATATTTGCCGACCGCGGTCGAAGAGGGCAAACGGCACGTGGCTGTGAATCGACGACGGCCGTTCTCACTTGCCGAATAGAATACCGCACCCGGCAATTCGTCATACAGCTTTTCGGAACGCTTCAATTTTAAAAACATGTGAAAGATATCGTCTGTGGTGGTTTCAGTCCTGCTGATGCCGATTTGTTGCTTGAGGTTGTCGATGCCTAAATTCAATGCGGTCGCTTTTTGCTCCCAGTCCGGGCCGGACGGCAGCAACAGGATGTAGAGCGCCGGCGCGTTTTCCAGGTCGACTTTTTCACGTGTCAGCCAGAAAGGACCGATACGCCCTTTTAAGTCAAACAAGCTGTTCACCTGCGGACCGATGATCTCCACCACGACATCGGATGAAACCGGTATCTCACCGGTAATGGTAATCTCTCCACCTGAAAAAAACAGGCCCACGTTCAGAACATCCGGGCTGACAGTCAGAGCGGTCGGAGCATTTGTCTGCGCGAATCCCGCCGGTGCAACACCCAGCCCGGCGCAACACACCAAAATCACCAAGGCGAAGCGACGCATGCGATTAGTGACCTCCGTGATAAGACAGTAGAATATTCGGGGTCAGCACCAGGCTCAACAGCATTTTGACCATCACCAGCAGCACCAGTGAAGCTAAGAAAATCTTGAGCTGGTCCTCTTTGAGCCGCGTGCTGAGCCGGGCACCGACCTGGGCCCCAAAGGTCGAACCGATCAGAAGGAGCAGAGCCAAAATGAAATCCACGGTGCGGTTGGAGTAGGCCTGCATGATCGTTACATCGATACATGTAAAAAGCACCTGAAACAGGCTCGTTCCGACGACGACATGCATGGGCATCCTGAGCAGGTAAACCATCACCGGCACCATGATAAACCCGCCGCCCACCCCCATGATGGCTGCCAGCATGCCCATCAGGCCCCCCAGGAACAGCGGTACAAGCGGGGAAAGCACGATGCCCGACTTCTCGAAACGGGTCTGCCACGGCAGAGCTCGCATCAGCCGAACATACATCGAATCCTTTCCTTTTCCTTCGGCTGGGATGGCTTTTGGGGTTTCGGTTGACCGCAGCGCCTGCAGGCTTTCCTGGAACATATAGACGCCCACAAAGCCCAGCATGACGACATAGGTGATCTTGATCAAAAAATCGGCATTGCCCATCGCCTTTAGGATCTTAATGATCTGAACCCCACCGGTACCACCCAGGATGCCGCCGATCAGAAGATAGACCCCCATCTTAAAATCGACATTGCCCAAACGGTAGTGGGCATACATGCCGGAAGCCGAGGCGGCCACGATCTGATTGGAATCAGAGGCCGCGGCCACAGTAGGCGGGATGCCAATCATGATCAGAAGAGGGGTCATCAAAAACCCACCGCCCACGCCGAACAAACCGGACAGAAGCCCCACGACAAATCCGAGCCCCACCATGATGGGCAGGGCCACGCTGTGCTGTGCAATAGGCAGATAGATGGTCCAAGGCATAGTCGCTCCCTTGATAGATGGCGTTTAAACCTGTCATCTACGCAAAAGAGATGCCATTTAAGTTTTTTGTTGAATATACGAATAGTTATAAAATCTGATGGAATTTGAAGGAGAGAATAATGTTTAATTTTTAAACATTAAGGATGCCTGAATGGTCCAAATTTGAGTTATCTACATATTATCAGTATGTTATTAACGTTTTAATATGCAACGTCGGCCCGAACAAGACACTTACAGGTAAAAGAAATAGGTCATCGCTACCAGAATAACAATATAGATGATGGCCAGCAGCCCTCCGATTTTTATATAGTCCTTGGTCTTGTATTCTCCAGGCCCCATGTAAAGAGCATTCACCTGATGGGTCGGCAGGATGAAAGAGTTGGATACCCCTATCCCGACGACAATGGCCGCCACGCGAGGGTCGACGCCGATTTGGTTTGCGATGGAAATGCCCAGGGGGATCAGCAAGGTGCAGGCACCGACATTTGAAATGACTATGGTGAATCCGCAGCTCAGAGTGGCCAGGACGATGAGAAGCAACAGGGGAGACATCAGCGAGCCGAGTCCGAGGACGATGCCTCTGGCGATCCATTCAGCCGTCCCCGTTTGATCCATGGCCATTCCCAGTGGTATGAGCCCTCCCAACAAAAAGACGGTGCGCCAATCTACCGCGCGGTATGCTTCGCTGATCGTTATAACCCGGGTCAGGACCATACCGACGGCGCCCAGCATGAGGCAAACCGACAATGGGATCGGGTTATAGGGACGTTTTTGAAAATAGAAACTCGACAGAATCATCAAAAAAAGCGCCGCTAAAAAGCAGGTCAACGCCCAGCCGGATTTTTCAGGCTTGTGAAACTCCTTTTCAAAAGGTGTGATAATGATCAGATTCTGGTGAAGATCCTGCAGCGCGTGCAACTGCTCCCAGGTGCTGTGCAAGAGTATGGCATCTCCGGCCTGTAGAGGGCGATCGGCCAACTGTCTGTAATAGGTTTTGCCGGCTTGATGAAGGGCCAGGGTATTCAAGCCGAATGCTTCACGAAAGCCGATTTCCTTGATTGTTTCTCCGATGAGGCTCGAACGGGGGGACACCACTCCCTCGACTATTCCTGCCAGGGAAGGATTGAACATACTGTCCTTGAAACATTCGGGTTCCTCTTTCAGAATCACCCCGAAATCCTGCACGAATTTTTCGACGGCTTTCAGGGGGCCGTAAACGCACAAAATTTGGCCCGGATGGATTGTGGTTTCGGGAAGAGGGGCGACTTTATGGGTGCCGTCGGCGTCGGCCAAAGCCACGATGTTCACTGAAAAACGCCGGCGAATCTCAACTACAGACAGCGGATGCCGGCCCGGCTGGTAATCTTCGGGCAGATAAATTTCAAATGGGCCCTTGATCAGCGGGTAGGAACTGAGAATACCCTCTTTGACACGATCCACTTCTTTGTTTTGGGTGCCGGCCGGGCTCCCGGATTGCCTTGTGAGCAGGCGCATACCCACCGTGGAGAGATATGCAAGACCGCCGACAACCAGGGCGATACCGATGGGTGTCAATTCCAGGAAACCGAATTTAGGCATTCCCGGGGGCAGAATATCATTGAGAAGGATCAGGGGGCTCGTACCGATCATCGTCAGCGTGCCGCCGAGAATCGCCGCCATTCCAATGGGCATGAGCACGCGTGAAATGGGGATTTTAAGTCTATAGGATGTGACCAACCGGATGGCGGGCAGGAAGAGTACGGCAGCACCGGTATTTTGCATCACACTCGAAATAACCGCGATCATACTGGAGAAAATCACTGTCAATCGATTCGGACTAGTGCCGACGTATTTCAGAACAGGCTGAATGATACGACTGACCAGGCCGGCCCGGTTCAAACCGTAGCTGATGATCATCACACCGATGATGGCCATCACGGCATTGCTGCTGAGACCTTTGAACGTATCCTGTGAATTCAATAAGCCCAGCTCGGGAAGCAGCACCATCATCGCGATGGCCACCACGTCCACACGCACCCATTCCACGATAAAGAGAAAAACGGCGGCCGCAATGACCGTCAGCATCAACAGTTTGGTCCGCAGATGGGTATCGACGTTGAAAGGCAATTTGATGATGCCCATGTCCTGGATCTTGTTACCGTCCGCGGCAACCAGTTCTCCGAAAACATCCATCCAAAAAGAGTGGCTGCCGGCGCTGGTTCTCGAGTTGACGCGATATTCTACTCGCGCTGTCAGCGACCTGGCATCGGGTGCGGAGGGAGGGGTGAATTTAAGTAGAATATGATGGCGGGGCCTGTCCGGGTGGAGCTTATCGATAAAGACGATGCCGCTTTCATCCGGGGATGCGATCCAGATGGCCAGAGGTGCTGCCGCTTCCCGGTCCCATAGCGGAGGTTTTTCAGAGGAACTTTCCGGCGTCATCAGCCGGGCTTCGAGTTCCAAACTGTCGGTTTCGCCGGCAATTAGGGTTTTAAGCGGCTTTTTCATTTCTACGGAAATATATCGCGGCGCCCGGGAAGGAGGAGCCGTTCCGGACGTGACCGGTTGCTGCACGAATGGCGGCGAAGGGGAATGGGCCTTTTTAATTTTTTGGTTGGAAATAATATTATTGACGATGAAAAAAGCCGCAATCGCCAAACACACACTAAAAATGACCCATTTTGAAGCTCGCATGGGTGTGCATTTATCACGAAACAATTGGTATTTCAAAAGAAATAGCCGAATTCCAACTAAACCTTCGTAACCGTCCATAGGGTTACAAAGTCCGATGCGCTTCAAACCACCTCATTGTAAGCGTTTACAGGGTGCCGCAGATGTACTTTTGTACTTCAAGTGCCCGACAACAAAGTAGATGCGGTGCCCTGTGAACGCTTACAAACCTTTCGTCAAACGTCCACTCCGAGCAAAACATTACCTGGAGGACAGTGAAATGCACAGCAGAATCATCGGCGGTTTAAAACGATGAAACAAGAGAGTCTGTTGTTCGTGACCAGAATGGGGATGCTCCGGGCAGCCTTATTTCTGCGGCAGCGACACTCAGAGCACTCAGAGATATTGAAAATGACCGGAGCACGGCAGTGAAAAATATGGCGAAGGGGTGGGTTTACGTCTGAACGGAAGGGCAGGGCGCCTATAAAAATTTAGATCGGAAATTGTCGCATATTGCATCTGCGGCGAAGGGTTACTTAGCCCCAGACACTTGATTAGTTAGGTCTTTAATTCTTTCATTGGCCTTATCAGCAGCACTTTCCGCTCGTTTGGCGTGTGTTAGCGCCTGCCTTTCTGTGGTGCCGGTCGAATTGTCGACTCCCATGTTTTTCATGACAAGAATACCGATGATCAGCAATACGATGGTAAGACCGATGAGCAATGCGCCCCGCATGACGATTCTCCTTTTAAGGGTTACGGCAACAAATAATTCCACACGATTGCGCCGGATTATGGTTTGTCTACAAGGCACATCCACCTGCACATATCGGAATATGTGTGGGTGGATGTAACGCAGTAGACGGGCCATAAGACAAGCAAGAGGTGGAATTATTTTTTGCCGGGGCCCTAAGATATTAATCCTTAACCGCAAAACTGCTGTCATTATAGCACAAAGCAGGAATAATGGGATATAATTCGAATACCTATCAGTGATTGTCAAATGACGATGGATAATCTGGGGGAGTATATGCGGATTCAAACCACTCTGAAAAACTGTGCAAGTTTAGACAAATTTTTCCGCGCGGTTTACATGTCGATAAGACTCGTATCCAGCCAGCCATAGGCTTCCACGTCCATGACTTCTCCGGCAAACGGTAGGCGTTCGGTTTTGAGATAGGTGCCGTTGATTTTTTGATAAAATCGCCGGTAAGGGTTGAGCTTGAGGACCCTAACCAGCATTGAATAGATGCCGTTTCGGTTTAACCGTGTCGCCAAGGCCGACACGAGCCTTCCACCGATGCCCCGCCGCTGAAAATGTTTCAGCACATACAGGGTGTAGATTTCACCCCTGTAGATATCGTCTTTATTTCTTTCATCACCACCGGTGATAAAGCCGACAACCCTGCCGGCATCTTCAGCCACAAAACTGATGGTCTGTCTGCTGCTGAGTTCATTGAGAAAGGCCTGTTCCTGCCGGGATTCCGACATGCCGAATAAGTAACCAAATGGTATCACGCTCAGGTAGGTATCCCGCCAGGTCGTCACGTAGATGCGAGACATGGTATGTGCATCGGTTCTTTGAGAAGGTCGAATCACCACGGCGTTTACCCTCGATTGTTTGCGATCATAACGCCTCCATTTACCTGACGATGGCAAATCCGAACCGGAATGCCCGGGTCCGCTGGCTGTAGTCGAGCAGACTTTCAGCGAGTGCGTTGACATATTGGGCCTGAAAGTAAAGATCGAAATTACTGGAGAATAGACGATCCAGCGGATAGGTAAGGTCCAGCTGCAGCGATCCGCCTTCTTTGGCCCAGCCGAGGTGGGAATCCAATACGAAGCTGTCGGCTTTACCGAACTTCAGCTCGACATCGAAGTAGCCCCTGTAGTCGCTTAAATCCGGATTCGTATCGTCACTGTTGGCCACGTATGCCCAGACCCTGGGGGCGGCATACAGACCGAATTTGCTCGTCTGGTCGTAAAATATGACCATCGGTTTGAGATAAAGGAAATTCGTGCTTCTCGACAGGTCCCCGCCCCGGCCATTGGATTCGTGCTGGAAACCGCCCTGCAGAAAGAATCCCCTGTTGCCGGGGATGGACGTCTTTATGTTTGGCGAAACCAGGAAGAATTCAGGTTTGTAGCTGGTGTCTTCAAACGGTTGTGAAGTCGATTTCAAATCCCAGAAAGAAGTCTGGGTGTAGGCGAAGTGCAGACCCGAGATCCAGGGCAGGCGTTCGGCCAGGGTGCTTTCGGGATTGAAAAATCGATACTTGAAACTGACCTGAAACTTGCTGTTTTCCGGATTGGCACCCACCAAAAGGTACATGGGATTGTAGGCCCCGATATTGACGAGGTACGGTTGGTAGAGCATCTGGATATCTTCCAGGGTGGGCAATTTTTCCGATTCGTTTTCAGAGGTCTCGGCGGTTTTCTTTGATGCCGGGGGCGAGGGCGCTTTGCTAAAGGCCACAAGCAGGGAGGCGCCCTCGAAAGATGGTATTTCCAGTCGGACCGGACCATCAAAACCATCCGGAACGAGGAAAACGTAACGGACTTTCAAAAAACCCATCGGCACGATAGTCGCAGATTGTGCCGGCAGCGACGTTTCGGGATATGCCGCGACTCGCGCAGTTTTGGTTTCGGATTTGACGAGGCAGATCAGGCGGTCGGGAAGATCGATGACGACGTTTTCTTCGCCTGTATTGTGGATGTAAATGCCGATCGTTTTCTTTTGCCCGGCTTGCAGCGGCTCTGCCATCGGGGCAATGAGCGTTTCGACCCCGTCAGCGGCAGCTGGCATGGCAGAGAGAAGGATCAATAATGCAGTAATCGTTTTCATCGTTTTGTCCTTTTTTTTATTTGATCCTATAGCATATTATGAAGCCTATCGATATTAGAGGGAAAACATGAATCGTTCTCATTACAGCTTCTGGATGGATTTTCTTGGAAGGATTGGTGCATCTATATCCCCTTAAGCATTCCGGGTTCAAGGGGTCGCTGTACAGTTTCGTGACGGTCCTTGACAGGATCAGCGTTTTCGCGATACTCATGGTTTATAAGAATTTTTATTTGGATGGCTCCCGATGCCGCCCCTATTCGGTCATAATCCCACCCTGTTGTCCCGCAGGCAGTTTCTCCAACAGACCATTCAGGCCTCTGCCCGTTTGGGACTGTGCGCCTCCTCTGCGTGGCTGCTTTTAAACGCTGCCGGAGCCGGTCACGCCGATTCGTCTTCCCGACCCATCCCATCTCAAGGACGATCGACTGCGCCGCCGGCCCGGTACTGGATTTCGGCCAACGCAAAGAACGTTGACTGTCTCGCCTGCCATCTTCCCGGAGAAGTCGACCAGGGGCCTTTTTTCGAGCACGAGCACCGGTATGTCCGATGCCTGCTGTGTGCCCAGAATTGCCTGCTGGCACCCGGCGATCGCGGCCGGTGCCGGGCCCGGATCAACGACGGCGGGGTGTTGAAAAGCCTGGTTTACGGGCGGCCGGTGTCGGTTCACGTGGACCCCATCGAGAAAAAGCCGCTCTACCATTTTTTGCCCGGCACGGCAGCCTTTTCGCTGGCAACGGCCGGATGCCCCTTGAGCTGCCAATTCTGTCAGAACTGGGAAATTTCACAGGCAAAGCCCGAAGATTTCAAGGGCCCTTTCGTGCCACCGGAGGCGATCGTTTCGGCATCGGACGAGCGCCAGGCTCCGATCATCGCTTTTACCTACAACGAACCCACCGTCTTCACCGAGTATATGCTCGACATTGCGGCCATGGCCAAACCCAAAGGCATCCGCAGCGTCCTGATCAGTTGCGGCTTCATGAATCGAGAGCCCCTCAACGACATGTGCCAGGCTCTGGATGCCATTAAAGTCGACCTCAAGGGATTCGACCGCGCCTTTTACCGCGACGTCTGCAAGGCCGAGTTGGACCCGGTGCTGAAAAGCATCCGAACCATCGCCCAGCGAAGGGTTCATCTTGAAATCGTCAATCTGGTGGTGCCGACCCTGAACGACTCCGACGCCATGCTGAAAGATCTGACTCGGTGGGTGCTCGATGAGGTGGGACCCGACGTGCCCATCCATTTCACCCGCTTTCATCCGGATTATAAGATGCTGAATCTTCCGCCCACCCCGGTCGGAACCCTCGAAAAAGCCTATGATCTGGCCCGGGCGGCCGGAATTCGGTATCCCTACGTGGGCAACGTGCCGGGCCACCCCGGCAACAACACCTATTGTCCGGATTGCGGAAAGACCGTGATTCGGCGGACCGGATTTTTCGTTACCGAAATGCAGATCGAAAAGGGATCTTGCCGTTATTGTCATACGCCCATTGCCGGTGTCTGGGCCTGACCCTTCAGCTCTAAAGGATGGTGCCCATGAATCACAGCCCGCTGCCTTCGAAGCGCCGTCACCACCCGCTCCGAACGGCAACCAGAGGCTTGCCATCGCGGGCCGCAGGCGTCTGCATCGCCATAGTGATCGGTGCCGCCCTTTTGGCAATTCTTCTCGGAGCCGCCCGGACCGCGTTCGCGGCAGAAAACGACATCCGGCAGCCAGCAGCTGCCGGGCGTTTCTATCCCGGCGATCCCGCAAAACTGAGAGCCGCCGTCCAGAGGTTTCTGGCGGATGCCGTGCCGGCGGCAACCGAGCGCCCCATCGCCATCGTATCGCCCCATGCCGGGTACATCTATTCCGGTCAGATCATGGCCGATGCCTTTGCCCAGGCCCGCGGTCAGGCATACCAACTGGTCGTTCTGCTGGGTGTCAATCATACGACCCCGGGCTTTGACGGCGTTTCAGTCTATTCCGGAAGCGGTTTCCGGACGCCGCTCGGTATTGCCGAAATCGATACGGGTGCCGCACTGCGGCTCGTAGACCATTTTCCCGGGGCAGTATTGGATACATCGGTGCATCGCGACGAACATTCCATCGAGGTCCTGGTACCCTTTGTCCAGGTGGTCTTTCCGGGAGTGCCGATCCTGCCGGTCATCGTCAGCCTCAAAGACGATGCTGCCTGTGCCCGTTTTGGAGAAATCCTTGCCCAAAGCCTGGCCGACCGCAAGGTTCTCATCGTGGCCAGTTCGGATTTATCACACTATCCGCCATATGCCGACGCGCGGCGACTCGACCGCAACACCCTGCAAGCCATGGCGAGTCTCGATATCAACCGGTTCATTCAGGTTGTCCGTAGCCAGGAATCTTCCGGCCTTACCGGTTTGTCGACCTGCGCCTGCGGAGAGCAACCAGTCCTGGCGGCCATGGCCGCCTCGAAATATCTGGGAGCTTCGGCGGGCGCTGTCGTCAGTTATGCCAACTCCGGCGACGCCCTCGTGGGAGACCGCGACCGGGTAGTGGGATATGGGGCGGTGGTGTTTCACGGGGGTGCGCCGCGAAGCGGAGACCAGTCGTTTCCTCGAATGTTCAGCCATATCGAACCCGCACCCCTTTCGCCTCCTCAGCAGCGGGACCTGCTCAATTTCGCCCGTAAAAGCCTGACCCAATTTATCGAGACCGAGACTTTGCCCCTACCGCGGCCCGCCGATCCACTGCTGTTCGCCTGCCAGGGTGCTTTCGTCACCTTGAAGCGTCACGGTGAGCTGCGGGGGTGCATCGGCCACATGGGGGGCGACCTGCCGCTTTGTCATGTGGTTGGCCGCATGGCCCTTCAAGCGGCTTTCAACGACCGCCGTTTTTCGCACCTGAAGGACTCGGAACTCGAAGAGATCACCATTGAGATATCGGTGCTGACGCCCTTGCGGCCGGTGGACGGTCCGGCCGACATCGTCGTCGGCCGAGACGGGGTGATGCTGCGACAATCCGACCGCTCGGCGGTGTTTCTGCCCCAGGTGGCGACGGAGCAGGGGTGGAATCGAGACGAAATGCTGGGTCATCTCTGCCGCAAAGCGGGACTTTCCGAGACGGCGTGGAAGGACGGCGCCTCCTTTTACACTTTCCAGGCCCAGGTTTTCAGTGAAAGCTGGCTCCAGCCGTGATCCTTGCCTTGTTTTCCATCGGCTTCATTTCGATCATGGGACAGGTCATCCTGCTCCGCGAGCTGAATGTGGCGCTGTACGGGGTGGAGTTGATATACATCCTGGCCATGGCCGTCTGGCTTCTGTGGTCGGCCGTCGGCGCAGTGATCGGCCCCAGATTCCAAGTCCCAGAGAAATCGACGGTTGGCTGGGCCTTTGCCGCCTTTGCCACCGCTTTCTGCTTGGATGTCTTGTTTGTCCGATATTTTCGGACCCTTGCCGGGGCTTTCGCCGGCACGTATCTCCCTTTCCCTGTTCAGCTCGCTGCTCTTGGAATCGCCCTCTTGCCGGCAGGTCTTCTGATGGGTCTTTTGTTCCAGTGGTCCGGAAAGATCCTGGTGGCCCAGGGCGGTCGCCTGGCCCGGGCTTACGCTATCGAAAGCATCGGGGGTGTGGTCGGCGGCGGCGGGGCCACCCTTTTTTTCTTTGCCGGAATCCAGAATCTCGCAGCCGCGTGGATCTGCGCCGGTGTGGCCGCAATAACCTGGACCGGGCTCTGCTTCGGTGGCGTGCGGCGCCTGGCGATCGGCACGATGACAATATGCATCTTTACCGCCGGCTTTTTCTTTATTCCCTCGATGGACCTCGCGACGACCCGCTGGAACCATCCGGATGTCGTCGCCACGCGGGATTCACCTTATGGCCGGCTGACCCTGACGCGGCAATCGGATCAGTTTGCGCTTTTTGAAAACGATGTGCTCAGTTTTGAAACCCAAAGCGTCGATGCCGAATCCCTGGTTCACTTGGCGGCATTGAGCCTGGCGCGCATAGACGCTGCGGCAGTGCTCGGCGGGGGGATGGAAGGCCTGCTCTTCGAACTGATCCGGCACCATCCCCGAGCCATCGACTATGTCGAAATCGATCCGGCGCTGATCGATCTGCTTCGCCGGCATCTCCACGGGAGACTGGACCGCCGTGCTCGACCGCCCTTCGGTTCGCGTCGTGCAGGACGATCCCAGGCGATTCCTCGAAACAGCCGGCCTCTACGACCTGATCCTGATCGGCATGCCCCAGCCGGACTCAGGCGCCGGCAACCGCTTCTATACCCGAGAATTCTTCCGGCTCAGCCGCCAACATCTTCAACCAGGCGGCATCCTGGCCTTTCGAATGCGCGCCGGTGAGAATATCTGGTCGCCTGCGACAGCATTGCGGAATGCTTCGGTCTGGCAAGCGCTGAAAACCGAATTTCCCCATGCCGTGGCCCTGCCCGGCGCCCCGGTGATTGTTCTGGCTTCCTTGAAGCCGGTTCCATCAGAGCCCGAAGAGCTCATCAGCCGCCTGGAAAAACGCCGCATCCGGACCCGTCTGGTGTCACCACCCTACATCCGGTATCTCTTTACAAATGACCGGTTCCGTGAAACGGCCCAAATCCTGAAGGCCGCCCAGGTGGCTCCAAACACAGACGCCCATCCCATCAGCTATTACTACTCGGTGCTGATCTGGCTTTCCAAATTCTTTCCCGCCCTCATCCATGTTCACCCCTCAGAGCCGGGCGGTGCGGCCGTGCCCGTGTTTCTCATTTTAGCGGTGATAGCGATAGGATGGCGATTGAGACGAAACCGCCGCTTGCATGATATTTTCTGGATGGCGGTGGCCGGATTTGTCGGGATGGTTCTGGAAACCCTGGTGCTGCTCTATTATCAGGCCGGCGAGGGAATTCTTTATCAAAACATGGGATGCCTGATCATGGCCTTCATGGCCGGGCTCTGGGCCGGCGCCCGCATGATCTCTCACCTGTCGACAGATAGAAGCCGAACGATCCGAATCGGGGCCACCGTTTTTGTCGTGATCGGACTGGTTGGAGCGGTGCTGTTCGGGATGATCATAACCCACATGCGCGTCGGTCTCTTATCGTCAGCGCTCCTCTTGTTTTTTACGGGTGCGGCCGTGGCGGGCATTTTTGTCGTAACCGGCAGCGGCGCTATGGCCAAGCAGCAGAGGGCCGCCTCGGAAATCTACGCCGCAGATTTGACCGGTGGATGTCTCGGGGCCCTCGCCGGGAGTATCTGGCTGGTCCCGTTTTTGGGAATACTCCCCACAGCCGCAGCAATGGTCGGGGTGTCTCTGGCGGCGGTCGTCCTGATTCGAGCGTGATGGCTCAAAGCGCAATATAGGCTTTAAGATAAAAATTTTGGACTGCGTTATCGGTCGTCGGCGTATTACAATACAGCCTTCTCCCGCTTGCCTTGCCCAAACCATTATCTTAAAGCCTATAGAATGGGCTTTTCGTCTATGACGTCACTTTTCAACTGAAAAAAAATCAACAATTGTCATACATTCTGATTATCTCGCCGGATCCTTTGCCTTCAACACTTTTCACATAGCCGTTTATCACTTTTTTCATCGGTATGGGATTATGACCGGGGAAAAATGCTTCGTATTTTTCTACTGCATCTTCGACAAGCCCGGATGATACAACATTAATTCTGATTCCGTTCTTTAGTTCCAAGGATGCCGCTTTGACAAAACTGTGAATTCCTCCATTGACCATAGCGGCACTTGTGGTCAACACCACAGGATGATCCGCTAATATTCCCGTAGAAAGTGTAAAAGAACCACCGGCATTCACGTAATTCTGTCCAATTCTGACGAGATTCACCTGGCCCATCAGCTTACTTTTCAATCCCACGTAGAAGTCTTCCTCGGTCATTGAATCAAAGGCGGCCCATTTAGCCTCGCCGGCGATGCAGACAACTGCATCGACGTTTCCAGCGGATTCAAACATTGCTTCGATAGATTTGCTATCGGCAATATCGACAACGATATCTCCAGAATTTCTTCCACCAATTATGATGTCGTGTTTTTTCGAGAAATGATCGCTAACCTTTTTTCCAATTGTGCCTTTTCCACCGATTACGATAATTTTCATTTTTCTCCTCATTAGATGGGTCGCTCTAGTTCTCGTATCTATCATCGCGCATGTAATGTCGTTTTCACTTGGTTCGAAACAATTTTAGGCCGGGTGATCGGAACATATCACGAAGAAGGTAACATCGTTTTGTCATCCTGCAAGTAAACCGGGAAATTACGGCAAATCACGGCGACTTCGGAGGCGACACGCTTAAGAACTTCCTGCCGGCCGGCATTGCTCAAGGCGGCATCGATGAGGCCGACAATACGTCTTGCATCGGATGTTTCAAGTCCCCGGGCACTTATGGCCGCGGCGCCGACCCGGATGCCACTGGCGCGATCGGGTGGCTGCGGGTCGTTGGGGATTACATTACGGTTGACGATGATACCGGTTGATTCAAGTACTTCTTCGGCGGCCCGGCCGGTCAACCCTTTGGGCCGCAGATCCACCAGAACCAGATGATTGTCGGTACCGCCGGAAACGAGGCGATAGCCCTGCTTTTTAAATTCCTCAGCCATGGCGGCGGCGTTGGCGACGATCCGCTTCTGTACCGCTGCAAATTCGCGGGTGGCGGCCAGGTGAAAGCAGACCGCTTTGGCGGCCACCTGGTTCAGCGCAGGGGTGCCCTGACTGCCCGGAAATACCGCCCGATCGATCTGCCGGCGATACTTTTCCTTGCAGATGATCACCCCGCCGCGACCGCCCATAAGGGTTTTATAGGTTGTGAAGGTGACGAAGTCACTGACCGGCACAGGGCTGGGAATCACGCCGGCTGCCACCAATCCGGCAATGTGGGCCATGTCGACCAGCAGATAGGCGGAAACGCTGCGGGCGATACCGGCCAGGCGCCGGTAATCGATCAGCCGCGCATAGGCGCTGGCACCGGCCACGATCATGCGGGGCGTGAAGTCGGCCGTCTGCTTCGCGATCGCGTCATAATCGAGCTGTTCCGTATCAGGATCGAGACCGTAATGAGCGAAACGAAAACACTTGCTGGTGATTGAAGCGGCGTCGCCGTGGGACAGGTGGCCGCCGTGCGACAGCCGCATGGAAAGGATACGGTCGCCGGGCTTGAGAACCGCAAAATAGACTGCCAGGTTGGCCGAGGTTCCGCTATGGGGCTGCACATTGATGTGATCTGCTCCGAACAGCTTTTTGCCGCGTTCCACGGCCAGGTTTTCAAGGTCATCGGCCTGGGCGCAGCCGGCATGAAACCGCCGTCCCGGGTAGCCTTCAGCCGCCTTCAGGTTGAAGGCGGATCCCTGGGCCTCCAGTATCGAAAGCGGGGCATGGTTTTCGGCTGCGATCAAATCGATTGTGTTCTCGATACGCTCTTTTTCAGCCTCTACGATCCGGAAAACTTCCGGATCATGAGAGTGAAGGTGCTTCATTACAGTTCCTCTCGGAATGGATGGTTGTGCTGCCAGTTGGCAATGAATAAGCGTTTCAAACTATCACCAACGCGTAAATTGAAAAAACGATTTCATCATATCCCGGCTACAATGGCAATGGATATGGCGCTCCGGTCGCACCGTCGATCTATGACCTCGATGGAGATGGCCAGCTCGAAATTTTCGTTGCAAATTTAAAAAGAAGGGCTATTTTCCCATAGGTGCCAACCTATTTTTCAGCGAACCCTAACCGGTTTTGGACAAAATCTCATGCACTCAAAAAATTTACGAAAAGAGGATATCGAGGCAGGCATTGCACTTTTAGAGCAGAAGATAGAAGATGGTCGGTATCTACTGAAATACAGGCCTCTGAATAACAAAATGCATGCCGCCTGGAGCGAGGAAACCCGAAACTGTTTGATAAAAATTTACGGCCCGAGTTCGCCAAACGTTCGCAGCCTGGAGTCGACCGTAGGCGCCACTCCCGTATGGATGGGAATGCCGCCGGAGGTTGCCGAAACATACCAGGCGTCCCGATTGGAGAGGACGGTGGCAATGTTGAAAAGCTGCATCGTCTCCTTGAAGCGGAAGGCCGGTAATTCGGGGCGCGAATAGATATGGCCTTTAAGCAGGCAGTAAAAAGTTAAACTGATGGGAAATTGTTTTCACATATTCAGAGAACTATTTCCCTTATTTTAAGAATCACAAAAAGGCAATTAATGTATAACTATATGTAATTGAACAATAAATTAAAAGTATGTTATATTTGCACATTTATTGCAAAAAGCCATTCTAATGTGCGTTGGATCGATCGCCGGCAAAGATCCGCTCGTCTTTTTATTTTAATTCACTTATGGAGGGGGATGACATGAAGAAACTGATAGTGATCGCTTTGATAATGACCCTATACACCATTGGTTGTGGACACGTTGCAAAGGAGTCCGGGTTTTACGACCACAATGCAATGTACAAGAACTTGGATCATATGAAATTCAGCATGTGGGGTTATAAGAGCCCGACGACAGAAGTCGCTCAGGCATCGACCAGTGAAGAGTGGTGGGGAATTGACATTCCCTATGTACCCGCAAAGTAATATAAGGTTCAAAGTGTTTTGTTTATGAATCCTACCGCCTCATAATTTGCGGAAGCGCCCTCATTACTCACGTAATCAAATACTTTCAGGCGGACCATTTCTTATATTGGGTTTGGATTGATCGTTTTTTTTCACCAGTACAGTCGGTCTTGAAGGGTGGCTTGCATGCAGGCCGCCCTTCATCGACCTTGAATTTTCTTTTTTTCTTCCCTGCGCTTGATCCTGTTCTGATCATCGATACACAGGTCAGTTTCAACATTTCGCCTCCTCTCCTCGATGACTGTTGAACCATAGGGATGGTAAATTCGGTTGTGTCTGTTGAGCCCGTTACGCCTGTTGAGCCGGTTGTGTTAGGCTATGGCTGTGACAAATTCTATTCTCGTGTTAAAAGCCATGGCCCTTCGGGCCACCACGGTGCAGGAGAATTCTATTTTCGAACTAAACAATGGCCTCAATTCACCTTGGTTGCCTCCCGGTGCACGTCCAGTGGAACCGGGCGGGTCAAGACTACCGTTTGACCTCGACCCAGGTGGCCAGGGCCCGCCCCAAGACCTCACCGGATTCAGACAACAGAGCCGTGGCGGCCTGATGCTTGCGACCTTCCGATTGAATCGGCCATCCGACAATCACACAGCGGTCGCCGGTGTTCGGGTTGTCTCGTATAGCGGCTGCCAGTCGGCCGAGAAGCATGTAACGGTGAGTCTCCCTGTTGATGGCAAAGTAACCGGGACAGTCGAGAGCCGCCCAGACATATTCAGTGTTCACCCTGCCGGTATCGTCGCAAAGAGAACGGTGCGGTATCCAGGGGGCCGCGACGCAGTTATGTCCGGAAAGCGGACCGGCGAATATCCGCAATCCGTCTCCAGTTTTGCGGTCAGGGCCGCACACAAAACAGGTCGGGTAGAAATGATCACGAAAGCCGGTGTAAGCCTCGGCTGCCCGTAGGGCCTCGTCAAATGACGGTGTGAATGGAACGGGAAGATTCAGCCTGGTCCGACGCCCTTCGGCCACCGGACCGGATTCATCGCTCAGAGACACCCGGTCGCTCCCGTGGATGACCACCTCCAGTGGCGTGTCCAGCGGCGGCGGACGACGCAGGGTCACCTCGACATCGCCTTCTAAAAACGCAGCCGCCCGACCGCAGACATACCCGCCGTTACCCGATTCCGGCGGCCCGCAGAAACGACGGTCGATTTTTACCCGCGTTGTCATGTTCCCTTCCATAGTTAAAAGACATATATTACCAGTTGAAAATCGCCTGATGGGTTGAAGGATTTTGAGTTGACCGTTAGCATTTAGTGTCAATAATACTTTGAAAATTTATAACCGCAACGTTTACATTTCAAGGTTAAGATTTCATAAAGAGCTTGCCACGTGGTCAAGGTCCCTTTCAACCCTATGACGGGTGAATATTTGGCTGATGTGATCATAAGCAATAAGATGTAACCTATCAGCAGTTACGCAAAATTATGATAAAAAAGGAACTCGCTATGACTGGTGCGGACATTACCGTTTATGGCGCCTATTGGTGTCCCGATTGTCGTCGCAGCAAGCAATTTTTAGGCGAACACCAGATTCCTTACAATTGGGTTGATATTGAGGAGGATAAGAGCGGTGAGGCGTTCGTCATTAAAACGAACCAAGGCAAACGAATCATTCCCACCATCACTTTTTCTGACGGCTCCTTTTTGACGGAGCCGAGCAATGCAGAGCTAGCCGCTAAACTGGGATTGAAGACCAAAGCAAGCCGCAGCCATTATGATCTGATCATTTTGGGTGGTGGTCCAGCCGGACTGACCGCGGCGCTCTATACTGCTCGGGAGTTCATTGACACCCTGGTAATCGAACGCGCTGCCTTCGGCGGGCAAGCGGCCGGGACGGAGCGTCTTGAAAATATGCCGGGATTTCCTGAAGGAATCGGCGGAATGGCGTTTTCCCTGCGCTTGCGGGAGCAGGCTGAGCGTTTCGGCGTGGAACTGCTTCAGGCTCAAGAAGTGACGGGCGTTCACACGCAACACAACTATCACTGCGTTCAAACGGGCGATGGTGAAGAGTACAGTGCTCGCGCAGTTCTCGTGGCAACCGGCAGCCGCTACAAACGGTTAAATGTCCCGGGTGAAAGCGAACTTATCGGAGCGGGCGTTCACTTTTGCGCCACCTGTGACGGCCCGTTTTATCGTGGCAAGAGAGTTGCGGTTGTCGGCGGAGGCAACAGCGCCGCCGAAGAGAGTCTTCTGCTGATCAAGTTTGCGTCACATGTCACCATATTGGTGCGAGGTGGCGAGCTCAAGGCAAGCCGGATCATTCAAGAAAAAGTCCTAACCCATCCCAAAATTGATGTGCGCTGGCACACTGAGGTAAAAGAATTTCACGGTGAGAACGCAAAGCTCACCAGACTGAGTGTGGTCGATAACCAGACAAAAGAGACTGAAGAGCTGGCAATGGATGGTGCTTTTATCTTCATTGGGTTGGATCCCAACTCCGGCTTTCTTGCCGGCAGTGGCGTTTTGCTCGATCGATGGGGCTTCATCGTCACCGGCCATGATCTCGTTCACTCCGGTGAGCGGCCGGCTGGTTATCAAAATCGTGAGCCGGCTCTGATGGAAGCGAGTGTTCCAGGAATATTTGCTGCCGGAGATGTAAGGGACAAGAGTACCAAGCAGGTGGCAAGTGCTGCCGGTGAGGGAGCGAGCGCGGCACTGATGATCAGAGAGTACCTCAAGAGTGTCTGAAAGAATATTTCATTTTCGCGATGAAGAGACTGGAGTTGGAATATTGCGTTGCGCATGGCTTTTACACATAAAAAACAAGAGAGACCGATTTGCATTCAGGGGCAGGGACCCAGTTCCGGATAATCGGTGATCAACATGTCTGCCGGCCAGGTGCAGAACTTATCGATATCCTCTCTGGTGTTGGGCGCAAACAGGACGACCGCCACTCCGTTGTCACGGGCCTGCTTGACCGCAGTCCGGGTGATCACCTGCTTTGGTCCGGCGACCGCCCCGGCATTTGCCGCGCGGGCCTTTTCAAGAGGGTTGCGCCATCTCAGCTTGGTGAGCCATCGCGCTATAATCGCCGTCAGGACGGGATTTTCTGTTGCGCTGAAGGGCGGATAAGACAAAACGGCAACAAAATTGGTGGTAATCGCCGATCGGTAGGCACTCAGACTTTCGGCCGAAGGTCCCTCGATATACAGTCGATTGGGCAATCTGGCGGCTTCCAAACGCTTCGATATTGCGCCGGCATAGGCTTCGGCGCTCGCCGTTAGATCGCCATCGATCTTGACATCCAAGTACAACACCATTTCCGGTGCGCTTTTCAATGCCTCCAGAACTTCATCCAGCGTCATTATTATTTCGGCTTTGGGGGTGACCTGTGGAAAGTCCTTATCCGGGATTCCCCCGCAAGCGAATTGAGTTTGAAGCTCTGCCAGGGATAAATCACGGATGAGGATGCGATCACCAATCGGCTCCCCCGATGTCCTTCGGCACAGGGTGGTGTGAACCCATGGGTCGTGGGATAGGACCGGGTGGCCGTCCTTTGTGAGGGCAATATCGATCTCGATGCCTTGGTAACGCTTGGCGATGCTGTTTATCACGGCCGTCCGCGAATTCTGGGGCCACTGTCCCCCTCCCGCCCGGTGAGCTATAATCAGCGGTGAATTGTGAAGGTCAGGTTTTACTGTACCGGCGGTGCTGGTGCAGCCGGTTGTCAGCCCTAAAGCGGTAATGATGACAAAAAGTCCGATCCAAACTTTTCTCACAATTGTGCCCTCATCTTTGTCAATCTGGTTCTTCACGCCTTTCCTTTATAAGAGCTCATTAATCACTGCATAAGCCAAGTCGGCTACTTTCCCGATGTTTTCGGGGCTCATTTCACCAGGCACGTCGAGAGGTGTATGGTAACGCTGATCGGCACCGCAATTGGCCAGCCAAATGGCCGGGACGCCTTTTTCGACGAAAGAATGCTGATCACTGGCAGCCCGCGGCGGCACGTTCCAGCAGTCCACGGTGACATGTCGATCTTCGGCGACCGTGCGACAAAGCTCGATCATATCAGGAGTTGCACCGATTTCGACCTTGCTGCGATTTGAACCGAAGGTGTCCAGATTGACGATTGCCTTGATCCTCTCCAGCGATGCGTGAAAGGCTCGCACATAATTCGACGATCCCCAGAAACCGAGTTCCTCACCGCCGAAAACGATAAACTCTAGTGTATTTCCGGTGAATTCAGTCAAGTGGCGGCTCAAGGCAATGACCGCTGCGGCACCGGCGGCATTGTCCATGGCGTGCACACCATTCCAGAAACTATCGTAGTGCGCCGAGACAAGGACTCTGCCTGCCCCGGTACCTCCTTTGCGGCCGATGACGTTACAGCCTTCCTTTTCTTCCACCCGCCCCACGACATCAAGCCTGGCCTCCAGGGAACGTCCGTTTTCAAGCTCTGTGATCAGCGCGCGGCCGTCGTCACCGCCTATGGCAACGGCGGGAATCTTTCCCGGTTCTCGGTCCAGCCGTGCGCAGCCACACCGGATGCTGTTTCCCGGCAGGGTGGTCAACGAAACGAATCCTACCGCGCCCGCTGCCTGGACCTGGGGGTAGGCCACAAACGAGCGTAAATTTTCAGAGAGGACAATTGATCCGCAAAGCTCGATGCCTCTGGCTTTCAAGGCCTCGAGATCCTCAGGGAGGCATTGCCCGCCGTAAACCAGTGGTGCCGTCAGCACCTCGGTTGTGGACTGTGACAATGCAATCGGTTCACACGCCACATTTCGGCCTTTCACGACGAGGGACGCTTTCTTGGGACTGGAGGAAAGATAGCTAAAGGCTTGGTGCTCGACGTTCAAGCCGGATTTCTTGAATTCACTGGTGATGAAATCCACGACGCGAGCGGCACCCTCGGTTCCCATCCAGCGGGGACCGAAGCTGCAGATTTCTTGGATGATCGTTAAAATATCTTGGCCATTTGGTGCGCTCATTGTTCTCTCCTAAATCAACCAGTTTCTGACGACATCCCCGAGCTGCCCTTCAAATTCGCTCTTTGTTCCGTGGGTTTTTACCTGCCCCAGATCCAGGACATACACCTCATCGGCAATGGCCATGGCGGATCTCACGTCCTGGTCAACCAAAAGGATCGTTCGCCCTTCGTTTTTCAATGCCATGAGTTCGGCATAGATGCTCTGCGCCACGAGTGGTGAGAGTCCGACCGATGGCTCATCGACAAGCAGCAGAGCCGGATTGCTCAGAAGCGATTTGGCTACGTCCAGGATGCGCTGCAATCCGCCTGAAAGCGAACCGGCCAGGAGTCTGCGACGGTCCTGCAGTGTCGGAAACCTTTCAAAGGCCCACTCGATACGGTTGCGAACTTTCCGACGGTCTCTCTTGAACACCCAGCAGCCCAGCTCCAGGTTTTCAGCGACTGTCATTTGCGGAAACACGGCCCGTTCCTGCGGTATGTAACAGATTCCCCTCTTGATGATCTGGTCGAGTTCGATACCGGTGATCTCCTTTCCGTCCAACCAAACGGACCCTTTTTGGGGTTTGAGGATGCCGCAGATCGATTTCAGCAAAGTCGATTTGCCGGAGCCATTAGGGCCGATGACGATGACGATTCTGCCTTCTGCAACTGAAAGGTCCAACCCTTTGAGTATAAAGAGGTCTTTCTGGTAGGCCGCATGAATATTGCGGACTTCAAGCTTCATAGTTGCCTCCCAGATAGGCATTGACGACCCGTTC
Source organism: uncultured delta proteobacterium (assembly GCA_963787235.1). GTDB lineage: Bacteria > Desulfobacterota > Desulfobacteria > Desulfobacterales > SG8-13 > JARFQH01. Next base: position 57,292 of record CAWBCG010000021.1, read on the forward strand.
ATCGGTCCGAACCGCTTCGGGTGAACCCTGGATCACCAGGGTCCCGTGATCCAGTACAACCAACCGCTCACAGATGCGAAAAACAGAGGGCATCTCGTGGCTGATCAGTATGATCGTTTTGCCGGCACGATGGAGCCGGAGCAGGTAGTCTTCCAGCTGTGACTTGAGCTCGGGGTGGACCCCGCCGAAGGGTTCATCCAGAAGCAGAAAGCGAGGGTCGATCATCATGACCATGCCGATTTCAAGCAGCTTTTTTTGCCCGCCGGAAAGACTCGCTGCCGGTTCATGCATCAGGTGGTCCAGCTTGATTGCCGTCAGAATCTCTTCGGCGCGTTTGTCGATGGTCTTGACATCCATTCGCCCTTCCGTGAGACCCGGTATCCTCAAGTTTTTCAGAACACTCAGGCGGTTGAAGACCTTGGATATCTGAAAGGTGCGCCCGATGCCGAGTTGAAAGATCAGGTGCGGCTTAAGCTTGGAGATAACTTTGTTTTGAAACCGAATCGTCCCTTCATCGGGTGTGTAAATCCCCGAGATGCAGTTTAGAAGCGTGGTTTTACCGGACCCGTTGGGGCCGATGAGCCCAACAAATTGACCTTCTTCAAAGGATACGGTCAAATGAGATAGTGCCCGCAGTCCGCCAAAGTCTTTTACGATTCCATCAAGGTACAGCATCAGCGCGACTCTGCTTTCACGGGTTGCGACCTGCGGTGAAACACCGCATTTGCCAGTTCATATAGTTTGGGCAGAATACCTTCGGGGCTGAACCGCAGGGTAAACAACACCAGCGCACCGAATACGGCCAGACGCCATTCTTCAAAAGTCCGGAGATATTCCGTCAGGCCTTGCAGTACAATTGCGCCGAGGGCTGCTCCCAGCAGGGATTCCAACCCGCCGAATATACTCATAGCCAAAATCAGGCCCATTTCGCTGATGAGAGCCATCCTCGGGCTGACCAGACCAACCACGTGGGCATAGAAGCCTCCGGCCAACCCGGCGAAGGCACTGGTAATGACAAAGGCATACAGACGGTAGTAAACCGTGTTCACGCCGCGGGTGGCGGCCCCGTCCTCATCTTCACGCATGGCCTGGAGGAAAAGTCCGATTTTAGAATCGAGAATGAGGTAAAGCACCCAAAGCGTCATTACCAGCAGACCGAGGCCGGTGTAATAGATAAGAATTTTGTTACCTGCAAACATCAAAGGGACCTGGAGCCCATATGAGCCTCGTGTCAAATCGTACTCCGCAGTGAGAAAGATACGAAATATTTCCGCAAAACCGAGGGTCGTCAATGCCAGGTAGGGTCCGCGCATTCTGAGCGTCAGGGCGCCGATCAGAAAGCCGAATCCGGCGGCGGCGCAGGCACCGAGTAAGATGCCCACGGCAATCGGGATTTGCAGACGGATGACCAGAATAGCGGACGTGTAAGCCCCAACGGCGGCAAAGGCCGCATGGGCAAAAGATATGATGCCCACCTGGCCGGCGAGCATAGACCAAGAACTCGACAGTAAGGCGTAGTAAAGGCCGATAACGGCAACGTAAAGCCAATAATCCTTGTAGAAAAGAGGAAATAAAATGGCTAAAACGAGCAAACCAAAAGCCGGCAGGCGTTTCATGCGCGCCTTACCTTTTCACCGAAAAGTCCCTGGGGTCGGAACATAAGTGTTACGATCAGCAGCAGCAGGCCATATGCGTCCTTGTAGGCCAGGGCTCGGGTTGGATCGGGAAGCAAAATCGATCCGAAGCTTTCGACAACGGCAAGGATGAACGCTCCCACGATGGTTCCCTTGATGGATCCCATACCTCCCAGGACCACGATAACAAAGGCTTTTACGGCAAACGGCACACCCATTACGGGATTGACCAGAAAGATCTGTCCGAGCAAAGCCCCCGCAATGCCGGTCAGAGAAATGCCGATGCCGAAGGCCATGCTGCGCATCCGCGGCACATTGATGCCAAGACTCGCCGCCGCTTCCGGGTTTTGAGAAACCGCTCGCAGGCCCTTACCCCAATAGGTGCGATAAAGGAAGATAAACAGCACAACGATAACGGCGAAGGCGACCACGGCTCCGGTCAGGCGGTCGCCGGCGATGATCAGATCGCCGATTCGGATGCGACCTTTGAATATCGCCGGTGCCTGGCGATTGTAGGGTCCGAACAGCGGCAAGGCCAGATTCTGAAGAAAAATGCCGAGGGTGAAAGTGACCAATATCACGTATTCGTCGTAGCGGGCCGTCTGGCGATTATAAGCCGGACGCAGAAACGTTTGCTCCAAAATGAATCCGAAGAAAAAAAGCACCGGTACCGTTGCCGCTAAAGCTACAACGAGCGGCAGCCCGAGCAGGTGCACGATAAAAGAGGTCGCCAGGAAATAATAGAGGTAGCCGCCCACCATCATCGATTCACCGTGGGCGAAATTCACCAGTTTCAACACTCCGAAAATCAATGACAGCCCAAGCGCCATAAGGGCGTAGAGGGTCCCGATGACCATTGCATTGGCAAATTGAGATAAGAACAGCATCCGGCACTCCAACAATTATCCCCCCTCCTGAGAGGGGGGGGGGTAATTGAATTGATGCAAAATGACGAAACTATTTCGACGGTTTTAGGAGACTTTTGACCGTGGCGAATTGAGCAGGCCACAGGATGGCCGCTTTGGAAGGATCCTGGTTCAACTCAGTGTACTGGATTATAAATACCGGAACGTCCATCCACATATGATAGGCCCAAGCCGGGTTTTTGTCCTTGGAAAAGTTAATGGTTCCGCGGGTTCCCTCCCAGTTGACCTTGTTTTCAAGGGCGTCGACCAAAACCTTGCCCTCGGTCGACTTGGACAATTTCACGGCCTCGGCTATCACCATGACCGAGTCATAGCCTTCCATGGCGACCGCATCCGGTTCCCTATCGTATTTGGCCTTGAAGACTTCCTTGAACTTATCTGAAGTGGCGGTTTTGGGAAGCCCTGGCAAGCCGGCCGGATTACTAAGCACATAGACGCCGGCTTCACCGACCGTATCCCAGAAACCGGGGTAAAGGGTGTCCATTCCAGCACCCAACAGAGCGCAGTTTTTGGACGGAGCGATACCGAGTTCATAAGCCTGTTTGATCATGAGAAGTTCACCGGCACCGGTGAAGCCGTCTACGAGGAAATCCACAGGCGGTGATGCGTTCTTTAGCTGCAATAGCTGGGGAGTGAAATCCGTTAGGGTCCGTTCGGCCGAAAAGGAGGTAACCTTCACACCGGCCTGATCCAGATTGTCTTTGAAAACCTTGATCACGCCCAGGCCCCAGTCTGAATTTTCCCCGATGACGGCAACGTGCTTGAATCCTTGTTCCTTGATCCACTTGGCGGCCTTGGAGTAGATCAACGAGTTACTCACCGTCACACGGAAGACTTCGGGATAGCCCTTGGCGGTTATGCCATCGGACCAGGCCTCGGAAATAACGATTGGAATGCCGTTTCGATGGGCGACTTCGATTTCCGCCATCGCAACCGAACTGTGGCCTTCACCGCCGACGGCGATCACTTTGTCCCGGGTAATCAGGCGCTCCATCACCGCCGTCCCTTTCTCGGGCAGCCCGGCGGTATCTCCAATAACAAGCTCTACTTTTTTACCAAGCAAACCACCCGCTTGATTGATCTCCTCGGCTGCGATTTTGGCGCCGTCCACTATTGCTTGTCCGGTTTCGACTCCACCGGGAGGCGAAAGCGGCGCGACAACGCCAATCTTGATGGCATCAGCCGCACCGCCTGTCTGGGTAAAACAAAACAAAGCCAAAACTCCGATAAGCGCAGCAAATACTTTATTCTCCATGTTACTTCCTCCTTCTGTCTTACCGACGATATTTTCGGTCATTTTAGATAAAAACCATCAGGAATAAACGGTGCAAAGAAACTTAAAGATAGCAGAACTGACGGTTTAGATCCGTGGCGGGAGAGCTTTCGATATTATACCTGCAAATTGCCTGGATATGATTGTATTTATAATTATTATAGATACTTTTATTTTGATAACAGATGTCTTCTCAGTTGTCAAACGGAATACTGGATACCCAACAATTGTCGCCGAGCGAATTAAAAAAGCCAGTGCCTGCCCCAACTCACACCGGCCGGAACTGTAAATTGTTTATCAAGCAGTTCTTTTTCAGAGTAGGGGGTGACATCTTATTTGAGTTGTTTCAGTTTATTTATGAAGTCCTGATTTTTTGGAACCCCTTTTTGAACAAACCGAATGACACCGTTCTTGTCGATAAGGTAAGTAACCCGTCCCCAACCGAGAAGAACTTTCGGCGGCTGGATTGATGGCACATATAGAGCATAGGAATTATGGCATTTGCTGCGATCGCTGCAGAATCATCTCGGCCACGATGCTGACGGCGATCTCCTCGGGGGTTTCGGCACCGATGGCAAGGCCGATGGGGGAGTGCACGCGATCAATTTGGGATTGGTGAACCCCCTCCGCCCGCAGGGTGTCAAAAATCGTGTTGCGTTTGCGGCGGCTGGCAATCATTCCGATATAACCCGCGTCCGTGGCCAAGGCCTGGGCCAAAACAATTTTGTCATGCAGATGGCCGTGCGTGAAGATGATTACATAACTGTCCGAAGTAATCGCCAGATCTGTAAAAGCGTGCTCAAAGCTGTCCAGCACCCTTACGCGATGCGCCTCCGGAAAACGTTCCGGATGGGCATAGTCCTTCCGGTCATCCAGAACCCAGACCTGGAATCCCACCATGGCCGCTAAACGGGCAGTCGGTTGGGCCACATGACCGGCGCCAAAAAGATAAGCGGTCGAAACTCTTGCCGATGGCTCCACTACCACCAGTGCCTTTTCAAACCATAATGTTTGGATTCGGGATGCGGCTTGGGCGGTGGTCAGCACCTTTTCCAGAACGGACCGACCCAAAGGAGCTGGGCCTATCATTTTTTCTTGAGACATGACCAGACAATGGGTGGTGCGGTAGAGCGTGTCACTGGTTCGCAGGGCTACCGTTACCAAACACCCCTGGCGGTTTTTCTCTAAGACCTGCTGCCATCGGCAAAAAAGATCCCGGTTGACGGGGATAGGGAGAACACAGGCCAGCAAAACATCGGCACTGCCGCCGCAAATCATATCCTTGGCGGTTATGACGTCAGCGCTCAGGTCGAAATGCATCACTTCCGATTGCTCGCGCTCGATAAGTTGGGTCGCCCGGGCCATCACTGCGGCCTCCAGAGATCCGCCGCCGATGGTTCCGATGCCGCGGCCATCGCGTGTAACGATCATTTTGCTGCCAGCGGTGCGAGGCGTGGCGCCTTCGTGGCGGACAATAGTGGCCAGGACGAAGATTTGGCCTTGGGCCAACAGTTCACAGGCGCTCTGCTCTATCAGATGCATGGGTGGGGTTCCTCATGGAAGGGTGGCATCGTTTGATCGGTGATCACCATGTCGGAGGTGTCGGCTTTGGCTTTGAACTGTTAAAGTGCTTCTATCGGGCTGGTCCGCGCAGCGACATTGGACCCTAAACGGTTAAGTTCATTGTCCATCTTGTGGTTCTCCGAATCGGTGTCTGTTTCACCGGCCGGGGGGTGGCGCGCGTTTAGTGTACACAAGGCGCACGCTGAACCGCCGGTCGGGAAAGGGGCCGAAGCAGCGGAAACAAAAGCCTCGGCGCATCGGCCCCAATTTGCTAGTACAGCTTTCGGGCCCAAGTTTCATCACCCAGGCTGTTTTTAATGCTGACGATCAGTTCGGACATGCGTTGGTTTGCATCGGAGGCCTGCAGCGCCTTCTGATAGATACGACGCGCCCATTCCTTATCGTTTAAGTAGGTCAGCACGCATTCTGCCATAGTTCTCAGATCGCGCGCCGAGGCCATTTTCGATTCGATCGCTTGGACAATCCCGCGCACAACCCCCGGATCCCCTGTTTGCTGAGCCGCCGACCGGATTAACACTTCATAATCGCCGATACCGCCGCACAGGGTTTCCGCCTTGGTATAAAGGCGCCGTGCGCGCTCTTTATCGCCGCGGGCGGTCAATACGGCGCCGGCAGCGGCGGCGCAGCTGACGGAGTCGGCACACGCATCTTCGGCCTTGTCAAATAACTGATCGGCCCACTGCGCATCGTCCAACTTGTCCGACACGACCCGGGCCAGGCGTATATAATCGCTTGAAGCATGGCAGCGTTTTTCTAAATCGGTGTAAATGGCTTTGACCCAATTCGAATCGTTGAGGTTGGTCAGTATGCCGTCTGCCACGTTGTCGATCTTCATCTCCTCGTCGATTTTTTCAAGCTGCTTCGTGTAGATCTCGCGGACCCACTCGGAATCCTGAAGATCGGCAGAGACGGCGTCGGCCAGTTTCAGATAATCGGGGAAATACTGCGCTTTCGCCCCGGCTTTTTGGTAGAGTTTGCGGGCGTAATGCTTGTCGCCGGTTTGTTTGAACACATCCTGTGCCAGATTGACCAGGGCGGCGGATGATCCACATTCGGCCTCGCAGGCGATAAATTCGGTGTAGAGGGCCGCGTTGGCTTCTCTTTTTTCGAGCTGTTCCTTGATCGCATCGATCCACCCCTGATCGTCGGCGTATTGCTGAATCGCCTCGCCGGTTTTTTTGAACTCGTCATTGCTTTTCACCGCCAGCTCGGCCTGCTTCAACACCTTCTGTGCGGCAGATTTGTCCTGAATCTCTTCGACCAGCGCTTTGGCCACATCGATAAGTTGTTTGCTATTCGGTTGAGCACCCAGGGTCTTTTGATAGATCTCCCCGGCAACGGCGGTATCACCGGTATCGGCGGTGATGGCCTGCGCTAATTTGAACAATTGATCGAACGTTGTAAACCGGGGTTCGGCTTTTTTGTAAATGTCCAGTGCCAACGCTTTATCTGCCAGCGATTCGATGATCGACCGCGCGAGGGTCATCAGGTCCTCGCCTTTTTCGAGACGGTCGGCCGCTTTACGATAAATGGTCTTGGCATATTCGGTGTCCTTCAAATCCGTGGCGGCAGATGTCGCCAGAACGATCAGATCCTTACCGGACTCGAGAGTGGCTTCACCTTTGGCCGCCAGAGATTTGGCCAGTTCGACATCTTCGATACCCTCGACGACCCCTTTTACCAGTTGGGCATAATCACTGCCGCTTTTGCAGCTCTCGGCGGCCTGGTCGAAAATCGCCTTGGCCCGCTCACGATCGTCGAGCACGTTCAGGAAACCTTTGGCGCATTCGACATAATCGGCCGCCGTTGAGCATTTTTCAACTGCAGCATCCAGCGGTTTCTTGGCCAACTCATTGTCCGCCACAATTTCCTGGATGCTCTTGCTCAGGGCAAAAAAATCGGCGACACGAGTGCATTTGTCCTGGGCTGCAGCCAGGGCCTCCGTCGCCGTAGCGGCATCGTCCAATTCCGACGCGGCACGCGCCAGGTTTACAAAATCCTGGGTCGTGGCACCGAAGTCTTTGGCCTGGAGCAGGTATTGCTTGGCTCTTTCCTTATCCTCCAGAACGTCACCGGCGCTTTTTGCAAACAAAATGAGTTCGTCCACCGTCTGCGCCCACTCGGCGCCTTCATCCAGCAATTCGGCCGCCCGCGACTTGTCGGAAAGCTCCTTCACGAATTCGTCGGCCACATTAACGTAGTCTTCCGATGTTTGACAGCCTTCCGCTTTTTCTTCCAATTCTTCCTTTGTGCTCATTTATTCCCCCTTTGGCTTGGTTAAGGTAAGTTATGGTAATTTAAACCGAGTATCTGCCTGTCCTGTGAAGTGTTTATCAAGTTGAATCTCTAACACGAAAATAGAATCAGACCCGCAAATAGAAAATTGAAACTTGAAACTCGAAACTCAGAACGTGTAACCAGTGGATTAAGGGCCATGCGTGTTTAGTTTATCCAGCTTTGGCTATGCCTGTTTCACCAAGACGGCGTCCTCGACAATCGCTCAATTTAGATGTACATATTTTCGTGCCGCCGGCCGGCTCGAGGTGATTCTTTAATGGGCCGATTGTGCATGGCACCGCCGATAAACTGGATCGCCGTTCGGTTCGGCTAGTTACCGGCGGCATCACAGCTGTTTTTTTTTACCTTGCCGGACCCGAAATTGTCAATCGGCAACTCAGTCCATCGGTGCATAAATTCGATGACGAAATTAATAAGGAAATGTCCGGGATGAGTGACGATCAGATGTCGATAACAAAAGACCTCCCCAATCATCTCTCTGAGCGGGTGAGGGACCTGAACCGCCTTGCCTTCAAGGATGACGGCGAATTTGTACTGTACTGGATGCATCATGCGGTGCGGGGGCACGAGAATCCCGCCCTGGACACCGCAGTCTTCGTCGCCGGGCGGTTGGGATTGCCGGTGTTGGTTTACCAGGGGTTGGGTGGGCGGCACCCCTACAACTCCGATCGACACCACACGTTTATCATGGAGGGTGCCCGGGATGTTCAGCAGGAACTGGCGCATCGGGGCATCACCTATCACTTTTATCTGGCCCGCGATCCCGGCGGCCTTACGCCGCTTAAAGAGTTGACGGCCAGGGCGGCCCTCATCCTGACCGAAGATTTCCCCGTGCCCCCCTTTACGGCCTGGAATACGCGCCTTGCCGCGTCTTCCCCCGCCGCTTTCTGGGCCGTTGACACGACTTGCATTCTGCCGATGCCGGTTTTGAAGAAATCCTACACGCGGGCGTATCAGTTTCGAAAGGACTCGTGGGGCGAATTTGAAAAGAGAATGACACGTCGTTATGAAGATCCGGAAACCGAAGTTCACCGGTTCCAGGGCCGGCTGGGGTTCGATCCGGTCGACCTGGTATCGGCCGACATCGCGGCGCTTTGCGCGAGCTGCCGCATCGATCACACCGTCGGCCCGGTTCCGCACACGCGGGGCGGAGCGACGGCCGGTTACCATCGCTGGGAAGAGTACAAGCGGCACGGACTGCAAAATTATGCCAGAACACGCAACGATGCGGCCGTCGCGTTTCCTTCGGGTGTCAGCCGCATGTCCGCCTACCTGCATCATGGACAGGTGTCGCCTTTTCGAATCGCAAGGGAAACCGCTTCATCCAACGCCGAGGGCGCCGAAAAATTCCTGGATGAAATGCTGGTTTGGAGAGAACTGGCCCACAATTTCTGTTTTTACCATCGCCATCCCGGCGCCTTCGATGCCTTACCGGCCTGGGCGGCCAAGACCCTCACAGACCACCGTCAGGACTTGCGCCGGTCCGTTTTCAACTGGGAGCAGATGGCCAGGGCCACTACCGGAGACCCTCTCTGGGACGCCGCCCAGAAATCTCTGCTGATCCACGGAGAACTGCACAACAACCTGCGCATGACCTGGGGAAAGGCCATCCTGCAGTGGACCCGCTCACCGGAGGAGGCGCTGCAGATGATGATCGATTTGAACCATCGATATGCGCTGGATGGCAGCGATCCCAATTCTTACGGTGGCATACTGTGGTGCCTGGGGCTTTTCGATCGTCCCTTTCAACCCGAAAAACCGGTCATCGGAAGCCTGAGACCCCGTTCGACCCGGTCCCACGCCGCGCGCCTCGACTTGAGAAAATACACGGCAAAGATAGCCAAACCGGCAACCTCGGCGCCGGTCCGCGTGGCGGTCATCGGAGCGGGCCTGTCCGGATTGGTTGCCGCCCGCACGCTGGCTGATCACGGCCATCGGGTGCAGGTGTTCGAAAAGGCGCGCGCGCCCGGCGGAAGAATGTCCACCCGTAGAATGAATTCTTATGCCTTCGACCACGGGGCCCAATACTTTACGGTGGAGGACGAACGATTCCAAAAATACGTCGACAGTTGGATACAGGCCGGTATTGTCCGCCGGTGGGACGGCCGAATCCGCGTTGTGCACGGCGGTGATATCCGCAAGGAAAAAGCGGAGCATCTTCGCTTCGTAGGGGTTCCCGGCATGAGTGCGGTAACGCGTCACTTGGCGGACGCCCTGGACATCCGCTGGCTTACCCGTACGCAGCACGTTCGCAAAGAGGGCCATGGCATCGTTCTGGCGGATGAGCACAGGGATTCTTTGGGAAGCTATGATGCCCTCATCGTTTCCGCTCCTCCGGAACAAAGCGCTGAGCTCCTGGCAAATCTCACCCCTCTGGTCGACCAGGTGACCGCCGTTCGCATGGCTCCCTGCTGGGCCGTTATGCTGGCTTTCGGACAGCCCCCGGAGCTGCCGTTCGACGGTGCCTTCATACACGGTTCCCCCATCGTTTGGGCCGCCAGAAATTCAAGTAAACCGGGACGTGGGGCTGATGAATGTTGGGTGTTGCATGCCGATTCCACTTGGTCGTCCGACCATATCGACCTCGACCCCGAGGAAGTCGTCCACCGTCTTACGGCAGCATTCTTTTCCGCTGTCGGCAGCCGGCCGGTGGAACCGGTCTTTGGGGCGGCCCATCGCTGGCACTATGCCAAAGTGCAGAACCCATTGGACGACGGCTGCCTTTGGGACCGCCAAGCGATGATCGGTCTCTGCGGCGACTGGTGCTTCAATTCCAGAATCGAGGGTGCTTTTCTGAGCGGTGCGGCAATGGCCGGCAGAGTCCTGGGCGCCGTCGATCCAAGACATTAGAGTCTTAGTTTGTCACATCTCCGCAAGATGCGAAGATGTGATGTTAAAGTGAAACCACTTGATTTATCGGGAATAGGGTTCCATGTTTCAGGTGCCAGGTGTCAGCAAACCCCAAATCCTGAAACCCGAAACCTGAACACTGATTTGGTTGCGGCCCAAGGCCTGCATTAGGTGTTTCATAGACGAATCCTTTCTCAATGCAAAAAAAAGACACGAATCGCATAGCCGTTCAACCGTCCGGAGAGAATTCGCGTGTCAAGTTGTGCACCGTATGCGGGAGAAAAATCGAGTGGCGCCGCAAGTGGCGCAAAGATTGGGACATCGTAAAATACTGTTCGGATAAATGTCGACGGGCTTCATTGAAACCCATCGATCAGGAACTCGAAAAAACCATTCTGAGGCTTCTCCGGAATCGTGGTCGCGGCGCGACAATATGTCCGAGCGAGGCGGCCAGGTTGGTGCGTCCGCCGGACGATAGCGACTCCTGGCGGGAGTTGATGGAAACTGCCCGGAACGCCGCCAGAAGACTGGCGGCAAAAAACCGGATCGTATTTGTGCAAAAGGGCAAGCCGGTGGATCCTTCAACGGCCAAAGGCCCCGTTCGGCTGAAACTGGTATAGATTGACGGAATGTCGAAGTAGGGGAAGTCAAATGGGGGACTGGTTTTATAGTCGATCGAGGTTGGACGGCGACCAGTAAAAGGAGATGGAATCATCCAACACGGCAGGAATGCCTTCGTGAATGGTGGGGAATTGAGGTGTCAACCCGACCGCATGGTTCAGCGTTCCGGATATGACCGGCAGCCGTAAATTCCAGCAAGAAATGGCGCCGCTGGGATATGGATTCGGCTGGGCGGTTAGTCCAAACAGAACATCCAACAGACGTGTTCCCACGTAAGATATTTTTTGTGGAACGTGCATGACGCGAAGCCGAGGATAATAGGTTTGCAGCGTTTCAAAAAACTCATTCCACGTACATGACAGTTCATCGGCCACCACCCAGATACCCTTCAGACCGTTTTCAGCGGCACGTATGAGGGCACGCGCCGCGTCGATGACGTGTAGATGTGCAAATGGATTGTCGCCCCTTCCCGGAAAAAAGACCTTTCCATGCCGAACCTGGTCGAAAAGCAGGCTGTGGGCCCCGTAGACATGGGGTAGACGCAAGGACACAAAACGTATACCTGCTGTTGAAGCCAATTCTTCGAGGCGCCGTTCGGCCTCGAACTTGGCCTGTCCATAACCGGACATCGGCGACGGTTCCGTATTCTGGTCGAGCGGTTCGGCGGTATCCCCGTACACCATTAGACTGCCGCCAAATACAAAATTTTGGACATGCGCCTCAATCGCGGCCTGCATGAGATTTAAAGAGCCTTTGACGATGGAGGGATACAGACGCGGATAGGGTTCAAAGGCCGCTCGGGCCCCCAGGTGGATAACGGTATCAATTCCGTTCAGGATACGACGCAGGCTTTTGGGGCTGCGGACATCCGCCTGCATAATTTCGGCATCCAAATGTCTCAGCATAAGACCGCGTACGGGACGCCTGACCATCAGCCTGGGGCGCATACCCCGCTCGGAAAGCTGTTTGGACACCTCGATGCCGATGAACCCGGTGGCACCGGTGACAAGAACCCTTTTCACGATCGATCCTCCTTGATCGATGAGGTGAGCAGTCGTTTTATGCGATTCAAGGCGACACGGCAAACGACTGTGTATCCGACCGCCCAGACCGGAACGGTGAACGTCAACCGGCATTGATCCGGACCGCGGGGGTCCACCCGATGACCGGTGGCGGCCACGCCGCCCACCCGCCAGTCCCAATAACGTTCCGGTTCGAATGTCCCGATGGTAAAAGGCGCCCAGAAACCGAAAGGAGTCCGAATGCGGCCCGTCAATCCGGCGCGGATAAACCGCTCGGTGCTGTCGACCTCCTTTAAAGACGGCCCCCAGTGGGTCCAGGTATTTGTATCCGTAATCAGACGCCACACACGCGAAACCGGTGCATCAATGTGTGTTCCGACATCAAGTGTCAATCGCATCTACAGTGCTTCCGGCTCGGTAAGGAGACCTTTACCACAAAGAACCTACCGCATGGTCTTTCAGGTCTTGAAAACTGACGCTATTCAGTGGCAAATCGATCAAAAAAAATTCCTGTGACCGAAGTAATTAAAGTGACAATTTAATCACCGCCAGGGTAATGACAAGGGATTTTAGGCTCCACGCGATTGTCCGAATCCAATTGGTGGCGACCAAACGCCGAATTAACACCTCTTTCTTGCCGGACTTCAGTCGATTGTGAATCGGCACCTGCAAAAGAAATGTCGAAGACCAAACGATGGCAACCAGTACAGTAGAAATAATGGCACCAGGGGTGCCGGCATCCAAAAGCCACCATGTCGTCATTCCCACCTCAGATATCATTAGCGGTAAAACAATAAACGAAATCCTGTTGACATACCATCTGTGGTAGTCGATGAAGGTGTCGGGTGGAATTCGATGAAAGCCAGGGTATATGATGACTTGAACCAACCAGATAAGAAGCAGCAGTCCCCAGCTCAATGCCAGGTTGAACATCATCAGTCGCAATGAAAGTTCTTTCCCTTCTTTTTACAATTAGCTTCCGTATTTATGGTTAAACGACTTCCTTGACACTTGTTGACCGACTCATTAGCTTTCACCTCGCATTCAAACGTAATCTATAGGTTCAAAGGATCTATTGTGAAGCCATTAAAAAATACGTCCAATTCAAGCATCGCCGAAATCATCGAGAGCCGCTCTCCGGCCGGTCGGCAGGATTCTGTCCAGGGTTGGCATAATTTACTTAAAAAACTTCTTTCACAAATGACGCCGTATTTAAAAGACGGCCACTTGGTTACTTTTCGCACCCTAAACAATCGGGAAAGAGGGTTTTTCGAAGAACTGCATGGAAAAGTAACGGTGCCGCCAACCGTTAGTGTCATTTACATGCCACCGAGTGTCCGCTTTCAGATGCTGTACCACAGGCCGGAAGGTGAACCCCGGGCGGTTCCTGATCGTTCTCCGGAAAATCCACCGGATGAAGGCATCGTTCTGGGCTGCTGCAGGACCGACCTCAACGTCGTCATCAATGCTCTGTTGGCCAAACCGCCGTTTGCACCGGCTATCGATGTTTATGACAACGGTCAATTATTGGCCGGGTATGTCTACAACACCATAGACGAGTGTGTCGGGGATTTGACGAAAGTTCTGCAGACACATCTAAAGCCGGGACCAATTTAGTACGAAAATAAGGCTCTCGCCTCCGCCCGTATAAGCGGTTTCGAATTGCGGCTGAAACCCACTGTCAACGGATTCTAAACCCGGACCATTCTCGTCTTCAAATAAGGGAGTCGGGTTTTTTCCCCAAAGGTGTTCTTTTCATGCGGTATCGGCATAGGGTCCGGTCTAAGACCCCGTAGCGACCCAGACAGTTAGTCGCTTTTCCGGCAGGTATCGCCAGAAGCGGCGCGGCAACTGACGCAGGTGAAGCTTCGGATTGTTCCGCAATGAAATGTTGATGGCGGCATAATACCGTTGCCACAGCGTTTGACAAAGTTTTTCGTCGTCGTCATGGTCATTTGCGGGCGCTTTCAAGTCCGTGACATCCAACCGCATTTCACATGTTTTGTGCCGGTCGTAGCACAGTCCGTAGTTTCTCACTGTATCGTAAATGATCCACCACTGGTCGGCAAAGCGCGATTCGAAATGCCGCCGGATCAGCGGCAGAACGTCATACCGGGGCGCGACCAGAGCCAGGTACCGATCTTCACCGGTCTGCTGGAATCGAATAAATCCTTTCATACGGTGCGCCTCGCGACGAACCTTCTGGCACAGCTTTTCGATTTGAATGTGAGATGTGAGATCCGCTTCGGACCTGAGGGCGCTGCGTCCCGGGATCGCATCCCGTACAAATCGGTAAATCATCGTTTCCACACCAGGGCTGCCGGAAAGATAGGCGTCAAACAGCTCTCGGCGCCGGTTCGGTCCCAGGTGCGTTTTCAAACCCTTCCACACACGCTCGGACTTAGTAGGGTCGTTCGGGATCGTAATCCGGCGCGTGAAGAGCCCCAATTGGTCGCTTCCCGAGGATTCAACGGCTTCTGGAGGCCGCTCCGCGGTATACGCGTCGAAGATCGCTGTCAGCAGCCCCTCGAAGGTTCCGTCGGTCACAAAGACCAGTTGGGCTTCCCGGGCAGGGACGGCTTTTAAGCTCCCTTGGCGTTGCGGGATTTGCGGAATTTGGGATCTGCGCGTCAGAGAGGCGCCTTGCCACTGCCCGGTTGGCAAACCATCACAACGGATATAAGATTGTGCGCGCGAGACAACCACCCCCAATTGCTTCAGATGCTCGAACCGGATGCGTCCCCTGTGCCTTAGGCTCACGATCCGATTGGCCGATTTCAGCCCGATACCCGGCACCCTGAGGATACTTTCACGATCGGCGGCGTTGATGTCGATCGGAAAAAGCGCCGGGTGCCGCTGGGCGAAGGCCTGCTTCGGGTCGATCTTCAGATCGAGATAGGGAGATTCGGCGCTGATCACTTCATCGATGGCAAACCCGTACAATCGCATCAACCAATCGGCTTGATAGAGCCGGTTTTCGCGTCGCAGAGGCGGGTCGGCGATGTTCGGCAACCCGGTCCCCATTTGCCCCACCGGCACATAGGCGGAATAATAGACGCGCTTGAGGGTTTGTCGTCGGTACAGGCGGTCGGCTAAATCCAGGATGGCGTAGTCCGATTCCGGGCTGGCGCCGATGATCAGCTGGGTGCTTTGTCCGGCCGGAGCAAAAGGAGGCACGTGACGCAACCGCTTGCGGCTGTCACGCGTTTCTGCGATCGCCTCCCGGATGACACCCATTGGCTCGAGGACGGAAGCGTAAGTTTTGTTACTCGTCAATTGCTTCAGGCTCTTCTCGGACGGCAGTTCGATGTTGACGCTCAGGCGGTCAGCATATATCCCGGCCTGCCGAATCAGGCGTCTGCTTGCATAAGGGACGCACTTCACATGGATGTAACCGTTGAACCCCTGCTTGCGAAGATTCTGCACCGTCCGGATCAGCCGCTCCATAGTGTCGTCGGGACTGCGCATGATGCCCGAGCTTAGAAAGAGGCCCTCGATGTAATTGCGCCGGTAGAAATCGATGGTCAGGGAGACGATCTCTTTGAGCGTGAAGGCCGACCTGGGAATATCGTTTCCGTGCCGATTAACGCAATAGGCGCAGTCGAAGATACACGCGTTGGTGTAAAGAATCTTCAGCAACGAGACGCAGCGGCCGTCTTCGGTGTAGGTGTGGCAGATACCGGAGGGTGCAGCATTGCCCAAACGGCGACCCACATTTTTTCTCCGACTGCCACTGGACGCACAGGATACATCGTATTTGGCGGCATCGGCCAGTATGGCCAGTTTGTCTTCGATGCGCATCAATTCGCCAGACCCCTCTCGAGGGCTTCGATTTCGCGTTCGATAAGGTTGGATGCCGAGGTGAACCGGGCCAGAAGCGAATAGGCCAGCGGTACCAGAAAGAGGGTCAGGACGGTGGACAGCACCACCCCGGAGATGATGACCACCCCGATGGTGAATCGGCTCTCGGCGCCGGCACCGGTTGCAAGGACCAGGGGAATAGCACCGATGGCAGTGGACACCGAGGTCATCAACACGGGGCGCAGGCGCGTTTGGGCGGATTCCAGTATCGCTTCTGTGACAGGTTTTCCCTGATTGCGCAGCTGGTTGGCAAACTCAACGATCAAGATGCCGTTTTTGGCCGCCAGCCCGATGAGCACCAGGATGCCGACCTGACTGTAGACATTGAGAGAGCTTCCGAATAGATAGAGGCCGCCGAGGGCTCCGGCAACCGCCAGCGGTACCGTGAGCATAATCGTGATGGGGTGCACGAAACTTTCGAACTGCGCGGCCAGCACCAAGAAGACGATCAACAAGGATAGGCCGAAAGCATAGAAAAGCGCACCCGAGGCGTCCACGAATTCACGGGACTGCCCCTTGTAGTTGATGACCGGTGTGTTACCCAGTTCCTCCCGGGAAATGTTTTCCATATACGCGAGCGCTTCTCCGAGTGAATATTCGTCTTCGAGGGTGGCGCTCAGGGTGATGGACCGGAGGCGGTTGAACCGGTTCTTCGCTGCCGAATCCGCAAATTCCCGCAGGGAAATCAGGCTGGAGAGCGGGACCAGCTCACCGCCGGTTTCCGATCGGACGTAGATATTGCCGATATCGGTGGGGGTGCGCTTTTGCGCGTCTTTTCCCTCCAGGATGACATCGTATTCTTCACCTCGGTCGATGTAGGTGGTCACTTGTCGAAAACCGAGCAAGGTTTCCAGGGTTCGGCCGATCTGGGCGATGCTCACTCCCAAATCGGCGGCGCGGTCCTTGTCGATGACGATCTCCAGTTGCGGCTTGGTCTCCTTGTAATCGCTTTCCAGGTTGGAAAGCCCCTTGTTTTCGTCGGCGCGGGCGATCAGGAGGTCGCGCCACCGGGCCAATTCTTCATAATTGCTTCCACCCAATACGAATTCCACCGGCTTTCCGGCGCCGCCCCCCAGGCCGCGGCGTGCGACGCTGAAGGCGCGGTAGCCAGGCAGGGCCGCCAGCTGGCGGTTGACATCGGCCATGATTGTCTGCATCGATCGCTCGCGCTCGGCCCAGGGACTGAGCACCACGATTCCCCGCACGCTGTTCACTTCGTTGGTGCTTGCGAAAGATGCCGGCAGCCGCAACAGCACCCGGGTCGCTTCCCCATTCTCGTAGAGAGGCATCAACACGTCTTCCATGCGCTCCAGCATTTCGTAGGACTTGTCGAAACCGGCGCCCTCGGGCCCGTCGGCGATGACGAAAAATGCGCCACGGTCCTCAAGGGGCGAGTATTCTTTGTCGATGAGCGAGTAGAACAAAGGGATCAATGCCAGGGGTACCAAAAACATCACTGCGGCAACCCACTTGTGGTGCATCAGCACGCCCAGCAAGCGGCCGTAACGTTTCGCGATCGCTTGCTGCAGGCGCGTCAACCGGCCGGATTTCGATGAACTCCCCGTGGGGTGCGCCTTCAAGATCCGGGAACACATCATCGGTGAGAGGCTCAAGGCAACCAGACTCGAAAAGCAGACCGCTCCGGCCAAAGCGATGGCGAACTCAGAAAAGAGCCGCCCGGTGTTGCCCTGCATAAAGGTGATCGGAACAAAAACAGCCACGAGCACCAGGGTCGTCGCGATCACCGCAAAGCCGACCTGTCGAGTCCCCTTGAGCGCCGCCAGCAAGGGTGGTTCTCCCTGCTGGATGCGGCGGTAGATGTTTTCCAGAACGACGATGGCGTCGTCCACCACCATGCCGATGGCCAGAATCAAGGCCAGTAACGTCAACAGGTTGACCGAGAAATCCATGATCCATAGAACGGCAAATGTGGCGATAAGCGACACCGGAACGGTGACGGCCGGCACGATCGTGGCCCGCAGGCTGCCGAGAAACAAAAACAGCACCGCTACCACCAGCACCGCAGTGATGGCCAGGGTTTTGTACACCTCCAAAATCGATGCTTCGATGAACACCGACGTGTCGTAGCTCTGGATCAACTGCATCCCCTCGGGAAGGGTCTCGTTGACCCTTGCCGCCTCCCTCTTTACGGCATGGGCCACATCGAGGGTGTTGGCTTTGGACTGTCTTACGATTCCGAGGCCCACCATGGGGATGCGGTTGCCGCGCAGAACGCTGCGGTCGTCTTCGGCACCCCGCTCCACGCGGGCAACGTCTCGGAGACGGATCAGGTGGCCGTCCCGTCCCTGTCGAATCACCAACCGTTCGAAATCTTCGGCGGTGTTGTACGGGCGGGTCACCCGAACGGTGAACTCTTTGCGGGTCGATTCCACGCGGCCGGCGGGAAGCTCCACGTTTTGGCTGCGAAGGGCCTGCTCGACGTCGGCAACGGTGACCGCCTGGGCGGCCAAGGTCTGGCGGTCGAGCCATATGCGCATGGCGTAGCGGCGGGCGCCGCCCACAAATACCCGGGCCACGCCGTCCAGCACCGAAAAGCGATCCAGCAGATACCGTTCGGCATAATCGGTCAACTCCAGTCCGTCCATCCGATCGCTGACCAGGTTCAACCACAAGATGACGCTGCTGTTGGAATCGACTTTAAAAATTTCAGGAGGGTCGGCCTCGTCCGGCAGGTTGTCCAGGATACGGGATACCCGGTCCCGGATGTCGTTGACAGCGGCTTCCAGGTCGCGGTCGAGGTTAAATTCCACCGTAACCTCGGAAATGCCGTCGCGGCTGACGGAGTCGATGGAGCGGATGCCCTCGATCCCGCTGATGGTATCTTCAACGATCTGCGTCACGCGGGTTTCGACAACCGCTGCGGCCGCACCGGGGTATGCCGTTTCGACGGAAACCACCGGTGGGTCGATATCCGGGTATTCCCTCACCGGAAGTCGATTGAAACTGATGACGCCGCACACCACCAATAGCAGACTGATGACTGTCGCCAGAACCGGGCGCCGAATGGATACATCGGAAAGGATCATGGAGCTACCCGGAACGAAGGCCGGCTTCGCCAGCTTCGACCACGTTGACGGAACTGCCCGGCCTGACGCGGGTAAGACCCTGAATGATCACCTGCTGTCCGGCTTTTAAACCGCTGATCACTTCCAGTTTTCCCGGATTTCGCCGGCCGGTGACAATCTCTTTTTTCTCTACCGTGTTGTCGGTCGTCACCAAGAGAGCGAATTTTTTGTCTTTTTCTTGGATCACGGCCTCCTCCGGGATGATCAGGGATTGGGACTGGTTTTTAACCAGGTCTACGGTCAAGAGCATGCCTGGTCTCAGCGACCGATCCGGGTTGGGAACCTTGGCCCGGATCGTCAAGGTGCGGGTTTCAGGATCGACGCGGCTGCTGATGGCGGTCACTATGCCATTAAACATCCGATCCGGATATGCGAGACTGCGCGCGGCAACAGTCATGCCGTTTTTCAGAACGCCGAGGTAGGCTTCCGGCACGGTGAAGTCGAGTTTAATGGTGGTGGTGTCATCCAGGGTGGTGATCACGGTGTCCGTATCCACCACGGCGCCGGTGCTGATCTGACGGATGCCCAGAATTCCGGAAAAGGGGGCCCGAATGGTGTAATCCTGCAAACGAGCCTCCAGAAGCGACACTTTGGCTACGGCTATATCGAGCAACCCCTTCTCTTCGTCCAGTTGTGACCGGGAAGTGGCGTTTGTCTTTGCCAACCTGCGCATCCTTTCGAACTGCTGTTGCTGCTCTTTGAGCGCGGCTCTGGCTTCAGCCAGCAGGTATTGGGCTTCGCTGTCGTCCAGTTTTACCAACACTTGACCTTCGTTGACAAACTCGCCGTCATCAACCAGGATGGCGACCACGCGCTCCTCTACGGTTGGGGTGACCACCACCGATTCGTTTGCCTTGGTCGTCCCCAGGGCCTCCAATTTTTCCGTGAACGGTTCACTTGTGACCATGGCGGTTACCACGGGAACCGGTGGCCTAGTGGGTACCCGTGCCAGCGCGTATCCGGAGGTCTTTTCCCCGCCGCCTCTCAGCTGCGGAAACAGCAGCAGCCCGGCAGCAAAGAATACCGTTATAGATCCTAATATCAGCAATATATGGCTTTTTCGCATTGAAACCTCAACATAGATGCGATGTGGTTATTGTGTTTTCGTAAGCGTTCACAGGGCACCGCATCTGCTTTGTTGTCGGGCACTTGAAGTACAAAAGTACGTCTGCGCTCCCGCCGCCTTGCATCTGCGGCACCCTGTAACCGCTTACAATTACGCGGTTTGAAGCGCATCGGACTTTTAAACACTGTGAACGGTTACGTGTTTTCGATGTGACTTGACCCGCAAGCACCAATTGAAGAAATATCGCTGCGGTCGATTTTATGGTTAACGTGTATTCTAAGCACCCCTTTGGATGAATCAAGCAAGACCCGTTTTTATGGATGTAGGATAACGGACCAAAATTTAAATGTTAACTTGTACAAAATAGACGGCGATATAGGCTTCATTATAAAGTTTTTGGCAAGGCCGGAAGGGAGAAGGCTGTATTGTAATACGCCGACGACCGATAACGCAGTCCAAAACCTTTATCTCAAAGCCTATAGAATCCTTGTTCCTATGTTATCGATCCATTGAGGGTTGACACCGGGCGCAAGCTGATAAATTCTGAAAATCTAACGAATCAGCATCACACCATTTATTCAATTGTGTAGAACACTACGCCGGGGATTTCATGAAACGTAAACCGACCGTCGACCCTCTTCATACCGCCCCGATGCCTGATCAAGACTTAGACAACAATGGCGACAGAAAACCGGTGCTTGATGCCGGCGATCTATTCGATTCATTGGCAGCGCAGTTTCCGGTCTGCATGGCCAGCGATGAATTTCATTTTTTCCCCCAGGCCGAGGCCAGAAAGTTCGATTGGTCCCGCTGGGATGACTTCTCCACAGAATCTCTGGCGAGCGCTGTCAGGCAGCTGACCCGATGGGACCGTGAGCTTGGCCAACACCAGTCGCCCCCATTGTCGTCGGCCCAAGCCATCGATGCGGATATGCTGCGCCGCGTCATCCAGACGCTTCGCGACCAACTCGCACTGGTCAGGGTGACCGAAACCCAGCCGACCTTTTACCTCACGATTGTCGGCATCGGATTGGCGGAAGCTTTTGAAGCCGGACCGCAGGCCCTGAAGGCCCGCCTGAAGGATCTTCCCGCATTTCTCGACCAGGCCGTACGGAGCCTGAATCGCGTCCCGCGACTATTCCGCGATCTAGGCATCGATATGCTCGCCAAGCAGCAAAAGTGGCTGGATTCGCTGTCACTGCCGGAGGCGCGCCGAATCGCCATCAAGAATGCCTTCGATCGGCTGGGCACACATCTCAGGAAGACCGACGCCGGTGAAGACTTCCTTCCGCCGGTTGAGCTCTATGAACGGATTGCCGCTCATCACATGGGGTGCTTTCTCGGGCCAAAGGAGATCGCCCGCGAGCTGGAACTCGAAATTGCGGAAACCCGATCTATTTTGATGCAAGCGGCCGCATCCATCGCACCCGGCCGCCCATGGCAATCGGTCGCCGACGGTCTGCCCCTCCCGCAAATGCCGCCGGGCGGTGCTCGTGAAATTTACCGCAACGCCATCTCCGACCTGGCCCGGCATTGCTCAGCGCAAGGGTTGATCACGACTGACCTGGTGCGGGAGTGTCCGGTCAAGGTCGAAGGGATTCCGGATTACATGCGGCCGGTCCGCAGCAATGCCGCTTTCAGCATGCCTCCGGCCCATCCGCCCCGGGGCGGCACGTTTTTTATTCTGGAGACAGGCAAAGGGGCGAGGATTCCAGCGGATTACCGCCTGCTGACGGCCCATGAAACCTTTCCCGGCCATCACCTGCTGGATACATACCGCTGGCGTCAGGAGCGACCGATCCGGCGCCATATCGAGTTCCCGCTTTTCTACGAAGGCTGGGCCAGTTTTTCGGAAGAGCTCATGTTCGAAACAGGGTTTTTCTCCACCCCGGCCGAAAGGATGCTGATGGCGAAGCGGCGTTTCTGGCGCGCCATTCGCGGACAAGTCGATTTTGACATTCACATGCGCCGGCGAACGCTCGAAGACGCCGCCGCTTTTCTGACCTCGCAGGGAATCGGCCCCCGCCGGGCCGAGGCGATGGTCCAACGATATTGCTTGAAACCGGGCTACCAACTGTCATACACCATAGGGCGGCGGCGCTTTCGCCGGTTGTACGACGCCTTTTGTCTAAAGGAAACAAATCCGGTCGCATTCGCCCGACGGGTTTTGGCGCAGGGGGAAATCGGTTTTAATGACTTAGAGCAGGTGCTGCGGCAAGGAGATTAAGCATGTCCAGTTTTCTCGGCTATCATTCGGAATGGAACCTCGGCAGTCCCGGAGGCTGGGACTATCAGCGGATCACCCAGGAAATCGCCAAGGTGGTGTGGCGGAAGATCAACGAGGTCAGACCCACAAGGGTCGACCTGAATTTCGACCACCCGATGCTCTATCCGGTCGTTAGCTTCGCCGAGATGCTGCTGGCGGTCCACCGTCAAAGACAAGGTGCCAATCCCGGTTTGCTGGCTGTGGTGGCCGAGGAGGAAACCCTGACCGATGTCACCGAAAACATCAATCTGGCCCGGCGGCTGGACGCCGTGGACGGTATCACCGGCATCCTGGCCGCCCCCCACGAGTTCGAGCAGCAAAACGGCCGCGTTTGCCACCAGGGACGGCCGGTTTCGCTGATATTCATGGATTTCAACAACGACGTTTTCCTCAAACTGCACCGCAAGTACGATCTGACTCCGCTCTATCAGGCCATCCGGGAAAACCGGGTTCTCAATCCCCGCGGAACCGAACCGATCAATGTGAAAAGCATGTTCGAGGTCATCACCGGATCGCAGTCCGTGCGCTTCAATCCTGAAACCGTGCGTCGAACCCCCTGGACCCGGCGTTTTTTCGCCCGCCGGACGGCCGGCCCCCGGAGCGAGTCGATCGGCGACCTGGTCGAATGGACCCGTCAAAACTGGCCTAACCTGGTCCTGAAACCCGAGCGCGGCTATTCCGGGATCGGCGTGAAGGTGGGTGAGGTCGGCCAGAATGCGGACGAGTTCATTGAGACGGCCCTATCCAAGGGCGGATATATCGTTCAGGAGAAAGTCGCGCTGGGCCTGTGGGGGGAAGCCATGCCGGAAATCGACCGGGGACGGGGGCGGATCGTTCTCAAGAATCGCCAGACAGACTTCCGGTGCCTGATCGGCCCCGAGCAAGTCTTCGGCTTTCTGTGCCGGTTCGGGGACGTGCCCACCAACGTGGGCAGCGGCGGCGGCGTGCAGCCCATGGCGATTCTGAAATCCCCCATGACGGTGCGCGAGGCGGTCGATCGCATCAACGGCAGCATCACGGAGATGGATTATGCAGATCTGCTGGCGATCGAAAACGAACAGGTCGCACTGGCGCTGAAGGAAAAATTCACCTACCTGCTGGGACCGATCAAGATCGCCCTGCGGCCCCGCATCATCACGACGGAACAGTTGGCCGAGCTGGGTACTTACTGCAGGGCCATGTGGGAAGACAGTATCAAGCTGGAACAGATGTGGCACGCCGGCGAACTGGATGACTACATCGATATCGAAGAGGAAGAACTGGAAATTGCGCGCCTGCAGCCCTGGCACGGCGGTCCGGCCATTTTTGCGGCGGACGGCCTGTTCGGTTTCGGTGCGCACCTGGAGGAGCCATGACCATTGACGTGGACCCCGACTGGTGGAAGACTCTGTTCGACGAAGTATACCTGGTGACCGATGCCCGCAGTGTCGGCGATGAGGACATCACGCGGCAGGAGATCGATATCTTCCTTGAGCTTGTTCCCATGCAGCCCGATGATCGCATCCTCGATCTATGCGGCGGTCACGGGCGGCATACGCTGGAGCTTTGCCAACGCGGTTTCCGCGACTGCACCGTGCTGGATTACTCGCAACCACTGCTCGACATCGGTGCACGGGTTTCCGCTCAGAAGCGCTATCGCGTTCAGTTCGTGCAGGGTGATGCCCGTCAGACCGAGTTGACTTCCGAGGCCTTCGACCACGTGCTCATCCTGGGGAACTCTTTAGGTTACATCCCGGAACCGGATGCGGACCTGCGCATCCTGCAGGAGAGTCGTCGCCTCCTCAAGTCGCGGGGCTGGCTGCTGCTGGACGTCTCCGATGGGGAGGCCGTGAGCACGAAGATCACTCCTCATGCCTGGCACGAGATCGGCGATGACGTGGTCGTTTGCCGGCAGCGGGAAGTAAAAGACGGTCTTGTCTGCGCCCGGGAGATGGTGCTGAGCAAAGAACAGGGGATGATCCGAGATAGAACTTACTGCATCCGCCTTTACGGCGCGGACGATCTGGCTGCGCTGATCGCCCGCGCGGGTTTCGCCGACGTGCAGGTCCATAGCGATGCGTCGGCCTTAAGCCGCGCGGAAGATGTCGGCTGCATGAACCACCGCCTGGTGGTTGCGGCCCGGAAACCGTGAATCGCAACTTTCGATTTAAGTCTTTGGCTAACGGGAAGTGAATTCAGGGTGAATCTTTCTTTGGACAGGGATCATGGGCGTCAATTGCCTGATGAGATGATACGTATTATTTTATGGCAAGAGAAACCGATGCCGAAAAGCAAAGATAGACGCATCGGCTGCGCTGCATGACATGATCTCCCGGAGAATTTAGCACCGGAGCAAATTACGGGACGACACGGACCGGCAAAATTTTAAAAAGGAAGTGCTTCTTGCGTTATGAAGGTCCCATATACCGGCCACCGAGTGAAGCCGACAGTCTTTTGATTCAGGCCACAGTGGGATGTCCGCACAACAAGTGCACCTTCTGCATGGTCTACAAGAAAGGACCTTTGTACAGGGTAAGGCCTGTTAAGGAAATCTGCGAAGACATCGATGAGGCGCGTGATGTCTATGGGGAGAAGGTAAAATCTCTCTTCTTTCCGGCCGGGAATTCCATTGCCATGCCGACCCGGGACCTGGCCGCTATATGCCGCTACAGTATGGATAAATTTCGGAGTCTTCAGAGAATTACCGTGTATGGGTCTTCTCAGTACATCGCTGAAAAGGGACTGGCTGACATGGTGACGCTCCGCGATGCCGGCCTGAGTCGGATTCATGTGGGGCTCGAAAGCGGAGATGATGACACCTTGAAAAGGGTGAAGAAAGGCACGACTGCCTCCGAGCAGATAGAAGCCGGTAAGATAGTAAGAGCGGCGGGTATGCAACTCAGCGAATATGTTGTTTTAGGGCTGGGTGGCGTTGAAGGCTCGGGCAAGCATGCGGTGAAAACTGCCGAGGCGCTCACTGAAATCGAACCGGATTTTGTGCGGCTGCGAACTCTCGTGCCTAAAATCAATACTCTTTTATTGCACCAGATCAAAAAAGATCAGTTTCAGCTTCTTTCCCCGCACCAAGTTTTGCAGGAAACGAGACTGCTGATAGAAAACCTTCACTGTCGAACCATTTTAACCAGTGATCACTACACCAACTACCTGGATCTGTCAGGAAATTTGCCCGAAGACAAACGCAGGCTTCTCGATGAGATCGATCGGGCTTTGCACCGGGACCCAAACTGTTTTCGGCCTTTCTTTATCGGGACCCAATAGCCGATCGGGCGTAAGCGTTCACAGGGCACCGCATCTACTATGTTGTCGGGCACTTGAAGTACAAAAGGTCGTCTGCGCACCCGACGCCTTGCATCTGCGCCGCCAAATCAATTCACAGCCGCCAGTAGCGCCTCGATTGCATTACACGCGTTTACAACACCGTTCTCCGAACGCACCTTTCTTCCGATCATCTCTGCCCGCTGCGCGAACTCAGAATTTTTCAGCAATTCCTCGAGCGCACGAGTCATAGCGCCTGTCGAGCATCGTCTAAAGGGAAGTGTTTTCGATGTCCCCAATTGCCCGAGCCGTCTGGCGTTGTCCGGTTGGTCATGGGCAAAGGGGACGATCAGGGTGGGCTTTCCGGCCTGCAAGGCCTGTCCCGTGGTGCCGATGCCTCCCTGGTGAACGATAACGGCGGCCTTGGGAAACAGTTTCGAATACGGCGCATAATCCACGACGACTACATTCGGTGGGAGTTCTCCTGCGGGCAGATTGTGCGTGTCTATGCCCACCACAAGTACGGCACGCCTGTTCAACGCGACCGCCGCTGCCGCTGCCATGCGATAAAAATCGCCGGCCGTGTAGACCGCTACACTGCCCAATGCGAAAACCACTGGAGGCGGCCCGGCTTTTAAAAATCGTTCGAGTTCCGGCGACAAATCACTCTGCCCTGAGACCTCATCATAAAACCCATAACCTGTAATGCGGGTATTGGGAGGCCAGTCAGGTTGAGGACGGGCCAGTACGTGTGAAAACAGGGCCAGTACGAGTTGCGGTGAATACTGACCCTCGAATAGGGGATGCTTGCCCGGGGCAAGTCCCTGATCTGCTCGCAGCCTTGCCAGTGGTCCGCACCATCTTCGGGTGGCACGTTCTATGACCTTGATCAATAGACGGTTTATCGCCGGGCCCAGTATTACCGGAAGGGTTGGTAAGGGCAAGCCCTGCACTACAGGCATATCGTGTGCTGATAAAAAAGCGATGGGTGCGAGAACGACAGATATCCAGGTCAGGCTTTTTTTTTCGGCGGCGATGTGACCGGCATAGCTGATTGAGTGTGTGATCAGCGCGTCTGCGTTTTGCAGAATGGTGCTCAGATCTTCGTAAGTACTGCGAATCGCCGGAATGACAATCTCCCTTATGATCACCTCGGTGCCTCTGCGGGGATGCATGGCCCGGTGAAGCAGGACCTTATCTTTCGGATTCACATCCGGGCGGACGGGGTGAAACGCTATCCCAGCGGCACAGATGATGTCTCTGTAATACTCGCTGGTGGCGATAACCGGCCGATAGCCCCGGCCCTGAAGCTCGCGCGCCAGAGCAATAAATGGGTTCAGATCTCCAAGGGATCCGAAGGTCGTTAAGACGATACGCCCGGCATGAGTACTTTTTCGGCTCTTCATCAATACTTACTTCAATGAACGGAAAATTCAGGGGCAATCTGCATCCCTGAGTATCAACATCCAATTTAAATTGGTGTTGGAACCGTCATCGTCAATGTAACATCTCATTTCGTTTAAACGGCGGTGGATTAGCAGGCGCGTCTTGGGTTGTCAACAAAGGCTCAGGCCGGCGATGTCCAATGCGGTTTATTAGTGCAAGAGGGTATCGTGCATGGAATCGTAAAATCGGTTACGACGTCTTGAAGCCCGGGCAGCCGGTCATCTCTGCATGCTTGCGGCTACCGGGATACTGGCGGCAGATTTCCGGGCGGACTTCATGGATCCGGCATTCCCATTGGTTTTGGGTTGGTATTTTGCGGAGCCATGGACAGGGACTCCCCGTTTTTCCGGTGCCGGTTCTTTCCCACATGCGGTAGGCGAACGTGTTGTTCTCCAATTTGACACGCTGCACTTTTTGAAGAATGTCCGTTCGGCCGAGCACCTGCCAGCGGTTATAGTCGGCTTCCGTGAGTTGATCATAGTAGTCGAGGTTACGGCAGCAGTGTCCACACTGGCGGCATGAGAAATCTTCCATGCCTGTAAACAGCCATATGCCGGCTTCACCTGAGCAGTCGGACTCAACCGGGTGGACGGCGGTTCTGAAAACACGTCGGCAGACCGCGGCAAGAACTTCCAATGGCGGCTTGGTTTGCTCCAGTTCATCACAGAGGCGGATGCCCAGATCACGGGGGCTGATTTGAAACATCTTCCGCCCTCGCTCGGCCATCCACAAGCGCTCATCCTTGGAAGTTCCGGAAATAACCGTGCGCTCGCCGAAAACCAGCGGGAAGAGTTCGAGAAAGAGAAGAGTTTGCGGGGCGTATTGGTGAAAATCGGCCCGAATTGCCGCCAGGATCTCTTTGCGCGACAAAAAAATACGTAAGCGTTCACAGGGCACCGCATCTGCTTTGTTGTCGGGCACTTGAAGTACAAAAGTACGTCTGCGCGCCCGACGCCTCGCATCTGCGGCACCCTGTAAACGCTTACAATGAGGTGGTTTGAAGGGCATCTGACTTTGAAAACCTGTGAACGGATACAAAAATACGGTCTTGCATATGAAAAGTAAAGAGATCGTAGTGAAGGCAGAACCAAGGGCCCTGCCTTCACCTGTTTATCCAGCCATATATTCGAGTAACGCTTCGATTTCACCGACGGCTGAGACGGGATGAACTTTGAAGTTCACATAGGGGGTGTACTGCTGGGTCATTTTCAAAACATCGAGTTGAGAGCCCTCTGCAATTAAGTAGCCTCTGTTTTCCCCGGGAAATGCCCCCCAGTCCTTCATGAGGCCCTTCGCCAAATCTTTTTTTACCATTGCCAGCAAGGTTCCCCAACCGGTGCTGCGTTCTTTGGGGTCAATCGGTACGAGGCTTCTATTCATTTCCCAAAGCAAGAGATATTTTGCCATAATGTCACCTCCAGTTATAGACCGGTTCCAGTTCACTCTTTGGATTTAAAAGTTTTTGGTCAAATCGGCCTCCGGAGTTTGTGCCTCTCCGGAGGCTGTGGGAGGGAAATTTTAAATGTCCAGGCATCATGATTTGATCTATATTTTTAAAGATAATGCTGTCAGACGACAGGAAAGGCTATCTAATCGGTTTCGGAACAACAGATGGTAAGATACGTCTGCTTTCAGTGAATCTGAAATCTGAACTGAGGGCCGAGAAGCGAAAAAGAAAACAGCATTCTAAGATTTTGAACAGGTAACCAATTCCTAAGGCCTAAATTATGGCCAATATGATACGAGGTCAAGGTGTCGTTTAATCGTTTGTAATCCAATACCGACCGAATTGCATTTCGAGACCCTATTTTCAATTATAGCATAATTGCAAGACGCAGCGCCTGTTCGTCTTTGGCCACGCACCCTCAACGCGAGACATCACCTTTCCGGGTGTACGCCGGAAAGAAAAACCATAACCGCAGATTTTCCGCCGGGAATCACCGATACATGGCATCAATGTGGTCTTTGAACCGGTCCATGATAACGCTCTTCTTCAACTTGAGTGTCGGCGTCACCATCTCGTTGTCGATCGTGAATTCGGGAACGATCGTAAATTTTTTGATCGTTTCGTAGGGAGCCAAAGATTTGTTTTGTTCGGCGATTTCGGCCTCAATCAGATTTTTAATCATAGGGTGTTGGCCGAGTTCGTCGACCGAACGGAAGGCGACTTGATGTTGACCGGCATAAGCGCTGATCGCCTCCGGTTCCAGGGATATCAGTGCCGTCAGATAGTGGCGCCGATCACCGACCACACAGACCTGATGGATATAGCGTGAAGTGGCGAGGTGTCCTTCGATAGCCGCCGGGCCGATATTTTTTCCGCCTGAGGTGACGAGAATCTCTTTCTTTCGCCCGGTGATACGCAGGAAGCCTTCATCATCGATTTCACCCAGGTCGCCTGTTTTCAGCCAGCCGTCTTCCGTTATGGTAGCCGTTGTTTCATCCGGCATCTTGTAATAGCCTAACATGACGTTACGACCGCGATACAGAATTTCACCGTCCGAAGCAATCTTTTGCTCGATACCCGAACCTGGCGGCCCGACCCAGCCGAAACGGTAGTTGTCGCAGCGATTCAGGTTGGAAAAGCTCGTGTTCTCGGTCATGCCGATCCCCTCCAAAACCAGGATGCCGGCAGCATGAAAAAACCTTCCGACCTCAGGATTCAGCGGTGCTGCGCCACTGATGCACCAGCGCACCCGTCCCCCCAGTGCGGCCTGAATTTTTTTGAATACCAGCCGGCACGCCAATTTATACTGGAGGGAAACAAGCGGCGGTATCGGTTGATGGGCCAATTGTAAATCGCTCACCCTGTATCCGACCGCCAATGCCCAGCGGAAGAGCTTCAGCGCCAATCCGCCCTTGGCCTCGGCGGTGTTCATGATTTTGGCCTGGACCTTTTCATAAACCCGTGGAACACTGGGAAACCAGTGGGGCCGGGCGGTTTTTAAGTCCTCGGCCAGCAGGTCCATGCTCCGGTTGAAAGTCAGGGTACACCCGCACAATAGCGCGGTATACACGCAAGTGCGCGCAAAAACATGTGCCAGCGGAAGGAAAAGAAACACGTGGTCCTCAGGATACCAAACCACACTTTTCTCAACCGATTGGGCCGTAAATGTCATGTTGTCGTGAGTGAGCATGGCCCCCTTGGGCACGCCGGTGGTACCTGACGTGTAGACAATCGCAGCGACATCTCCGGCGGTAACCGCTGCCGTTATTTCCGCGACTGCCGTGTCGGGAACATCGCCACCCCGATCGGTAAATTCTTCGAAATTCAAGGCCCAGTCATGCTCAGGATTTTCACCGCTGAAAAGAACGACCCTGCGGACGGCAGAAATCTCGTTGCGAACTTCCAGCATCTTGCCGAACTGGTTGCGATCTTCCGCAAAAACAAGCACAGCGTCGGAATGATGAATGATGAAACAGCAGTCCTTTGCCGGCAGCGTCTGATAGATGCCCACGGTTACGGCCCCGATGCTGGTGGCGGCCAGATCCGTGAGCACCCAGCGGTAACAACTGTAGCTGACGATGGCAACCTTGTCGCCTTTTTGCACCCCAAATGCCATAAGGGCCTTGGCGACCTTCCGGACCTCAGCGTCGAATTCCGCCCAGGTCACTTGCCCGGGCTGATCGTCGCCGCTCAGCCACCGGTAAGCCGGAAATCCCCCTCGACGACCGACGGTTTCCCTCAGCATCGCGTGAATGTTTTCGAAGTCTTTGAATGTTTCCATACACCCTCCCGGCTTGCATTGGCTGGCACGACTCAGGGTAGTGGCTTCATCACCGTTCACAGGGTTGCAAAGTCCGATGCGCTTCAAACCACCTCATTGTAAGCGTTTACAGGGTGCCGCAGATGCGATGCGTCAGGCGCGCAGACGATCTTTTGTACTTCAAGTGCCCGACAACAAAGCAGATGCGGTGTCCTGTGAACGCTTACCTCGTTTCGGAATAGCATGCCGCCTGCAGGTTTGCAATGGGCGGACCAATTGGAAATTCTTTCTCGAATTCAGAGAATTATTCGCCTCGTTAGGCGATTGGTAGGGTCCTTAGATATTTCAATTTTCACTTGCCATGCATGGAAAATATGCCGGTTGCCTGTGTATTGAGCATCCGCACTCGTTGCGTACAGAAATGAAAACGTATCGTCAGCGCCTTCCATAGTCTTTACCCCGATGAAAATATCCTGTATAAGCTGGTTGCGTTTTTTGGGATAACCGGGATCAAGCATGACCGCGACCGTCACCTGACGATTCTGTCACTATGCATCAAGAAAGGCAGGGGATACGGCACACGCTTTTCCCCTATTTTTTTGTGTGTTTCCGGATGGCTAATGACCTGTTTTCCAAGAGCCAGCAATGGCTCCGGACAGTCGCGTTGCCTGCCTCCGGATTCTTGATCCATTCGGGATGATCGCATTACAATTGACGGCGGTTCACTATCCGGCCAATTAAAGTCATTCAACAAATCATGGGGATCAGGAGGAGATGGTGTGCGGATAAAAAGACAGCACTACTTAACCATTGTTAGGGAAAAACCTTTGAAGGATATCTGCGAAGACTTCGATGAGGCATGCGATCTCTATACATGAAAGGAGTTCAGGAGATGGATTCTCAAGAATTGCGCGCGGTGCAGATGCCGCTTAAAAAACAATATCTGAAAGACCCCCAGAGTGCCAAGCACACGTTTCATGTGCAAGGTCGCTTGAACCAGAACCGTGTATCGGTCAAGATCCAGTCCGGACTTGGGCGCGTCGAGGCCGGGCTGCACCCTGCCACCGGTGGCGATGGCAGTTTGGCCTGTTCCGGTGATATGCTGCTCGAAG
This sequence comes from uncultured delta proteobacterium, assembly GCA_963787235.1. Lineage (GTDB taxonomy): Bacteria > Desulfobacterota > Desulfobacteria > Desulfobacterales > SG8-13 > JARFQH01. Next base: position 89,299 of record CAWBCG010000021.1, read on the forward strand.
CGCTGGCGGCCTGCGCGGGTGTTACGCTCGGGGCCGTAGCGACCGCTATGGGCATCCAGATCAAGGACGGCGTCGTCACGGCGGAGGGTGATATCGATTTTCGAGGCACGCTCGGTGTGGACAAAGAAGCACCTGTTGGATTAAAAGCCATTCGGCTGCGGTTCGACCTGGACACCGACGCCGATGCCGATCAATTGGCAACACTGATGCGACTCACGGAAAGGTATTGCGTAGTTCATCGGACCCTCAGCCATCCGCCGACAATAGCCGTTTCCTATGAGCGGCGCAACCGTGGTGCGGGCTGAGGATGCGGGCCAACGCTAAATAGTCCAATTGATCCTCAGGGTCCAATAGCCAGTTGACCAACTTGAAAAATGATACGAACCATTAATACGTCAGTCGGAATGAGAAAATCGCCAGTAGCGGTAATCGACGCGCATGCCCACTGTGGGGTGATCGACCGCAGTTTTGCGCAGTCCTTCGAGGACTACGAGCAGCAGGTTGCCGGAACGGACATCGGCGGAGTTGCCCTGTTCTCTCCTGTTTTAGAGATCTACGACCGCCATGACTTCCATTTTACCGACACCCCCGCCTGGCGGTTGCTCAGACAGAAGAGCAACGCTTCTCTGCTCTTGCTGAAATCGGCGAATCTGACCATTTTCCCTTACTTTTTCATCTGGAACGATTTTGCCGTGGAGCAGGTCACCACAGCACATCGCGGCATCAAGTGGCACCGCCACGCCGGTGAACCGGTCTACTGCTACGACGACCCAAAGTGTCGGGCCGCCCTGGACGAGATACGGCGCAGAAACCTGCCGGTGGTGTTGGAGGAGGAGTTGGACAACACGCTTCGTTTCGTCCGCGAGCTGGCGGATGGGATAACGGTGATCATTCCACATTTAGGGTTGCTCAACGGCGGTTTTCGATCCATCGCTGAAGCGGGCCTGTGGGAGCTGGAGAATGTTTGGGCGGACACTGCACTGGCATCCCGGGATGAGATCCGTGAATACATCCGTCGCTACGGTCACCGCCGGCTTCTGTTCGGGTCGGACTTTCCTTTCGGCAGCCCGTCTGCTGAGCTGCGCAAGGTGTGCCGACTGGGACTCGATCCCGCTGTGGAAGCGGCGGTGCTGGGCGGCAATTTCAGTCGGCTGCAGGGTTTGTGAGAAGGGCCCCTGGTATAGAATTGTCTTTTCGAGGATAGCCTAGGGATCGACATTCGCTGTTGGTAACCGATCACAGGGTTGCAAAGTCCGATGCGCTTCAAACTTAAAAGTTTTCTCTTCGATCAAACTGGTTGCTTGCAGCCAGAGGCACGGCTGAACCCCGAACCACTAAACCGAAGTTTACCGTATTGACGGATCGGCTCGGCTTACCTATATGAAACGGCTTACACATATCTATTTCCAATACCGTGTTTCCGCCGTAGACGTCTCTATAGACTGCGTCGGCAAAACCGCACAAGGAGGCAGAGGATGAAAAGATACGCGCTGGCGCTGTGCGCCCTTATCGTTGCAGTGAGCCCGGCCCTGGGAATGGCCCAAAGCTATCGGATTTCAGTGAGCCAGATCGTGGAGCATCCCGCTTTGAACGCGGTGCTGAAGGGGTTTCAGGACTACCTGAAAGAAAACAATATCGTGGCCGAATACCGGGTCCACATCGCCCAAGGCAACATGGCCACGGCCACCCAGATCGGCAACCAGATCATGGGCGAAAAGCCGGACCTGATACTGACCATCTCCACACCCACCTCTCAGGCCTGCGTGCAGGCCCTCAAGAAATCGCCTCAAATGCAGAAAACACCGCTGCTGTTCACCGCTGTGACCGATCCGGTCGAAGCCGGCCTGGTTAAAAGCCTGGAAAAGCCGGGCGGCAATATCACGGGTGTGTCGGACATGCTGCCGGTGGCGGAACACTTGAGGATGGTGAAAACATTTCTTCCCGACCTGAAGAAACTCGGCTTCCTGTACAATGCCGGCGAGGTCAATTCCAAGATCCTGGTGCCCATTTTTATCGAAGAGGGGCGCAAGCTGGATATCGAAATTGTCGAGGCCACGGTTTCCAAATCGAGCGACGTCTACCAGGCCGTTAAAAGCCTTGTCGGGCGGGTCGATGCTGTTTTCGTGCCCACCGACAACACGGTGGTTTCCGCTCTGGAATCGGCTATCAAGGTTTGTGAGCAAAACAAGCTGCCGCTGTTCAATGCCGATGTCGATTCAGTCAAACGCGGCTCCATCGCGGCCATGGGATTCGACTACTACAAACACGGCTATCAGACCGGTGCCATGGCCCAGCGCATTCTTCAGGGGGCTGATCCGGCGGTTACACCGGTTGAAACCCAGAAAGAGCTGCTCTTGGACATAAATTTAAAGGCGGCCCGCAATATGGGGGTGACCGTGCCCAAGGCCCTGCTGGACAAAGCCGACACCGTTATTGAGTGACTTCAAAATGGGCGAATGCGACGCGTGAAATGAGTTGGTCACTGTAACATGTCCTGGTATGCATTCATCGGCGCCCTGGAGCAGGGGTTCGTCTACGGCATTATGGTGCTCGGGGTTTATCTGACTTTTCGGGTTCTCGATTTCCCCGACTTGACCGTTGACGGAAGCCTGCCCCTGGGCGCTTCGGTTTCAGCGGTGGCCATCACCCACGGTGTGAATCCGTTTGTATCACTCGGTCTGGCCGCCGCGGCCGGATTCGCGGCCGGTGCGGTCACCGCTCTGTTGAGCACCAAGCTGAAGATCCTGCATCTGCTGGCCTCCATCCTGACGATGATCGCCCTCTACTCGATCAACATCCGGATCATGGACGGTCCCAATGTTTCGCTGCTCGGAGTCGATACCGTGCTCGATCCGATCGCGGCCTCCGGCCTGCCGGGCTACCTGGCCGCGCCCGTCATGTATGCCGGTATCGCGCTGGCCATCACCGGTGCCATCATCTTGTTTCTGAACACCGAACTGGGTCAGGCCCTGATGGCCACCGGCGACAATCCCCAGATGATCACCAGTCAAGGCGTCAACACCGACACCATCATCTTACTGGGGGTGGGCCTGTCCAATGCCCTGGTGGGCTTTAGCGGGGCGCTGGTGGCCCAAAATCAGGGGGCTGCGGATGTCAACATGGGGGTCGGCACCATCATCGCGGGCCTGGCATCGGTGATCGTCGGGGAAACCATTTTCGGCAAGGAGGGAATCGCCCGGGCCTGCCTGGCCGCACTTTTCGGTTCGGTTGTCTACCGTCTGGCCATCGCACTGGCCCTGGGGGTCGAACTGGGCCGTTTTTCGTTTAATCCCAGCGACCTGAACCTGATAACGGCCGTCTTGGTGGTCATGGCTCTGGTCGCGCCCAAAATCAAAGGCCGGTTGCAAGCCAAATGATCCAGTTAGAGGCCTTTACCAGATATTTTCACAAAGGCAGCATCAACGAGGTGCTGGCACTCGAGAAGATCGATTTGACGATCCGCCGGGGTGAATTTATCACCATCATCGGCTCCAACGGTGCCGGTAAATCGACCCTGCTCAACTGCCTGGCCGGGACTTACATGCCGGATAGCGGTCATCTGATGCTCGACGGACAAGATATCGCCCACTGGCCCGAACATCGCCGGGCCAGATTTATCAGTCGCGTTTTCCAGGATCCGCTGCTGGGCACCTGTGCCTCGCTGAGTGTCGAGCAGAATCTGGCCTTGGCCCTGCGCCGTGGCCGGCGCCGGGGGTTGAGGATCGGTGTCAAAAAGGCCGAGCGTGTGTTGTTTAGCCAAGCCCTGAAAAAATTGGGTCTGGGACTCGAGAAGAGGCTGCGGAGCAGGGTAGGGCTGCTTTCAGGCGGTCAGCGTCAGGCGTTGACCATGCTAATGGCCACCCTGATCAAGCCCGACATCCTCCTGTTGGACGAACACGCCGCCGCCCTCGATCCCAAGACCGCCCGGCAGATCCTGGACCTCACCACCTCGATTGTCAACGCACAGCAGATCACCACCTTGATGGTAACTCACAATATGAACCACGCCCTGACCTTCGGCAACCGCCTGATCATGCTGCATCGCGGTAAAATCATTTTCGATATCCAGGGAGAAGAAAAAGCCGCACTGAAAAAAGAAGATCTGATCGCCCGGTTTTACGACCGGCAAAAAGAAGAACTCTCCGCCGACCGGATGCTGTTGGGGTAGAGTGGTATCACAAGGCCCCAGTATCTCCTTTGTCTACGCTTCTCACATTGATGCGAAAATAGAATCAGACCCGCAAATAGAAACTTGAAACTCAGACCCCGGAACCCGGAAATAGTGGTGACTTAAGAAACATGAGCGTTTAGTCGTTTGAATTGATGATATCCTTTAACTGACAAAACTGATTTAACCGACTCAACTGGCACAACCGCTTTATCGCGAAAACAGAATTTTCATGCACGGGGGCGGCCCAGAGGGCAATGGGTGTTTAACTTAAAGACGCTCACCGCCGCCATTCTCGTTTCCGTTTATGGTTAAATAATGGATCTGCCGGTTTTGCTTTCTTCTCTTTCCAACTACCAGTGCCCATTTTATCCGCGAGTATTTGCTTCGGCCTCATGCGTCAATGCACAGGTTTTTTATAGACAGGCGGGTTTTAGGGCTTTAACTTACTGCATAAAGATATTTTACTTGATAATTCCGTGTAGCCCGCGCTACAGGGTCACCACATATTCCCTCTCCCTGGGGAGAGGGTTAGGGTGAGGGGAGAAATCAAACAGCTGTGATACCCTGCAGCTTGCTGCAGGAAGATTCATTACGGAGGAGATAATGCAAAAAACATGGTCTTATAAAACCTACGAGATCAACGAAGGGCTCAAACCCGGCAGCTCGAAGTTTCGTTATTTTTTTGTCGTTTCCGAAAGCGGAGAGAAAAAATGCAATTATTGTGTCTGGATAGTGGATGATGCCTTGTCCCGGTTCGACACCTCCAAAGATTATAACGAAATTGTCTCTTCTCAGACCGAAACCTGGCACCGATGGGTCAAGGAAAAAATCGATGCGGCAGATTTCAGGAACCGCGTGTTAAAATTCGACAGGACCGGCGAACAGGAGATCGACCTGTCGGAGATGAAAGAGCATTTCGAGATGGATAAATAGTATCCGCCCAGAAATGGTAGATTTCGGCCCCGGCCAAGGCCGCAGCGATCTTGCAACCGCAGGCGCAGCAGGGCTACGTCGAGGATTGCAAAGAGCGAGAACGCCGGCCCGGGCCGATGCCGTTTATGGGCGAATACTAATAAGGGTCTGTGATTGCTACACAACGTGCAAACTTTTTAGGAACACTAAGAGCAGAATATGGTGGGCAAAAACATCCCGGATCGCGCCGCCGGAGCCATCATGGGTGCCTTCATCGGCGATGCCTTGGGCCTCGGACCCCACTGGTATTACAATCTCGCCGAGCTTCACCGCGAATACGGCGATTGGATCGACGACTATGCCGATCCAAAGCCCGGCCGATACCATGCCGGACTCAAAGGCGGCCAGTTGTCCCAAGCCGGCTTCATCCTTGCGCTGATGGTTCGTTCCCTCGTCGATCGCGGCGGCTACGACGAAGAAGACTTTTGCCGCCGGATGGATGAAGATCTCTTTCCGCTTCTCGACGGCACACCGGCAAGCGGACCCGGCGGGTACACCAGTCAATCCATCCGTGAGGCCTGGCGACGGCGCGTGCAGCAGAAACTGCCCTGGGGGCAAACCGGCGGCCACGCGGACACCACCGAGGCCATCGAACGAACCCTTGCCATAGCCGTCCGCTACGCGCTCGATCCCGCCCGGCTCGCCGCTGTCGTTGCCGAGAATACCGCCCTCACGCAGACCGACGACACCGTGGTCTCGATGACCGTCGCCTACGGCGCGGTGCTGGGTCTTCTGGTTCAGGGGCATGCCCTCGACACGGAACTGTCGGGAATACTGATGGGGCTTGTAAAAAGCGGCGAATTGCCCTTTCACGCCGTGACCCGCGACAATCTCCAGCCGCCGCGGCCCGGCGATCCCGATCCGCCTCTGGCGGGCCGTTTTGCCTCGCCGGACGCCTTGCTCACGCCTTCCTATATGGCCGCAGCCGCGGCGGACCCGGAGATTCGCATAGAGCCGGCGTGGAAAGTGTCGATCGTCTACGGCATGCCCTGCGCCATCTACCACCAGCTGCCGGCCGCCTACTATCTTGCGGCCCGGTTCCGCACCGATTTCGAATCGGCCGTGCTTCACGCCGTCAACGGCGGGGGGCAAAACCAGGCGCGGGCAATTCTCACCGGCGCCCTCACGGGTGCGCAAACCGGTCTTTCGGGTATCCCCCGGCGCTTCATCCTCGGCCTTGAAAAAGCGGACGATCTCGGCAAGTTGGCCGTGGATTTGGCGTCAAGGGTCGGGAAACCCTTTTAAAATCGACCTGAAAGGTTAGTGGCATTGTCATCGTCGCGATAACGGCATGCCGTAACACATCCTGCGTAATTTTAAGTTTGACCTTTTTTTAAAAAAGATTCATTTTGGCCTCTATGAACCTGATTCCCAAAACCATCCGCGCGCAGATCATGATGGCCTTTTCGATCTGCTTCGTCTTCATGGCCGTTATTATCGCTGTGAACTACAGCAACTTTCGGCGTCTCTCGCGCTCCATGCAGCTTTTCGAGCTGGCCGATGAACTGAACTCCGCCATCCTCGAAATGCGGCGCTACGAAAAGAACTATTTCCTCTATCTGCAGGAATTCAGTTATGAAGAAAACATCACCTACACCAACCACCTGGCCCTGACCCTCCAACGGGAGCAAGAAAGCCTGGAGGAGGCCATTGGACGGGACAGTTATGCGCTTTTCATCCAACACGTGCAGGATTACGCAACGCTTATGGCCCGCCTGCGACAGACTTCCTGTGACCAAGGGGGGTGCACCGCACTGGAGGAAAAGATCCGCGGCAACGGGCAGAACCTGCTCATTCTGGCCGATCAACTGGTCACGGCCGAACGCAGAGTCATCGACCGCCTCACCCAGAAGATGATTCCGCTACCCCTGATGAGCCTGCTTCTGCTGGTGCTGCTGTTGGGATTCGTCATTTATATGATCGGTGAAAAGGTCATTCGCCCCCTGGCCCGAATCACCCGTGAATCCGAGGCCGTGGCCGAAGGCGCTTTCCAGCGCATCACCGCCTATGGGGGCGATACCCGCAACGAAATCCACCGCCTGGTGACCGCCATCAACCGCATGATGGCCGAACTGGAGAAACGGCAGGAGCAGCTGATCCAGTCCCGCAAGATCGCCTCGATCGGTACGTTGACCGCCGGGATCGCCCACGAAATCAACAACCCGGTCAACAACCTGTCGCTGATCCTGGAATCGCTGCTCGAAGACGGGGAAGAGATGGACCCGGCCGAGCGCCTGCGCCTGTACCAGGAAGCCATGGACCAGGCCGATCGGACCAGTGAAATCGTCAAAAACCTGCTCGAGTTTTCCCGGGCCAGCCATCCACGGGCGGAAGAGGTCAATCTGGAGGAGATTGTCGATAAAACCGTGCGGCTGGTCAACAACGAGCTGAAACTGAACAACATCAAATTCTTCAAAGAGGTCAAAGACGGCCTGCACAATGCCCGCCTGGACCGCGGCGGCTTGCAGCAGGTTTTGCTCAACCTGTTCGTGAACAGCATCCAGGCCATGGAAAGCGGCGGTGAACTGAAGGTGGTGGTCGGCCCGGCGGAAATCCCCTCCGAAGTGCGGATCGACGTGGCGGACAACGGACCCGGCATTCCGGCGGAATACATGAGCCAGATTTTCGATCCCTTTTTCACGACCAAGAAAGAGGGCATGGGAACCGGACTCGGCCTTTCGGTGAGCTACAACATCATCAAGAAGAACGGGGGCCGGATGGAAGTGCAGAGCCAACCCGGGCAGGGCACCTGCTTTTCCATTTTTCTGCCGCTATCCGGCAGACTGAACGTTTAGGGATAAACGGATGGAGCGCTCCAGAATAGCCGTTATCGACGATGAACCCATCGTAGGCCGCGAGGTCAAACGGGGGCTTTCCAAGGAACCCTACGTGGTCGAAACTTTTCTGGACGGTGAATCGGCCCTGCAGCGCCTGGAACGGGTGAGTTTCGATTTGGTTCTATGCGACCTGCGTCTGCCCGGACTGAGCGGAATGGATGTCCTTAAGGCCGTGCGCAAGCTCAGCCCGTGGACCGAGGTCATTCTCATTACCGCATACAGCTCGGTGGATTCTGCGATCGAAGCCATTCGGGCCGGTGCGTTCCACTACGTGATCAAACCCATCAAAATGGCGGAACTCAGGCTGCTGGTCCGGCGTGCCCTGGACAAGGTTATGCTGGTGAAAGAAACAGAAGCTCTTAAGGAAGCCCTTTTCTACCAGAGGCGGCCGGCGGCGATCATCGGCAGCAGCAAGGCCATGCTGGAGGTCTTCCGCCTGATTGACAAGGTGGCACCTCTCGACTGCAACGTGCTTGTCTGCGGCGAAAGCGGAACCGGCAAGGAAATGGTTGCCCGGGCTCTGCATCAGCGCGGATCGAGAACGGACAAGCCGTTCGTCTCCTTCAACTGCGGCGGGTTCACCGAAGAGCTGATCACCAACGAACTCTTCGGCCACGAAAAGGGGGCCTTCACCGGTGCTACCGAAACCAAGGTCGGCCTGCTGGAAGCCGCCAACAAAGGGACGATCTTCCTCGATGAAATCGGCGAAATGCCGCTCAGCATGCAGGTCAAGCTCCTGCGTTTCGTTGAAGAGCGCTCTTTTCTGCGGGTGGGCGGCGTCCAACCGATTTCCGTGGACCTGCGCTTGATCGCGGCCAGCAATCGGGACCTCAAAGAGCTGGTCGCGGCCGGTGCCTTTCGGGAGGACCTCTACTACCGTCTCAATGTCGTGATAATCCCGCTGCCGCCCCTGCGGACCAGGTCGGATGATATTCCGCTGCTCATTCGCCACTTCCTCGACAAATACAGCAAGACGTTCGGAAAGGAGATCGAGGGTGTCTCCTCGGAAGTGCTGGAGATATTATCCCGCTACCCATTTCCCGGCAATGTGCGCGAGTTGGAGAACATCATCGAGAGGGCCGTCGCGTTGACGGATGAAACTGAGCTCTCAACTCGCGACCTGCCTTCCGATCTGCGGGAGCTATCCATCAGCAGCCTGGATCCTCAGGCCTGCCTTTCCCTGGAAGAAAAGGAAAAACAGTACATTAAGGAAATCTTGATCAAGACCAACCATAACAAAAGCCTCGCGGCCGACATCCTCGGTCTGCCCCGCACCACCCTCTGGCGTAAAATTAAACGCTACCATCTCTTGTGATCCGCTGGACAAAGCCCGGGCCACCGGCGGATTCGATGATACCCTCACATTTGTTCCAAATCGAAACAGTCAACACAACCAATTGATATCCTGATGAATAATGGTTTTGAATGGTTGACGGCGGAGGATATCTGTTTCAAAACGAAACGTTTTGTTGGGCACTTGAACCCGGAATTATTCCTAACAAACTGATATTGTTAATTAATAATATTTTGGCACAGATAGTGATTAATAAAGGAAATCGAATAGCGGCCGGCCTGCGGGAGAGAGTCAGCGATGTTGCAAAAGAAAATACTGGTCCCTGTTGGGTCTTCCGGAAAAGATCTCAACAGCGTGCATTATGCCCTGGCACTGGCTGAAAGACTCCGGGCCCAGGTGTACATTCTCCAGCACAACGCGGTGGACGCCTCACCGAATTCGATTGCTACATGGCTGGATGAAGCCTTGTTGGATCTGATCAACAGTGCGCGCCAGGCAGGGTTGACCGTGTCGCACCACATTGCCCACAGGGAATTGAAGGAGGAAATTGTTGGCCTGGTCAAGGACGAAAGCATCGATGTGCTGGTTTTCGGCGCGGACAACGGGGCCTGCGAGCACCTGATGCTTCAGATCAAGGACCTGGTTCCGAGTCAGATCATTCAAGTCAGAGAAAAGGACCACATCAACTACCTGTAGGAGGAAGGCGAACCAAAATGGCAATTGTAATGATTTCGAGTCTGTATCAGAGCGGACGGGAGGAGCTGGCCCAGGCACTGGCTCGCAAGACCAACTGGCCGGTCGTTTCCCGCGAGGACCTGGTCGATCAGGCACGGGCCGCCGGAATCAAGGTCGGCCGGCTTGAATTGTCCATGATCAAGAGTCCGGGCTTGCATGAAAAATTGGCCCGGGAGAAGGAGTTGTACATTGCGTTTCTGACGGCCGCGCTGTGCGAAAAGGCTCGCCAGGGCGACTTCATCTATCATGGCCGAGCCGGACATCTCCTGCTGCCGGGGATCAGCCACAGACTGCGGGTGGGATTGACGGCGCCCCAGGAAGTTCGCATCAAAAGGGCGGCGCAAACGCTGCACATGACGCCGGAAAAAGCCGAGAACTATCTCGTGCAACTGGATGAGGATGTCGGGCGTTGGATCCATACCATCCACCGAGTGGACAAAAGTGATCTCAACCAGTTCGATGTGTTTTTCAATCTTGAAAACATCGGGCTTTCCAACGCGGCCGGAATTGTCTGCGCCATGGCGGAACTACCCGATTTCCAACCCACCCCGGCCAGCACGAAATTGTTGGACGACCTGCACCTGTCCTCCCAGGCCAAATTGCGCCTTGCTCTGGACGAGCGCACTCAACGCGCCGACCTCCAGGTCCAGGCCGACAGCGGGGTCGTTACGGTCACCTACCCGCCCCACGATGAATTGCTCGGCAAGGATATTCCCCTGGTGCTGGCCGATCTGTCCGGGTGCCGGGAGATTCAATGTACCATGGCCGAAACCAACATTCTATGGGTCCAGGAGCGTTTCGAGCCGACATCCGAGAATTTTCAGCAGATTCTCCAGTTGGCCCAACGCTGGGGAGCGGCGGTGGAGCTCCTGCGTCTGGTTCCCCCCGGAGAATTACAGCTCGATCCGGAGAATCCCGGCACCCTGGCGGACAGCGGTTTCGGCCGCCAGGAATGTCCGCTTCCCTATGACGGGGGTGTGGAGGACGATGGGCCGGAGGCGGCCGAAGACGACGGCGGCATGAGGCGCACCGAGGAAGAACTGGTCGGTCGGGGACGATGCGGCGGGCGGCATACGATTTGTGGCGGCACCGACAAAATCTTGGAACAGGTGCAGGGCAACGGCCGTTACGCGCTGGTGATCATTGGCGACATGTTCCTGTCCAAAGGACACTCGTTCCGCACCCGCAGGACCCGGGAACTGGCCTTGAGCATTCGGGACCGGCTCAAGGCACCGGTGATCACCGCCGACGAACTCAAAGCGCGATTTCTCTTCGGCAAACGCCAGGCGGTTACCCTGGTCGGTTTCCTGGCTCTGCTGGTCCTGATGTACGGAGTGGTCTTCACGCACCAAGAAGCGGTCAAAAATTTTTTGAGCGGTTCTTTTCACCAGCATTTCAAATGGCTGGCTTCGGTCTTCATGATCTTCTTCATTCCTCTCATCGCCTACCTTTACGGTACGGTGACGGGACTGGCCCTGAAAATAATCAACATCGATTAGATTAACGGTTCAAAAGCGTCCGGGAGGGGGTATGCACGAATTGCTCACAATGCATTTTATCGACATCAACTTGGCTACAGCGCTGCAAGTGGTCCTGCTGGGGTTTATCGGCGGCATCCTGAGCGGTTTCATCGGAAGCGGGGGGGCTTTTTTCATGACGCCAGGCATGATGAATCTGGGGGTGGACGGCGTCATTGCCGTTGCCAGCAACATCACCCACAAGTTCGGCAAAGCCATGGTCGGCTCCCGCAAGCACGCCGCGGCCGGAAATGTGGACAAGAAACTGGCGGCGTACGTGCTGGTCACCGCCATCATCGGGATCCAGATCGCGGTCGCCATCAACAGCTACCTGTTTAAAGGTGGAGGCGACAGCCACGGGGCCGCCAAAGGTGCCGGTGCCAACTTGTACATCAGCTTGGTATTCGCTACGATCTTGTCGGCTGTTGCGGTATCCATGCTCCGCGACGTCCTCAAGTCCAGGGGCAAAGGAGACGGGGGCGGCGGGCCGTCCCTCAAGATCGCCGAATACCTCAACCGGCTGCACCTGCCGCCCGTTATCCACTTCCCCGTGGCCGACACCAAGGTCAGCCTTTGGATACTGATGCTGGTGGGCATTGCCACCGGCTACCTGGCGGGCACCATCGGTGTGGGCGGGTTTATCGGTGTGCCGGCCATGATCTACGTCTTCGGCGTGCCGACCGCCGTGGCCACTGGGACTGAACTTTTCCTGGCATTATTCATGGGGGCTTTCGGCGCCCTGAGTTATGCCTACCAGGGCTTTGTGGATTTGCGCCTGACCATGCTTCTGTATCTGGGCTCGCTGGTCGGCATTCATCTCGGTGTATACGGCGTCAAAGTGGTCAATGAAAAATACATCCGCGTGGTGACCAGCTTGATCATCCTTCTGTGCGTCTTCAGCCGGATCGTCGCCATTCCGGTGTATCTGCGGCAGCTGAGTCTTCTGGATTATCCGGCCGGCTGGGATGTTTACTTCAATGTCACCAGCAAGTTTTTCCTCTTCGCCAGCGGCATCAGCGGCTCACTGGTTATCCTGCTGAAAGTCATTCATGCCTATCGCCAGAGACGCAAGATCCAGAAAACCATGCTGGTAGTCCAGAAACCGGGACTCAATCAGGTCGAAGCCGCGAGGGTATTGAGGAATTAGGCTAAATGCGGGGGTGGTAGATAAACCGGTCCCGAAACCAAGGAGAGAAACATGAGCACCCGTTGTGAAATACTCGTTGTGGATGATGAGCCTATCGTCGGTGAACGTCTCAAGGCCTTCATCGAGAAAGACGGCCACAAGGTGGAAACCTTTGTCGATCCGGCGGCGGCCCTCCAGCGCTTGGAAACAAAAGACTTTGATATTGTGATCAGCGACATCCGCATGGGCGAGATCGACGGCATCCAGGTGATGGAGAAGGTCTTTGAAAAATCACGGCACATCAAGGTGATCATGATCACCGGCTATGCCACGCTGGAGTTGGCCCGCGAATCGTTGACCAAGGGCGCCTTTGATTTCATCGCCAAACCCTTCAAATTGAAAGAAATTCGCAAAACGATCAAAAAAGCGGTTGATTCCCTGGAGCAGGGTGGTCGGCAAAACGTCGGCACTGCCGCGCTCTGAAAAGACTGCCTTGGACTTGAAACGGCCGCGTTGCCAGCTTATTGAAGGAAGAATCGTCGTGCGGGGCCAAAGGCTGCTGGTGCCCCTATGATGATTGCCGCAAAGTTAATCACCCGGCTCGATTCTGGCCGGTATATAATGGAGTAAAACTCATGGACATCTACAGAAGTCCGATGGAAAAGATCCTGAAACAACAGGAAAACGACACCGTCATCACCAACCCCAAGGAGCCGTTCAAGACGTTTTTGCGTAAAGTCGCCTACCTGTGGGCCCGCGGATGGGGTCGATGCAAAAAAATCTTCAAACGGTAGAAGAATATGCCTGCGGGTTGATCCTCGGTCTCGCCTTGATCTCGAACGAAAATCCTAATTTTGAGATAGCTTCTAGTCTTATAGGCAGGAGAATAAAATGCCTATACATGTTGTCCGTCTTGGAAGTCCGCGCCTGGAAGGGGAGGGGTTGCGTATCGGGACGGTGAGGCGACCGCCGCGAGGGGTTCCGAAAGCCGAATTCGCCGCACGGAACTATTACGACGTTTGGCTTCCCGATCTCGCACCCAGTGAGGAGTTGCTCAAACTCGGGCAAGCGGTCGATGAAGAAAAGCGTTGGCGCACCTTTGCCAGGAAATATCGAGCCGAGATGAACCGGCCGGAAAGGAGGCGGTTGCTCGATCTTCTCGCTGCGATGTCACGGCAGACCAACTTCTCGGTGGGATGTTATTGCGCCGACGAGAGCAGGTGCCATCGGTCCTTGCTTCGTGAACTCCTTGCCGAGCGAGGCGCTCCATTTGCTTAGTCGATAGGGCTACAACGAGAGGAACTTGAATGAATCCTTGAACAATTTTTTTCGAGAGCGATTGACATCACTCAAATGGCTGCTTGACCTGGAGTCACCCGACTGACAGGCCACCCACAACCATCCCAAAATGGGCCCCATGACCGCCGAACTCCTGCTGGCCAACTGGCTTGCCCACGATCTGTTTCACATCCGCCAGGTAAACGACCTGCATTTTGCCTATTTGGTGCAACTGGTAGCACCGGTATCTCTTGGTTACTCGGGATGGTAATCAGGCTCGTATTCATCTCTCCTGCATTCAATTCGATTCAGACAACGATTTTTTTGTTCGGCGACCCGGGTCGTTACGACATCAAATCCGCGATGACATCATTTAGCTGGTCATTCAGGTCCAGTGGCTTAATGAGATTCAGGCATCACTCGTATGAACCACCGGCTCGATCCGGTTGAGCGCTTCGATGGGTATGTGACACAAGATGCGATGCCCCTTGCCGCTGGTGCGCCAGGGGGGCACCTCACGTTCACAAATGTAACCTCCGTCCGGCAGCATCTCCTTGCGGCGCGGGCAGCGGGTGTGAAAGCGGCAACCGGACGGTGGATTCAAGGCACTGGGGACGTTGCCCCCGAGGCGGATTTCCGTCTGCTCGGCCCCGGGATCCGGTATCGGTACGGCCGACAGCAGGGCCTCGGTGTATGGGTGGTAGGGTGGGATATAGATGGCGTCGGCCGGACCCACTTCGACGATCTGACCGAGGTACATCACGGCGATGTCGTCGGAGAAAAATCGCACCACGCTCAAATCGTGGGCGATAAAGATCATGGAAGAACCGAAGCTCTCCTGGATGTCGAGCAGGAGATTGATGACGGCTGCCTGAACGGAAACATCGAGGGCCGAAACCGGCTCGTCACAGATGATCAGTTCGGGCCGGCTGGCCAGGGCACGGGCGATTCCGACCCTTTGCTTCTCGCCGCCGCTGAGTTGCCGCGGCAGCCGGTCATAATACGTACCGCTCAGGCGGACGGCCCTCAGCAGGCGGATGACCTCCTCCTTCACCTGGTTCCGGGCCACCGTTTTGAACTTCCGGATGGGCCGTGCGATCTGTTTTCCGACGGAATAGGACGGGTTGAGGGTGGCATCCGGGTTTTGAAACACCATTTGCATTTCACGGATCAGGCGGGTGTCACGGTCCGACACCGACCGGGTGACGTCGATTCCGATAAATTCGATATCGCCGCCGGTGACCTGCTCCAGCCCGATGATCCCCTTGACAAGGGTCGATTTTCCGCACCCCGACTCGCCCACCACGCCCAGCGTTCGTCCTTTGGCCAGCCGGATGCTGACATCGTCCACCGCTTTCACGAACTTCTTTTCACCCAACCCGAGTAGACTGACGACGGAATTCGATTCCTGGGGATAGTAGACTTTCAGTTTGTCGAGACTGAGCAGTTCCTCCGTCGAGGCTCCGGCCCGGGAGACCGCCTCTACTTGCAAGGCACGGCGTTTTGTCTTGCGGGTGCGCGGCCGGCTGTCGATTTCCCGGGCATAAATGCAGCGTGCCGAATGACCGGCGCCGACTGTCAACATGTCCGGGCGTGCCTGACGACATTCGGCGGTGGCAAAATTGCAGCGGGGGGCGAAGATGCATTCGTGCGCCGGCCGCGCGGGCGGCGGCGGTACCCGCCCACGGATGGGATAGAGAATCGAATCCCGTTTGCTTTCCCCCAACTTGGGAACACAGGAAAGCAGGCCCATCGTGTAGGGGTGACAGGGTCGGTTGAAGATTTCGGTGATCCCGCCCCGTTCCACCAGTTCGCCGGCATACATCACGCACAGATAGTCGCTGATGCGGGCCACCACGCCCAGGTTGTGAGTGATGAAGACATTGGCCGTTTGAAAATCGGTTTTCAGCTCTTCGAGCAGATCCAGCACCGCGGCCTCAACGGTGACATCCAGAGCGGTGGTCGGTTCGTCCATGATCAGCAGCGCCGGATTGTTCAACATGGCCATTGCGATAACCACCCGCTGCTGCTGGCCGCCGGAGACTTGATGGGTATACCGGCGCATTACCTCTTCCGGGTCGGGCATATGCACCCGTTTCAGCATCTCCACGCAGCGGTCTCCGGCTTCTGTGGTCGATATGTCCTGGTGAAAAGTGAGCACTTCGATGAGCTGCTCTCCGAGGCGCACGGAAGGATTCAGGGCCTGCATGGGATCCTGATAGACCATGGAGATACGGTCCCCACGGAGCTTTTTGAGGTCGCGTTCCGACCGTCCGACCAGATTATGCCCTTGAAATACAACCTGTCCGTTTTTGATTTTACCGTTGGGACCGAGAAAGTTGACGATGCCGAAGGCAATGGTGCTTTTACCGCAACCGGATTCGCCTACCAACCCGACGGTTTCACCTTCGCGGACATGGAAGGAAACGTCCCGTACGGCTTCCACGTCTCCCTTGCGGGTATCGTAGGCGATCGTCAGGTGCTCCACAGCCAGCACCGGAGGCGTTACTGGATCGGGGGAATCGGTTTTCATTGATACCGCATGCTCTCTTCCCTGAGACCGTCGGCCAGAAGGTTGAGTCCCACCACCAGCGAAGCGATGGCAAGGGACGGCCATAAGGAGGCCCAAGGGCTGCCCTCGAGGATGAATTCCCGCCCTTTGGCCACCATGCTGCCCCAGTCGGGCGACGGCGGCGGCATGCCGAGGCCCAAAAAGCCGAGCGTTCCCATGGCGAAAATGGCATACCCCACCCGCAGCATGGCATCGACGATAATCGGTCCCCTGGCATTGGGCAGAATTTCGACAAACATGATATATAAAGAATTTTCCCCCCGGGTTTCCGCGGCCCGTATGTACTCTCTGGTCCGGATGTCGAGGGTCAAGCTGCGCACCAGCCGGGCGATGCCCGGAGTTCCAACGATGGTGATAGCGATCACGACATTGACGGCCGATGCCCCCAGGGCGGCCATGATGATCAGAAACAGCAGGATGACGGGGACGGCCATCATGGCATCCAGCAGGCGCATGACCCCTTCGTCGAGCCAGCCGCCGAAGTATCCGCTCACCAGGCCGAGGGTGGTGCCGAACAGCAAGGCCACAAAAACACCCCACAGCGCGGTTCCGCCCGGTAGCCAGTACTGCTCTGAAATCGGCAGGATTACCAGAACGACCCGGGCTCCGTAAATGAGGCGTGACCACAGATCGCGGCCCAACTCATCGGTGCCCAGCGGATGCGCCGCCGAAGGCCCCTGGTTGGGCGCTTTCCAGTCCTGTTCCAATGGGGTATAGGGCGTCAGCAGCGGTGCAAAGATGGCCACGAAAACCCAGAACAGCACAATGGCCAGACCGACCACGGCCACCCGCGATGCGAAAAGGACCGAAGCCGCGTCCCGAATGCGCCGGAAAGGGACTCTGCGCATGGTTCCGCCGTCCGGCGGAATCAGCTCTTCTGCGGTTGGGTCGGATGTGGTGGTCTCCATGGCGTCGTCGACTCTTTCATCTGGATAATTGTTTCATGAATTGTCCGATCAGGCGTACCGTATCCTCGGGTTGATAAACGTGTAGATTACATCTGCAATCAACTGGGTGCCGACCGCCACGATGACCAGAATCATCGCGCCGGCTTCAAGGGCATTGATGTCCTTGTACAGCGCCGAGTCGAGCAGATACTTGCCCAGGCCGGGGTAGCCGAAAACCACCTCCACGATGACGATGCCGCCCATCAGCCAGTTGACATGCAGCATGATCACGGTGATGGGCGCCATGAGGGCGTTGCGCACGGCGTGCGTGAATACGATGCGCCAATAGGGCAGCCCCTTGAGATAGGCGGTGCGTATGTAAGACGAGCGCATCACCTCCACCATGCTGGCGCGGGTGATGCGCAGCACGTACCCCAATTCGATCAGTGTCAGGGTCAGCACGGGCAGAACCAGCATGTCCGGCCGCTCCCAGGGTGCCTTTTCGCCGAAGACGGTGGCCCCGGGAACCAGCTGCAGCCACACCGCCACGATCAGAATCAGGAAGATACCGGTGGCAAACTCCGGTATGACCGAAAAAATCATGCCGCCCACCGACAACACCCGATCCCGTATGCTGCCTTCCTTGAGTCCGGCCATCAGTCCCAGAAAGAGCGCCAGGGGCATGACGATCACAAACGCGGTGCCGGCCAGCACCATGGAGTTGCGTAGCCGCACGAAGAGGCTGTCGCCGACCGGCCGACCGGTCCGCAGGGATTCACCGGGATCGCCCCGAATGAAGCCCTTTTTCAGCGGGATATATTCCTCCGGTCCGCCTGAACTCTCTTGCCAGCCGGACCCCATGATGAAGGTCCAGACTTTCCGATCGGTGCCCTTTTGCCACCGAACGGCATGGTTGGCGTTATCCACCCCCCAGAACGACCAGCCCCCGTGAGGGTCGGACATCCAGCGCCGGTCGTCGATCTTGCGAACGGTTTCACCGTCTTTCTGCCGCATTTCCGCCACCAGATCATCGCCCTCGAGTTTCCAGCGGATAAGGTTTTGATCCTTCTTAACCGCCCACCACTCGACGAATCCTTTTTCGGTGACGACCCTTTTCAGGGGCAGGCCTATTTTTCGGGAGGCATGCCAGTCGGAGCCGATAAGCCAATAGACGTAACGCTGCCAGAGGGGCTTGTTCAATCCGAGCTGGGCCAGAAAGGAGGCTTCCTGCTCCGGTGTGACAAAGGCCCCCAGAACGTTGCGGGCGACGTTGCCCGGTGACGACTCGGTGATCAAAAACACCGCCATCGAGACCAGCAGCATGGTCAACAGCAGCAGGAAGAACCGTCGGACGATAAACTTGCCCATCGATTGCCGTCACTGAGCGGCTGAGGCGGATCGGTTTCGATCACCTCGCCCGTTTAGGGTTGAGAGGTTCAATGGTGTCGGCCGATCAGGCGTCAATCCAAGCCTCGTTAAACAGGAAGATAAGGTTGGGGTGTGCGCTGACGTTCTGGAGTCTTTTATTGGGGCACATCCAGGTGTTCATCCAGTAAGAAATACCGATCGGGCCGCGCGTCATCTGGATGTCTTCCAGCTTGCAGAAAATGTCGCGGCGTTTGTCGACATCCAGGGTGCCGCTGGCTTTTTCCAGCAGCGCGCTGAATTCCTTGTCCACCCAGCGGGTTTCGTTCCAGGGAACCGGTTTGCCGTCATCATCGGCGATGTAAGCCAGATTGGGAACCATCGTACCGAGCGGACGATGGGTCCAGGGGGTCACCCCCAGATCGACTTCGGTCCACTTTTCCCAATATTGGCTGGTGGGCATGGTTTGGATATTGACCCGAATGCCGGCGGGAGCGGCGTCCTGTTTGAGAACCTCGGCGTAGCGGACGATATCGGTCCATTCGGAGCCCACGGCAATGTTCACGTCGATGCCGCTGGGGAACCCGGCCTCGGCCAAAAGCTTTTTGGCCTGTTCGGGCTGGTAGCTCGGGATCGGCTTGTCACAGTATTCGGGATGCTTGGGATAAACATGAAAGTCCTGTCCCTGCAGACCTTCTCCCTGGTAAGCCAGGGCCAGGATTTTTTCCCGATTCTGGCAGAGTTTCAGCGCCATCCGGACCCGGTTGTCACTCCAGGGCTTCATGTCCACCCGCATCCGCAGCACGCGGGTGGTGGCCGTGGCCACCGGCATGATCCTTATGTGGTCGTCGCCTTTGACGGCTTTCATGACCTGCGGACCGGGATTGTCGGACGCATCGATCAGATCGATTTCGGCGGATTTCAACGCGGCGATCTGCGGCGCCAGTTCACCTCCCATGTCGATGAAACGGATCTCGTCGATATAGGGCAGGGGCTTGCCGTCGGATCCCTTCTGCCAGTAATCCTTGCGGGCCTTGACGATGCAAATTTCGCCTTCATTATACGTATCCAGAACAAAGGGTCCGGTTCCGTGGGGTCTTTTTTTCATGTCCCCTTCGAAGGTGCGGTGGTTGAGCACCTGAGCCGTATATTGAAAGAAATGTTCCGGTATCGCAATTTCGGGTCGCTGGAGGTGGAGTTTGAACTGATGGTCGTTGACTTTTTCGACCCCGCCCGGGTCGAGATATGAGCCGACAAGGCCCAACATCGAAGACTTCACATCCTTATCCAGCCACTGGTTGATGGTAAAGATGCAGTCATCGGCAGTAAACAGGTCGCCGTTGTTGAACGTTACCCCTTGGCGCACATTGAAGGTCCAGGTTTTGAGATCGTCGCTGGCCGACCAGCTCTCGCACAGGTAGGGTCGGGTAATGTTGTCCGGACCTGTAAGCGTCATGTACTCGAAAACCATACGCATGGAATTTGACGGCTGCAGCCAGGAAAAACGGGCCGGATGGTCGATCTTCTGGATTTGTTGCGAAATTTTCAATGTCCCGCCCCGCTTAACGGTTGCGGCGCCTGTTTTTTGCGGCCACAGCAGACCGATCATTTGCCCGGCGGCTGCGGTGGACAATCCCAGCAAAGCGGCGTAGCGCATGAATTCCCTGCGGGTGATCTTGCCTTTATCCAGTTGATTCTTAAGATCTTGCACAGCCGGATGTGCATGTTCTTTCGCTGCCATTGCGACCTCCTTATTGGTGTTGATGCCTGGTGTTCCAGGGGTTACTGACAATCGATATGTTTACAGGTCAAAACGTATCTTTAAGGCAAATTGCTTAAAAAAAATAATAAAATTGTGTAATAAGTGATTGTTACAAAAGTTTCATACCCTAATTTATATTTAGAATTCAAACTAATGTCAAGTCGGAGCCGATCGTATCCTGCTGTATCCAGGCAGTCGATCAATCGGATCGACCCCGGAGGCATCGGTGCAACAAAGGCCATTCACCAGGGCTGGAATGATGTTGACAGGGTCTTCCGGAAAAAATCGACCAACGGAGAATGATCAACGTGCTTAATAAACAAAAATGATGAGGGGATATAAATGAAACGTCAGCAGATAATCGAGCATCTGAAGGCCAATGTCGACGTATTCAAATACCTCTTTTCTGCATTCAATTCGATTCAGATAACCAAATTCTTGTTCGGCGACGCGGGCCATCACGACATCAAATCGGCAATGGCATCTTTTAGCTGGTCCTTCAGGTTCAGCGGCTTTTGGGTTTTGGCGTCGGCGATGACAAAGGTGATGTCGGCATCGGCGATCATTTCTCCGGTTCCTTTGTTATAGATTTCCTGGCGCAGGACGCCGCTGGTGTTGCCGATTTTCGACAGACGGGTTTGAATGTCGAGCAGATCTCCGAGCGATGACGGCCGCCGGTAATTGATGTTGATGTTGACCACGAAGAAGGTCACGCCCTTCAATTGGTAATAGAATCCGGGGTTCCAGTCGAAAAAGGCCCAGCGGCCTTCTTCCAGAAATTCCAGGTAGCGGGCGTTGTTCACATGGCGGAACATGTCGAGGTGGTATCCGCGAATCTTGATTTCGGTATGAACCATCATGATGGGAGTCCTTTCGGTCTCGGCTTTTATACTGTTGAGTCGAACAGTCTTTTTCACTCAAACGGCATTTCGTGTCAAATTAAAAACCGGATTCGGCAGCGATGACAACCCTCGGCTGGACATTTTTATAATGTGTGCTTACTCATAACATCTATGAATTGTAACTTGAAATCGAACTGAAGAGGGTACCTGGTATTGGATACCGTCACACAAATAGCCCTGGGCGCCGCCGTCGGCGAAGCGACCTTGGGGCGACAGGTCGGTCGAAGGGCCATGCTGTGGGGAGGCATATGCGGCCTATTCCCTGACTTGGACGTTCTGGTGCCGCTCGGTGATGCCGTCAAAAATTTTACCTATCACCGCGGACCGAGCCATTCGCTTTTCGTTTTGGCGGCGCTGACGCCGTTTTTTGTCTATGTGATCCTCAAACTCTACCCGCAGACGGCTCGCTTCCGGGTCAGGTGGTATGCCCTGGTCTATCTGGCGTTTGCTACCCATGTGCTTCTGGATTGTCTTACCGTATACGGGACGCAGATTCTGTGGCCGTTGAGTACCCCGCCCGTCATGTGGTCGACTATTTTCATTATCGATCCGGCTTATTCCATACCCTTGTTTTGCGGTGTCTTGGCCGCCTTGATCCTGAGCCGTAAAGCAAAGTTGGGCCATACCCTCAACACGGTCTGTTTAATCCTGAGCACCGGTTACCTGATCTGGAGTGTCGGTGCGAAGCAATTCGTCAACACCGCGGCCTACGAATCCTTGACGCGCCAGAACATCGCCTACGACCGAGTCCTGACCGTTCCGGCGCCCTTCAATACCTTTCTCTGGCGGGTCCTGGTCATGGATGCCAACGGATACTACGAGGGATTTTATTCGCTCTTGGATGACAGCCGGACCATCCGGTTCGACTACTACCCCAGTGACCGCAAGTTGCTCGAGGGCCTCGATCGCCACTGGCCGATAGAGCGCTTGAAATGGTTTACCCACGGGTTTTATTCGGCAGATCGCCTGGGCAGCGATATTGTCATAACGGACCTTAGAATGGGGCTGGAACCGAACTATGTCTTCAGCTTCAAAGTGGCGCAGACGGGTAATCCGCAGGCCATTCCGTCCAAAAGCGAGCGGGTTTTTGGCGAACGCGGGTGGGAGCAGTTGAATTGGGTCTGGCAGCGAATCTGGACTGACACCCCCGAGGTTGCCCGCTACCGGAGTGAAAGAAGCCCGATTTAGGTAAAATTCTAGTGAGGTCATTTCCCATTCGATGTTAAAAAATGTAGCTCTCGCTCTCTTTGTTCGAGTCCAGAGAGTTAACTGAGATAATAAGACTCGGCGTACTCTGCGAACTCCGCGAGAGATACGGCGAAAATTGATTCTATGTCGAGTGACTTCGTTTCTCCTTAGTAACTTATGAACAAAGCACAATCGATAACGGGCTAAGCTGTAATGAAAAAACGCAACTCTGGAATCCAGACCGCCAAGAAACCAAAAAAGATAAACCTGGCGCTGCAAGGCGGGGGCGCCCATGGGGCGTATACTTGGGGCGTCTTGGACCGTCTGCTCGAATCGGAGCGCATCGAGATCAGCGCGATCAGCGGCACCAGCGCCGGGGCCATGAATGCAGTGGTATTGGCCGACGGACTAATGGTCGGAGGGAAAACGGGCGCTCGCAATGCCCTGCGTCAGTTCTGGAAAGCGGTCAATCAGGCAGCCGCGTTCAGCCCCATGCGGCGAACGCCATTTGATTCATTGACCGGCAACTGGAACCTGGACTACTCCGCGGGATACCTGTTTTTCGATATCTTCAGCAGAATGGCGTCACCGTACCAGCTCAATCCCCTGAACCTGAACCCCTTGCGGGACTTGCTGGCAGATCAAGTTGATTTCGAAAGGGTGCGCAGCTGTGACAAGCTGAAGCTGTTTATCAGCGCCACCAGTGTGCGAAACGGTCAGGTCAAGGTATTCGAGCGCAGCAGCTTGACAGTTGATGCCGTCATGGCTTCCGCCGGACTTCCACAGATCTTTCATGCCGTGAATGTGGACGGCGAAGATTACTGGGACGGCGGGTATGCCGGCAATCCGGTTCTCTACCCCTTCGCCTATCACAGTGACTCGCAAGACATCGTCATTGTGCAGATCAATCCTCTGAATTGTCAGGAAACTCCCCGTGCGGCCCGTGACATCCTCAACAGAGTCAATGAAATCACATTCAACGCGAGCTTGTTGCAAGAGCTCAGGGCCATCGACTTTGTCGCAAGAATGCTGGATGAAGGCAGCCTGGACCCAGAACGGTATCGCAAGATGCTGATTCATATCATTGCCGACGAAAAGGGTTTTCAGAACCTGAATGCATCCAGCAAAATGAACACAGAGTGGGAGTTTCTCGAACATCTTCACAATTTGGGTTACAGAGCTGCCGAGGAATGGCTGGAAGCCAACTTTGGACGACTCGGGGAAAGTTCATCCGTAAACGTCCGCGGGTTGCTCCACGGGTGCTCCCGAAACTGAATTTACACCTTCGATTTAACACGAAAAAAAGACTGTAATTCGGAAAAAAGGTGGGCACCTCCACCCGGATGAACGGTTTCGAAAGACGGCTGAAACTCGCCGCCAACGGGATCTAAGCCCGGACCAGGCCCGTCTTCAAATAATGAGTTCGGATTTAGCTTGAAGGTCGTGCCTTCCATGCGGCATTGGCATTGGGTCCGGTCTAAGACCCCGTAAGCGACTCAGACAGTCAGCCGCTTTTCCCAACCGTTCATCCGGGCTCCGGCGCGTCATTTTTGTGCACCGTGGTGGCCTTAGAGCCATGAGTGTTTAGTATGATCAAAGGGAAGGTAAAATAGGGCGCCACTGCTTCTTGAATCCGAGCATCGAGAGGTAAATGCAGCTGTCCGGATAGGCCTCGTGCAGTGTTTGCAGATTCGATACCGGGTCGTATTCTGTGGCCTTTTCGTCGCCGGATTTCCGGACACTCCTGAACAGCAGTTCCAAATTCTTCGACATCCACGCCTCGATCACAACCGGTATCCCGTAACCGAATAAAGCGTCGACATTCGGATCTTTTCCGATGACGGGTTGCGTGATGACGAAATGCGCCCCGGCGTCTATTTTTTCAGTCAACCGATTTAATTCGAATGGCATTGGGCTGTACTGATTATAAGCACAACCGGTCGTAAATTTTCCCTGGTATTCTGCGTTGATGTAGCGAAGAAGATCGATGGAAGTGGCCACGTTTTTCGATCCGCCAATACTCTTAGCCTCGAGCTTGGGCAGTTTGGGACCGCCGTCGCCCCTGACAACGAGCAAATTCGTCACACCGAGATTTGCTGCTTTCGTCAACAGCCGATCGAGTTCTGCTTTTGTGTGAAACGTGTTTAAATTCATTACGGTCTTTTCCGCTTCCACGGATAGACCGAGCTGTTCGATCATTTCCAGCAGGCTGAATCTAGGCTGTCCCATCGGATTATCCGGAATAGAAAGCCCTATGCCGCTATCGAGAACACGGTAGTACCTTTCGGCAAACAGGTTGATGTTGCCTTTCGCTTCGACCGGATCGGTTCGTTTCGGCGTCAGAATTTCGACAAGATAAGCGCTGGTAAACATCCTCACCTCCTAAAGAGAGAATATCGGTTCTTAGCCGCAGCGGATGTCAATCTGCAGTACCTTAATATGAAAAAAATTAACTTCAAGCAATAGCCCCGCCGCTTCCGAAACAGATTGGTTCAAAAGCTTTAAGGGATAGCATCCACGCAAACATCATCCAAGCTAAGTAGTCCTGTTCATAAATAAGGTGACGCACCGAGATGACAGGGGCGCCCGCCGCGCAAGGCGCGAGAAGCAAGCATACCAAGCGTATGCGAGCGCCGAGCAACGCAGTGCGGCGGGATGCATCGGTCAATGAATGCCAGCGTATTTACGAATAGGGCCAATTAGTTGACTGCCAAGAATTTCGATTCTATTTTTTAAATATAAACCTTTATGGCTCTTAAGCCACCACTGGCTGCGGGTTCTAGTTTCAAGTTTCCAGTATCAAGTTTCTATTAAAGTTATTGGTGAAACCATGGCAGGATACCTTTATTTGGCGACGTCGATAGGACTATTCATCATCTCGCAGGCAAATGGCAATTGGAATATTGTCGGGCACACCCTGACCGATAAATATTTGACCGGTGTCGTCGCATCCAAAGGCGTCATTCTGGCCGGAACGACTCAAGGAATCTGGCGTTCTCCCGATAACGGCCACTCCTGGAGCGAGGTCAACGCGACCCTCGCAATCCGGCATGTACGCTGGATGGCCGGTTCATCGGACGTCCCTTCGTTCATTCTCGTTGGCACCGAACCCGCGGGTATTTTCGTGTCACGAGATAGTGGTAAGACCTGGCACCAAAATGCGGAGATCGTTGAACTGCGCAATAAATACGGATGGTTCCTGCCGTACTCGCCGGAAGCGGGCTGCGTGCGGGGCTTTGCCATTGCCGAATCCGGCCCGCATAAGTCCCGGGTCTATGCAGCCGTCGAGGTGGGTGGTGTCTTGCTTTCCGACGACGGCGGTCAAAAATGGCATCTGGCAGAAGGCAGCGATGGGAAACCGGATTTGAACCGCGAGCCGGGCGCAAAGATACATCCGGATGTGCATTCCATATCGGTTCACCCCTCTTCATCCGACCTCGTCACCGCGGCCACAGGCGAAGGACTCTACCGTTCGATCGATGGCGGCATAACGTGGAAGTGCATCTACCGTTGTTACATCCGTGCAGCATGGGTCGATCCGCAAGATTTCCTACACATTATCGCGGGACCGGCCGACGGTGTATCGAGAAACGGAAGAATCGAGGAAACACTCGATGGTGGGCAGAGCTGGCAGCCGGCGTCCATCGGCATGAAAAGTCCTTGGCCGCGACACATGGTGGAACGCTTTTACCAACACGATAAAAATCTGTTCGCAATTTTGTCGAACGGGGAGCTTTGGACAAGGACATCTGGGCAGACCGCATGGCAGCGCATACTTCCTGGAGTATCCGGTATCCAGGCCATGGCGGCGAGTAATTGAGCTGACGCGTCCCGGTTGTGTTTGTCACCGGCCGTGCGCATCACATGGGACGAACGATTAGGAGGCCGTTCGGATCGCAAAAGAAAAAGAGTGGACCGGAATCGACATATATTCCTACCTGTGGTGTGCCGATGGATGACGCGTCTTTTCATCAAATTCTCGATCACTTCAACCTTTCACGGAAAGGGTACCGCAAGGTCAGAAAAGGGGTTAAAAAAAGGCTCTCGCAGCATATGCAGAAGTTGGGTTGCGTGAGCGTCGGAGAATATATGGCCACAGTGTCGCGAGCGCCCGATATCGAGAATGAGTGCCGGATGCACCTTACGGTGTCGATCAGCCGGTTTTTCAGGGACAATCTGCTGACGTATTATCGGACCCCTGAAAAGGAAAAAGCGTTAGATACGATACTTCGGGCTCTGGCATCCGGCGGGATGTTGATAACCGGTTCTCACGTAAAACTTCCCGCGGGTTTCGGCCATATGAAGGTTTCTGCGGATCAACCCTGGATATTTTTCAAGCCGCAGACAGCTCAGGGAGTTATGTGAAGGGTCGATACGTAGTGTAACGAAATCAATGCCTGCAACTCACTATTTTTAGACTAATGGAGCATTTCTAATTTGTAAAAATGGTTCGTTACCATTCCTATTTCGAGGATATGTATCTATTATTATTAAATTTTTAGGCGATTTGTAACCGTTCACAGGACTGCAAAGACAGATGCGCTTCAAACTAGCGTGAAGCAAGGCCATGATAGTGAAACCGTTTGCCATCCTCATTTTATCCGTCCTGCCGCTTCTCTCAGGATGTTATACCACCCCCGGCTATTACGGCGGTAGCTACGGTTACGCGCCCGCGCCTTCATACTATTTAGGGTTTGAATATCCTTACGTCTACAAACAACACTACTACCGTTACGGTAATGTTCACTCCTATAAAAACCCGTATCACAAAAGTTATTTGCCGCGTCATCGTTTCCATCGGCCAAGCCTCAATCCTCGCCATCACTTCGATCGAAAAATCGGAAAATACCGTGGCCACCATCATCGCAGGTTCAAACAACGCTCTTTTAATCGTGATCGCTATCATGGTTCCGGGCAGCGTTTCAAACCTGGTCATCATAGTACCAGGCAGAATATCAGGGGTCACCACCGCAGAACCGGCCGCAGTTTCGGACGGGGAACCTCATTCAGTCGCGGATTCCGCAGATGAGGTTTTGGCCCCAGCCAAGCGTCGTTGATTATGTGAACTTCATGTCGGCTGACGACCAAGATCGTGTTCTTGTCAACTACCGGCAAAACTATGACCGGCTCGTTCAAATCAAGATCGATATAGTCAAATTCGATATATCTCCAATAGCGGCACAAGCCGCACTCCTTCCATTTGCTGATTCCGCAGGAAGCTATTCGTTTTTTCGCACGGTCCCTTCAAATGCAAATCCGAAAAAAGCCGATACAACGTTGCCTCATTGATCCGCCGCCGGCTGCAAGTTGCCAGAATTTTTCACAAATAATGGTTGACATTCACCTGCACCCGAGGTTATGTGTACGTGCCAACAAATCCTTCCTATTTAGCAAAGTTTCGCAGCTTTAATTATTGCCACATTTAAAAACTGCCATATGTTGTGAAAAAGCCTTTAAACGATTGGGTCTTTTAAAGTCTCGCAAAGAGGCCCTGCCATGCCAAAGAACCAAACGATCGATAGGAAAGCCGTCAAGGTAAAAACGACCTCTGCTGACGGGCCAGGGGATGTGACCCCAAAGGATTCCAATACAGGAAGGTTTCCGATTGTGGGGTTGGGCGCGTCAGCCGGCGGCCTGGAAGCGTTGCAATCCTTCTTTTCCGAAGTCTCCGAAAACAGCGCCATGGCCTTTATCGTCCAGGTCCACCTGCCCCCGAAACAGCCGAGCATGATGCCCGAACTGCTTCAAAGAAAAGCGCGCATACCGGTTTCAGCCGCCCGGGACGGCCAAGTCATAGAACCCAACCACGTGTACGTCATCCCGCCTGGCATAGAGCTCACCGTATACAAAGGCAAAATCCAGTTGATGGATATTGTGGAAAGAAGAGCATGCCATCCGATTGATTCATTCTTGAGCTCCCTTGCTATAGATCAGGGGAGCAACGCCGCCGCGATCATTTTATCCGGCACCGGAACGGACGGCACTTTAGGCATAAAAGAAATCAAAGCCAACGACGGGCTGGTCCTGGTTCAGTCGGAAGAATCGGCCGGATATGACGGCATGCCCAGAAGCGCTCTTGGCACCGGTTTGGCGGATATGGTGTTAGCGCCCAAAGAGATGCCGAAAAAACTTGAGCAATATTTTGCGCATCCCAGAACCTCGTATGGCCGAGGACCCGCCACCGCAGCAGCTGCAAGTGACCAGCAGGAATGGCTGAACAAGATCTTCGCCGTTTTACGCGCCCGGGTCGGCCACGATTTTTCGGCCTATAAGGACAGTACCATACTTCGCCGCATCGACCGCCGCATGGGACTGAATCAGATCAAAAGCCATGAAACCTATATGCGCTACCTGCGGGAAAACCCCGGCGAGGTTGAGGTCCTGTTCCGGGAACTCTTGATCGGGGTGACCAATTTTTTCCGCGATCCCGAGTCTTTCGAGGCTCTTAAAACCCGTATTTTACCCGATCTTTTCAAGCAGATGCAAAAAGACGCTGTTTTCAGGGCCTGGATTCCGGGATGCTCCACGGGCGAGGAGGTCTATTCGCTGGTGATTGTCCTGCGTGAGTGCCTCGAAAAGACCACCGGGCAAATCAGCCTGCAGCTGTTCGGAACGGATATCGACAAATATGCCATCGAAAAAGCCCGCGAAGGCCTTTTTCCAGCCAGCATCGCAACCGAGGTGAGCGCGGAGCGCTTGAAACGCTTTTTCATCGAAGAAGGGGATTTTTTCCGTATACGAAAGGAAATCAGGGACTGCGTGGTCTTTTCGGTACAAGATGTTTTGATCGATCCACCCTTTTCGCGCCTAAACCTTCTTTGTTGCCGCAACCTGATGATCTATCTGGTCGCAGAAGCGCAAAAGAAGCTCCTGCCGTTGTTCCATTATACCCTTGCCCCCGGTGGCATTCTCATGCTGGGTTCATCGGAGACAATTGGCGGGTTTACCGCATTATTCGATACGCTGGATAAAAAATGGAAGATATTCAGGCGACGGGAGGTGCCGGAGAACGTGCGCCAACTGGTCGATTTCCCCAGAGGGTCTGCGACCACAGAACCTGCCTATGGGACTGCGCCGGGCGTGCCCGCTGCCCAAAAATTCAGCCTTGCCCAGCTGACCCAAAAAACGATCCTGGATCAATTCGCCCCGACTGCGCTCCTCATCGATGCCAAAGGCCAGATCCTGCACGTCCAGGGCCGCAGCGGCAAATATCTCGAGGCGCCCAGCGGTCCCCCCTCTTTAAACATTCTGGACCTGGCCCGGGAGGGACTTCGAATCGAACTCTCCTCCGCCCTCCGTGTCGCAAAGTCCTCCAAGAAAAATGTGACCCGCAAAAGAGTAGCCGTTAAAACCAACGGCGATATTCAAATGATCGATCTGCATGTCTGCCCGCAGGATTCGCCTGAAGAACTGGCCGGTCGATTCCTGGTGGTATTCGAGGACATCGATGTTGCACCTGTTGCTCCCGGTTCGGAACAGGTCGACAGCGACGAATTGCAGCCGGAGTCCTCAAGGATTGCCGAATTGGAAAAAGAACTGCGGATCAGCCAGGACAGCCACCAGATCACCATCGAAGAATTGGAGTCCTCCAACGAGGAACTAAAATCCACCAACGAAGAGCTGCAGTCCTCCAATGAAGAGCTCCAGTCCACCAATGAGGAGCTGGAGTCCTCTAAAGAAGAGCTGCAATCCCTAAACGAGGAGCTGCAGACGGTAAATGCCGAACTTCAAAATAAATTGGAGGATCTGTCCGCGGCTCACGACGATATGCACAACCTTTTAAACAGCACGGAAATAGCGACCATTTTCGTTGACAACGACATGCGTGTCAGGCGCTTTACTTCGGAGGCAACCGCCATCGTCAATCTTATTCAAACCGACATCGGGCGCCCCCTCAAGCACGTGGCGACCAATCTATCTTACAAGGGGATGATAAATGATCTGCTCGAAGTCTTGGAAAAGCTCACACCCCGGAAGGTCGAGGTCAAAACCACCAAGGGCAAATGGTACCACATGCACATCATCCCTTATCGCAGCACGAACAACCGAATCGACGGGGCTATACTAACCTTCACAAACATCGATGATCAGAAAAAGGCTCAAAAGATGATAGAGGAGAACACGTGGCAGCTTGTGCGCGCCATATTCGACATGAGCCCCATGCCGATGATGGTACTCGATAAAGACGCCAAGATGGTCATTGCCAACACGGCTTTTTCCGAGATCATGAAAATATCTCAAGAAGAGATCAAGGGAAAGGATATCGTTAACCTTCAAGGCAGCATAACCGATCAATTGAAACTAAAATCCGAATTGGAAAACGCCTTGAGGAAAGGCAAAGACTTTCAAACCGAAGAATTTGATATGGAAACACCGCAAGGCGTAAAAAAATTTTCCATCGATGGCCGCATCATAAAAAGCGACCCTGATTTTCCCTACCGCCTTCTTTTGGAATTTATAGTACGGCGGTGAAAGGCAGGTGAAAATGTCAGGCATCCATAATACATCAAGCAAATTTGAACAGCTCAGGAACCAGGCGGAAGAGCTGATCCGGCAGCAGCCGGATTTGGCCTCTGAAACATCCGATGACGTTCTCGAGCTGTTGCATGAGCTAAATATCCACCAGGCGGAGCTTGAAATCCAGAACGAAGAGCTCAAACGGGCGCAGCAGGTCATCTCCGAGCTGCACCGTGAATATGAAAACCTTTATGAATTCGCCCCCTGCGGGTATGTGACGTTAACTGCAAAAGGGATTATCACCCGCATTAACCTTGCGGGAGTAAAGCTTCTTGGCAGTGCAAGGCAGACCGTTTTGCACTCCGGCTTCTCTCAGTGCATCGCCTCGGGCTGGGAAGATGCCTACTGGCAAGCCCGAAAAAGAGCCGCTGAGAGCGGTGAAAAACAGAGCACGGAGCTGCTGCTTAAAAGTGACAAACGATCGCCCTTTTGGGTCCGGGCCGAGATCCAGGCCGACCGGAACGAAACCGGAAGAGTGGATCAGTGGCGGATGGTGCTGGTGGATATCACCGATAAGAAGGCGGCCGAACGAGCCCTGAAGGAAAGTGAGGAGCGCTTCCGGGAGCTGTTTGAAAATGCGCCCGTTGCCTATCAGTTACTGGACCGGCAGGGCAATTTTATCGCAGTCAACGAGACCTGGCTTTCTATGTTGGGGTATTCCAAAGAAGAAATCACCGGCAGAAACTTTAAAGAGTTCCTTCATCCGGACTGGAAAAATAATTTCAACGAATACTTTGCTCGCTTTAAAGCGGTCGGGGAGAGCCTGGGCGCCGAGCTTGTCATGCGTAAAAAAAACGGGGCGGACATCCTCGTCTCGCTTCAATGTAAAATCGACGAAAATGCCAGGGATGACACCACACAGATCCACTGCGTTTTCTACGATATAACCGCGCAACGCAAAGCCGAAGAAGACAAAAAAATGATCGAAGATCAGCTAAGACAAGCTCAAAAAATGAAGGCCATTGGCACGCTTGCCGGCGGCATTGCACATGATTTCAACAACCTTTTGATGGCTATTCAAGGAAGGGCCTCTCTCCTCTCATTTGATCTTGAACCGGCGCATCCCCTGCGGGAGCATTTGGAGGCTATCGAGGAGAGCGTTCGAAGCGCAGCGCATCTCACCAGGCAATTGCTGGGCTTTGCTCGAGGCGGCAAATACGAGGTCAAACCCGTGGACATCAACGAGCTGGTGACTACCAGTTCGACCATGTTCGGCCGTACCTGCAAGGAGGTCCGGATTTACACCAGGGCGCAGTCGGCACCCATTGTGGTCGATGCCGACCGGCGGCAGATTGAGCAGGTGTTGCTGAACATGTTTGTCAACGCGTGGCAGGCGATGCCGGACGGCGGCGAGCTATACCTTGAAACATCGATTGCCCACCTGGACGAGGCAGCCTGCTCACCGCACCAGGTCAAGCCGGGAGGCTATGTCAAGATTGCGGTGACCGACACGGGGACCGGCATGGATGAGACCACCCGCCAGCAGATTTTCGATCCGTTTTTTACCACCAAGGAAAAGGGCCATGGCGTCGGTCTGGGGCTGGCTTCTTCTTATGGCATCATCAAGAATCACGGCGGCATCATCACGGTCTCGAGCGAATTGGGCCACGGGAGCACGTTCAACATCCTTCTGCCGGTATCCGAAAAGATTCCTCATAAGGAGATTTCCTTTCAAGAAAAACTGGCCAAGGGGTCGGAGACCGTTCTGCTGGTCGATGATGAAGTAAAGATCATCGAGGTGGCCAAGCCCATGCTGGAACTTATGGGCTATCACGTCATTTCAGTCCAGAGCGGTGAGCATGCGGTGGATGTGTTCCGGCTAAAGGCCGATGAAATCGATCTGGTGATTCTTGATTTGATCATGCCGGGAATGGATGGCGGCAAAGTATTCGACCGTATTCGGGACATAAAACCAGCCGCGCGCGTAATCCTGTCCAGCGGGTACGCTATCAGCGGTCCGGCTGCAGAGATCATGCAAAGGGGATGCAACGGGTTTATCCAAAAACCGTATGCTATTTCAAAGCTGTCTCAAATAGTCCGAAAAATATTGGATGAGGCAAAACAACTTTAACCCGAACCTGAAACAACTCTTCTGGACGCGGGGCGAGAACGAGCATGCCGAGCAGCAGTACCAACAGTTTCATGAAACGGTATTTCGGCGGGAATACCGTCGGCCTTAGAGGCGCTTTTGCTGGCATAGTCACCTGGGCTGTAATAATGGGTTTATGCTCGACTCAATAAGACTTAAGGTGGCTGTGTCCACCACCAAGCCGGCAGTATTCCGCACGTTGTCAAAATTTATTTCCATATTAGAAGGGTACTCATAAGCCCTGCATAGGCCCGCAGAGGTGAGACGACGTTGAGCTTTATCTGCATACGCCGGTCAATTGGCGCCATTTGAGCCACGCACAGCATACAGGCGTGACAGTGGCACCGCACTTACCCCATGCAGGAAAACGCTCAGCAACACCGTAAGCACAATGACCGACAGGATCCGTTCTTGCCCCGCCAGGCCCAGCTCGTAGACCACCATCAACAGGTACAGCACCGAGGCAATCCCACGCGGTCCGAACCAGCCGATAAGGCCGACCGACCACCAATCCAGTTTAGTTCCCATAAGGCAGATGCAAACCGGCAGCATGCGGATGACGGTCAGGCTCAGGATGGCGTACAGCCATGCCTTTGCGTCCCAATAGCCCGCTGCGGACGGCACGGCGACCAGCCCGAATATCAGGAAGACAAAAAGCGCCAACTGCTGGCCTTCCGCCTCCCCGAATTCCTGGATGCGTTCACGCACGATCGGTGTGTGAGTGCCCAACATCAGGCCGCCGAAAAATGCGGCGATGAACCCGTTGCCATGGAAGATTTCAGCCAGGGCATAAGCTAAAACCGCCAGAGACCATGCGGCCAATCGTTGAAATGTTGAGTTCATCCACCCGGCCTTGGACGCCTGGTCGACCAGGCGCCCCCCCAGCCATCCCACCAGCGCACCCAGAAGCGGGCCGAAAAGAAACTGTTTCAGCGTGAATATGACCCAATACTGAGCGTCCAACTTCTGTGCTGCGGCAGACGAAAGCACGGCAATGCAAGCCAGGATGGGGGGCAATGCGATGCCGTCATTGAGCCCGCTTTCGACATTGAT
Source organism: uncultured delta proteobacterium (assembly GCA_963787235.1). GTDB lineage: Bacteria > Desulfobacterota > Desulfobacteria > Desulfobacterales > SG8-13 > JARFQH01. The sequence continues at coordinate 123,564 of CAWBCG010000021.1, forward strand.
CGCTTCTTTAATTTTTTCCGGGACAGCAGGGCTTTTGAGGAGCGGCTGGCCCAATGCGGCATCCGTCGGCGATAGAATGAACGCCATCAGGGCCAGTGCCCATGGATTCACATTGTCGAAAAGGGGCACGGCCGCTAACAGTCCTAATCCCATGGTCAGCGGCAGCCCGATCAACAGCAGTCGAAACGGCACCCCTTTTTCTCGAATCAACGAGCGCAGATTTATGGTGGAGGCATCGACAAACAGCACGAGCACGAGAGTAACTTCCGCCAGGACCCTGACCAGCGGGGCATTGATTCCTACTTTCAGGAAATCGAGTCCTATCGGGCCGGCGGCCATGCCGACCGTGACAAACACCATTGCCGCCGAAATCGGTGATCGCTCCGAAACGCGGGAAAACAGCCCGAACCCGAAGATCAACAGGGCGGCAAATATGAAGATGGGATAGTCATGCATATGGCAAGCACACCTTCCGAAGGATTGAAACTGAAATCGAGACCGTGTTTGCCCGCGTCACCAAAACTCAAAACCGGCCGTTCAATTATTTTCTGCTACGGGTCGAATATTCTGCGAGATCCTTTGGTCATTTTCATGGGTTATATCCTTTCCCGCATCGTAAACAAGTTCTTTTTTAAGGGTCACGGTAGGATATAATTCC
>CAWBCG010000022.1:0-63797 GCA_963787235.1 uncultured delta proteobacterium
ACTTGTATACCTTCGAGCTCGGCATGACGCCGCTGTGGCTTTTTTCCCTGCTGTGAAATTTCGGGTCGCAACGTCTATAACTTAGTGTTCGTCACTAACTCGGATGACTAATTTTCCGAAGTTCCGACCTTCCAACATGCCGATAAAAGCTTTCGGTGCATTCTCTAATCCATCAACCAGGTGTTCACGGTATTTTATCTGTTCAGTGCTTAATAATTGCGACATCTCTTTTGTAAATTCGTCATAGCGGTGGCCGTAATCTTCAAAAATGATGAATCCTTGAACCTTCAATCGTTTGGTTAAAATTGTGCGCATAAGAAGGGACAATCGGTCCGGTCCGTCAGGCAGTCGGGTAGCATTGTACTGGGAGACAAGGCCACATACCGGAACTCTGGCTCCCGCATTGAGCAGTGGCAGGACGGCACTAAAAACCTTTCCGCCCACGTTCTCGAAATAGATGTCAATTCCCTTGGCGCAAACCTGGCTGAGTCGCTCCCCAAAATCAGGAGTTCTTCGATCCAGGCACTCATCAAAACCGAGGACATCTTTTGCGTATTTACACTTGTTGCTGCTGCCGGCAACTCCGACGACACGGCAGCCTTTCAGCTTACCGATTTGTCCCACGGTAGCGCCAACCGGGCCGGTGGCGGCAGCGACCACCAAGGTGTCCCCTTTCCGGGGTCGGCCGATATCCAGCAACCCCATGTAGGCGGTAAAACCCGGCATTCCCAATATTCCCAACGCATACGAGGGATTTTCCGGATTTTTACCCAAGCGGGTCAGACCTGATCCATCCGATATGGCATAGTCCTGCCAACCACTATATGCCAGAACCCACTCTCCCTTCTCGTAATCAGGATGCCGAGAGGCTTCAATCCGGCAAATCGTCCCCCCTACCATCACTGCATTAATTTTTACTGGTTCTGCATACGATGGCGCCTCACTCATCCGTCCCCGCATATATGGGTCGAGCGAGAGATACACCGCGCGCAGCAGCACCTGGCCTTGGGCCGCTTCGGGCACAGGGGCGTTCTCCATACGAAAATTTTCAAAAACGGGGGCGCCATGCGGACGCTTGGCCAATACGATACGCCGGTTGTGCTCTCCGGTTTGAGGCATGGTTTACTCCTTTTTCTGTTTATCAACGGCATGGTGTTCGGGCATGATCGCGGCCGTGCATGGCAATAGTCGGTCTCAAGGCACACCGTTCCAGATCGATCCACTTAGCCCCGGAGTCGCCGTCGGAATCAAGTTGCTCGGACTTAATTGTATACAGAGCACATCGGCCCCGCCGGGATGTATATCAGTAAAGGCCGTTTCATCTCCATTGAGGCGCGCGGGTTTTTTCTGCCAATCTGTTCTTCAAACCGCCGGGAACGTTTGATCAGAACCATATCGCCTCGGGAAAGCCAGGAGAAATCAGCCACCGCCTCGGCCGCCTGACGAACGCCAGCCAGGAGTTCCTCCGCGGAAACCTTCCGGGCCACGCCAGCCAGACGCACACTTGTTTTCAGTCGGGGAACTGAAACGGTGTCATCGGTACTCTTCAAAGCTTCCGCAGCCATCATTTTGCGGGATCCGCCTTGAGTTGCACCGGAACAGGGTGTCGATTTCATATCGTTTTCCACAACCGGGTTTTTCCGGGCACTATTCCGGCTCCCGGTAAAGCGCCAACATTCCTGATCTGGCCAGTTTTTTGATGCCCATCGGCTCCAGAAGCCGGATGAGGGCGTCGATCTTTTCCTGTCGACCGGTCGCCTCGATGATGTAATGGGTTGCGCCGGTATCGACGATCCGGCCCCTGAATGTTTCTGCGATTCTGAGTATTTCAGGCCGATTCTCCGGCTTGGCCTCGACACAAATCAATGCCAATTCACGCTTGACGGCTTTTTTACCGGTCATGTCACGAACCTTGATCACGTTGATGAGCCGCCTCAGTTGCTTTATAATTTGTTCGAGCTGCTCCGGAGCGGCGGTCGTCGTGATGGTGATGCGGGACATTTTCGGGTTGGCGGTCGGGGCACCGCAGATCGATTCGATGTTATAACCGCGGCCGGCAAAAAGCCCGGAAACGCGTGCGGTGACACCGGGTTCATTCTCGACCAGCATCGTTAAAATCTGTTTTGGGTTCGACATGCTGGAAACCCTCACCCATTCGATTTTGCGGCGGCGGTTGCAGCAGACGCACGAGAGGTTGGAGCGGTGAGCCGGCACAGCTGATCATGGGCTGAAAGGATCAGTTCTTCGGTGGTCTCCCAGTCCATGCAGGCGTCGGTGATTGAAACTCCGTACTGCAAGGTGTCCAGGCGCCCGTTATAATCCTGCCGGCCTTCCCGCAGGTTGCTCTCCAACATCAAACCGATGATGGCATCGGTGCCACCGACTCGCTGATTGATGACATCCTGCCAAACCACCGTCTGTTCCTCGTAGCGTTTACGTGAATTGGCATGCGAGCAATCGACGATGACCGCTTCGGGAAGATTCTTGTCTCGCAGCAGCCGCAAAGCCTCGCGAATGCTGACCGAGTCGTAATTGGGGCGGCGGCCGCCGCGCAGCACGATGTGCGTAAACGGATTGCCGGTGGTTTTAACAATGCAGGCTTTGCCATCCGGGTCAATGCCCAGAAAACTTTGGGGCGAACCGGCGGCGATCATGGCGTTCAGTGCCGTATCGAGTCCGCCGTCGGTGCAGTTTTTAAACCCCACCGGCATGGATAAACCGCTGGCCATTTCCCGATGGGTCTGCGATTCGGTCGTGCGGGCGCCGATGGCTGCCCAAGAGACCAAGCCGGCAATATACTGAGGGGTGATCGGATCGAGCATTTCGGTAGCGGTGGTAAGACCCATTTCTGTGATTTTCAGCAACATCGCGCGCGCCTTGAGCAATCCCTGCATCATGTCGCAGGAGCCATCGAGCCCGGGATCGTTGATGAGGCCCTTCCATCCCACGTTCGTGCGGGGTTTTTCGAAATACACCCGCATCACCAGATAAATGGTCGCACTGACCTTTTCCTTTAAACGGTTGAGTCTATCGGCATACTCCAGGGCCGCTGCTTCGTCGTGGATCGAGCATGGTCCGGCAATGACCAGCAAACGCCGATCCTTCTTGTCGATAATGTCCTGAATGACCCGCCGTCCCGATATAACGGTCCGGGTGGCTTCGGGGGTAATCGGCATGTCATCTTTCAACGCATGTGGGGAAATGAGCGGGACGAATTCTTTGACATTTACATCATAGGTTTTCATGACTCGACTCCTTTAAAATGTGGCGGCCGCAGTGCAGAAGAGTGTCACACCTGCGGTTGGGCTCCCCCCCAAAAAAAAAGCCGCAGGCACGATCTGCCTGCGGCGTTTTGGGTTGGTGATGGCTCAGCGAACCCCAGGCAGACCACGGGTGTCGTCATAATACCCGTAATAAAAATGCCTGCCTGCATTCAGCCCGATCATTAAAATGCTCCTTTACCATGGAAACGGATTACTGATGACACGCCCGCAAAGAGATGTCAAGTAAATATACTTTTTTTCCTTTGATTACTCAGAAAGCATCTCTTTAATCGCATCCAGCACCGGGTTGAGTTCACCCGACTCCCTTTGTGATGTCGGCGGGCTGGTCCCCGCCAAGTATTTTTTTACGCAATCGTATTGTTCCCAGCCCTTGAGCGGGTAGTTCAGGTCGACGGATTTCCATTTCGGGTGCCCGTTTTGGATCAGCCAGTCGAGGTTTTCATAAATAAGTTTGGCCATGCGTCCGACATTTTCGCAATGAAACCGCCTGAAGTCGTAGGAGATGAGAACGGCTTTCACCGCGACGGTTTCCACGGCTTTATCCTGCCAGGCGTAAGTGTTGGCCGGAATCTCAGATTGGGGATAGAATTCCAGAATGCTCTTGTTGGTTATCGGGATCAAGGCCAGATTGTCTTCTGCCGTGACGTTTTCACTGAAAAGTTTGACCGGGTAACCGGCCACGTAAAACATGGCGTCAATTTTTCCCTGCTTCAGCTGGTCCAAGGCCTCGTCAAGTCCTATGGTCAGCATTTCCGCCGGTTCAACCCCCGAGACCTTGAAGAGGAGCCGTGATGTCAGGTAGTTGCCGCTGCCCTCCGTTCCGATGGCCACCCTTTTTCCGGCCAAGTAATCAAAATTGGGAATGTCCTTTTTCCCGAGCAGGTGAATCTCCTCGTTGTAAAGCGGAAAGACCATCCTGGTTTTCGAAGCGATCTGTTTCAAGGCCGGATTGGTTTGAACCTGTGCCACAAAAGCCAGCACGTCCGACTGGACGATCCCCAATTGGGTATTCGGTTTCTGGTAAACCGCATAGATATTTTCAACCGATCCCTTGGAGTTATCGACCCGGAGATCAACATTGGCGAGCGCGAAAAGTTGTTTCAGGTTCAAGCCGAACTGGTAGTAAGTTCCCTTAGGGCCTCCCGTCACGATGCCCATTTTTACCTGGTTTGGACTCTGGGCCGATGCCGGGCCGAGGCACAGCAGAACAAGGAATAGAACGAACAGGCCTCGCAAAAGGACTTCTGTCGCCGACCGCGGCGTGTGTAACCGTTTTTTCCGGATCATTTCGTCCCCCCTTCATTTTCGATTCGAGATCGAGGTTTCTTACCACTCTCCATGCCAACCGGTACAATATTTTAGTGTCGATGCAGCCGGTAAGCGTTCGATTTTATCTCGAACTTTATATTGATTCAGAAAACCATCTTCTATATGAAAGCAAATATCATACTAACATGCCAGGTCAAGAGCGTTTTCAGAACTTACGTGGTTCTTCGGACAATATATTGATTGAACCCCTTAAAGGAGGAGGTAAATGAAAACGAAGCTGACCATTCTCTGTGAAAATTCAGTTGGTGTTCCTTTCGGCGTCATCGGTGAACACGGTTTTGCCTGCTATGTGGAAACCGACAACCGGAACTATTTGTTCGACACAGGACAAGGCTTCGGAATCGTACAGAATTCCCTGGCGCTCAAGAAAGACTTGCGCGACATCGCGGCGATCATGATCAGTCATGGCCACTACGATCATACGGGCGGGCTGCCGGCGGTCCTTCAAGTCAGGGGACCGGTGGATGTTTACGGCCACCCGGATATCTTCATGGATCGGATTTGGTCCGCAGAGGGAAGCACACGGTTTATCGGTATTCCCCACAGTCGACGTTATCTGGAATCACTCGGTGCGAGATTTCGACTGGAAACCGGCATGGTCGAGGTGGGTCCCGGTGTGTTTCTGACCGGCGAGGTTCCCCGGACGAGCACATTTGAAAAGGGAGATACCAAAATGACGGCCGTTACAGCCGGTGGTGAAAAGATCCACCCCGACCCTTTAAAAGACGACCTGTCGCTGATCGTGGATTCGGATAAAGGGTTGATCATCGTTCTCGGCTGTGCCCACGCCGGCATGATCAACATCATTGAGTATGCCCTGGAAAAAACCAGGCGAAATAAAATCTTCGCCATCATCGGCGGAACCCATCTGGGCTTTGCGAGTGACGAGCAGTTTGATGAAACCCTGAAAGTGATCGACCGCTACAAAATAGAGCGCATCGGTGTTTCCCACTGCACCGGACTGCCGAGAGCATCGATGCTACATGCGCAATTAAAGGATCGGTTTTTCTTCGGAAGTGTCGGTTCGACGCTGGAAGCTTGATATGAATCTTAACGGGATGATACCCAATAGAAAGGTAATCTTTAGAGAAACTATTCCGGGTATTGAGGTGTTTAGATATGTCAAATTCCAAGCACTTGCAGAAAATTGCACATTTCTGAATCGGAAACTTACCAATGTCCTTAATGAAACCGTGGATGGGCACTATATGGCTTTTTCCACCACCGGTATCCGCAGGTTTCGAGAGGGGATCAATGTGGCGAGATCGGTATCCGGGTTGTATCTTCTGATCAACCATAAGGGCAGTTCGAACTTTTCGTTGGCGAGCGTCCAGAGAGTGTCGCCTTTTTTGATGCAATAAACCTGTACCGCCTCGACGCGATAGGAAGAGAAAAAGTCTTCCACCAATTCCTTGTGGTATTCGAATCGTTGCTCCTCGAAGGCTTCCTTCGTTGCTCGGCGCAGCGGGATCTTCAGCTGTTGCCCGATGTGAATGACCTGTCCATATGGAATTGCGTTGAGGTGTCTAATTTCTGCGGCTCTAACCCCAAGCCATTCGGCATAATGCCCGATGGTTTCCTCGATTTCCACCTGAATGATGCCGATCGGCCGGTCGTCGTTTGAGACCACGCGTGTTATCGAAAGGTTGCCGATGACCATTTTCGGGTCGAGTGCACCGGCTGAGGCCGAATCAGATGCCGGAGCGTTTTCTGACTCAGGAGCATTTGTCGACACCGAAACTGTATTTTCCTTTGCGGAAAGTGTCGGATCGGTTCGCGTAAGTTCGTTGTCCATGACAACCGGATCGGATACCGGCACAGGACCCGATGTTGCGGAAACGGTAGCGACCTGTTCGATCAGAGATACAGTTATTGGATAATTGCCGAAACTTGTTCCGTGATGTTCGCCCGCAACGGGTATCATGATTGCGACGGGGACTTTTTCCAGGGGCGGTTTAATAGACGGTGCGATTATTGCGCCTATTCGTTGCGGAACGCTTGCGGTTGTGACCTTTTGATCCAGTGCGCCAATTGGTGTTTGGCCTTCAGCAACAGAGGGGGGTGGTGACGGCACTTGTGCGAGCTCTGTCTTTCGGGTTTCCGGGCGAACGGCAATTTGAGATTTTTTTTCATCAGGAACGGGGATGCGCAGATTCTGGTTGACGTAGACGGTGGCCCTTCTATCCAGGTCGTTGGCGGCCATCAAATCCGTCAGACGAATGCCGTGCAGTCTGGCGATATCGCCGGCGGTATCACCCCGGCGTACGGTGTAGAGGCGGCCATGCTTCTGATCATACCGGAATACCTCCGACGGCAGATCGGCCATGAGGTTTTCCCAATTCCGCTCTTCGTCTGCGGGCAATCGCAGCCGGTAACCTTTCGGGACATATTTCTGTCCGGTGAAGACCGGTTGTCTCAGGGCCGGATTGAGCTTGCGCAAAATGCCCATGTCAATATCAAATTGCCGGGCCAATTGCGGTAACGATACAAAGCCGGCCAGTTTCACCGCTGTAGTCTTCAGCGGGGCATTAAATTCGAGATCTCCGAAATGATGGCGATAATTCTTAGCCACTTCTCGCGCTGCTAAAAATTCGGAATAGAAATTCCTCGATGCGAATCTGAATATTCGACTCCGGTAGCCCTTAAAGATCGCCGCATAGCTTCCCATCTTTCTCTGGGCGCGCAACATACCGGCGGCCCCATGGTTGTAAGCGGTGATGGCCATGGGCCAATCCCTGAGCTTTTCGTAGTTGCTTTTCAGCAGCCGGGCCGCCGCATGCGATGAACGAATCGGATCGCGGCGTTCGTCAACGGTGTAACCGACGGTCATGTACTGTTTGCCGGTGGAGCGGGTAAATTGCCAGGCACCTGCTGCACCGAATTTGCTGTAGGCATCGGGATTAAAGGAGGATTCCACGTGCGGCAGATAAGCGAGATCGACAGGAAGCCCGTGTTCCCGAAATATTTGCTTAATCTCACTCAGATAGGCGCCTGATCGAATCAGTCCTTCACGAAAGCGGTCTTTCTGTCCGACCTGGCAGCGGATCCGATGGACGGCGCGACGAAAGTCCGCCGTCCTGGCATCCGGGCCAAAGAGGTCTGCCACCCGCTGTTCCTCCGGACCGGACGGCGCCCCCCCGCGCGCCAGCTTTTCGAGCAGTGTTTGGACCTTTTTTTTGGCGGCTTTGATACGCGCCTTATTTATTTTGCCGGCGCCTGGTCTGTCCTGATTTACGATTTCAACGACGCCGTAAACAATTCCCAGGTCTTTATGGTCGTGAATGATGCCCTGCCCGGAATGATATTCGGAATAGACTTTTACCCAGAAGTTTACATTGGGCTGAATGCATTGCGGCACGGGGAAAGGATCGGCTTCGGATTCCGAGCCCCGGCATAAACCCGGAAAAAAGGATAAGGCCATTATCAGGAAACACGTTACGAAAAGCCTCTGCATCGACTACCTCATTGCAAAACTGGTGATACCCAAAAACCGGCCTTATTCGTGCACCTCTTGATAAACATAATATGGGAAAAAGTCATTGGTGCAGTTATAGACCAACTCCCGGATCAGCTTGCCATATTTTGCTTCCGGATCGTTGATGCTGACGCCGACGGGTCCATTCCGGTTCAAACTGATAGCCGCCACGGATTTTTTGGCGACGGATGAATTCGTCCACAGGATGGCGCCGCTCCCAGATTCCAGGAGCCTGACCGTCAGCATCCCTTCGAGATACGCCTCGGCTTTAACAGTCGTCGCAACCGAATTCCAGCGGATTTTGGGCTTGACTTCAGAGATCTCCAGGTGGCCTGTGAATATGGCATTTACGTGGTATTTTCCGGCAAGAGCCATGAGAATATCCCGGTTGAGGTGATCGGATCCGAAAGACGCTAAAATAGGTGCCAGGGGACCGAGTTCGAGAAACCGCACACCCGCTTGCGCAGACTGTACCCGCTGCATGAAATTCTGAGTGACGGTCTGTTGGAGGCTATTACTTAAGTTTGAGGAAAAAGTGATAATGCCAATGTTGTTAAAAGGTGTCAATACGATACGAGGCGGGACCATTATTTTCTGTTTGTGGGTGCAACCGACCAGCAACACAACGGTCAGAAATAACCACATGGCGGTTGCCCAACTTTGTGTTGAAAGGGTGCAGCGCTTACCATTCTGCTGCCGAGTCATGTCACTCACCATTTGGTTCAACATTTCGATGTGTTATGTATAGAGGTCTGAATTCTGCGGGCGGAAAGGAAGTTTGCAAGAATCAGACCAATCTCGATTTTAAATAAAAGCGTCGTTATTTAAGTCGATTAGGCTCAGACACCGACGACCGATCCGAGGATTTTGACGTAAAGTGTCAAATTTGCAGCACGGATTGTTGGATGCCCGGGTAAGGGGGGGACAAGGCGGGACAAAGGGAGATCTCCGGCCGGTCTTTCGTTTCAGTTGCAGGATTGCGGCAGAAGGGAAACGAAGCGGTAGCTTCTCGATCTTTCCGTTATTCTTTCAAACGCGATATGAACCGGACTATCTCAATGGTAATGTTCACGACCTCTCCGGCGGCAAGGGTTTCGGGGACTCGCAGCCTCACCCCGTTTTAAAAAACCGCCGGTTTGTTACGGTTGGTGGCCGGCGCCTTCTTGATGATCGGTGCAGTTTCAGCGGTTTCGAGGTCTACGGATTCGGTTATTTGTAAAGCTTTTGGATGCAGGTTTCAAAAATTCTAACGATATTGTAAAGCGCCAGCCGCATAAACCAGTCATAGCACGGATGCTCGGGAAATTTGGGTATGGCATATTTCCCTCTGTTTTGCGCCAACGCCCGAATCCCGAATTCTCCGATGTTCCACATCAGGGCCTCATACGCTGCGGCATTGAGATCGCGGGCCCAAACAGTGCGTTTGTCGGTGGCCAGAGCGTCTCGATAGTCTTCCGTAAAAACGGGTTCATTAAACCCTTTGGCTTGATTTTCCAAGCTGAACTCACAACCGTAGACCAACGCAATACCCAAAACAGCGCCGTGCATGCGCAGTTGCCAGACCGCATCGATCTCCGTGCGCGGCAGGGGATAACCACCGGTTTCGAGATTGATCAGGCTTGAAATGGCACCGAATTCACCCGCATACCGCAGCAGCAGCGTCAGGGAATTTTCATCAACCGTCTCGACCCACTTCTTCAATTTGGACATCGGCATCCCTGCTTCAAGGATAGTGATTCATATTTTCCGGCCTACATAGCCCACACGTAAAAAAGACCGATTTCGAATCGGCGGCACCCGCAAGGTGCATGCGATCAGACCATTCTCATTGCCAACCTTCCGCGTCAAAAAAAAACCGAGCTGCTTTTATGAGGCAAGCCGGTTTTCGTGATGTTCCCCGGCAACCCGGCTGTCTACATAAGATCCGTGGCTTTCCGTCCCTGCCTCGCGACAGGTTTGGCCTTTTTGCGGGAAGTTACTTATTTTTAACGATTATACGATGATGTGTCGGGTTTGTCAAATTTCCGTGAAGCGAAGAGGGAGAGTTTCGGGTCGGTTAAAATCGGACCGGTCGTATCAGGCCGGTCGTCAATGGAGACCGGCAATTGGGTTAAACCGGAGTCGACGGCGGTCACGCAAGAGTCGCGTCCGGCCGCAATGTCGTTCCGGTCGAAAAACGGCCGGACCGCGTGGTACGGTGTTACGAAACAGGGTCCTTCGTACAGAAATTTATCTGGCCGAGAAAGGGATCACCCGGCACAAGTTTCAGAGCCGAATTTCCACTTTGCCCTGCAGGAATTTTTTAACAGTGGCAATCGGTACCTCTCGGCGGTGGAAGATGCCGGCCGCCAAGGCCGATTCGGCTGCGGTTTTGGTAAAGACCTCCAGGAAATGGTCTGTACGACCGGCTCCGCTGGAGGCGATAACGGGAATAGAGACCGCCTTCTTGACTGCATTGATCAGCTCGATGTCGAATCCGAGCCGGGTGCCGTCTCGATCGATACAATTCAACAGGATTTCACCAGCTCCCAGATCTTCACAGGTTCGGGCCAGTGTCACGGCGTCCAGGTCCCGACCTTCCCTTCCGCCTTTTATGGTGCATTGGTACCAGCAATATCGTTCGCCGTCAGGACCTGGACGACGTGTTTCGATCACCGGGTGCCTGACGGCATCCGGGGAGGGTACATAGACCCTGCGTGGGTCGATGGAGACGACGACGGCCTGGTTGCCGTATACGCGTGCAATCTCCTCGATGGCGCTACGACCGGATTTTACCCCGGATTTCAGATAGTCTTCCACGATGAGGACTGCATCACTGCCGATCGACACCTTGTCGGCTCCAGACCGGAAATACTCTGACGCGACCTCGAGCGCGCTGTATTGTCGACCGTTTTTGTCGGTGTAGTTCCTGATTCCGCCGCCGATGGTCAGCGGCACGAAAACAGTGCGTGAGGTCTGTTTCAGCACCTCGAGCATCGGCATGTCTTCCAGCGGAAAATCCCTGAATCCGGTGATGTTGAGAAACGTGATCTCGTCGGCGCCTTCCTCATAGTAACGCCCGGCCAACTCCACCGGCCGGCCGAGATTGCGGACGGCTCCCTCTTCGCGGACATCGTACCGGTCGCCTTTGGTGACCACGAGATCGCCCTGGTCGTTTGAACGCACATCCAGGCAGGCAATGATCCGTTTAGCCAGGCGGGTGGAGTTCAGGGTGCGGGCAGGAAGAAACGGGTGGGAACCGGCTTCCAGGAAATTTTTCAGAAGGCGGAGTCCGGCGCGGCCGCTTTTTTCGGGGTGGAACTGGGTGGCGATGATGTTCCCTCTTTGAATACCGCTGACAAACCAGTCGCCGTAATCGGTGGTTGTGAGAACAGCCGATGCGTCCAGTGGCGCGACGTAATACGAATGGACGAAATAGAATTTTTCGCTGCCCTCGAGTTGATCGAAGATCTTCGACGGTTTTCGGATGCTGATGCCGTTCCAGCCGATGTGCGGGACCGCCAGTTCGAGAGTGAACCGTTTCACCACTCCCGGAATGATGCCCAGTCCTTCACAACCCGGCGCCTCCTCGCTTTTATCGAAGAGGGCCTGCAACCCCAGGCAGATCCCCAGAAATGGTCGGTTTGAACTTAGGTAGGCTTTGAGCGGTTCCACGAGGCCCTTGCGGTGCAGGATTTGCATCATGTTGCCGAAAGCGCCCACCCCCGGGAAGACTATTTTTTCGGCTGCAAGTATGTCAGCGCCCGATGAGACGATTTTGACGGTTTCTCCCAGGCTTTCAATGGCATTGATAACGCTTCTGACGTTGCCAGCGCCATAATCGAGCAATGTGATCATTATTTTAGTACCTTTATAGAAGTTCAGCCATCTGTCCGGAGTTGGCAGTATCAGAACAGCGACAAAAAACGGCACTCATTTAGGTATGGAACCCCTCAATAAGGATCGATTAGAACGGGACCAAAGTCGTACTGGGTCCATCGGGTGGCTAGCGTGGCAGCGTGACCGGCATCCCCATCAACGGCCAAAGGAGATAGACGGCAAAACCGACCACCACCATGAGAATGAGGCTTGCCGGAATCCCGTACAAGAAGAACTCTCCCGGTGTAAACTGTTTCGAATCATAAGCGATCGCATTCGGTGCGGCCCCCACGAGCAGCAAAAAAGGCATGCCGGCCGTCACCAGGGCGGCAAACAGAATGACCTCGGCTGCCACGCCGAGATAGGGGGCAATGACGAACGCCACGGGCAGCGAAATGGCGATTGCGGCTACGTTCATGATGAAATTGGTCATGATCAAGACAAAAAATGCAATACTCATGGTGAACACGAACCAGTTGGCTTCCTTGAACATGACCAGCCAGTTGACGGCCAGCCACTTGGCGGCCCCGGTCTCCCACAGGCAGAAACCGATGCTCATCGCACCGGCAAAGAGCAGGATGATGTTCCAGGGAATGGACTCCAGGTCGTCGATGTCCAGGATCCCGGTGATAAAGAACGTGATGGTCGAAATCAGAATGATGGCCGTCTTGTCGACCGGCTGCAGGGCCGGCACGAAAGAACGCAGGGCCATGGTCAGGATGCAGGCAAAGACGATGGCACTGGCGAGGATTTCGTTGCGTGACAGCGGGCCAAGCTCTGAATAGAGCAGTTTGGCCCTTTCTCTTAAACCGGGGATGGTTTCCTTTTCCGGTTTGAAAAAAACCATGAAAAATCCCCACAAGATAAAGGTCATCAGCCACCCGATCGGAAACATGTAGTAGGTCAACTGGAAGAATGAGATGTTCTTACCGATGATGTCGGTGTAGAAGCCGAGGGCTACGGCCCCCCGCGCCGCCCCCAGCAGGGTGACGATGCTGCCGGCCCCGGCCACATAGGCCATGCCGATGAAGAGTCCCTTGCCGAACCTGGTGGGCCGGTCGCCTTCACCATACAGCGAATAAATAGCCAGCAGAAGGGGATAGATGGTGGCCGCCACCGCGGTGTGGGCCATGATGTGAGTGAGGGCGGCCGTGACAACGAAACAGCCCAGATAGATCATGCTGGTGCGTTCGCCCACGATCGCCAGCATCTTATAGGCCAGTCGACGGGTCAGACCGGTTTTCGTGAAGACCAGACCGATGACGATCGATGCGAAGATGAACATCACCGACGGGTCCATGAAGTCCTTGAAAGCCACTTTGGCGGGTCGGATCAGGAAAAGGGCCTGCAGCACGCCGATCGCCAGGCTGGTGATGCCGATCGGCACGACTTCGAAAACCCACCAGGTGCCGGCCAGCAAAAAAACCGCCAGGGCGCCCTTTCCCTCTCTGGTCAGCTCGAAATGCTTGCCGAGTGGATCGATGGCATCCGGCCAGGGTGGAGAATAATACGTAATTGAAAAAAGCATGACCCCCAAAAAGAGAAAAATCAGTTTTTTCCAGTTAATCTGACTCGCTATGCCGTTTACACCATCGCTCATGCCCCGTCCCTCCTCAGTCAGGTTTCGGTATCATCAGATTCAATTGCTGGCAGATCTATCTATTTGTTTGGCGAACACGCATTGACGCTGCACTCCTTTAATTTGTGAAAAACGGCGGCAAAGACATCGGAGAGCCTCAGAACACCGACGATTTCACCCGATTTGTCGGTCACCAGAAGGGATTGGTGGTGACCGATGATCAGTTGATGAATGGACACATCCAGGGAAGCGTCCTGGTGCACGTATTCTCCTGCGGTGGGCGTGTACATAAATTCTTTGACCTTGCGGTCGGCGGCTTTTCTGCAGATGTCCCCCAGAGGGCTGGCCCACAGGGAAAACTGGTCCAGCATGCCCTGCATAAACTTCGTACTGAACCCCAGATGCCGGATGCTTCCGTCGGTTTGCAGCTCTTTATATTTCGGTTCCAGGGCTTTCAGGGCATCCAGTTGGCTGAGCTTGCCGACGATTTTGTTATTTTTGTCGTATATCAAGACGGCGCGATGCCGGTAGCGGGTCTGGTCGAATTCCCCTTGGGCTTTTTCCAGGGCCAGGATGGCATCGCACAATGTATCGTCATCGGAGACGGTGGCATATTCTGAGAGCGGGACCATCAGGTCTTTTACGATATACGTCTTCATAATAACACTCCTTCTGTGATAGTGCGGTTTTAACGGCAGCAACGTCTTTATCAGAAAGGATTGGCTCTTTATCGGCCGGCGCGCACTTCTGACATAAAGAATTCCCGTTAGCATTGAGATTTTGAAATATCAACAATTAATTGATTTCCGAAGCGGGACCCGCTTTCGCTGCTGGTCATCCATTCCGCTCCAGAACAGGCTTTTCAGGAAAAACACCAAAGGCAGGATTTCGAAGATGTTACTCGAGGCTGTTATAAATGCATTCACTATCGCAATGAAGATTATCCGGCGATGTCAGTCAATTCGACATCGAAGTTCAAGGTTTGGCCTGCCAATGGATGATTGGCGTCCAGCGTGACCGTCTCTGCATCCATTCCAGTGATCCAAACCATGAAAATCGAGCCGTCCTTTTGTTTGACCTGAAGCTGCATTCCGATTGCCGGCTTAACGGAATCCGGCAGGTGTGCGCGACTGACCCTGGTGGTGAGTTTTTCGTCGTTCTGGCCGTATGCTTCTTCCGGTGGAATGACAAGGTTCTTTTTCTCCCCGACTTCCATTCCGATCAATCCATTTTCGAAACCCTTGATGAGATTGCCTTCACCGATGGTAAACTCCAACGGAGCCTTACCGCGCGAGGTGTCGAAAACGGTGTCATCATCGAGTCGTCCGGTGTAGTGAACCTTAACGGTGTCGCCTGTCTTGGCCGTGCTCATATAGTCTTCCTTCCGTGCGCGTATCAATTCTATCAGAAATCACCTTCCGGGGAAGTCTTCAAAGCACTTGGGGGAAAATGAATTTCACAGAGAAGAAAACATCAGGAATAAATGCTGATAGAATTGCAAGCTATTAGATTTTTTTCATGCTGGTGCACACTTTTTTCGCGGCACTTTAACACAATTAATGAAAAAGTCAAGCGATGACCGAAGTTTATAACCCGGTTGACAAAACGCTCGACTTCGGTGTATACGATAAAAAAAAGATATTTTGTCTCGCCGCGTATCCTCTCTTTTTCCTTCTACTTGACCAGGTTTTGATACGGGTTTCGATATTTATCTTTTATTCATTCTCTATTTGCTCAGAGGTGACAGTTTTCACTAGGCAAGCCCTGGAAGGTACTGCAATGCCACGGGCAGCGCTTGTATCCTTAAACGCCGGGTAGAAGAAAGGTAGTAATGCACCCACCTTCTGTTCGGTGGAAGTTCGCGGAAAGATTACCCAAAACGTTAACCCTCAATCACTGGAGGTCATTATGTGGCAGAAATACCAGATCAGTAAAAACGATGCATCCGAAAAACTTCATATACGGGAGTTTGCAGTGCTGGAGAACGTCCCACGGTTGAGTGAAATTGCGGACATCAACCAGGAAGGATATTCTTTACTTTGCGAAGAGAGCTATGACAGCCAGGATGTCGCTTCAGCTATCCTGGAAGGCAAGACGGCATTGATCGGCGTTTTAAGAACGCAAAACATGTATCCGATCAGCGTTTACGCCGAAGCCATTGCCGAATCGGTCATCGAGCTCTACGATTCCAAAGCACAGGACTCGGTCGAGTTGCTGTTCGATGATACCGACCTGCTTGAATGAGGGCACTCCCCCACTCTTTACTTTCATTTTTTTAGGGGCGACGGCACTGTTCGATGTCAGATGAATGCGTCTGATGACCGCCGTTGTTTAAAAACACGTTGGTTGCAAACCCAAAATTGCGACTGCAATTGAGCCGTCACGGCAATTGTGTTGTGGGTGTCTCTGATTGACTTTTAAGGAGTCGTTTTAACCCTTTGCATTTGGAGTGCGTGCCGTGACCGTTGATGCCTTTACCTGCCAATGTGTCAGCGATACCCTCGATGGATTGCGTGACGGGTTGTCCCACTTCTCCGGCCCAAGCCGCGCTGCTGTGATATACGCCATTGCGCCCGACGACCCTGTCTTTATCTGTGATCCCCAAAACCTAATTCGGGGCCACGAGCCCAGATTCAAAGAACTTTACCTGGACAACGATCAGTGGCGATGTCATGTTCACATCAGTCGTGACAAAAACCGGTTCAGCTACATGCTGCCGGAAAAGAACCTTCAGTTGGCCGGCCTTATATCCTTCGGCGGACGCTCCAGTTCGGTGTTTTTCCAAATGTGGTTTACCGATCACCATCCGGACATGTGTTCCATTGGACCAACCGAGCGTTGGCTGGAGCACGCGGCCTGGCGTTTTTCACACGATATGGCCAATGACAGAGAACTTTACACCGGCATATCGGGCGGTTTCTTGCGTGAATTCGCCAGCCACGCCGTTCATGACTACATCGTCGATCGGATGAATGTCATCTTGGGATGGGACAGTGATCTGCGGATTTACCCGATTCTGGACGCGGTTCTCGGTATTTCGCGGACGCGTGAAGAACAGATGATGCCCAGAGGTGAACTGGTTTTTGTCGAACGGCCCCTGATGGGAAGTATCGACTACCTGGCGCGATTCCCGGAAATGGAGCAGCCGTTGCTGGACAACTTCAAGCATGTCCGCAAGTTGCTTCAGGCCGTGGAGGATTCCGATCGTAAACTCGTTTCAGATGGAAAAAACATTGTCGGCATTAACGCCGGCGGAAGGATGCCGCCTTTCTTCCTCACGGCAGATTTCAGGGGCAATTTTGGTTTCCTCAGGCTCAACGCGGATGAGGTGGTCAGCTTTTCCGACGGAAGCTTTAAATCCACAACCCGAAAGGCCCAGCTGGTTCAAGTGGAGGAGGCCCTGCTCGAAGCGCAACTCGACCATCAGGTCGGCAGCCATCTGTTCAAATTAACGGCTGCCTTGGTGCATGCCGCGCAAGAATCGAAATCGGGCTGCACTCTGGTCATCGACCTCAACCATGAACCGGTTATCATCTCCGGCCAGAAATTGGCCGAGCCACTCGACATCCGACAACCACACCTATTGGAACTGGCGAAGTCACTGTCCAAAGTCGACGGTGCCCTTCACATCGCTCAAGATCTGCGTCTGCACGCATTTGCATGTCTGCTCGACGGCCGAGCGATACCGGGAGAGGATCGGGCCCGGGGGGCGCGTTTTAATTCAGCCCTGCGGTTCACGGCCGAGCGACAGAACATTCTCGTTGTCGTGGTGTCGGTCGATCGGCCGGTTGCCATCATTCAGGAAGGGGTTGAGATCAGCGCTCAATGTCAGTGGGTTCCCCTCAACAGTTGCCTTTTCCGCCCATTAACTCTCGATGCCTGGATCAGCGGTAAAATCCGAAATTCTTATATCCGGTGAGGCCTGAAGCCATCCCCGTATGTATTAAAGGCACGGGCCAATTTCCGTTCCAGAAATGCGATATTTTCTGTGCAAGTTCAAGTAAATCAGCAGTATTACATGTTGGTGCACGCTCGTAAACCACAAATGCGATTCCGCAGATCTGTCTCGTCTTTGGGCACACCTTTGGGCGTGATTGACACCGAAACTGCAGATAAGCACCATGTAGGGTTGGAAACTCAATAATTTTCTGCTAATAGTTCAAAATAGGCCTGCGGATGATCGCAGCTGGGGCAGATTTCCGGCGCCTCGGCCGCTTCGATAACACGACCGCAATTGCGACATTTCCAGAGAACTGTCTGTGGTTTTTTAAAGACGGTGGCGGCCTGGACGGCCTCGATTAATTTGTTGTAGCGGCGTTCATGCCATTTTTCGACTTCCGCGATCTTTTTGAAGGCCCGTGAGGCGTCCTTGAAACCCTCCTGGTCGGCCACATCGCCAAATCCCGTGTAAAGGGTCGTCCACTCCATGCGTTCTCCGGCGGCGGCCGACTTCAATTGTTCGAGCGTGCCGCCAATCACACCGGCCGGATAGCCTGCCGTGATGGTGGCCTCACCGCCCTCCAGTTGACGAAAAAAAACCTTGGCATGTTCGAGTTCGTTGTCGGCGGTTTCCATGAAAATGGCGCCGATTTGCTCGAAACCTTCTTTCTTGGCGATTTTGGCGGCCATGGTGTAGCGGTTACGCGCCTGGGACTCGCCGGCGAATGCCGCCAAGAGATTCTGTTCGGTTTTTGATCCTTTCAAAGATGCCATTTACGCCTCCTTCTGTTGCCCGACGGGTTAAAGAAATGAAATTCCATTAGAAATTAAATAAAAGGGTCGCCGGTTGACTTTCGGGGAGCTTAGGCAATTGGACATTTGATGTCAAGGTTAAGGAGTGTCGCACTTTCGTTTCTGTCGATAAAGAGCCCCTTACCGCGATTGTAAAGTGAGATAGGTGCTATCAATCGCCGCTGGTGCCTTTGCCTTGAAGCCACCGGATCGCCTCCACAGCCTCTGACCGGTCGAAATAGCCGATGTCGATCCCTCCGAATAAACCAAACAGGCCGATACTCGTTCTCTCCCATGCCTTGTTGCCGATGATGGCGACCCGTTCGATTTGATCGGCGTGCAGTCGGAGGAAATGAAGGTTTTCGAAGAGCATTTCCGGGCTGCGCGCCTGCGTCTGTGTATCGATGGATAACAGCAGTCGTATCCTACCGCCTGCGGCGGAAATGTTTTCTTGCAACATACGGCTCAATGCTCGGGTCTGGCGGTCGATCATGCGGTCGAAAAGCTTGACTGTGACGATGTCTCCGAGACGTTGAATCGTATTTTTTCCCACTTAGACTTTCCTTCGATGTAAAGAACATTTCACCCGTTCTTGGGCGTCACTTGCCGCGGTAGGCGATCAATTGCCGGGGTTGAAGACTGTCATTGGTATCTTCTACAATACAGCGACCGTCGGAGCCGATGTCCTTACTAGAAAGTATACATCGGCTATACGACAAATCGCAAAATGGAGCCGGTTCCAAATCGGTATCTGGGTCGAATAGATCGGAAAGAGGCATCACGCCTATCGCCTCCTGGAGAAAAAGTGATGGGTATTGTCAAGCCCGTATGAAAAGTGGTTCCAGATATAGGTACGGCCGCGGATCAGTGCCGCGGTATCAGCACTTTGAGCAGATGGCGTCCTGCATTGCGGGCGCCGATGATGTTGCGGGCACAAGGTCCGAGTTGAAGTTCGCCCAAGGGACCTGTGACGAAGATGTTTGCGGCCCACCGTAAATCCTCTCCGACAATCGGGTAGCCGCAGGGCCCGCATTGCAATCCGAACTCTTCGATTACCTGGTTGATAAAGTTTCCTCCCGGCCGGTCGGAGCGAAACCCGGTAGCCAGGACAACGGTATCGGCCCACACCGTTCCGGTATCCGTATCCAGGCGAATGTGACCACCTTCCGGAACCGCGCTTCGAATGCGGGATTTTTGAAAGCGCAGGCCTTTTGCGTCGATAGCGGTGCGGAACTCTTCGAAAATTTCACCGGGTAGACTGCCGCCGACCCGGGCCCGGTCGACGGCTGCTCTCCGGCTAACGTAATCCTGCCGGTAAAAATCCCGCAGGCATTTCGGGCCGATCCAGCAGGGATCGAAATCGTACTGACTTTCATAAATTTCGTGCTGGGAGAGGAGCCGAACAGTGCCGGCCAGCTTTTTAGAGAGCATCAGGGCTGTCTGAACGGCGGATAATCCACCTCCCACCACAACAAGGCTTTCTGTGCTCTCAGGTATATCTGCAGTCCTGAATATGGGATCGAACACATGATCGATCCGAGAACCCGCTTGCTGCAGACGGCGCGCCCAGGAAGGCCAGTAGGGCTGCTCGCCCAACCCCATTGCCAGAACAACATTTCGGGCTGCAATGGAACCGACCGAGGTTTCAGCCGATAGTGAGTGACGGTTATTTTTATGCAGTGCCAAGGCTCGACCGGTAATTCGCAACTCTTCCAGTCGGAAATGTTGGATGACATATGCGCAGTGCTTCTGAAACAGGCTCAGCGAAGGGCGGTTATACGGTGGTATGAACTCGGCCATCCCTTTTACGGACGGTAACTGCGCAAACCGATACAGTGAAAGAACCGGAATGTCGATGTTGTGAGTAGCCGGCGAACGCAGAAATCGCATTCCGCAATTGGTCGCGTTCCGATTCCATGCAGCCATAGGTTTCTGGTGGGGATCGAGAACGCGAACATCATCCCGGTTCAAACCAACTTTATTGACCAGCAGGTGAGAAAGATATGTCCCATGTATGCCTCCGCCGATAATCAACCATGCAATCATGGCAACATCTCTGTAGAGAAGAGGTATGAGAACTCAGTCGAGTTTTTCGAAAAACTCCTTCTCCGCTCCGCATTTAGGGCAAACCCAGTCCTCTGGGAGATCTTCGAACGCAGTCCCGACTTGAATGTTGCTCTCAGCATCTCCTTCTTCCGGATCGTAGATGTACCCACATGGGCATTCCCACTTGTCCATTCCAACCTCCTCAAGCGATTTAGTTTTGACTGTTGAGTAAATTTTGTGACCGATGTGCTGTGATCATTTTGTTTTCGCTTCTGTAGACGACCTCATTGTTTTTTTTACCGCATGAAGTTGAAGAAAATTTGTTTTCAGCTAAACGATATTTAATCCTAACCGCTAAGCATAGAAACCGATGGCGTCAAGTTTTTTAGAATGCCGACATGACGGTTCTGTTCGCCCCGGCATGATGATGGCCGCTTCCGCCGGTGCGGTGCATCAAGCCCGTATCAGAAGCCGGTTTGCCTTCAGGAGGAGGGGACATTGCGGGATAGATTTCAGCACTGCCCTTTTGTCAAACACATTTTCAGGAATTTTTTCTCGGCGGCACGAAGGTCTTCTTCGGAATAATGATCGAGGTTTTCCCGAATCCGAAACTTTTTTCTGTATTGTTTAATCAGCTGTTTCTTGCCACTTTTGTCACTGCTATTCATCCATTTAGATGCCATTCCTTTTTATCCCATCGATCGCTTGGATAGACATGTGGTCGCGAAGCGTCAAGAGAGCTGAGAAAGCGTTCGTCAAAACCGGGTCGGTTTAAGGAGGCGGGCTAGGTGGTAACGGGTGAGTTGATTCTCCAGCCAACAAACGGTTCTCCTGACAGCGCGCTTCAACCTGTTCATGATGACCTCGCTTTTTCGAGTCTTATCAACAGTCTTAGCATTTTCTGTGCCACTGGTCAGAAAAACAGAATTCGGAATATTTCAGAATGGTTAAACTTAAAGGCGGTGACTTATAAACAAATGATTGTGAAGTTTTCACCTCAGAATTGTGAAAATACACTCATATGTGCGGTCTCCGGCATATGATCTCATTTCCATTATCCAGTATTCATTCAGGCGTTAAAATTTCTCAAGAGGATTGCCGCAATCTGGAAATAAAGGGTGATGCCGACGGCATCGATGATGGTGGCAATGAAAGGCCCGGCGGTCAAGGCCGGATCGAGTCCCATCCGCCTAAGTAGGAGCGGGATGAGCGCACCGGCCAAGTTGGCCGTCAGCAGCGTGGCCAGCAGGGCCATGGCCACGATACAGCCGAGGATCATGTTGTGATCCTGCAGGAAAACGCGGAAATAGGCCATCAACCCGAGGGTGAGGCCAAGCGCCAATCCCATCAGGAGTTCGCGGTTGAACACCCGCAGGGCGTCACGCGGACAAATTTCTCCCAAGGCCAGGGCCCGCACGACCATGGTGGCCGACTGCGTCCCGGCATTACCGCAGGTGCCGGTCACCAGGGGAATGAAAAACGCCAGGGCCACCATTTGGTGCAGGATAGCCGAATTCATTTCCATGACGGTGGTCGAGAGCAGAGAAGTGAACAGCAGAATGGCCAGCCAGCAGAACCGGTTCCAGAACAACCGGGGCAAAGGACGTTTGAAGTACTGCTCATCGAAGGGAACCACGGCCGAAATGCGTTGGAAGTCTTCGGTACTTTCCGCTTCGATGATGTCGATGACATCATCGACGGTAATGATTCCCAGCAGACGGTCTTCACGGTCCACCACGGGCAGGGCCAGGAAATCGTATTTCGAGATGAGGGCTGCGACGGCTTCAACCGCCATATCGTGTTTGACCGAGATGACATTGTCTTGCATGAGGGTATCGAGCCGGGCATTGGGTTTGGACATGATCAGATCACGCAGCGAAATCATGCCCAGGAGGTGGCGGCTGTCGTCAGTGATATAAATATAATAAATGGTTTCTTTGTTCGGCGACTGCAGCCGCAGACGTTCCAAACCGGTACCGACGGTGATATGCCCCGGTAAAAATGCATACTCCGTCGTCATCACGGCCCCGGCAGTTCCCTCGGCATATTGCCACAGGCGCCTGATTTCGTTGCGTTCGGCCTGCGCGATGAGCGGCATGATCGCTTCGCGGATATCGACATCGACTTTTTTCAGCAGGTCGACCCGATCGTCCGGGTCCATATTCTCGATAAACCGCAGCATGGTATGGGCGTTACCGGTTTCCAGGCAAGACTGCTGCGTTTCGAGAGAAAGCTGCTCAAAGGCTTCCATCGCGATGTGGTTGCCGACTTGCAGCAGTATTTCGATGATAACTTCGGGCTTGAATTCGGCGTTCTCGAGATTTTCGGCAATATCCGAGGGGTGCAAGTCACGCAGTGTGTTGATATAGCTGTGATTTGCGCTATCGGGCGATTGTTCGCTTACAAATTGGGAACAAAGGGCAGAGGTCATTGCGCCTCCTTCTCATCCCATGGCCCGCAAACGGACCAAGACGAGAAGGGGCGAAGGCGCGCGTCAGCGCATCGAGGCTGGTGGTGAAGGGGTCTTCGCGTCTTGAAGCCGGTTGACGGGCAGCCGGGATATTACATTTTTGCGGTCAGCTTGCTGGCGTTGGTGGTCGGGACTTCCGCCAGGCTCCTTGTCGTCCATAAATATTGCCTGTCCTTGGTCGATCATAAAAAATAAAGATGGCGAATGACGTATTGCTCAATTCACCATCTATAACATCCAATTCCCGCTATTCGTCTCATGAGGTCAAATAGATCTCATCGGCGATTACACTAATTCAAATACGGCCATATTTCAAGCAATTTTTTGATGAGGCCCTCAACTCGCGATTTCCTCCATTTCAGTCAGCACGCAGGCCGCGTGGCCCTTGGTTTTTGCTTTTTGCCAGCGGCGCCGTATCAGTCCTTTGGGATCAATCAATACGGTGCTGCGAATGACACCTTCGAATTCCTTAAGGCAAACGTTTTCTTTTTCCGCCGATGCCAGGTTAAATCTTCGGCTTTTATATTCGCTGTTTCCTGTTATGGCGGCGCTCTCTTTATCTTAAACGCTATTGGCACTGCGGGCCGCCACGGTGCGTGAAAATGACGCGCCGGGGTCCGGATGGATCTGTCATACCAAACCGGTGAACTCGAACTCCAGCTTGGTCTGAAATTTCTCGATCCGTTTGAAAATTTCCTTAAGCATTTTTTGTTCGATGCTGGCCAGTTTTTTGGGGTTGATATAGTTATTGGGCGCGGTTTTTTCGTCAATAACCGCCGTGACCTGCCGAACGAATCGCAACTGCATCAAAAAGCTGTAAGCCTTTTCGAGTTCATCGTACTCCGGTGCGGCTATCACCTTCTTGAGCTGCAAATGATTCAGGCGTTCCAACGTGTTCGTCTCTTCGATTTTGTGCTTCAGGGCATAAATGCGGGCGAAGTCCACGATCGGTGTCATTGCACTCTTTATGTCCAGGGCACTGCGGTGCTCGCCTTTGGATTCCACCACAAAGTTGCGAAAAAAACCGATCGGTGGTTTGAAATGCAGGGCGTTTTCTGTCAGGTGGCGAAAAAAACCGGACCAGCCCTCGAGAGAATCGAAAAGGTGTCGTCGCAGGGCATCGATCAAGACGGTTGCTCCAAAACCGTGGCGGAAGTCAAAAAAGATACTGGCTTGGAGCAAATCCTCCGGTTCAGCCGCGTGAATCCAGGCTGAAAAATAGGCCTTCCAAGTCGACAACGACTGACACCATTTGGGATTTTGTGCCATGACGCCACCGGTGCAAAATTCGAACCCGGCTCGGTCCAGCAGGGTGCAGGCTTTTTCGCCGAATTTTAAAAAATACTCTCTGACAGCGGGCTCGTCCTTTTTATCGACGTTTTCGTAGACAATGGCATTGTCCTGATCGGTTTTAAGGGTTTGTTCATGGCGGCCTTCACTACCCATAATCATGAAAACGAATGGCACGGGCGGTTGCCCCAAATCGTCCAGGGTAAAGGCCATAACCTTTTTAAGAATGGCATCGGAGACCGCGGTGATGAAGCGCGTCAGGTTTTGGGCTTTTGCGCCGCTGGTGATCAGGCTGCGGAGCAGTTGCGGCATTCGGCGATTGCGTTCGATAATTTGCGACATGCTGTTCGCTTCGGAAATTTCGCGCAGCATAAACAGCGGCGACTGGCCTTGTGCCGAGAGAAGATCCCGACTCGATAGGATTCCAACCACGTTTTCAGTGGCATCCATGACGGCAAGGTGGCGGATGTCCGCTTTCATCATCAACATCAAGGCCTCGAAAATAAGGGCCTGATCCGGAATGGTCCGGACCGGTGATGACATGATTTCCATCACCGGTCGTTTGACGTTCATGGCGGTCGCAATCACCTTCAACGCGAGGTCTTTTTCCGTTACCACACCCACGCATTTGCCGGCCGCCGTCTTCAGGAATATCGAGCTGATTTTTTCCCGGCTCATCAATTGCGCGGCTTCCTGGACCGTCATATCGATATTGCCGAAAACCGGACGACTGGTGTAAATGCTGGCCACCGGTTGGTTGAAAAACTGAAGGCCCTCCTCCTGAGATTGCAGGGTCTTGGCGATGATGGCCGCATATGATTTTTCAAGCATGCGGCGCCCGAAAATGTCCGTGAAGTATTCCGTGAACGCTTCAAAGCGCTTGCAGATATCCAGAAACGATTGTTTGGGCAAAAGGTAAAAGAAAGATTTTTCGCGCACCCGCATCGTGCGCACTGAAATGCCGTCGTTCAGGAGAATCGAAATACCGCCGTAGATGTCGCCCTCTCCCAACACTTCAACCATCGTCCTTTTATTTTGTTTTTCATAATAGCGCTCTGCGGAACCCTTCTGAAGAATATACAGATATCCGATGCGGGTTCGCCCTTGCACAAACAAAATGGTGTCTTTGGGGTAATGAACCATGGTCAAATCCGCCACGATTTTTTCGATTTCCTCGGACGGTAAAAATGAGAACGGAACCAGTTGCGACAGAAAGTATTTGGCTTGACCAAATTCAATAATGGAGGCCAGCGACGTATCGAATATGTTCCGACTGTAATTTTCCAGAAAAAATTCGTAAAAGGATTTGTAACGCGTACACAGGTCCAGGAATATTTCTTTGGGAACGATGAGTCCGGTGCAGTCTTCCTCGATGATGGCGGTTCTCAGGGAAATTCCCGCATTGAGCAGGATCGTAATCCCGCCGAAAACCTCACCCGGTTTGATGAACCCGGTCGGTTTTTCGGCCCCTTTTTCTCGTCGAAAAGCGCAATAGACCCCTTTTTCACAATGAAGATGCTGTCGATCTTCGACTGGCCCTGAACGGCGTAAGTTGTCCCTTTCGGAAAGCTTTCCTCGGCGGTGGCGGCCGCTATTTTTTCGCACTCTTCCTTGGGTAGGAAAGAAAAGTGAGGCATGCCCGATAAGTATTGATAAATCTGTTTTTCCATCGAATCTCCTCGGCAATGGTTGGTGGTGGTAACCATGCCGGGTCATTATAGGCAAAATTTACCTGAACATTCAATGCGGAACTGCAACCACTACGAAACTGTGACTGATGGCTGACCCGTTTCTTAGTGCCCAATAGGGAGGCGTGTTGTTCTAAAAGGCTTACTTTGACGTTTCCTGAAACACTTTGTCCACCTCAGGTATTGCTAAAGTGTTCAATAGTCGATATAAAAAGGAACTTGAAGGACGGCTCTATTTATGAGATTCTATACACCATGTGATATCTGAATCCCTGTAACCTCTTGAGGAAAGTATTGATGATGCCGCTAATGAAACGTCTCGTTCTTTTCGGAATTTGCCTGCTGTTGTTCGCCGTTCCGGTTCATGCCACCACGATGTACGTGAACGATATCGTCGAAATTACCCTTCGTACCGGCCAGAGTCTTAATCACAAGATTCTGGGCTTCCTCCAGTCCGGTCAGCGGCTCGAGGTCCTTGAAATGAACGATCAATGGGCACATGTGCGGACGTCAGATGGAAAAGTCGGCTGGGTTTTGACCCGCTACCTGACGCCTGAACCGACCAGCAAGATCAAATTGGAAAGGTTGGAAGAGAAACAAAAAAGCGTGATGGAGCAGAATACAGCTTTGCTCCGTGAGAACCAACAACTCAAGGACGAAAACAAGAAATTGTCCACCGCTCTTGCATCAACGGATAAAGGCCTGGATCAGATCCGCACAGAATATGAAACACTCAAATCGGAATCGGGTGAATTTCTGGCACTGAAGGCTAAATACGAGAAAACGGCTGCCCGTCTTGACGAAGAAACCCGCAGGGCCAACCAGCTAGATGAGCAGGTGGCAAAGCTTACGCGCAGCTATGCTATCAAATGGTTTCTAGCCGGTTCGGGTGTACTCCTGTTTGGCTTTATTGTCGGATTCAGCCTCAAGCGCCAACGGCGGCGTCCGTCACTGCTCTAAATCTCCCGAACAAGGATACATTAACCGCGCGGAGCTATTGTATTACCGGCTCTGTTTTTTCCGACCGTTTCTCTTTGCGTTAACTCGCAATGGCCGACATCCTCTGATTTAAGACGATCAGGGTCATTGCCTTGGGATCCCAAATGGCGACGGCCGTTGTTCTCATTGCTCGGCATCCTCGTCGTTTTCATCATACGGCGCATAATCAAAATTCGTTACGTCGAATATTTTCACGCCATTCGAATCGAGCGAGACCCTTCCGGTTGCCTGAATCTCTTCGTCTATCATATTCAGTAACTTTTTTCCGGTCAGGTTCATTTCGACGATGTATTCATCATTATCGGTTGAAATCTTGACGCCGGTGTTGTCATCGTCGTCATCCAGCGGATCCACAAAACCGATAAGAGTGATTTCCTCCCTGGAATCTTTTTTCCTTTTCATCTGCTGTATCCCTTGTGTTGATGAAATTGATAATATCGCCGAATCGATGAGCGATATGTGCACTAAAATGCGATTGGAAAGGCAATTCTCGTGCCGCTCTCGCAAGTTTGGGGATTTGCTTTGTTAAAACCAAACGGGCGCGGTGACTGTTAGAACTGACGGTTCCGGTCTGATTGTCGGTGTCTATTGGATCCAACTTCGGTTATCTGTATCTCATAATGCAACCCATTAAAAGTAAGATTATTACTAAACGCAATTCCGGTTTTCCCAGACTTCCGAGAACCAAACCACCGGTTCCATGAAAGGGTTCACCGAGGCCAGCCGGCGGCGCCGCTCTCTTATTGACATGGCGAGCACAGTTTCCCTATACTGCCGCCGAAACTGTGGGTGCTCCTTGGAGCGTTTATTGTGAGTCAATCGGTGATAAGGAGGACAACGATGCTGAAACTTGGAGAGAAAGGCGCCATTCCCCAGCGCGACAACGAAACCTTTGCCATTGCTCCGCACATACCTTGCGGGTTTGTGACGCCGGAACTGTTGCGGCGAATCGCGGATACGGCCGAAAAGTATGCTGCGAAGGCGATCAAGATTACCGGGGCGACCCGCATCGCGATTGTCGGCCTCAAGGAAGAGGATATCGACGGGGCGTGGGAGGCTTTGCACCTCGACAAGGGTGCTGCCGTGGGTTTGTGCGTTCGCAGCGTAAGAACCTGTCCTGGCAATACTTACTGCAAACTGGGACAGCAGGATGCCATAATGATGGGGTTGAAACTGGACAAGATCTATCACGGCATGGAGTTGCCGGGTAAATTTAAGATGGCCGTATCCGGCTGTCATCTGAGCTGTTCAGAGTCCTGGGTGCGCGATATCGGCCTCATCGGAAAAAAGGATGGCTGGGCTCTGGTTGTCGGGGGCAACGTGGGCGCAAACCCTCGAATTGCACAGGAGTGCGCCACCGGTCTCGACGATGACGGGGCACTGGCTGCAATTGACAAGGTGGTCGGTTACTACCGCGAGAACGCTAAAAAAGGGGAGCGTCTCGGAAAAATGATCGATCGTGTCGGCCTGGAGGCCTTCCAGCAGGTGGTTGCGATTGCGTCACGCTAGCCCGAAGGATTTGGAAATTATTCTTCAGTGAAAGGAAAAATGAGGAATGATACTCGAACTGACACCAAATATCACAGTCGCTGAAAAGACCGCATTGGTGGCGGCTCTGCAGAAGGAGCGCTGCGACTTTCGGGAACTACCGGACGCCGACGTTCAGCGCATCGGCATCATGAACCGGGCGATTCGCGAACCTGATTTTTTCAGCCGTTTGCCAGGGGTGGCACGAATGGTGCCGGTCAGTACGCCTTACAAACTCGTCAGCCGCCAAATGCACCCGCAGGATACGCTGGTCAAGGTCGGAAACGTACTGGTCGGTGGTGACCGCATCACGGTCATTGCCGGTCCGTGTGCCATCGAAAGTCGTGAACAAGCGTTGACCATTGCCCATTTGGTCAAGAAAGCCGGCGCCATCTTGTTCAGAGGTGGGGCATTTAAGCCCCGAACCTCTCCTTATTCTTTTCAGGGTCTCGAAGAAGAGGGGTTGAAGATCCTGGCCGAAGTTCGGGAAACTTATGGCATGTGTGTCGTCACCGAAATGACTGCCCCCTCCCAGGCCGAGATCATGCAAAAGTACGTTGATGTGATCCAGATCGGCGCTCGCAATATGCAGAACTTCGAACTGCTCAAGGTCGTCGGTCGAATGGGCAAACCGATTCTTCTGAAGCGTGGTCTGGCCGGCACAATCGAAGAATGGCTTATGTCGGCCGAGTATATCCTCTCCGAGGGTAACCCTCAGGTCATGCTGTGTGAGCGTGGTATCCGCACCTTTGAACCGTACACGCGCAACACCCTTGACCTGACCGCAATCCCGGTCCTGAGAAATTTAACCCATCTACCGATCATTATCGATCCGAGTCACGCTACCGGCATCCGTGAAAAAGTCAGTCCGATGGCCCGGGCTGCCATTGCCGCCGGTGCCGACGGGCTGATGATCGAGGTCCATCACGAACCCGACAAGGCGCTATCCGACGGTCCGCAAAGTCTTTATCCCCTCCAGTTCGGTCAACTGATGCGAGACCTTTACGTTATCGCTCCGGTGGTCGGCAAGCAGCTCGACTTCGGTTATCTGGACAAGGCCCGGGCCGTGGCCTTGCGCAGCCGAAGCGCAAACGGCAGCCGACAGAGAGCGGCTTTCATGGGGCGCGTCGGTACATTCAGCCACAAGGCCTGTCTGCAGTATTTCGGCGGCGAAGTCGAGGCCCTGCCGGCGGCCTCTTTCAGGGCTGTATTCGAGGCCGTGAAATCCGGTACCGCCGACTTTGGCGTGATTCCCCTGGAGAACTCACTCAGCGGAAGTATCCATGAAAACTACGATATTTTGAATGACTACGATTTGAACATCATCGGCGAGATTAAACTGCGCATCATGCATCACCTGATGACCCATCCCGATGTTAAAATCAGTGACATACGCCGCGTTTTGTCTCATCCTCAGGTATTCGGCCAGTGTCGGCACTTTCTTGAACAGCACGACTGGGAGCTTGTATCGGTCAGCGACACCGCTGCGGCTGCGCAGCGCGTGGCCGACGGCAGGAATACCGGGGATGCCGCCATTGCCAGCCTGGTGGCCGCCGAAGAATACGGACTGAAACTGATAGCGGAGAACATCGAAACCAACCCGCGCAATTACACCCGCTTTGTCATCATCGGCAAGTCCCCCCTTTACACGGGACCAATCGACAAGACGTCGCTCATCTGTTCCACACGCAACGAGCCCGGAGCACTTTACGAGACCTTGAAGATTTTCGCCGAAAATCGCATCAACCTGATCAAGCTCGAGTCACGTCCCATTCAAGGAGAACCGTGGCGGTACATGTTTTACATGGATATCGAGGCGGATCTCGGCGCCGATGCCTTAAAACCGGTGCGAAAGGCGCTGGAGCAAAAGACCGACTACCTGAAAATTCTCGGCACTTATGGTGAAGTGCCCGAAATGCCGCCGGGTGAAGGTACGGAATCGCAGCAAGTTTAGTCGTTTAAAATTGGCGTATTGGAGCAGTCTGCCCGGTTGCGCCGCATTGACCAGGACAAACATGAATTCACCGATCTGAGTCAGACATATAATACCGCGCCTGTCAGGTCGTGATAACGAAGTGGGCGCGCCGGTTTTTTGCCCAAGCTTGCTCGGTGTTTGACCGGTCGAGGGGGCGCTCTTCACCGTAGCTGACCGTCTTGATCCGTGAGGCGGACACGCCGAGGGCGACCAGAAATTCCTGGGTCATCTTCGCGCGTTGTTCCCCGAGTGCCAGGTTGTATTCGTTCGTGCCGCGTTCGTCACAGTGGCCTTCGATGATCACGTTAGTACCGGGGTTTTCCTTCATGTAGCTGGCTTTTTCGCGCAAAATTTCCTGAGCCTGCGGTGTGAGCAGGGCGCTGTCATAATCGAAATGAATGTCTTCATTTTCGAAAGCCTTGCGTGCTTCGGCCGCTTGTTCGGGCGAAAGGGACGATCCGGCATCAGTCGATCCGAGGCTTTCTTCTGAAATGGAACCCGACTGCCCGGTGCCTTCAGAACCCGCTCGCTGGGCTTCAGACTCGTAGGATGTCGAAGGCCCCGAACTGACAATCGGTTTGGAGCACGCGAGCAGGAACACCAGGACAACACTTGCAGGAATCAAAACAACAGTCAATTTTCGCATGGGCGATACCTCCCTCTATATTCGTTGAAGAATTTGATGACCGGGCTCGGGATTGATGTCCCGACTGTGATCAGGACTTTAACACAAGTCGCTTTGGTTTTCAAAAATTCGTTTTGAGTTCCCCGTGGATTCGTTGCCATGAAAATTGATGCTCCGTGCTGCCGGCCGGATAGCGAGTTTATTGGACCGATTGGATTTCCGCCTTTCATATAATTGCGGCCGGGACCGTGACAACGGCTTGAAAAAAAGTGCAGAAAATGCTAATTAATCAACTTCCATTCACTCCTATCGTTGCCGTAAACCAAAGAGCGGAATCGACTATGTGGCGTAATGTGTCCCAAGGACCCGGTTGGAGGACCTACCAGGAGAGGCTTCAGCGAGAGGACCGAATCAGACTCTTTAAAAGAAAACTTGTCCTGGTCGGCGGGGTTATCGGCGGCTTGTTGGCGGTTATTTTTTCCGGAGCCTGGATGAGCAGCCGGTTGAACCGGTCAGTTCCGGTTCCGCTGCCGCCTCAACAGCAGAATACGCAGAAACAGAATCTCGCATCGGACGGTTTCTCGCGCAAAACCCTTGCAGCGCTTCTCGTTCCTTTTGCAGGCGGTAGTCTCGACCTAACAGATGAAATCGCCCTTGAAAACAAGGGCGTCCATTATAAATTGAAAACCACCGTGAATTCAAAACTGCAGACCTATGCCAACAAGTTGCTCGAACGCTCAAAGACGCTGCAGGCGGCCGTGGTGGTCTTGAACCCCCATGATGGACGGGTACTCGTCATGTCAGGGCATGCTAAAAACGGCGCCGATACCAATATTTGCCTGAAGGCCGAATACCCTGCTGCCAGCCTTTTTAAGATTGTTTCGGCCGCTGCCGCATTGGAAGCGGCCGGCTATACACCAGAGAAAACTCTCTACTTTACCGGCCGCCGTCACACCCTTTACAAAAAACAGCTCAAACAACAGCAGGGGCGCTATGCCTCCGAAACTCAGTTCCGCAAAGCATTCGCAGTTTCCAACAACTCGATCTTCGGCAAACTCGGAATTTATGCTCTTGGTCCGCAGGTCATAACTGAATATGCAGAAAAATTCTATTTCAATCGTCCGATACCCTTCGATTTGCCGGTCGAGGTCAGTGAAGCCGAGGTCCCCGAAGATGAATACGGATTGGCCGAAATTGCTTCAGGTTTCAACAAACGGACACGCGTTTCTCCTTTGCATGCCGCTTTGCTGGCGTGTGCCATCGTCAATCAAGGTGAAATGGTGGCGCCGTGGTTGATCGAGACGGTTACAGATGCGTCCAATTCCGTTCTCTACCATGCTAAACGGCATACCCTCGATACGCCCGTCAATAAGAAAACAGCCGCCGATTTAAAACTGATGATGGAAGATGCCGCCTCTTACGGCACGGGGCGTAAGACATTTCGCAAGTTGCGTCGCCGAAAAATTTTCAAGGACTTCGTCATCGGCGTTAAAACCGGCACCATCAATGATATTACCGACCAGTTCAAGTATGACTGGGCCACGGCTTTTGCATTGGCTCCAAACGGAAACGACGGCATCTGTATCGGCGTGCTCGCGGTTCACGGCGAGAAGCTCGGTACTCGTGCAACGGAAATGGCCAGGGCCATCATCGATTACAATTTCAGATCTTGACCCGCCCGGTCTGAGTCCAAAATCAAAAAACCGTTCATCTACAGGCGCAGCTTTCTTCGTCACCCTCTGCCCGCCAGTCATTACAGGACACATAGTGGTGACACTCCGGGCAATAGAAATAGTTCGGAAAACAGTTCTCACCGCACCGACGGCATTTGCGCCCCTCGTCGGGCTTCTGTCTTGATTTGATCTTCTTTAATCCCTTTTGGATCAAACGGTATTTTCGTCTTTCCTGGGCCAGCTGTTTGCGTCGTCTTTCATCCTGGCAGGCCAGTCGTTCACAATAAGCACGCGTCGCCTGTTTAGGGGGCACATGAAAATCTTTTCCGCACACACGGCAGGTTCTTTTGAGCATTTTAAATCACCATACTTGCCGGCAAAAGGTTACACCACGGTAACACGGAATGAGTGTCCGGTCCCAAGGTCATTATTGGTGCGTAGCAGATGCACCTCATTTGATGTAACGGGGCAAATACGGCTTGCTTGAGGAAGGAAGTTCTGCGGAACCAAGGTCTACCCAAGTAAGCCCGGAAACCGATATCGATATTCGGTTACTATCCTAATCATGTATTGCAGAATTGCAATAGAAAAATTTAACGTGTCTTGACATTGCTGGTTTATCACTTTAATATTGCAAACTTTTTATAAAAATGGACGTTATTTTACGAACATTAATTCGGGGCCTCGGGTCTCAGATAATATCGGCGACTCTGGCCGCGAGCGTCCACTCTGATCGCGAAAACAACTCTGCCATTTTGGCGTAGATCCATATGAGACATATCGCTGGGTAGAATTTCGAACTCATCGCCCCAACTTTCGTTATGATGCACGACGATACAACTCGGTTGCTATAAAAAGGAGGAAAGAGTTATATGAAAATCGCTTTTCCTACTCAATTCGATCACGGATTAGAGAGTCCGGTCTTCGGGCACTTTGGCTCGGCCGCATATTTTCTGGTTGTCGATGACGCCTCCGGGGCTGTCGAAACCATAGTCAATGCGGACCGCAATCATCTTCACGGTCAGTGTCAACCGCTGGCGGCACTGGGCGGCAAAAAAGTGGATGCCGTTGTGGTGGGTGGAATCGGCGGCGGCGCTTTAAAAAAACTTTTGTCATCCGGCATAAAAGTCTATCGCGCGGTTGAGGGAACCTTGAACCAGAATTTGGAACTGATCCGGACCCATCACCTACCGGAATTCTCGTTTAAAATGACGTGCGCCGGTCATGGAGGGCATGGCGGCTGTGCTCATTGAGCCGCACCCATCTTCCGATTAATTTCGCACTAAAAGAGTCATGGCCCTTCGGGACGCCACAGTGCATGAAAATTCTATTTTCGTGTCAAATGATAACCTTTTTGTACGAAATGACGTCAAATGGCGGGAATCGCCATTTTCGTGTCTATTTGAGTGTATTTGAAAAGAAATTTTCCTGTAAGGAGATCGCTATGCCGCTTTTTGACTATCTTTGTCTGGACTGCGGACGGTTGAGTGAAATTCTGTTATCGAATCAGACAGAAACCCCGCGATGTGAAATCTGTGGAGGCATCCATTTGAAAAAAATGCTGTCAGCACCCTCACCCCTTTCCGGCGTCCAAACGCATCGACTCCCCGGCCGAGGAGACAGTCCCTGTTGCGGGACCACGCCCTCGCAGGCCGGTTGTGCCGGCCCAGGCAGTTGCTGTGGGAAGGCGGGGCGCTGAAGCCCACCTCTTTTCCGGAACCGGAAACCCAATGAAGGCCTTCTATGCCGATAGCACCGCATACACTGGGTTAAGAGCCGGTTGCAGTTCGGTTTTAGGGTCACGGTAAGAAATAATTCCACACGATTGCGCCGGATTATGGTTTGTCTACAAGGCACATCCACCTGCGCATATCGAGATACGTGTGGGTGGATGTAACGCAGTAGACGGGCCATAAGAAAAGCAAGCGGTGGAATTATTTTTTTCCGGGGCCCTTATAGTAAAAAGCCCCGCATGCGTTTCGCATGCGGGGCTTTTAATACATTCAACCGTCTGAAAAGTTAATATTTTTATCCGGCAGTATTAAGCTTAGTCACATGTGCATTCCCTCCTTACATGGGAGAGGGACTCATGTTTTGACTTTTCGCCATGCACAATGTCAACATAACCGGAAACATTCAGTCTACTACTTGGCCGGCACATAAGGAATGGGGACGCCCCACCATTCTTGAGCGGTTGATTCCTGGGCAGCAAGTGCCGTCGGCTCCTTGTAGCCCCACATGCTGAATTTTGCATGTTCCCAATCCTTATACATGGCTCTGTGCTGATAGAACTCAGACTCCTGCGCCATATGCCCACAGCCCGCCAGAAACGCCATTAACATACCGATAATCAATAATTTTTTCATCTCTTTCCTCCTCATCGTTACAGTTTACATCATCTAAACTATAGTACGCTCTACACTATCCAATCCAAAAATCAAACACCCACATTTCTTAGTTCGATAATATGCAACTTTATTAACTTGTAAGGATTTGTCAAGAGCAATTATTTGAAATATTTTAAGGTCATATACGACTTACTGACATATCGCCTACATCGTCCGGCATATTTTCCCTTTCAAATCTACTACAGCGTCATACTCATCAGGATGGGTCAATTTTTGGCATAAAAAATGACGATTTTTGACGTTCGCGGGCCGCCATAAGTGTGATGTCAATATAACAAATTGAAAATATTTTAAATATTTATTTTAACTACTTTGGCCTGCTTTTTGCTAAATTTTATCGGATTCAATTTCCCCAAATTCATGTTTTCAGGTGATTTAGTGGAAGGTCGAGGATCCCACAACCGATTCAAAAGATATCGTTATTGTCCATTTTTTATTGCAGGAGTCCTCCTATTCTACTTGATCGGTTGCGCGACTTCGACCGAACGGTGCCATCCCGAGTTCAATCACCGCATTCAGCCAATCAAAACATTGTGCCTGTTACCGCCAGAGGCCATTGTGTACGAGGAACTTCCCGACGGCCGGCTTAAACAGCGCAGCGATCGGAGCGAGGCGGCAGGTCTTTCCGTTCAACAGGCGCTGATGACTGAACTGACTGCCCGCGATTTTCGCGTCCTGACATATCCGGTCGATCCGACCCATCGTACAGCCGAATTACAGGAAGTCCTCAGTTTATACCGGGCGGTCAACAAGTCGATCCAACTTCATACTTTCGGGCCCGAGGTTTTCGCTGCAAAACAAACCCAGTTCGAGTATTCGGTCGGTCCGCTCAAAACGCTTCTGCAGCAAAACGGTGCAGATGCATTTGTTTTCGTCCGCGTTCTTTACAGGTACTCGTTACAGCAGTCACGCAGCTTCGTCAGCCTCGGGCTGGCAGACACTACCGGCACCATTCTGTGGTATGGTGCCAATGGCAGCAGGGAAGTTGCGAGTATCGAGGACCCGCACAAAACCACCCTTCTCGTGAAAAAAGTCCTGATGAATTTTCCGGAGGGTCGATTGTGAAAGCGTTCGAATGGCTATTTATCTTATGGCTGATCCTCACCTGCCTCGGCGCTGCAGCTGAGGCCGATGAGCAATTTCTCCCAGACCCGAGCAAACATGATATCCAGGCACTGATGGAGGCGGCCAGGGCGGATGAGAAGCGCCTTGAACAAAGCGATGCCCTGTACAGAGATTTAAAGCTGGAAGCTTATGTGAATCAGGTGGCGATGAGACTGGTTGCTACCGTGCCGGAGAATGACGGCGGATTTATGGTCAAGGTGATCAAGGATCCTCATTTGAACGCCTTCACTTACCCCGACGGCTTCTGCTATGTCAACACCGGTATTCTGGCGCGGTTGGAAAACGAGGCTCAACTGGCGGCTTTATTGGCCCACGAAATCGCCCATTACATTAACCATCATGCGGTTAACGGCATCCGGCGCTTCCAGCATCAGCCCGACCCTGCCGCGCGCGATTTGGCTCACAACGATAGGGCTCCGTCTACTCTGGCGGCGCAGAGTGTCGAATGCACCTGGTCCGGTTATCGTCATGAAGCCGAACTCGAGGCCGACCGCGAAGGGTTGAAGCTTATGATAAGGGCAGGTTACAATCCTTATGAGGCTCTGCGGCTCTTCGAACACCTGGCAGAGGAAATGGCGCGGGAGAAGTATCACGAGCCACTATTTTTCGGCTCACATCCCAGATTGCAGACGCGTATTGAAAAGTGCAGCGAATTCCTGAGTTCCATCGACCCAACCCGTGGGTTTCGGTTAAACGGCGAAAACCGGTTTGGATTCATGTTACGAAATGTGATCCTGGATAACATTTCACTCGACATTCAAGCCGGGCGTTTCGCTCAGGCGCGTCAGGCTTCGGAAAGGTTTCTGGCGACGTATTCGGATGACGCCCGGGTCTATTATTTGCTTGGGGAAATCTATCGTCAACTGGGCCGCGACAGAGACGCATCCAACCGGGCCGAATCGTTTTACAAACGCGCCATCGACCTGGACGCTGGTTACCCCGAACCGCATCGGGCCCTTGGACTGATGTACTACAAAGCCGGGCAGTCCCAAAAGGCGAAGGCATATCTCGAAGCCAGCGTGTTTCTGGCACCCACTGCGCAGGAAAACACCTATATCCGGAACTACCTCAAACGGATTCATCTTCGAGATCAGCGGCAGGTACAGTTCGCATACAAAAAAAAGTGAGTTGTTCAGCCTGCCGGTGCGACCACTTTTTTTATCCACCAAAAGTTGGAAGATGAAAAACAGACTCATCCTATTGGCCATTATCGTCATGATAGCAGGCTGCGCCGGCTGGAAAGCCGTCGACGGTGGGATTCACTCAGAAACTTATCGTGTTGAGGTTCCTAGCGGGTGGATGAAATTTGACGCCGGCGCATACGTGATGATTTCGCGTGACGGTCCCTATCTTCAGTACGTCCTGTTCCAAGAGCGCCCCTTGGAGCGCCTTTTTCTTAATGCCCGCAAGCGTCTAAATGCGGACATGTTGCCCCAGGAAGCCGCGCAGATCATTATTGACGACTTGTCTTCCGATCCGATGGTAGCGAATTTTACCGTCATCGAAAATGCACCGGCCGTCATTGACGATCACGACGGTTTCAGATTGCTCTTCAGTTACAGCGACCCGAAAGGGCTGACCTTAAAAACGGCTTATTATGGTTTCATCCAAGGCCAAAATTACTACAGCCTCCGTTTCACCGCTCCGCAGCGGTATTACTTTGATAATGATATCGATGTGTTCGAGACGATGCTGTCAAAGTTTCACCTGGTTGCGGCGCGCTGATGAAATATCGTTGATGATCGATCGAAACCGACCTTTTCCAGCGGCGACCGCCGCGGCAGGCTCAGCGCGTTCAGTTGACGTCCTTTGAGAGGCTGCTGCTGGAGATTATTCCATCAAACAGGCTCTCCGATTTCGGTTGTGTCTTGATGCGGCCGCTGCCGCAGCAAGGACAAACCGTCCCCGAGGTATCATCTCCTTTAAAGGCCAGCCGGGTAAAAGCGTGACCGCAGTCTTTGCACAAGAAATCTACGGAGGGCATAATTCCTTCAGTTCCTCATTCGCCGATGATTTAAACAGGATGGCTAAGGATTGCACTTTCTGATTGCAGGTAGATATTCACTTAAAGGGAGCGGTTCGATATAGTCGGGACCGTTTTTTGAGTCAACCAGCGTATTGAACCCTTCCGGGTTACCCTTTTTCACACCTTGCCGGTTGTCGGGGTTTGACCGTATGCAGCAGCCGGAGAAAAAAACCTGTTCATAACCGCAGCCCGTCACTTGGCAGGAGCGTCAACTGGGTTGATGACGGCGAAAACGTCATGAAAATTCTGACCGTGTCAGATGTTGTCGAGCCATCGCTGTACCCCGTAGTCGATGCCGGTCGGCATACCGGAATCAACCTGGTCCTGGCATGCGGCGATCTGCCGCCGGAGTACCTGTCTTCTTTAAGCAACTTTTTCAGCGTACCACTCTATTACGTTTGCGGCAACCACGATATCCGTTACGATAGAAAACGGCCCATGGGATGCACGGGTGTCCATGCCAGACTGGTGCGGTTCAGAGGCCTTAACATTCTGGGGCTGGGAGGTTCGCACTGTTACAACGGCGGACCGCACCAATACACTGAAGGGCAAATGCGACTCATGGTTTTTCGCATGCTGCCCACGCTGTGGCGACGGGGTGGGGTTGACGTTGTCATAACCCATGCCCCACCGCGTTACGTGCATGATGCCGAAGATCCCTGTCACAGAGGATTTGTCGTCTTTCGCCGGTTGATTCGTCGATGGCGCCCGCAATACTTTATTCACGGTCACATGCACTGCCGTTTCGGTCATGATTCCGAGCGTATCTCACTGATAGAATCAACCCGGGTCGTTAACACGTATGGCTATTTTCAGCTTGAAATCGACGATCGCCCGACTGCGGGAGAGGATCGGAAATCACCGGCCGAATCAGGACAAGGTCGGTAGTTTCAACGACCGTCAGCAAGAAGAAGCGGCTTTCGACAGCCGGGTTCGGGGTATTCGAACTGTACCGATCGATCGGATCGTAGGCAGCGTCGGGCGCTATCAGGACCTCGACGACCGTTTTCGATTGAAACCGCACGTCCCCTCGGAACGGCTGCAGCGGATTAAAGAGGCCATGCGAGAAGGTCGTCCTCTCCCTCCGGTAAGACTCTACCAGATCAAGGATGAATATTATGTAATGGACGGAAACCATCGAATAGCGGCGGCCAAAGAGTTCGGCCACGACAAAATTTTGGCCGATATCATCGAATTCATCCCTTCATCAGTGGGAAACGGGTCGACGACGGCGGTACGGCAGCGGTATTGATGAACTGATACCCGACAATATGATATGGAGGCATTTAGAAAAAAAATGATGGAAACGAAGGATTGCGATTACCCGGAAATGCGAAGGGGAATCACGGCATTTATTCTGATGAACGTACAGGCAAAAAAAGAGTTCAAAGTCGTCGACAAGATTTACGAACTGGAAGAGGTTCGGGAAGTGCACTCGGTTCACGGTGATGTCGACATTCTGATTAAAATTTATCTGAGCCGTGACCTGCTCAGCTCGGATGCCGAGATAATCTCACAATTCGTTCACGAGAAGGTCCGGCAACTACCGGGCGTCATCAGTACAAAGACCCTGATTCCGGGTTACTCTAAAATCAAGGACAGCCGGAAGACCGAGGAACATTCTTCAGCGTGACGTCGGAAGCTCAACGGTTAACCGGGTTTTTGGTGGCCCACAATCTCTTACAGCCGTCGGCCGTCGCGGACGAAGGTGAAACGGCAGGTGCCCGGTAAGCACCACTGGAAACGACATGATCTTTCGGAGCGGTTTAGGATATCGTCACCCCTTCATGTTCTCCGGATTCATCGATGTCAAATCGGACGGATTGTGAGACAAAAACCGGACGGGCAGGATGCTTGCCGCAAATTGGCAGCTCCGGGTAACATTTTTGGGCAATCAAGGACGAGAGGCAAAACAAGATACAGTATAATCTATTGGAATAAATCATAATATATAATTTATGGGTAATGGCATACAAATTGCTGATAAGAGGTTGATCCACTGTTCAGGCCACGTGTCGGATCAAAATAAATTGCTTCAATCGCCAGAAACAGGAGGATTTCCATTGATCTGTGAACACTGCTACCACTATAAAGGTTGTAAACAAAAGCCAACCCCTGAAGGCCGCTGCAACGATTATCTGAAAGACGGTCGGATCGATCTTGACGACGAGCTCGATATGAATCCGATGGACACATTTACCTTCGACTACGACACCATTAAGAAGCTTTTTAAGGACTTGCACGAAGAGCAATCGAAATAAGATGAGCTCCGGCCGCGATTTTTTGACTTCCCTTTTACCCGCCTGCTCTGTATACCCGTAATCACGCACTTTTCTATCCAGTCGATTTCCTCTTGGTAAAGTCGGAAAGATAGACCCTTCTTTTCTGAAAAAGCCGCAGGGCGGAATTCATGGGATCCAAATTCAATCTCATCGCCGTTTACCCGAAGGGAGCCGAACCCGATGCAAGATAACGACTTTTCCCGTAAACCGCTGCAGGAGCTACTCGGTCTCGAGATTAATGGCTGCCGTTGCGGCAGGACGCACCGGGTACCGACCCGAGAGGTATCGCTGCGTCACGGTGCCTTGAACCTCCTGCCGGCGTCTGCCGACCGCTGGATGTCAACCGGACCGCTGATCCTGGTGGTCGACGGAAATACATGGGCGGCGGCGGGAAAGAAGGTGGTGCGGCTTCTCGAATCGGCTGGAAGAACAGTTTTGCTGCACTTCGTCGACCACAAAAACCAGCCGGTCCATGCCGACAAGCAGACAGTGGCGGCTTTGGTGGCGCGGATCGAGAGGGAAACGACGGCCGGCATTATTGGTGTCGGGTCCGGCACGATCAACGACATCTGCAAAGCTGCCGCCACTGCGACCGGAAAAACATTGATTACAGTGGCCACGGCCGCCAGCATGAACGGTTATACATCGGCGATTTCGGCCCTGACCGTCGATGGCGTGAAGATTACGGAACCGTGCCATCCGCCGGTGGCCGTCATAGCCGATCCGGAGGTGCTTGCCTCGGCACCCCAAATTATGAGTGCGGCCGGCTTCGGAGACCTGCTCTCCAAGAATGCCTCGACGGCCGACTGGATCCTGTCGAATGCGTTGTTGGGGGAATATTTTTGCGGCATACCGGTTGAGGTAGCGGAGGAGGCCGTCGCAACCAGCATCCGGCAGGCAGGCATTATTAAATCCAATAAACCAGAGGGCCTCTCGGTTTTGATCGATGCTCTTTTGCGCTCCGGTATTGCCATGGTATTGGCCGGTTCCAGCTCACCGGCTTCCGGAGGAGAACACCTTATCAGCCACCTGTGGGACATGACGGCGCATTGGACGGGCCGTACGCCGGCACTCCACGGTCAGCAGACCGGGGTGACCACCCTCATATCGCTGGCGCTCTACCAGAAAATACTGTCGCTTGAGCCGGAGGTGATCCGACGTAAAGACGTGAAACCTGAATTTCTTACCATAGCCGCTATGGAATCCGAACTGCGATCCGTATTCCGGGATATCGCTGCCTCGGTGATGCCGCACGCACGTGCGAAATTTCTCGACCAAAACGGCTTGGCGGCACGACGGCAGCTGATCCTTTCGCGGTGGGACAAGATTCGAAAAGCGGTTTCTGCAGCAGTGATTTCACCCGCGCTGTCCCGACAGCACCTGCAGGCCGCCGGTGCAGTGACCAATATCGACGGTCTCGGAATCACCGGTGAAGAGCTTCAGTTCGCCTACACCTATGCGCGTTGGATTCGCAACCGCTATACGGTGCTCGATCTGGCGGCCGACATCGGCATGCTGAACGAATGGCGGGACGAGATTCTTGTGTCGGTGAAGTGACCGATAGGAATATTTCGTCAGGTGATTTGGACCGTTAGGGCACGCTCACGGGTATGCCGCCCTGCCGTGGGGAACCAATATAAAATCGTCCGCGGATTACGCCAGTTCGTCGAACCGGCATTTCAGATAGACCCCCTCCCCGTCATATGAGGTTTTTACTTTGTAGGGCAGGGTTTTAAAAAGCCCTATCATCGCTTGGTTATGAGGGGCAGTATAAGCGATCAGACCGGCGATACCGTTTTCCCGCGCGGCATGCGCCAGCTTTCTTATAATACGGCGGCTGAGGCCCTTGTTCTGGTACTTTTTGTTGGCCGAAAAAGCCACCTCGGCCATGTTGCTGTCCACCAGCAGCATGCTCTCGCCCACGGCCACCACCCGACCGAAACCGAACTCACCGACCACCGCTACCAGTGTCAGATCTTTTACATAGTCGATCTGCGACTTGCTTTCGACCTCTTTGCGGGCAAAACTGGTTTTTTCGTGGAAGAAACGGGAAAAAATGTCTTCCTTGTCGAGGTTGTAGTAATGCTCCTGAATACGGCGCTCGTCCACGGGTTTGGAGGGACGGATGGTGACCTCTTCGCCTTCGATTTCAATGGTTTCTTCGAGGCGGACCGGGTAGACACCCCGAACGGCCTCGCCGAGGGAACGCTCGGATCCGATCATGCCGGCTTTCTTGGCCTGTTCAAAGAGTTCCTCCCTGAAATCCGGATGGGCAATTTCGATCATGGCGATAACCCGTTCCTGGTAGCTCTTGCCGAACAGGTTGACCACACCGTACTCTGTCACCACATAGTGAACATCACCGCGGGGCACCACCACTGCAGTGTCTCCGAGCGCCGGAACGATGTTGCTGGTTTTTCCATCCTCCGTGGTCGAAAAGAGCATTAAGATCGATTTGCCGCTTGGTGCCCGCCGTGCCCCGCGAACGAAATCGGCGATACCTGACACGCCGGCATAAAAGGTCTGGGCAGAGGCCTCGGCCGCCACCTGTCCGGTGAGGTCGATGGCTTTGGCGACATTTATCGACACCATCCGGTTGTGGCGTGAAATGACAAAAGGGTCGTTGACGTAGTCCGACGGGCGAAAATCGACCGCTGGATTGTCGTCTATGAAGTCGTAAAGGCTGCGGGACCCGATGGCGGCCGAAGCGACCAATTTGCCTTCGTTGAACCCCTTTGTGCGGTTCGTTATAACGCCCTTTGCGTAAAGGTGCATGATGTCGTCGATCAGATATTGAGAATGGATTCCCAAGTCGTTCTTGTTGGAGAGGGCCTGCAGGGTCGCCTGGGATGCGGCATCCAGCCCGATCTGCAGGGTGGAGCCATCGTCGATGAGCCGGGCAATGTGCTGTCCAATACGGGCTGCCGTCTCCGAGGAGGGCCGGGGTCCGACGGCCAGCAGGTCTTCCTCATGCTCTACGATAACGTCCACGTCGTTGACGTGGATGAAACTCTGCCCCAGAACCCGCGGCATTTTCGAGTTGACCTGGGCGATGACCAAATCTGCGGATTCGGCCGCCGCCAGGGTCACATCCACCGAGATGCCGAGGCTCATCCAGCCGAAATCATCCGGGGGGCTTACCTGGATCAGCGCAACGTTGATCGGCAGCTTGTGCGTCTTGAACAGCCCGGGGACATCCGACATGTTCATTGGCGTGATGAACCGCAGGTTGCGGGTAATAATCTCATCCTCGCGAGCCGACCCCAAATAGATGGTTCGAACGCTCAGGCTGTGATCCAGAGTCTTGTTGGCAATGGCCGTCAGCGATGTGGTTTCCATGCTCATCAGGCGTACGATTTCAAGACCAGAGGAGCGGGGTGCCGCTTCGGAAAGCGTCCGGACCAGTGCCTGCGGTTCACCGCAGGCCGACCCGATGAACACACGCTGACCCGGCCGGA
Organism: uncultured delta proteobacterium; assembly: GCA_963787235.1. Taxonomy (GTDB): domain Bacteria; phylum Desulfobacterota; class Desulfobacteria; order Desulfobacterales; family SG8-13; genus JARFQH01. The sequence continues at coordinate 43,849 of CAWBCG010000022.1, forward strand.
TCAGGCTGACGGCTTCAACCATGCTTTTCTTTATCTCAATGTAATTGTCGGCCCAGTATTTGGAACCTGCCAAGTTTGACCTCCTCATTCGATGGTGAAAAAAGCTATTTTTGAATTGTCGACAAAAGCGACCATATTAAAACTAAATCCGTAAACCGGTGGACGATTTTTCGATCAATATAGGCCACCGGGATCATGTTCGCAACCCAAAGAACAAGCAGACCATAACACCGCTTTACGGTTCGGGTGACCTTTAGAGGTGACGGGCTCTGAAGAAAATGCCGGGAATGATTGCCTGGGTTTGAGCGGCAGCCGCGAACGCACTGGTCGGGAGGGTTGTGCCAAGGGCCCTCATTTACCGGTGGCTTCATTCAATGTCCAGTCGTACTGGTTGTCTGAAATACGATCGATATTCTCGAGCTGTGTCCGCAGATCGGGTTGCGCGTATTTTTTCAGATGGTCAATGACGCCGGCGTCCGTGCCTCCGAAATCGGACTCGAACCAGACGTAGATGCTCGAGACTGTCAGTTTTCCGTTTTCGATCCGGGCACCGCGGGGACTGTTGACGAACTCCCGAGCCCCCTTGTCGAGCAATTCGTCGCTGTTTTCGGCGGTAAACGCTTCGGGTTGCAGGTTCGGACAGCCAATGGAAGCGCAGTTGACGCCGTAATGGACCCGGGGGTCCTTCCAGACCGGGCGCAGAATGCGATGCTCTATGTCGTCCAAGCTTATATCTTTGCCCTCCACGCTGACCAGTTTTTTACCCCACGGGCCGTCCGAGAAAAGCCCCGGCGAAATGTCGATGTCGCGGATGCTCTTGACAGGATAGTGGTCGAGGACGATCTTCACGGTCAAGGCGTTGTATAGGTTGATCCAGAAGGCTTTCTGTTCGTTCCGGTTGAGTCGGCTCACCGCTGTCTGCGTCAACTGCCGGATGTAGTGATCGAGGGCCGTGCGGTCGGCTGCCGAGACCCGGCTGTATCGAACCAGGGTCACCCCATCGGGCCCGTTGACCAGATAGGTTTTCAGCAGCCGGTCCCAGGCCGAGTGGTCTACCCGTAATACGGAGGAGGGATCGTTTTCCGTCCAGTGTTGCCACAGTTCCGATTTGGGCGCCGCCAGGGCAGGACCAACGCAAAGCAATAAGGTTGTTATGAATAGTACTGCCAGTATCTGTTTCTGCATTGGGATACTCCTTTTACAGTCGAACTGAACCGCTTTACCCGCGGAAAGAGAAAACCGCTCCATCTTCATACCGTTCAGTGGTGGCGGCGCGGTAAATCGTTGCCTCTCCCTTACCGGAGACCTCCCATTTTCCGCTTGCAGTGCCGCTCAGGATGGCGGTCTCCTCGTCAACACCGATCATCTTGACCGTCGTCGGCAGCAGAGTCGCCAGGCGCGGGACCCATTGATGCCCGAAGGCGTCGTGGTGGGGCAGGAAACAGGTGTTCGGTACCAACCCCAATCCTTTGAAGACTTCGCTGGAATCAGGATCAAAATAATGGCTGCAAAGGACCATGGCCCCGGCACTGGCGCCGGCAACCACCGCACTGTTCCGGTATGCTTCAATGATAGCTGCCCAAGCGGTGCTGCCGGTCAGGGTTTGCTCCAGGTAGCGGGGAAACCCGCCTGGAATATAGATGAACGTCGATTGGCGCAGGTCTCTAACCACACTTGGGTCCTCGGCCGAAACCCGGTCGATCAGCGGAAGGGCCCTCACCGCGGTCGCCCCAAGACTGCGGAACCACTGCACACCGTTTTCACCGGCGCGCCGGTGATTGTCGTCCGGTGCCGCCGCTGCAGGGATGATGCTGATACGTGCCGAGAGGCCTCCGGCCAGATCGAGTGCCCGACGATCAGGGGATGCCATCTCGCCGCCAAACTCGGCTCCGCCGGCTAACAAAATGGTGCCCATGACGTCTCTCTTTCATTATTTTTAAGGTCTAAAAAGTAAAGTGAGCTGTGATTCCACTAAAATGCTTGACTTTCTTACCGGTACAAATACTTTACGCTAAATCTTTTCTTAAGACATGGAAAGGTTCTTTTACTCTCAAATTTCTGTAAGGAGGAAAACCCATGGGCTTAATGAAAGAGTTTAAAGAGTTTGCCGTCAAGGGCAATGCACTCGACATGGCGGTTGGCATCATCATCGGCGCAATACCTTTGGCCATGCCCGTGACGCCTTTTGAACTTAATCCGGTTTTGCTTCGTGTCAATACAGGCGGAACCTTTTTTATGCTTGTATTCCTTACGCTTCTGTTCTAACTCAAAGCGAGAAAATTCATCAGACGGTCGTCGTCGGCACAACCCGGCTCGATTTTCCGGTGCGAAAGCCCTCACAGCATGGATTCCTTCATGGCCGATGAATGTCAGCCCCAGCGTTTCATTCCATTCCGCAAAAGCGACGTCGTCGAAATGTGCCTGGCCGAAGGCCGCCTGCCGGATTCGGCGGGATCGGCCTACCGGGACTTCTGCCGGATTCTCGAAGCGTTCTTCCATTTCGAATTTCATCGATGCCGCCGAAGAGGAAGAGTTCAAGGAGGCCGTTTTAGCCTACTACTTCCTGCTCGTTTCTGGTGCGGGGTTGACTCGCCTGGAACTGGATCATGTTGTGGAAAGGTGGCTGGCGGAAAGGTGGAACTGTCGCATCAATTTCGAAGTCGACGACGCCCTGAAAAAATTGGAGCGGCTGGGAATCATCTCCATTCTGGCGGACAAGATTCGCTGCCGGCCTTTGGAAGATGCCAAACGGCACCTGGACAAGAGCTGGGATAATTTTTTTGATTTTGGTCTTTCCCAAGGAACCGGTCGGTCCAATTGACGACGCAACATAGTCGCTGCGACCCGCACACCATTTCCGCGCGCGATCGGCTTGCCTTGAGGCCGATGACCGCCCTTTGAACGGCACCATCTTATAGGGGAGGCTTGCGATGAAGGCTTACGAAAAATTGGGTGTTTTTTACCTGGGGAAAGCCTTTGACGTGTCTGGCCGGAAACGCAGGGATGAACTGATCCTTTATGATTCCAAAGACCTTCTGACACATGCCGTTATCATCGGCATGACCGGCAGCGGCAAAACCGGTCTGGGGATCGGGCTGCTGGAGGAAGCGCTGATCGACAATATCCCGGTGATCGCCATCGATCCCAAAGGGGATATTCCCAACCTGCTTCTCGGCTTTCCCGATCTGCGTCCCGAAGACTTTCGGCCCTGGGTTCAACCAGCCGACGCCGCCCGCCAGGGGTGGAGTCTGGACCAGTTCGCCGAAAAAACGGCGGCCATGTGGCGCAAGGGGCTGGCGGAATGGGACCAGGAGCCGGAGCGAATCGCCCGGTTGCGCGCGGCCGCCGATTTCGCTGTCTACACTCCGGGAAGCAGTGCCGGTTTGCCGGTCAATGTTCTGCGCAGTTTCGCCCCACCTCCGCCGGAGATGCGATCGGACGCCGACCTCTTCCGGGAGCGGATCCAATCTACGGTTACCGCTCTTTTGACTCTGATGGGGATCGACGCGGAGTCGATCATCAGCCGAGAGCATATCCTGATGTCCAACATTTTCGAGCAGGCCTGGAGTTCCGGCAGGGGGCTGGACCTTGCGGGACTCATCCGATCCATCCAGCAACCACCGCTGGAGCGCATCGGTGTGATGGATCTGGAGTCGTTTTATCCCTCCAAGGAGCGTTTCCAGCTGGCTCTGCGCTTGAACAACCTGCTGGCGGCTCCCGGTTTTGAAGCCTGGCTGACCGGAGACCCGCTGGATATCGGACAAATGTTGCATACTCCTGCAGGCAAACCAAGGGCCTTGATCTTTTCCATCAGTCACCTGTCCGATTCCGAGCGCATGTTCTTCACCGCGCTGCTCCTGAATGAAATCCTTGGCTGGATGCGAACCCAGCCGGGTACCGCCAGTCTCCGGGCGATTCTTTACATGGACGAGATTTACGGGTTCTTTCCGCCGGTGAAAAATCCGCCGGCCAAGCTGCCGCTGCTGACCCTTTTGAAACAGGCCCGGGCTTTCGGACTCGGGGTGGTGCTGTCCACCCAGAACCCGGTTGATCTCGACTACAAGGGCCTCGCCAACACCGGGACCTGGTTTATCGGGCGGCTGCAGACCGAGAACGACAAAGAGCGGGTTATGGCGGGTCTCGAAGGTGCGGCGGCCGGGGCGCAGTTCGATCGGCAGCGTATGGGCGAAATACTCTCCGGTCTCGGCAAGCGGGTGTTTCTGCTTCATAACGTGCACGACAGCGAACCGGTGGTTTTCGAAACCCGCTGGGCGATGTCGTTTCTTTCCGGACCGATGACCCGGGAGCAGATCAAGGCCCTTCCGGCCACTGACCCGTCAGCGCAGGCCGCAGTGCAACCCGCACCGGTCGCGGTGCCGCCGCAGCAATCCGGAACTCTTGTGCCGCCTCTTCAACCGACGGGTGTGGCGGTGTTTTATCTTCCGGCCTCAGGCGCCGGACAGGACCTGACCTATGTTCCGGCGGTGGGGGGCTGGCTCGATGTCCACTACAGCAATCGGCGCTTCGGCATCGATGTGGGCGAAGCCGTTTCTCTGGCGGCCCCTATCGAAGACGGACCACTTCCGGTTGACTGGGACCAGGCCTTGGAGATAGGAGCGGTGCCCGGGGATATCGCCAGTTCGCCGCTGCCTGGTGCCGTGTTTGCCGATCTGCCCGCCACCGCCAACCGGTCTGCCGAATACAAAAAGTGGTGCAAAGACATGCTGCGCTGGGTCCGCCAGAATCGTCCGCTGATCCTCTATCAGTCTAAAAAGTTCAAACTGATTAGTTCTCCCGGCGAGACTGAAGGCGCCTTCCGGGCACGCCTGACTCAGGCGGCCCGCGAGCAGAGGGATCTTGAGGTCGAAAAATTGCGTCGCAAATACGCAGAAAAGTACGCCGTTCTCCAGGATCGCCGGATGCGGGCTGAACAAGTGTTGGCGCGGGAGCAGGAGCAGGCCAAGACCAAAAAAATTGAGAGCGTGATTTCCTTTGGCACCGCTATCCTGGGGGCGTTTCTCGGCCGTAAGGCCGTCAGTTCAGGAAGTGTGACCCGGATGGGTACGGCCATGAAGTCCGCCGGGCGGTTGAGCAAGGAGCAGATGGATGTCGCTCGGGCGCAGGAAACGATGGCGGCCGTTAACACCAAAATTGCCGATCTCGAGGGACGCCTGCAGAACGACATCGACAAGTTGGATGCCGCTTACGACCCTGCAAGCGAGCCCTTAGAGAAGGTGCGCGTGAACCCCCGGACCACCGACATTACGCTCGACATTTTCGGCTTACTGTGGCTGCCCTACCGCAGGGATCCCGGCGGGCGTTTGGTGCCGGACTGGTCGTAGGTGCTTAATTTGAGCTTGCCATCGTATTTATGAACCCGTCGGCTTCACTGATTGAAGCTTCCATTTCCCGTATCAGTGAAGCGACATCGGTTTCCACTCATGGAATTACCGCAGCCAGACGCCTTACACCCTCACGCAAACGGTCGCTGTCGTAATAGACAAAACACAGCCGCATGAAATTGTGCAGTTCGCCGCCGGCGGAAAAATTGACGCCCGGTTGGAAATTGACGCCGTTTCTTTTGGCGGTGTCGCGCAGCGCGGCGGTGTCCAGATCTTGGGGCAGCCTCAGCCAGTAAAAGAATCCGCCGCCGGGAGGGATAAAGGTCGTTGACGCCGAAAGGGTCTCATTCAGGGCAGCTTCCAAGTCGGATGCCCTTTGGCGGTAAATACCGATCAGTCGATTCAGGTGTTCCCGTTGCAGGCCGAGTTCGACGGCGCTCTGCACGATAGCCGATGTAAACGGATTCATTCCGCCGCCGCTCAGCAGCAGCCCGCTGCGGGTCATGCGCCGGATGGGATCCGGAGCGGCTTGGATCCAGCCCAGTCGCAGTCCGGGAGCCAGGATCTTGGAAAAAGAACCCAGTGAAATTACTGTTCCGCTCGTATCGTAGCTCACCATGGGTGGCGGGGGTTCGGTGGTATAGGCCAGCAGATGGTAGACTTCGTCGGCGACAACATAAAAGCCGTGTTGTTCACTCAGACGGACCAAATGCTCCCGACGAGATGCCGTCAGGGTAACCCCGGAAGGGTTGTGAAAAGTGGGAACGGTGTAAAAAAAAGCCGGACGGATTTCGGCCAGTTTTCCTTCCAGGGCCTCGACGACCAAGCCGTTTTCATCGGTCGGAAGACCGACGACGTTTAGGCCGCGGTCGGCAAAAAGGCGCAGGGCCAGAAAATAGGTGGGTTCCTCGACGAAGACGGTATCTCCCGGGCTCGTGAAACGGGCGCAGACCAGATCCAGGCCGCTGGTAGCTCCGGCAGTGATGAATAGCCGATCGGGGTCCACAGGCACCCCATAGCCGTCGCTGATAAATTGGGCCAGTGACCGTCGAAAATATTCGTTGCCCTGTTCCATGCCGTACTGCAGGAGTGAGGCGTCCGGCTGTGTCAGGCGATGCTTTGCTGCCTTGCTGAGGACAGCCAACGGCAACAGAGACGGATCCGGCTGCCCAACGCCGAGATCGATGATTTCATCGGATAGATCGAGTTGAGTGATCTGCATAAAGCGCCCTCGCAATCGTCATTTTAAACGATCATGGCCCTTCGAGCCGCCACGGTGAATAAAAATTCGTAAGCGGTCACAGGGCACCACATCTGCTTTGTTGTCGGGCACTTGAAGAACAAAAGTACGTCTGCGCGCCCGGTGCCACGCATCTGCGGTACCTTGTAAACGCTTACAATTAGTTTGAAGCGCATCGGACGTTTGCAACCCTGTGAACGGTTACAAACTACTATACAGGAGGGTGTAAATTGTCAATCGTCACAACCAGATCGACTCGGATATGGCACGAAATAGCCGCGTTATTCAACCGTTACGACGGTTCGCTGGGACCTGTGGTCAAGGATGAGAGAATACTCTCTTGAACAACTGATCAAAATTTGAGATTAATGCATGAGACGGCAAGTCGGCAGCGAGAATATGACCGGTTGCAAGGGCTGCAAAGAGCGAGAACAGCGGCCTGGGCCGATAAGATGCCGTTTTTGGAGGGCCGCACACTCACTTGGGCCATTTGCTGCGCTTTTTCACCGGCCATACCATTGCCTTCGATTCCGAACAAAAGAATTCCAACTGGTTTCATGGGTGAGCGTCACACACCGTCAGCGGTGCACGCGGCGTGGTATCAAAAAACGGATTGGTTCGCCAGGTTTATGAAAGGAAAGAATTCGGAGGTCAATGGAACGCCTTTTTTTGAGGGTGAGCTGCGCGGATGCCTTTTTGACCCAATGGGTGCTTAGAGTCGCTGTCCCGGTGTCTCTGATGCTCCTGGTATTGTCGGGCTGCACTGACGGTGCCGGAAAGGCCGGGTTTGTGGAAGACCGGGCCGGACTTTTGACCGACGGCCAGCAGGACAACGAACTCAAAGCCATCACACGAAACGGAGCGGGAGAGGTGATCTTCTGGGAAGACCGGGCGGTGATTCGGTTTCCGCTAAGCAATCGGCAGGCTTCGCCGTTTTTTTCCGCCAGGGACCTGTGACGAAGATGCTCGATTTCGCCGCCATGCACCGCAGCCTTGGATTCAATCACAAGAATCAGTGGTTCTTTCGAACCCCCGAACACGATTTTATGTTTGCGTTCAACGACATGGTGTTTGATCGAAACGGCTTTCCTCACAAAAGACGCTAATGCAACACGGTATGTCACTCCAAAAGGCCGGTGCCTTGGATTTCCTTCTCGAATTTGCGCGCATTCCGGAAGGGTTCAGTTGAAGTGGCAATAAAGGCAATCTTTACGACCGTCAAGAGCGGGTACGTGCCATAGGGCGATAAATCATTTCGATGAGAGTACCACCTCCTCGTGAACAACATGACCTAAGAAAGGAGTCGATCATGCCGGCCAAACCGATTCACCGAACTCCGTCAGCCTATTCATATCAGCTTTTGATCAAGAACATTCTCACCACGCCCCTGATTTATTCCCCGAACCAGGAAATCGTTTACCGGGACCGTTTGCGCTACGATTATGAAACCTTTTTCAACCGCGTGACCCGGCTGGCCGGCATGCTGCAGCAGCAGGGCGTGCAGCCCGGTGACACCGTCGCCATAATGGACTGGGACAGCCACCGCTACCTGGAGGGTTTTTTTGCGGTGCCGATGATGGGCGCCGTGCTGCACACGATCAACGTCCGCCTGTCGACCGAGCAGCTCATTTACACCATCAACCATGCCGAGGACGACGTCATCCTGGTCAATGCCGAATTTTTAGGGTTGCTCGAAGAGGTAAAGGATCAGTTCAAAACCGTCAAAAAGATCATTCTTCTTACCGACGCCGACGACATGCCGGAAACATCGCTGGCCATCGAGGGCGAATACGAAGCCCTGCTCGGTAAAAGCAAAGACGGTTACGCGTTTCCCGATTTTGACGAAAACACCAGAGCCACTACTTTCTACACGACCGGCACCACCGGCATGCCTAAAGGTGTTTACTTCAGCCACCGCCAGCTAGTGCTGCACACTTACGGCATCATGGGGGGACTGTGCGCATACAAGACCCAGGCGCCCGTCGATTCCGGTGACGTTTACATGCCCATGACGCCGATGTTCCACGTCCACGCCTGGGGCATTCCTTACTTGATGACACTGCTGGGAACCAAGCAGGTTTATCCGGGGCGCTACGAACCGGAAATGCTGCTGAAGCTGATTTCCACTGAGAACGTCACCTTTTCCCATTGTGTACCGACCATCATGCACATGCTGGTGTCCAGCCCGGCCGTGAAGAAGGTCGACCTTTCGAGGTGGAAGGTGATCGTCGGTGGCGCCGCGCTGTCGAAGGGTCTCTGCCGGGCGGCGCTCGAGCTGGGCATCAATCTCTACACCGGCTACGGCATGTCGGAAACCTGTCCGGTCCTGACCCTGGCGCATCTCAAACCGCATATGATGGACTGGGATCTGGAACGACAGGTCGACATCCGCTGCCGGACCGGGTTGCCGATACCCAACGTGGTGCTTGACATCGTCGATCCGGACGGAAAATCGTTGCCGCACGACGGCCAGGCGACCGGCGAGGTGGTGGTTCGCTCCCCCTGGCTGACCCAGGGCTACTTGAAGGAGCCAGAGCGCAGCGAAGAGTTGTGGCGCGGCGGCTGGTTGCACAGCGGTGACGTCGGTTACATCGACGCTGAAGGCTATCTGAAGATCACCGACCGGATAAAGGACGTCATCAAGTCCGGCGGCGAATGGGTTTCCTCGCTGACGCTGGAGGACATCATCAGCCAGCATGAAGCCATCAGTGAAGCCGCAGTCATTGCCGTGCCGGACGAGAAGTGGGGGGAACGTCCCCTGGCCCTTGTCGTTCTGAAAAAAGAGTTCGCAGGCAAAGTGAAGGAAGAAGACCTGCTGAACTTTTTCATGAGATTCGTACAAAACGGGACCATTCCCAAGTTCGGAGTACCCAGTCAGGTGCTGCTGGTCGAGAGCATCGCCAAGACCAGCGTCGGTAAAATCAACAAGAGAGCCCTGCGCAAACAGTTCCGATTATAGGAGGACAAAATGACCCTTGAAGAAGCCATCAAGACGGCCCTTGACTACGAAAACAGGATTCGCGACCTTTATCGCGAGGGTGCGGAGCAGACCAAAGATCCAACCGGAAAGAAGATCTTCCGGGCCCTGGCCGATGATGAGCAGCGACACGTGGATTACCTGAACCATAAACTCGAACAGTGGCGGACCACCGGCACGATCACTTCAGAACATCTGGCATCTGCCATTCCGCCGAAACAGGTGATCGAGAAGGAGGTGGCCAGGTTGCGATCGCGCATGGCCACGGACGACCGCGGGCTTAAACAGCAGATGCTGAGCAAGGCCCTCAAACTGGAGATCGAAACCAGTGACTTCTACCGGCAGATGGTGGCGCAGCTGCCGGCAGAGGGACAGAACTTGTTCTCCCGTTTTCTCGAGATCGAGAGTAACCATATCGACGCCGTACAGTTCGAGCTTGATTACTATGGCCGTTCCGGATACTGGTTCGACTTCGAGGAGTTCGATATGGAAGCGGGCTAATCAGCTATCCTTCATTAGCATTTATCGAATTTCGATCCATAAATCATCAAAGGTCGAAAAACATCGACCGACCAATGGAGGCACACGATGATTCTGAAATTTTTCAACCGGCGTTCACCCCGCCGATTTTTCCCCCTTTTTCTGCTCTTGATCGTATCCTGCGGCTGTGCGCAACTCCATCTCTCCGAGGCGGCGGCCAACGATCCATTTACATATGAAAAGGCAATCGATGAAGCCCGCAAGCTTTCGCGGTCCCCTTTCAAGGTTCCCACCGGCGACGTGCCGGACCGGCTCTTGAAGATCGACTACGATGACTGGCGGGACATTCGCTTCAAACCCCCCGAGGCGCTCTGGCGCGATGAAAATCTTCCTTTCACGCTGCAGTTTTTTCATCCGGGCCTTTATTTTGACCGGACGGTGAGCGTCAATGTGATCGAACCGGGCGGCACCGTCCGTCCGGTGCGCTTTTCGAAAGACCTCTTCGATTACAAGAAGAAGAGGGTTGCGGATCTTGTCCCCGATGATCTGGGGTTTGCAGGGTTTCGCATCCACTATCCCATCAACACGCCGGAATATCAGGACGAAGTGGCCGTGTTCCTCGGGGCCAGTTATTTTCGAGCGGTGGGCAAGCACATGAATTACGGCCTTTCGGCCAGAGGGCTGGCCATCGACACTTACCTGCCGACCGGGGAAGAATTTCCGTATTTCCGCAAATTTTGGATTCAAAAACCCGCACCCGGCGCAAAGCAAATCACCCTCTACGCCCTTCTCGACGGACCGAGCATTGCCGGGGCTTATCAATTTGTCATCCATCCCGGAAAAGAAACGGTAATGGACGTCAAAAGCACGCTCTTTCCCAGAAAAACGATCGAACAAATCGGCATCGCGCCGATGACCAGCATGTTTTTTTACGGCGAAAACACCTCGCTGCGGCCGGTGGACGATTTCCGGCCTGAAATTCACGACACCGACGGCTTGATGATGGAGACGGGTTACGGAGAGTGGATCTGGCGACCGCTGGTGAATCCGTCAAAACTGCTGGTGACGTCCTTTCAGATGACCAACCCCAAAGGTTTCGGGCTTCTGCAGAGAGACCAGGACTATGATCACTACCAGGACATCGAAAGCAACTACGAAAATCGGCCCAGTCTTTGGATTGCGCCGGTCGGCAATTGGGGCGACGGTCGGGTACAGCTGATCATGATTCCCACCGACCGAAGAGATCCACGACAATATTGTCGCCTTCTGGGTTCCGGCGACACCCCCCCCCGTCGGGAAGCCGATCTCCTTCGACTACCGCATGAACTGGCATTACTTCGCCGACGGTCATCGTCCGCCGGCCGGCTGGGTGACGGCCTCCCGCACGGCCGAGGGGAAAACGGCCGGGACCAGGAAATTTGTGGTCGACTTTACCGGTGGTGAACTGGCGTCTCTTTCCGCCGACCAACCGCTCGAAGCGGCCGTCTATGTCGGTTCCAATGCCACTCTGATCGAACAGCAGCTCACCAAAATACCGCAGAATGGGCAGTGGCGTCTGGTCTTCCAGATCGCCCCGAAAGGCGACGCAGCTCCAGGCTGGAGAGATCCTGTCGAAATTCGGGCTTTTTTGAAAAAAGGGCCCGACGTACTTACCGAAACCTGGAGTTACGTCTATCAACCCTGACGCGATCATCGATCACCGGGCGGAGCAACCGTTGCGGTCTACGGTCCGCTCCGGCCGGCAATCTCTTGCCTTCCGGTCATCATCAATCGTTGCATTCCCGAAGACCTTGACATCCAGTCCACTCGACGGGACCGATAAGGGATATGACAGAAAAAATGCCCGAAAAAAGCGCTGTAATAAAAGATCGCCTCATGCTTAGCGGATCTCTTTTCTTGTGCGGCACCCTCGCCGCGGCTGCCTGCGGTTATGCCACGGCTCAGGGACATGGTTGGTTGAGCGCCCTGCCGGCGGGTATTCTCGGCATGCTCGCCGCCGGGTTCTTTAAGTTGCAATTTACCCGCAAGCTGCTCTCGATCGCTGAAGGGTTACAGGATTTTATCGTCCCGGCTGTTTTTGCCATCTGCGTTCGGACCGGAGTCGACATATGGCAGGTGCCCCAGACGTGGAACGATCCTTTCGTGCTGACGGGACTGGCGGCGAGCCTGTTCGCCGTCATTTACATTCTGGCCGTGATTCAATCCCTGATTGCTTCCGGCAGACATCCGACGCCGCTGCTGGCCGGTACGGTCCTTTTGATTCCCTTCCTTTTCAACGGCCTGTTTCTTATCGGGACATCGGATCTCGTGCGTCGGGTCGGCAGTGTCGCGCTGCCTGAAGGGGCCATGACCTCGGTATTACCGACCTTTCTGGGGCGAAGCCTCATTCTGGCGCTGTTCAACGAAGCGGTTGCCAACCTGATCGGACTGCTCGTGGTCAGACGCCTGGTTCGGGATGTGCGGGTGCATGTCCTGCTTTTGGGCAGTGCGATAATGGTTTCTTTCACACCGGAATTTGCCGATTGGGGATCGGGGGCCTATCTGGCCGGTCTGCCCTGGATGGCCGCTGTGCCGGCGGCCCTTGTTTTCGCCATGCTCTCCCAGGCGGGGCTCTGGAGCCAGACCTTCCTGATGACGGGCCTCATCATGGACGCCTTCCACGGGAAACAGCCGACATGGTACTGGGGCGCGGACCACTTTCGATCCGGTTTCACCAAGGGGGCGGTTTACAGCCTCGTTTTTATTTCGATTATCCAATGCCTGGTTGCACTGATGCGGATGGAGGTTGTCGTCGCCATTGCCGCGGCCCATCCGGTATTCTTTTCAGCTTTGGCAGGGGCCCTGATTTTCCCGTTTCTTAAAACCATCATAGAAACCTTTGACGGCAGTGGAAGATTTTTCCAGAGAGCCGGTCAGAATTATATGCAGGGGGTCGGTTTTCTACGCGGGGCCGTCCTGGGAGCGTTCTGCGGAAATGCCCTTGCCAGCGGCCTGCCGGAGGTGGACAGTTTCCAACGGTTTTGGTTCGGGTTCCTGGCCGGCGCGATCGGCTACGGCGGGGTCGATTTTTTACGGAACATCTTCGAGGTGCTGACGGGCAAAAGGCAACGCCTGCAAAGCTGGCGTATCTATGCTCTGGGCATCGTCTTGGGCGGGATCGCCGGTGGCGGATTGGCCTGGTACGTAGACACATTGCAGCTGCGGGTGCTGACCAGCAAGTTCTTCAAGTATGCCGCTCTCTATTATCCCGCGGAGGGGAAGTCCGTCCCGGATTATGTCATCTATCCGCTGTTCAGCAAGTGGGGTGCCTTGAACTTGGGCCATACCCCCGGCGGCGTCCGGCTTCTCTACAACGAGGCTCTTTCAGGCGTGATCAATTGGTCATTGGCCGCTCCGCTGTTCAGCATCAACCTCGTGTTTCTCAATGCACTGCTCCAGCGCAGCAGCGCACCCTTGAAAGAGCTGTTTACGCGCAAGGGGATGGTGGCCCTGGTCGAGCAGGCGGTGCGCGTGTTGCGATGGGGTTTGTGGATGGCACCGGTCATCTATTCTTTCCTGCGCATGTCCCCGGATCCCACGTGGTACAACCAGGACGGTGCCATCCGGACGCTGGTCGCCACCTTCAAGAGCTGGACGCTCGACCCCGAGAGCTTTCGCGCCTGGAGCCTTAACGTTTTCCTCAACCTGCTGGTGTATGATTGGTTTCGCATTCTGATCTGGGTCGATCACATGGGGCTGCGGGTGGCCACCCTGGTCAATCTGTCTTTCGTCGGGGCCGACATTCTGGACGAAAAGGCGGCCCGTGCCATCGGTTTTTCAGCCCGGACCCGCTGCATGCCCCTCGGCCTGAGGCGGTTTGCCACATGGGCCCCCCTGTTGATTCCGTTTTACCTGCCGCGCGGCACGGAATGGAATTATGTTTGGCAAACATCGGCGGAGCGTGCCGCCCAACTGGCCGATACCTTCTGGCCGCCGGTCTACTACGTTGTCGGCGGGTTTCTCCTGGTGGCCGGTTTTCTGGGACTTTTTTTCCTTATCCGCAGAAGCCGGTTTCCCCAAACGGTCTGTCTGCCTGCGGCTGATGAAGCGAACCATAAAGAGGCGCCTGACGGGAGAAAAACCTTCGTGCTGTCCAACGGCACTTACACGACGGAGGTCACCTCCGACGGCAGGGGCTACAGCAGGGTTTACAGTGCCGAACGCAAAGGCTTCGAGATCGATCTCACCCGCCGGCCTGACGACCCGCTGCAGATTCGAGGCAAATTCTTTTATCTCCGGGATCGCTCCAGCCCCGCGGGCAGTCCGGATAGATGCTGGTCCGTCGGTTTCAACCCGGCACGGCGCCGGGACGGCGAATACCGCACAACCCAAACCGATCCCCTTTCTCTGGAAATGGCGACGGTACTCGGTGGAATCCGCGCCGAGGTGAAACTGCGCTTGGACGAAACTGAACCGGTGGAGCTCTGGCAAGTTCGGCTGAGCAACCTCGAGAAAAGACCTCGGAGCATCGACCTCACCAGCTATCAGGAGTTCGGCCTGAACAACACCGACGCCTACCGCCGCCATCCCTTTTTCAATCATCTGCATATCGGGACGCGGTTCGTGCGCCCCATGAACGCGCTTTTGGCCCGCAACCGTCTTCTCAAGGGGACGCAAAAAGGCACGGTCCGGCGGCGGGGGTCCGGTGAGACGGCTTTCCATGCGGTCAAAGAGGACCCGCGGCAGGGGATAACGCTCGTCGGATACGAGGACTCGCGGGATCAATTCATCGGCATGGAGACGCTGACGTCGCCCGCGGGGCTGCAGGGAGACATGCGCAATCCTGCGGACGAGGGACTCTGCTATACATTCGACCCGATTGCGAGTCTGCGCCTGAGAGTGGAACTGCCGCCGCTCGGCTCGGCCATAGTGACATTTGTCGACGGTTACGGTGCCGATGACCGCCAGGCCCTGGACCGTATTGCAAAATATACCGGTCGCAGAGTGCCGTCGGATTTCAGTCATTGGCCTGCGTTTTCCAGAACGCGCAGCCTGAAGCAGGCGGTTACCGAAGAGAAAGAGAACGGCGGTGGCTTGCCCGGTTCTCTTCCCTACCGGTTCTCTTCCGACGGTGGCGAACTTTACGTCGAAAGGGACACCCCCCGTCCCTGGAGCCATCTGATGGCCAACCCCCTCGGTTACGGTGCCGTGGTCACGAACCAGGGCGGCGTCTATTCTTTCATGAAGAATTCGCAGCAAAACGGCCTGACGCCTTTTGATGCCGATTCGGTCCCCTCGCAACTGCCGGGGCAGGTCCTTTACCTGTTGAATCTAACGACCGGGGAGACGGACACCCCCACCTTCATTCCCTTGAGAAGAAAAGACAGGTCCTTCGATGTCAGGTGGGGCTTGGGCTATGCGGTTTTCAGAAATCGAAGTGCTGCGGCGGAACTGGAGCTAAGTCAGTTTGTTCTTCCCGACCAACCGGCAGAGATCCGGCTGCTCACCATCCGCAATCTCACCGGAGAAGCCCTCCATTACCGGGTGGTACCGTATTGGCAGATCATGCTGGGCGAGACGCCGGTTGACACGTGCGGCAAAATCGTGGCGGATCATGATCGTAAACTCGCCGCCCTTTTCTTCTCCAATCCTCACAACGACTTCCAGCGCGGCTGGGCGTTCGCCGCCACGAATCTGCCCGTGGAAGCTGTCGAGACCGTGAGGTCGCGATTTCTCGGTGGCGCCTGCCGTGACCTCGCCAACCCTTTTATGCTGCAAAACGGCGTATCCGATTCTTGTCAACCGGATGACGGGTTGCGCTGTGCGGCTTTCGTTGGCGAGGTGGAGGTTCCCCCCGCCGGTGAGGCGACGGTGAGTCTGGTTTTCGGCCAGGCCCGAAACCGGGAGCAAGCCGCAGAGATTATCCGCAAGTTTCAGGATGTTTCTGCTGCTCAAAAGGCTTTTGTGGAAACCAAACAATGGTGGCGGGATTATCTCGAAAAGTTGAAGGTGCAAACCGGTGACGTCACCTTCGACCGGATGGTCAATCTTTGGCTGCCGTATCAGGTGCTGGTGGCCCGTCTGTGGGGCCGACTCGGCCCTTATCAGCGCAGCGGGGCTTTTGGTTTCCGGGATCAGCTTCAGGATGTCCTGCCCTTCCTTTACATCAAACCAGAGCTGGCCCGGCGCCAGATTCTGCTTCACTCCGCCCAACAGTTTCACAAAGGCGACGTCCTGCAGTGGTGGCATCAATCCTGGGAAGAAAAGACCGGCATCGGTGCCCACGGCAGGGCTTCGGACCAGCACCTGTGGCTGCCCTACATGGTCTACCAATATGTCAAGGTCACAGGCGACTGGGGAATATTGGACGAAAGGACGCCCTATTTGGAAGGCGGACCGTTGGCAAAAATGTCCGCTACCCAGGTGACGGCACAGCGGCCGTCACGGGACACGGTGAGCCTTTACGAGCATTGCCTGAAGGCGATCGAGCTGACCCTTCAAAAAACCGGACCTCACGGTCTGCCGCTCCTGGGTGCCGGCGACTGGAACGACGGTCTCGATGCGGCCGGCATCAGAAACAAGGGCGAGAGCGTCTGGCTCGGGTTTTTCTTGCACGACATATTGATCAACTTTTCCGACCTGGTAGCGAAAAAAGAGGGGGAAGACCGAAAAAAGGATTACCTGGCCCAAGCGGCCGAATTGAGAAACCGTCTCGACGCCATGTGGCTGGGTGACCGCTATGTCAACTATTACACCGATGACGGGCAGGTGATGGACCGGGCCAACGCGCTGGTGACCGCCTGGTCAATCATTTCCGGCGTCGCAGGCCTTGAAAAAGGACGTCAGGCCATGGCCACGGCCCTTGAGGCGCTTGAAAAAGAAGACCTGGTTCAACTTTTTACACCACCGTTCACAGAACAAGACGACATCTACCCCGGTCGGCTGGCCGACTATCCGCCCGGAGTCCGCGAAAACGGCGGCCAATATTCCCATGGCGTATCCTGGCTGGTCGACGCCTTGCTCTTCCTGTCGAAAGAGGCGCAGGGAAGGGGAGAAACGGAAATCGCCGCTGATTACAGAACCAAGGCCATGGCGCTGTGGCGTAAGATTTCACCTCTCGGCCACTTGTCCCCCGAAAATTTGACCGTGTACGGCCTGGAGCCGCATCAACAGCCGGCGGACATCTATTTCGGACCGGGCTACGAAGGCAGAGGGGGATGGAGCTGGTATACCGGAGCGGCTGGGCGCATGCTATTTAATGCCCTGGCCCTATTGGGGATGGAGAAAAAAGAAAAATCGACCAGGTCGCGTCTTCCGGTAAGCCGCGAGTGAACACGCGCGTGATGGCTCGAAAAACTGCGTCACGTGTGAAACGACGATGCCTCAATCGCCACAGGCGACCACACTGCCCGGTATTCATTTTGATCATAATCAGTTAGGGTTGAAACTATGCAACCTGATGGGGTCTACTGTCCCAATAGTGGACATGACTTCCCCCGAATGATCGCCCCGGATTTTCGAATTCATCTAATTTTATTACCCTTTATTCATCGTGAATTTCACTGTCACAGGCCGCTAACATTCTGTCGACATTGTATTTTCACGATACCAGGCTCATTCGGTGAATACCGCCAGCTCGTTCCGGACCATTTGCATACTTACCCATGGCATACAAGTTGCTGACCGTACAGTCCAACGTATCACGCGTTATTCTTTTATTATAATCAAAAAAACAGACCGTTAGAGTGAAACCGAACATGCATGAAAATCTATTTTCCCCCTTGAAAATGAGGGGAACGGAACTGCCGAACCGCATCAGCCTGTTGGCCCATCGCACCAATTTCAGTAAATCCGGACGGATCACGGACCGACATATCGCCTATTACCGACGGCGGGCTCAGGGCGGATGCGGATTGATCATCGTGGGGGAGCTGGCGGTGCACCCGGATGACCGCCCCTGGGAGACCTTGATCGAGGTTCATCGTCCGGAGGTGGTGGCGGACTTTCGAAAACTCACCGATGCCGTCCATCAATTCGATACCCGGATCATCGCCCAATTGAACCACCATGGATTTCAGAGCAGCGGTTCCGTGACCCGCAAGGCGATTTTAGGGCCTTCTGCCATCGCCGATATCGTATTCGGCGAAACGTGCAAACCCATGGAGCCCGAAGATATGGCCGACATCATGGAGGCCTTCGGCCAGGCCGCTGTCCGGGTCAAGCAGGGCGGATTCGACGGTCTCGAGATCGACATGGGGCCGGAATCGCTGCTGCGCCAGTTTTTATCGCCCATCAGCAACCATCGCGGCGATGAATACGGTGGCAGCCTTGAGAACCGGATGCGCTTTCCCTTGGAAGTTCTGGAAACCGTTCGAGCGGCCGTGGGGAACGATTTTACCATCGGGATCTGTCTGTGCGCGGATGAAAAATTCTGGGGCGGCATCAATCCGGAGGAATCCGTTCAGATGGCCCAAACATTGGAAGCCACCGGTGCCGTGGATTTCATCAATGTGGCCGTGGGCACCTATTACAATCTTCACCTGATTATGCCGTCCATGCACATTCCCTTCGGTTTTACCATCGACGTGGCCGAACTGATCAAAAACGGGGTCGGTATTCCCGTGATGGCCAGCTACCAGATCGGTTTTCCGGGCAAGGCCGAACGGCTTATCGCGGATGGCAAGGCGGATATGGTGGGGTATGTTCGGGCCATGATCAGTGACCCCGACATGGTCAAGAAGGCGCGTGAAGGCCGAATGGTCGATATCCGCTACTGTGTCAAGGATAACAAGGGATGCATCGGTCGTATCAATCAATCCAAGGCATTGGGGTGTATCCAGAATCCCCAAGTCGGTTTCGAGCCCCTGACCGGCGACGAGTCCTGGCCCCCCATCCGCCAAAAGAAAAAGGTCATCGTCGTGGGCGCAGGGCCGTCGGGCATGGAAGCCGCCCGGGTGGCCCATGAACGCGGTCACGACGTGACGGTCTATGAGAAGGCGGCCACCGTGGGCGGCCAGGTCAAGCTCATCGGCATGCGCCCGGGACGCGGCGCCATGCAGGGGGTGATCCGGTATCTCAGGCATATGCTCATCGAACACGGCGTAACGATTCAGAGGGGCGTGACGGCCACACCGGAGCTGATCCTTGAACAGGCCCCGGATGCGGTGGTGGTGGCCACGGGCTCCGTACCGGTTTCAAAGCCCTTCCCCGGCAATTATGGGCCGCCGGCTGTCCTGACCGGCTGGGATGTCATACAAGGCACCCACCCGGTGGGCGAAAAGGTGCTGTTCATCGATGAGGACGGCGGGCACCATGCCATGGCCACGGCGGAGTTGCTGGCCGAACAGGGAAAAAAAGTAGATATGGTGACCAGCGATCTGTTCATCGGCATCGAACTGGCCCCCCGCGGGGAGCTTTACCTGGGGCGTCAGCGTCTGCTGCAAAAGGGCGCCACCTTCAGAACCGATCTGGATATCCTGGAAATCGATTCAAGCGCCGACGGATTACGGGTCAAGGCGCGGGACATTTACACCAACGAAACCATCCTCTTAGACGGATACGATACGGTGGTCCTGGATGTGGGCAATACGGTCGATGACGACCTCTACCACCAGCTGAAAGGACAGGTCAAAGAAGTCTACAGAACCGGAGATTGCGTTGCGCCAAGGGGAATTGACATGGCGATTATCGAAGGCAGACAGGTGGGAGAACTGTTGTGAGCGAATTCAAGTATCTTTTTTCACCACTCAAAATTGGCGCTACGGTGGTGCCCAACCGGATTCATTTCGCCGCCCATATGACCAACTATGCGGTGGACAATCTGATCAGCGACCGGCATATCTATTATTATCGGGAGCGGGCCAAAGGCGGCGTCGGTTTGATCACCACGGAGGAGATGGGGATCCATCCCACGGATCACCCTTATGACAAG
>CAWBCG010000023.1:0-112652 GCA_963787235.1 uncultured delta proteobacterium
AAAAAAACGTGGAGCAGGCCCGTCAGAAAGCATCGGAGATCCTCAAACTGGCCCGGGAGGGCAGAGACTTTGCAGAATTAGCCAAACAATACTCGGAGGGTCCCACTGCCGCGAACGGCGGCGATCTCGGGGCATTCCGCAAGGACGCCATGGTCAAACCCTTTGCAGATCAGGCCTTCGCGATGAAAGCCGGGGATATTAGCGAACCGGTGCGGACCCGTTTCGGGTGGCACATCATCAAGGTCGAAAAGGTCAACGAGGCGACCACCACTTCCTTCGAGGCCGCCCGTGACGATATTCGGCGCAAACTGACCGACGAACGCGCCAAGGCACTGGCCTATGAAACAGCAGAGTCGATCTACGACAATTCTTTTCAAGGAGACGACCTGGTACGAAATGCCGCGGACCAACAACTGGCCATCACGGAAACCGGTTTTTTTACTCAAAAAGGCCCGATCAAAGGCATCAGGGACGCTGCGAAATTTGCGGCCGCCGCTTTTGCCCTCCCCGTTATGGATGTTAGCCCGATACAGGAGTTGAGCGACGGATACGTTATCCTGCAGGTGACTGACAAGAAGGACTCACAGATTCCCGATCTGCAAGCGGTGGCCCCGCGGGTGCGGGCGGATCTGATCAAGGAAAAACAGAATGAAAAAGCGCGGGCGGAAGCCGAAGCGTTTCTGGCCGCGCTGCAAGACGGTAAATCGTTCGATAACGAGAGCGAACAAATGGGCTTCCCGGTGGACACCACCGGATTTTTTACCCGCAAAACGCCGGTGCCTAAAATCGGAAACAACCCGGACCTCTCGGATGCGGCCTTTCTCCTGTCGCCGCAAAACCGATGGCCACAAAAGGTGTTCGAGGGCAACAACGCGTATTACGTGGTCGAAATCAACGGTCGCAAGGAACCTTCGGCGGAAGATTTCGAAAAGGAAAAAGTGGCGGTAAAGGAGAAATTACGCGAGCAAAAGCAATACCGTACCGTCACGGACTGGTTGGCCGAATTGCGGGACGGCGGAGAGATCACTATCGATAAGAGTTACCTCAACTAGGTTCCTCCAACAACGGGTTTTCTCCGTTCTTTTGGCGCACCCGCTGGATGCAATCGAGGACATCGATAGCGATGGCTGAAAAAATGTGTTTTTAACTCTGTCGAAATCGTGTAAAATAATAAAAAAGCTGTCGATTTTGAACCACGCACGCGGTTTCGAAGGAGTTTGCCTGGTGATGAGATCCGAAACGAAAGACAAGAGTCTCGTTTACGCGACCAAAAGATGTCCAGAATGCTACGCCTATGTGTCGCTGCGGGTAACCCAATGCCCATCGTGCAAATCGAGGCTCGGGGAAGTCGATTCCCACGGCATGGCCAAACGAACGGTGAACTGGACGGCTTACTTATCGGCGTTTTTTGCCCTGCTGGTATTGGGCATTTACATCTGGTGGGCCTTTCTCCGTTGATCCCGCGCTTTTCTTGCGCTTATAAATCCATGCTGCCATCATGACAATCCAGACCTTATCGGATGACGATCGCAATTGTCTGCTGAAGTTGGCCCGAAGCGCCATCACCGCCGAACTGGTCGGCGGTACTGAAGTGATTCGACCGGCCAATCCTTCGGGGGCTTTACAGAAGAAATGCGGCTGTTTTGTAACCCTTCACAAAGACAAAGTGTTACGCGGCTGTATCGGTACAATCGAAGCGGCGCGTTCGCTTCTGGCCGGAGTGGAGCATAATGCGCGCAACAGCGCGTTCAGAGACCCACGCTTCCCACCGCTGGAAGCAGATGAACTGCCGGCAGTGGACATCGAGATCAGTGTGCTTTCTGTGCCGATCGCACTGGAACATAACGATGCCGACGATCTCCTCGAAAAACTTCAGCCGGGGGTCCATGGCGTCATCATTTCAAGAGGGTGGCATTCAGCGACATTCTTACCGCAAGTCTGGGAACAGCTTCCCGACACGAAATCCTTCTTGGAGCACCTCTGCCTTAAAGCCGGTTTGGAAACGAATTGTTGGAAGGCCGGCGAGCTTACCGTAAAAGTCTACACCGTCGAATACTTTTCCGAATAGCCGGACCGGGGTTACCAAGGGGAAACCGAAGAGGATTCGATGACCTCCTGCGGTAGTCTATCGACGAAGCGCGACGGGCGGCCGAAATAGAGTCCGGCACCACGATCGAAAACCTGGCTCGGATAGGTAATGAAGAGGTTGTCTCTGGCCCGTGTGGCCGCGACATACATTAACCTCAGTTCTTCTTCGAGTTCCACAGTATTGTCGAGCGCACGAACCGATGGGAAACGGCCGTCAACAGCCCAAATGATGAAGACCGTGTGCCACTCGAGGCCCTTAGCGGAGTGAATCGTCGAGAGAACCAGCCGGTCGTCGTCGCTTCCGTCAGTCGACAGATACCCTTCGACGCTGGCGGAAGGCGGTTCCAGAGCCATGTCGGACAGAAAACCTTCAAGCTCATCATAGCGGATCATAATGGTCAGCAGTTGCTCCAGGTCCTTCTGCCGTTTGGGATGGTCGTCGTATTTGCGCTTTAAAATCGGAAGGTAGTAAGCCAGGACCGTCTCTCCCATCTCGGCGACACTCATTGGTCGAGCGTCGATAGCAGCGTATAGCTCTGCCAGCCGTTCGAGTCCTACCGGTCTCTTTCTTCCGCTGACGGCGGTCAGAATTCCGGCGGTTCCGGCGTGTTCAGCTAACACCGCTTCATAAATGTCGTGGGCGGATTTCGGACCGATTTTTTCCAGCAGCTGCAGCAGTCGGTACCAGCTGATTCTGTCGTAGGGATTCTGAACAACACGCATGTGGGCCAACAGGTCTTTGATATGGGCCGATTCCATAAATTTGAACCCGCCGACTTTGACATACGGCACCTGCTCGCGAGACAGTTCGATTTCCAAGTCGAAAGAGTGAAAACTGGCGCGGAAAAGAACGGCGATCTGGTTCAAGGGCACGCCGGTGACCGCCATTTCCTGGACCTTTTCGACGATATACCGCGACTGGTTGTTTTCGCTGACCGTGTCCACCAAGCACGGCCGGGTGCCGCCCTTCCGACGGGTGAACAGCTTTTTATCGTATTTTTCTGCCGCACGATCGATGACGGCATTGGTCAATGATAAGATCGGTTGGACACTGCGGTAGTTTTCTTCCAGGCCGATGATCGTAGTGCCAGGAAATATTCGGGGGAAGTCGATGATATTCTTGAAATTGGCACCTCGGAAAGCATAAATACTCTGAGAATCATCTCCGACCGCCATCACATTATGGTTCCGGTCGGCCAGGTGGTAGAGAATTTCAGCCTGCAGATGATTGGTGTCCTGATACTCGTCGACCATGATGTAGCGATAGGTCGCAGAAAGGTTTTGACGGATATCGGACCGATCGCGCAGCAAACGGTACAGATAGACTAAAAGATCGTCGTAGTCAAGGAAGTTGAGCTGCAGTTTACGTTCCGAGTACAGGTTGAAGAGTGCCGTCAGGTCGTCGGCCGCGGAGGCGAAGTGAGGGTAATCGTTGAAGACGACCTCATCGACACTCAAGCCCTTGTTGACCCCCCTGCTGAAAATATTGGCGAGTGTCTGGTTTCGCGGAAACGCACGCTTCTTGGAGGAAATACCGAGTTCTTTCTTGACAATTCCGATCAGGCTTTCCGCATCCGCCCGGTCCATAATTGAGAATCCGGATTCAAAGCCGCACACGGCAGCGTAACGTCTCAGGATTGCGTTGGCAAAAGAGTGAAAGGTACCGCCGGAGACTTTTCCACACCGATTGTCGAGTAATCGGCAGGCGCGGGTGAGCATTTCTGCCGATGCCTTGCGGGTAAAGGTTAGAAGAAGAATGGCCGCTGGCGGGACGCCTGCTTCAACCAGGCGCGCGACACGGTAGGTCAATGTCCTGGTCTTGCCGCTGCCGGCACCGGCTATAACCAAGAGCGGCCCATCGTCGAACATCACCGCCTCGAGCTGGGCGGGGTTGAGCTCTTTCTCATAATCGATGTGTTTTGGTTTCGGGCTCATCTGTTTTTATTAATTTCCTTTAAAGCCTGTATCAGCGGGAATCTTAAAAGACTGAAGATGCTGTTTTGTTCGCCATGGAATACAAGAGGAGTGGGATAGTACGGACCCCGATTCTTCTCTGTATCCAATAGCACGAATCTGTTGTGTTGTACAGCAGGACGCTGATGTGATTTCTGGATGCACTTCCAGAAAGCTTTTTTCACCGACTCGACTCTTTCCGCAAAGAGCACCAAATACTGTTACTATGTCTTTATTGCGCTGAATTAATTATCGAAAATACATTTTTATTTGTTGACATTTAAACAGGTCGATATATACTACAATGAAGCAAAACGGTTATCGTGTCAAAAATCTTACATGAACAGGGAGGAATGACGAAATGGCACAAGCAAGTAATCAGTTGAAGAGTATCGCCAAACACCTCACCGCTCTTTCAAAGCAGGTAGAAAAGCTTTCGAAACAAGTCGACAAAGGCCTTGCGACGAAAAAAACCGTTTCCAAGAGCACCAAGGCGAAACCCAAGGCTAAAAAAGCAGCCCCTGTCAAGCAGGTAACTAGGGCTAAAGTAGATAAGGGTGCCACGGTTCTCAACTCGGTTTTAGATGTCATCAAAAAGAGCAGGAAGGGAATTTCCATCGCTCAGTTGAAAGAAAAAACGGATCTGAACCCGCGACAGCTCAGCAATGCCCTCTACAAATTGACCAAAAAGGGGTCGATTAAATCGATGTCCCGGGGGGTCTACACAAAAGCTTAATAAATTCCGCCGTATCCCAAGCGCTTCTGATCGCAGAGATCGGCGTTTTTCTCCCCAACGAATTGGGCGTGGATTGATTCGTGTGTTGAACGGCGAAGCGATCCGCGATTCAGTTTTACCGAATCCGATATCAAAAGTCTTCAGTTTGCCACCTTCCTCGGGGTCGGCAATTGAAGACTTTTTGGTTTCGACAACAAGCTGTCCGCAGGCCGGGTCTCCGCAATCTGACTTTTACCGATGTGCCGTTTATCCCGCCTCGCTTCCGACTCGAATCCCGTTAATGGCATAGAGGACCTGGTTCTCCAATGGTTCTCGATCACCCGGCGTAATCTGCATGTTTCTTGATTTTCATCGAAAATTGTTGCGGGTTCTCTTTCCCGTTGCAATGGCCGCCGCAATTTTATATGAAACAAAATTTGCGATAAAAAAAACATTCCTGGAAAGGACATATAATGGTCACCAAGGAGATTCCAGGCGATTCTCCGAAACCCAACGCACTCTGGCGCTTTTTTGCTTCCGTAAAGCTTACCGTCACGCTTTTAATGACCCTGGCGGCCACCTCGATAATCGGTACGCTCATCCCGCAAAATGAAAGCCCGGAGAATTACCGCCGGGCGTTCGGTGAGTTCTATTACCGCTTGTTCGAGATCCTCGATATTTTCGACATGTACCATTCCTGGTGGTTCCAGCTGCTCCTGTTTCTGCTGACGGTCAATATCATTGTGTGTTCGTTGAATCGCCTTTCAGCTACCTTGAAAATCGTCTTCGTCAAGCATCCGCCGTTTAATCTTGCCCGATACCGCGGCGACAAACACAAAATCAGTCGCAAGGACCCTCGCGCGGTACAAGAACTGAGTCATGTCGTCGAGGGCCTCGTGACAAAAAAGTTTAATTATCACCGCAGCGACACGACCGCGGACGGATTTGTCTTTTTTGCTGAAAAATGGCGTTGGACCCGCCTCGGTGTCTACATTGTCCATGCCAGCGTGGTAATTTTGCTGATCGGCGGGTTGCTCGGTTCTTTGTTCGGTTTCGAAGGATTCGTCAACATCGCCGAGGGTGAAACGACCCGCACGGTTTTCCTCAGGAATTCGGGCAAGCCGATTCAATTGGACTTCGGCATCCGCTGCGAGGATTTCGATGTCAGTTTCTATCCTTCCGGCATGCCCAAGGAATATCGCAGCCGCCTGTCAATTGTCGAAAACGGGCAGACGGTTTTGCAAAAAGACGTCTTGGTCAATCATCCGCTGCGCTATAAAGGGATCAATTTTTTTCAATCCAGCTACGGTGAAATGCCTCCAGAACGCTCGAAAACCGCTGTACCCGAAGAGATCGCTTTGAGTTTCACCAGCAAAGAAACCGGCATGATCTATAACAAGAAAGTGCGTATCGGGGAGAAAATCAGTATACCGGAAGGCCTCGGCGAATTCGAAATCAAAGAATTCAAGGATAGCTATGACTTCCGAGGCAAGGAACTGGGCCCGGCCCTAATCGGTACGCTGACCCAGAAAAACGGTGTGCCGGTCGAGGTGGTCCTGCCATTGAAATTCCCAGGATTCGACCGTATGGGACCCATGATCAATCCCCAACGCAATGATGCGGTCCTGATTTCGATCGATGATATGGGCTCTCTACCGGACCAGCAGACCAAACGATTCTATACCGGACTGCAGGTGACAAGGGACCCCGGCGTCTGGGTTGTCTACACGGGCTTTGTGTTGATGATCATCGGTTGTTTCATCACATTTTTCATGTCGCATCAGAGACTGTGCATCGAGGTGGCCCGCAGCGGCCGGCAGAGCCTTGTAACGGTGTCGGGCAACGCCAACAAGAACAAGCTCGGCATGCGAAGAAAGGTCGAAACCATCGCCGATGAATTGCTCGAAACCGAGGGACACACCGGTTACAACCGATCAGAAAACCACGAAGGATGACCAATGAACAGCTCGCTGACACTTTCCATTACCACTTTTACATACGGTTTTTCTGCGTTTTTGTACCTCGTGGGTTTTGTTTTCAGGCGGCAGACCCCGGGTGTACTGGCGACCTGGGTGGCGCTTTTAGGCTTGATCGGCAACACCGCAGGGATCGTCATGCGCTGGGTGGAGTCTTACCGGATGGGGATTGGACACGCTCCCTTATCCAACCTCTATGAATCGCTGGTCTTTTTTGCCTGGACGATTACCCTGCTCTATCTTTTCATCGAACGCCGCTACGGGAACCGCGTCATCGGGGCCTTCACCATGCCGCTGGCCTTCTTGGCGATGGCATACGCTTCTCTTTCTCCCAACATCAGTGACCGCATCCAACCGCTGCTGCCGGCATTGAAAAGCAACTGGTTGATCGCGCATGTGATCACCTGTTTTATCGGCTATGCCGCCTTTGCCGTCGCTTTCGGGCTCAGCATCATGTACCTCATCCGACAACGTGAACCAGACCCAAAAGGGTCGTTGCTGGACCGTTTTCCGAAACCAATTGTAATTGATGACCTGACGCACCAGATGATCATGTTCGGATTCCTTTTTCTTTCGGTCGGTATCATTTCGGGAGCCGTTTGGGCCAATTCGGCCTGGGGGCGTTACTGGGGTTGGGATCCAAAGGAGACCTGGTCACTGATCACCTGGTTCATCTATGCCACACTCCTGCACGCCAAGCTGATGCGCGGCTGGCACGGTCGCCGCATCGCCTATCTTTCGGTGATCGGATTTGCTGCCGTACTGTTCACTTATTTCGGTGTCAATCTGCTTCCCGGTTTGCACAGTTACGGGTCCATGGGGCAATGATTTTCCCTTGACAAAAAAAGGCTCTCAAGGTACACAACCCAAAATTTTGCCCCCCGGTCAAAGGTACTGCAGGCTGCGTCAGGCAACCATGCTGCAACGACGCGCTGCAGGGCTTATGGGTTCACAATTGCCGCTTCGGTTCGGTCGCCCGCAGACGGCGTCATGCGGAGCAAGACGGAGGGTGTTAGCATCCGTCAGGCCGTGACACCACCAATCAATCACAGACGGAGTTTCCATGAGTACAGATGGCGATCTTGACAGGACGGAATCGGAAAATGCAGCCGGAAAGGCAGCGGAAACGGCGTCTTCGGGAAGTGAAGACAAAAAGCAGGATGGATCCAGCGCGTCGATCATCCTGTTTTTTATTATCGGCTTCGTTGCCAGCCTGGTCGTGGGATGGGTGGTCTTTCCCAAGCTCCTTTATTCCCAGAAAGAGCAGCCGGTCGTATTCAATCATGAGAAGCACAACGAACTGGTCGACGCGGGCTGTGAGAGCTGCCATTTCTTCCGCGAGGACGGCAGCTACTCTGGTGTTCCGAAGCTTGCGCAGTGCATCGACTGCCATGAGGAGGTGCAGGGCGGCAGCGAGGCCGAGGAATATTTCGTCACCGAGTTCGTCCAAAAAGGCAGGGAAGTTCCCTGGTTGGTCTATTCGAAACAACCCCCGTGTGTCTTTTTTTCGCACGCCGCTCACGTCAAAAAGGCCGGTATGGACTGCGTCAGTTGCCACGGTCACATCGGCGAGAGCCGGGAACTTAAACCCTATGAATATAATCGGATCAGCCGCTACAGTCGTGATATCTGGGGCCAAAACATTTCAGGAATCAAACATAACAGCTGGGACAGGATGAAAATGGATGACTGCTCCGAGTGCCACGTAAAAGAAAATGTCAATCAAGGAAGCGTGCAAACCCACAAAGGCGGCTGTTTTGTGTGCCACCACTAGTGCCGCCGCCGGTGCACCTTTCTGCGCCAATTGTAGGGTTTCCTGTGAAAAAATTTGCCGTTTGCTCAGATGTAAGGGGATGAATCGATGAAGATTGACAGAAGAAGTTTCTTGTCGTTTTTAATCGGTGGTGCCGCAGGGACCGCACTCTCGCCGCTGCCCTGGAAAATGACGGATGATATCTCCATCTGGACCCAGATGTGGCCCTGGGTGCCGATTCCAGAGAAGGGCGAGGTCAGCACCGTTACCTCTGCGTGTACGCTTTGTCCTGGTGGCTGCGGCATCAGTGTCCGCAAGGTCGACGACCGGGTGGTTAAAATCGAAGGATTGGAGGGCCATCCGATCAACAACGGCGGTTTGTGCACGCTGGGGCTGGCCGGGGCCCAGTTGCTCTATGGGCCGCAGCGCGTGAAGGCGCCCATGAAAAACGTCGGCGGCCGGTTGGTCGAAATCTCCTGGGAAGAGGCGATAGGTGACATATCCGCCAGACTGAAGGAATTGAGGGAGAATGGACAGCCCCACCGCGTCGGCTGTATCGCCGGCACGGATCGCGGTACCGTACCGGAACTGTTGAACCGTTTTTTAACCGTTTACGGGTCTCCGCAGTTCTTCCGCGTTCCATCCATTCAGGACACCTACGAGTTGACCCTGTACCTGATGCAAGGGGTCCGCGCCTCGGCCGGTTTCGACTTCGAGAACGCCGACTTCGTTTTGAGCTTCGGCAGCGGTTTGCTCGACGGTTGGGGGGCGCCGGTCAATATCTTTCAGGCGCACAGCCGTTGGTGTGAGCGTGGCGGCAAGCTGGTTCAAATCGAACCGCGCCAGTCGCGAACCGCGGCCAAAGCCGACCGCTGGATTCCCATAAACCCCGGCTCCGAGGGCGCACTGGCGCTGGGTCTGGCCTGTGTGATCATCCAGGAATCTCTTTATGACGTCGACTTTGTCGACCGGCAGTCGAGTGGATTCGATGCATGGCGGATTTTGGTGCTTGACAATTACGATATGGAAAGCACTGCAAATATTACCGGGGTCGAACCGTCGGTGATCGTCAAGCTGGCAAGGGATTTTGCCGGTGCCCGCAAACCACTGGCCGTATGCGGGCGGGGTAAGGGACAGAGCCCCGGCAGCCTGAAGGAGGTAATGGCCGTCCACGCTCTCAATGCCCTGGTCGGTGGTATCGGTCGGCAGGGAGGGGTGCGAGCGGTGCCCGAGCCGGACTACATCGATTGGCCGGAACCGGAAATGGATGCCGTTGCCGCCGCCGGTATGCAACAGGCACGGGTCGATCAGGCCGGTGGCAGTCAGTATCCACACGCCCGTTATCTGCTCAATCGGTTGCCGGAATCCGTCAATTCGAGTGCAGACTCGCCGCTACAGGTGCTGCTCGTATCAGACGCCAATCCGTGTTATTCGCTGCCGAACAGCAAGGCATTTACCGATGCTTTCAAGAAAATCCCCATGGTTATAAGTTTTTCGTCCTACCTGGGGGAGACGGCCGAGTTGGCCGATTTCATTCTGCCGAGTCCCATTTATCTTGAACAATACGAAGATCGGCCGATTGCGGCCGGATACCCGCTGCCGATTGTCAACTTGACCCGGCCGGTGGTCGAACCGCTTTTCAACACGCGGTCAGTAGGAGACGTGGTGATCGAACTGGCCCGGTCATTGGGCGGAACCGTTGCCGCGGCCTTTCCCTGGGAAGATTACCAATCCTGTTTGAAAGAGACGCTCGGCGATAAGTGGACCCTGCTCAACGAAAAAGGCTACTGGTCCGACGAGAAATACGGATCCGTTGGGCAGCCGGCAACCTTTGAAACCAAGTCGTCCCGGTTCGAATTTACCAATGACGAAATTGACGCCATGACCCGCTTTGCACCGGTCGAACCGGAAGGCGATAAAGCCGCCTTTCCTTTGGTGCTGGTGCCCTACGATACCATGCGACTGTGGAACGGCTACATCGGCGATCCGCCGTTTGTCATAAAAATCGTTCCGGACACGGTTTTAAAAAACAACGACGTTTTGATCGAGGTCAATCCGGCCACCGCCAGTCAATTGAACCTGAAAGACGGGCAGACCGCCAACCTGGCAACGCCCCGCGGCACGGCCAGAGTGCGGGTGCATCTGTTCGAGGGCATCATGCCGGGAGTGGTGGCGTTGCCCACGGGGCTGGGCCACACGGCCTACGGCAAATTTCTGGCCGGCAAAGGCGCTAACGTCAATGCCCTGATCGGTTCTATCGAAGATACCGCTACCGGTTACGACGCCGTCTGGGGCATCAGGGCCAAACTCGACAAAGCCTGACAGATCGTTCAGTGGATGGGCAGCGTCGCTCTGTGCCGTCTCCTTACCATTTCACACCGGCGATGAGGTTTAGATGAAAGTAGAAAAAGCCCACAAATTCGGAATGTTCATCGATCTGGACAAGTGTACTGGATGCGGGTCTTGCATGGTCGCCTGTATGGCGGAAAACAACGTGCCGTTCCGAGAAGACGAAACCGATAAGCTGATCAGTGTTGCGTGGATGCGCGTTTATAAGTTGAGCAACGACAAACCATTCCCGGACACCGAAACCAGTTTTCTACCGCGACCCTGCCAGCACTGCGAAGGGCATCATGGCCATTCACCGTGTGTTTCAGTCTGTCCGGCGACCGCCACGGATTATGACGCCAACACCGGCATCGTCAGCCAGATTTACACCCGCTGTTTCGGCTGTCGATATTGCATGGCCGCCTGTCCGTATCATGTTCGGCTGTTCAACTGGTATGATCCGGTTTGGCCGGAGGGCATGGAGAAATCCTTGAACCCGAATATTTCGGTGCGCATGCGCGGGGTCGTCGAAAAATGCAGTTTCTGTTTTCACCGCTACCAGCTGGCCAAGGAGCGTGCCGACTATGAAGGCGAGGAGCATCTGGCGGAAGATGCCTATCAGACCGCCTGCACGCAGGCTTGCCCGGCCAAGGCCATCGTCTTCGGTGATTTGAACAACCCGGATCACAAGGTTCATCAGTTGGCGCAGCCCGACAATCGCAACGGGGGTAAGCCACGGGCTAAAAACGTGTTCCGGTTGCTGGAGCACCTGGGAACCAATCCGAAAGTCTATTACCATTCCAGCAAGGAATGGGTCCGTCGTCTGGGAGACAACGATGTAACGAGTCGGAACAAGGCCTGATCGGCGGTTCACCCTGAGATTGTTGCAGGATCGACGCAGTGATTCTGATGACAACCTGATTGGCGGGGTAAAAACCTGTCCAGTCAATTTAAACTGAGGAGCAAAGTACTTATGGACGCTGCATTGATACCCGATGGAGTTAAACGCTGTCCAGTATGGAAATTCATGGCCGGCCTGACACCGGTGGTCCTGGTTCTGCTGTGGGGTATATATGCCATGTTGCTCTGCTGGTTGAAGGGACTCAACCAGACCAACATGAACAACGCCTACGGTTTTGCCCTCTGGATCTGGGCCGATCTGGCCGTCATCGCTCTGGGCGGCGGTGCATTTTTCAGCGGTTTCTTGAAATATCTCGTTGGAAAAGACGAACTCAAGAACATCATCAACTTCGCGGTCCTGATCGGCTTCATTTGTTACAGTTCGGCACTACTGATTCTCGCCATCGATATCGGGCAGCCCCTGAGAGGCTGGTTCATTTTCTGGCATGCCAACGTTCACTCGATGCTGACCGAGGTGGCTTTCTGTCTGACCTGTTACTTCTTCGTTCTTTGCGTCGAATACATTCCGCTGGTTCTGGAGAATCGTCAGCTCGACAGGGTCTCTTTCTTCCACAATCTCTCCCACAACATGCATGAGATTATGGCGGTCTTCGCCGCCACCGGCGCCTTTCTGTCCTTCTTCCACCAGGGATCGCTTGGCGGCGTGGCCGGTGTCCTCTTTGCCCGACCCTTCGGATACAGGCAGGAAATTTTAATCTGGCCGTTTACTTTTTTCCTCTTCACCTGGTCCGCGGCGGCATACGGACCTTGTTTTACTATCCTGATCACCAAAATTACGGAGACCGTCACCGGCAAAAAACTGGTCAAAGACAACGTGGTCTGGCTGCTGGCCAAGATTTCAGGCTGGATGATGTTGACCTACAGCATTGCCAAAACCGCCGATACCATTTACTGGGCCGCCGTTACTGCACCGGCCAAAGGGTTCGTGTTGAGCGATTTTTATACCAACAATGCCCTTTACGGGTACTGGATTCTGGTGCTCGAAGTGGGCATCTGCGCCTGGCTTCCGGCCCTGCTGCTGGTTTTCAAGAAGACCCGCGAAAACAGGAAACTGCTCTGGTTGGCGGTGATTCTGGGCGTGATCGGCGTCAGCCTCAATCGCTGGGTGATGGTGCTGCAAGTGCTGGCGGTGCCGGTGATGCCCTTTATCGAATGGATCCTGTATTACCCGAGCTGGCAGGAAGTCGCCACCACACTTCTTCCGGTGGCCTACGGCATCATCCTGGTTTCGCTCTCCTACCGTTACCTGCCGGTTTTCCCACAGGAAGCGGAACTCAATCCCATCGAACCGCCGCAAGGAGAGGTCGCACCGTCCGAGAGTGAAGCCACTTCAGTGGCCGACGCCCCGGAAGGAGAATTGCAACCGGCGCAGGCGTAAATTGAGAGCACAGGAGGAGATACATGTTACCCTTTAGTTTCGAATGGATCTGGGATATGGGCCATATGGTTTTTCACGGGGGGCTGTGGTACGCGCTGACCATCATCGGACTCGGAATGACGTATTGCGTCATAAAAGCCGTCGTGGATTCGAGCAAAGGCGAGGGCAGCCACGATCACTGATTCCCAAATTGTAAAATTGAAAAAATTTTCAAGCGCTTGCCTTTCAATCCAATTCTAAGAGGCAAGCGCTTTTTATTTTCTCCTCTTTGTGATCTGAACTAGATAATAATAAGGTAGTCGTCTCCGCCCGGATAAACGGTTGCAAACGACGGCTGAAACTCGCCGCAACAGGCTCTAAGACCGGACCAGACCCGTCATTAAATAATAAGTTCGGATTCAGTCTGAAAGGTATACCTTTCAAGCGGCATCTACATCAGGTCCGGTCTAAGACCCCGTAAGCGACTCAGACAGTCAGCCGCTGTTCGCAACCGCTCATCCGGGCTCCGGCGCGTCATCTTATGGCATTGTGGCATTTAGATTTTGTTTTTTGTCATAAAATTTTCGGAGAAAATTTTATTCGGGGAAAAATTTATTATGGATAAAATCGTTGTGGAGGGCGGAAGACAGCTGAACGGTGAGGTCAAGATCAGTGGTGCTAAAAATGCCGCCCTGCCGGTTCTCGTGGCGGCTCTTCTGACGGACGGCTGGAACACCTTCGAAAACGTACCGGACTTGCGGGATATCGACAGCACCCGCCAACTGTTGATACACCTTGGCGCCGAGGTCGAGCGATCCGGCGAAACGGTGCGCATCAATGCCGCCGGGCTCAACAACCCCGAAGCGCCTTATGATATCGTGCGCAAGATGCGGGCCTCGATACTGGTTTTAGGACCGCTGGTAGCCCGGTTGAAACAAGCTCGGGTGTCGCTGCCGGGCGGATGCGCCATCGGCGCGCGCCCGATCAACTTGCACCTCAAAGGTCTGGCGGCGTTGGGTGCTGCCATCGATCTCGACCACGGCTATGTCGAGGCCAAAGCCGAACGGCTGACCGGTGCCGACATCTATTTTGATATTCCCACCGTCACGGGTACGGAAAACCTCATGATGACGGCGGTTCTGGCCCACGGCACCACGGTTCTCAGAAACGCGGCGCGTGAGCCTGAGATCGTTGCACTGGCAGACGTGCTGACCGGGATGGGAGCCCACATCGAGGGGGCCGGGACCTCGATTGTCACGATCCGGGGAGTCGACGCCTTGCATCCGACCACATTCACCGTCATTCCCGACCGGATCGAAGCCGGCACCTTCATGGTTGCAGCGGCCCTGACGCGGGGGCAGGTCACGCTGCGCGGCTGTGAACCGGCACACCTTGAAGCCTGCATCGACAAGCTAAAACTCGCCGGAGCCAAAATCAGCGTCGCGGAAAAAGGTCTGACGATTGCCGGCGGTGATGCCTTCAACAGTGTTGATGTCAGGACACAGCCGTATCCAGGCTTTCCGACGGACATGCAGGCGCAGTTCATGGTCCTGATGTCGGTGGCTAACGGCCTGAGCGTCATTTCGGAAACTATTTTCGAAAATCGTTTCATTCATGTCAGCGAGCTGCGACGCATGGGGGCCGATATCCGCGTTACGGGCAATACGGCGGTTGTGCGGGGGGTTTCTCATCTGTCGGCCGCACCGGTGATGGCCTCCGACCTGAGGGCCAGCGCTTCTCTGATTTTGGCTGGGCTGGTGGCCAAGGGATCGACCGAAGTCAATCGGGTCTACCATCTGGATCGCGGCTACCAGGCCATCGAAAAAAAGTTTGCCGCCCTCGGGGCCGCCGTCAGGCGGCTGCCGGCATAGTGATGGTCCCGACTGTATATGCACGACCGCTCATCCCGCTGGCTCTTTCCTTTATGGTCGGCATTGTCGGGGGGCTCTTTTGGGCCGGGTTCGAGTACGCGGTTCTGGTCGGTCTTGCAGCAGCCTTCGGGTTCACCGTCTTTTGCCTGCTTCGCCGCAGAAACGAACGCCTATCGCCTCTGTTGATGTTCATATTCCTCGGCTACCTCTCGATGCAGCCTTGGATGGCGCCGCGTTTGCCGCCGGACCACATCACCCATTTTACCGGTCAACAAAAATGGCGTATCATCGGAACCGTCGATTCGCGGCCGGTGCCCCGCAGCAACCGTTTGAATTTCCTGATGGCGGTTGAACGGATAGAAGCCGCCGGCGTCTCCCGGTCGGTCACCGGGAAGATACGCGTAACCGCCGTCGGCACCGGAAGAGGCTTTTCCCGCGGTGACCGCATTTCGGTCGAGAGTCGGATTCGCGAACCACATAACTTCAACAACCCCGGTGGCTTCGATTATAAACGTTACCTGGCGTTCCAAGAGGTCTGGGCCACGGCCTACAGTCCCCTTGAATCTGTGACCATTTTGAGCGAACGCCCACGGAGCGGGATCGGGAATTGGATCGATCGGATGCGGGAGCGCATCCTCGAGCTTATTGACACGACCCCCGCCGGCGAGCACAGGGGTGTGTTGGCCGCTTTGATTCTCGGAGAAAGAAGTCGCCTGTCGCCGGAAACCACCGTTTCTTTTCAGCGGGTGGGCATCGGGCATCTTCTGGCCATATCCGGTCTGCATATCGGTATCGTCGCCTCAACGGTTTTTTTCCTGCTCTCCCGCATTCTGTCACGGATCCCCTGGTTTCTCTGGAATGCCGGAACCCGCAAATGGGCGGCAGTCGGGACTTTTTTTCCCGTGCTGGCATATGCAGTGCTGGCCGGCATGTCTCCCTCCACACAAAGAGCGTTGGCCATGGTCGGTTTTTTCCTGCTGACCTTTCTATATGGTAGGGATCAGGATCTGCTGAACACGCTGGCCGTTGCGGCGATGTCACTTCTCGTGGTCTATCCACCGGTTTTTATTTCTGCTTCCTTCCAGCTGTCCTTTATGGCCGTATTTGCTATCATCTACGGCATGACGCAGGTCCCGCTCGTACCGCTGCCGCTATCTGCACCGGTGACGTCGCGGATTTTAAGAAGATTTACGCTTTTTGTTCTCGTATCGGTATGGGCTATTTTGGGAACCCTGCCGCTGACGATGTTCTATTTCAACCAGGTCTCGTTGATCGGTATTCTCTCCAACTGCCTCTTCGTTCCGATAATCGGATTCGGCGTGGTGCCGTCGGGACTGCTGGCGGCTTTCCTGTTGCCGTTCAGTTCGAATGCCGCTGCGACGATAATGAATCTGGCTGCGGCCGTTCTCGCACAGGCGCTCAAGCTGGTGGGCTTGATGGCACAGTTGCCTTTTGCAGCCATTCGAACCGTTACCCCCTCCCTGCTTGAAATCGCCTGTTATTACCTTTTAATCTTCTCAGTGGTGGTTCTTATCAGCCGCCGCAGACAGGACGAGGTCTCGGCAGACAAAAACACCGGATTCCGGTTGGATTCCGATGGCACCGTCGGGAGGATGCCGTTCGGTGGCGGCTTCAAGCGAATTCAGCCGATTTGGGTGGTCCTGGCATTGGTTCTATCTGCGATTGTCGCCGACATCGGTTACTGGACCTACCAACGACTGGGACGGCAGGACTTGCGGGCTACTTTCCTCGATGTCGGGCAGGGCAGTGCGACGCTGGTCGAGCTGCCCGGAGGATACTGTATGCTGGTAGACGGCGGCGGGTATTCGGACAATGCCGCGTTCGACGTCGGTGCCCGCATCATCGCGCCATTTTTGTGGCACAAGAAAATCAAAACCGTCGAGACCCTCATCCTGACACATCCCAACAGCGACCATCTGAACGGATTGATTTACATTGCCGATAACTTCAACGTGCATCACTTCTGGTCCAACGGAGAGCCCGGGAATACATCGGGATATCGGCAGTTGATGAAAATCATAAGGGATAAAAACATCACTCATCCCGCGTTTCGGCAACTCGATCGGAAGGCGGAAGTCGCGGGGGTTATATTCGAGATACTCAACCCGCCGCCCGGGTTTCTCGAACGTCGCCAATCGGAACCATGGCGGGATCTCAATAACAATTCCCTGGTCACCCGGATTACCAGCGGAGCAATTTCACTTCTTCT
This sequence comes from uncultured delta proteobacterium, assembly GCA_963787235.1. GTDB lineage: Bacteria > Desulfobacterota > Desulfobacteria > Desulfobacterales > SG8-13 > JARFQH01. The sequence goes on from CAWBCG010000023.1 coordinate 17,193, forward strand.
CTGCGGCGACATCACGGCCAAGGCCGAAAAAGAGCTTGTGACCCGAGAAGGTGACCACTTGAAAAGCACCGTTCTCTTCGTCCCCCATCACGGCAGCGACTCGTCGAGCACCCCCGGTTTCATCGACGCCGTTAAACCCCAGATCGGCATCGTTTCGGCAGGGTGGCAAAACCGCTATCACTTTCCCCATTCCGCCGTTTTGACGCGTTATCATCAGGCAAAAACCCGCCTGTTGCGGACGGACCATGACGGCGCCATATCCCTTGCGACCGACGGTCTTCGGTTGTCCATTAGCACGGCCATCGCGGGCCGTGAATGACATCCAAATACAGACGGCTAGAAAATAACATCTTAATAATTGACGGCATTGACCAACCGGATGGCGCGTGCGGTTCTGCCTTGTGGTTTTATGGTAACAAGAAGGGTAGATATTGCGGGTTACCAAGGAGAAACAAAGTCACTCGACATAGAATCATTTCTGACCATATCTCTCGCGGAGCTCGCAGAGTGCGCCGAGCCATATTTTCTCAGTTAACACTCTGGACTCGAACGAAGTGGGCGAGAGCGACAAATTTTAATGTCGAGTGGGAAATGACCTCATTAGTAATTTGTTGCTGGAGGGGTCTTATACGACACGATATATCAACTCTTGAAACGCGAAAAAAAAGAAAGGGGGTTACTCTTCCAGATTGCTGTAATAAGTTTCGAGCTTGTATTTGTCCTCTTCGTTCAAGAGCCCGAAATCAACCAGGATATCCCCGATGCCGTCTTCCCGCAACATATCGATCTTGATGATGTCTTCGGGATCCCTGTCGGTGACGTTGTAAAAGGTGTATTCGTACGTCAGTTCTGACTTTTTTAATAATTTGAACTCTTTGTTTTTGATCACAATGTGCTGACTCGCCAAAAAATAGCCAACGAACAACAAAATGCCGCTGAAAACATACTTTTTGATTCGTGCATTCATCTGCAATGTCCTTCCCGCGTCACTCTGCCCCAGGCGTTCTCCCTCGTCACAAATTCAACCCCGCTGAAACAGCCGACAGAATGTTTTTGAAGTCATTTTATCACCTTCCGCCCGTTTTGGTCAACCTTCGCGGTTGATTACACCGTTGTGGTTCCTGCAGCAGCCTCAACATCTTTCCCATCGACGATGACGACCGGTGCCGGCGCCATCGGTCATGGCAGATCGTCCAACAGATGATCGTTTTTTTGAATAAATATTCATATTCATACCCGGCGTTTCATCGCACGTGAACCGGTCAAGGTAAAAAGACACCTGAGGCCACATGGTATTTTTATAATGTAATTATAGTATTTTGACACACCGAACCATTCCCGGGTTTTTTCTTGACAGAGTCGGCCCGGATTTGTTAATTGAATGAACATTCATTCATTTTAATCGACAGGAGGACAACCATCATGAAAAAGATCAGAAAGGCTGCGGTGATCGGGTCCGGCGTCATGGGTGGCGGCATCGCCGCCTTGCTTGCCAGTGCCGGCGTGCGGACGGTGATGCTTGACATCGTGCCTCCGGACTTAAAAGATGAACAGGAACATGATCCAAAGGCGCGCAATCGAATCGTCAAGCAGGGGCTGGATAACGTGCTCAAGGCCAGTCCGGCATTGCTCATGCATCCCCGAGATGCCGAGCGCATCGACATCGGCAACCTCGAAGACGATTTTGAAAGGCTCGCCGAGTGTGACTGGATCGTTGAAGTCGTGGTGGAGAACCTGAAGGTCAAACAAAACCTCCTGCAGAAGATCGAGACAGTCCGCCGCCCGGGCACGATCGTTACCACCAATACCTCAGGAATTCCGCTAAAAGCCATGTCCAGAGGACTGAGCCTGGAGTTTCGGCAGCACTTCATGGGAACGCATTTTTTCAATCCGGTGCGCTACATGCGGCTGCTGGAAATTATTCCCGGAGAGGACACGCTGCCGGAGCTTCTCACATTTGTTGCCGAATACGGTGAAAAAATTCTCGGCAAGGGGATCGTATGGGCCAAAGACACGCCCAATTTTATCGGCAACCGCATCGGGGTCCAGGGAATCGTCAAGGCCATGCAATTGATGCGGGAAGACGGGTTGACGATTCCGGCCGTCGATGCCGTCTTCGGTCCGGTCATGGGACGGCCTAAGACCGCCATGTTCAAAACCGCCGATCTGGTGGGACTCGACGTGCTGGCCCACGTCGCCCGCAACACCTACGACATGGTGCCGGACGACGAAGGTCGGGACAGTTACAAGATGCCCGGGTTCGTACAGAGCATGATCGAAAAAAATCTGCTGGGCAAAAAAAGCCAGGGCGGCTTCTACAAAACCGAACTGACGCCCGAGTGGCAGAAGATTCGTAAAGTCATCGATCCGGACACATTGACCTATGGGGAATACGAGACGCCGGTCTATCCCTGCCTGGAGAAAGCCCGGCACGCCCGGACCCTGCCGGAAAGAATGCGGGCCGTGGTTTACGGTGACGATAAACTGGCACGATTCGCCTGGAAAGCCTTGGCGGATAACCTGATTTATGCCGCCAATCGCATTCCGGAGATATCCGACACGATTGTCGACATCGACAACGCCATGAAATGGGGCTTTAATTTCGAGCTCGGTCCCTTCGAAACCTGGGACGCGATCGGGTTAAAGGAGTCGGTCGAGAAAATGGCGCGCGACGGGTTCGAGGTACCTGAAAAAATTCAGGCGATGATCGCAGCCGGTCGCACTACGTTTTACAGGACTGAAAACGGGAAGGTCTCTTATTACGATTTTGCCGCCGAAGGTTACCGGGAACACGATGTCAGTCCCAACATCATCTCCCTCACGGCTCTCAAGGGTGCCGGCAACGTGATCAGCGATACGCCCTCCGCTACATTGGTCGATCTGGGTGACGGCGTGGCCTGCCTCGAATTCCACACCAAAATGAATGCACTGAATGCGGAAATCCTGGACTTCATGGCGCAAGCGCTCGACCATGTCGATGCCAACGGGGCCGGGTTGGTCATCGGGAACCAGGCTGGCGGAATGCCCGGCGCATTTTCTGCCGGCGCTGATCTGAAAGGTATCCTCGGGGCCGTCAAAGAGAAGCGATATGATGATATCGAGAAGATGGTGCGCGATCTGCAAACGGTGTTGCAGCGGGCAAGGTATGCGCCGTTTCCGGTCGTGGCCGCTCCTTACGGATTGACCCTCGGAGGGGGCTGCGAAGTCTGCCTGGCGGTTGACCGGATCGTCGGCCACGCCGAACTCTATATGGGCTTGGTCGAAATCGGTGTCGGACTGTTGCCCGCCGGCGGAGGGTGCCTGAATCTTTGGCGGCGGACCGTTCAGACGATTCCCGCCTCGGTTGCGGATGTGGATCTGGGGCGCTTCTTCATTCCCGTGTTTATGACCATCGCCATGGCCAAGGTCTCCACCTCGGCCGCCGATGCCCGGGCCACTGGCTTTCTCGGTGCGCGGGACCGGATCGTCTTTAACCGCGACTACCTGGTCGGTGAGGCCAAAAAAGAAGTCTTGAAAATGGTGGATGAGGGGTATGCGCCTCCCGTCAAGCGGAAGATCAGGGTTTTCGGCGAGTCGGCTCAGGGCATGATTGCAGCCGAAATCTACAATATGCATAAAGGCGGTTTTATCTCCGATTACGACGCTCTGCTGGCCAAGCGGATCGCTTTTGTCATCAGCGGCGGCGAGGTTCGCACCAACAGCGATCTGGACGAAGAGGTGATTTTGACGCTCGAACGCCGGACATTCATGGAACTGCTGAGGCAGGCAAATACAGTTGCCCGGATCGAACACATGCTCAACACGGGTAAGCCGCTGCGTAATTGATCGCAAAAGTCACCCGTCAATCGGTTGAGGAAATGGGACCGTTGAATTACGGCGCATCATTTTCATGCACCGAGGAGGCCGTTAGGGCCAGCGTTTATGTTGAGATCATACCATCAGGATTGTTATGAAAGGGGGTAAGGACATGCGAGATGCCTATATTGTTACTTCCATTCGAACGCCGGGCTGCAAACGCGGAAAAGGCGCTTTCAACGACACCCGGCCGGAGGATTTGCTTTCCTTTATTCTGTCGACTGCGATTGAGCGCACGCCCAATCTTCAGAAAAAGGACGTCGAGGATATCATGGTGGGGTGTTGTTTTCCCGAGGCCGAACAGGGATTGAACATCGGTCGGCTTGTGAGTCAGATTGCCGGTTTCCCGGCCGAGGTGACCGGCGCAACTGTGAACCGGTTCTGCGCTTCAGGTCTGGAAGCGATCACCGCCGCGGCCTTGAAAGTGATGGCGGGTTGGGCGGATGTCGTTATCGGCGGCGGTGTAGAGTCGATGACCTATATCCCCATGGGCGGGTTCATGCCCCGGCCGCATCCCGAATATACCCGTGAACATGCCGGACTTTACGTGTCAATGGGCATCACGGCCGAAAATGTTGCCCGGCGCTACAAAATCTCTCGCGAGGACCAGGACGCCTTTGCGTTTCAGTCGCAGACCAGAGCCGCCAACGCCAGGAAGAACACCCTTTTTACCGAACTGGTGCCGACGCCGGCCACAAAATTCGTCCGGCAGCAGGACGGCACTTATGAAAAAGAATCATTTATCCAGGCCTTCGACGATGGCATCCGGGATAGCACGACCCTCGATGGGTTAGCGGCGCTGCAGCCTGTTTTTGCAGCCGGCGGCACGGTGACGGCTGGCAATTCGTCCCAAACCACTGACGGTGCTGCTGCAGCGATCATCATAAGCGAAGAGAAAGTCAAGGCGTTCGGGATTCAGCCGATTGCCAAACTGAAGTGCTACACAACAGTGGGGTGCAAGCCGGAGGAAATGGGAGTCGGACCGCGTTACGCCATACCGAAACTGCTCGATATGGCCGGAATGGATATTGCCGACATCGGCCTTTTTGAAATCAACGAAGCCTTCGCTTCCCAGGCGCTATACTGTATCCGTGAACTCGGCCTGGACATGGAAAAAGTGAATGTCAACGGCGGAGCCATTGCCCTCGGCCACCCTCTGGGGTGTACCGGTGCCAAGCTGTGCGCCACCCTGCTGGCCAACATGCAAGCCAGAGGCGCCAAATACGGTATCGAGTCGATGTGCATCGGTGGCGGCATGGGGGCGGCGGCCCTGTTCGAACTCTGCGAATAGCTTCGGCGTTTCCGTCAGCCGTTTTTGCGGTGGCGATCGGGATGGCCAGATAAAAAAAATGATAATGGTCTTGCAATTCGACGAATAATTGATTATCTTCGATGAAATCAATGAAGTACCGCATCACTCTCGCGGGACAGACTCGTTCTGAAGGAACAATCCGTTTTAAATTGAGATATCCTCCAGTTTGAGACGTTGAAATTTCATGAAAGGAGGATATCACCATGATCAATGGGACTGTAAAGTGGTTTAGCGACCAAAAAGGGTTCGGGTTTATTGAGCAGGAAGACGGGCCGGATGTGTTTGTTCATCATTCAGCCATTAATGCCACCGGCTTTAAATCCCTCAGTGAAGGCGACCGCGTCAGCTTTGACATAGAACAAGGGCAAAAAGGTCCGGCTGCCGTGAATGTCACCGTGATTTAACTTCCCATTACCGGGAAAATAAAGGGCACTCCCTCCGAAAAGAGGGGCTGCCCTTTTTATTAGGGCCCCGGCAAAAAATAATTCCACCTCTTGTTTGTCTTATGGCCCGTCTACTGCGTTACATCCACCCACACGTATCTCGATATGCGCAGGTGGATGTGCATTGTAGACAAACCATAATCCGGCGCAATCGTGTGGAATTATTTCTTACCGTGACCCTTAGCTCCGCCGCCAGGTTTGAATAGGGCTGGTCTGCGGCCAGAACAGGGAGATAACGCCCGGCATTCGGTTTTTCTGTTAGGCGGGTCGGGGTGTTAATGCGAGAAGGCCTATTCTGGAACAAAAGAAAGGTAGCCGGCAACGAAGGCGGTCCTTGCCACAGGACATGAATATATCGCGTTAAAAACTGAAGCTGTCGAACCGACTCCCCTCGAGATCGATGTGCAGCATGCGGTTGCGGATGAGCTGCCCACGGTCGAGCAGGATTTTGATGACTTCCATCGCCTGAATTGTAGCGACGATAGAAGGCGTTAATGCCGGTACACCTAGAACGGCTTCCGGACGTCCGGGATCGTTTCTTGGCGTTTGCGCTTCTCCGTAAATTCGCTCCAATCCGGGATCTTCAGGGAAAATGGTCATGACCTGCCCGTCGAAGCCGGCCAAGGCACCGTGTACGAGCGGAATCCCGAGTTTCTGTGCGGTGCTGCCGATCGTCATTCGATCGGGGATGTTGTCCAATGCATCGGCCACCACGTGCACCTCTGCCAAAATAGAATCGGCATTGGCGGCATTGATTTCTTGTCGGAACACGCTCACCTCGACCGCCGGATTGATTTCACGGACCTTTTTGGCAGCCTCTTCTGCTTTGGGAACGCCGATATTCGCGGTGTCGGACAGGGCCTGACGGTTCAAATTGGTTTCATCGAAAACGTCTCCGTCAACCACCGTCAGAAAACCGACCCCGATGCGGGCCAATAGCAGGATAACCGTCCCCCCCAGCCCGCCGGCACCGATAACGGCCACCCTGGAATTTGCCAGTTTCAATTGATCCTCCAGGGCGAGGATGTCGCGATTGCGGACGTAGCGATGCGGCCAGATGCTTTGGTTGAGCGCTGCGAGGTAGACATCGCGCATGCTGCGGGTACAGCGTTCGGAAAGTTTCCTGGCTGGGCCATCATCTAACACCCATACACGGCGATCGGCCGGGTCGAAAATTTGCTTCGATATATCGCGAACCAATTTTTCCAGTTGTGCGGTTGTGGCTGAATTCATAAATGGTTCCTTTCCAGCAGCACATATCAGGAAGAACAAGATGCCAGGTTCTTTCCTGATAAACCGCTGTCGTTAAAAAGGCAAGTGCTCCTGTTTTGATAGGATAGCGAAATTTGACCGGCTAAACCTTTCGCTCGTTGAAGACTTGAAAAGGGAACCCTGCAGCCCTATTATGAAGAGTAAGTGGGCACATAACCGGTGTTTTCATATGAAAGAAAGAATTAGATAAGATGAAGATTGAAGCCAACCTTTACGCCACTTTGGCGCGTTACATGCCCAATCAAAATGAGAAAGGCAGCTGCGTTGTGGATGTTGCCGACGGTGCCACTGTGGATGACGTATTGCAGCAACTGAACATTCCGATCGACCTGGTCAAGCTGATCTTTGTCGACGGGATTCATGCCAGCCGGGAATCGAATTTGCATGACGGCAGCCGCTTGGGAGTCTTCCCACCGGTAGGCGGTGGTTAAGGGATTACTCAAATATAAGGTTGCATCTTGATCGAATGACCCGATGATCCGGTGGCCGCCGGAAAGATTACAGCTGAGTTGCAAACGGTTTGAGTTACCAAGGGACGGTGAAAATAATTGCACAAGCAAGATGTGGAATTATTTTTGGCTGGAGCCCTCAGTGTTGACTTGAAGAAACAGGGTGTCTTGGTCTTTTATACGTGACCTTAAATCGTCAAGGCCGATAGGATTGTTGCCCAACATCGTCTGCCGGCATCCTTTTCTGAGCAGATCTTCACACCGGTTGAGTATTTCCCTCAACTCGGCGCCTTCCATCCAAATGCCGCGCGCCAGCAGCAACGGCCCGACCTCACGAGTGGTCATGTTGAAGAGCTTCACAATCACTTTGCCTTCACAGGTTTCACGGGCCGAGGCATTGTTTCGGTGAGTGATGTTTTTGCGGAGGGTGGCTAAAACGCCGCCTTTCCTCAATACGGCACCGGCCAGGCCGGGCATCGCGGCCGACAGCGCAACGGTTGCGCCTTCCCCAACAGTTGCCCGGTTGACGTCATCGACGGGGTGTCCGTTGAGAAATACGGTTTGAACTCTGTTCTCCAGATAGTCTTCCGCCAATCCGATCTGCCCGCACATCAGTTCCTTCAAGCTGCACTCCAGGCAAGCGCTGACCCGCACCCCTCGTGAAAATAAGGGCGTGAAGCAGGGAGGTATGAGGGCCGGTTCAACCTGAATCCGCAATGCGGTATGGCCGTCGGTTCCCATGATCGTCAGGGGTTCCCATTCTATAGGCTTTAAGATAAAGATTTTGGCAAGGCCAGAGGGAGGCGGCTGTATTGTAATACGCCAACGACCGATAACACAGCCAAAATCTTTATCTTAAAGCCTATATTTGCTGCAGGGCGGCCGCTTAGGCTGGGTGTTGAGGTTTCGAATCATCAGGCGTATGGTTGCGTCCGATGCCCGGCTGTTCTCGATACCGGTCCTGCAGAGATCGTAAAATGAAAAAAATGGGGAAACCGCTATGGTTTCCCCCATTCGGTTGACGCCGAGCCGTTGGACTACCAGTTATACAGCTGGTCCAATTCCTCGTCTTTGACCTTGAAGGTGACGTTGTGCGGCGGCAGTTCTTCCTTAATGAAGTATTCCGGCAGCCGATCCTGTTTGGAGGAAAAACCGGCCCGCTCGTTGAAGTCTCTTTCGGTCTTGAGCACCGACTTGCCCAGTTCGGCCACCCCGTCCGCCGTCAGCTCCCCTCCGTAAAAGGCATTGATCATATCGATCAAGGCCTGGAAGGTCTCGGGCTGATCGAGGACCGCAAAGGCGATGAACAGGCACATGCCGGTGGAATCCACCGCCGCCGTGGCGATCTGCAGGTTGCGGGACAGTTCTATCTGGCCTTCGGGGGTCAGTGGATCGACCTTGCCGCCCACCCCGAGGATGTTGGCGGTAACCGCGTAGCCGGCGGTGTGATCGGCGCCCATGGTGCTGGTGGCATACGTGACCCCCATGCCCTGTACGCCGCGCGGGTCGTAAGCCGGCATCGCCTGGCCCTTGACCGTCGGTATCCGTTCGACGCCGAAGACCTTGCCGGTGACCTCGGCTCCGCCGCCGAGGATGCGTCCCAGGGGTGTGCCCTTGCCGACCTCCTTCACCAGGTTGATGGCGGCCTGTGCATCGCCGAATTTGGCGACACCGGCCTCCATGGCCACGGCGATGGCGGCGCCCATTTCGATGGTGTCCACCCCGAAGTCGTCGTCGAGGCGATCGAGCATAGCGATGGCATCCAGATCGTCGATGCCGCAGTTGCCGCCATGGGCCCAGACGGTTTCGTACTCCGGCTGCTTGGTGAGAAAGTGCCCATCTTTGTCGGTGTAGGTTCCCGAGCAGCGGATGATGCAGCCCCGATGGCAGCCATGCGTGGCGGAACCCTTGCCACCGCGTGCATTTTCGGTCTCGGCCTGGGTTTCGCCGCTGATTTTGGAGCAGCCGTCGAAGCGCCCCCACATGAAATTCTTGGTGGGATAGGCACCGGCCTCGTTGATGACATTGGTGAGGACATTAGTCCCATAGGCGGGCAGGCCTTCACCGGTGACGGGATGTTTTCGCAGGCCGGAAACCCACGCCTGATTGGCCTCCTTGAACTTCTCCGGATCTTTGGGCGGTCGCATTTTCATGCCCGCATCATCGAGCACGATGACCTTGACGCCTTTTGATCCCATCACGGCCCCCACGCCGCCGCGGCCGGCATGACGGGTCGGCCGCTGCTCCATGTCGGTGACGGCAATCGATGCGGAGGCCATTTTCATTTCCCCGGCCGTACCGATGGAAATGCAGGCCACTTTGTCACTAAACTCGGATTTCATTTTTTCGACCAGATCGTAGTTTCCGAGCATACAGAGACTGTTGTCGGCTGTGACGGTGACGCCGTCCTTGTTGACCAGGACTTTGTAAAGCGTATCGTCCTTGGGTTTGCCTTCCAGAACGATCGCGGCGTAGCCCAGTCTGGCCAAAACCTGAGCGGCCTGGCCGCCGGCATTGGATTCCTTGATACCACCGGTCAAGGGGCTCTTGCAGCCCACCGACAGCCTGCCCGACATGGCGGCCGTGGTTCCGCTGAGCAGTCCCGGTGCGATGACCAGCTTGTTGTCGGCGCCCAAGGGATGGCAGAGCGGCGGCACCTCCTTGGCGACGATGGCCGATGTCATGGCTCGCCCACCCATGCCGGCGTAACCGCCGAGCGGTTCGGTTATGACCTTCGGACCGTCTTCCGCGCCCATGTCGATGCGAAGTATTTTGTCCATCGGGATCCTCCTTTGCGGCAACGAAATTATGGTTGTTTACTGTGCAGCATTCTCAACATGCGGCAAAAACCGAGTCGACTGTTCCACATCTGTAATTATGGGTATTTATCGGTAATGTCAAGAAAAACCCAAAATGCCGAATGCACCGCCACCGTTTTTCGCCGCCGCAGGACCCGATCACCCGTTTTTGGCCTCGAAGAGCTTCATGAAATCAATCAGGGCATCGACTGCCTCAAGTGTGGTGGCGTTGTAAATCGAGGCCCGGCAGCCACCCACCGACCGGTGACCCTTGAGACCGCCCAGGTCGTTCGCCAAGGCCTCCTCGACGAAGCGTTTCTCGAGATCCTCCCTGGCCAGTCGGAAGGTGACATTCATCATCGACCGACTGTCCAGAACTGCCGTCGCGCGGTAAAAGCCGCTCGAGTCGAGATAATTGTAAAGACGGTCCGCCTTTTCGCGGTTGATCGCGGCCATTCTTTCGAGTCCGCCGATGGTTTCTTCCAACCATTTCAGGACCAGCTGCACGGTGTAGACGGCGAAGCAGGGCGGCGTATTGTACATCGAATTTTTGGTGGCATAGGTGGTGTAACTGAGCATGGAAGGCAGGTTTTCCGGCACGCGTGCGAGCAGATCTTCCCGGATGATGACCATGCACACACCGGCCGGGCCGATGTTTTTTTGTGCCCCGGCATAGATGAGACCGAAGGGGGCGACATCGAACGGACGGCTCATCATGTCAGAGGACATGTCGGCGACCAGCGGAACGCTTCCGGTGTCCGGGAACTGCTGCCACTGGGTTCCTTTGATGGTGTTGTTGGAGGTGATATGGACATATGCCGCCTGAGGGTCGAAAGGAATCTCTTTGGGTATGTAGGTATAATTTTTGTCGGCCGAAGATGCGGCCACCCTAACATTTTTTTTCAGGATCTGAGCTTCCTTGACGGCTTTCATCGACCAGGTGCCGGTGTCCACGTAGTCGGCGGTTTGCCCGTCGGTCAGAAAATTCATCGGGACCATGCAGAACTGCAGGCTGGCGCCGCCCTGAAGGAAAAGCACCCGGTGATCGTCTGCGAGATTCATCAGGCGCTTGGTTCTTGCGATCGCATCGTTGATGATGTCGTCGAACCACTTGGAGCGGTGGCTGATTTCCGTTACAGACATGCCTGAACCGCCGTAATCCAGGAGCGAAGCCTGAATTTCTTCGAGCACCGGCAAGGGCAGCGCGGCCGGACCGGCGTTGAAATTGTAGATCCTTTTTACGCTCATTATCTCCTCCAATCAGGTTTTAGTATTGTGGACCGTATCGACTGTGAACGAGTGGCCCCATTACGTGAAAAAGGCAAAGGAAATCGTCGTCCGACTCGTGACGTATTTGCACCGATCACGCGGCGGATGTCAACTCGATTTTATGTTCTATCTGATTAAATTGAAAGTGCACTTGCTCATTGATGCCTGGGGCGAAATGTACCGCCGGGGTGGCTGCGCGCTGCGTTGCCGGCTCTGAGCGACGGTTGACAAATTCATTGTGAGTGGATAGAGAAACGCCATGAAAATTTACGATTATCCATCTGAAGCCGCCGAGAAAAAGCTCGCCACGATTGTAAACCGCGGGTTGAACTTCAAGAAAAAAGATGTCTCAGCTGTGAACCGTATCCTGGAGGATGTCCGGCGAAACGGTGACGGCGCCCTGATCGAATACGTCAACCGGTTCGATGCCCCCGACCTGCAGACGGATTCGCTGGCGGTTACCGAGTCGGAGTTCAAGGAGGCAACCCGACAGGTGGATGCTGCCTTCCGACGGGCACTGAATCGCGCGACCGCCCAGATCGAATCTTTTCACCGGCTCCAGCTGCCGAAATCCTGGATCAATACCGATCGACCGGGGACTCTGGTCGGCCAGATGGTCAACCCCGTGCAGGCTGCGGGGATTTATGTCCCCGGCGGCAGAGGGGGCACGACACCGCTGGTCTCTTCGGTCCTGATGGGTGCGATTCCGGCACGAATCGCCGGTGTGGAGCGGATCGTGATGGTCACTCCCCCGACCCGTGACGGATGCGTCAACCCGCATCTTCTCGTGGCGGCTCGCAAGGTTGGCGTGAGAGAGATCTACAAGATCGGCAGCGCCTGGGCCATTGCGGCGCTCACATATGGCACCGCCACCGTTCCGAAGGTGGATGTCATCGTCGGTCCCGGCAACCTGTATGTCACCCTGGCCAAAAAAATCGTGGCCGGCAGCGTGGGCATCGATATGGTGGCCGGGCCCAGTGAGATTCTCGTCGTTGCCGACCGTTTTTCCGACCCGCGTTTCATTGCCGCCGACCTCCTTTCGCAGGCCGAGCACGACGTACTGGCATCGGCCATTCTGATCACCGACGATCGGCGGACCGCCGAAGATGTTGTCCATGACCTTCGAACTCAGCTTCAGGCCTTGACCCGCCGGGAAATTGCCGCAGCATCCCTGGACCGTTACGGGGCGATCATGGTTGTGCCCGATCTCGATGTGGCTGTCGATCTGGCCAATCGGATTGCGCCGGAACATCTGGAACTGCACCTCGAAGAGCCGTTTGACTTGCTTGGCCGCATTCGAAATGCCGGCGCTGTTTTTCTGGGCGCCTACACGCCCGAACCGGTCGGTGATTATGTCGCCGGACCCAATCACGTCCTGCCGACGGCCGGCACCGCTCGGTTTGCCTCGGCTCTCTCGGTGGGGCACTTTGTCAAAAAAACGAGCATCGTCCATTATTCGAGGGCCGCTTTCCGGAAAGAAGCCGGTGACATCACCCGCCTGGCGGAAACAGAGGGCCTGACGGCCCACGCCAGCGCGGTCAGAATTCGTTTGGCAGACGAATAAAATGAACAATTCTTCAGATTATACGCCTTCGCACGACTATATCCGCAGTTGAAAAACCGGCCTTGATCCCGATTCGAAGTTTTTTCATTTTGAAATCATTGACATAATTTCTGATGCAGCCGTCCGGCAATTGCACTTGACAAGCACCGGGTGCCTCTGTAAAATGAATGAACATTCATTCATAATTCTTGTGATTATACAGGAGTCAGGCCATCAGTACCCGCGATAAGAACGATAAATACCACCGCATTCTCGAAGCGGCCATCAAGGTGTTTGCCCGCCACGGATATCATCAGTCGACCGTTGCCAAAATCGCCCGAGAAGCTGGTGTGGCCGATGGGACCATCTATCTGTACTTCAAAAACAAGGACGATATCCTGGTTCAGTTTTTCAAATACAAAACCAAGCAGGTTTTCGAGCGCTTCAGAGAAGAAGTCGATTGCGGGGGCAGCGCCGTCGAGAAGCTGGGAAACCTCGTCCGACGGCATCTTGAAGAATTTCAACGGGACCGGGATCTGGCCATCGTCTACCAGACCGAAACCCACCGACTCACTCGCCGGGCCGAGGAGCAGATCAAGGAGATGTCGCAGATGTATCTCGATATCATTACCGAAATCGTGGAAAACGGCCAGGCCGAGGGCTGTATCCGCAAAGATCTGTATCTGGGGCTGGTCAAACGGTTTATCATCGGTGCGGTAGACGAAGTGATCAACACGTGGCTCCACTCCGGGGGACGATATGACCTGGTGTCAATGGCGGATCCCCTGGTCGATCTTTTCTTCAACGGTATCGGCAACCGGGGTCAATCTTAAGAATCCAAGATCGGAAACTTTCCATCACACAAGGAGATTCGGGTTATGGCACAGCAAATCGCAGATCGGCGGGATGTCGACTTTCTTCTTCACGAAGTGCTTCGTGTCGAAAAAATGAGCGCGCACGAAAAATTTGAAGAGTTTAACAGAAAGACAATCGATCTGATCATCTCTGAAGCCCGCAACCTGGCGCTCAAGGAAGTACTGCCGACCCAGGTCATCGGCGACCGGCAGGGAGTGCACTTCGAAAACGGCGTCGTGACGGTGCCGGAAGAGTTCAAAAAGGTTTATGAGACTTACAGGGAAGGGGAGTGGGTCGCGATGACCGAGAGCATCGATTGGGGGGGGCAAGGGATGCCGAGGACCGTGGCCCTTGCGGCCAGTGAATATTTTATCGGTGCGAACCTGGCTTTCATGATGTACCCGGGTCTTACGCATGGTGCCGGCAGACTGATCGAGACTTTCGGAACCGCCAAACAGAAAGAACTGTTTGTCAAGAAGCTTTACACCGGCCAGTGGTGCGGCACGATGCTGCTGACCGAACCGGAGGCCGGCTCCGATGTCGGCGCTTTGACCACGACAGCCAGGAAAAACGATGACGGCACCTATTCCATCACCGGCAACAAGATTTTTATCTCGGGCGGAGAACACGACCTGGTCGAAAACATCATTCACCCGGTGCTGGCTCGGATAGAAGGGGCCCCGCAGGGCACCGGCGGCATCTCCCTTTTCGTGGTGCCCAAAATCTGGGTGAACGACGACGGGACACTCGGTGAATTCAACGACGTGGTCTGCACCGGGGTGGAAGAAAAAATGGGTATTCACGGCAACGCCACTTGTTCCATGGCACTCGGCGGCAAGGGGCAGTGCCGGGGTACGCTTCTGGGTCAGGAGAACAAGGGGATGCGGGCCATGTTCCTGATGATGAACGAAGCGCGGTTGCTGGTTGGAATGCAGGGCTTCTGTTGTGCGAGTTCCGCCTACCTGAATGCCCTTCAATATGCCCGTCAGAGAATTCAGGGCAGGCACCTGCTCAAGATGCGCGATGACAGCGCCCTCGCGGTCCCCATCATTGAACATCCGGATGTGCGCCGGCAACTGCTCACCATGAAGGCATACGTGGACGGGATGCGCAGTCTGCTTTATTACGTCGGGATTTTGGACGACCGCAAGGAAACCGCAGAAAATGACGAGGAGAAGGCCCGGTTGCAGGGGATGATCGATCTGCTGATTCCGGTCGCCAAGGGCTACGTGACCGACCGCTCGTTCGAGATGTGCAGTGTAGGACTGCAGGTTTACGGCGGTTACGGATACATCAGGGACTACCCGATGGAACAGCTGTTGCGCGACTGCCGGATCACCCTGATCTACGAAGGGACCAACGGCATTCAGGCCATGGACCTGCTGGGCCGCAAGCTGGGGTTGAATCAGGGCAAGCCGATAATGGACCTGTTGGGTGAAATTCAGAAGACGCTCGCTCGGGCCAAGAACGTCGAGCGTCTCAAGGGACTGGTCGAAAGGGTCGAGAAAGCGGTCAACCGGCTGGGCGAGACGGCCCTGCATCTGGGTCAGACCGCCATGTCGCCCAAGGTTTTGAACGCCTTTGCTTTTGCGCATCCATTTATGGATGTCTGCGGTGACGTCATCCTGGCCTGGCTGCACCTGTGGCGCGCCACGGTGGCCGTTGCGGCCCTTGAAAAGGGTGCCAAAAAGAAAGACGCGGCCTTTTACGAGGGGCAAGTCAAAAGCGCCGAATTTTTCATTCACACCATTTTACCGGTCACCCACGGAAAGATGAAGGCCATATTGGAGACCAACGGGGCGGCCGTCGAAATTGCGGACGAGGCTTTCGGCGGTTAGATCGTGTCCATCACGCCTTGCGCATCTTCTGCCGCAGTTCTTTTTTCAACACCTTGCCCACGTTGGACTTGGGCAGCTCGGTGCGGAATTCAACCTCCGTCGGCCACTTGTATTTGGCCAGTTTTTGGTGACAGAAGGCGATCATTTCTTCCTGGGTGGCGTTCGCACCCTCTTTGAGCACGATGAACACCTTGACCGCCTCACCGCGTTTTGGATGCGGAATGCCGATCGCCGTGGCCTCCTTTACTTTGGGATGTTCGAAGAACACCTCTTCGATATCCCGCGGATAGACATTGTAGCCTCCCGAGATGATCATGTCTTTCTTGCGGTCGACGATGTAAAAATACCCTTCCGCGTCCATTTGGGCGATGTCACCGGTGTGGAGCCAACCATCGACGAGTGTTTCGTCCGTGGCGTCCGGCTTGTTCCAGTATCCCGGCATGACCTGGGGGCCTTTGACCATCAGTTCGCCTGTTTCTCCGGTCGGCAGATCCGTCCGTCCGTCGTTTAAATCAACGATCCGGCACTCTGTGTCGGGGATCGGCAGACCGATGCTGCCGGCCTTGCGCTTGCCGCCGGCGAAAGGGTTGATATGGGTGACCGGCGAGGTCTCCGTCAAGCCGTAACCTTCGACGATGACCGCCCCGGTGCGTTTTTCAAAATCTCGAATGACTTCGACCGGCAGGGGGGCGCTGCCCGAGAAACAGCCCTTGATCGAGGTCAGCGGGGTCCGATCGATGCTGGCGTGATTGAGGATGCCGATGTACATGGTCGGCACCAGCGGCGCGAAGGTCGGTTTGTATTTGCCGATGGCCTCTAAGAGTTGCTCGGGTTGTGGCTTGGGAACCAGGATATCTTCCCAGCCCATGTAAATAGCGAAATTCATTGCCGTGGTCAGGCCGAACACGTGGAAAAAGGGCAGGGCACCGAGCATGACCTCCGCGCCCTCTTTAAACGTCGGAAACCAGGCGCGGCACTGCTGGACATTTTTGCTGAGGTTGGCATGGGTCAGCATCACGCCTTTAGACACCCCGGTCGTGCCGCCGGTGTACTGGTACATGGCCACATCCTCGAAGCCGAGCGTGACGGAAGGCGGGTTCGGCTGATGATCGGCCAGGACCGATTTCCAAGCGAAAACATCGTCGGCCGGTTTGACATCTGCCGCCAGTTTTTTCTTTTTCGCCACCAGCGGGAAAAGCCAATTTTTGGGAAAGGGGAGGTAATCGCCGATCGAGGTGATCACGATCTGTTTTATATGGGTCTTGGGCCGCAGATCGATCATGCGATTGCCAAGCAGATCGAGCGTGACCAGCAGCTTGGCGCCCGAATCGTTAAACTGATGGTCGAGTTCGCGATCGGAGTACAGCGGATTGTTCATCACCACGATCGCACCGATTTTGAGTACCGCATAGTAAGCGGCGACACACGGGATCGTATTCGGCAGAAGCAAGGCCACCCGATCGCCCCGGTTTACCCCAAAGGCCGACAGGGCTGAGGCAAAGCGGTCCACCATCTCCTTTAGCTGCCGGAATTCGATCCGGTAGCCCTGAAAGTTCAGGGCGCTGCGATCCGGAAACAGTTCGGCCGAGCGTTCCAGAAAGGCCGGCAGGCAAACATCCTCGTATTCGACGAATTCCGGGACTCCTTTTTCGTAACTGGTCAGCCAGGGTTTGTTCCGACCTGCGGATTCACTCGTCACGGCAGTCTCCTTTTGGGTTGTTAAACCGTCTCGAACATGCTAAAAAAAACAGCTTTATGCCACGGCCCGACGATAAGACGCACAATGGGTTACCTTATAACGAGAATGAATAATTTTCAACCGGTTAAAGCGCAGTGGACTTCCTGTAGATTCGTCGGCCCGGCCCCCATTTGACGCAAATGCCGTCCAGAATAATCGGTCGCCGACAAGATCGCCGTATGCCCTTCGGGCGTGCCGAACGGCATCGATCGAGGCCTGAAACACCAAAGCTTTTTACTTGACAGAAACATCAACGGACGGTAAAAATGAATGAACATTCATTCATTTCCATTTTGAGAACCACCTGAAACGTCACATCTCGTCGTCAATGGCAGAAGGGAGAATCGCAGTTAAATATGGAATCGGTCCTGATCTCACCGTCAAAAGCGCTCTATTTCGGTCTGCCCGGCCAAGTGTTGTTCATCCTGATCCCCTTGATCGGTATCGGTATTTTCTCTTATATCATGATCCGGCGGATCGGCCCCTTGCTGAAAGCCTCGGCTGACCCGCGCTTCGATCGCGTGGGCGAGCGTATCGGCAGGGTTCTCAAATTCTGGTTGGGGCAGAACAAGCATCCGCGCTACCTTTTTCCCGGCATCATGCATATCCTGCTCTTCTCCGGGTTTCTGATCCTGTCGGTGCGTTCCTTGACCCTGGTTATCACCGGGGTTGTCGACGGTTTCGTGCTGCCGGGATTCGGTGGCGGTTTCGGGCAGGGTTACGGTCTCATCAAGGATCTGGCGACGACATATGTGCTCGTGGCCGCGGTGGTATTGACGGTTCGGCGCGGCGTGTTCAAGCCGGCCCGCTACGCCGTTCCGCCGCGCTACGGTAAAGATCACACAGCCGAGGCGGTCCTGGTGCTGTGCCTGATCTCCGGTCTGGTCATCTGCGATATGATCTACGACGGCAGCATTTCGGCCGCCCGGAGCCAAAGCGGTTTGGCGACCGAGGCCCTTCTGCCGGGCACCGGGCACTGGTTGGCCGCCAACCTGTTTCGGTCGCTGCCGGCGGCGATGCTGCAGCAGTTGAACCAGTGGTCCTTCATGGTGCATGAGCTGATCTTTTTCTTCTTTCTTTGCTTCCTGCCGCTGGGAAAGCATTTTCACGTGATCACATCGCTCTTCAACGTGTATTTCATGAAGCTGGAAAAGGGGACGGTCAAACCGGTGCGCTGGGGCGTCAGCGACGAGCAACTCGACGATCTGGAATCATTCGGCGTCAAAGTATACGAAGACTTCACCTGGAAACACATCCTCGATTTTTATTCGTGTGTCGACTGTGGCCGCTGTTCGGACAACTGCCCGGCCAACGCCGCCGGCCGGCCGTTGTCGCCACGGTTCATCTCGATAAAGTGCCGCGACCATGGTTACCGAAAATACCCGCTTTTGAGGCAGGCGTCGGCAGAGAATCCCCATTTGATCGGCTCTGTTTTGGAGGAGGACGAAATCTGGTCTTGTACGACCTGTGGTGCCTGTGAAGAGGAGTGCCCGGTGACGATCGAATACATCGACAAAATCGTCGATGTCCGACGGGCCATGGTGGACGAGGGCATCGTGCCGCAGTCGTTGCAAAAGCCGCTTCAGGCGCTCGAAAAGCGCGGCAACCCCTGGGCGAAACTGGAGAAGAAGCGCGCCGATTGGATCGGGACGGAAGGATTCAAGGACAGGTGTCCCGTGAAAATACTCGGCAGGAAAGAAAGCGCCGACACGCTTTATTTCGTCGACAGCATCAGCTCATACGATGACCGCATGCAGGATATCGCCCGCGCAACGGCACGACTGCTGACAGCGGCCGGTGTCGACTTCGGCATCCTGGGAAAAGACGAAAAGGACAGCGGTCATGAGGCCCGCCGATTCGGCGAGGAAATGCTTTTTCAGGATTTGAGGGCGCATAACACCGAAATGATCCTCAACAGCGGTGTCGCCCGCATCGCGACCGCCGACCCGCATGCGTTCAATGCTCTTAAAAAAGACTATCAGGAAATGCCGCCGGTTGAGCACATCAGTCAGTTGCTGTCCAGACAGGTTGCCGCCGGTGCACTGAAGTTCAAACCGCTCGAAAACGGACGTAAAATTTACACCTACCACGATCCATGTTATCTCGGCCGCCACAACGGTTTGTACGAGGAACCGCGCGCCATCCTGGATGCCGTTCCGGGTATGCGCCGCGTCGACATGCAGCGCAGCCGCGATCGCTCCTTTTGCTGCGGCGGCGGGGGCCTGATGCTCTTCTACGAACCGGAGAAGGAAGAGCAACGCATGGGTGTGATCCGGGTCCAAATGGCCAAAGAGGCCGGTGCCGATGTCATCGTCACCGCCTGCCCCTTCTGTCTGGTGAATATAGAGGACGCCATCAAGGTTGCCGGGATGGAGGGTCAGATGGAGGCAATCGATCTTTGTGAACTGCTCAGCCGCCAGCTTTAACGCGAAAATAGACTGCAATAGTGTAATAAAGCGGACGCCTCCGCCCGCATGCGCGGTTGCGAAAGACGGCTGAAACTCGCCACCAACGGGAGCCTAAGACCGGACCCGGCCCGTGGATAAAAAATGGACGAATAAATCGCGGCGGGTGTGCCGTCCATTCAGCCTGGTCATGGGGTCCGGCCCAAGGTCCCGTAAGCGGCTCAGACAGTCAGCCGCTGTTCGCAACCGCTCATCCGGCCTGCGGCGCGTCGTTTTCATGCACCGTGGCAGCCCAAAAGACCATGAGCGTTTAGTTCGAAAATTGAAACTCGAAACTTGAAACTCAGAACCCCGGAAATTAACTAAAATCGATTATATCCTTCAATCCCGTTGCGGCGGGACTAACGGGCTAAACGGACGCAACCGGCTTAACGGACTAAACGGATAAAAAGGGGAGGATGAACATGGAGATTCTGGTTTGTGTGAAAAGGGTTCCCGACACGGCCGAAAACGAGATCGAGGTGAACCGGGACGGCTCGGACATCGAACGCGACGATCTCGTCTACTCGGTCAATGAGTGGGACAATTATGCCGTCGAAGAGGCGATCCGGATCCGCGACAAAGTGGGTGGCAGTGTAACGGTGGCCACCGTCGGTGATGAAGATGCCGAGGAGGTTCTCAGGCGGGAGATGGCCATGGGCGCCGACAATGGGATTCTGCTATCCGATGCGGCTTTCGCGGGGGCTGACGGCAGAGGCATTGCCGCGATCCTCAAGACAGCGGTGGAAAAAGGGAAGTACGACCTGGTCTTGACCGGGGCCCTGGCGGATGACGGTGCCGGTCAGGTCGGCGGTATGCTGGCGGCCCTCCTGGACTGGCCGTATGCGTCGGTCGTCAACTCGATCGAAATCCTGGACGACAGCAAAATAAAGGTCGGCCGGGAAATAGAGGGCGGCAACCATGAGATCAACGAGATCGACCTTCCCTGCGTGCTCTCGATCCAGACCGGCATCAACGAACCGCGCTATGTCGGTATTCGCGGCATCCGCAAGGTGGCCTCGGTTGAGATTCCGGTTTACGGCGCGGCCGATCTCGGTCTGAGCGCCGAAGCCGTGGGCGCCAGGGTCAGCCGGGCCGATTATTTCGTCCCCGTGCTCGGTGCCGGCGCCGAAATTCTGGAAGGCAGCATGGAGGAAAAGATCGACAAGCTCATTGAACTTCTAAAAGCCAAAGGAGGGCTGAAATAATGGCCGGACAGGTTTTTGCCTATATCGTTCATAGAGATGGGGTGGCCGATGACACGGCCGTGGAACTGCTGGCAGCCGCAGCCAAAATCGATGCAGGAGTGCCGGTAACGGCCGTTGTCACCGGGGCGGGGGCCGAGCTCGACGGCGTGTGCAACTCACTGACCGCTTCCTACCCGGAGGTCTGGAAGATCGACAACCCGGCGCTGGCCTATCCCAATGCCGAAATCATCCGCAAAGCACTGGTCGATATCCTGCCGGCCGATGCCATCGTCCTGCTGGCGTACGATACCTTCGGACTGGATCTCGGTCCGGGGCTTTCGATCAAACTCGACAGCGCCTACGTCGCCGACGCGGTCGACTTCGAGGGAATGGACGGCAGCCGGTTGAAGGTGGTCCGCCAGGAGTACAGCGGCATGGTCAGCACCCACGTCCTGTGCGATCTTTCCAAAGGCGCCGTACTGACCTGCCGGCCCGGCTCGTTTCAACCGGTGGACAATACCACTGCCGACGGCAAGGTGGTGGACAAATCTCCGGACGCGGGCGATTTGACTGTGAAACGCCGCTACATCCAGGTCGTCGAGGCTGAAAAAGGCGATGTCGACATCACCAAGTCCGATGTTCTGGTCTCTGTCGGCCGGGGGATCGAAGACCAGGAGAACATCGAACTGGCCGAGGATCTCGCCCAGGCGATGGGGGCCGTGGTGTCCTGTTCACGGCCGATCGTGGATGCCAAGTGGCTGGAGAAGGCCCGCCAGGTCGGCACCTCCGGCCAGACGGTCAAACCCAAGGTCTACCTCGCTCTCGGCATCAGCGGATCCTTCCAGCACCTGGGCGGCATCAAGGGGGCGCCCTTCATCGTGGCCGTCAACAAAAACCCCAAGGCGCCGATTTTCCAGGTGGCCGACGTCGGCATCGTCGAGGACATTCTCGAGTTTATCCCCGAGCTGGCCGAGAAGGTAAAGGAGAGCAAATAACTTGTTTCCGTCCATAAATGGCCCTTTTCCGCAATTTCGGCGTCAATCGGCGGAATCGCTTGTGCGGCGTACAGGAGTACGCCTCCGCGCAATTCCTTGATTTCCTTGAACTTGCAGAAAATTGCTCATTTCTGGATCGGAAACTGCTGGAATCAAAACGGCCGTCTCGGTGTGGCTGAGACGGCCGTTTTCATTTGGTGTCGTCACGGGACCGTGTATGACATCTCCGCGGATTCTTGACTTTCTCCGTCCTTATTGACCGCCGTAATCACGAAATAATAGGTCATGCCCTTTTTCCAACCCGTTACCTTATGAGGATTCTTGACGTTCGATATCTTCTTGCCGTTTTGCTTCGTGACACCGGCCTGATTGCGCCAGTAAAGATTGTACGAGGTTGCACCGGGCACGTTTTCCCACGCCAGCGTCACCGGTTTTTCCGCTTCCTGCCGGCTCGGTTGCACGGCTGCCGGTTCCGGGGCTGCTTCGGTCCGGATACTCTTGAAATCGATCAATCCGACTTCGTCGCTTGCAGCAGTATACGACATTTCCTTCGATCTTCCGACCTCGCCCGATTGGCCGAGCGCCGTCACGATGAAGTAGTAGGTCATGCCGGGCGAGAGCGCCGTGATGGTTATCGAATTCTCCTTGACGGGAAACCGGTATCCGTTGAGCGGTGTGACACCCGGTGACGTCGACATGTAGACGGCGTAGCCGGTCGCTTCGGGGTCCGCATTCCATGACAGCGTCACCTTGCCGCTTTCGGCCGTGCTTGCGGAAGGGACATCTCCAAGGCCTCCGCAGCCGGTAACGGACAATACTTGCCAAACCGCAAAAAAGAAGAGAAACAGCGAGAGAAGATGTCTGTTATTTATCAAGTTCATCACAGCCTTTCAATCCACCGGTTTCATTGAGTTCCTGATCTCGTACACGAAGTCATCGTATTTGCTGGAGCCCGGGGTTAACCGCAGGGCCTCTTTAGCGTCCTGCATCGCGCGCTGCAGATCACCTTTCAGATACCAGCATTGGCCTCTTCCATAAAAAGAAGATGCAAGCTTGGAATCGAGAGAGATTGATTTGGTGAAATCATTTATGGCCAGGTCATATTCCTTCATGTTGAAATAATCCCAGGCGCGGTTCATGTGGATAAATTTGACATATTCATGCGTCGGCATCAACCGCAATGCATCGGAATAATCGCTTATCGAAGCCTCGTACTGTTGGTTCATCAGATACACATATCCTCTTGATTCCAAGATCAGAAACTCGGACTTCTTGTCACCTTGCGGCGTCAATTCCAGGGCACGGGTGTAATCGTATATCGCGTTTTCGTATTGCCTGTCTTTGAAGTAGGCCTTGCCCCTATCGAAGTAGACTTTGTAGTTTTCCGGGTCCTTCGGGTTGACTTCCAAGGCCTTCGTGTAATTTTCGATGGAGCTGGTATACTCCATCCTCTCGTAAAATATCTGACCCTGCTCGTGATAGTTTCTGGCCAATCTATTATAACTGCTCGAACATGAAAATGTGAAGCAGAATATCAATGCCGAAATGAACCCGATAAAATATTCTTTGTTCAAGTCCTTTTTCACCATCTCAACCTCGCTGACAGTTAATAGTGTTCAACCTCCCAGAGGATCTTCACTGGTCATTCTTTCAATATAATTCGTGCGTCCACGACGCTCAGTCCCGTATTGTGTACAATGACCGGATTCAGGTCCATTTCGGCGATTTCCGGGTAAGACTCGACCACCTCCGAACACAGCAGCAGCAGTTTCTGAATCGCCCTCTTGTCGCTGGGCGGCGTGCCGCGCACCCCGTCGAGGATCGGAACCGACTTGGTTTCTTCGATCATCTTACGAGCGGAGGGCGGTGACAAGGGTAGGACCCGGAAAGACACATCTTTCAGAATTTCGACCATGATGCCGCCCAGGCCGTACATGATCACGGGACCGAACTGATCGTCGTATTTGGTGCCGATAATCACCTCAACCCCTTTGGGGGCCATGGGCGACACCAGCACCCCGCGAATGTCGGCCTCGGGGTCGAACCGGCGCGCATTTATCAGAATTTCATCAAATGCCCGGCGCACGTGCTCTATACCGTGCAGCCCGATGCGCACCCCACCGGCATCGCTTTTGTGCAGAATTTGAGGCGAGACGACTTTCAGCACAACCTCACCGTCAACGCTTTCTGCAATCCGAACGGCATCGTCGGCGCTTTGCGCCATCTGATCCTGAGATACCGGTGCGCCGTGCAGTTCAAGTAATTTCTTGGCCTCAGGCTCCAGCAAAAAACGCCGGCCTTCGGCGCGAGCCGTCTCGATAATTCTATTGGCGGCCGGTTTGGCTTTTGCCTTCCAGTTCATGCCGAAGTGGGCCTTGCTGTGGTAGGTTTTGAGGAAACTGCCGTAGTGAGCCAGCATGCCGGTGCACTTGCAGGCAATATCCAGAGAATCGTAGACCGGAATGCCGTAGTAGCGGAGCAACTCGAGGGAATGCGGTTTGGCGGAGGTGTAGAGGCTGTGCAGGACGATCGGTTTGTGGCGTTTGCGCACCAGTTTGCCCATCCGGTGCGCGGCGTCCTCTTCCATGAACCGCAGGCTTTCGGCAAACCGGATGCCATAACCGCCGAAGAGCCCCACGATCAGCAGCCCCCCGACCTGCTGATCATTGAGGATGATTCGGGCGCACTCTGCAAAAAGGGTTGGGTCGCTGTCCGTACCACCGGCCACATCGACCGGATTGACTACCGATGCGGCCGAAGGCAGCACATGGCGAAGCTTGTCCCGGGTGGTCTCAGAGAGTTCCGGAATTTCAAGGCCCAGATCGGTCAGGATGTCGGCTGCGATGGTGGCATGGCCGCCGCCGTCCGCCAGAATTGCGATACTGTTGCTGCGGATCGGTGGTAGACTCGACAGTGTTTCGGCCACCGGAAACAGCTCGTCGGAGTTTTCGACGACGATAATGCCGGCTCGATTGAATGCACCGCGCGCGACCTCGGAAATACCCGCCAGAGCCCCGGTGTGAGAACCGGCCGATTTTTTGCCGGTGGAGGAGCGGCCGCTTTTTAAAAGTATGATCGGCTTTTCGAGGGTGGTTTTGTATGCCTGATTCAAAAACGCGCGTCCTTCGCGCAGTCCTTCGACATACATCAGGATGGCCCGTGTCTGCGGGTCCTGACGGAAGAATTCAAGATACTCGTGAAACTTGATATCGGCTTCGTTGCCCACACCGACATAATAGCTGAACCCTTTCATGCTCTTGACCGATGCCTCGGTGATCAGGGTCAAGGCCATGTTGCCGCTCTGGCTGAGCAGGGCGATGTCCCCCTTGGGGGCATGCCGCAGTCCCACCAGATTCAAGTTGTCCTTGAGGTTGATCATTCCGGAAGTGTTGGGGCCGATCAGGCGGACGCCGTGTTTGCGGGCCGTGTCGAGAACCCTGGCTTCCAGTTCACGGCCGTTCTTTCCGGTTTCACCGAATCCTCCGGCAAGGATGACGGCACCGGCGACGCCTTTTTTACCGCACTCTTCCAGAACCGCCGGCACGGTGGCGGCCGGTGTTGCCACCAAGGCTAGATCGACCGGACCGTCGATCTCGGCGACACTGCCGTAGCATTTCAAGCCGAGAATGTTTTTCTCTTTGGGGTTGACCGGGTAGATCTTCCCGGCGTACTTCTCTTCGATAAGAGTGCGGATGGTCTGAAAACCACGCTTGGTTTCGACTTTTGAGGCACCGATAACGGCAACCGACTGTGCGTTCAGAATTCTGTCAAGCGGCATGAGTCTTTCCCTTTTTTAAATATTTTGAAGGGTATGGTTTTCGACGAGTATGACAACGGCTTGCGGCAACCGGGCCCCCTATTTTTTTCGATCCTCGAAGTCTTTCAGGGATGTCTGCCGTTCCTTGGTCGACACGCACGCCAGGCAGGCCTCGGTTTCAAAATCCATGAGCGCTTCCATGCTGACCTCGCCGCGTGCCATGAGCAGTCCCTTTTTAATCATCTTAAGGGAAAAGGCCGAATTGGCGGCTATTTTTTGCGCCATCTCTTGCGCGGCTCGCATCAGTTCTTCCAACGGCACGGACGTGTTGACAAGTCCGATGCGGGCCGCTTCCCGCCCGTCGATGGTGTCACCGGTGAAAAGCAGTTCGCGGGCCTTGCCCGGTCCGATGAGGTCCTGTACCAGACGCATGGCGCCGCCGGTCACAGATGAGGTCACCTTGGCTTCCGGCGAGCCGATTTGCGCCTCGTCGGCTGCGATGCGAAGATCACAGGCCAGCGCCAGTTCATAGCCGCTGCCCAGGGCGTAGCCGTTGATGGCCGCGATGGTCGGCTTTTCGAATCGGATGATCCGCCGTGAGGTTTCCTGGAGCTCCACGAGATAGTCGCGGTACGCTTCCAGGCTGCGGGTTTTGGATTCCTTCAGGTCTGCTCCTGTGGAAAATGCCCGGCCTTCTCCGGTGATGATCAGCACTTTTATCTGCGGGTCGTTCTTGACATCGTCCAACGCACTCTGAAGGTCGCGCCACATCTGGCTGTTCATGGCGTTGAGGACTTTGGGCCGGTGGAGTTTGACGGTGGCGACGTTATCCTTTTTTTCATAGATGATGCATTCAAATTCCATGCGAAATGACTCCTTTAATAATCATTGGCAAATCCCGGTGTTGCTGGGGATACTTCCAGAGTTTGATTGTTCCAGAAGCTAACAAATACATGGTAAGCGTTCACACGGCACCGCATCTGCTTTGTTGTCGGGCACTTGAAGTACAAAAGGTACGTCTGCGCGCCCGACGCCTTGCATCTGCGGCACCCAGTAAACGCTTACAATTAGATGGTTTGAAGCGCATCGGACTTTGCAACCCTGTAAACGGTTACAATACATGCGACCCTTAAAAAATGACACGACACTAGTCGATGTGGGGCATCAGGGTCCACTTGATGAACCAGGAATTCTTTTCAGCATCTTCCTCCAGGCAGACGATGCCCCCGTTTTGAAATTTGAAGACGGTATTATCTGCATTGCCGGTGACCAGATAAGAGGTCAGTTTCTCCATAAACGGCAGGTGTCCCACGAGCATCAGGTCGTCTTGCGATCGCAGTTCGGCGGACAACCGCACGACATCATCGAGCGGTTTCAACCCGCTGCGTTCCACCACCTTGTCTTCCAGGTCGAAGGCGGCGGCAAAAATAGCGGCCGTCTGCAAGGCTCTTTTCTTGCCGCTGTGAGCGATTCCCGCTATCTGGACGGCATAGTTCGCGGCAACCGCGGCGATGCGTTCGACTTCAGCCCGGCCCGTATCCGAGATTCCCTGCTCGGGGTCGATATCCTTGGGCAGGCTCTTGCCGTGCTGCACGAGATAAAGTGCCATAAGGCTTTTCCTCCTCCAAAAGGGTTGCCAATGAATTAAAATGAATATATATACACAATCTTGCAATAGTTACAAGCGCCTCAGGTCATCCACTTCAGGAGAATGTTGCATGCGAATCGTCACCCGGCCCGATTTCGACGGAGTTGTCTGCGCGGTATTGCTGCATGATGTCGAGACAATTACCGAACCGATCAAATGGGTCGAACCCGGTGACGTGCAAAAAGGGTTGGTGGAAATTCATGCCGGCGACATCATCGCCAACTTACCCTATGATGATCGCTGTACGATGTGGTTTGACCACCACTTCACCAACCGCATCGAGAAACCGTTTGAAGGAGAATTTTGCGAGGCCCCCTCGGCCGCCGGCATCATCTATGACTTCTATCCGAATCGATTTCCTGAAAATCGTCGCGAACTGGTTGCTGCGGCCGATAAAATCGACTCGGCCGACTTGTCCCTGGACGAAGTGCTTCAGCCGGAAAAATACGACTTCGTGTTGCTATCGATGACCATATTGAACCAGGATGAACCGGATGAGCCCTATTGGAATCGTCTGGTGGCGTTGTTGCGGAATTCGGATATTCGTTCCGTTATGTCGGATTCCGAGGTGCGGCTGCGCTGCGACAGAATCATCGCGGAGAACAGGATCTACCGCAAGCGGTTAGAGGAGCACACCCGCGTGCGGGGGCAGGTGGCCATCACCGATTTCAGGCTCCTCAGCAAAGCACCGGCCGGCAACCGATTTCTGGTGTATTCTCTTTTCCCCGAGGCTTTCGCACACGTTCGCATCCGCTACGACGCCAAGAATGTCGATAAAATTGCGGTCAACGTGGGGCACAGCATCTTCAACCGTACGTGCAAGGTGAACGTCGGGATGCTGCTCTCCCGTTTCGAGGGCGGGGGGCATCCGGGGGCCGGCGCCTGCCGCTTTCATGTCAGCAAGGCCGAGGAGTACCTCCCGCAAATCATCGAGACCCTGATCAAAAACGAGCCGTTGGAATAGGTGCCTGCGGGCTTAGGGCTCGTTCAAAAATAACCTACCATTTTGTCCGCCAATGCATCCCGTCCAACTGCCGGCGGCAGGGCTGAACCCTGAACCGCTTAAGCTATATAGGCTTCAAGATAAAGTTTTTGCCAAGGCCAGAGGGAGGAGGCTGTATTTTAATACGCCGACGACCGATAACGCAGTCCAAAATCTTTATCTTAATGCCTATAGTTGTATAAAAATATTACTTCGTGTCGTTCAGGCGTTTCAAGTGCGGTGAGGGGTCGGCTGAACCCAACGGTTGGTTGTGCTGTCGTAAAACCACTTGTCGGGGAAGCCGCGGCGTCTGACGAAGGAGGGGTTTTCGGCCCAGTTGAGGAGCTCCTGGTAGGCCTGATGGATTTTTCTGAAGGCGGCGGCATCGCCGCCGCGGTCCGGATGGTGTTTCAATGCCTGCTGGCGATAGGCGGTTTTGATGACCCGAAAGAGCTCGGGGGAATTCAAGACGGACTTGCCGAGCTTCAAGCGGATCAGTGACACGTCTTTGACACTCGGTATTTTGATCTCGAGGGGTTTGACCGACCCGCTGTCGGCGGCATCGCGACGGGCCTTCTCGAGAACCAGGCGCGATGCCAGGTAATGCCGGTTGGTCCGGCGTTTTTCGGCCCACCAGGCGTTTCCCAGCATATTGGCCATGCGGCAGAAATCCGTGGCCGGTTTCACTCTGGTCGAACGGGGATAAATGAAGCTGAAAATTTCTGCGGCACCGAAAGGCATCACATCCAGCAGGATCATTTCCGCCGTAAAATAGAAGGTCGCAAAACGGGTGTTGAGGGCCTTGAGCAGACCGGTTCGGATGTTCAGTGTGCGGCGCAGACGCTGCCGGCACTCGATCGAGCAGTAGCGGCGCAGACCCATTTTCAAGGTCGTGCCGCAGGACAGGCACCCGCCGATTCTGGTTCTAAGTGGGACGATGCCGGTATGTGGACCGCTGTAATTCATGGCAAAATCGACCTTCACATCTCCTTGAATGCCTTCCCCGGGAAAAAGCAATACGGGCAAGCCTCCGGGGGCTCTGCCGCATAATGGACATGGCCGCAGATTCGGCAGCGCCAGACCTTTTGGCCACTTTGCTTCAGTGCTGCCAACTCCTCCGGGTCCTTGTCCCGAATGATCGGCAGATCCTCCAACGGCGGCATGACCGGCCGGTAATGGTTGAGAACAAAACCGGACACGATGATCCGTTGAACCTCACTTGTGCCCTCGTATATTTTGAGCAGGCGAATGTCTCGCAGCAGTTTTTCAATCGGGAAAAACCGGGTATAGCCGTAGCCGCCGAAAACCTGCAGAGCCTCCTCCACGACCTCCATGGCGGCCTCACTGGCGTAAAATTTGGCGATCGACGCCGATATTGTCGGGTCCTGCCCGCCGTCGGCCTCCAGGGCCGCCTTCCACGTGAGCAGGCGCGCGGTTTCCACCTTCTGGTACATTTCGGCGAGTTTGAACTGGATCGCCTGAAAATTCGATATTTCCATCCCGAAGGCCCGGCGCTTCTTGGCGTAGTCCAAGGCGTATTCCATGGCACTGCGGGCGGCTCCGACGGCAAAGGCACCGATGATCGAACGGGTCCGGCCGAAAGTTTTCATGGCCAGGGCAAACCCTTCTCCGGGATGTGCCAGGATGTTTTCGGACGGAACCCGCACGTCCTTGAAATTCAATCCAACCGTGTTGGAGCAACGTTGCCCCATTTTCGGTATGGGCCGGCCGGCCGAAACGCCTTCCCAGTCTTTTTCCACCAGAAAAGCGCAGATGCCGGCGTGTTTGGACGCCGGGTCCACCGTCGCAAAAACGGTCATGTAGTCCGCGACCCCGCCGTTGGTGATCCAGTATTTGGTGCCGTTGAGCCGGTAGCCCGCACCGTCCTTTTCCGCCCGACAGCGAATTCCGGAGACGTCCGAGCCCATCGTCGGCTCGGAGGTGGCAAAACAGATCAACTTGAAGTTCCCGACGATCTCGGGCAGGTACTTCTTCTTGGGGGCATCGTTTTTCGTAAGAATGATCGGTTCCATCCCCAGGGAGTTGTCGAAGATCGATGTCGCCAGACCGGGGCAGGCGGCGGCGATCTCTTCGGTCAACAGGGCGCTTTCCAGCATTCCCAATCCTTTGCCGCCGTAGGCTTTCGGAATGTCGGTGTTCATCAGTCCGGCGTCGAAAGCCTTGCGCAGGACGAAGAGCGGCAACTCGTCCTTTTCATCGAAGCGCCAGGCGGCCGGCAAAACCTCATTCAACGCAAAATCACGGGCTTCTTGCCGCAGGGCCTCCTGCCCGGCCGTCAGGTTGAAACTCAACATGGGGAACCTCCCGGCTAAAAGAGTGTCGTCATTATCGGTCGTAGCTGGCAAGCGGTTGCTTTTTCGCTTATATCGGAACCGCCGCAGGAGTGCAAGTCACTGCTATAGGCTTTAAGATAAAGATTTTGGACTGCGTTATCGGTCGTCGGCGCATTACAATACAGCCTTGTCCCTCTGGCTTTGTCCAAAACTTTATCTTAAAGCCTATAGGACCGCTTGCCGAACGGGATGACAGCCCTGAGCCCAATATTGGGGTTTATTTATGGATGGACAATCACCAACCGGCGTGTTAGCACTGCGGCTTTGTTCGGCAGGGGGGAATACCGAGGGGGAGAGGGTGCACTTGTGCTTGTTTATTGCAAGCTATTGATGACCGCTTTTTTCTGGGGCGGCACGTTTATCGCCGGCCGGGCCCTTGCCGGTCATGTGGCGCCGTTTTCAGCGGCCTTTCTCCGATTCGCCGTCGCATCGGTTTTTCTGCTCCTGTTCCTGCTGAGAATCGAAGGGCGTATACCCGGCCTTGGCAAGAAGCAGGTGGCACCGATTCTGGTCCTGGGGATGACCGGGGTCTTTGCCTACAATTTTTTCTTTTTCAAGGGTCTGCAGTTCATCGAGGCCGGTCGGGCCGCCGTGATCATCGCCAATAATCCCATCTTTATTGCGCTGCTTTCGGCCTTGCTGTTCAAAGAGCGGTTGAACCGGGTTCAAATGGCGGGCATCTTGCTGTCGGTTGCCGGGGCGGTCTACGTCGTCACACGCGGCCATCCGCTGCAGCTCTTGTCCGGCGGCTTCGGTCCGGGCGAACTGCTCATGTTCGGTTGCGTGGCGAGCTGGGTGACGTTTTCTCTGGTGGGCAAAACCGTCCTGAAGACCCTGCCGCCGCTGACGGCTATATTTTTTGCAGCGGTGGTCGGTTCGCTCGCTTTATTCCTGCCGGCCTGCAGTGAAGGCCTGCTGACCAACCTCGGCCGTTTTCGGGCCGTCGACTGGCTCAGCATCTTTTACCTGGGGTTCTTCGGCACGGTGGCCGGTTTTGTTTGGTATTATGACGGGATAAGGAAAATCGGCCCCACCAAGGCCGGCCTGTTCATCAACTTCGTTCCCGTCAGCGCGGTTATCCTGGCGTTTTTCGTGCTCCGTGAACCGATGACGACCTCCCTGCTCCTGGGGACGCTTCTGGTTGTGACCGGCGTCTTTCTCACCAACCGGCGCGCACCGGCAGCGGCAAGCCGACCCCAAGCTCCGGGCCATCCGGAGTCCGCCTTCGCAGATTCTTTAAAAAAGCGGGGATGACGCGTGGGAATAGCCGCAGTCTTTGATCACCTCTTTTTTTCCAGGATTTACGGAAACTCTCCGATTATTTTATTAAGCGCCGTTTATTTCCGGTTTGTTGGTTGGGCTTTCTGCAAGGGCGCCCTGCTCGGTTTCGACTTGTTCGGATAAGGCGTCCGACCCGCACTGGCGAAAATAAGCGACAGATTCAGTAAAACAATCCCTGGCCTTGTCGATGTCTCCCTTGTCCTTGTAAAAATTGCCCCAGTTGCGATACGCTTGCGCCAAGGTGCCTTTGGCGCCAATCTGTAAAGCCGACTCGATGGAGCTTTGAAAATAGACCGCCGCTCTCGTGTCAGCATGCAGGGCCAGGCTTTTTTGCCGACCGGCGCGGGCCTTTCGGGTCAGATCCGAATAGACGGCCGCCAGCATGGATCCACAGGCGGCGTATCGCAACCTGCTGCCGTTTTGCTGCCATTGCTGGCAGCTTTTTTCGAGCACTTGCAATCCCTCCTCGACCTGGCCCTGGCCGACCATAACGACCCCTTGGAAAAAACGGGCCGGTTTGCCGGCGAATTCCGCGCCGAATTCTTCGCAGAATTCCTCTATTTCAACAATGTAGTGCCTGGCGTCGTTAACCTTGCCGTTGAGAATCAGGCCATAGGCCAGAGCTAATTTCGGAAAAAGGGAGTACCAGGGGTCCACCGAAACCTGTACGGCTTTTTCGAAGAATTCGCTCGCTTTTGCCACATCACCGGCGATCAACTGGCTCCATCCGATGCAGCAATATCCCATTCCCTTGGCACGGTAATCGCCACGCTTGCGGCCGAATTCGAGCAACGTGTTACCGGCTTCCAACGTCTTGGACTTCTCCCCCTGATGCCAGAGGGCGTAACCCAATCCGGCCATGGAACTGAAGTAGATATAATCATCCGTGCGGGCCGACTTGTAAATTTCCTGGGCCTTCTCGGCATATCGGATGGCCTCGTCAAGCAAGCCCACTTCCGTGCAAACCCAGGTCAGCCAGCAGCAAGCATATCCGACGACGGCAACATCATTTTTTTCTTCCGCCAGGGCCAGGGCGGTCGACAAGTGTTGATGTGCTTCTTTGAACCGTTCGCGATGCCACAGCGCGCATCCGAGCCAGGCATAAAACATGCCGCGCTTTTCATCCTGCGGCAGGGAGTCGGCCGTTGATTGATGGCGCTCGAGCAGATCCAGTAAGTCTTTGTACTGTCCGCGGTAGTAGTATACGAACGACCACTTGTTCAACAGATCGATCTTCAGGCTTTCGGTTTCCGGTTTGGCGGTATGACCGTCGATACACGCATAGGCGTCGTGATAATACTGGTGAGCCTCTTCCAGCGCATATCTTTCCAGGCATTTTTGCCCCGATTTGGCCAAGTAATCGACGGCTTTGTCGAGAGAGCGGCCTCTTTGAAAATGGTAGGCCAGCGCTTCGTAATACTCGGAAAGGCGGTCCTCGAACAGGTGTTCGAGAACCCGGCCGACCCGTTCGTGGATCTCCCTGCGTTTGCTTTTGACCAGGCCACTGTAGACCACTTCCTGCGTCAGGGCGTGCTTGAAGATATACTCCACCGCCGGTCTGTAGCTGCGGGCCTTGATGATGTCCAGCGTTTCCAAGCCGCTCAAATGGTGCCAGAGGATGTCTTTGAACTCGGTGATATGGCTCAGTATATCCTGGTAAAAAGACCGGCCGATAACGGCGGCCTCCTGCAGGATGCCTTTCATCTCGGCTTCTATACGATCGATTCGGGCGGCGATCACGCCGTGGATCGTAGAGGATATCTTCGAGTCGCCAATAGTTTTACGAAGCACCCAGTGATCTTTGTCAGGCACCAGAATATCCGATTCGACAAGAGAATTCATGATTTCTTCTAGATAAAACGGATTGCCGCCGGCCTTTTCACGTATGAATCGTTTCAATTCCGAGGGAAGATGATCGGTTTTCAGCAACGAACCGACCATCGCCTCTGTTTCCGCCGGTGACAGATCCTCCAGCCTGATGTCGGTGTATGATTCACCGAAGTTGGTGATCTGCTGATTGGAGAACAAGGCCAGGGTGGGCCGGTAGACGCAGATGACCAGAGCCGGGTACCTGAAATCCGACAGCAGAAAGCGGATCAACTCCAACGAGGACGGGTCCGCCCAATGCAGGTCTTCCAGACAGATAATCGTCGGCGCCCGGCGAGCCATTGCGGTCAGGATTTCTAAAATGGCTTTTTGGAGCCGCAGTCTCCAGCTTTCCGGACTGATGCTTTCCAATTCCGGATAGTTGAAGTTGTACAAACTGCCGACGTAGGGAACCACTTCTTCCTTGCGTTCGATGAAGTCTAATCCCGATTCGATCTTTTCTTTGACAAGCTGTG
The DNA here is from genome assembly GCA_963787235.1 of uncultured delta proteobacterium. Classification (GTDB taxonomy): domain Bacteria; phylum Desulfobacterota; class Desulfobacteria; order Desulfobacterales; family SG8-13; genus JARFQH01. Next base: position 51,555 of record CAWBCG010000023.1, read on the forward strand.
GCGGATCACTTTCCCCGATACCCAGCGTACGATTGAGCAAATCGATGAGCGGGAAGTAGGTGAAGTTGCGTGAATAGGGGTAGCATTGGCCTTCACGCCAATGGACCTTTTCACGCTTCGAGATGATTTTAAATTCTTCGACCAGCCGGCTCTTGCCGGTGCCGGCGTTGCCGCAAATCGATACGAGGCGGCCTTTTCCGGACCAGACCCGGCTGAGGGCCTCCGTCAAGAGTTCGAGTTCCGGATTGCGCCCGATCAGATCGGCCCGCAGGCCATGGAAGCGGTGGATCTTCTTCGGCTGATCGATCAGTGAAATGACCTCGTAAATCTGAACCGGCGAATCCACGCCTTTTACCTTGACCGGATCCAGGGAAACGAAGTTGAAATATCCAAGCGAATGACGGTAGGTTTCGGCCCCGACCAGTATTTCCCCCGGTTTTGCGAGGCTGCACAAACGGGACGCGATATTCAAGGGGGCGCCGGCGATGCCGTGGGTGCCTTTGTAAAAGTCCACATTTCCGGTGACAACCAGACCGGTATTGATTCCGGTGTGCATCGACAGGATTTGACCGATTTGTTTTTCGTACTTGAGGCTGAACGCGTGCACACGCTCATGGATTTCTCTTGCGGCGATGATCGACCTGATCGCGTCGTCTTCATGGGCGCGGACCGCGCCGAAAACGGCCATGACGGCATCGCCGGCAAATTTCTCGATAAAGCCCTCGTATTTGGCCACAACAGTGGAGATCTCGTGGAACACGCGTGCGGTGATGTCCCTGACCTCCTCCGGGTCGAGCCGCTGTGTCAGTGCCGTATAGCCGGACATATCGGAAAAAAGGACCGTTACGTGTTTTCTCTCTCCGGCATCAGCCTGGGCCAGAGCGCTATTATCGACATCCGGGCGAAGCGGCTTCAACAGTTCGTCAGCGTCCGGGTGGTTTTTTTGCGACAATAAATTTCCGCACTGGCTGCAGAATTTGCTTTCCGGCAGATTGACGGTATCACAGTTCGAGCAGACGAACCCCATCATCTGTCCGCATTCGTTGCAGAATTTGACGGCAGTGGGATTCAGGTGTGCGCACCGCGGGCATTTCATGTTAACCTCCTGTCAAAGGCAGTCGGTTTTTGTAATAGTTTTGTCTGCCTCAGATCTTCTGAAGGAAGGCTTCCCCTCAATTTGTCATCATTATTCAGCTTTTCATTGAAATGTCTATCATATGGAGTGTGAATAGCATCTATATACATGAAATAACCACATATTTTATGATGCTAATTGGCTGAGCCAAGTCAAATATATCAATACAGGACGGGATGGGTTTGTCAATTGCTAATGTGGGGAAGGAGTGAAGACAAGGGTCTGAGTAGGCCACCTTTCGAGTGGATGCGTGTTAAAGGCGACCGACCGGCTTGGATTGTTAATGCAGAATTACGTGGTCTTCACTTCACAATTGATATATACATCAAAAAAAACCCTCGAACGAAAGAGAATCATCATGGCAAACGCAGATACCGAAGTCGTGGTCACCAACATCAAAATGCCATTTGGCTCCATGGTTCTGTTCATGGTCAAATTGGCAATCGCGACAATACCGGCAATCATTATACTCAGTGTCGTGGGGTCAATTACCTTTGGACTTATCAATGTCCTCCTGGGTGGCCCTCATATTAGAATGCACTGGTTTTAAGGCAGGGTCGGATTTAAAAATTACTGGTAGAGCAAGCGTTTTTCCTCGCAGTCAGCTTTCTTTCTGCAAAATGTGGTATAAGGGTAACGTGTCGTGGATTTTGGAAATTCAGGTAGAGAACAAGTTGAAAAGAAAATGATGAAGACTGTTTTGATTCTCTTCCCGGTGATTGCCTGCTTACTGGTAAGTGGGTGTGCGCGGCAGGCAGGCCCGCTCACACGAGGGCAGCCAGCAAAACCGTTAACACCAACGACAACGGCAACGGCCGAGGAATGGTTTGACCGGGCAAACGAATCGTATAAAAAAGGCGACTATGGCCAAGCCATTGCTGAATACAGTAAGGTTCTGGAAACAGCCCCGCAGCAGACCGATGCCTATTTCAACCGGGGCAATGCCTGGGCCGACAAGGGTGACTATGACCGGGCCATTGCTGATTATAGCAAGGCCTTGGAAATAACCCCGCAATTCGCCGATGCCTACTTCAATCGAGCGGGCATGTGGACAAAGAAGCTCGATTATGGCCGGGCTATCGAAGATTACAGCAAGGCCCTCGAAATAAACCCTCGGGACGCTGTGACCTATTACAATCGGGGGAATGCCTGGGGTGAGAAGGGAGACAGTGATCGAGCCATCGCCGATTACACTGAGGCCCTGAAAATTGATCCAGGTTACGCCGACGCCATCTACAACCGCGGCTTGGCCTGGTATAAAAAAGGCAACTATAAACAAGCCATCGAGGATTACAATCAAACCCTGAAGCTTAGCCCGCGCGACGCGGAGGCATATTATAGCCGCGGCCTGGCCGGGTATAAAAAAGGCGCTCTTGATCAGGCCGTCGATGACTATACCAAGGCCCTGGAGATAGACCCGCAGTTTGCAATGGCTTATTACAATCGAGGGGTCACATGGGACGACCAGGGCGAGCGTGAGCGTGCCATCGATGATTACACAAGGGCTCTGGACGTAAATCCACGTCTTGCCATGGCCTACTACAACCGGGGGGTCGCCAGAGGTGCGGAGGGCAATTATGACCAGGCCATTGCTGATTACACCCAATCCCTGGAGATTAAACCACGCGATGCTGCGGCCTACTTCAATCGAGGGACTATGTGGCTTTATAAAGGCAATCCCGAGCAGGCGATCAAGGATTACAACAAGGTTCTTGAAATAAATCCGCAGGACGCGGCGGCCTACTATAACCGGGGCAATGCCCGGGGCGCCAAGGGCGATTACCAGCGGGCCATAGCTGATTACACCAAAGCCATCGAGGTCAAACCAAACTTCGCCGATGCAAGCTATAATCGCGGGCTGGTTCGATACAAAAGCGGCGCTTACCAGCAGGCCATCGATGATTACAACAAGGTTTTGGCAATGAACCCACGGGACGCGGCGGCCTACTATAACCGGGGTAATGCCTGGGGCGCCAAGGGCGACTTCGAGCGGGCCATAGCTGATTACACCAAAGCTCTCGAGGTCGAACCAAATTTCGCCGACGCCTACAACAATCGGGGGATTTCAAACAGTCATCTGGGGCGCTTTAAGCCGGCCTGCGATGATTTTCAAAAAGCGTGTGACCTGGGATATTGCGATAACCTGAAGTTGGCGCAAAAACAGGGTAATTGTCAATAATTACAAACATTAATCAGGTAGCCCAATAAAGAGACGCCTGAGCGTAAGGCGAGGCCTGCCGCCGTCCCCCACAGGTTTACATTTCCTTTCCATCCCAGCAGAATCCCCATCTCAGGCCAAAAGCTCGATACGCCATCATGGCCCATCCTGCATCCGATTGACCGAAAAATTCAATCACAATACATTGCAAGGCTTTGTCTGGACAGTTTCCCGTTGACACGGCTATTGACGTTATTCTAAGGTGGAAAATAGGCGGTCCCTTTTGACGTCGGCCCAAAGAGGGCCCACCCACGATTCCAATAAAAGCATTGAATCTTCCCCATTTTAGTAGATCACCAAACAGCCATTGGTATCTTTAAGCGAAAGGAGGACAGATGAAGGCACAAAGAGATTTTAGGCTCCGGTTCAGCTGTAATGTCCTGCCAGGCAAGTTACGGGCTCCATCAACGTATGCGCAAAAAGACGGGAAGTCTCCGGAGAAAAAAAGAAAGCATTTGTCCTGGCGCTTCGTCCCAATAACGCTGCTCGTTTGCGTGGGTATCGTTGCGATGACCGCAGCGGATCAGGCAGCGGGTCAAACGCCGGATCAGGAGATGTCCTCAACCGTTAACACGGTCTGTCCTCAATTAAAAGTAAAGTTCGACCAAGGTAACTTGAATAATCCAGCAGATATCGACGTTTTTCAGCGCTGCGGAGAACTTGTTGGTGATTATCAAACACTCAATCCAAGCCAGGTCAACGGATTGTCGAATATGACCTCCACCCAGACGGACAGCATGGGGGCTTCTACGGTGAATATTTCATACGCTCAGTTTGCCACCATAGCAGGACGCCTGGCGTACTTGAGAGGTTTGGGCAGCGGCGGATTGGCGTTAAACATCAATAACGATAATGCCGAGCCAATTATGTTCGCAGGCCCCATCACCGCCGCCGCAGGCGGAAACACATCCAACGCCCAGGAGCTGGAAATTCTGGGAGGTAGGCTTGGCCTTTTCCTAAACGGGACCTATGCTACCGGAAATCAGGATGCCACGAATTTGGAGCCCGGCTTCGATTTTGACAGTTGGGGGGTTATCGGCGGTGCGGACTACCGGTTTACTGACAATCTTTTTCTGGGGTTGGCCATAGGCTACTCCTGGACCGATTCAGATGTCGACAATAACGCCGGTAACGTGGATGCAGACGGCTATGGCATCTCGGCGTATGGCACCTATTATGTCAACAACTTCTACTTCAATGCAATCGGTACCTATGCCAATAAAGATTACAACATAACGCGCAACCTGAATTACACGGTAGCAGCAAAGCCAGCAGGATCCGGACTCACAACGGTCAATCAAAAATTTGAAGCAGATCCTGATTCGGATGAGTACTCTTTCAGCGTTGGCGGCGGCTATGATTTCAACTTCAAAAAGTTTACACTCAGTCCATATTTGCGGCTGGATTATCTCAACATTAAAATCGATGCGTATAAGGAAAAACAAGCAACCCCCAATGCGGCACCAGGATTTGGACTGGCTTTAAGTGTCGAGCAGCAGACGATTAATTCCTTTACAACCAACTTGGGCGGGCAAATCTACCGCGATTTTGGTGCCGGTAAAAGCATACTGACCCCTTACCTGCGCGCGGAATGGGTGCATGAATTCGACAACGACGCACGCAATATCAAGGCAGGCTTCATCAACGTTCCCGTTGGTACCGTCGGCAATACGATTATTATCCCGACGGATGATCCGGACCGGAATTTTTTCAATTTCGGCCTTGGTTTATCGGCCACATTACCGCTCGGGATAATGGCCTTTGCCGACTGGCAGACCATTCTCGGGTTGAGCAATGTGACGTTGAACCAGATAACAGCCGGCCTGCGGTTTGAGCTCTGATTTTTAGGCTTTTGCGTATATTTGAAGTTTACAAATATGCGCGCCGCTGGCCATTGCAACGTCCAATTAGACCGCAAAAGAAACGTTGGTACCGTGTCAAATTGCGGTCAAGAATATGGGGGCCAACCTCGCTCGGGTTGACCCCCTTTTTTTTCGGCACGATTACGTGATAGCGCCCGACCTTGATAACAAGTCCCTGCCTGATTACTTTATATTTCAAGTGTATGTGAGAGGTATGATGAGTCCTTGACAAATGAAATACCACAGGCGGAAAATAAAATGATAGCAACCAAACATGATTATCTCGCAAAAAGTCGAGATTTAATATCAAAACAGAACTTTAATGATATGGAAACAGGTTTTGTACACATCATATTGCGGTCTAAAAACCTGCAACCGATTAACGATCTCATCAAACAGGGCCGCAAGATCATGCTGCCTTTTCTCCTTTTTATTTCTTCAGCTGGTTTATTCGGGTGCAATACAGCGGCGATTGCCACCAATGACACACCACAGAAAGACGAGGCGCCGTCCGAGCTTTCGACATCGGATGCCGAGGATCTCCTGGTTGTCGATTGCCTTCTTCCAGGGCGCGTGAGAAACATGGGACGAAGGGTCTTTCTCAGCCCGCGGCGGCCGATCAAGACCACGGCGCTGGACTGCAGAGAGAGGGGTGGTCAGTATGTCCCCTACAGCCAAAGAGACGTCGCATCGGCCTTGGAAGTCTGGCTGCCTGAGGCGAAAGAAGGAAATGAGGTTGCCCAAACCGAGGTGGGAGAGATTTACGAAAAAGGCCTCGGCACCCAACCTAGCTATGGTCTTGCCACCGAATGGTATCAAAAAGCAGCTGCACAAGGCTATCCCCGGGCTCAAATCAATCTTGGGTATTTGTATGAAAAAGGTTTGGGAGTAAAAAAAGACGTGACGACTGCAACTGAGTGGTACCAAAGAGCTTCCGGCCTCAGGGCGTCAATTGCAGCGAAGACGGGCCGGCAAAGTGATGAACCGCAACAATTCAAGCCCAAAGTTGACCTTCGGGAAATCAAGATGAATACGCTACGGCAAAAAATTGCCGATAAACAAAAAGAAATACAAACCGATCATGCATTTCTGCTAAAGCGCAAGGAGGCCGCTGAGGTACAGCGACGCAAATTGGACGAAACGCGCCGGGAACTAGAAATTCGTAAAAAGCAGGTTGATCCTGAAACGCTTGCTGATCTTAAAAGATTAGAGGCGGAACAAAAGAAGCGCGAGGCCGATCTTTTGGCTCAGCGTCAGGAAGCCTTTAAAATGCAACAAAAAATAGACTCTCTGGAGGCGGGCAAACAACAGCAGGTTGAAAAAGAGCAGGAAGCACTCCGAAGGGAGCGTGAGGATTTAGCTCAGCTATTGAAAGCCCTAGAGATCGAACAACAAAAAATGGAAGCAACCCTCCAGGAGTTGGAACAGAAAAAAAAACGGGTTGACACGGAGGCGTTTGTCAATCTGAAGGCATTGGAGACCGAAAAGGAAAAACGCGAGACCGAGCTGTCGCAGCAGCTGAGGGAAAACGATCTGTTGAGAGAGAAAATTGCCTCTCTGGAAACGGGAATTAATGACCTCCATGATGAATTGTCCAAAGTGAGGGCCGAAAAAGAGGCCGTTCCTCAAACCGAGCCAATTGCCGATGAAAGCTACAGGCCACCGAAACAGCTGATCAAAAAACTCGGCCGTTACTATGCGCTTGTTATCGGTAACAACAAGTACGCCAACCTCTCCAATTTGGAGACAGCCGAAAATGACGCTAAAAGAGCAAGCGAGATTCTTACCAACAAGTACGGATTTAAAACCAGGACGCTCTTCAACGCCAACCGCTATGAAATTCTTTCGGCACTCAACGAATTTACAGAGCAACTCACTGAAAAAGATAATTTTCTGCTCTACTATGCCGGTCATGGTGAATTGGATGTCATTAACCTTAGGGGCTACTGGCTACCGGTAGATGCTGAAAAAAATAATCCTACCAACTGGATCCCAGACTTTGCGATCACGGACATCCTCAACGTGATGTCGGCAAAACATGTCATGGTGATTGCCGATTCTTGCTATGCCGGCATAATGACCTATGACGCCATCACCGGCCTGCAAAGTGGTTTTTCGGACGAAGTGCGCGATTACTGGCTGGAAAAACTGACTCAAAAGCGGTCGCGTACGGTGTTCACATCCGGCGGGACTGAACCGGTATCAGACGTTGGCGGCGGCAACAACTCTGTTTTTGCCAAGTTTTTATTTGATTTTCTCGAAACCAACAGCGAGTTTATTGACGGACGACGCCTGTATAAAGAGATTACCCCCCGGGTTTCGTATGCATCGCATGCACTTAAGCTGGAACAAGAACCGCAATATGCGGCCTTCAAAGGGCATGAGGGCAGTGATTTCTTCTTCGTTCCCGTTGAATTAAGGGCGAATAGCAATTACCAACTTCCGGATTCAAGGCCAGACGCTTCACTGCGCGAAATCGCCAGCTTGAAGGTTTTTACAAATTCTCTGAACTAGGCCTTTCTTGTACGGCCACGCGCGTTTCCAGCCATTTCTCAGCAAAACTATTAATATTAGGCACGATTCATTACGAACAAGGTTCGTATAAAGGTAATGAGCGACATATTTATCAGTTACAACAGCTCAGACCGACTCAAGGCGCAAGAACTCGGCAGACGTCTCGAGAAGGAAGGCTGGACTGTATGGTGGGACCGCAAGATTCCCCCCGGCCAATCCTTCTCGAAGGTTCTCGAAGAAGCCTTGAGCTCTGCCCAATGCGTGGTGGTTCTGTGGTCGAAGAGATCTGTCGCTTCGGACTGGGTCCAAAACGAAGCCGCCGAAGGTAAAAGACGAGGAATCCTTGTCCCGGCCTTTATCGAGGACACTGCACCCCCCTTTGAATTCCGGAGGATCCAGGCCGCTAACCTGGTGGATTGGGACAAAGAGACACCAGGCAACGAATTGCCTCAATTTCTCGAGGCTGTCAGAAACGTTCTGAGCCATGAAGGCTCTCTTGACAAGCAAACAACGGGCAGAGGCCAAGCGGCAGATGCAAAAGAACATCCTGAACGGTCTATCGCCCCGAAGTCGTCTGCCAAGGAAAAGAGCGCCTTATCGTGGCGATCGAGTGGTCGATGGATTCTGTTGACCTTTTTCGTGGGTGCGGCACTCATAAGTCTGTTTAGAACGCTGTACCCGCACACTCCGATTACCGAAGCGCTCACCACGATCATCATCATATCGATAATTGCCGGATTGGGCCTAAATTACGGTTGGAAAAGATGGCAACAGACAAGAGTGAACAAATAATGAGCAGTATAAGCAAAATTGTACAAACGGCATCGCACGTTATATTTTTGGCTCTAATGTCTTTGACTATCCTTGCTTGCGCGCAACAGCCCGGAGCAAAACATCCCCCTGGAACCCGCCAAGGCGCAAATGGTACCCCACCAAGCTGGCATGCCTGGGAACTTCTAACGGAGATGGATTCTGAAAAAGCTGGTTTTGCACTGTATACCTATGTACTTTTTGGGCGCAGGTTGGACGTTCACGCCCGAATTGAGAGTGACACCAGGGAGCGCTACCAAAATCTCTTGAACGCGATCGTCGTTTCCACAGCGCGAACAAGCGAAATCGACGAAATACCCAGGGAAGAAACCAATATTTTCTACATTCCAGCGCTTGCCGGCGGCAAAGAACCATCACTGAAGAACTATGACACCGTCCTGGCCATGCGCTATGTCAGAATGCTCAGTATACTGGTCAAAAAAGACAATCCGGAACTTTCCGCCCGTCTCACTACCAATCCCGGCCCTTTCTTGATATCGACCCTGATGCCCATTGGGGAAATCGGAACCGACCAGACGGATTTACTTTACACTGATCTCTCTACAACGAATCCTGCCGCAATGGCCGAAATTGTCTCTGCCTACAAGCAGCGTATCACGAGCAGCGGCGTAAACAGAGTTGAAAGCTTTTGGCCCTTGCGTCTCGCGCTGCTGAACATCGTACTGAATGCTGACGACAATGTGAAACTTGTCAAGGCGGCCCTGGCAGAGTGGACACCGTAGTGGTGCATGCGCTATTACTTGACACTGGGCGTGATGATCGTCTCCATGTGACGGAGTGTTTCTGCGAGTGTTACAATTTAGGGTCACGATATCAATCACTCACCTGTAGGTGACAATGTATCCTGTCGTATCCTCTTTCATAACCACTCCTCCAGCTATCGACTGCATTTTTGTTGACACGCAAGTTTCATTTATATAAATGCAATATTGAATCACACAGCAGAACAGCGACCCGTTAAAGCTGAATGGATCTCTTTTCTTTCTTGATTCTGATTCGCCTCCTGCTATTTGAGCTGATTGTGGAAAACCTATCCGTACATGTTCACTTCTGACGCAGGTGATAAAACGCAGCCTTAGCTGGAGGCGATCATGAATGTCAGCATCGGCACCTTCAACCTGAATAATCTCTTCTCGCGATACAATTTTAAGGACGAGATGGAAGCGATAAAAGATGAAAAAACCGCGATCGAAGCCGAATACGTCCTGAAAAACAATTTCGTCGATTATCGGGATGATCCCGCAGAAAGTGCGCGAAAAAACAACCGGCGCCGCCAACGACAGGCCGAGGTCATGGCCGAGATCGTCCTGAAGCGCACGCGGCCCAACAGCCGCTTTGCCATCCTCGGCGACATGAACGATGCCCCCGATTCCTCATATCTGGCGCCCCTCACCAGCAGCGCCGGCCTCGACCTGACCAATGCCCTGACCGATCCTAAGGAAACCCGTCCTACGAAAGAAAGCAAATATCCAGCGCCGGGTCCGGCATGGACGCACCGCTACAAACCAAAAGGCGGTGACATGCAGTATGAACTCTACGATCAGATCTGGCTCAGTCCATCGCTCGCCAAGAGGCAGACCGGTGCCTGGATTCATCGCCGTAAAAATCTCACCGGCGATGGATCCGACCATGATCCGGCATGGGTTGAGCTAAGCCTATAAATAGAGATCCGGTTCGATCCCTTGTGTTCGGGGGAACATCATCTTAAAAGCAAGACGGGATTATCCATGTCCAAAAAGTTTATCAGTCTCCTCGTGTTTTTTCTTCTATCGTCGATCTCATCAGCGGGTCAGGACGCGGCTAATGAGTGCCGCACAATCGTGCCAAAAGGCTGGACCCCCACGCTTGAACAGGCACAGATGTTTATCGAAGATGAATCGGCCGCCAAGACAAGGAAAAACCAGCGTTTCTTGACGCAGACGAGTCAAAGCATGGCCGACCTTCGCGACGCGCAATTGTTCATCACTTACGTGCAGCTCATGCAAGCCTTGGATGTCAAAGAGAGGCGTGATCTTTTCTGTGATCAGAAGCGCTGGCTCAGCGCACGCGAAAAATCGGCCCGCGCCGCAGTTGATTCTAAAGGCGGATCGCTCGAGCCGCTCGAGTTCAGCGAAGCTTTCCGCAAGATCACCGAGGAAAGGCAGGCCGTGCTCGAAAAGCGGCTGGCCGACAAACAAACCGCAACGGAAAAAAATCAGATCAAAGATGGGAGGCAGCCATGAACCTGACAGCCAAGCAGAAGCGGACCTGCGAGCAGGTCGTCAACGTTTTTGAAACCGGCAAGATCCATGGCAACTATGGGGCCATTTCTATATACAGCGACGGTCCGCACAAGATTCGCCAGATTACATACGGCCGGTCCCAGACGACAGAGTACGGCAATCTTTACGAACTGGTTCAACTGTATGTGGACGCCAACGGAACCTTCAGCAGCCAACTCGGTCCCTACGTCGAGAAGATCGGGGTCACACCGCTCGTCGCCGACAAGCAATTCAAGAAGCTGCTGCGCGATGCCGGCAGGAAAGACCCGGTAATGCAGCGGGTCCAGGACGATTTCTTCGACAAACGCTATTTCCAGCCCGCGATGGCATGGGCCGACAAGAATGGATTTTCACTACCGCTCTCGGCTCTGGTCATTTACGATTCCTTCATCCACAGTGGGTCGATTCTCTATTTCCTGCGCCAGCGTTTCCCTGAAATGCCGCCGGCAAAGGGCGGCAACGAAAAAACCTGGATCCGGCAGTACGTCGATGTCCGCCAAGACTGGTTGGCGAACCACCAACTCACGATCCTCCACGCGACCATTTATCGTACGCAATGCTTCAAGGGCGAGATGGCAAGAGGCAACTGGGATTTGTCCCAGCTCCCCATCGATGCGAACGGCGTGGATGTTTTTGGCGATTGAAGACCCTGCTTGGCTGCAGATCATCACCAAGGCGACGGGGGCAGTTGTGCGACCGATTTTCCCTAATTTGCATTTGAAGTGGGTATAACGCTCTTCCCAACGCTGCACCTCGCTTGCCTGAAGGAGGAAGATACCATCGTATGACTGAAGCGTGAGTCGTGGATCGGGCTTAATTTTATTTTCACTGTAGGTTTTTACCATCGACAAGTTTAATATATATAGGAGGTCATTCCAAATGAAAAACATTTCTCCGGATCAAGCACGGCGTTACGTTGACTCACTGCGGATGCCCGAACGGATGGTCAGCCGCGGGATGAAAAGTGTCGGCACAGTCGAGCTCAACTTCGAGCAGATTAAGGACCAGGCGGCGGTCGTGGGCTCGGACATCGTCTCGTTCGTAAAGGGGGTTACGCCGGAGAGGCGTGAAGACATCATCAATTGTTCGCTGCTGGCCCAACTGGCTGCGAAAAAGCAGATCAACGATCCTGCCAGGATATATGATTGGTACAATGCCTATTTCGATGTGTTGATGCACATCGGCTGGTCCGTTCAAGACCGCGGTTTCGCCACCTATTCCGAGGCAAGCGAAAATTTCGAGGCGCACGAAGCCATCATGAAGGTGGCCGCCAGTCTTCTCGGGCCGGCCGCGACAACGCTGGCGGTCATCAAGGCGACCCTGGACGCCTTAAAGTCCATGTCCGCCGACAGTCCCTGGATCTCCATCTTCAACCGCGAGAGCCAATCTGCCAAAACCGCACGGTTTCAGGTGACTCTGGCAGAACAGGGCGCCGAAGACCAGTTTCTGGTTTCCCTGATGGCCTTCGGTTTGGAGGCGAAGGCCACGCTCACCCAAGTCCTTTTTTTCAAGTTCAAGTCAAGCGAAGCATCCTTAAAGCACTACTCCGGCAAAGTGACGATCAACACGCACGTACTCACAAGTGTGCGCGACCTGATCAAGAACAAAATCGCCGCGCATGCCATGGACTACATTAAGGCATTGCCGGATTTGACCTGACCGATGCCGAATCCAACCATCGCATCTGCATCAGTCTTTCAGTGTAGGGAATGACATCCAGTAACATATATAAGTTTCCGTTCATAAATCGGAATTTAAGACTCTATACTCCTGAAAGGAGGACACCATGGCAAAGAAAGCGCTTTGCATCGGTATCAACGATTACCCGGGCACCCGGTCGGATTTGACCGGCTGCGTCAACGATGCCAACGACTGGGCCGCTATTCTCGAGGCGCGGCAGTTCGAGGTGCACAAGCTCCTGGACGATAAGGCGACCAAGGCCGAAATGAAACGAGCCATCGGCGGCCTGATCGCCGGCGCCGAACCGGAGGACACCCTGATCATCACCTATTCGGGCCACGGCACCTGGGTGCCGGACACCTCAGGAGACGAAGCGGATGGACGGGACGAAGGGCTTTGCCCCCACGATATACGCACCGCCGGAGCGTTGCTCGACGACGAGATCCACGCGCTTTTCAATCAACGGCGGGAGCGAGTTCGAATTCTGCTGCTGTCGGACAGCTGCCACTCCGGATCGGTGACACGGGGCGACGACAGCGACCTGGACGAGGGGGCGCCGCGGGCCCGGTTTCTACCCCCGGAGGCCTGGATGCCTGCAGACCAGCTGCCGCGGGGCATCCAGAAGCCCAATACGCTCTTCGGGGGGCTTGCCCGGATCGGCGGCGACCTGCTCCTGTCCGGCTGCATGGACTCCGAATACAGCTGGGACACCCAATTCCGAGGCCGCCCCAACGGCGCCTTCACCTACTACGCCATCAAGACCCTGAAGACGCTACCGCCGGATGCGACTTACGAACAGTGGTACCGGAAGATCCGGGATTACCTGCCCTCGAGCCGGCTGCCCCAGAACCCCCAGATCCTGGGACCGGCCCAGGCGCGTCGGTTCCGGATTTTCGAGTGAATCAAACACTCCAGGCCCCTGACGGGGTGTGAACCAAGAACGTGGAGGTAGCCATGCCGACCCAGAATGGAAACCTTTCCAGGATCGTCCTCTCCCTGCCGGGCAGGGAGCAAAGCAGGAAAACCCTTCCCAGCCTTTTGAAGTCCGCCACCCGCTCGACGGTGGCGGGGGAGGACAGGTTCGTCAACGAGAAGGTGGTGCAGGTCGAGGCGAGCTTCGATCTGAGCGCCAGACGCCGAAGCGCCGGTGAGGAGGAGACCGCGTCACCGGAAGCCCGCCAGCTGATCGCCCTGGAGGCCGAAGACGGCACGACGCTCTTCATCCGCGCGGACAAGCTGAAGGAAGACCTGCTGCGGCTCTACCCGGCGGAAGTCAAGGAAGGCAAGCTCGACCTGGGCGTGCTCGCTGGACGCGAGGCCGCCTCAAGGGGCCTGGGGGACTGGTTCTGGTCCGGGCTCTCCGTCATCACCCTCGGCAGGGACGAGATCATCACGAAGGCCGAGGAAAAAGCCAGGGAATGGCTCGCCGACTGGCTGAAGGACAAGTTTACCGATGCGGTGGAAAAAGCAGGCCTTCTGTCGGCATCCTGGCTCGGGGCCAAGGCTCTCATGTGGGCCATCGAGTCCCAACTCAACGGCGAGCCGGGGCTTTACCGGTGGCAGGGCGGCGAGCTGGAGCTGGCCGACCGTGTCGGGGCGGGAGATCCCGGCCTTGCAGAAGCGGGCAAAAAGGGGATGCTGATTTTTATCCACGGCACCGGCTCCCACACTCTGGGCGCCTTCAAGGACCTGGGACCTGTGGGCAAGAAGTCGGATTGGGCGGTCCTCACGGAACAGTTTGGAGACAGGATCTTCGGCTTCGAGCACCGCACCTTTTCGGAGAGCCCCATCGACAACGCCCTGATGCTGGCGGAGACGTTGCCGCCGATAGCAAAAATCTCCCTGGTGACCCATTCCCGGGGAGGGCTGGTGGGTGACCTGCTCTGCCTTCGGGACCTGAGCGAGGACCTGATCCAGGCCTACCGGCGGGACCCCCTGACCGGAAAAGAAGAAAAACCATGGGAGAAGTTGATCCGTGAGCGGGTCGCAGCCGAAGAGCAGAACAAGCTGCACCGCCTGGTTGAACTCCTTGAGGAAAAAGACTTCCAGATCGAGCGATACGTGCGGGTTGCCAGCCCGGCCGGCGGGACCACGCTCCTTTCGGACAACCTGGATGTGTTCCTGTCCGGTCTTCTGTCTCTCACGAACACACTGGTGGGAGCAGTGCTGGGTCCCGGCGCAAGCCCGGTGCTGTCAGCCTTCAAGCGGATCGTGCTCGAGATCGCCGAAAAGCGCATGGAGCCCTGGCTGGTGCCGGGCATCGAGGCGATGCTCACCGATGCGCCTATGGCCGCTCTCCTGGCCCGGGCCACACGCAAACCCGGCATCTCCATGGGCGTCATCGCCGGGGACATCGAGGACGGCGGTCTGCTCCAGCGCATCGGCGTGATGTTCACCGACTGGATGTTCTTCGACCGCGTCGACAACGACCTGGTGGTTGACACCGCGTCCATGTATGCCGGTCTGGCCGGTGCGCCGGGGACGCGATACCTCTTCGACCAGGGGGAGAAGGTCAACCACTTCAATTACTTCCAGAACCGCCGCACCCTGAGGGGGCTCCAGGCTTGGCTCAAGACAGACCCGGCGCACTTTATGGACCTGGATGGCTGGCAGCCTATCGAGGCCTTGGGCGAGCCGAAGCGGGAAGTCGTGAAGCAGGCCCGCGCGGCGCGCAGCGCGAGTCGCGGCGAGCCCAGGCCCGACTCGCGGCCCGTGGTAATTCTTCTGCCGGGCATCATGGGTTCCCACCTCGAGGTGCGCAGCTCCGGCAGTCCCGGAAGCGGCGATCGGGTCTGGTTCGACGTTTTCGATATCGCCCGTGGAGGCTTCGAGAAGATCCGGCGCGGCGCACCCGCCGTCGAACCGGAATGCCTTTTCGAGATGTTCTACGGGAGCCTGGCCGACTACCTGGAGACCACCCATTTGGTGATCCGGCATCCCTACGACTGGCGCCTGACAGTCCGGGAGGCGGCCGATGCCCTGGCTGTTGAAGTCGAAAAAGCCCTCGACCGGCACCCCACGCAGCCGGTGCGGCTGCTGGCCCACAGCATGGGCGGGCTGGTGGGCCGAGCCATGATTGCCGGGCACGCGGAACTGTGGGAGCGTATCGTCAAGCACCGTGGCGGGCGGCTCGTCATGCTGGGGACTCCCAACAGCGGCTCCCACCTCATGGTGGAAACCCTACTCGGGAAATCCGGCACCATCCGCAAACTGGCGGTCATTGACGTGAAGCACAGGATGCAGGGACTGCTCGACATCATTGCGGGCTTTCCGGGTGCCCTGCAGCTACTTCCCCGGCCCGGCTTCCGGGATGCCGGGGGCGCCCAGGCCGACGACTACTACACCCTGGTTCCCTGGCAGGACTTCCGGCGCGACAACCGGGACCGGTGGTTCGGCGACGGCATCTGCGGGTTGCCGACCGGAGAAGTGATGGATGAGGCCAGGGCGCTCTGGGAGGGCGGTGTCACCGAGAAAAGGACGGACGGGGAGGGTTGGCGGCACCGGTCGATTCTGCCGGCGGACCGGGTGGCGTACGTCTTCGGCCTGGCCGAGAACACCCCTTGCGGGGTGAAAGTCGAAGGCAACCGCCTGATGATGGTGGGGACCTCCGAAGGGGACGGTTCGGTGACGTGGGAATCGGGCCGGCTCGATTTCCTGCCCGAAAACCGCTGCTGGCACATGCCGGTGGACCACGGCAGTCTCACGAAGACTGACCGGTTCTTCCCGGCCATCTTCGATCTACTGGAAATGGGCGGGACCACCCGGCTCAGGCGACTGCCCGTGACGCGGGGCGCGGCGGCCACCCGTACTTACGATGCCGGCCCCGTGACCTACCCGACATCTGAAGAAGTCGAGCACAGTATCATGGGCACCCGACCGGTTCTGCGTGAGCCTGCGCCTCTCAGGCGTACCCTGCGAATCCAGGTCCGGGCCATGGATCTTCGTCACAGCCAGATGCCGATGATGTGCGGGCACTACTTCGGTGACCCCATCGCAGGGGCGGAATCCCAGATCGATCGGAATCTGGTCAGCGGCAAGCTACGCCACCGCGAGCGGCTCGGCGTCTATGCTGGCGACATCGGCACCGCAGCGTTGGTGTTCGACCGTGAGCTTCGGGCGGACCGGCACCATGCCACGGGCAAGGGTGCGATCATCGTGGGTTTGGGAGAGTGGGGGACTCTGACGACTGGCAAACTGACAGAAACCGTGCGCGCCGGCGTCTTGCGCTACCTCCTGCTGGCAGTGGATCAAATCCATCAGGACAACGGAACCGATGCGACAGTTGATCCAAAAGTGAAACTGGGCAGCGTGCTCATTGGCTACAACTCCACTGTCAACATCGGCATCGAGGACTCGGTGGCGGCGGTGGTGCTCGGGGTGTGCGAGGCCAACCGCCAGTTCGAAGATGCGGTGGGTCCCGTGCTGAGGGTGGGTGAGCTCGAATTCGTAGAGCTCTTCCTGGACACCGCTATTTCGGCAGCTAAGGTCGTAAGAGATCTTCCCAGGCGGTTGGAGAGGGATCTCAAGCGGCTGGAAATCGAAATTAACACCGAAAAGACTCTGCTCGAGGGCGAGGGCTTCCGCACACGTCTCTCGGTGAGCAGCGGATTCGGCTACTGGCCGCGGATGATCGTGACTGATGCCGATCGGTCCGAAACGGTTTGTCCACCTGAATGCTACCGCATTCAGCGGGTATCGCCCATCCCCGCCTACCTGCAGAAGCAGCTTGTCGAAGAATTGACCGGGGGCCGAATGCCTTCGGAAGAAGACGCCGCGCCGCCGAAGGCGCAGCCCTCCGAACCGTCGTCCACCACCCTTGCTGAACGGATGAAGTTCGTCTTTCTGTCCGAGAGGGCGCGCGCCGAGGCGATCGTGGTCCAGCGCCAGCCCGGGCTCGCCGAAAACCTGATCCGGCAGGCAATCCGCAGCGACCGCTACCGTCCCGAACTTGCCCGCACCCTGTTCCAGCTTTTGGTGCCCCTCGATTTCAAGGAAGCATCCCGAGCAGCGTCGCAGATGATCCTGGTGCTGGACGGCTATACGGCCAATCTGCCCTGGGAGATGCTGTGCGCAGAGGAGGAACCCATGGTGGTCAAGACGGCCGTGATCCGGCAGCTCGAATCCACCCGTTTTCGCAGGGCCGTCCAATCGACCACCCGGAAAAACGCCTGCGTAATCGCCGACCCGTCCACCGACGGTTTCGAGAAGCATTTCGTTACCCAGTCCCAAAAATCCCTGCCTCAATTGCCCGGCGCCGTGGAAGAAGGTGAGCGGGTTCGGGATCTCCTTACCGACAGCGGCTACGATGTGAACTATGCCCCGAGCGGAACCGAGGCGTTGGACGTTTTTAACAAGCTCTTCCAGACGGCCCACCGCATTCTCATGATTGCCGCCCATGGGGTTTTCGAGGCCGAGGCACGCGGCGGCGACAAGCGCACCGGTGTCGTGCTTTCCGATGGCATGCTGCTGACCGCCGCCGAAGTGGGCCAGATGGAAATCGTTCCCGAGGTGGTTTTCCTGAACTGCTGCCACCTGGGTCAGGTGGACGCGGTACCTGCCTACAACCGTCTGGCCTACAGCCTGTCCAGGGAATTGATCGAAATGGGGGTCCGATGCGTGGTGGCGGCCGGATGGGCCGTAAACGACCAGGCGGCTACTACCTTCGCGGGTACCTTTTTCGAGTGGCTGGTCAAGCGGGGTGAAACCTTCGGGCACGCTGTGCACGAGGCCCGCAAGGTGACCTATCACAGCCATCGGGCGTTCAACACCTGGGGCGCTTACCAGGCTTATGGCGACCCCGGGTTTAGGCTGGAGCACGACCGCAACGGCGGAGGGGACGACCGGCGTGGTTTCGTCGCCCCCCAGGAACTGATCGAAAGTCTGGGCTGGATCCGCAACGAGATTAAATTCACCGGTATCCAGGATATCGAGAAAACCCGAAGCCAGATCGATGCAACCCTCACCAGAGGGGCGAAGGAATGGGGGGATCTGCCGGCGGTCCAGGCCGCCATCGGAGCCATTTATGCCGAGTTCGGCCCGGAGTGGTTCGAGACGGCACGCGCCGCCTACCTGCGGGCTATTGCCGAGGAGGACAAGGCGGGTGTGGTCCCGGTCAAATCCATCGAGCAGCTCGCCAATCTCGAGGCGCGTATTGCCGAAAAACTTGCCGATCCTAAAAAAGGTTTGGCTCTCGTGGATCTGGCCATCGCCCGGCTCGAAAGACTCTTCATGACGACTGCGGAGAAGCCCTCTGCCGAGTTTGCGGACCTTGGAAAATCGCAGGCGGAAGCGGCGGTGGGACGGCCGAACCTGGAGCGTTGGTCTCTTCTCGGCAGCGCGCTCAAGCGCAAGGCGGCCCTGCAAGTGAAACTGAAAAGGTCGATCGTTGCAGTTCGAAGAACACTTAAAGCCGCACGGGATGCCTATGCAAAAGGCGAGGGCAGGCTGGAAGACGCGGCATTCAACCCGTACGCCATGATCAACCGACTCCAGTTCGACGCACTTCTGGGAGAAGAAGATCGAGCTGGCCGCATCGCGTTTGCACAACAGTGCAAAGTGGTTGCGGATGAGCGGTTTGCGGGCTCCTACGACTTCTTCGACGCCATAATGGCGATCGATGCCCAGGTGGCCGAGAGGCTTTTGAACGGTACACTGGTCTCCGCCACGGATGAACTGGTGGAAGCTTTCAAAGAAGCCTTTGTCAAGGTGCCGGGAAGTGAAAGGATGCGCGATTCCGTCCTCAAACAGTTGCACCTGATGGGAGACTTTTTCGTCGTGTTGGCCGATGGGGATACGGCTTCGGGGCAGCGTGAGGAGATCCGAATGATTGCGGAAAGCCTCAGACTAATTGCCGCCAAGCTGATGGCGCCTCTTTCTTCAGGCGAAACTGGCGAAGCGAAGGGGGCCTCGACGAAACCGGAAATCAAGGGCGTCTCTTCGACCAGAGGAGGGAGAGAAAAAGCCGCGAAGGAGGCTCTAAAACCCCCTGCAAAGTCAACAAAGCCTCGGTCATCCAAAGGCGCCGGGAAAAAAGGAAAGGGGAAGTAAAACCAACCCGATTACAAAATGTAATTTCCGCCTAATGGATGTTATTGATATGGCCAGGTCGCTTTCCGGTTGTTTTTAAGCCGGGAGACACCCTAAAGGTGAATCTCGAAAGGAGGAATCACCATGAGTGCACTCGACGGCAAGGAATGGCGGGCGTATTATGAGCGCTTTCCCTACTTCTCCACCGATACCGTGCGCGACGGCTGCCACCCGAGGGTATTCGAGCACGAGGCGGCGACCGGAAAGGCCATCGTTCTGTGCCACGGCCTGACAGATTCACCTTATTTTCTTATGGCGATCGCCAGGCACTTCCACACCAACCTCGGCTACGACGTCTACTTGCCCCTGCTGCACGGACATGGACTGAAAGACCCGAAGGGCATGGAGGGGGTCGAGCTCGAGGAGTGGAAGGCCAACATCGGTTTTGCCGTGGACACGGCCGCCGGCAGGGCTGAATTCGTGTCCGTTGGGGGTCTTTCGACCGGTGGGACCCTGAGTTTTTACGCAGCCTGCACAAATCCGAAGGTCACGGCCGACCTCTATCTCTTTTCGGCGGCCCTGGATCTGGCCGGCGGCCCGATGGGCCTCATCGGCGAGATGAAGGAACGCATCCTGCGCACCTTCCTTGCCGATCTGCTCGACAGCGAAAAACCCCTGATCGGCCGGAACCCTTACCGCTATGACCGGATGGACATGGACGGGGCTCGCGAGCTTGCGCACTTGATCAAGGAAACCGACGGTCTGCTCGAAGGCTTCGATGCCAAAACCCCCTTTCCCAAACGCGTGTTCGCAGCCCACTCGGAAAGCGACAAAACGGCCGACATCAGCGGGATTCGAAACCTGCAGAAAAAAACGCCGCCCGAACGTTTTACCGCCTACTTCATCCCCAAGGCCGTGGAGGTGTCCCACGCAAGCCTTGTGCTGGAGAAGCCGATTTTTGCTGTCGACTCGGCAGAAGGAGAAAAACCACTGGAAAAGGCCAACCCGAAGTTCGCAGAAATGATGGCGGCTATCTCTGAGTTTGAAAAAAAGTTGGGCCGGTAAAACCATGAAGCAATCAACCATACAAAATACATACTTTTTAGGCAGGTGATAATGAGCAATCTTCTACAAGTTCAAGGAAATCGGCGGCATTGTCCGGAAGCTTACCCCTGTGCGCCGTGCATGCAATTCCAGACCTGTCACGCCCAAGGCGTCATTGACGCCGAAATTGCGCAAAAGGGCCATTTATAGACGGAAACTGCTCTAACCTTTGCTAAAAGGCCACTGATGAAACGCACCCCCCAAAGCCAAGCTCCAGCCGATGCCGATGCTCGTAGGGCAATAAAACCCGTGGTCTGCTACCCGGTCGATACCCTGCCCGAGCCGAACATGGCCACCTATGCCGCTGCTCGCCAAACGATGGAATTGACGGACGAAGTGATCGTGCCGCCTCGTGATGCCCGGACCTTTCACGTTCCTTCAGGGAATTTTTTCCGGATCGTCAGCGTTGATGGTCCACAGGTGGGCGATTTAAATCTCTGGTCGGCGGATGACCTTTCAGAACGGTTTTACAGTGGTAAAACCCGCGCGCTGCACGGTACCCACCTGAGTACCGGTGACCAGATGTGGAGCAGTTTTCCCCATATGCGACCGATGGCAACGATCACCTATGACACACTCGATTGGTATGGGTTCGATGCTGATGGCGGCGGGGTGCACGACGTGATCGGTACGCGTTGCGATCCTTATACGAACCGGTTACTGAGCGGTCAGGATTATCACTATTGCTGCCATTCAAACTTGACCCGCGCATTGGCCTTTGAAACCGGGCTCCCCCTGCATAGGGCCGAAGAACATGTGCATGATGTGCTCAACGTCTTTATGTGCACCGGATTCACCCATGATAAGCATCAGTATTTCATGAAGGCAAGCCCGGTGAGCCCCGGCGATTACCTCGAATTCTTCGCCGAAATCGATTTGTTGGGTGCGCTCTCGACATGCCCCGGCGGTGATTGCAGTGCGGAGCATTCCAGCGATACGGCGATTTGCTACCCGCTGAGGGTCGAGATCTATCGCCCCGACCCGAAGATGCTGCTAAGATGGGTGCCTCCCGAGACCTCGGCATATTCGCGCAGTCATGGGGTGTGAAAGATTTGTAAGCATTCACAGGGCACCGCATCTGCTTTGTTGTCGGGCACTTGAAGTACAAAAGTACGTCTGCGCACCCGACGCCTTGCGTCTGCGGCACCCTGTAAACGCTTACAATCAGGTGGGTTGAAGGGCAACGGACTTTGCAACCCTGTGAACGGTTACAAAGATTTAATAAAGATACTGCCGGATGAAATTTTGGACGTTTTCGCGTCCCTTGTAAACCCCGAAGTGGCCCTCGCAGAGGATGTCGGCCTCGAGGCTTAGCAGGAACTTCAGGGAGTCGCGGTATTGGCTGCGGTCCGAGAGCAGGGAAGGGTGGAGAGGGCCGTGGATGTCCTGGCCGAACAGCACGGTCTGTCCCGCGAGGACTGCGGTGTAGACCAGCGAGCCGGGTGAGTGGCCGGGGCAGTGATAGGCGATCACCTCGCCGCTGCCAAACGAAATGGCTTTCCGGTCCGTTGTGATCTTGTCATCTATCTGCAGCGGCAGCATGCGGGCGCCATACCAGGAGGCGGCGGTGACGTCGCTATCCCCCGCCTCCAGATAAACGGCATCTTTTGCGTGGGCTGTGATGCGGCAACCATAGTGGTCGCGGATGGCCGCGGCACCGCCGGTGTGGTCGAAGTGGCAGTGGGTGAGAAGGAGGCAAGTGATGTCCGTCCCGGGCGGCAGACATGCAGACACGTTGTCCACCAGCTGCCGGTGGCCCGGCCCGCAGCCAGCATCGATCAGGGCCGCCTGATGGCCGAAGCGGATTAGGTAAACGGCCGCATCCCCCGGCGCCGTCAACCCTTCTCCTCCGACCTGCCAGAGATCGTCGATGATTTTCACCACTCTTCCTCCTCGATCGATTCCCTCTAACACATCAGGACAAACAACGAAACGGGGTCCACACTTGTGTTCATCTATATATGGGTTTTTTTCATATTTTTAGACGCGTTATCGACAAATCTTGATGAGACCTATGGTGGTTCATTCTTTTTTGGGGTTGATGTCTCAACGAATATTCATTATGACCATACCCTTAAAACGACGGTTGTCAAACGCGAATCAACGGAATCCAGTCCGGCAGCGGATCGCACTGCCGGCGACAAGCTGCTAAACAGTTCCAAACGACCCCCGGTGGTGTGTGGGATGACGCCCCGTAACGGTTTACTCAAGGAGTGCCCAATGAAATCAACTGCGATAATCGGATCCCTGTGCCTGGTGTTGCTCGGACTTGGCGTCGCCTCAGGCCTCTGCGCGGATGCTGCTATCAGTCAGGCGACTGAAGAATGCTTGGGCTGCCACGCCTCGGTTCACCCCGGAATCGCCAAGGGCTGGCACGGCAGTCGCCACGCGATGGTAACCCCGGCCCAGGCCATGGCCGTTGATGGACTGGCCCGCAAGGTTTCCAGCCCGTCGGTGCCCGAGGAGCTGAGAAATACGGTCGTCGGTTGCGCCGAGTGCCATACCCTGCGTCCCGACCGTCATGCCGACACTTTCGAGCACAACGGCTACCAGGTTCACGTCGTCGTGAGCCCGGACGACTGTGCCACCTGCCACAGCGAGGAAGCCGCACAGTACGCCCAAAACATCATGTCGCATGCCCGCACGAACCTGTCAGGCAACCCGCTTTATCGGCAGCTCGAAACCAGCATCATCGGGAAAATACGGCGCAAAGACGGCGCTTTGACTTACAGCCCCGCCGATCCGCTTACCGCTTCGGATGCCTGCTATTACTGTCACGGCACCAAACTCGAGGTGGTCGGAAAAGAGGTGCGGGATACTGAGCTGGCCGGCGAGCTCGAGTTTCCCATCATCAACGGCTGGCCGAACCAAGGCGTCGGCCGTATCAATCTGGACGGCAGCCGCGGGTCGTGTGCGGCCTGCCACACCCGGCACCAGTTTTCGATCCAGATGGCCCGTAAACCCTATACCTGCAAGGAATGCCACGTGGGGCCCGACGTTCCGGCCTTCCCCGTCTACGAGGCCAGCAAGCACGGCAATATCCAGTCGGCCATGGGCGATGCATGGGACTTTCAGGCCGTCCCGTGGACTATCGGCAAGGATTTCACCGCGCCCACTTGCGCCACCTGCCACGTGAGCCTGCTTGTCAACACGGACGGTGAGGTCGTCGCGGAGCGCAGCCATCAGATGAACAACCGCCTGCCGTGGCGAATTTACGGCTTGATTTACGCCCATCCGCATCCCAAGTCACCCGACACGACCGTGATTCGCAACCAGGACGGACAGCCTCTGCCGACCGATCTCAACGGTGGATTCGCCACGGCCTACCTGATCGATGATAATGAAATGCAGAAGCGGACCGCGACCATGCAGAAGATCTGTTTGAACTGTCATGGCACCGGCTGGGTGACCGGGCATTGGAAGCAATTCGAAAACACCATTGCCGAGTCGAACGCCGAAACCCTTACGGCAACCGGCTTCATGCGAGACATCTGGAAGAGCGGACTGGCCGAAGGGCTCGAGCGGGGCAAGAACCCGTTCGACGAAGCCATTGAAAAAAAATGGCATCAGATCTGGCTGTTTTACGGCAATTCGATCCGGTTTACCTCGGCCATGGCCGGTGGTGGTGATTACGGAGTCTTTGCCGGCGGGCGGTATCAACAATCGCAGGCAATCGCCGAACTCAGCGACTGGTATACGCTCCACTTACAGCTCAAAAAGAATCAGTGACGCCGATACCGGCAGGGACATAACCAATGAAACTCTACATCAGCCTGGGGGCGCTTTTCTGCTTGCTGGCCGTTCTCGCCGGTGCCCTGAGTGCCCATGCCCTCACAGAGACCCTCGCCCAGCTCGGCGGGGGCACCAATTTCGATCTGGCCACCCGCTACATGTTTTATCACGGGCTGGCGTTGATTGCGGTCGGGCTTCTGAAACACGGGTATCCCGCCATTCCGTTCCAGTATGCCGGCTGGTTTTTCGTGGCGGGGAGCATCTTTTTCCAGGGCAATCTATACCTGCTGGCCCTGACCGGCATCCGTACCTTTCAGATGTTGGCGCCGGCGGGCGGTTTGTGTCTCATGCTGGGGTGGGGGACCATCGCCATACTATCCCTCAAAATCCCTATTTGAATGAAAACCGTATCCGAACGCGTTGCCTTGAAACCGATACCCGAAAACCATGTCATTCGTGCTCGGGAACTGACCCGTGTTTACCGGCATGGGTCTGCACAGGTGATCGGCATCGATCGGGTCGACCTCGCGATTGGTGTCGGTGAAATGGTCATCCTCAAGGGAAACAGCGGTTCGGGCAAAAGCACGCTGCTCTCCCTTTTGGCCGGATTGGACCGTCCCAGTTCCGGCGATCTGGTCGTGGCGACCCATGATCTGGTTCGAATTTCCGAGAAGCGGCTCACCCACTTCCGCCGCAAGGCGATCGGCATGGTTTTTCAATCCTTCAACCTGCTGCCGACTCTCACCGTCTTAGAAAACGCCTGCCTGCCGGCCCTGCTGGCCGGGCTTTCCCTTCCGGAGATCGCGCCCAGAGCCGAAGAGCTGCTGGGCTGGCTGCACCTCGATCACCGCTTGACGCACTTGCCGGCCCAGCTCTCAGGCGGCGAGATGCAGCGAACCGCCATCGCCAGGGCCTTGATCAACGATCCGGCGATCATTCTGGCCGACGAACCCACCGGCAATCTGGACAGCCGCAACGGTGAAGCCGTGATGGCGCTGCTGTCCGAATTGAACCGTGCATGGCAGCGCACGGTCATTGTCGCCACGCACAGCAGCCTTGCCGATCCGTACGCCACCCGCCGGATCAACCTCAGGGACGGCAGAATCGCCGATCAGACATGAGACCCCTCCTCCTTTTCCTGCGGCTCTACTACTGGTTCAGCCTGCGGTATATGCGGCTGCACCCCGTGAGGGCCCTGATCGTCGTTCTGGGAATCGCGCTGGGTGCGGCTGTCTTTACCAGTGTGCGCCTGTCGGTCCACGCCACCATCGATTCTTTTTCGCGGAGCATGGATCGGATTGCCGGCCGATCGGATCTGGTCCTTTTCCGGCCGGGGGGGCGGGTTCCGGAGGAACTCATGGTCAAGGTGACCCGTCATCCCGATGTGGCCGCGGCGACGGCTTTCATGACCCTCTACGTCGAACCGCTGGCAGAGAGCGGGGAGCCCTTTCTCCTGGTGGGTCTCGATCCGGTGCTCGACCGGGAATTCAGGAAGTGGTCGGCTCGCAGCGGGAAGGATGCGACTGCGGAAAGCGGGCTCGAGCTGATCAGAGAACCGGCCACGCTTTTTGTCAGCAACTCCCTGGCCGCTAAATACGGCTGGGCAGCCGGGGACCAAGTGACTCTGGTGAATGCCCGGCGCAATGCCGTTTTCAAGATATTGGGCGTTCTTGACCGCGAGGGGTTGGCGCTGGCCGAAGGCGGCGCCCTGGCCGTGACCGACATCGCCAGCTTTCAGGAATTCACCCGGCTGTTCGGCGTTGTGGATCGCATCGACCTGGTTCTGAGTCCGGCCGCGGCGAAGCGGCCGCGAAAGGTGGTTGAACGGCAGCTGGCATCGATCCTGCCGCCGGGAATCCGGATCGCCTCGCCCTCTGAAGACAAAGAGACGGGGCAGGCCATGATCGGTGCCTATCAGCTCAACCTGTCCATTCTGAGCTTTGCCTCTCTTTTTGTGGGCATGTTCCTGGTTTACAGCCTGGTGGCGCTGAATGCGGCCACGCGGCGACACGAGTTGGCCGTGCTGCGCTCGACCGGTGCCGCTCCGTCTCAACTCTTTTTTCTATTTCTCACCGAAGGGGCATTCCTCGGGCTGCTCGGTTGGCTCTTCGCCTTTCCGGTGAGCAGCGTGCTGGTCCGATATCTTCTGCAGGGGGTCAGCCGCACGGTCTCCACCCTTTTTGTGCGGGTCCATGTCGACACGCTGCGGCTCGACGCGTGGGAAATACTGCTTTCTTTCGGGGTGACGATTTTTATCTCGCTGCTGGCGGCTTATCAACCGGCCCATGAAGCCATGCGGGTGGCACCCAAAGAGGTGCTCACCGACGCCCGGCAGCAGATCACCCACCGCCTGACGGCGCGCCGCCTGGCCGGGCTTAGCATCCTGTTGATGCTGGCGGCCTGGCCCCTGACCCGCCTGCCGGATGCAGACGGCATTCCGTTTGGCGGTTACGGCGCCATCTTGTGCCTTTTTGCCGGCTTTGCCTTGCTGGCCCCGTACGGCCTGCAGAAAACCGGTGGCGTTCTGGCACCCGTGCTGCGGCGCCTCGGGGGGATACCCGCCTGGTTGGCCGGGCGTTACCTGAGGGACAGCGGCACCCGCACCGCCATTTCCGTCGGGGCTCTCATCACGGCCGTCGCCCTGTTTGCAGCACTGGTCATCATGGTCAACAGCTTCCGCGGCACGGTCGACCTCTGGGTGCACCAGACCGTGAGCGGTGACCTGTTCGTGACCACCCGGCTGGGTTCCATCAACCGTTTCCGCGATCCACTGCCGGCCAAAGTCGTTTCAGGACTCAAACAACTGGACGCTCCCGTCGATCTGGTCCCCAACCGGCGCTTCATTTTGACACACGCGGCACAGTTCGTTTATGAACTGGATGCAATGGATATCGCCACGTTTCTGCATCACGGCGGCTTTGTATGGGTCACCGGAGACCCGGCTCGGGTTCAGCCGCAGTTGATAGCCGGAGAAGGGGTGATCGTGTCGGAGGTGTTTTCAAACCGCTCCGGTTTGACGGTGGGCGATCTCTTCCGGGCTCAAATCGAAAATGTAACCGTCGAGTTACCCATTTTGGGGATTGTCAGGGACTACCGTACTAACGGCGGCGTGGTGTTTTACCACCTGCCGGCCTTCCAACAGCGGTTTTTCGATCCGGGCTGGAGTGGGGCCCGGCTCTATTTCCGGCATCCACAACCGGATCCGGCCGCCGCGGTCGCGCGGCTGCGCGAAGACGTCGTGCGTCGCTGCGGCGATCACATCGACATGGTTAGCGGTGATGATTTACGCAGGACAGTGCTGCGGATTTTCGACGAAACCTTCGCCGTCACCACGGTGCTGCTGGTCATCGCGCTGATAATTGCCGCGCTCGGCATCACCACGACCTTGGCGGTCCAGGTGTTGGAGCGATCGCGCCAGTTGAACACCCTTTTGGCGGTCGGCGCCGATCGCGGACAGATTCGGGCCATGATCTTTTGGGAAGCCACCCTTCTGATCGTCGCCGGCGAGATCGCGGGGCTGGTCTGCGGCTTCATTCTCTCTTATGTGCTGATTTACGTTATCAATGTCCAGTCCTTCGGCTGGTCTTTTCTCTACCGGGTCAACTGGCGGGCTCTGGGGATGTCGCTGCCGCTGATCATTGCCACCGCGATCCTGGCGGCCCTGCCGGCCATCCGGCTGATCTTCAGTAAGCCGCCGGCTACGCTGCTCAGGGAACCCTGATATTTTCTGTAGTGTCTGCCGCATTTGCGGCAGACACTACAGAAAATATTAATTTTGTTAAATTCTTATGGCCCTTTGGGCCACCATGAAGCATGAAAATTATGAGTTCTGCCGTTTCAACTTCCAGGCATTTTGCCGATGGGAGCCGGCTGCTGCTTCGGTTGAAGCAGGCGCAGCTGTTTGAGGCGGTTAGCGGGCCTTGTCCCGTCGCCATCGCGCAAATGAGATGAATGCTTCCGAGGTTTTCAATCGGCAGCAGCGAATTTTTTTAAAACCGGGCCAGCGATGGGGTTAGGTCCGCTTGACGCCAAGTTCTGCGCCGTATGAAACCGAAGCAACGGCCGGCGGGGCACTGGACCATAAGTTGTTTTGAACAAAAGGACCCAATAATCTTGTATAGCCTATCCTATATTCATTGAGTCAAGAGTGTCATTATTGGAAGTTTTAAGAGAACAATGCGGTAATTCGGGGTACGGGATATGACCCGACTATTTTCTAAGGGTATGGAAAACTTCTCTCTTTTCATTTTCGTCCTTGCGGCGGCGATCAATTTTGTCTTCGCAACTTATGCGGCGGCTGAAAGCGCGGATGGTTATCTGGCGGTGACCGGGCCCTGCCGGCTCGCATTCCCCGCGGATCACGGTGCGCACCCGGGATATCGAACCGAATGGTGGTACTATACCGGCAATCTTGCAACACCTGACGGGCGGCCGTTCGGGTTTCAGGTGACCGTTTTCCGGCGTCAGATCGGTCCGACCAGCGACCGCCGAAGCTGGCCGGAACCGTCCTCCGCCTGGCGCACCCAACAGCTTTACCTGGGTCACATTGCGCTGTCGGACATTTCCGGCCGGCAGCATCTCTTTGCGGAAGACATGTCCCGCGGCGCGCTTGGCTTGGCCGGCGTGATTCAAACCGGGGTCGATACGACGGTTTTTCTGAAAAGCTGGAAAATCGACATCGGGCCTCGCAGACAGCGACTCCAGGCGGCAACGGAAGCCTTTGCCATCGACCTCGATCTGGTGTCGCTGAAATCACCGGTGTTGCACGGCGATCAGGGTTACAGCCGCAAGGGCGACACCGCGGAGCGGGCCAGCTGCTACTACTCTTTTACCCGCTTGAAAACCGAGGGCACCATCAGACTGCACGATCGGGAACTGGCGGTGAGCGGCTTGAGCTGGATGGATCACGAGTTCAGCTCGGCCGCCCTTCAACCGGGTATCGTCGGCTGGGACTGGTTCAGTCTTCAGCTGGACAACGGGACGGAATTGATGCTCTACAGGCTCCGGCAAGAAGACGGGCAGCCGAACCCGGCCTCCAGCGGCACCCTGGTCAATGCCGACGAAACCATCCGGCATCTGTCGGCCGATGACGTCAAGCTGAGTGTTCTGGAATACTGGCAAAGTCCGCGTTCGGGGGGGCGTTATCCGGCCGCCTGGCAGGTGACGATACCTTCCGCAGAACTGAGCCTGTCGATCGTGCCGAACCTGGCCGATCAGGAGATGCGCACGCCGGGCAGCACTGCGGTCACCTACTGGGAAGGCAGCGTGTCGATTACAGGTAAGATGGCCGGCCGGCCGGTGAAGGGCAAGGGATACGTCGAGCTGACCGGGTATGCGCAGGCCTTCGAGCAGCCGCTATGAGTCGGTTGAGCCGGTTGAGCCCGTTAGGCCCGTTGAGCCGGTTGAGCCCGTTTAGCCGGTTAACCTGGTGACGGACTTGGGGAGCGCTTTCGAAGATCTGGATTATGGCGTCAAGTAGAAAAAGGATAGAACTTGTTATCGAAAAGACATGCTCCCCGTCGAACCGGCTCAACGGGCCAAACGGGCTAACCGGCTAAACGGGCTCAACCGGCTAAACGGGCTCAACCGGCCTAACGGGCTCAACCGGCCTAACGGGCCCAACGGGCTCAACCTTCATAGAGCACCGCCAGTATCGTGGCCTTACCGGTTTTGGCCGAGATGTGGTGCGGGGTCGTCGACAGATAGTAGACGCTGTCGCCGGGCTCCAGGTCGAAGCCGTCCTGTCCGATCTTCATTTTGACCGTCCCGTCCAGAACGAAGATGAACTCTTCCCCGTCGTGCACGGAAATTTCTTCTTCCGGGTCCTGCTCGAGCTGAACGAACAGGGCTTCCATGTGACGGCCCTTGACCTCCGGCGCCAGGCTCATATAGGTGTATGCCTTGCGGCGGCCCTCATGCGACGTCGAGCGTGACACGATCTTGCGTTCGTTCCTGCGCGTGATCGAGTAGAGGCGGTCGCCCACACCCGACACGATTCGGCCGAAAGCCGCGTCCAGGGCCTTGGAGAGCTTGATGACCGTGCCGAGCTGCGGTTGAATCTCGTCCTTTTCGATGCGCTCCAGCATTGCCACCTCGAAGCCGGTCATATGGGACAGTTCATCGAGGCTCAACCCTTTTTCTTCCCGCAGCGTTTTGATTCGACGGCCGACCTCTTCGACACCTTCCTTGGGCGACTCCGGAATCACACCGGTCAAGTCCTCAAAAAAATCGACGTTGATGTAAGGTTTTGTGGGCTGATTTGCCATTGTTCTCTCCTAAAGAAAATCGATTCAGTTTACAACGCACCGATGTGGCGTGCGATGACAAGGCGCTGCACCTCCGATGTTCCTTCCCCGATTTCCAAGAGTTTCTGGTCCCGGTAAAACCGCTCGACATCATACTCTTGCATCAGACCGTAGCCGCCGTGAAGTTGGACGGCATGGTTGGCGCAGCGGTACATCACCTCGGAGCAGTAGAGCTTGGCCATTGCGGCTTCTCTGGAAAACCCCTTGTCGTTGTCCCGCAGCCAGCAGGCGCGGTAGAGCATCAGGCGGGCGGCGTCGATCTCGACGGCCATGTCGGCCAGTTTGAAAGCGTTGACCTGGAATTTGGAGATCGGCATGCCGAACTGCTCCCGTTGCCGGCTATACGTCAAGGCCATATCGAAACATCCCTGGGCCCCGCCCAAACCCATGGCGGCAATCGACAGACGGCCGCCGTCCAAGGTTTTCATCATTTGCTTGAAGCCTTCTCCGCGCGGTCCGAGGAGGTTCGTTTGAGGTACCCGGCAGTCTTCGAAATAGAGCTCGCTGGTGTTGGAAGACCGCCACATCATCTTGCCGTGCATTTCCCTGGCGGTGTAGCCCGGCGTGCCGGTTTCGACCAGTATGCAGGAGAGCTCCGGTTTGCCGTCCGGCCGGGTTCCGGTACGGCACATGACCGTGACACCGGCACTGATTTTAGTTGAGGCATTGGTGATAAAGATTTTACTGCCGTTGATGACCCATTGGTCGCCGTCCAGCACGGCAGCGGTTTTCGAGGCCACCGCATCCGATCCGGCATTGGCTTCGGTCAGACCGAATCCCCAGAGGGTTTCTCCGCTGCAAAGTTTGGGAAGGTATTTGCGCTTCTGTTCCTCACTGCCGAAATAGTAGAGCGGACCGATGCCAAGAGAGTTCTCGGCGGCCACTGTGGCCGCGTGGGATCCGTCTACCCGGGCGATTTCTTCGGTGGCGATGATATAGGAGAGGTAATCCATCCCCTGACCACCGTACTTCTCCGGTACGAAGATTCCGAAAAGCCCCAATTCGGCCATTTTTTGCATGGTCTCGTAGGAGAACTCTTCCTTGCTGTCGAGCACTCGCGCGACCGGTTTGATTTCCTTTTCGGCAAAGTTTCGGACCGAATCACGCAAGATTTCCTGCTCGGGCGACAGTGTGAAATCCATTTTTTCTCCTGGGTGGGCATTACCAAAGCGGCACAGGTGTTTCTGCACGTCTCTCCATTTTCGGGCCTGTTCCCCAGTGTTCAGGGAGGGGCGCGCGTATCTGACATGAAGAGGATTCATTTTATAGGGAATCGTCATGGCATTGTCAATGCCAAAACAAGGTGCGGCACGACGGTTCGGTTCCCCAGAATCCCTTCCCGGCAGTGCGTCCGGTTGAGAATAGGGAGGCTATCTGATATGGTGCCGGTGTCGGCGGCGTGGTAAAAATTTGGTAAGCGTTCACAGGGCACCGCATCTGCTTTGTTGTCGGGCACTTGAAGTACAAAAGGTCGTCTGCGCACCCGACGCCTTACATCTGCGGCACCCTGTAAACGCTTACAATCAGGTGGGTTGAAGTGCATCGGACTTTGCAACCCTGTGAATGGTTACAAAATTTGATGTCCGACGATCGGGTGCTTATTGTCGGCTCATGTCTTCGAAATGCTCGGTTTGCTTCGACGTCAAGACGGTTGAACGACTGAGTTCGTTCGGTTCTCGTCCGTTAAACAGGTCGCAGTGCCATGACACGAGGGGAGGAAATAGAAATGACGGGTCTCAAACGACTGATTTTAATGGTCGGTGCGGTGTTTTTGCTGCAGTCCCCGCTGTGGGCTGCGCATCTAACCGAGGGGTTTTCCGGGATCAAGTGGGGCACTCCCATAGAAAAGCTTCGCAATTTCAAAGAAGTCGGTTCGTACGGCCAGATCGCTTACTACGTCAATCCGGATGTCCTCCACACCATCGGTGGCGTCGAGGTCCCCCAGGTCATCTACGGTTTTTTCGCCGAGCGCCTTTTTGCCGTGTACGCTCAGATCGATTCGCTCGAGGTGTATGCCCGGATCAAAAACGACCTTCAGTCGCACTACGGCATTCCGAAAGTGGTATACGGTTCGACCGGTCAGCCCGAAATCTATCGCTGGAAAAGCGGCCGGATAAAGATCAAGCTGAAAACCGATGATTCCCTGCGCAAGATCAAAGTCGGCATTTACTACACGCCGCTGTCCGACAAAGTGAACGAAGCGGGCGAAGAAAAGTATCGTGAGTCCGAGATTAAATTTCTGCCGATCGAGCGGGACAAAGAGCCGTTGAGGTTGCCGCTGCTGGATTTCTAAGTTTTTAAGATTCGCGGAAGGGTGAACCGTCGGCCACTTAAGCTTTTCGCAGGTAGTTGCAAAGGATTCTTCCTACGATATCCTTAGTGCTGAGCGATCACTATTGCTGTCCTACCGCCTTTTTTACAAGTGACGCGACCCGGGAAGACCCTATGGAACCAACGAAGATCGAATTCAGAATCCTGCGCTTCAAGCCCGGTCGGATCGATCCTCCCCGGTACCAAGAATTCGAGCTGGCCGTGGGACCCCACACGACTGTTCTGGACGGCCTGGAACAACTGCGGCTCGAACAGGACAACACCCTGATGTATCGACATTCCTGTCACCACTCCTCTTGCGGGACCTGCGCCTGCATGATCAACGGTGTTCCCCGACCGGCGTGCGTGACCGGGGTACTGGATCTCGGCACGACCACGGTAACGCTGGAACCGCTAATCGGATTTCGAACAATCGGCGACCTGGTGGTGGACATGCGCGATTTCTATGCCGGCCTATCGGAGGAATGGAGCGGTTTGCGAACCGTGGAAGACACGCCCGGTAAACGGTCACCTCAGTCCCACCAGGGTCCTGTGCGGTTCGAAAACTGTATCGAATGCGGGTGCTGTGTCGCTGCGTGTCCGGCCCTTGGAGACAGCGACGGTTTCATGGGGCCGGCCGCTCTGGCGGCGATCCACAACGAGATGCTCAAGTCGCCTGCCAAAAAGACCGCTCTTCTGCCGCTTGCCGATGGAGAGCGCGGGCAGCGGCTGTGCCGCAGGGCGTTGAACTGCAGCCGGGTCTGCCCGACGTCTGTTTATCCGGCCCGGCATATCGCCGATCTGCGACGAATGGTGTCGGCCGCTGAAGGAGACGAACAGTGAGCAGGCCGGAAACTTACGACGAAAAAATAGTGGCTGGCTTGGGTTTTGCGAGGGAAAAACAGTGCCGTCAAGACAACAGCTTTTGAAATTTGGTCGCAAAGCTATGGGGTTCGATCAAGTCCAGCGGGTTATTGATCACTGAAGACTCGAGCAGGTTTAGGGCCAGCTTATCGTCGGATTCTTTGCCCGATTCAGCCACAATTCGACTCACGGCATCGGCGGTGTCTTTTGGGGGGTTATCCAGGCGCACGATCATTTTAGTGGACATGGTGGCAAAGAATTGCTTCTTCTCCGCCTCTGACATGGCGGTCATATTTGAAAATGTTTCCGCGCCTTTAAAGATTGATTGATCCGCAATCAGCTCCGGGTAGGGCGTGAGTACCCAGGACCGAAGTGCGTCACGCAGTTTGTCGGCTACGTAAAATATGGCTGCAGCAAACAGATTGATCCTCACCTGTTTGAACGAATTGTACTTGCCGCTTGCCACCCACTTAAAAGCCATGGCCAGTTTTTCGGTCCTGGGCGGTTTTACGGCCTTGACGATTCTGAATGCGCTGATACACACGGCCTCACCGATCCACTTGAACAGTTCTTCCAGTGTTTCCGATTCATTATACCGCTGTCCGTATACACCGCACCGATCAGCCTTGGCGATGAGCGCCTCCATCTTGTTATGCTGTGGATCTTTAGATCCGGCCATTGCCTTCGCCCCTTACAGGACCGATCGGTTTTTGTCGGCCAAAGGAAAATTCCAGTATTCGCACGACAGTTCAAAATGGTCACTGCAAGATAAGGCCCCAACATCACCACGTAGAGTCCTCGTCAGAACTTCCACATGACCGGGTTGTCGTCCAGCTGA
Organism: uncultured delta proteobacterium; assembly: GCA_963787235.1. Lineage (GTDB taxonomy): Bacteria > Desulfobacterota > Desulfobacteria > Desulfobacterales > SG8-13 > JARFQH01. Next base: position 86,235 of record CAWBCG010000023.1, read on the forward strand.
TCGGTCACGGAACGGCCGATGGTATCCAATTGTTTTAAATCTTCGGCTGAAAGTTTTACCGTCGCCGCGGCTGCGTTTTGAACCGCCTGTGCGGCGTTGCGGGCACCGGCAATGGCGCAGCTGTTCGGGTGCGAGATGACCCAGGCGAGAGCCAGTTGCCCCAGAGTGCAATCGTGCTTTGCCGCGATAGGCCGCAATTTATCGAGCGCAGCCTGCACCCGTCGATAGTTTTCCCCCTCAAAGAGACGGTTCTTCGCCCGATGGTCGCCAGGTGCGAAATGGTGCTCCGGTGTGAACTTTCCGGTCAACAGTCCCTGTGCCATGGGGGAGTAAGCCAGAATCGTGACATCATTTTCGACGCAGTAGGGCATGGCATCGGTTTCCAACTGACGCCAAAAAAGGGAATAGGGCGGCTGCAGGCTGACGATCTCTCCGTACCCGGCCACCTCTTCCAGTTGTGGGCGGGAAAAATTAGACACGCCGATGGCACGGATTTTTCCCTGCACTTTCAGTTCATTCAATGCGCGCATGGTCTCTTCGATGGGCACTTTCGGGGTTTTGAAGGAACCGGAGGGCCAATGAATCTGGTAGAGGTCGATCATGTCTGTGGCCAGGTTTTTCAGCGACCGTTCACAGGCTTTGATCACCTGGTCGTACCGAAGATGATTGGCAAACACCTTGGTGGCGTAGACGACGCGGTCGCGCACGTCGGAAAGTGCCTTGGCGACGATCCTCTCCGAATGCCCGTTTCCATAGGCCTCGGCCGTATCGAAGGTGGTGATGCCGGCATCGTATGCGGCGCGGATGGCCGCGATGCTCTCCGAGTCATCGATGCCGACCCACATTTCTTTTCCGGCCTGCCAAGTGCCCATGACAATCGGAGAGATCTTGATTTCCGACGACCCAAGAGATTGCAGTTCCATTGGCCTTCCCTTCGCAGAAACAGTCTAATTGATTTGGAACGATAAAAAATCAGAAAGTGATTTTTTATTTTCAATAATTATTCAAAAACGACAAATTGTCAAATGCTTCGTTCTGAGGACAGAGCTGTAAAATGAGGCGTGATGGGGGTTTTGTCGGTTGGCCGAGAAATTTTTCGTAAGCGTTTGCAGGGCACCACATCTGCTTTGTTATCGGTCACTTGAAGTACAAAAGTACGCCAGTGCACCCGACGCCGTGCATCTGCGGCACCCTGTAAACGCTTACAATCAAGTGGTTTGAAGCGCATCGGACTTTGCAGCCCCGTGAACGGTTACAATTTTTCTATACAACACTTTTAATTTTTCTCCAGCCTTTTCCTTCAAAGTCTATATTTTAAAATCTGCTTTTTATGTCATCAGTCGGCGCATGGGTTTTCATCCTTGAAAAATTTTTTGACGTCTTCTTTGAGGACTTTACCCATCGTGTTTTTCGGAATTTCTTCGACAAAAATGATCCCTTTCGGGCATTTCCAGTCGTGTAGCCGCTTTTTGCAGAAGGCCTGTAATTCTTTTGGGGACAAATCGGCGCCCACTTTTTTGACCACGGCGGCAACGACCTTTTCGCCCCATTTTTCATCGGGTATTCCCACAACCGATGACTCGAGAACACCGTCCACGAGGTTGATGACCGACTCCACCTCTTTTGCGGACACGTTTTCGCCTCCGGTAATAATGATGTGTTTTATCCGATCCGTCAGGTAATAATAGCCGTCTTTATCGATCCTTCCCAAATCACCGGTTCGAAACCAGCCGTCCTCGAACGTCGCGGCGGTTTCCAACGGCTTCCGCCAGTATCCAGACGTTATGGCCTGACTTCTGAGCCACAGTTCACCGACCTGTCCGGGCGGAACATCTGTGAAAGTGTCCGGATCAACGATCCGGACGGCCAGACCCGGCAGCGGAATGCCGATGGATCCCGGTTTTCGCTTTCCGTGCAAAGGGTTTGAAAAATTCATGCCGGTTTCCGACATTCCTTCGCGCTCAACCGGTTCCTTGCCGAAGACCTTTTTTATCCGTTCGAAATCCTTTACCAGCAGCGGTGCGGAACCCGAGGTCCACAATCGGATATGATCGAAACGATGACTTTCCACTGTCTTTGCATCCATCAGTTTCGTATACATGGCCGGAACCGCCATAAATACGGTGCAGGCGGTTTGGGGATCTTTACGGACCAACACATTCAGAACGATTTCGGGGTTGAATTGATCCAACAGGGCTACGCTGGATCCGGCCAGCAGGGCGGTGTGCAGCGCAAAACAGAGACCGTGCACATGAAAGAGGGGCAGCGCATGGCAGAGCACGTCCGTCGCGGTCATTTCCCATGTTCCGATGATATTGCGGGCATCACATGCGAGGTTGCGCTGAGTAAGAACGGCCCCTTTCGGATTACCCGTGGTCCCGGAGGTATAGATGATCAAACCCGGATCATCCGGCTCGAGATCGACATCGATCCTGCCCTCGGAAGCCGATCCGAAAAAATCGACGTCCTGGTAAGGGTTGCGGGTGTCGACTGGCAGAAACCGGCAGCCCGGGGCAATTCTCGATATCATATCGCCTTTTTCCGGATCGCCGAGAATCAACTTCGGGTCCGCGTCGTCGAGGAGATACGCCATTTCCGCTGGTTTGAAACCCGGATTCAACGGCACGGCGATGGCACCGATTTTCTGGAGCGCAAGGTGCGCGACGACAAATACCAAAGACTTATTCAGGAACAAAACGACCCGGTCACCCTTTTCGACGCCCGAGGCGACAAAGAAATTGGCACAGCGGTCGGCATCCCGATTCAATTCGCCGTATGAAAGCACGGTCTCCAGTTCACCGCCGCGAAGAAAATTAATGGCCTTTTTGGTGCGATGCTGTAGAAATGCACTTTCAAACCTGTCTTTAATCGTTTCTCTATCCATTCACACCTCCATCTACCCGATCATCATGTTCGGCAGCCAGAGTGCCAAGCCGGGCCAGATGCACAAAATGACAATCACCAGGCAATCGATGATCACAAATGGTGTAACCCCCCAGAGGACCTGATACATGGGGATATCGGGCGCGATATTTTTAACCACGTACAGATTGAGGCCGACCGGCGGCGTAACGAGCCCGATTTCAAGGTTTACGGTCATGATAACCGCAAACCAGACGGGGTCAAATCCCAACCCCTGAATAATGGGAAGCAGCAGCGGTGCCACCATCAAGATAACGGCCGCCGGGGGAATGAAACAGCCGAGTATCAGCAGCAGAATATTGATCAGAAAGATGATGCCCCATTTGCCCAGCGGGAGTTTCAGAATCAGCTCGCCCAGAGCCTGGGTCGCGTACAGGTCGGAAGAGATCCACGCAAACACCAAAGCTGCGGCCATGATCATCAGTATCATGCTGCTTTCATTCAGTGCTTTTATAAATATGGGCCACAGCTGACGAGGCTTATAGATCTTGTAGATGGTCATTACGAAAAACAAGGATAGAACGGCTCCCAGGGCAGCGGCCTCACTGGGAGTGGCCCAGCCGCCATAGAGCGAGCCCATAATGCCGATGACGATCAAGACAAACGGAAGTACTTTGAAAAGGGAGACGAAACGTTCCTTCCACGAAAAGCGTTCATCAGTTCCCTGGTCCTTGATGTAATACAAGCTCCCTCGTTTCGGGGGCACCAGTTTGCGGTAAAAGAAAATCAATCCCACCCACAGGCTGCTGAGGAACACCAGCAGTATTCCCGGAATAACGCCGGCGATGAAGCACTTGCCGATGGACGTTTCGGTCGCCACGCCGTACAAGATCATCGTGACGCTGGGTGGAATCAAGATGCCGAAGGTTCCCGCATGCGCGATCAAGCCGGTGGCCAGTGCCGGCGCATATCCGCGCTTGCGCATCTCCGGTATGCCGATCCCCCCGATGGCCGCCGCCGTGGCCGGGCTGGAGCCGCACAGTGCGGCAAAAATACCGCAACCCACCATGTTGGCAATGCCCAGGCCACCGGGGACTCTGTGGAGCCATTTGTGAAGGGTTTCGTAGAGATCCCTGCTTGCATGGGAGGCGGCTATCGGCGCACTGAGCAAAATGAACAGGGGAATGGCGAGCAAGGCGAAGTTTTCCATGCTCCCATGAAAAACGAACGGCAAGGTTGTCAGAAGATGCGGCGAAAATATAATAATGAACACAACCGAGATGGTCGCCAATCCCGCCCAAATGGGAATGCCGGAAATCAGTAAACCAAATGCACTGCCGAATAATAGAGCGGCGATGACATACTCGTTCATGCCGGATTTACCTTTCGTGCGGATTTAGAATCTTCGTCTGTGCTCACCGCAGGGACGTCTGCCTTGTCCTCAGACCTCTTTTCGCTTTGATTCAGCGTCCAACTTGTCTTGCATGAATGCAGTGATTTTTCCATATATCTGAACGACATACTGCAAAAACAGCAGTGTCATGCCAAGGGGAAGAAACAAATAAGGAATCCACAGCGGAGGGCCCCAGAGGGATTCGGAGTGTTCATTGTTGACAACCGCTTCCCACCACATCGGCCACGCGTACACGGCCAGAATCCCCGCCAGTAAGCATGAAATAACGGATACAACGATAAGCGTCATCTCGCGCGTTCTGGGCGAAAGATTGACGATCAGCAGATCGACGTTCAAATGATGTTCGTTTTTTTGAACAAATGGTGCGCCGACAAAAACGGTCAGGATCAGCAAGAAGACCGATGCTTCTGTTTGCCATATCGTCGAAACACCAAAGATCTTTCTGACGATAACGGCCTCGGTTATGATAAATGCCGCCGCGACGAGACATAACGCCGACACCCAGCCGGTCAAGGCCGTCATGCCCTCGATCAGCCGCGATAGGACTTTGGCCAGTTTTTTCATGGTCTTTACCCCAACGAAGAAAATTGGCTGTTGGCGAGACAAGTCGTGGCCGTAGAGCAAGTGAGACTGCAACAGTCTAAATATCGCGTTGCGGTCCCATTTCCGTTTTTACCCCAACGTTACAAAAGCCGGAGGGCTTCAGAGCCCAGGCGTCAAGGGTGAAGCTGTAATTTCCTACCGCAATCCCTTGATCCCGCCGACGGCGGGACAGGATCTGAAGTCCTCCGGCTTTCCGCGTTGTTTTCAGGGTAAACAACATGGCAAAATCGCTACCATCCTTCGAATTCACCGATGGGGATATCCTAAAATTAGTGGTTTTTCTATAACATTGGGTATAATTACAAACCATTAGCTACCCTTTGCCATGTTGTTTATGCAACTAAGGGGTTTATTTCATGGCCTCTAGCGCCAGGTCCAGATATTCCTGGCCGCCCGGAACTGCTTCGGCATACTCCTTCCAGGCTGTTTTTTTTGCGAATTCGAGCCATTGATCAAATTCGGCCTGATTCATATAGTGAATCTGGACGCCGGCTTTGGTGTATTCTTCGATCAGCTTGTCCACTCCGTCTTTCGTGTTTTGATCGACCCAATTCGTGTGCATCCATTCAGCGACTTCCAGAAAGATTTTTTGCTGCTCCGGGGAAAGCCGGTCCCAGGTTTTTTTTGAAACAATTAAATTTTCGGCCATGTACCAGATTGAATAATCCCGCGGCGCGTTGATGTATTTCAACACCTCGTAAAGCCGGTAAGACACAAACGATGCGGATGAGGTCAGCATCGTATCGATGACGCCGGTTGACAACGCATGATAGGTTTCAGAAGACGGCATACTGGTGATCGATGCGCCGGCTTCTTTCAACATGTATTCGAATTTTTTACCGGCCGCTCTGAGTTTGGTGCCCTTCACGTCGTCCGGCAGCACGACCTGCCTGACATTGCTGCCGATGCCCCCATCGAACCAAGCCCAGACCATATTCTTGATATCGTTTTCTTCCAGCAATTTATCGACTTTTTTTCCGATCGGCTTGTTCCTCCAGGTGAGGCCCTGTTTGACACTGGTTACCGCACAAGGCATCAAGGTAATCGAGAGTTCGGGAACCTTGCCGGATGCATAATCCAGGGGGAACACCGCAATGTCCAGGGCTCCTTTTCGCAAGGCATCCCACTGCTCCCGGGCCTTGAAAAGCGAGCTGGCGGGATAATAGCGGAATTTGATTTCGCCCTTGGTTTTTTCGGTGACCATGTCGCCGAACACGTGAGCCATCTGGTCTCTGACGTCCCCCGCTGCGAACTGATGCGACACTTTCAATGTCATCGAAGCGTCTGCAGCGCACATCGGGCTCAAAAAGATTGCCAACGCCATCACAACAGACAAACACGCCGTTACTCCCATACTTCTCGATTTCATTTTGGCCTCCTTCCTTTTTAGTAGTGGATTACTTCTTGCGGCGACTCTGACCTGAGGTTGTTTCGGACTCTGATGATTCCTCCCCCATTCTTCTCGCAAGCGCCTCTATCGCCTGTGATTGTTTGCGCAAGTGATTTTTCATTATCTTTTCGGCCTTCGGCGCGTCCCTGTCCCGGAATGCCGTCAACAGCTCGCGATGTTCTTTTATGGAATCTTCAAATCTGCCGGGAAGATTCAAGGACTGAAAACGATAGAGCAGGATCTTTTTCCGGAGTCCCTTGACAATTTGATTCAATGTCCGGTTTCCAGCCAATTCCTGAATGAAGGAGTGGTACCGGTTGTTGACGCGGATGTATTCTTTTTGGTTGCGGGACTTGAACTGTTCCTCCAACTCGGTGTGCAGCCCTTCCAGGTGAGAGAAATCCGCCGGGGTCATTTTTTCAGCCGCCGCACGTGCACAAACGCCCTCCAGCACGCTCATCACCGCGAACATTTCCTTGATTTCCCCGGTTGTCGGCTTCGTCACAAAAGCGCCATGGTTGGGGACGAGTGAGATCAAATTTTCCGCGCTGAGAACCCGGAGGGCTTCTCGCAAGGGGGTTTTGCTGATTCCCATGGAGTCACAAATATCGTTTTCGTTAATTTTATCCCCATTTTTCAGTTCGCCGATCATGATCATTTCTCGTAATGCATCGGCGATCTGTATATGCAGGGTGGCCTTTTTGATCTTCATGTCATGCGGCCATAGAATGGCAAACGGATATTTGTGAATTATAATAAATAATAATTTATAAATTATTATTTATGGAACCCGATTTGGGATGTCAACTGAATTTTTTTGATTTGACATTCCTACCAATATTGTCAAAAAGATTCAGCTTGTTCGATACGCAGACCAAAACGTGCAGACCGGCCGCAGGCTCACTAAGGCAGTTTGTTCTGGCGAGCGAAACGCAAACACCCTTCGAGACAGGATGGAGGAGGTCAATGACTTATTTGAACTGGAACGTGTTCTTGATGATTGTGATCGGTGTGGGTGTGGGCATCGGTGGCGCGTTTACGGGTCTGGGCGGCGGCTTTTTGATGGTGCCGCTGCTTTTGTTTTTAGGACACACGGCGCAGAAGGCCGTCGGGACGTCGTTTCTGGCGATCCTCGTGATCTCGATTTCCGCCCTGATCGCCCACAACAAGTTGGCCAATATCGACTACCGCGCGGGCATTCTGCTCGGTATCGGGGGCGTCATCGGCGCACAGATCGGTGCCCGGCTCGTCGAACACGTTTCGACCGCCAGCTTCAAAAAGATTTTTGCCTGTGTTCTCGTGGGACTGGCGGCCTATCTGTTCCTCAAAAAGTAAGGCCTCACCGAGAGCCGCTGGTCATCCGTTTGAGCGGTTGCATCGATCAGCCGCTTCTGGTACTTGGCAATGCTGCCGTCGTTTTGAAGTGAGGGCGGCGTTCGGAGTGGCGGGATTTTCCGTAGCGCCACCGTTACAACCGTCCGTTGTGACGGCGACGCAACGCGATGTTTTCTAAAAATCGAAAAGATTTTTTATCAGCGATGTTCATTATCAGCGATTCACATGTCAATGAGGCTCTGGGCAACCACAGCGCATTTTTCCGTATGCTTCGGGCCCTCGAAAAAAGCGCGGAGGATATCGTTTTTCTCGGCGATATCTTCGATTTGTGGATTGCCCTGCCGCGTTATGAACGCGCTATTCACCGCCGTTTTCTCTCCTGGTGCGCAGCCCAGAAGCTCCGCCGCCGCATCGGCTTCATCGAAGGCAACCACGAATACTTCCTGGCCCGCCATAAAGGCCGTTTTTTCTCCTGGTGCACAAATGGTGCTTTCTGGAAGGATGGTTGTGGAAACATCTTCTGCCACGGTGACCAGGTCAACCGTCTGGATAGAAATTATCTTTGGTTCAGGCGCGCGGTAAAAAACGACCTCTCGCAAACGGTCCTGCGCTGGCTGCCGCTGGGGCCCGGGTTCGTCGAACAGGTCAAGGTCCGGTTGAAACACACCAACCCGCTTTTCCGGCGCTACCTGCCGAAGCAGCAACTCGAAGCCTTTGCAAAGGCGCGGTTTGCAGAGGGGGCACGGATGGTCTTCGTCGGCCACTTTCACCAACCATACCGCTACCGCGACCAGCAGGGGCGAACTCTGCACACGGTGCCCAGTTGGTTCGACAATCAAACGATTACCCGTTTCGACCCCGCCACCGGAAACGTCCGGCACGCGGAATGGTCGCGCCTGTTGGCTTAGCGCTCTGATTTGTAGCTGATAAGTGTCATTACGGTTTGATATGTTCGCTAAATGAACACGACAAGTGCCGATGAACATGCCTTTGTCAAATCCCCTCACCGGACGCTGATATTCCTGTCATTTCCGGTGCTGCTGTCCTTAATCGCCGAACCGGTCACCGGTTTGGTCGATACCGCCTTTATCGCGCGACTGGGCTCTGAATCTCTGGCGGCGCTGGGCGTCGGGACGATGGCCCTGTCAAGCATCTTCTGGATCTTCAACTTCCTCGCGATCGGCACGCAGACCGAGGTGGCGCAGGCCACGGGGAGCCGGTCGCCCTCCAGGGCCGCCCGCATGAGCAGCCTGGCCTTCGGCCTGGGTTTGATTTTCGGACTCCTGCTCGCGATCATCGGATATCCGGCGGCAGATGCGGCGGCGCGGCTTTTGGGCGCCACCGGCACCATAGCGGTCCAGGCCCAGAGCTATATCCGCATTCGGCTCTTCGGTGCTCCGGCCGTCCTGGCCACCATTGCCGCCTTCGGCAGCATGCGGGGAATTCAGGACATGCGCACGCCCCTGCTGGTGGCTTCGGGCGTCAACCTCCTGAACATCTTATTGGATGCTGTTCTGATTTACGGGTGGGGACCGATTCCGGCTTTCGGCATCAGCGGGGCGGCTGCTGCAAGTTCGGTCAGTTGGTGGGTCGGTGCGCTGTGGGCCGCGATCGCTGTCCGCGGACGGCTCGGGTTGCCGGATCGAATTCCGATCGGAGAAGCAAAGCGGCTGCTGCGGGTCGGCGGTGAACTCTTCCTTCGAACCGGCCTATTGATCCTGTTCCTGCTGCTCGCGACCCGGGTGGCCACCCGCATCGGCGCCGACACCGGTGCGGCGCATCAGGCCATCCGCCAGGTGTGGGTTTTTACCAACCTCTTTCTAGACGCATTTGCGATCACCGGACAGAGCCTGGTCGGCTACTTCATGGGTTCCGGGCGTGTGGCCGAAGCTCGCAGGGTGGCCGGGGTCGTCTGCATCTGGAGCGCGGTCACCGGCGGCGCGCTGACGCTCATCATGTGGTACGGACGCAATCTGGCCATAGCCGCTTTTGTCCCACAGGCAGCCGTGCAGATCTTCCTGCCGGCCTGGTTCGTGGCGGCTGCCGCCCAGCCGCTCAGTGCGCTTTCTTTTGCAACCGATGGGATTCACTGGGGCACGGGTGACTTTCGCTATCTGCGCAATGCCGTCGCCGTGGCGACCGGTTGCGGAGCGGCGGCTCTGGTGCTGCTCGACAAGGGACGGCCGGATGCCCTCAGCCTTATCTGGATCATCACCGCCGGTTGGATTTTCGTGCGGGCTCTCTTCGGAATGATTCGTATCTGGCCCGGCGTCGGTAAAAGTCCGTTGACACCTCGGGCGAGAGAAGAATAAACTTAACCCCACACCACCACAGGAGCCGAGAGCGATGAAGGGGACCTCTGCCGCATTCGAGATGCAGGTGCAATATCTCAAGACCATGTACGAAGAAAAAATCCCGTTCAACAAAATTTTGGGTTTTAAAGTCGAATCCCTCCAGGGCAGCAAAGTCGTCGTGCACTTTGAGATGCGCGCCGATCTGATCGGCAATTATTTTTTGGAAACGCTGCACGGCGGGGTGATCTCCTCCGTGCTGGATGCCACCGGCGGGTTGAGCGTATCGGTCAGCCTGCTCGAAAAACTGCAGGGTGAGCCGGTGGAAGAAATCGAAAAACGGATGGCGCATATCGGCACCATCGACCTGAGGATCGATTATCTGCGGCCGGGTCGGGGCAAGACTTTCCGGGCTGTGAGCGCCATCATGCGGACCGGCAGAAAGGTGGCCGTGACGCGTATGGAACTGCACAACGACGAGAGAGTGCTGGTAGCGGTCGGCACGGGGACATATATCGTCGGTTGAAAACGGCCGTCGCTTCAAACGATTCGGGATCGCATGAACATCATATTTCTTCTCATCGTCCTGCTCGCTTTCGGATTCGCCGGGTGGCACCAACTCTTTTGGATTCCGGTCGAAGGTCAGACGGCGCCCATCGAAGCGGTATCTATGGCGATGGTAGAATCCGCCTCAGGGGCGGTCGAACTGGCCATCGGCCTCGTGGGAGTGATGACCCTTTTTTTGGGCCTGGTCAAGATTGCCGAGGCCGGCGGCATGCTGACGATCCTGGCGCGCCTGATCCGGCCCCTGATGGTCCGGTTGTTCCCGGAAGTGCCCCCGGAGCATCCGGCCATGGGGGCCATGATTCTCAACATGTCCGCCAATGCCCTGGGCCTGGGAAACGCGGCCACGCCCTTCGGCATCCGGGCGATGCAGGAGCTCGACAAGCTGAACCCCCAACCGGGAACGGCCACCAACGCCATGGCCCTTTTCCTGGCCATAAACACTTCCAGCGTGACGCTGCTGCCCACCGGTGTCATAGCGTTGCGGGCCGCGGCCGGCTCTCTGGACCCGGCCGGCATCCTTCCCACCACCCTTTTCGCGACGATGGGCTCGACAGTCGCGGCCATCGCAGCCGCCGCGTTTTACCGTCGTTTCTTCCCGCTGAAGACGTCGCGAAAGGCGGCCGCTAATTCTACCGCGGGGCCTGCTGACGAGAAAGCACAAGGAATCGACGTGCCGCCCACCGGGTATCCCATGTGGGTCAGCCTGTTTGCACTGGGTGCAGTGGCAGCCTTGATTCCACTGGCCATCTTCTTCGGCCGGACAATATCCCCCTGGATTCTCCCCGCCCTGATGGTGTTCTTCCTGGTCTTCGGATTTATCCGCCGTGTTCGTGTGTACGAGGTGTTCGTTGAGGGCGCCAAGGAAGGCTTCCAGGTCGCCATCCGGATCATTCCATACCTGGTGGCCATATTGGTGGCGGTCGGCATGTTCCGGGCCAGCGGCGGTCTCGGCGCCGTTGTCAATTGGATCGGCGGTTGGACGGCCATGGTCGGCCTCCCGGCAGAGGCGTTGCCGATGGCGATCATGCGACCTTTGTCCGGTTCAGGTGCCTACGGCATTTTGGCGTCGATCATCAACGATCCGACCATCGGGCCGGACAGCTACACCGGCTACCTGGTCAGCACGCTGCAAGGCTCTACCGAAACGACCTTTTACGTTATGGCCGTTTATTTCGGGGCCGTGCAGGTGCGGCGTATCCGACACACCCTGGCTGCGGCATTGACGGCGGATCTCTTCGGGTTGATCTTCGCCATCCTTGCCTGCAAATTTCTCTTCGATTGAAAACAGCATCCGCCGCTGATCGGCCACCGATAGTGGCACACTTCAGTTTCCAATTTTTCTTCAACTGCCTGTTGACGCACCGGATGGTGTTGACAAGCCATGCTGGAACTGCAATGATCGGCTCGCCATAAATCAGCCGACAACCATCCGGTTTCGGAACGCTTCATTTCCGCAGGCGTTTCCTGAACAATTGGCGCGCGGACAGGCTGTGGGCATCCGGTCGAACCGTTCAATCGGACGGGTTGGACTGACGACATTTACTATAAAAGGAGATCAAGATGAACATTTATGTGGGCAATTTAGCGTTTGCGATCACCGATGATGAGCTGCGACAGGCGTTTGAAGCCTACGGCAAAGTCGATACGGCGACGATTATCAAAGACAAATACAGTGGTCAATCCAAAGGGTTTGGTTTCGTCGAAATGCCCTCCGGAGATGAAGCCCGTGCCGCGATCGAGGGCTTGAACGGCCAGGAGCTTAAAGGCAGAAATCTCAATGTCAATGAAGCACGGCCACGCGCTGATAGACGCGGTGGTGGCGGAGGTGGACGCGGCGGCGGTCGACGATACTAAATCGTGACCATCAACGGATCTATTTGAAGCGCGGATCAGTTTCCGGCCCCCAATGGGCCTTTTCCACAATTTCGTCCTCATTCAGGTCGAATGCGGACAAATCCGTGGCATCGCCTGTGTGGCATACACTAGTGCGTCACCGCGCTATACCTCAGATTTGCTTGCCTTTTCAGATTTCGATTCCTAAAGCGGTGATAAGGGAGAATACCGCATGCCTCGAGTCGGTGTTTCCGTCCTGCTATTGTTATGCCTGGCTTCCCTCGCCTATGCCGACAGCCAAACCCAGCGTCAGGCCGCCGAGGAAGTGCTTCGCCTGACAAGAGTCGACAAGATGTTGGTGCCCCTGATCGATCAGATTCAGCAGGTCCAGACCCAACAGCTACGGCAGATGGATCTGTCAAGCGAGGCTTATGCGAGTGCCCAACGATACCTGCAGCGGATCAACGATTTAGTAGCAAGAGAAATGGAGTGGCAAGAGATAAAAGATGATTACATCGGGTTATACACCGACGCCTTCACCGAACAGGAGTTGGATCAGCTGATCCAATTTTACAGCACCCCCCTGGGGCGCAAGGTAATCGAGAAGATGCCGGTACTGATGGAGCAATCCATGCAACTCGGGCAAAAGAAAATGATGAAGATAATGCCTGAAATAAAGGCCTTGTCGGAAGAGATGATTCAAGAAATCCAAAAGCAAAATCGAGCCCATCAATAGCAGCCTCCGATACAACCTCCCATTAGAAGTGTTGGAATGAGGGTCACGGTAAGAAATAATTCCGACGACATCCTCGACTTGCTGGCGGCGCTGCGCCGCAACCTGCACCGGCATGCCGAGCTTTCAGGAAAGGAAGTCGATACACCGGCTCTCATCCGGGAATTCATCCTGCGGCATGCACCCGCTGCCGAAACCGTGACCGACCTGGGCGGCACCGGGCTGGCCTTTTGCTATCCAGGCCGTTTAGAGGGACCGACCGTTATGTTGCGGGCGGAGCTGGATGCCCTTCCGATTCATGAAGCAACCCCCATGCAACACCGCTCCCTCAAGCCGGGCGTCTCGCATAAATGCGGGCATGACGGTCACATGGCGATTCTGGCTGGTTTAGGCATGCTGCTGCATCGACAGCCCCCGCGTCGCGGACGGGCGGTCCTGCTCTTTCAGCCGGCCGAAGAAACCGGCGAAGGGGCCTTGCGGATCATTCATGACCCGAAATTCGAAGGCCTCTCTCCGGACCTGGTATTTGCCCTTCATAATATCCCCGGCCACCGGGCCGGAAAGATTCTTGTGAAAACAGGCGCCTTTACCTGCGCTTCGGTCGGGATGCGGGTCCGGTTGGTCGGAAAAAGTGCACATGCGTCTCACCCGGAGCAGGGGCTAAGCCCCGCTGCGGCCATGTGCGACATCATGCGCCTGCTGCCAGCTCTGCCGGCGGCCACCGAGACGGATGGATTCAGGCTGGTCACTCTGGTGCATGCCTGCCTGGGGGAAGAGGCCTTCGGAACGGCGCCTGGAAACGCCAGGATACTCGCGACGCTGCGCGCCGAAAAGAATGAAGACCTCGAGCGACTAAAAGATCGGGCCATCGAAACAGCGCGCCGTTGTGCCCGGGCGAGCCATCTCGAGTGGGCCGTCGATTGGAAGGAATATTTTGCGGCCGGGGTCAACGACGCCAGCGCCGCTCAAACCATTGCCGTGGCCGCGGCTGAAAGCGGCCTGGAGGTCGCCTGGCTCAAAGAGCCGTTTCGCTGGTCGGAAGACTTCGGACAATTCAGTTCGAAAACCCCGGGGGCCATGTTCGCGCTGGGTGCCGGCGAGAAGAGCGCACCACTGCACAGTCCGGACTACGACTTCCCCGAAGCGCTGATCGAGCCGGGTCTGAAGGTCTTCTGGAACATTGTGGATCGACTGTTAAACGGCTAATCGCTCATGGTCCTTTAACCACTACTGGTATCGGGTTTTTGAGTTTCAAGTTTCTATTTTCGTACTAACGCCCATGGGCCTGCGGCCCACCACAATGAATGAAAATTCTAATCTGTATTTGATGCTGTTGTGCCAGTTAGGTCGGTTAAGTCAATGGCCGGTGTTTAATCGACCGACACAACGGACTCAACGGGCTCAACGGGCTCAACCGGTTATTTTCATATTAAACCCACTGACAGGAACATAAAGAATGCCCCCGATCTACACGCCCCAATCGCTGACCCGCCGGCTGGTCTCTTATAACACCGTCAACCCGCCGGGAAACGAGCAGGAGTGCGCCACGTTCATCGGGGACCTGCTGAGTGCAGGCGGTTTCGATGTCGGGTATCATGAATTTACGCCCCGCAGAACCAGCCTGGTGGCCAGGAAAATATTCAACTTTTTGCAAGTTCAAGGAAATCGGCGGCATTGCGCGGAGGCGTACTCGTGTACGCCGCACAAGCGATTCCGCCGATTGACGCCGAAATTGCGGAAAAGGGCCATTTATGGATGGAAACTATTTAACTTTTCGACGACGGCGGATACTGCGCCAGAATTTTATCCACGAGAGTGTTGACGTCCTCCGTATTTTTAGCCGGCTCCGATTGCCAACCCACACGTCGGGTGCCGGAGCCTCGCCAGATGAGCTGCCCGGTTTTCGTGTCGTAAATATTAATAATAAGCAATCCCTCTTCGTAACTGTTCACAACCGGCGTTCCGACGCCGATGCCGCCGAAGGACCCCCCGCCCCCGATACCGAAACCGGTGCCGATACTCACCGGAGAGGAATCGATTTTAGCCTGGACGGCCAAACTGTATTCAACCAAAAAATCGGCGCTCGCCCGGTCGGTTTTTCGGAATCCCTTTGCAACCAGGGCAAGCTCGACGGCTTTGCGGATGCGTCCATCGAGCAGCGGATTGTCGATTCGAACATCTCCGGTTTGCGGCTGGTCTGCCGACTTCCAGTCGAATGTCTTGTAGGCGGCAAAGTCCGTACCGGGTTCGTAATCCTGGCTGACCCTGACCCCGGCACATCCACCCAGAATTAATAAGATTAACAGATAAAAAGACGGTTTGACAATGCGCATGGGTTCCTCCAAAAAATGTCACGTGGGGACCTTTAGATCAAAGGCGGACCTTAATCAGTGCCCATACACGGCTTCATTAAGGGCACTGATACGTTTCCGATCCAGAAATGTGCAATTTTCAGCAAGTTCAAGGAAATCGGCGGCATTGCGCGGAGGCGTACTCGTGTGCGCCGCACAAGCGATCCGCCGATTGACGCCGAAATTGCGGACAAGGGCCATTTCTGGATGGAAACTGATTATGGTTTCAAATGCTCATTTCCCCGGCACAGGTGGATACTGAGCCAGGATTTCCCCAACGGTCCGGTTGACCCTTTCGGTGGATTTTTCAGGCGTCGATTGCTGGTAGATGCGCCGGGACCCGATCCCGCGCCAGAACAACTGATGTGTTTTAGCATCCGTGAAGTCGACGAGCAGTGTTCCGACCTCGTATTGATTTATAAAGGTCGTGTAGTCGATTCCGCCCCAATACGGGTAGGGGTATCCCCAGTAGCCGTAGGGGTAGACTCCCCAACCAAATGCCGGTCCGACGGTGTCGATTTCGACCTGGGTTTTGACCACGAGTTGATAGGTGACGAGGAAATCCGGCCGGCCGCCAGCGGCTTTCTGATAGCCTTTGGATTCCAGCGTCGTTTCGATCGCGTTTCGGATGCGGCGGTCCATGAAGGGACTGTCGATCAAAACATCGTCGCTCTTTTGGGTCGGTTCGGGGGCCCAGGCAAACGTTCGGTAAGCATTGAAATTTGTCGACAAATCATAATCCTGGCTGACTTGTATCCCGGAACACCCGCCGACAAGGGCGATCAACAAAAATATCGACGCTGATCTCGATCTTGTAAACATCATTCCTCCGTCCTCACTCCGCGTGGTCGGCAGAACCTTTAGAGGAGTCGTCATCTTTCCTGTAGTGAGCCTTGAAGGCCTCGAGCGCATCCTTCATTGCGTTCCAGGCATGTTCGCTTTCCACTTTCAAATGCGCCCATGTATCTTCTCCGGCCGTTCGAATTTGCTCCAGTTTTCGGTCGCCTTCCCGGCGCTTTTTGCGGAGTTCCTCTATTTGGGCCTGGTACTTATCCGTCATATCGGTCTTGATCTTCCGAACCTTTTCCTCAAATACATCGATCTCCAGGTTCCACTCATCCAACCGATCTTTCATTTTCTTAATGAATTCATCTCGCTTCGACATCGACAGCCTCCTTCGTAACATCTTGATCGCTTTCAAATTCCTACCGTCATGCATCGGGCCGATTTTGATCCACGTAGATCAATTCTTCGGTGTCAAATCCTAATAGCTCAGCCTTTGCGACCAGTTCGTTGAGTGTCTTCTGGTCCATTTTTTTCTGCCGGGATAAAATCCAGAGGAAAGACCGACGTGGCCCCACGACCATGGCATATTGGTAGGCTTTTCGATCCAGGAAAATAATGTGGTATCCCCCATAAAAAGGCCCAAAAAATGATACTTTTAGACTACCGACCGACTCGTTTTGAGTGAAGTAGGCCGTGCCTTCGATCTCTTCCCATTTGCCGGTTTTTTCATTATAACCGCGGTTGACAACGCCGATGGCATCATCGTTCTTCTTGTAGTAAAGAGCCGAAACATTGCTGAGGTTGCGCTCAAAACGATGATTGAATCGGGCAATTTCGTACCACTTTCCGAGATACCGTTCCGGTTCGAAATCGGTGACGGGACGCAGCCCGGCCGGCACACCCGTGCACCCGACGAAAAACAGAGTAGCCAAGACAAAATTGATCAGCGATGATGTTTTCATATATCCTTTTAAAAACCTTAAAATGACCATGATCGAGGCTAAATCAATATTATGGTTCGAATTTGATTTCAACCTGTCTTTACAAAGGCCACTCATAATATTCGTGCAGCGGCTTGCCGCCGACACCGACCGAGCCATTTATAGTTTGATTTTTCATCGGGTTTCAATATAAGTCTTCAAAATCCGGCTTCAAACAATGTCAATGGCATGAATCCGGCCAGCACGCAAAAAAGGTAAGCGTTCACAGGGCACCGCATCTACTTTATTGTCGGGCACTTGAAGTACAAAAGGTCGTCTGCGGCACCCTTTAAACGCTTAAATTAGGTGGTTTGAGGCGCATCGGACTTTGCGAGCTTGCGAACGGTTACCAAAAAAGAAGGAATCACGGTTTGGTCAATAAAAGCTCAACCCCATTATTCGGACGGATCGAGGCCGCCCGCGAACGGCTGCGAGGCCGGGCCGCCGTCACGCCGGTGCAGACATCCCGCACCTTGAACCGGATGGTCGGCGCAGATGTTTTCTTGAAGTGCGAAAATTTCCAGCGTGTCGGTGCATTCAAGTTCCGTGGCGCCTACAATGCCGTGAGTCTTTTGTCGAATGAAGAAAAGGCACGCGGCGTGATCACGTTTTCATCCGGCAACCATGCCCAAGCCATGGCACTGGTGGGTCGTCTTCTGGACGTGGCGACGACCGTGGTCATGCCGGTCGATGCGCCGGCCATTAAGCGGGCAGCCACAGAAGCGTACGGCGCCAAGGTGATCGATTACGATCCCCAGACTGCAAGCCGAGAGGAGATCGCCCGGCGGCTCGAAGTCGAGCAAGGGTTCACCATGATACCACCCTACGATCATGAAGATGTCATCGCCGGCCAGGGGACAGCGGCCCTGGAACTGATCGAGACTCAAAACGACCTGGATGCGCTGCTGGTTCCCTGTGGCGGAGGGGGTTTGTTGAGCGGCTCGGCCGTGGCCGTCAAGGGGGTAGCCCCGGCTTGCCGTGTGATCGGTGTCGAGCCGGAATTGGCCGATGACGCTACGAAATCTTTCAAAACCGGGACCCTGCACACCGTGCACAATCCGCCGACCATCGCCGACGGCACCCGGACACCGTGCCTCGGGAAACTCACTTTCCCGCTGGTCAGAAAGTATGTGGACGATATGCAGACCGTGCCGGAAGCCGCCATCATGGAAGCCGTCCGCTTTCTTTTTTACCGCATGAAGCTGGTGGTCGAACCTTCGGGTGCTCTGGGAGTGGCGGCACTGATCAGCAGCCGGCTAACGGTTCGGGGAAAGATCGGGGTGATCGTCAGCGGCGGCAACATCGACGGACCCACGATGACCGGGATATTGAGCGCCGTCGCTGAATAGAAACTTGAAACTCGAAACTTGAAACTCAAAACCCGCAACCAGTGGTGGCGTCGCACCATCTGGGACCCGGCGTATCTTTTTTAGGCATCGTACCGGCATTATCGTTTTGAGCTGAGCGCACATTCGAGAAAATCATTGTCTTTTCACTCAATAAACTCAACAAACACAATATACCGGCCAAACGGGCTCAACTGGCCAAACCCAACAAGGGTGGGTGCCTCCACCCGAATGGGCGGTTGCCAACGGCGGCTGAAACTTGCCGCCAACGGTCGCTAAGACCGGACCAGAGCCGTGATTGAATAATAAGGCCTGGTTCAGCTTGACGGTGGTGGTTTTAAAGGGTCATCGGTATCGGGTCCGGTCTAAGACCCCGTAGCCGACTCAGACAGTCAGCCGCTGTTCGCAACCGCTCATCCGGGCTCCGGCGCGTCATTTTCATGCAAAGTGGCGGCCCGAAGAGCCATGGAGGTTTAATACGAAAAAAAATACGACAACATCCTTCAACCGGCTAAACCGGCTAAACCGGCTAAACCGGCTAAACGGGCTAAACGGGCTCAACTGGCCAAACCCAACAATGCTGGGTGCCTGTACCCCGAATAACCAGAATGGAAATCCAATTCAGTAAATAGAGTAAGGAAACACAAATGCTGCGCTATCCGTACGCACTTTACGACCGTCAAATCCGTCTTGCCCCGATGTTTGACAACTTGAAGGGCGATCCCTTGCTGATCGATCTGTCCACCCGGAATCACCTCCTGGAGCAAATCGATGTTCGGGATCAAAAAAATTTCCAGTCTCTGCTGGAAGGGCAGATGGCCGCGGGAAGCAACTGGGGCCTGGGCGGCTATCTGGAGCGCCGTGACACTCTCTTGCGGGATTGTCCCCAGATGGTCAGCGATGAGCGTTACTACCACATGGGGCTGGATATCATGGTTCCGGTGAACAGTTTGCTGCATGCGCCGCTGGACGCCGTGGTCAGTCAGGCCGGCTATGAGGAAGGGGAGGGCAATTACGGCGGTTTCATTCTTCTGAAACACGCCGGTCCCGGTTTTGACGCCTTTTACAGTTTCTACGGTCACCTGAATCCGGGATCATTGCCGCCAGCGGCCACCCATCTAAAAGCCGGTGATGCGTTCGCACGGATCGGCGACTTTCACGAAAACGGCAACTGGTACCACCACACCCACCTGCAGGTTATCACCGCAAGCGGACTCAAAAAGGGCTATCTGCACAAGGGGTATTGTGCCCGTAAAGACCTTCCCGAGGCCGTAGAGCTGTGCCCCGACCCGGTGCCATTCTTTAAAATATGAGTGTGGTCTTTAGGTTGTGGAATGCATTTAATTTTAGGGTTTTGGATTTCACGGGTAAAACCGCGGTTTTAGAAACCCACTCCTTCCGACGCTAGCGGTGTGTCGAGAAAAACCCCCGGCAGAATGTGTCGATTTGAATTTCAGCTCAATATGGTGGTGCTTCGGACTATCGGACACTACAGATAGTGGTAGGCTCACACGGGTTTTGACAGACCTGGTGTTCGTGTTTTATCCTTAAATACCTATATTAGGTTGAGCGGTTTCCCGCCCAGTCGGGATTTGCCGTTCTGGGTTGAAAAGCCTTAAGTATTTAATATTTTAATAAATTCTGGTTTCTTGGTGTTTATGGGGCCGTTTCACCCAATAGGCTATGTCTGGAATTCCGGATCTTGACCAAGAGGGTGTGCCGACTGCATTGTTTGAAACCTTTGAACCGTAAACCCTGGACCAGGAACCGATCAGTTTAGGTATATATTTCTGTCTATCATGCAATTTGCCTCATGGTCGCCGGATTTGGAGAACCTGACCTGTGACGCGATTCTGGCAAAAAGGTTGGTCTTAATGAAAAAGATTGTCTGCATGTCATTACTATTTCTGATGATATTTCCTGCGCTTGGTTTTTATGCTTACGGCCAAGGGTACACCATCACGCGGCTGACAAATAACAATTATGTAGATGGTAGCCCCAATATCAACAACCACGGGCAGGTGGTCTGGTCTGGGTTTGACGGACATGACTACGAAATATTCCTTTATGACGGTGTTCAAATCAGTCAACTCACCAATAACGATGATACGGATTTACGTCCCGTTATCAACAATAATGGACAGGTAGTCTGGGAGCATTATCCTTATGGGTTATATCTTTATGACGGCAACGGCATAACTCAATTCAGCAACAACTACAAAGACTCGGAACCTGATATCAACGACAGTGGAAAGGTGGTTTGGGAAGCCGATATCGGCGACAAGGAGATATTACTCTTTGACGGTGTCCAGGTAATACAGCTTTCAGATAACGTCTACGACGACTTCAGTCCCCACATTAACAACCACGGACAGGCGGTCTGGTTCGGGCATGATAATTATGACCATGAAATATTCCTGTATGACGGTGGCCAAATCATCCAACTCACCAATAACGAATACTTAGATTTTATTCCTGACATCAACGACAAAGGGCAAGTGGCCTGGGTCGCGTCTGATAATCAGGATGAGGTAATATTGTTTGACGGTGGCGGCGTCTCTCAAGTTATCAGTAACGATTCTTATCGTAAATATTGGCTCGCCATAAATAACAATGGACAGGTAGTTTGGGAAGCATTTGACGACTATGACTATGAAATATTTCTCTATGACGGTACAAACATAATTCAACTTACCGATAACGAACGCAACGATCGTAGGCCCCATATTAACGACAATGGACAGGTAGTCTGGGAATCAGAAATCGGTAACAACGAGATATTCATTGCAAATCCAAATTAAGCTTGCTTCGATAGTCTGTTCCGAGTTTCAAGTTTCTATTTTCGGGTTAAATTCCCTATCGAATCTTCAGGGCTCGAAAAAAATAGTGGAATTATTTTTTGCCGGTGGCGAGGCCCTTACCCCTTATAGTGGATGACCAAGACAGGGCAGGGGGCAGCGTTGATGACATGTTCGGTAGTGGTACCGACAACGAAATCCATGACGTTATCCCTACCGTCGGTGCCGATGACAATCAGATCTGTTCCGAGTTGTTCGGCAACCTCCACGATGACTTTTTCCGGCTTGCCGCTGTGCAGCAGGTAATCTACTTCAATATCATCGGCATGTAATTTGTGGATGACGGTTTTCATTTCTTCCTTGGATTCGATGGCTATCTGCTTGTATTTTTCCTTCATTTTGTCGACACTGACTCGCAGCATCTTTCGTTCGTCCTTGTCCATAAACTCGTCGTGGACATTGAGCAGGGTGATTTTGGAGCCGAACTGGTGGGCAATCTGCACGGCTTTTTTGACAGCAGCATCGGAACGCTCTTTCAAGTCGGTTGGACAAAGAATATGATTGAACATGCGATTCATCCTCTCTGTCAAAGTAGCGGTCGTCGGCGTATTACAATACAGCCTTCTCCCTCTGGCCTTGCCAAAAACTTTATCTTAAAGCCTAATGAATCCCGTATCTCATAATGTCTATCGCGAGGGAAGCGGAAATGTCAAACCAAAACCGAAAAAATCAGAGGACCGCTTCATAAATCACCGAAACGGTCTATCTGCTGAGCACCCCCCCGCGGTTGACAATATTAACGTCACAGTGGTACCTCTCAGCCAATTGTCAGAATTGAGCAGGTTACTTTTTGGGTTGTTGGATAAAGTACCGTTAAGTTTAACAAAAGAGGTTCAACAGTTCCAAAAATTAAGTATTGTGAAAATATGACAGACATCAAGATCATCACAACGGGCGGGACGATCGACAAAATTTATTTCGATGACAAGAGCGAATTTCAGGTCGGTGCGCCCCAAATCGGTGAAGTGTTGAAGGAGGCCAATGTTACCCCTGGCTTTGAGATCACCCCCCTGCTGCGCAAGGACAGTCTGGACCTGACCGATGCGGATCGCAACCGCATTTACAAGGCGGTGAAATCGTGCCCTCAAAATCGGGTTATCGTCACCCACGGAACCGACACGATGATCACCACTGCCCTGGTTCTCAAAAAAATCACCCAAAAGACGATTGTGTTGACCGGCGCCATGCAGCCGGCTAAATTTCGTTTTACGGATGCCGTGTTCAACATCGCCTGCGCCTTTACGGCCGTTCAGCTTTTGCCGGCCGGGGTTTATATCGCGATGAACGGTAGAATATTCGATCCGGAGGCATCCAGGAAAAACCGCGATCTGAACCGGTTTGAACGCCGGGATAAACTGGATGAATAGTCGCTGGCACTCGATTTGATCCGATACACGAATAGAGTTTTCATGAACCGCTACGGCCTATAGGACCATGGGTGTTAAACTCAGGACGTCGATTGAACATGCCAAAGCCGACTCAGGAAGAGATCGTCACCATCGTCGATGAAGAAAACCGTGTCGTCGGCGCCGCCCCGCGCTCGCGCATGCGCGCCGACGGGCTGCCCCACCGCGCCACCTACATCCTGGTTTTCAATGACGAGGGTGAGCTTTTTGTTCAGAAACGGACCACGGTAAAGGACATTTATCCCGGATACCATGACGTGGCCACCGGGGGGGTCGTTCTTTCCGGGGAGTCATACGAGGATGCGGCGAAGCGGGAGCTGGCGGAAGAACTTGGCATTACCGGCGTGCGGCTAAAGGGCCATTTCGATTTTTTTTACGAAGACGCCGGCAACCGCGTATGGGGCCGGGTTTTCTCCTGCGTTTACAACGGCGATGTTATTCTGCAGGAAGAAGAAGTGGAGAGCGGCGCCTTCCATCCTGTGCATGAAATCCTGGAGATCAGCCGTAATCGACTTTTCACGCCGGATGGTCTCTACGTGCTGCAGCGTTACCTCGCGCAAGTCCCCCCGCCGGCCGGCGACGATGGCTAAACATGGTCGCCATTTGGGTTGTTCAGGCGCCCCGCCGGCAAGGCACGATAACGAGAGACATGACCGTACCGATCCAATAAGGGTCACGGTAAGAAATAATTCCAAACGATTGCGCCGGATTATGGTTTGTCTACAAGGCACATCCACCTGCGCATATCGG
Source organism: uncultured delta proteobacterium (assembly GCA_963787235.1). GTDB lineage: Bacteria > Desulfobacterota > Desulfobacteria > Desulfobacterales > SG8-13 > JARFQH01. The sequence continues at coordinate 109,740 of CAWBCG010000023.1, forward strand.
GATACGTGTGGGTGGATGTAACGCAGTAGACGGGCCATAAGACAAGCAAGAGGTGGAATTATTTTTTTCCGGGGCCCTAAAGGCGGCATAAAGTATAGACGGATGCGGAATCGACGCCCACGAGTTGAAAAGCGGATGGTCGGGTCGGCTTTCCCGACCACGGGGCAACGGAGGAAAATGTCCATGCGACGACATTTATTCATCGTCACGGTTACCGCACTTGTGATCGGTCTTCTTCAGGGCTGCGCCGGACTGGCGCCGCGGCAGAAAGCGGCGCTGCCGGGGAGACCGCCGCAGGCTGAGAAGCTTCTCACCGAACTCGATGCGGTAGTGGCCCAAGCCGGTGTGCAGGACGCGTCGAGTTTTAAAGTGCCGGGTTTCCCCTACCTGCGCACCAATCGTTTTCTGGCGGCCATGAAAGAGCGCCTCGTCGGTGACGAACAGAAGACCCTCTGGGTCAAAGAAATGTATCGGCTGGATTACGAGGCCAGAAAGAAAGAAATCCAAAACCTTCCGAAGGAGACTCTGAGCGTTTTGAGCTCGAAACCGGGCGGAATCCCCGATCGTGAAGCCTTGCTGGTCCGGACGTCTACGGCGGCCGCGCAACTGTTCGACTACGACCGAACTCAGCCCGTTTTTTTCGAGACCTTAAGGGGCGCCGTCGCCGTCCCGGAAGAATATTCCACATCCATGCGGGTCTTCGGTCTTTACCCCATTGCCGCCATACCCATTACAATCGGCACCAAGGTCGCTTACAATAAGTTCAGAAAATGGCACCAGTCGCCGATGGCGGACCTGACGGTCGAGGGGCGTTTGATGGCGTTCGCGGCCGAGGGCGGAGGAACCAACGGGGACGGGAAACCGGCGCATCTTTTCGCCGCGGCGCGGCGGAATGCCTTCGGCCTGCCCGATCTGAATGATGCGGACATCATGGCACTGGTCCGATCCTATGCACCGGTCATTATCCAGGATGTCGTTGCCGGTTACGATCGATTCGGCGAGGTCTTCTGGAAAGACGGGACCGTGGCTGTCGACCCGCGGCGACCGGTGATCTACTACTACATCACCACCTCTTTTATCAGCCGGATACCGGTGCTGCAGATCAACTATTCTCTCTGGTACTCCGAGAGAAGCGGCGAGAAGACGCCTTCTTATGAAAAGGGTCCTCTGGACGGCCTCACGCTGCGAATCAGCTTGGATCGGAACGGGCAGCCGCTGATGGCGGATATAATGAACAACTGCGGCTGTTACCATTTTTATGCACCACCAAAAGGAAGGGTGGATAAGATCGTTTCGAGCAGCAACGGACTCTATCCTTTCGTACCGGTGTGGATGCCGCCGGACTACCCCGATAAACCGCTGACCCTGCGCGTGAACTCGGGCTGGCACCAGGTCGAACACCTGTACGCATCAGAAGCGCCGGCAGATGCGGCGACCTACCGGCTGATGCCATACGATCGCCTGGAAGCACTGCCGCGTGCGGACGGATCATATGAAAGTGTGTTCACAGCCGAAGGAATCATGAAAAATTCCACCCGCATCGAACCCTACATCTTCTTTTCCGTTGGCATTCACGACATCGGCTACATGCGCCAGCGCAGCCATCATGCCGTCAAAATGATCGGGCGGGCGCATTTTACAGACCCGGACATATTCGACGGAAAATTCGTTTTCAGCCCGGCCGAACAAAACCGCAGCGGCACGGCATGGTGAGACCATGAGACAAAACGCCGATTTTGAGTTCGACACACCGGTTGACCGCCGCAATACCGCCAGCATGAAATGGGACAAGTACAAAGAGCGGGACATTATCCCCATGTGGGTGGCGGACATGGACTTTCGCTCGCCGCCGGCCGTGATCGCGGCCCTCCATGAACGCGCCGACCATGGCGTATTCGGTTACACAGCCGTGCCGCATGACCTGGTTCGTGAAGTTCAGTCGCAGCTGAAGGAAAAGTACGACTGGGTAATCGACGAGGAATGGCTCGTCTGGCTGCCCGGACTCGTCACCGGCCTGAACGTCGTCTGCCGGGCGGTGGGGCGCGAGCACGACCGGGTTTTGACCACTGTTCCCGTCTATCCGCCCTTTCTCAAAGCCCCCGGATATTCCGGACGCGCACTGACGACCGTGCCGCTAACATGCTCGGGCGGACACGGAACCGATGGCGCCGTTACAGGCGGCAACCGCTCCGACGCATACTGGCAGATGGATTTCGATCGGATCCAAAAAGCCGTTACGCCCGACACCCGGCTCTACATTCTCTGTCACCCGCACAATCCGGTGGGACGGGTGTTCGACCGGAATGAGCTGGCGAATCTGGCCGCGATTTGTGAAAAGAATGACATCGTGGTGTGTTCCGACGAGATTCACTGTGAATTGATCCTGGAACCCGGCATGCGCCACGTTCCCTTTGCAACGCTGGCTCCCGAAATCGCCGACCGCACCATTACCCTGATGGCACCGAGCAAAACTTACAACATTCCGGGGCTGGGCTGCTCGTTTGCCGTGATATCGAACGCGCACCTTCGACAGCGGTTTAAATCCGCGATGGCCGGGATCGTGCCGATGGTCAACACCATGGGGTTCACCGCCGCACTGGCTGCCTACCGTCACGGCGGCGACTGGCATGCCGCCCTGTTGAATTACCTGCGGAAAAACCGCGATGCGGTGACCATGGCGGTCAACGGCATGCCGGCGGTGGCGATGACACCGATTGAAGCGACCTACCTGGCGTGGATCGACATTCGCGCAACCGGGTTGACCGATCCGATCGCTTTCTTCGAAGCGGCCGGTGTCGGACTGTCTGACGGCCGTGAGTTCGGGGGACCGGGATACGTGCGTCTCAACTTCGGCTGCCCGCGGTCCGTTCTTTTAGAGGCCCTGGAGCGAATGCGAAAAGCGTTGGCGGAAAG
>CAWBCG010000024.1:0-15207 GCA_963787235.1 uncultured delta proteobacterium
GGTCATCGCATCGGCAGAACCATATAGGAGGTGTTTGGACACTCAGCAGTGTCATAAATCTACCAAGGATGGGCACCAGGAGGGGCCATGTTTGATATCTGGGTATTCGTTCAACAAAGAGACGAGGAGATCGAGGACGCCACCTACGGCCTCGTCACCGAGGCCAAGCGGCTGATGGCACAACTGGGCGATGCGGGCCAGGTAACCGCCATTGCCCTGGGACCCGCGCCCGAATCGGTGCTGGCCGCGCTGGGTGCCTATGGCGTGCACCGGGTGCTGCATGTCGCCGAGGCCCGGATGGCTCGCTACCAGGGTGAAATCTTCGGCCGGGCATTATTTGACCTTGTTCAAAAAGAAAATCCGGCCTGTCTGCTCATGGCCCAGTCATCGGAAACGGAAGACCTGGCCCAGCGGGTGGCCGCCATGATGAAGACGGCCTTGGTCACCCGGGCCATGGATTTTTCCATGGCGGCCGACGGCACCGCCCGGGCCATTCGTCCGGTGGCCAATGGGTATCTCTTCGAAGACGTGGTGCTCGACAGCCGCCCGCCCCCCATTGTCCTGTTTCTGCCGTCCGTGCTCTTCGACACGGAACCCGACCGGGAGGAGGCGGCCGCGGTGATCAATGTCCCGTTAACAGATCCCTCGGACGACCTGAAAACCCGTACCGTGAAGGTGATCGAGGCCGCGCCCGAAGACCTGGACCTGGAAGAGGCCGATATCATCGTGGCCGGAGGCCGGGGCGTCGGCAAAGGAGCATCCTTTGATGTCATCCATGCAATAGCCCGGGCCATCGGCGGTTCGGTGGGCGGCACCCGGCCCATCATCGACTGGGGCGTTCTACCTTACGAACGTCAGATCGGCCAGACCGGCAAGTATGTCTCCCCCCGATTGATCATCAACTGCGGCATCTCGGGTGCCAATGAATACACGGCGGGCATGGAAAAATCTCAGCAGGTCATTGCCATCGATCTTAATCCGAGGGCCCGGATGTTTCGGTTTGCCGATCTGGGTGTGGTCGGTGATGTTCATGAAATCCTGCCCCTGCTGATCTCCCGAATCGAGGATCAGAAATGAATCGATATCTTTGTCAATCCGTCTTGGGCTGCGCCTTGGTCATCACCCTGCTGGTGGTTGGCCCCATTCGGGCATCCGACGTCGAGACCGCAACGGACTATACAGATGAGGCCTGCATCGAATGCCACCAAATGGGAAGCGAGGAAAGCGATCGGCATATCAACGTCGACGAATATCAAGCCTCCGTCCATAGTCAGGAACTTACCTGTCAGGACTGTCACACCGGTGTAGTTGATGATACGCATCAGAGCGAAGTGGGTGCCGGGGCCGTGGACTGCGGTGACTGCCACGAGCAGGAAAACCGGCATGGCCCGGAGGAGGCACGTATCCAATGCCACGATTGCCACACTCAGCACAACATCCGGTCCAAATCCGATCCGGCATCGACTGTCCATGTAGACCAATTACCGGCCACCTGCGGCGGGTGTCATCCGGTCGCATCCGGTGAAAGCGACTATTTTTCCTGGTTTCCCTCTTTCCAGATCGCTTCCCACAAGAAAGGCGATTTCGCTCAGACCTATGAAAAAACCAGTTGTCTGGGATGTCATCAGGGCGCCGGCGCCCATGGCGAATCGGAACCGATCAACGATCAGAACTGTTATAAATGCCATTACTCGCAGACATCGGCCGGCGCTATCTGGGGGGAGATGCACTCCCAGGCGGACAGGCAGTCCCAACCGGCCATCTTCGCCGCCGCATCGATCTATCAGGTCTTTATCGCCATCGGCCTGATCGTACTTCTGGGCAAATTTCTGGACCTCGTTTTCGATAGATTTTCCGGAAAATCGAAATAGACGGTTAAAACTGTAAGATCAAATCGGTAAAGCTAAATGGTAATTCAGTTATTGAGGAGATAAGCGTTGAAGGCATTGTTAACCTCATTCGATTTGTTATTAATCGCAGCGGCGTTCATCATCATGGCGGTCGGTTTGGCCCGGCGATGGTTGTTGTGGCGGACAAAGAAACCTGCCGGCATCTCCGGCGACTGGCAAGGTCTGAAGACTTCCTTGATAGCGCATCGCGACATCCTGCGAAGGCCATCGGTGGGCGGGGCGCATCTGGCGGCATTCTGGGGTGTCGTCATTCCCCTGATCGTGATCATACTCGCTCAATTCGGGTTCGTCATTCCGCAGGCGCCGGCCAAACTGCTCCACCTGATTCAAGATCTGGCGGGCATCGCGCTGTTGATCGGCACCCTGTTCCTGCTGTTTCGACGCTTGGGAAGCACGGATGCCGAAGGGCCCACGCGCACCATGGTGCCTATAGTTCTGCTGCTGGTTATCCTTTTCTCCGGGTTTATGGCCGAAGGCACGCGGCTGAGCATCCTCCGGGCCGACAGTTTTCCATGGTCGTCGCCTTTGGGATGGTTCTTTTCCCTGATATCCCCGGCCTCGCCGGTCTTTATGCAGATGATGATCCGCCTGCATTTCTTTGGCGTGCTCGTTCTCATCGCGGCCATTCCGTTTACCTTCATGCGTCATGTCGCGGCCTCGCCTCTGAACGTATTTTACAGGAAGCAGGGCGCCAGGGCCGCGTTGACGTTCCCATCGCTCGAAAGCGGCGAGATCGGTGCAAAAACGGTGAAAGATCTTTCCTGGAAACAGATGCTGGATGCCGAAGCCTGTGTCGCCTGCGGCAGGTGCGACGAAAACTGCCCGGCCGCCATCTCCGGCAAACCCCTGTCCCCGCGGAAGATCATCCGAAATATCCGGGAACAGATAGAGAGGGTCACCGCCGATCAAAAGCGATCATCTAACCAACTAGGGGACGTGGCCGAACCGCCGCTCCTGGAAAACGCCGTCACCACGGATGAAATGTGGGCGTGCACTTCCTGCATGGCCTGTGTGGAACATTGCCCGGTCTTTATCGAACCTCTGGACAAAATCATCGACATGCGGCGCTATCAGGTCATGGGCGAGGCCCGGCTGCCTGCCGAAGCCCGGCCGATGATCCGGGATCTGGACATCTACGGCGATGTTCAGGGAAAGGGTGTGGCCCATCGGACGGACTGGGCTATAAACCGGGAGGTTCCCCAGATGTCCCAGACCCCGACTCAAAGCGGATCCGATGTGGACACCCTTTTGTGGGTCGGTTGTTCCGGGGCATTTCATCCGAGGAACCAGGAGACCAGCCGGGCCATGGTAAAGATTCTCAAAGTCGCTGGCATCCGGTTCGCCATATTGGGAAAAGAGGAGGTGTGCTGCGGTGATCCGGCGCGACGGTTGGGCGACGAGATCCTCTTCCGAAAGTTGGCCCGGGCGAACATCGACCGATTAAACCATTATCAGATTAAAAAAATTGTTACGCTGTGCCCTCACTGCCTGAATACTCTGAAAAATGAATATCCGGAACTGGGATGCAAACTGGAAGTGATTCATGCTACGGAACTGGTTATGAACCTGATCCGCGAGAAACGCATCGCCCTGAAGTATCCCGTGGCGGATAGAGTGGCCATACACGATGCCTGTTATCTGGGTCGATATAACCAGGTGTATCAGCCGCCTCGGGATATCTGCCGTGCCGTGCCGGGCACCCAGCTCAAGGAAACGGCGCGGAACCGAGACAGCGGCTTCTGCTGCGGTGGTGGCGGCGGACGGATGTGGCTGCACGAGAAAATCGGCCAAAACATCAATGTGGTCCGGGCCGAAGAGATGGCGAATACCGATGTCGATTTGATCGGCACTGCCTGCCCCTATTGCTTAGTCATGCTGGACGACGGCGTGAAATCACTCGAACTGGAAAAAACGCCGAAAGTGGCCGACCTTATCGACATCGTCGCCGACTCCTTGGGTTAGCCGTTTTTGATTCTATCACCAAACGAGGATGAAATGAAAATCATCGTCTGCGCCAAGCAAATTCGACACACCTATGCGAGAACAGGAACATCGCCCGGGTCACATTATATCAGCCCTGAAGACGGTGTCTACCGCGTCAACCCTCACGATGAAGCAGCCCTGGAACTGGCCCTGCGCCTGAAAGACGACTACGAGAACATCACCGTCGTGTTGCTCACCCTGGGGCCGATGATCGCCGAAGACGAGATGCGACGGTGCATGGCCACCGGCGCCGACGACCTGTACCAGATCCACGTCAACGGGCACCCGCCTTATTCGGAAGACCCCCTCGATCAACCCGATCCGTGGGTCAAATCGGATCTCATGGCCCGAGCCGTGAAAGACCTCAGAGGGGATCTGGTGCTTTGCGGTAAAGCGTCTCTCGATAAAGGCAGTGGCCAAGTAGGAGCGCTTCTGGCACATCGCCTCGACCTGCCCTTTGTATCGGCCATCACAGATCTTTCCATGGATAAATCCGGCAGCACCCTTCAGGTGCAGCGCAGCGCCGGCCGCGGGGTTCGGGAAATCATCGAATGCGGGCTGCGGGCCGTCTTCAGCGTGGATCTGGGGCCGGATCTCCGGCTCCCCAAGTTTGCCGGGCGACAATGGGCCAAGTCCTATGTCCCCAAGCAACTGGATTTCGGCGCCGACGTCGATCCTCCGAAGATGGTTTGCGCCCATCGGTTTCAGCCGCGCCCCCGACCGAAAATCGTTCCCGCGCCGGACAGCCGTCTGCAGGCTTATGAACGCATCATGCAGCTACTCTCCGGCAGCAAAGTGGAGAAAAAAGGCGAGATGCTGACCGGGAGTCCTGAATCTCAAGTCGATGGCATTATCGCTTTTCTGAAAGCCAATGGCTTTCTCGAACCGACCAGTGCAGACTCATAATCGCCCATTGACCTTTCGGCTGAGACCTTCAGCCCGATATCGCTGCCTTCCGGACGGGAAGGCGGCGCTGGTGCTGCTTTTCCCGCTGCGGGCGGTGTTTGTTCATGCGTTCTGGAACCCGTTGCTGGCCTGCCTGGGCTACGATGGGTGGGTGCCGCTGGAACGAATCGCCGAAGCGGTTCCCCAAATTCCTCCTGAAAAGATCGAGCTCTTCCTGAACACCCTGATTCAAAAGGGGTACGTCGCTCAGGAAGGCTTTCCTCTGCTCGAAGAAGCCGATTATCCGGCGCTGTCCGTTATCATACCGGTCAGAAACCGGCCAGCGGAGATCACCGCCTGCCTTCGCTCATTGACCCGCCTCGATTATCCGGCCGAAAAGCTGGAGATCATCGTGGTGGACGATGCCTCCGAAGATGCCACTCCCGAGGCGGTAAACCGATTCCCCGGGGCGCGCCTGCTCCGGATGCAGCAGCACCGTCAGGCATCTTTTTGCCGCAACCGGGCCGCCGAAACTGCCCGGGGCGACATCCTGGCATTCATCGATTCAGATTGCCTGGCCGATCCCACCTGGCTCAAGGAATTGGTGCCCGCGTTTCGAGACACGTCACTCGGTGCATTGGGCGGCTGGGTGGATGCCGCCTTCGAAGAAAACGGGCTGGACCGGTATGAAAAGGTCAAGTCATCCCTTAAAATAGGGGCCTGGTTTAAACGATCCGAACAGGTAGAACGTTTTTTTTATGTGCCCACCTGTAATTTTCTGGTGAGAAGAGAAGCTTTTTTAAGCCTGGATGGATTCCGGGAATCCCTGCATGTGGGCGAAGATGTCGATTTCTGCTGGCGGCTGCAAGATGCGGGACATATATTGGAATATCGGCCCATGGGAAGGGTGTCCCACAAGCACCGGAACCGCTTGGCCGCTTTTTGCGCCAGACGCTTCGATTACGGAACCTCCGAACCCATGCTCCAGCAGTTGCACACCGGCCGGGTGAAAACCCTTTATCTGCCCTGGCCCGAATCCCTTTTCTGGCTGACCGTCATCCTGTCGATGACCCTGAAAACTGCGCTGCCTCTTTTCCTGGGCGCGGGGTTGCTCCTGGTGGACGGACTAAAAAAACACCGCAAGCTGAAGACCCGGCAGATCCCGATCACACGATGCCAGGTTTTCACCGCCATCATCCGTGGCTATCTATCCTTCGTCTACCATTGTTGCAGCTTTATATCCCGTTATTATCTGGTCGTCGTGCCGCTGGTCGTGCTCTTGTCTCCGCTGACCGCCGCTGTTCTTTTCGGGATGCATCTGACAGCCGGCAGTGTAGAATATATGGTCAAGAAACCGCGCCTTAATCCGTTGTCGTTTTTGCTTTTTTTCACTTTGGAACAGGTATCCTATCAATCCGGCGTATGGTGGGAGTGCATTCATCGGGTCAACTTCAACCCGGTGCTGCCGCGGATTATTCACAAGCGGATTTGATGCCTGATAATGCATCACTACCCAAGTCCGTTACACGAGCCGCGACCGGGCGGAAGATCTGCTTTAAAACCAGAGCAGAGTTAAGAAAGGAACCGATTTTTCCAAAAACGAGCATACCGGTGGATATTTTACGATGATTGCCTGGATAAATACTTCAGGTAGACAGCCATGTTTATAACGTGATACTCGAATACAGTGTCATAATAATTGTTCTTTAAACCTTCTTTAAGGGAGACATCACATGCCAAAGTACATAATCGAACGCGAATTGCCGGGCGCCGGGGATCTTGGAGACGATCAGATTCAGGGCATTTCACAAAAATCATGCCAGGTGCTGGGTGAATTGGGACCCCAGATTCAATGGGTGGAGAGCTTTGTCACCGATGATAAAATCTATTGTGTTTATATTGCCCCCAGCAAGGAATTGATCGAAAAGCACGCGCAGCAAGGCGGATTTCCGGCAAACAAAATCTCGAAAGTCAGGCGCATGATCGATCCAACGAGCGCCGAGGGATAAACCCCTATCTACCAAAGGAGGTCACTCATGGCGGATGGCAAAGTCACCGTGATCGCACGGTTCAAGGCCAAACCAGGGTTGGAAGAGACAGTCAAAAAAGAAGTGATGAACCTGGTATCTCCGACCCGTGCGGAAGCCGGGTGCATCAATTACGACCTTCATCAATCAGCCGAGGATCCGGCACTCTTGATGCTTTACGAAAACTGGGTCAGCAAAAAGGCTCTGGACGAGCACTTGGCGATGCCCTATTTGGAAGCGTTTAAAGCCAAGGCCGGTGAGATTCTGGCAGAACCGCTGGATATCAACCTATGGGAGATGATCAGCGAGCCGTCGAGGAAATAACCGCAAGGATTTACTTGTTGCCCAATCGATTTCGACGCCATGGATTACAACCACCCCGATCGCTGACGCTCATGATCACGAGCGGCTGTAATCTGCAGTGCCACCACTGTCTGCTCGATTGCGGACCACCGCGAACCGACTCGGCAGTGCCTTCGGAGACCCTCATCAAAATTATCAGGGATTTTATCAACTCCGGCGTCAATAAGATCAATATCGCCGGCGGCGAGCCGCTTGCCCACCCGGAATGGATGAGAATAGTTGATTATGCCTGCCGCCGATCCGAACTCGAGCAAGTCACATTGCAGACCAACGGCGTCCTGCTGGACGAGGCAACGATCCGGCAGCTGACGAAGCTGCCCCCGGAGAGGTTCCGGATGCAGGTCAGCATCGAAGGCGCTACGGCCCTTACCCATGACGCGGTGCGCGGCCCGGGAAGTTTCGAGGCTACCTTCCGGGGAATTCGATCGGCGATTCGGCTGGGGCTCGGGGAGCAGACCCAGGTGGCCTTTACGGAGATGGCGCACAATTTTCATGAAATTCCCCGGTTGCTGGCGCTTTTGGACGGCATCGGAATTTCACGATTTGTCAGCGGAACCCTGGTTCGAGGCGGACGCGCAGCGGCATCGCAGCAATTAACGGCGCCGTCGACCGCACAGGCATGTGAACTTCTCGATCTCTATCATAAAGATCGGGCGTTCAGGGATCGGTATGACCGCATGGCCAGCGTATCGGTCATCGAGTGGTACAAGGGCCGATCGGAACCGGCCGATAGAATCTGCAGCTGCATAGAGAACCCGTTTATATCGGCCGCCGGTCGACTCTATCCGTGCGTCATGCTCCTTTCAAAAAAATACGCCGTCGCGGACGTTTTTCACCGCTCTTTCGAAGATATCATTTCAGAAGGCCTGTCGATATGGGCCGAGCTTCCACAGATCAGCCGTCGGCGAACGGCGCAGCTTGAAACCTGTGAAGGATGTCCGGGGAGGCATCACTGCGGGGGTGGATGTATGGGACGCGCCTTCGCCAACAGCGGCGTTCTGATGGCGCCTGAAGATCGTTGTGCGCTGAGAAAAGCGGCATACTGCTGGAATCAGAGCGGTCAATAGAATCTGGCAATCTCACGCCGAATTGAATTCAAATGAATCCCGAACTGTTGAAATTGATAACGCAGCTATGCCGAAACGGTCTGCGCCATCGCTATCAACGTCTCACCGGAAAACCGGGAAAACCGGCCGCGATCAGTTTCGAGATCACGCACGAGTGCATTGCCCGCTGTATCATGTGCAACATCTGGAAGATCCCTGCCCGGGTGCCGAACCTACCCATCGCGGACTGGTTGCTATTGCTCTCCTCGCCGGTGCTGGACGACCTGCGGGAACTGGATGTCACCGGCGGCGAACCCTTTCTTCGAGACGACCTGAGCGATCTCTTCGAGGGAATCTGTGCCCTCAAGAAAACCAACCTGAAGAAGTTGCGGGCTGTGGCCGTGACCACCAACGGCTTTTTGACCCAGCGGGTCGTCACGGCCGTTGAGGATATCGCCCGCCGGCTGCACCGAGAAAACATCGAACTGGTGATGGTCTGCGCAATGGACGCGGCGGGTCCGGTTCACGAAAAGATCCGCCGGGTGAAGGATGCCTGGCCGAAGTTAAACGAAACCATCCGGGGCCTTATCGAGCTTCGCCAACGCAATCCAAACCTGATCATCGGATTGAAGACCACCATTTTGCCGCTCAACATCGACGAACTCGATGGAATCGCCGATTATGCCGAAGCGAATCGTCTGTTTACGATTATGTCACCCTGCATCATCACGAGGGGTCGATATCTTAATCCCGATCTGGGCGGCGACATGGCCTTCAGCTCCGAAGACGTGGCCAAGATGATCCGCTTTTACCGGCGCGAGCGCTCCGACTGGAGTTACCACGGCCGTCGTCTGGTAGAATATTTTCAAACCGGTGCCATGCGTAAACCGTGTACCTGCGGGTATAATTACTTCTTCGTTCGCAGCAACGGCGATGTACACTTGTGCCCCTTGGTCGATCGATCCGTCGGCAACATCCGACGCCGATCATTGGCGGATGTCTTCTTTTCGGATGAGGCGAACCGGATTCGCAAGAGCGTCGGTCACTTCGATGAGTGCCGCAGTTGCACGGAACCCGGTCTTGAACGGTTCAGTTTGCCGATGGAAGGGTTCAGTTATCTGTCGCTTCTCCCCAAATTCGGCCGAACGGCCTTTTTAGAGTTTCATCACCACATGGGTTTGGACAAATATGTCGGATAATCTCCGATGGATCCGAGCTGAATCTGAAGCAGTGAGATCCGGTCACCCGGCGGCATGAAAGGGTTTACCAAGAACCGTTAGCGTTAGTGATTCGGGTATCACGCGTTTATTTTCTTGAGCAGGAAAGCCATGTTTTTTCCCAGGACTCTCATGGTTTCCAGTCCTTGGGTGTCTTTCTCGACATCCCCTTTGTCGAGTCCAAGCGCCATGTTGGGGTAATTCGACCCGACAATGAACATTTCAAAACAAGTAAAAAACGTGTTCATCGCCATGAAGGCTTGGGAAGCTCCGGTACGCTGGGCAACGGTGATGGCCGCGCCCGCTTTGTGGCGCATCAAGCCCGGATTGGCAAAAGACACCATTCCGGCCCGATCGATCAACGCCTTCATCTCCGTCGAGACATTGGCAAAGTACGTCGGCGACGCGAGGATCATGCCGTCGGCCCGGGTCATTTTTGCAATACAGTCGTTGATGAAATCATCGACTCCCGAGCAGGTTTGATCCCGCTTTCCGAAACATTGCATACAGGCCGTGCACCCTCTTATTTTCTTTCCGGCCAAATTCACCACCTCGGTCTCAATGTCTTCTCTTTTCAAGACATCCAAGACAATATCAATCAGAATGCTTGTATTGCTTTTCTTGCGGGCACTGCCGTTAAAAGCCACGACTTTCATGGTTCTTTGCCTTCCTGCTATTGTTTTCGATAGATCGGATCATCGAGGTCTGCGCGGTTTAAGATAATATCTTCTTCCTATTTGATGCGCATGCCGCCGTCGCACTCGATCACCGTACCGGTCATAAACCCGTTTCCGAGTAAAAGCATAATGACCTCGACCACATCTTCGGGGGTGCCGATACGGCCGACGGGCAGAGCTTGGGCGGTTTGTGCGAAGACGGCTTCTCTTTGTTCGGATGGCAAGGTGTCCCACCACGGGGTCTTGACCACGCCGGGGGATACGGCATTCACACGAATTGGCTTGAGTTCTAAGGCCAGCGTGGGAATCATGGCCTCTAAGGCCCCGTTGATGGCCGCCAGGCCGGCGGTGCCTGGAATCGAGGTGCGTGCCGAAGCTGCCGTAATGAAAACGATCGACCCTTTTTCACGGAGTTTTGTCAGGCCCATTTGGGCAGCCATAAACTGGGCCCAGAACTTGCCATCGAATGCCCGCTTGAGTGTATTCGACGCCAAGGCTGTCAAAAGGCCCACCTCCTTCCCTGCCGCTCACCGCGAGCACCAAGTGATCAAACGGCTCGCTACGCCCAAAAAAATTTCTTAACTCCTTCTCCACCGTTGCATCCACCACCTCGCCGCTCGCACTCTGCGGAAGTTCGGCCAGGGCCTTGGCGAGCTTGTTCTGATCACGGCCGGTAATCAAAACGGTAGCACCGGCTGTCGTCGCTGCCTTGGCAGTAGCCAAACCCATTCCTGAGGTACCCCCCATGATGATAACCTTCTGATTTTGGAATCTCATCGTACTGTCTCCCGGTATTGGTTATTGGACAAGACTTTTAGAAATTGATTGACAAGAAATAATACGATACGTATCGAATTAACCATTGACCTGATATACGGACCGATGTGGTACCGGTTGCTGAACAATCATGCACCGTGGGATCTCCTATTCGCCAAGCAACTGTCTAAAATAATCGCCGGATTCATGGGCCGCCCTGGCTGAGCCATCACCGCATTCAGGAAGATTCGGTAACGCTATGGTCCCAAGGTCATCGGTCACATGTAACTGGGTAGGTCTGAATTATAAAGTGGAATTTATGAAATAAGATTGAATATTCTTTCATTTTTAAGTATTAAAAAATCAGGCTATGTTATGAAACGAATTATTCTCAACATACGGCATTCGTATTTTAACAGGGCTTAATTTCGTCATGCAAAGACAAATCCCCATCATTTGCCCCTATTGCGGTGTCGGCTGCAACTTAGAACTGTCGCTGGACGAAAACGGCCGGCCGGTTAAAAGCGGCGCAGCGGGGCGAAATCCCGAGTTGAACGCAAAATACGCTTGCGTCAAAGGGTTCACAGTTCACGAGCTTTTAAATCACCCGGAGCGTCTGACCCAGCCTTATATCCGCAAAGCAGTCCAACTGGAGCTTGTTTCCTGGAATGAAGCCATCCAATTTGCCTCCCGGCGCCTGAAGCAGATCTCCCGCAAGTACGGCCCTGAAAGTATCGGAATGCTCTGCAGCGGCAAAATCCTCAACGAAGAGGCCTATCTTTCGCAAAAATTTCAGCGCACCGTCGTCGGCAACAACCACGTCGACAATTGCGCCCGACTGTGCCACGGCCCATCTGAAGTGGCTCTGAGACAGCAACTGGGATATGGCGCGGTCAGCACCTTTCTGGAGGACTATGAAGTCACAGAAACGGTTTTTCTTGTGGGGGCGCATACGACGTTTACCCATCCGGTCATCTGGATGCAGGTCAAAAAACGCGCCAAAAAAGGCGGACTCAACCTGATCCTGGCTGATCCCCGAGAAACGGACCTCGTCAAAAATGCGGCCGTCCACCTCAAAGTCAAACCAGGTACGGACATTTTCTGGATAAAGGCATTAAGTAAAATCATCATCGACAAGGGCTGGCATGATCGGGAGTTCTGCGAAAAACAGACCATTGGATATAGGGCGTTGTGCCAGACGATCGAGGACCTCGATGTCGATGCGGCCTGCCAACGCGCCGGGGTGATGCGCGAAGAACTGGAAAAAGCCGCCGAACTGATTCACGACAAAAAAACCATCTTCATCTGGGGCATGGGGCTAACCCAGCATGCGCATGGGACCGACAACGTCATCGCCCTGGTGAACCTCGCCTTGTTGACCGGTAACATCGGAAAACCCGGGTGCGGTCTCTCACCACTTCGAGGTCAAAATAACGTGCAGGGCGCCGGTGATATGGGCGCGTTGCCGAATCTGCTGCCCGGTCATATGGAGGTTGACGACGAAGCCGCCCGGGTTCATGTCGGTGCCATCTGGGGAGCGGATGTTCCTTGCGGGCCGGGTCTGGCTGCGCCTGAAATGATCCATCACATTGCCTCAGGTAAAATCAGGGCCTTGTATGTTATCGGCGAAAACCCGGTTGTTTCCGAGCCCCAATCAAATTTTGTAAAATGGATGCTGCAGAAACTCGACTTGCTCATTGTACAGGACATCTTCGCCAATGAGACAGCCAATTATGCGCATATTGTCCTGCCGGCCGCCGCAGTGGGAGAAAAAGACGGCACCTTTACCAACGCGGCCCGGCGGGTTCAGTACTCGGCAGCCGCCTTGAAGCCTCCGGGGGAAGCCAAGCCGGACTGGTGGATACTTCAGGAAATCGCCAATGCCATGGGAGCGAGCTGGCCATACACGTCAACCGAAGACATTTGGGAAGAAATCCGCGAAGCAGCCCCTGTTTTCAGCGGAATCAGTCACGATCGACTGAAAGCGTCGCCGGGAATTTTTTGGCCCTGTTATGATGAATCCCACCCGGGGACGCCCCGTTTGTACGAGGACGGATTCGGCTTTCGCGACCGTCGGGCTCGCTTTATGCCGGTTGAATTGCCCGACACCCTGATGGAACCCACGGAGGAGTATCCCTATGTGTTGATCACCGGGCGCCTGCTGGAGCATTTCAATACCGGTGAAATGTCACGCCGAAGTGCTAAACTCTTAAAACTCAAACCGGAATCGTATCTGAATATGAATCCGGAGGACGCAGAAGCTGACGGCCTTGGTGAAAATGACAAAGTGCGCATAACCAGTCCCCACGGATCGGTTCAATTGCCGCTTAAAATCGAGGCCAGCATGCAGCGTGGATATCTTTTCGCGCCGATCCACTATAGCGAACCCAATTTTAACTCTTTGATGAGTGCGGTACCCATCGACCCCAAGGCCAGAATGCCGGCTCTCAAGGTGGTGCCTGTCAAAGTCGAAAAACACGGTTATATGAGTAGTGTTTTCCTTGACAACCGAAAGCCATGAAGATGTTAGCGTTATTTTGATCGTGAATCGTATTATGGTTAATGTTAAAATCCAACCAACGTTTTTAAATTGATAGACGGTCTAATTCTTAAGATCATCGATAACGATTTCAACCGCATTGGCTGGACAGATAGTGTAACAATCCCCGCACACATCGCATCTGGTATGATCGATAATAAACTGTTCATCATGTTGCGAAATTGCCTTGAAAGAACACCTTTCCTGGCATTCCCCGCAGGCAATACATTCTTCTGTGATACGAACACCTCTGAATGGGATACGTTTACCACCAAAGGAAAAGCCAGTACGCAGTAATTTGTGATTACGGTGCTCCATTTCGAAATCGAAATCGTACACTTCCCCCCAAGCGCTGCACAAGCAGAAGGTGGTCATGGCTGGATACTTTTCAATATCTTTTACACCGAGCATAAACATTTCGTTGACAGCAGCCTTTTCCTTGAGTGTCTTCAGAGGGATCTGTTTAATATCACCAGTGGCGCGGATTGTGTATCCTGGTTCAAAATAGGGCATCCCCTGCTCGTTGTGGCTGACAAATGTTTTAGGAAACATGCCACAGATAGACACTTTTTCCGTCTTGCTGAGCTGGTTATAAAATGCTTTTGTGATCATGGTTCGAAAATACAATCCATAACGGTCGTATGCAAACAGGTGCGCAATTCGTGTTTGCGGATAGTCTTGATCAATTGTGGCAAAGGTCAGACAGCCAATCTGGTCAAATTTTTTATAGATTTCTGAAAGATCCATTATTGTGCCCTTCCTGTGAGATACGTCGAAACTTTACCTTGGTAAAGTCGTTTTTCTTTAAGTCCACCATGCTGACCTAGCGGTTCCAAGCAGTATGGTAACGTCTGAGCTGTGCAGCGGGTAATCGGTCAGTCGCTAACCTTCGGACCTTTACGAAAAATCCACTAAGCTGTTCCCGTCTGCTCCAGCGGTTATGTGTTTTGATGTTTCTTTTTCCCAACGACTAAAAAATGTTTTGGTAACTTATTAAAAATCTTTACATCGCTAAACCCGGACTTTATAAGTTCATTCTTGACTTGTTCAGGTAAACTTCTGATTTTTTCAGGAGGCCCTTCAGGCATATCTTCCTTTTTCCAATCAACAATAAAAATTTCTCCACCAGGTTTCAATATTCTATATGATTCTTCAACAGTTTGTAATGGATTGTCCAATTCATGATGTAGGTTTATCATAAACACCAAGTCTGCAATCTTATCGTCAAGTGGCACAAAATGTTCTTCACTTTTCACAGGAATTATATGGGGATGCTTTGGAAGAACATTCTCATTAACCCAGTTAATCATTATGTCAGAAATATCACACGCATACATAGACGAAGGCTTCAGGTATTGAAGAAAGGCAATACTGAAAAATGCGGTTCCGGCACCAATTTCTACCAATACGTCCGGTTTTTTAATATCCAGTTTATTACAAATATACTCAGGGGGAATATCTATCAATCTTTGTGGATTATTCAGTTTCTGTAATTTCTTCGGATCAAATTTTTTCTCGTTCATCATATTAACTCTTCAAACTAATGTTACGGTTCAATAGGCCAAAAATCTCAATACTATTTACTTCTCCGGATAAATTACAACTCGTCAAACAGACATAGTGTGTAACACATAACGCTCCGCATAACCGGCTGGCAATGAAGCGCAGCGGAGTTACCAGAAGCTAACCATCCAATCTGTCGCCCAATATCAGTAACCAAGCTTGCCGACAGTTTTCCCCTGCAGGATTTTCTCTGTCGATGACACATCTTAGATCAGCGTAGAATTTCTTCTTTTTTGTCAAC
>CAWBCG010000025.1:0-64745 GCA_963787235.1 uncultured delta proteobacterium
ACCATATTGCTGGAGTTTCTTTATAAAAGATATCATCAAAAAAAATGGAGTAGTTAAATTGAAATGGAAAGTACTTGTGTCAGCGCCATACATGCAGCCGGTTCTCGATCGCTTCGATGATTTTTTCCGGCAAAATTGGATCGAAATAGTCGTGCCGCCTGTGGATGAAAGGTTGGAGGAAGATGACCTGCTGCCTTGGGTGTCCGACATCGACGGCGCTATCTGTGGAGATGATCGGTACACAGAAAAAGTCCTCGAATCCGCACCCAAACTGAAGGTCATATCGAAATGGGGCACCGGCATTGACTCCATCGACCAGCAAGCCTGCAAACGACTGGGAATTCAGGTGTGTAACACGCCGAACGCCTTCAGCGAGCCCGTGGCCGATGCCGTTATCGGTTATATGATTTGCTTTGCGCGCAGCCTTCCCTGGATGGACCGAGATATACGGCAGGGTGTCTGGCATAAAATTCCCGGAAAAGCCTTGCGGGAATGTACACTCGGTGTCATCGGCGTCGGCGATGTCGGTAAGACTATCGTTAGACGCGCCATGGGTTTTGGAATGAAAATCCTCGGAAACGATATTGTCGAAATGCCGGAAGGCTTTTTAACGAAAACTGGTGTAGAGATGACCTCTAAAGAGTCCTTATTGCAACGAGCGGACTTCGTCAGCCTCAATTGCGACCTCAATCCGACCAGTCACCACCTCATGACGATCGACCGCTTCAAACTCATGAATCGTTCGGCTGTCATTATCAACACCGCGCGGGGTCCGATTATCAAGGAAGATGGCCTGATAGAAGCATTAGAAAATAAGTTGATTGCCGGGGCCGCACTGGACGTCTTCGAAAACGAGCCGTTGACGCTAGAGAATCCACTTTTGAGCATGGACAATGTGATGCTTGCCCCCCACAATGCCAACAGCAGCCCTGAAGCATGGGAAAAGGTCCATTACAGCACACTCAACAACCTGATCAAGGCCCTTGAGGTAACGCAAAGATGACAACAAAAGCCGTGGTTACCGGCGCTGCGCATGGTATCGGCTTGGCCACCTCTCTGGCTTTTAAAAAGGCCGGATGGTACGTGATCGGCGTCGATAAATCGCCCTTCGCGATCCCGAACGACATCAATCGATTCTTTCATGAAGATCTGTCAGACCCTGCGGCCATTAAACGTATCTTTGATCAACTGGTCGCGGAAGAAGGAGAGATTCACGCCCTGATCAATAACGCTGCCGTTCAATTAGTGAAACCGCTTGTCGAAACAGAACCTGATGAGTGGGATGTACTCATGGCTGTAAATGTTCGCGCTGCCTATTTATCGACAAAATATGCATTCCCATTGTTGAAAACCAAAGGCGGCAGCATCGTCAATGTCGCTTCAGTGCACGCCATCGCCACATCCAAAGGAATGGCGGCCTATGCAACCAGCAAAGGAGCCCTCGTCGCCATGACGCGGGCCGCTGCACTCGAGCTGGCTGAGAACAAAATCCGGGTCAATGCGATCTTACCCGGCGCGGTGAATACCGACATGCTGCGCGCAGGCCTGTCGCGGAATTACGCTGCCGGAAATACTGATTTCGCTCGTCTCCAAAGTTTCTGTGAAAAACAACCCCTTGGCAGAATCGGTCAGCCGGAAGAAATCGCCAAGGCCGTTCTTTTCCTTGCAGACAATACTCAAAGCGGTTTCGTGACGGGGCAGACGCTGATTATCGATGGTGGAGCCACTGCCCGTTTGAGCACAGAGTGAAAGTATACGGATCAATGGGCATTAACCAATGAATCGGCAATCATAGATAAATCTTGTTCCGCCTCATTGAACGCGGGCGCCACTCTCCGCAATACGTTGGAAGAAGAATCGTTGCAGCAATTGACATTGACAGGGTTATTAACCGGCAACTGGAAATTTACAACACCTTGATCCACTGATCATAGCGGAACTGATTCAAATGGTCACGTTGAACAAGCGTTATACCACGCGTGCTGTGCAATGGAAAAACCCACAAAATCAAATCCACCATACTTTTCAATTCTAACAGCTTCACTCAATCGAGGTGTGACAATTAATGAAACCCTTGAGTCTGTGAATTGCCAAACTTTTCGCAGCTTTGAGCATATAATCGTCGATGGAGGATCAAACGACCAAACTATTGATCTGCTGAAAAAATATCAGGAAAGGTATCAACTGAAGTGGATTTCAGAGCCGGACACCGGAATTTCAGATGCCTTAAATAAGGGATTGTATCTTGCCAAAGGATTGTTTATTTTCGTACTTCAGGCAGATGACTTGTTTGATGATCGATACAGCCTCGAAAAGGCACACCGTTATATCAGTCAACATTCAGCGGACATTTTCAGCTTCCCAGTGATTCTCAAAAATTCAGAGGGTAAGGAAAAAATCATCAAGCCAATACGGCTGATCTGGTACAATCATCTAAAATTCATTTTTCACCACCAGGGCTGTATTGTGAAAAGGTCAGTTTTCAAGGATGTAGGTGAATTTAACAAGCAATTCCTGATATCGATGGATTATGATTTTTTTTACCGCGCTTTGAAATTAAACTTACCAGTTTGTTTTGGCAACTTTCCAATCGCAAGGATGAATTCAGGCGGGATCAGTAGCATGATTTTTGAAAGGATTTCAGAAGAACGGTGTATTCAAAGATTGAACGAAGAAAAGATCGTTTGGAGAATGGCCCAGATGCTTTTCGGTAGTATTTATTTTCCATACAAAAGATTCTATATTTCTTGTAGAGAACGATTTCAAAGAAATTAATAACATCTTTTATTTTGTATACTATTTTTGAACGATTTCACCTTTATGTCAAAAACAGTATTTCTGACAAAACGACACTATACCAATAAAGATCTTATATTGGACCACTTTGGCAGATTATATCACTTGCCTGCGCAATTGGTTAAAAATGGCCTTACTGTAAAAATAATCTGCGCTAATTACCGAGGTAAACAGGAAGAATGTTTTTCATATTCTGGGTTGACGTTCGATTCCATTCCTCTGACGCTTTGCAACTTTTTTGTTTTTCTTCTTAAAAGTTGGAAATACATTTACAGATATAATCCAGATGTTATCGTCTCCAGCGGGGATTCTCTTTTTGGTTTTATCGGATATATGTTTTCAAAATTATTAGGAATTTTATGCGTATTCGATATATATGATGATTATACGACTTTCAGGAGCAACAAACTGCCATTCATGAAGTTTTTTTTTAAGTGGACCATTCGACACTCAAATAAAGTAATATGCGCCAGTTCGCCTTTAAAAACAAAAATATCTAAATACAGTAAAAATATTGCGATCATCGAAAACGGAGTTGATGAAAGAGTTTTTCGCCCGATTTGCAAATCAAAAGCGCGTGCTCGTTTGGGAATATCCCGTCACGAAACTGTAATAGGCTATTTCGGGTCTATTGGAAAAAATTATGGCATAGATATTCTCTCGGATGCCGTATTTAAGCTTAGAGAAGGAATCCCCGGCGTAAAGCTTCTAATTGCCGGAAATAATCGCGCAAACATCTGCTTATCGCATCCACACATCGATTACCGTGGTGTTGTACCTCAAGATGAGATACCCTTTTTTATCAACGCTGTCGATGTAGCTGTTATTCCATACCTGCCTACCGCGCAGATTAATGTAAGCAGTCCCTGTAAATTGCCGGAATACTTGGCTTGCGGTGTTCCCATAGTTTCTACCCGCGTGTCCGATATTCCGAATACACTTTCGGATACGCCCGAAGCTCTGTGCAGACCTGGTGACCGCGAAGATATGGCCAGGGCTATCCGCTGGCAATTGGAAAACAGAATAGCTGTCCCTTTGCCTGAATATTTGCGATGGAAAAATTTAGGTGAAAAATTGAAAGACTTATTGAACGAATTGGCACCCCTACCTCATAATAGGTAATCATTTTATCAACACGAATTTCTACCCACTATCAGGAAATATTTGATCGCGTGGCGGAAAGCCGGTAGCCAAATTGAGCGGCTAGATCCCTGCACATGCACTCGAGGTGGTCTTTCGTTTCATCGAGCCAATGGGCCCATGAGGAAAATTCGCTGGAAATATTAATATTTTTACGTTGATCCAAAATACCTTCGGGTATTTGATAAAAAAATCGACGATCGGAAAAGGCCGTGATGTGATCAATTAAACGGTTCAGGTGCTCGTATCTGTTTTTTGAATGGAAAACATCTTCGAATTTCACGACACTGGCATTTGGGTCATGGCTGATATTTTGTAGGATAATTTCGTAAATCGATTTCCAGGCCCAACACAGTTTCTGAAAACGGGTGAATCGCGGCCATTGTGCGATGAAGCCGTTGTCATTTACCAGCCGAGGCTCCAGTCTCCCCAAACCGAGCCGTTCGACCCAGTCCCGTTTACCGTACATGGTGCCCCAATTCATGTTGGAGGTCACCCAGTCACGCGGGTCCCGGACGATGACGACGATCTTATATTTTTTATACATCTGCCGGATAGCGGGAATCACGCCGTACCATCCGCTGTAGGATTCAATGATCAAATCTTCAGAGATGGATTCGTAATAGCGTCTGCGGTGGTTTGACACGGCTGTTTTCAGTTCATCGATGTCGATTTTACCGGATAGATAGTTTTGCGACAGGTTCCTGATACCGGTTTTTCCGGTCAGTTTCCCGAAAACCAGTTGATAGAGGCCGAATAGCTTGATTTGCTGCAGTGATTTTATTTTGAAATCCGTCAAGACGTCGGGTTCATGAACAGAAAAGGCATCTGGTATCAGACTTGAGAGTACATCGCCAAAGTACTTCGTCCCTGTCCTTCCACCTGAAATAATGAAAACGTAGTGTTTATCGCTAAAAACAGTCACTCTGTCACTCTCCGCGGGTTATGAATACACTCGCAAATTTTATTTTAACCAGATTCGAAGGCGGGCACCTGAAAAAAAAATTAAAGATTCAGGTTCATGGCCATTTCCTCAATTCCGATATTGTCAATTTCAAGAAGTAATCCGATTGTATTTTATCGTCTCTAAGTGCTTTAAAAGTGCCTTGCCCCGGTTTAACCGAAAAGATTGTACTTCATTATGCACCAAAGCGCCCATGCGCCATCGCGCCAGCCTATTTTTTTACCCTCTGCATATGTCCTTCCGTAATAGGAAATGGGAACCTCGTATATCCGCAAATCTTTTTTTTTGGCAAGTTTCGCTGTTATTTCTGGTTCGAAGCCAAACCGGCACTCTTTGATGGTTATACCTTCAAGCGCCTGACGGGTAAACGCTTTGTAACACGTCTCCATATCGGTAAGGTTAATGTTGGTAAAAATATTCGAAAGCAAAGTGAGAAAGCGGTTGCCGACATAATGCCAGAAGTAAAGTACACGGTGTTCTCCATGGCCTGATAACCTTGACCCGTATACGACATCGGCCTTTCCTGACAGAATCGGGTTGAGCAGGATCGGAAATTCATTCGGGTCGTATT
Source organism: uncultured delta proteobacterium (assembly GCA_963787235.1). Classification (GTDB taxonomy): domain Bacteria; phylum Desulfobacterota; class Desulfobacteria; order Desulfobacterales; family SG8-13; genus JARFQH01. Next base: position 5,472 of record CAWBCG010000025.1, read on the forward strand.
CCATATCCGCATCCTGTACAACGATAACTTCCCCTCTGGCAGCAGAAAAACCTGTTTGAAGCGCCCTGCCCTTTCCGTAATTGCGATCGTGAAAGCAGGACTTTACCGCCTTGTGCTTAGTCTCCTCAATAATTTGGCGCGTCCCGTCTGTAGATCCGTCGTCAACAACGATGATTTCCTTCCGAAACGGGGCGAATGTGACGCGATCGATGATTTCACTGATCGTTCCAGCCTCATTATAAACAGGGATGACGACACTGAGCAAGAAATCGTTTTTGTTAACCATCGATCTCATTTTATTTATTTTCACAACAATAGTTCTCAGCCGTGTCGATGTCGATTATCCAGTACCTTATCGATGAGGTTCGCGTATTTTCCGGCAACAATCTTCCAGTCGAATCGTTGTACCACATACCGTCGGCCGGTTTCACCAAGGGATCGCCGCAATGAAGGGTTATCCAGCAACTGCATGACTTTATCTGCAATCTGCTTCGCATTCTTTTGAGGAACGACCAGCGCTGTCTTTCCATCATGAACGATGTCGCGCATGGCGGGTAGATCAGTCACAACCGCAGCGCATTCACAACCCAGCGCCTCCACCAGAACCAGCCCGAATCCTTCACGATCGCCATCAGCGGCAACAATCGACGGAAAAACAACGACATCGGCTGTCTGATACAGTCTCGGGAGGCTTTCATTCGTCAGGGCACCTAAGAATTGAATTTTTTCTACCATTCCCAACTCTGCAGACAAGTTTTTGAGCGTGTTACTTTCCTGGCCGTCACCGACAACCCGCAGTTGGGCATCGGGGTGTTTTTTTACTATGGTTGGCATGGCTTCAATCAGATACCGCAAGCCTTTTTTTTCCACCAAACGCCCCACAAACAGCAGGGTCTTTGATACCTTCCGGTTTTCGGGAGGAATGAATAGATTTTGCAATTCTACTCCCATAGGGATAACGCGAACTTTCTCCATATCGATTCCAGCAGGACGAACGGCATTCCGCATTGCCTGGCTGACGGTCGTTATGGCAAGGGCATCTTTCAAAACACCTCGCTTGAGCCATGTCATCAAGATACCGCTCAATCCGAAAAGGTCGCCGCCGTGCGAAGTGCACAGAAGCGGGGGTGCAGGGTTCACCAATCGGCGGACAATAGTTGCGCATAGCCCTTGTGGAACCAGCCAATGAGCGTGAATCAGATCGAATGTGTTCCTACGGAGCAACTTCAAAATACCGCACACTTGAAACAGACCGAAAAACGGAACCAGCCCGAACCGCAAGGGCTGCTGCTTCAGATTTGCCAGAATTCCGCCCTGATAAGCCAACCGTTCCCAATTGGTAAAAAAATAGCGATACCGCGTCACCTGTATATTGTCGATTTGTTCTTCAAAAAGAGCGCCGGCGGTATGGGGAGCCAGAACATGTATGCGGCAGTATTCCTTCAGCCTGCGGCACAGTTCAAATACGAAAGATGGCTCGACATCGTTTTTCCAACGGGGGAAAGTCGACGTGGTCACCAATATTCGCTTTGGAATAGTGGTTTCCGTCACTTACCGGTCTCTTAATCTTCCGGAGCCTTGTCCGACTCCCTGTATCTTGATGCCCGTGGAGCACTCCGTCTCTCGTATCTCATCTGACATATCTGTTCTGAAATAAGGCTCATCATGAAAATAATGACTGCGGAGACGAAAAATAGGGCGCTCATATTGGTAAACCGACCCTCGGTCATTAAGGTATATGCGTATCGAAAAAAACCTATCAAAAACAAGACAAAGCTCACCGGTAAAAATACCCGCATCGGCGAATACATGGTCGCAATCCGTGTGATGATCATGAAAAAACGTATGCCGTCTTGAAAAAATTTGATGCTGCTCTTGCCATTTTGACGCCGTTTGACCTGTATGGGAACGTACTTGAGGCTATTTCCACTCCTGAGAACACCCAGTGTTATCGTTGTCGGGTACGAATAGGTATTGGGAAGAAGAAACACAAAGCTGCGGGCGATGTCGGATTTGACAGCCCGAAAGCCGGACGTCAGATCCTTCACGGAAAACTTTGTCACATAGGATGCAAACCAGTTATAAATGGTGTTTCCAAAAGCTCTCCCATATGACGCCTGTCCGTTTTGAGATCGCGACCCAACGACCATGTCGTAATTCGGAAAATAATCGAGCAGTTTCTGGATATCCGCCGGATCATGTTGTCCGTCACCATCCATGAAAATCAGAATGTCTCCGGTCGCGGCGCGAATTCCACTCTTCACGGCTGCACCGTTGCCGATATTGTATGGGTGATTGTAGACCTTGGCACCGGACTCGAGGGCTGCGGCAGCCGTTTTGTCTGTTGACCCGTCGTTGATGACGATGATTTCCGCACTGGAGTGAAGACCTTTGATGCGAGAGATAATCTCAGCGATGGTCTTTTCCTCGTTATAGGCCGGGATGATAATTGAAACTTTTTTCTCTCCCATTAAAATATATTCCTATTTTTGTGACGTTATAAAAGGTAATACACAATAAATTGCTGTATCTTAACAATTTCTTGCCTTTTCGTCCATTAATTTCACTGCGTTTTCATGGTGGCCGCTTCTCGGTGCGAGCCGCTCCAAACAGATGGATCAAAGCAGAGAGGGTCTGTACACGAATATGGCGATTCAATCGAGAAAAAAATCTCCTCAATTAATTCCGATCTTTCCCGTCTTGAACTATAGAAAAGCAGCAAACTGAAGCGGCAAATCCGGCAATGGTCAATGCGATGGCCACCCGAAAATGAGCGCCAAACGCAGGCGGTTGACTATTTTCTGTTTCACCTCTGGCATCTTTATGGTTGAACTCCTCTCGATGAGGCACCTGCTATTTGTTTTTTCAGTTTGTCGGATATGGTTTGTCTCAGTTGAGTATATCCGAACTTGTCGATAAGAGGCTCGCCGGAAAGATCTTTCAAACAAGCAGTGATGTCGATAATCGATGCGGCTTCGAACATCTGCCTTATCAAAACATCTGCCTTTCGGGTATTGCCGCGCCGCAAGGTCACGTCGATAATTCTCAAGTGAGTCAAGAGGTTTTTCGGATCAAGACGAAGGGCATGCTTCAAGAGTGTTTCAGATCGTTCGTAGGCACCAAGTGCCATGAGCGCAGTTCCGGCCTGTATGAACCCGTCCGGTTTTTTTGGGTTGCTTTTAATGGCGGCACGAAAGCAACGTAACGCCTCGAGAGCAGCTCCCTGTCCCATAAGGACATTCCCCTTAAGAATAAGAAAGTCGATGTTTTGGGGATCTTTGCTCAGCAAAATATCAAGATGCGACAACGCTGACATGCCATTTCTGCTGCCGGTATTGCGTTTCTGCCAATCGATACCGGTTGTATTCGATAAAGGGGGCGAATCGACGGCTTTAGTAAAGTAGACTTCGGCCAAATCATGTTTACCGATGCGGTAATAAATATTGGCAATGTTGCCATACAGGCGCGCCCGGTGTGAGCGTCGGTGCATTTTGAGTTGGATTGCTTTCTGGTATAGTTCAAGTGCTTTGTAGAGTTGACCGGTGCTTTCGTATTTGGCCATGGCGAGGTTGTGGACCGGCCGATGCAGCAGGGGGGCCTTACGGTTGGCGTCAGTCCAAAGCGAAACCTCTGTCCGCCAGACGCTGTTTCTGGCATATGTCGCCCAACCGAAACCGATCATCGAGCAAATCACGAGACCAAGCAGGCCGCGATACAATAGCGGCTGTTTTTCTCGGTAGCGATCCAGCAACCAAACCGTACCTTCTGCAACCGGAATGAAAAGAAACATGGAAGGAAGGTAGTTGCGGTGCTCGAAGACCAATTCCAGAGGAATGATCGTGGATTCGAGGAGGTGGTTTAAAAAGAAGAACAGGATGACAAAACTCAGTAGGGGCCTTTGCCGGGCCTGAAACAGGGCACAGATGATGACAGCGACGACAAAGACAATCGCCGGCAGGGTCGTCCAGGGATGCAGCAGGGTAGTGGACAACGTAAAGTCGTGATCGATGGAAAGGCGCCCAGGTAAAGGAAAGAAAATCAAACTCAGGTAAAAGACCAGCACCCGCGGCTGGGTCATCAACCGCTCAAGCGGACTGAAATAGCGATCTCCATAGCCAGAAAATACAGACAGCAAATCACCCTTGAAAAAAAACAATCCGCCTAAAACCACGACTGCAAATCCGCCGACGGAAAGGATTGCGAGTAATTTTCTTCGGATCTGCGGATTGCCGAGATTTTGAAAAAATAAGGCCTCGACCACAATAATGGTTAGCGGTAACAATGCCGCATTCTCTTTTGCAGCCACACCCAGTAAAAAACAGGTTGCGCTGCAGAAAAACATGAGAATACGCTGCCGGTTACTGCCCGTTAATCGAGCCGTAAGATAGCAGTAGATGCAGATGATGGAAAAAAATGCCGCTAATACGCTCATCCGTTGCACGATGTAAGTGACCGCCTGTGTCTGAATCGGGTTGATCACCCACAGAACAGTGGCCAGGGAAGAAATGACGTGCGACGTTGCGGAATACTTTGCCTTCAAGTTAGGGGTTTTCAAAAGACTTGAAATGGTCAAATACAGCATCCAGGCGGTTAAGAAATGGAGAAGGACATTTACGACGTGATAGCTGAAGACATTGTCCCGTGCTGCATACCAGTTCAAGGCAAAACTTAAATGAGCCAAGGGGCGCCAGAGTGTTTCATTATTCGGGTGTTGCAGGGACCGGTGGAGGGTTTGCAGGGTAAGGTCGGTAATCTGGATCTTTTGGTTTTCGACGATGCTTGGATAATCATCTAAGTGCCAAGACGCGCGGAAAGTGTTGCTGTATGCCACGAAAACAAGTAAAAATAGAATGACAAAAAACCGGAATGGTTTTGGGACACCGTATGGTGATTGACACAGCTTATATTTTTTTATGGGTTGGTCCACTGATGGAAATTGGATTTGATTCATGCTGTTTCGCGCTAATCCATCGCACGCAAAAGTAATAACTTTGATGACCGTCAAAAAACAGTCTGGTTCATTGCCTGGCGGCCATCACCCTTTTTGACCGTAGCAACATTTCAAGACCTCACAAAATGGAATAGGAAGAAACTATATTTTTCAATTTTTCGTCTTAGTGCGATTCCGGAAATAGCTGATCAGGGTGGATAATGTCCAGCAAGCGGTGAGATACAGCATTGGACGTAGTGGAATGGAATATCTCGGCCAAGGCGCAAAAATCATATACAACCCTGTAAAGTAAATGCAGATCAACATCGGAAGCAACGGCAAGGCGGTGACGGTTTCAGTCGAGAACAGACCTCGGTATGTCACATAAAACAAGGGAATGCCGGAAAATGCCAGTAGCAGCAGAAACGGATGTAAGGCTTTCATTGCGAACCGTATCGCTTTTGATATCTGAGACGCCTTGAACAGGCTGATCTTGACCGGATTGATATAGATATCTCCGCTGCCCTGTATGATATCCCAGCTCCATAAATAATACGGCTTGCCGAAAAGATACCATGCGGCGTAGCGAAGCGGTTCCTTTTCCACCCGTTCCCATAAGATCTTTGAGAAATTCTCCAACGACGGCCAAACATAGGCTGCATGGGATCATCTTTATATGGCGCATACTTGTGGTTCGGATTATTGTAGGAAAAACCAGGATATGCGCCGTGGCTCATGGTGATCAATGCCCTGTCACTTCCCCTGGGGGCATCGACTGGTACGTTGATGAATCCGCGCAAATCCACATCGCAGGAAAGCAGCAAAATACCATTGCGAACACCAGCATATACTTGAAATAAATGTTCTTTAAAATCTTATGTTTTCGAATGCGCAAATGGATCAAGCCAGAACGCAACGATCAAGATGGGAATAAACAGGACGGCTTCATTGGTCAGATAGGCAAGACCGAAAAGAAGTGCCGCCAGGAAATAATAAAGAGTTCGAGGTGTTCTGCCGATTGCATAATACAGCACTGCGATAGCCGACAACAATAAAAAAGAAAACAGCGTTTCCGTCAGTGCACAGCTGGTGGTCGTGATCAGGTGGGGACTGAGTGCTACCAGGAGGGCGGCTGCCAGAGCGCCGCCGACCGGTAAAAAGTGAATCCCCACAAATAATGCCAGCGGAGCCAATAGAGCACCGAGGACTGCCTGGGCATAAATGAGCTTGGGCAGATAGTCGGCGTCGCCGTATGCGGTCATGAAAAGGGCGATGAAAAGAGGGTATCCCGGTGATCTTAAAGAATCCGGCATGGGATGTGAACCTGCTATCTGCTTGGAATATGTATGGTAATGAAAAAGATTGTAACCGTAGTCTACATAATGCTGGGCATCGCGAGCAATGTGCGTATCGTCTACGATGGGATGAACGTAAAGTATCCGCAGCGCCAGGCCAATACAAAGTATAAGGCCTAAGATCCAGTATTGCACTCTTGTTATTTTTTTTATCGGTGTCGGCATAGCATCAGGGGGCTGTGGCTTACCGCCGGGATAACATTTGATACTGTTTCAGCGTTTTTTTATAGGCCGCATCGATCGGGTTGAGTTTCAGGGCTGTTTTCATGGTATCGATTGACTCCTGATACCGCCCCAGACTAGCGTAATAATAAGCTAATCGCTCCCAGTGCTGCGCCTGGTTGGGTTCGAGTTCGACGACCTTTTTCTGTATGTGCAGACACCGCCTCAGCATCCTTTCGTCACGCCGCGGCTGGGTCAACAAACGAAACGTAATCCATTCGTAACAGAAACGGAGATACCGATTGATGACGACGATATTTCCAGGATGATCCGCTTGCAGTTGATCAAATATCTGCATCCCTTCCCTCTCGCGGGGGGTAGCCATCGCTTTTTCGATCCTGTGCATGATGTCCAAATTCTCTTTAAGGTCGACGGCCGCACCCTTTGCGGCCCACCATTTTTCCCAAGTTGCATAATCGTATCTTGTTTCTGATGGAAAGTCGATTCCGCAAAAGAGCGACAGTTCCTTGGCAATTTCGCGATCGTAGAATTCAAACGTATCGATGGATGGGAAGCGGAGCGATTCGATTAGAACGGGGATTCCTGCTTTCTCGTTGTTGAGGATGAGGGATCTGGCAGCTGCCCGCCGAACATAAACGCTGTCGTCTGTGAGCGCCTTCATCAGCCGCGGCCTAACCGAATCTACCTGGAAACAATATCCGAGACCACGGGCGGCGAAAAAGCGAACCGTTTCATCCGAATCGTTCAAAGATTGTAGGAATATTCGGGCCAGATCGTCCTCCTTACCGCCTATGTCTTTTTCGGCACCCTCAAGGTCCGATACAATGGCTTCTAACGCAGCTCTCCGGCATCGCGGGCTGGCATCGCTGACGGCCGCTTCTATAAGCGACGCGATGTCCCGCCGTTTCGATACCTGACCGATAGCCCACATTAAATGCCAACGCAGGGCATCGTCGGCATCGACGGCGGCCCGAACAAGCGCTGACCTTGCCGACTCGACTTTTCCGTAACCTATAGTGCGAACGGCATAAACCTGCACGAACGGATCGGGCGCCTGGAGCAGTTCTTCATACAAGCGGATCCAGGCGGGTTTTGATGCCAAGGAAAAGCCGATGCGGTTTAGGATTTCAACGATATCTCGATTGACTTCATTGTCCGGCGAAATTTTCAACCAGAGTATCAATTCGGGTACGACAGATTCCCCTTGCCGGATCAATTGCTCCATGGCCGCAAACCTCACATAGAGATCCGGGTCATTGAGACGCTTAAAAAGAAGCTGAAGATGGGGATCTTTCGGTCCGGATACGCCCTCAGGTGAACCACGCCGAGGGACTGGAAGTTCCTTTACCCAATGGGAGGCCAATTGCCCCTCATATTGGGTGTCATACGTCAAACCATGATCCAGGTAGAGGTGGTAATGATTGTCTTTGCGGCCCTGTTTAAAATAGAAATCCCGGCCGCCCAAATCCAGCAGCAGACCGTGGCCCCAGTCGTCGGGCATTTCGGTGGGTACGACGCCGCCGCAGCTTTCCCTTTTCTCCAGTGGGTTGGCGAAGTATTGGTCGTTACCACGGTAATCGATCAAAAAACCGAGACCCTTTGGCTTCATCGCCGATCCATATGACAGTTCGGCCATGTACCGGTATGCGCGATGAGTGCTTCCGGATCCGTAACGTGACGCACCCGATGATTCGATTTTTTTACTGACGTCTTCTCCCCCATCCAGATCACCCGGCCCGTACCTGTCGTCTCCGGCATAATCGACCAGCATGCCGATAGAACGGTCCGACCCCACGCCGCCGGTGTAAATCTTGCCGAAATACCGATCATCACCTTCCCGGTCGATAAGGATGCCGTTTGAAAGGTGAACCGCAAAGCCGATGCCGTAACCGTTTTGAGCGGTATAAGTATCGTTGCCGCTATGGTCGACAAGGGCGCCCAGAGACATGAAATAACTGCTTCCCATGCAGTTGCCTTCGTTGGCAAAATAGAAATCTTTCCCCTCACCGTCGCTTAAAAAACCGATGCCGCCGTAATAGGAAACATGATTGACCCAGTCCGGCGAACGGACCGATAGGCCCGCGCCCTGCGCATGTGACCACCGGTCCGGCACCAGAAGTCCGCGGCGGCGTAGGGTATCCGCCAAATACTTGTCGTTGCCCTGACGATCGACAAGTCCGCCAAAACCCAATGTCGATCCGCTCCCCTGCCCCATTCCGTTGATGATGTACCTATCGTTTCCTTGGAGGTCAATCAGCAGCCCCAATCCAAAGGCGCCGAATCCCTGGCCCATCAACCCCATTTCATAACGATCATCGCCTTCCAGATCGGACAAAAGTCCGACACCGTAAAGGCCGCATCCTTGAGCCATATTGCCCGCCCGGTAGCGATCATTGCCGGAAAGATCGATTAACATACCCACTGACAGGCAGCCGAACCCTTGGGAATAACGTCTTGTGCCATTGTCATACTCGTCATTGCCGGACAAATCGATGGTCAGGGAGGTCCGATATTCGGTGCCCCAGGCGGAGGCCGTAGATCCGATATAGTGGTCGTTTCCTCCGAGGTCGATGGTCAATACCGCATTCTCGGTGTGGATATCGTCTCCCTGACCGGCGATGACAACAACACCCATAGGGGTCGGCAGGGTCAGGACGCGTCCGTCACGCGCCTTTCCATCATTGAAAAATGGCGAGGGGCTTTTTACGGTATTTAATCGATGCACGAAACTGGTGAAATCGTCGATGCAGTGCACCAGCAAGAAAACCCCTTGATACAATGAGACAAATTTGATTTTACCGACAAGGGGCAAAATCTTTTCTGCCGTGTGTGTCGGTGCCGTCAAGAAATTGAAGTGGTTGTCGGTCGGAAAGAAATATCGCTCGGGCCTTGCAGAAAGGTAACGTTTTTCCTCGGCACTCAGTCCGGCATATGCCTGGTCGATCAAACGAGTGGCTCGGCTCATGCCAATCAGAAGCCTTGCAAGTTGAATCTCGAAAGATTCTGTAAAGCCGGCCTGGTCAATAACCTCAAGAACGGAAGAATCCTCATCGATGCCGGCATTTCGGCACAAAAGACGATAGGCCTGGGTGAGATTTTTCGCTGTATTTGGTGTTTGTAACGCTTCCGAATCATAAGGCACACCGCCGTTCATGAGGGCAACGGTAAAAGCGCTGATATCGTAAAGGCTTTTCCCAGCCTGCTGCTGGAGCTTTTGGGACGTGTCGTCCGCCCAGCGCTGAAGCGAAAACGGAGATCGCGCAATATGGTCGATGAGTGGAAGTCGGCCGGCCAGTTGATACCCGGCTTCCAGGTACTGGGGACGCACCAAATCGGCATCATTCAGGTTCAGTATGCGCAGGGCGTCCTCCACCGGATTCGCTGCGATCGATTTGATTCTTGCGGTCCGGGTCTGCAATTCAACGGCCGTCTTTTCGGCACCGGTTTTTTTGCGACTCACATCGCTGCACCCACCGGTTATGACGAGGCAGGATAAAAAAACAATCAAGCCTATGCGCCGTGTTGTCATAAAACAAACCCCGATTAATAAATCACTTCGTCCCGCCGGTCATCGGTCATGTCGATGGCGATCGATTTGAACGGGTCAGCTTTTCACTTCAAACAGGCCGTACTCGCCGATAATGAGAATCGCCTGTGTGTTTGTCTCTAAATATTGAACGAGCAGTGCGCGTTCGGTATCATCGAGCCCTCCGGACCATTTTTTCAATAAATCGAACCTCACGATCATGTGTGTAAAGCCTCGCTCGGTGACCATTGTCCCTATTTGTCCTATGGTATCGGCCCGCATGACGGCCTTTGTCAGCAAAGACTCACCGAAAATCAATTCTCTGTCGCAATAGTAGCGACGATTCCCCATAAAAAGCCCCATGATTTTGGCGTCCTGCGCCAGAGAGCGGTTGACATACTGCAAAATGGGGTATTCCGATCGATACCGGGCTATATAGGTATCACGATCGAGCGTACCGCTGATGTAACTTAACGGGTCGACAATCCTAAATAACTTTCCGATATATAAACCATTCAAGCTGAACAGACACAGCGCCATGGCAGAGACCAGGAAAATACCGAAGGCGCGGGATAAAAGTTGTTTTCGGTTCCTGAAAAAATCGACAATGTTTTTCAGCCCATAGGTTGCAAGAAGGACCAGGGGTGGAATAACAGGCGCTATGTAGCGGACGCGAATACTGGTCCTTAAAAATGCAATCAAAATGAAGAGTATCGTGAAGGTCAGTAATAACCGCTTTTCCTCCCGCAGGAAGGGATGTGACGGGTATTTCGACAAAAAAGCGAATGGCAGGAGGAGGAGTAAAAACGGATTGAGCCGTCCGTCGAAAAGTTGCGGCTTGTCGTCATGACCCTCGAAAAAAATCCGGATCGGCAGCAGAGCGATCTTTCCCCAGGATTCGCCATAAATGATCCGCCGAATGGCGAAATGGTTCCATGGCCCGGCCCGCTGCTTGTACTCAACATCGCTTGTTCGCTCCTCTTCCGGCAATTGAACGGTGGTTGCGGGGTTGAACCACTGGTTGTACATCGGATAGATTGGATTACCGGTCCAAGCCGCGTTTCTTATCATCCAGGGTGAAAAGACCAGGAGCGCAACCAGCAGATATAAGGCACCGTAGCCGACGGCCCGACCCTGTTTCTTTCCCTCGTTTTGACAGGCGTGAAGAAACATATAGGGCACGCTTAATACGAGCAGACCCAACGTGACCAGGCCGTTGTACTTGGTCCCCGCTGCCAGACCGCAAAACATGGCCGACAGCAATAAATGCCGCCATTGAAAACGGCTTTCAGACCATCGGATAAGATTGATCAATGCGGCGGTTGAAAAAAAGACGAGGCCCAGATCGACATAGACCGTTATGGACAATTTGACGATGACAGGAATCGACAGAAAGAAAAGGGCGCCGAACAGCGCATAGGTTACGTCCAGTCGCCGCTTCAAATGCAAAAATACCATGCCGGCGGTCAGCAAGGCAAAAGCATAATGAATGTACTTGGGCAGGATGTCGTTTCCGAGGTAAAGCGGAACCAGGTATAACAAATCCAGGTTCATGGGATAGTAAGAAAACGGCACCTCAGGCAACTCCACCATCGCTCCGCGCTGCAGGTAGAGCTTCGGCACGGCCAGATGATGGCTGAGCGCGTCCCGACTCACCGGTGGTACCCACGACAAGACAACAACTGCGGCGACCACACAGATCAATCCGGCAAGGCAGAGACCGTTTAAAACCGACCTGTTTCGGCCGAGGCCGTTATGGGGTACCTTATCAAGCGACATAATAGTGCCGATGACGACGATTGGGTGACACATGAAAACAGATAAAGGCCTGTGATTATTTTATGGCATCAGCAATAATTTTCATCGGTATCTGACCGCTATACACCTGGCCGTTGACAACAAATGTCGGCGTGCCTCTTACCCCGGCTTTCAACCCTGCTGTGATGTCTTTCAGCAATTGACTGCGCACCCAGGGATGGTGCAGTGATAATGCGAGTTCACCCGCATCCAGTCCGACGGCATCGGCCACGACCTTCAATTCCAGCTTATCACTGGTCCTGGCCGTGGAAAAAAGGTAATCACTCATCTGCCAGAATTTATTTTGGGTGCCGGCGTAGATGGCCAGCTTTGCCAGATCTCCCGAGCCGATATGAACGGATTTCTTGAGCAGCGGATTGACGGTGTGATCCATCGGGAAATGGCGGTGTATCAGCTTGATCCTGCCGGGATAATTGGCCAACAGCCGGCGCAGGTAATAGTGCGTCTTGTTGCACTGAAAACATAGGTAGTCGGCATATTCGGTAATAACCAGAGGCGCGTTTTCGGCCCCGATCCAAGGGTGTCCGTCTTCGGTGACACCGAACGGAAGGTCTGTCGTGATGGCCGGCGGTTCAAAATACCAGTAGGTAGGATAGAACAGCCCGACCAGGACCAGGATGAGTAAAAACGAGGTTAAGACTCCGGCAACCTTTTTTTTTCGATCCAGCAGGTAGCGCCAGTCTTTTCTCAGGGCTGCCGGCAGACGCACGTCATCGAATCGCCGCCTCACCAGCCAGGTATAGAACAACAAGGCAAACGTAATTGCAAAACTGAACAGGCAAAAGATACAATAGCTCTTGATAACGAAAGAGGAAATGGCAGCCAAGCCAATACTGTAAACGCTGTAGACCAAAGCGACAATGAAAAGGAGGGGCCAAATCCGTTTGTTTCGAGCCTCAGAGTGATACGCAAAGGGCAGAAAAGATAAAAAGAACAGAAATCCGATCACGCCCCAAACTGGAACCGGGACTCCCATAAAGATAGAATACGGGCTCTGGGACACCGTATCGCAGTTAACGGCCTTTGAAATAGCGCAGAAACTCTCGTATGCCGGATAGGTGTAAACCCGGTAATGGGTAATCGACAGGTAAACGGCGTTGACCAACCCGGCGACAGCCAGGGCCGCCACCGTCCAGAAATATACCGCAAACGGAAGCGGTTGAATGTTCTTCTCCCCTTTGGCGGCGATTGTTTTCAGCCTGCGGCTGAAACCCTCCATGTTTTTTCCTGGGGGATGGTGTAAAATATACCATCGTTGGTGTTCGGTAGCCTCAAAGGCCCCTCCGTTGGCTAATGGAATTTTCATCATCCAGTCCGATACCGGCCGATAGATGATCGATCGCTTTTGACAAATGTTGGACCAACTCTTCATAAATGCCCTCGTCGTAATAGGGCTCTCCTGCTAACGCCATTAATTTATTAATAATATCATGAACCGTCGTCTCGGCAAACAGTTTTTGCTGAAACCGCTCGACCTCCGGTTCGTCGCCTGTTTTCATATTAATGTCGATTAACCGTAGGAGTATCATGGGGTCATCGGGTTGCCGTTGGAGCGCCGTCTTAAATAACAATTCCGCCTTAGGATACTGCTGCAGGATGGACAGCGTGACGCCTGAATGAATCAACCCTCGCGGTTGCCGGGGATACAGTTCAAGGCATTTCTTGAATGCCTCAAGCGCGTCCAACGGTTTTTTTTCATGCAGCAAGACGATGCCTGTCAAGTTCAACGCATCAAAATACTGGGGATGTTTTTCCAGGATCTTGGACAAGAGCAACCGTGCCGTTTCCCACTGACGCTGTTTGAAACTGACCGTTGCCATGCGATACTGGTAAACGGCCGCATCCGGGAGTTCTTCAATCGCCTTTTTCCAATACCCTTCGGCCGTTTTAAAATCGCCGAAGCGGTAGTAAATGTTGGCAATGTTGTTGTAAGAAAACGCTCGGTGAGAGTTTCGCTGGACGCGGAGGGTCAGGGCCTTGTGGTAAAGCGTCAGGGCTGTCCCGTAATCAGCGATCTTTTCATAATAACCCCATGCCAGATTGTTCAGCGGGCGGGCCGAACCGGGCGCTTTTTGGTGGGCATCCGTCCATAGCGATCGTTCGGTAGCCCAGGCAAAATTTCGAATATAGGCGGCAGTGCCCAAACTGATCATCAGCAAGGTTATAAACACGGCGACAAGCCGGTAGAAAGGATGCTTCTGACGGCGATAGTAAACCAGGACTTGTTGAACGCCTGCGGCTACCGGAACGAAAGCAAACAACGATGGCAGGTAATTGCGGTGTTCAAATACCAGCTCAAGCGGCAGAACGGTCGACTCGATCAGGTGATTCAGAAAAAAGAAGAGAATGGCGAAGCTCAAGATGGGGCGTTTTCGTGCCTGGAGCAGGCCGAAACCGATCAGTCCCCCAATAAAAAACATCGCCGGCAGCGTGCTCCACGGCGAAAACAGCGAAGTCGAGATCTCGAATTCGTGAACTATGGACAGCCGGGTGGGAATCGGATAGAAGATCTGGCTGATGTAGAATAAAAGAACACGGGGCTGCGTCAGCAGGCGTTGCAACGGCGAATAGTCCAAACCGCCCTGGGGGACTAGGAGGTTCGGCAGGCGACCCTGCATGAACAGAAGCACCCCGGTAACGCCGATCACCAGGGCAATGACCGCTCCAATGCGAGCCAATCTTTTTTGAACGCTTTTATGCCGCAGGTCTTGAAAAAACAACGCTTCGGTCAGCAACAGAGCCGCCGGCAGCATAATGGCGTTTTCCTTACTGCCGAGTCCCAGTATAAAACTCAGTGCGCAGCCGCCGTAATAGACATGCGACAACCACCGCTTTCGACTGAGCCGTCCCCGGATATATAGGTTGAGGCTCGACAAGTAAAAAAGGCATGCCAGGGAGGCCATGCGCTGAACGATGTACGTGACGGCCTGGGTTTGAATAGGGTTTGCAGCCCACAGGCCGGCGGCCAGCAGGGCAAAAAAATAGACGTCTCTGCCGTTCCTGTTTTGTAGAACCGGGCTCCGGTAGAGCCAAAGCACGGTTGAATAGAGCAGACAGGCGGTCAGAATGTGGATGACGATATTGACCAGGTGATAACCGAAGACGTTCAGATGCCCGAAATGCCGGTTGACGGCAAATGTCAAATACGCTACCGGCCGCCAGATGTTACCGTTACTCGGATGGTGCACAGAGCCCAAAAGCTCGTCGAAGGAAAAGTCGTCTACCTGGAGCCGGGTGTTCCGAACGATGTTCGGATAATCGTCCAGGTGCCACGATGCCTCGAAGGTGTTTGAGTAGATCAGGAAAATCAGAACAGAGAGGAAAAATACGGCTCGTCGGTTCTGTATGCGGTTTACCATGGATTAATCAGCAGGCATCCGGAATGCAAACGATGTCCGGCACGGACATCGCAAACGGGGTGAGGGTCGATGACGTCAGAAATAATAATTGGGCCCCGGGCCCACGAAAAACAGACAGGGGGGAAAAATCCCCCCCGCCTGGTTCAACCGAAAGGGTTTATCAATTATTCCAGTAACCGGATGTGTCGGCGCCCATGGCGACATTGTAGACATCATCACGCGGACAGCGGCCGGATTGGTCGGTAACCGAAACCCACAGGGTCTCGCCCTCGTCAAAGCTATTGCCAGTAGGCAAACTGAAGGCGACATTAGCTGCACCGTTGTTCAGCGACAGGTGCTCGGCGGTCTGCAGCTCGGCGACCGAGGGCAGCTGAGTGGCTTCCGGATCGGCGAAATAAGACGCCAGCGCGGCCAGCGTGCTGGACGCGTCGGATTCCGCCCGTGAGCAATACGCCTTGTCACGGTAAGAGATGAAGTTCGGGATCGCGATGGCGGCCAGAATACCGATGATGGCAATGACGATCATAAGTTCGATCAGGGTGAAACCTTTTTGATTGGTGCCTCTAAGTTTCTGAATCATGGTGTGACCTCCTTTGTTTAACGTTGTTGAATTTGGTTGTGTTACATTTTTATGCTCTATCGTTAAAAACTGAATTTAACGTGATGACGCCTTGCTTTTTTTCTTTCCACCTCCTTTTTCGTCCGCTGTGAACCGCGTTTGAATTTGAATCCGTCTGTCATGTTTGCAGGTCCACTTTGCAATGCACGTGCCATAGATGATTCGTTATTTTTTAAGATTTTAAATTACTGTAATTAAACAAAAAAAAATTATTAAAACAAATATCATGATCTCTACTCTCGCAATGAAGCAACTTTGCAAACCGAAATTTGTTATCTGTTTGACAAAATTTGTCATGATTTTGACTATTCGTGATCGTCCAAATTTCAGCGGTGGATTTTACAGGATAATATACTGATATTATTAAGGAAATCGATACGGCTAAGAGAATCTATAGGGATTTTAGCAAAAGGGCTTGATCAGAAGATGGTGGGAAAAATGAATCTCCCTGAAGCAAGCTGCAGGGTATCAAAGCTGTTTTATTTTATCCCCTCACCCTAACCCTCTCCCCAGGGAGAGGGAATATGAGGTGGGCCTGTAACGAGCTACAGGGAATTATCGAGTTAAAACGACATGCTGAAGGCTTAATGGGTGGGCTTGCCGGCATTCATCAAAAACTGGCTTTTTTCAGCCGGTTTCGCGATGGAAGACTAGTTGCTTCCCAACTTGTCCAAACGATACCGCAGAGACCGGAAGCTGATCCCCAGCAACTCGGCCGCCTTGTTCTTGCTGCCGTTGGCGACCTCCAGGGCCTTGAGAAGGTAGGCGCGTTCGATTTCTTCGAGGATGTTGTCCAGGGACACTCCGCGCGCCACCTCGTCGACGTCGAAGCGTCGGTCCTTGACCCCCTCGATCCAGCGGCGTTTGTGTATCGAGAGGGCCAGGCTGTCGGGCAGCAGAATATTGGTGGTGGACAGCGCCACGCTGCGCTCCAACAAGTTTTCCAGTTCACGGATGTTGCCCGGAAAATCATACTTGTTGAGCATGTTGATCGCATACGAGGACATCTTGGAGATCTTCTTGCCCATCTCGCGGCAATACTTATCCAAAAAATGCTGGGCCAGGGGCCGCAGGTCGCCTTTGCGCTCACGCAGCGGCGGCATCTTGATTTCAATGACATTCAAACGGTAGAAGAGGTCCTCCCTGAAATTGCCGGCAATGACCTCTTTTTCCACCTGCTTGTTGGTGGCGGCGACGATGCGGATATCGACCGATAAATCTTCGCTGCTTCCCACCGGCTTGAAGGTCCGCTCCTGAATGGCCCGGAGCAGTTTGACCTGGATCGGCAGGCTGAGCTCTCCGATTTCGTCCAGAAAAACCGTGCCTTTGTCGGCCATCTCGAAGAGCCCCTTTTTGTCATGCGTGGCGCCGGTGAACGATCCCTTCTTGTGCCCGAAAAGCTCGCTTTCCATCAACGTTTCGGGGATGCCGCCGCAGTTGATGACCACGAAGGGGTTTTCGCTGCGGCCGCTTTCCTGGTGCATGGCACGGGCCACCAGCTCTTTGCCGGTGCCACTCTCGCCGGTGATCAGAACGTTGGTGCGGGTGGGTGCCACCTGACGGATCATCTTATAGATGTGAAGCATGGCTGGACTGTTGCCGACGATCAGTCCGAAATGAAGATTCTCCTTCAGTTCGTTTTCGATAATCTCTTTTTCGTGTTCGACTGTTTTCAGATCGAGGGCCTTGGCGATGGTCTGTTTCAGTTCGTCGTTGTCAAACGGCTTGGGCACGTAATCATACGCCCCATGGTTCATGGCTTCCACCGCGGTTTCGGTCGACGCATAGGCCGAGATCATGATAACGGTCGTTTCCGGATTTTTGGACTTGCATGCTTTCAGCACATCCAGGCCGGTCATGTCGCCGAGTTTTATGTCGCAGAGCAGCAGGTCGTACTGGTCTTTAGCGAGCATGTCGATGGCTGTGCGCCCGTTTTCAGCCAGCGAAACCCGATACCCTTCATGTGACAGTAAAAATTCGAGCAGCTCGCGCATGCTCAGTTCGTCGTCGACAACCAGGATGTGCTGTTGGGTGCTATCCGCCATAATTCAGAATATACCTTTATGGAATTCAAACATACTGATAATATTTTAATTAACACCTGAACCACCCTCTATCAGGTAGTTCAGGTCTGAATTAAAATATTATACCTTAATTAACAGGATGATTCCAGAGGATCTTGCAGAGTTGAATGCGGGATGGCGAGGGCAAAGGAACTCTTTGGCCTGATATAAAACTTTACTCGCGCGGGTCTGGACAGGAAAAAACTATTACTTAGCGTAACCGGAAAGTGGCGAAATGCCTAATTAAAAAATGTTTTTTTTATCCTGTATCGAGCGATTGTCGAGGTGACACTGAAGCCGCCTATTTAGGACGTCTTCTGGCGCCGTCGGTGAGTTGGAATTTGCGGCAAGGCCTTTTATATTTTAATATGAATTTCGAAATGTTGTATATGCAACTATCGAGCTGGACTTCATTCCAGAAGGTGTCCGATTCTGTTCCAGCGCACCGAAAATTTGTCGGTGTTCCATGACCAGTAAATCATGAACGCCTTCCCGCTGACCAACCTCAAGTCGACGAATCCCCAGAAACGGCTGTCGAAGCTCTGGTCCCGGTTATCACCCATGACAAAAAGGGAATGTTCAGGCACCGTTATCGGACCGAAATTGTCCCGGGCCTGGGTCCCGGCCGGAAAGATATGCGGGTCCGTATTTTTGGTATAGTTTTCGACAAGCGGTTTACCGTTGACGTAAATCGTTTTGTTGTGGCCTTCGATGACGTCGCCGGCCACGCCAACAACCCGTTTAATGAAATCCTTCTCAGGCTCTATCGGGAATTTAAAAACAATGATGTCTCCCCTTTGGGGGTGTTTGAAAGGAATGATCACCTTTTGCAAATATGGCAGCTTGACGCCGTAGATAAACTTGTTGACCAGAATGTGATCGCCTATCAACAGCGTGTCTTTCATCGATCCGGACGGGATTTTGAAGGCCTGCACCACGAAGGTGCGAATGAAAAGTGCCAGCAAAATAGCCACAAGAATGGCTTCGACGTTCTCCCGCAGGCGGCTCTTTTCCCTGAGGGCTATATCTTTCTTGAGGGTGTCCTCGGTCATTGTTGATAGGGTGCCTTTCTATATGCTTGCTTTAAAAACGACTCGAATGCCAACCCACGGTTTCATTAAGAGCATTGATTAGTTTCCGATCCAGAAATACGCCATTTTTTGCAAGTTCAAGGAAATCAGCGGAATTGCGCGGCGGCGTACTCTCGTACGCCGCACAAGCGATTCCGTCGATTGACGCCGAAATTGCGGAAAAGGGCCATTTATGGACGGAAACTACGCGACTTCCGGGCCGAAGAGCGTCCAGATGACTCTTAACAACACATTGGCCATAAGGCCGGCGACGACGTCATCCAGCACGACACCGGTCCCGCCTGATAAATGACGTTCGGCAGTGCGAATGGGAAACGGCTTGATGATGTCGAGTATTCGAAAGACGATGAAACCGGATAAGACCGTCAAAACGTCGAACGGTAGGCCGGCCAGCGTCACCATCATGCCGGCCACTTCGTCGATGACGATGCAACCGGGATCTTGTGCTTTTAGAATCTCCTCGGCCGCTTTTGCCACCCAGATGGCCAAACCAATGAAAATGAAAATGATACCAAATGTTACCGCCAACGGCAAACCAGACAGCAGAAAGCACGGCAGGATCGCCAGCAGCGATCCGAAGGTTCCGGGAGCGATAGGAATCCGGCCGACGTAACAACCAGTTGCCAGAAACATGACGGCCGCTTGACGCCGATTCCGCATCCCGATCCCGTGTCTATCCTTGTGGCCCATTTTTGTCAAGAAGCAAGTCTCGTCTTTGCAAAGACGAACGGCAGTTGGCGGCTGCCTTTCCGTCGACAGGAAAGACATTCCCCAGGATTCACGTATTCATAACATAGGTTAAGCGGTTCAGGGTTCAACGTTCCGGGTTGAAAATCCCTTAAACAGTTTGTATGAAACTACACCAAAATGCACAGTTTTTTTCTCGATCAAAGTGATCGCTTGCGGTCAGCGGCAGGGCGAACCTGGAACCGATCAGTTTAGGTTCTTACAACCTGATTAGATAAACTTTCTTTGAATATTCCCCTGCCCCATTGAGCGCAAGTTTTCGACTTCCCGTCGGCCCGGCGGCCACGTGTCAGCAGCCGGTGTGCTCAGCCAGAAGCCTGGAGCCGGATGATTTCCAGAAGCAGTTCGACGGATCTGACCATATCATCGACCGCCACGGATTCGCCTACCGTGTGAACATCCTTCATGCCGGTTCCCAAAACACCGGTAAGAATCCCTTTTTCGAAAAAAATGTTGGCGTCTGCCCCTCCACCGGAGGGCTTGCAGATCATGTTGCGACCTAAATTCGCGGCCGCCTGTTGGGCCAGGGTCACAACAGGGTGGTTCTCGGGAATGTGGGTTGCGGGAAAATCTCTCTCAACGTTGACTTCCAGACGGGGACGTTCCTCATTATACGTTTCGACACGGCAACCGTCTACCGCCTTTTGAAAGGCGGAAACGATCGTGTCGGTGACGGCCTGTAGCTTCTTGGAATCGTGACTTCTAACCTCCCCTTTCACGATGACTTTATCCGGAACGATGTTTGTGGCAATGCCGCCCTCGATGACCCCGATGTTGCAGGTCGTCTCGCGATCGATGCGACCAAGCGTCAAATCGCCGATGGCCTGACCGGCCAACCAGATGGCATTGATGCCTTTTTCAGGAGCGGCACCGGCATGGGATGCCTTGCCGTGAACCACCAGCTCGATACGGTTGGCAGCCGGTGCACGGGTAACGATGCCGTCGGTGTCCGTGGCATCCAACACATAGCCGTAAGCGGCGGTCAAGAGGTCGTAATCGAGATGCTTGGCGCCCATCAGCCCGACCTCCTCGCAGATGGTAAAGACGATTTCTAAGGGACCATGGACGATTCGCTCTTCTTTCAGTACACGCAGCGTTTCTAAAATGATGGCGAGGGCACTTTTGTCGTCGGCACCGAGGATCGTGGTCCCGTCGCTGGTGAAGACGCCATCCCGCAGGACAGCGGTAACGCCTTTTCCGGGTTCAACCGTGTCCATATGTGCGCTCAGCAGAAGCGGCGGGAGCGAGGCTGTCCCTTTGAGCCAGGCAATAAGGTTACCCGTATCGCCGCCGACTTTTTCCCCGGCCCTGTCAAACCTGGTTTCAGCCCCCAGTTTTGCAAGTAATTTGGCCAACTCCTGTGCCAACCGCCCTTCTCCCCGCGAGACGCTGTCGATGGAAACCAGGGATTGAAACGTCTCGGCCAATCGATTCCTGTCGATCATACGGTCTCCCTTATATCTGGCCAGACAAACTGGTTGACAAAAAAATCGGTCGCTATATTATAACCCACTTACGGAAGTGCGCAGCTCACTGGTGGGGCTCCCGGACTTCAAATCCGGTGTGAGGCGCTAATACCGTCTCGGGTGGGTTCGATTCCCATGCACTTCCGCCATTTCGCTTTTCGACCCAATCTGTGTGTGCCTTCATTTGAAACCGAGCAAACTACCCCCCTGATACACGCAAAAAGCCGCAATCCAAGCCAATGAAGTGCTGTAGAAGATACTGAAAAACATCCACTTTAAGGAACCGGTTTCTCGTCGGATGGCGGTCACCGTCGCCAGGCACGGCAGGTAGAGCAGCACGAAGATCATCATCGATAGAGCCGAGAGCGGGGTCATACCGGATGCTTTCAGGGCCGTGCTAAGGGCATCCGACTTTTCAGCTTCATCCGCGGCGTAGAGAACCCCCAGCGTACTCACCACGATTTCCTTGGCCACAAAACCGGACACAAGGGCAACTCCGCCGCGCCAGTCGATGCCGAGCGGCACGAAAACCGGCTCCAGGGCCTTTCCAATGCGCCCCATCAACGAGTATTCGACTCTCTCCGCCTGTCTGGCGCGCTCTATGGCGGCAAGATCTTCATCCTTGCGGGCTTCCAGCAACGGTTTTTCACCCTCCAGTGCTGTCTGGATCTTATTATCATAGGCGGCGGCAGTGCGAGCGGCTTCAGCTGCGTAATCCCTATTATAAACACCCGTCCGCGGGAAGGCGGTCAAAAACCAGATGACCACCGAGCCGACCAAGATCACCCCTCCCATTTTTTTTAGAAAAATTCTACTGCGGTCCCACATGTGAATCAGAAGACTCTTCAGCATCGGAGCCCGGTAGGGCGGCAACTCCATGACAAAGGGGGCATCGGCACCTTTTAAAAGGGTTGAGCGAAATATCCGACCGGTGATCATCGATAAGACAATCCCGAACAGGTAAATCGCGAAAATGACGCTGCCGGCCCGCACGCCGAAAAAGGTCCCGGCCAGGGCAATATAAACGGGCAGCTTGGCCGAACACGACATGAAGGGGGTGATCAGTATCGTGAGAATCCGGTCCTTTTCACTTTCCAGGGTGCGGGTGGCCATGATGGCCGGTACGTTGCAGCCGAAACCCATCAGCATCGGGATGAACGATTTGCCGTGCAGGCCGATCAGATGCATGATTTTGTCCATCAGGAACGCCGAACGGGCCATATAACCGGTGTCTTCGAAGAGAGCGATGCAAAAAAAGAGAATCAGGATGTTGGGTAAAAAGACGATGACGCTGCCGATACCGGCCACGACCCCGTCGAGAAGGAGATCTTTGATCAGGCTTGCGGGCAAAAGATGCGCCAAAAGGACGGAAACACCGTGGACTGCAGCCGTCATCACCGCCATTGGATATTCGCCCACCGTAAATGTCAACTGGAACATGGCCCAGATAAAAAAGATGAAAATCGGAAACCCGAGGTACCGGTTTGTCAGCACCAGGTCGATGTTCCGCGACAAATCGATGCGCCGAAGGTTCGTTTCGACGAGGACCTCCTTGACGATACCCGCGATAAAGCCATAGCGTTCGTCGGTCATGATGATCTCGGGTTCGTCGTCGAACCGATTCCGCAGGTGGGCGCGCAACGAACCGGTCAGCTGCAAAATACCGTCGGCAGCGGCGCCTTTTTTTTCGACCAGCCGCTCCTTGATAATTTTGTCCTCCTCGAGAAGCTTGATGGCGGTCCAGCGGGTGTCGTACGGAAGCTTTCCAGCGGTGTTCGCGTCGATCATCTCTCGCAGCTTGTCGACAGCCTCCTCGATATCCTTGCTGTATTGTACCCGGCGCGCTGGTCGGGCGGATGTGTCGGATTCCGCTATTTCGATCGCCATGCCGAGAAGGGTGTCGATCCCCTCGTTTTTGTTGCCGACAGTGAAGGCAACGGGAACGTCCAGCAGTTCGGATAATTTGATTTCGTCGATTTTACTGCCTCGGGAGCTGGCCAAATCGGCCATGTTGAGGGCGAAAATCACCTTGCAGTCGAGTTCCCTGATCTGAGTTGCCAAATAAAGGCTGCGCTCGAGGTTGGAGGCGTCGATGATGTCGATGACGACATCCGGGGTCTCGTCGAGGATGTAATTGCGGGCGACGATTTCTTCGATGGAATACGGTGTCAGGCTGTACGTGCCGGGCAAATCAATGATTTTCAATTCATAGCCGTGCTGGAATACCGTACCTTCTTTTTTTTCCACCGTCACACCGGGCCAGTTACCGACCTTCTGCCGTGTGCCGGTTATGCGGTTGAAAATGGTGGTTTTGCCGGAATTGGGATTTCCAGCCAACGCAATCGTCAGCCGTTTGTGGGACATGACGACAACCCTGTTTTGACATCGAGGACACTGATCTGGGCCGCTTCCTCGACACGCAACGAGACATGATACCCTTTGACGATCAGTTCCATCGGATCTTTCAGGGGGGCATATTTTTCAATTGTCACCTCGGTTCCCTTGATGATGCCCATTTCATGGAGTCGGCGGCGCAGCGCTCCCTGCCCCCCGATGCGCTCGATGACAACGGATTGCCCTTCTCTTGCTTCACTCAACAACATGTGTGCCCCTAAAATAGAAAATTGAATCTCAATTCCAAGACATCCACCGCCGGGACGGATTTCGCATATCCGGTCGGAGTGCGCCGGTCGACAACAGAAAACCGTTCTGATATAAGCGGTTAAATTTAACGACGGAACGCGCCACTGTCAACGATTGGTTCTGTCGGGCCGGCCGTGGTGAACTTGTCTGGTCACTGGCATTCGCCGCTGTCGACCAGCGCGTTTTCGAGGGCTTATAAGGGCGCCTTACCTACTAAACGCTCATGGTCTTTTGGACCGCCACGGTGCATGAAAATGACGCGCTGGAGCCCGGATGAGCGGTTGTGCCCCCGGTTGAGCCGGTTGAGCCGGTTGAGCCGGTTGAGCCGGATAAACTTTTGCGAAAAGCGGCTGACTGTCTGAGCCGCTTACGGGACCTTGGGCCGGACCCCATGACCAGGCTGAATGGACGGCACACCTGCCGAGATTTATTCGTCCATTTTTTATCCACGGGCCGGGTCCGGTCTTAGGCTCCCGTTGGTGGCGAGTTTCAGCCGTCTTTCGCAACCGTTCATGCGGGCGGAGGCGCCCACTTTATTACACTATTACATTCTATTTTCGTATTAATGACCGTTTTTGGAGATTTTTGAGGCACCTATAACCCTCGCCCGCTATCCCCCTTTCAGGACGATTAAAACTGACCCGCTGAGCATAATCGTTGCCCCTATCAATCGGACACCGATGTTTTGTTCTTTGAAAACCACGGCTCCGTACAAAACACCGAAGAGAACGCTTAGGCGCTTGAGGGATATCATGTAAGCTGCCTTGGTCAAAGAGATGGCGGACCCGTGGAAAACGGCCTGCAGGAAAAAAAGGATGCCGGCGACCAACCCCTTGACCGACACCCGAGCATAGGTCTCCAGCCGGATAACCCTCAAAACAAGCAGCAACAGAAAAAGAAGGAAATTGAAAACGGCAAAAAAGGAGAAGGTAAAAAAAAACACCGATGAATGTAAAATGCCCTGTTTGCCGACAACGGCGGCAAAACTGAAAATAAACGCCACGATAAGCATTAACCAGGAGCCGGTCTCCCTGAAAACGGCTTTGAACGGCGACCAGAAGCTGAGTCGGGCCGGGTCGAGATTGAGGACGTATCCCCCTAAACAGGTGATGAAGATGCCGATTATTCCCCAGAAGTTGGGCACTTCGTCGAGGATCAGCGCGCCGGTTATGATCATGAACACCGGCGTAAAAGCCAGATACGGCAATGTTAAGGATAGCGGCGATATCTTGATGGCGTGCATGTACAGCACGAAACTGACGCCGTTGAGGGGCAAACTGATCAGCAGGCACCAGAGATAGACGCCGTCCAGAGGAGGACGCTCGATGAAGCACAGCCCGACCGTGAAAAGCGGCAGGCTGTAGAGAGCCGGATAGGCCACCATGTGGTAAGCGCTGAGATGTGAAAAGAATTTTTTCACCCAGGCGTCTTGAGTCGACACCGCCAGAGCGGTCAGCAAGGACAGGATCAGCCAGTTCATGGGCCCGCTCCAAAGATCAGGGGATGGGGTCTTTTTTTTCGTAACCGTTCACAGAGTTGCAAAGTCCGATGCGCCTTAAACCGCCTAATTGTAAGCGTTTACAGGGTGCCGCAGATGTACTTTTGTACTTCAAGTGCCCGACAACAAAGCAGATGCGATGCCCTGTAAACGCTTACTTTTTTTCCAGCCGGGCCACTGCTTCGATGTGATAGGTGTGGGGGAACATGTCCACCGGTTGAACTTCCCGCACGCTGTAGCGCTCCTTCATGAGGCCGAGGTCACGGGCCAGGGTAGCCGGGTTACAGGAGACGTAGACGATGCGCGGCGCACCCATATCGAGCACCTGTTGAACGACTTTTTTGTGCATGCCGCTTCGCGGCGGATCGATGATCAGCAGGTCCGGCCGGTCAGAGACAGTCGGCATCACGTCAAGAATGTCGCCCAGCAAAAAACGGCAGTTGTCGATGCGGTTGCGACGGCTGTTTTTGACGGCATCCGCCACGGAACTCTCGGCAATTTCGATCCCGGTCACCTCGCCGGCCGCCGGTGCCAAACAGATGGATATCGTGCCGGTGCCGCTGTACAGGTCCAGAACGCGTTCACCGCCGGTCAGCCCGGCATAGCCCTTCACGGTTTCGTACAGCCGCTCGGCCCCGGCGGTGTTGGTCTGAAAAAAACTGTTGGCGGAGATTTCGAATTCGAAATCTCCGATGCGATCCGTCAGAAAAGGCTCTCCGGCCAGATGAATTTCGTATTCTCCCTGGGCGATGCCGGCTCTGCGGCTTGTAATGTTGTTGACCACGGCGGCGATGTCGGGGCGATCCGTCGTCAGAGAGTCCACCAGGGGCTGCAGGTGGTGTCTCTTGTCGGCCGCGGTAACGATGTTCACCATCCAGCGGTCATCGGCTGGGGAGTGGCGCAGCATCAGAAACCGCCAGAACCCTTCGTGGCTCTTGAGTCCGTAAACCGGCTCCTTCGAGGCCCTGGCAAACTCCCTCACCTGCCCAAGAAGGGTATTGCCCGGATCGGGTTGTAACAGGCAAGCCCGGGTATCGAGCACCTTGTAAAAGGTCCCCGGCACGTGCAAGCCCAAGGCAAAGTCGACATCGACAGCGGGCTTTCCCAGCTCACCGGGCATCAGCCAGCGGCGTTCGGAAAAAGTGAACTCCATCTTGTTGCGGTAGTGAAAGACGTTCGGGGAAGCGATCGTTTCATGGACCAGGATGTCAGGCAGTTGCCCGATGTGATCCAGGGCCTCGGCCACATGGCGCCGTTTGTATTCGAGCTGCTTTGCATAGGCGAGAAACTGCCACTTGCAGCCGCCGCAGGTCCCGCTGTAGGGACACGGAGCATGGACCCGATAGGGCGAGGGGCGTAAGAGCTCGACCAGGAGCGCCTCGGCATAGTTTTTCCGCTTGCGGATGATCCGGATGCGGGCCTGATCCAGAGGGGCCACCTGGTCGACAAATACCGCAAGGCCATTTACCCGCATCAGTCCTCGTCCACCGAAGGCCACATCGGTGATCTCCACATCGAGGAGTTGCCCCTTCTTAACGCCCACGGCACCCGCCTTCCGATACCCATGTGTTGGTATAATCGTGCATGTTATTATTGACCCTTTTGCACTGATGGAATCATCAGCGATAACCTATAGTGAATGGTTCCAGGTTTAGGGTTCAAAGGTTCAAGGTTCAGCACTGACTCCGGCCGCAAGGTTTCAGTTTGATCGAAGAGGAAACAGTTACGTCTCGGTGAAAAATTCCAAATCGCAAATAACAAATTATTTGTTTAGTTCATACTTCAGAGTGGCCGAAATGAAAAGTGACAAAAAATGAAATATGGTTATTTTTATCATTAACTAGTTGAAGGTAACATAAAAAAATGATTCAGATTGAACCGAACGTGTTCTGCCGTTGGATCGATTTTTTATCCGAAGGCTATCGCTTAAAAGGAATGCTTCATTTGCCTACTGCTGAGCGTCCGCCGGTTGTCATCGGATCACACGGTCTTCTGAGCAGCAGCGAATCGGCCAAACAGCGCGAACTGGCCGCGCGGTGCACGGCGGCCGGAATGGGCTACTTTCGCTTCGATCATCGTGGCTGCGGCCGCAGCCAGGGCTACTTTCCTGAGGTCACCACGCTGGAGGGGCGCGTGCAGGACTTGATGGCGGCCGTGAAAACCATTCGGTTGCGAACAGACACGGGCCGGGGCTGCGCATTGTTCGGCAGCAGCATGGGCGGGGCCGTATGCCTGGCGGCTGCGAAAGCCGTCGGCGCCGATGCCCTGGTGACCGTGGCCGCACCGATCAGAAGCCGTTCCGTAAGCCCCTTCGACGGCAATGGGCCGGGCGAATCCGATGTTTCGGGGCTGCAGCTTCACTTCGATCTTTCCGAAACCATCGCCGGACTTCGGCACGTTCTCGTTTTCCACGGTGACGCCGACCGTGTCGTGCCGTTTTCCCATGCGCTTGAGATTATAGAAAAAGTGGATTCTCCGAAGCGATTGGTTCGGCAGAAAAATGGCGATCATTTGATGAGTGCCGAAAGCCACCAGAAGACCTTTACACGGATAGCCGTGAAGTGGTTTGCGTCCCGCTTCGGTCTCACGGATACTTAATTTCCAATTTCGGGCGTCCGGTTGCCCGGCCGCCAAGACGCTGTATGGTCAGTAAATTTAATCGATAAAATCGATGATATCCTTTTACTGACTCAACTGACTCAACCGACTCAACCGACTCAACTTCTTATCAAGGAGCTTCAATGGCAGACGAGCCTTCAAGAAAGTTTCTTCGCAGAGCTTTCGTCAAAGCGATGCTGCGCCGGATTCTGGCACTGCTCACAGTGGCCGGTATCGTTTACGGCGTGGTGGCAATGATCTATGCCACCCGCACCATCTTCAAGGTCAAAATGAATTACGCCGTGGTGCTGGAACGGTTCGGGGGCAATCGGGAAGCAGTCACCGCCGTCGGGTGGCATGCACGTCTGCCCTATTTCACCCGAATCGAACAGGAGGTTCCGCTGATGAACCAGCGACTGTTCCTGGGTGGGACGACCGAGCCCATGCGGATCATTTCAAAGGAAAACGTCGCCTTATGGACATCGGCCGTGCTGACATACCGCATCCGTGACCTACGAACCTGGGCCATAGAAAACCTCGACCCCTTAAGTCTGCTGCAGGCGGACTACGACGGGATCGTCAAAGACAATCTTCAGGCCCAGCGGGTCAATGAACTGATCAGCGACCGGGAAAGCATCAAGGAGAAGATCTTCAGCGCTTTGAAGTCACGCCCGATCAATGAAGGCGGGCCGACGCTGGAGGAAAAATACGGCATCGATGTGGTCAGTTTCGTTCTCAAGGACACCCGCTTCGGAGACAAGCTGGTGGAAGCCACCGAAGAAAAGAAACGGCGCGAGCTGATCGCCGAAGCCGAAAACTATGCCGCCGATCAGGAAGCCAGCCGCATTCGCAAGCTCTACGCCGCCTATCTCGACAGCATCCAGTCGCTGCAGAAGGCCATCGGACGGACGGACGGCACCACCGACGTCGCCCTGTTTGAATTTTTGAATCAGCAAAAATGGGCCGCAGCTTACGAAAAAAACCAGGGCGACCAGCAAACCATGGTCATTCAGAATACGCAGACCCCGCCGGCGTTGACAATTCCGCAAGCCTCGCCGGCGGCACCGAAAGCCGAAGATCGTCAGGAGTAAATATGGCCCGCAGGCTGACCAAGGAAATCAGGTACGTCCGCCTTCCGGCAGAACGAATCCGGGAGATTGAAGACCTGGTGGCCTCATGGCCATATGAAATCATGGTGTTCATGCGGGCCCGCCTGAATCAGTATCGACCCCCTTCGGACTTTTTCAATGAGGCCCTGGCTCTATTGCTGTCACTCTTCAAGGCCGTCCCCAAAAAGACGTTCACGGTGCTAAAGAGCCCGGATATTCTCACCGACTGGCAGAAGCGTTTCGAAATATCCGGCCAGACGAATCCGCAGGAGGCCTGGAACAAAATTCTGGAAAAAGAAATATCCTTCAAGGATTACATTTATCTGCTGTCCCTGCTGGACCGCGAGCTTACCGACGTCCACGTTCCGGATGAATTGCGCGCCTTGTTCGAAAAAGTCTACCGCGCACACATCCGCAAGGAGTACATCTCCGATCCCTCGGTTCCCAAGGCCCCCCTGCTGCTGATCTCCGGGCCGAGCGGCAGCGGCAAATCTTCAACGGTCAACGAGATCATCGAAAAGGTGATTTTCTCACATGACATCCTGCCGGAAATCGACCTGAAGCAGAAAAAGGAAGAACTCCTGGCCTCGGAGCCCTTTTGGAAAACGATCGAAGAGATCGATCCGAATCTTTCCATGGAGATCACCCGGCGCAATAAAATCAAGTTCTACAGGCAGTTGTCCCGAATCCCGGTGGTCCGCCGGCTCTTCAAACGCCGAATCGGAAAGGGCCTTTCAGACCTGCAGGAGCAGGGTCTGATGGTTGACTATTCCATGGTCACGCCCAATGATTACCAGACCGCCCTGGCCGGGGAGCCCGGCAACTATTTCAAGAAAACCCTCGGCGATCCGCGCAAGACCGCCATCCGTCACATCGAAGAAGCCCACAGCGCCTTCGGAAGGGCCGACGGCCGGCAATCCGGGCTGGAACGGCAGCAGCGGACGCTGATCGACACCGCCAACATAATCCTGGATGAAATCATCAACGGCAGTCGGGACTGCCTGCTGATCGCCACAACCGATCAACCGGAACGCTTCGATCCGACCATCTACCGCCGTTTCGTGGAAAAAGGACGCATCATCAACATCGCCGATTTCTGGAAAACTCCCGCCAACCTGAAAGAAGTTGTGCGCCTTGAGCTCTTGCGCCACAACATCCGCGTTGACGAAGCTGCGAACGCCCGCTGCAACCGCAACGCCGTCTGCATCGACCCCGGAGATCTCGATCGCGCCGTCACTAAGCTCTACGTCGTTTTCGACGAAAGGACCCTCAAAATCATTCCCTCCTACGTGCGCAAACTCGTCGATTCGATCATCGAAATCAAAGGCGGCTTCGCCCCTGAATATCTGGATGACGCCCTGCTGGTCCGGCAGGCTTTCGAACTGGTCGCCAGGAATTCATACGGCGATCTGTTCGGCAAAGTCGTCGGACGCATGGACCGCCATGTCAAATGGGAGGGATACGTCGGCGAGATCAAGAACGTCTTTTCAGAGATGGCCAACAACTGTCTGCGCTACGGCGTCAGCGAGGAAAAAGGAGTCGTATTAAACGGCCCTCCCGGCAGCGGCAAAACCTTTTTGGCCCGCACCTGGTTGAGCGAGAACACAGATATCCACGACGTTTCGGCCAGCCCCAACATGCTCCAAGACCCGGCCAATCCAATCGACGGGGCCATCGAAAACCTCGAAAAGCTTTACGACATCGCCAAAATGATCGCCCCGACCGTGGTCTTTTTCGACGAGGGCGACTCTCTGGCGCCCAAGCGAAGCCCCTCCGGCGGGTCGCCGTCCGACAAGCTGACCAACAAATTCCTGAACATCATCGACGGCGAGATCCCGTTCAATCGCGTCTTCACCGTCTTGACCACAAATCGTCTCGACATTCTCGATCCGGCCCTTATCCGCTCTAAACGGCTGAAGGTCATGGAAGTGTCAGGTCACCTGCGCAAGAAGGACATTGCCGGTATCATCCAAAAGTCGATCGGTGAGGTGCCGTTGGCTGACGGGCTCGACATCGACAGCATCCTGGAAGTCGCCCAGCCGCTCTGCAACACGCCGGCGGAGTACACCGCATTCATCGAAAAGGCCCGCTCCCTGCGCAGTACGGAGTACGAAGTCCTGGTGCGGCTGCGCAGCCTCGCCTCGGAAGAAAAGGTCAGCCTGGCCAATTTCATCAAGTTCAACTTTAAAACGTTGATCGGAATTCTGGAGGCGGTCTCCGCTCCGGCGGAGATCAGGGCGGCGGTTAAGGACGATTCAAAAGGTTTTCTCAATCAATATGACAAGATCATCGCACTGCTTGAAACCATCGATAGCGTTGACGCATACCCCCTGATGCCGTCGCACCTGAATTCGGCGCGCCAGGAAATTTCACAGAGTCCGGTGAAAAAGGGCAAGGTGCAGCTCGACCAGTTTCTCGAAGCCGAATTGAGCCAGGAACCGCAGGTTGGGTTCATCATCGGCGTCGGCGCCAACGATGTGACCGGAGTCCTGCTGCCGATCGCCACGAGTCTGACCTACAACCTCGGTCCTGAAAAAGTGATCGTCACCGGTGCGGTCTCCTCGGCGGCGCCTGGTGCGGCGGAACTCGACATGGCGGTCAAGATGACCCAGCAATCGGCTCAGGAAGCCCTCACAATGGTTAAAAACTACCTGCAGGACCTGCAGCCGAAAGTCAGCATGTCACGTCTGCTGGGCGATTTCCTGGACCACTACACCATTCATCACCAACTACTGACGGCCTCTTACAACGTCGGCGGACCGTCGGCCGGATATGCGCTGGCCCTCAACACCTTGTCGGCCCTTTTGCTGATACCGGTGTTCAACGACTTCGGCATAACCGGGGCGCCGTGGACCAAAGGAACCAAAAGGGGCGAGGTCGGCGGTTCGGTCATCATCGGCGGTCACAAGAAAAAAGCCCAGAAGGTCCTGATGCACCTGCGGCGGATGTACATGCCGCTGCCGAACTACAAGGACCTGGAACACGAATTTTTGGACAGCTACTGGTCCCAGGGCAAAGACATCATCGGCGTTACCCATTTCGGGGAATTGGTGCCGGAAGTTTTGTGCCTGGGACCGTTGTACGAAAGTATTCTCTTCGATCTGATCGCGCTGCGCATCGACTACAAACACTTCAAGTACAAGGGCGCCAAACCACCCGAGGCATTGAAGACAAAGATTCTTGACAACAAGAGAATTCTCAAGGCCCGGATGGAAGGGGAGCTCATATCCCGACTGGAAGCGCTGCGGCGGTACCTACGATCGCCATCCAGCGACCCGCATCTGTCCCTGGAAGAAATATTCCGCAAGAAACGATCGCGTCGGCTCGAGGGGTTCAAGCCGATGCTGGACTACCTGAAAAAACACGGGGAAAGACTGCTGCGCGCCGATGACGGCCGCGTCATCTGATCCGCTCCGAACCCGGACGTGGGTAAGGGGTAAGGGGGTTGGGTCAGTTGGGCCCGTTTAGCCGGTTAAGCCCGTTTGGCACTATCGTGGCGGGATTGAAGGATGCAGTCAATTTTGTTGAAAAGAAGCTCATAATCTTTGCTCTCGGATAAAGATTCTATTATCGTGCTAAACACTCATGGCCGCCACGTTGCATGAAAGGTTCTATTCACTGGCAGCGAGTTTCAAGTAGCCGGCGCCGGAGAAGGTCCATGGCGGCATAGGCGAAGATCTTCTTGTGCATTCGACGGTTGTCGAAGAAAAACTGATAGCGTCGGGACGTTGTACCAAAGGGTCCGGCCAAACCGATGCAGACCGTCCCGACCGGCTTGTCGGAGGTGCCGCCGGTCGGCCCGGCGATACCGGTGGTCGAAATGCCGTACACCGCACCGGACACCCGCCGGGCGCCGGCAGCCATTTCGGCAGCCGTCTCTTCGTGTACCGCTCCAAAGCGCTCGATCGTGTGCGCCTTCACACCGAGAACCTCGACCTTCGCGCGGTTCGAATAGGTCACGGCAGAAAAGAGGAAATAGTCGGAACTGCCGGATACATCGGTCAAAAGATCGGCCAGCAGGCCGCCGCTGCAGCTTTCCGCAACGCCGAGCGTGGCCTTTTTTTGGCGCAGCAGGCTCCCGAGCACTTCCGCCATGGACTTCCCTTCGAAGGAGAGCACGTGTCCTGCCAGGCGCTCCCGAATCCACCTCTGCGCCTGGTCCAGGGCTTGGCCGGGGACAGCGGCTTCTCCAACCGGCGCGCTGACCCGCACTTGGATCTCGGGAAAAGCGGCGCACAATCCCAGACGCAGCTGCGGGAAATCGCTTTCGAAGCCGACCATCTTTTCACCGACGGCCGCTTCGGTCATCCCGAAAGTGGTGACGGTCATTCGGCCGCCCCCTGACCCTTCCCGACCCTGCCGGCGCCGCAGCATCGGCAGAACATGTTCCGACAGCATAAAACGCATTTCATGCGGCACACCGGGCAGAAAAAACACCGCACATCGACCCAGTAGAATCATAAACCCGGGAGCCGTGCCGATCGGGTTGGGAATACAAACAGCGCCTTGAGGCAAAAGGGCCTGCTTCCGGTTGGACGGGCTGAAAAGTTTCCGGCGCTTCTGAAAAAACGCCTCCAGCGACGCCAATGCGGCGGCATCGGTTGCCAATTCGACATCGGCCGCAAAAGCGGCAGCTTCAGCGGTGATGTCATCGGCCGTCGGACCGAGACCGCCGGTTACCACGGCCAGATCGGACCGGCCGGACATCTCGGTCAGAATCGCCGCCAAGCTGTCGCGGTCGTCACCGACACAGCTGTGCCGGGTTACCGTTATCCCCTCCTCTTCGAGCCGACGCGCAATGAAGGCCGAGTTGCTGTCCACAACTGCGCCGCAGCGGATTTCATCGCCCGTGGCAAGGATTTCGGCTATCATGTCAACCCTTTCGACATCAATCGATCGGTACCCTTTTCACGGTGAACTTGAATCGGGCGGCGGCAGAACGAACATGGAGGAGGTAACGGGCACGTCGGTCAGGAACTTTTCGATATCGAGCTGCACACCGTTGCCGGCGTCGTCACTCAGGCCCAGCCGTCGGGGGATGCGGTAGCCCAGCACGTTTTGCATCTCTTCGTATTCGACCCGGTAGAGGACCTTTCCACCGGCACCGAAAACCTCCATCCGGAGGACGTCTTTCCGGTCGGCGCTGAGATAAATCTTTTCCACCACATGCCACCAGTTCTCTATCACCAGAAGCCATTGCTCTGTTTGCCGGTCTTTTTGAAGAAAGGCGCGGGAATGATCCCGGATCGGAGTGCGCCCGGCCAGGATGGCGATGATGTCGGTCACGGTGATGGGCATCCGAATCAACCGCTCGAGGTTGGCATCGGAGGTCCGCATTTTGACGTAGGACCCCACCGGGTCCCGAAGATCGACCATGTAGATGAATTGGCCGTCAGCCGCGACTCGCACCACGGGCCGGCCGGCCGCCAGGACCACGAGGCCGAGTTTTTCAGGTGCCGATACGATCCAGGCCACCCGCTCCGACAACGGCGGTCGATCGGCATCCCAAAGCTTGATCCGGCCGAGGCCCTTGAAGGACGACAGGGATGCATTGGTGAGGGCTAATTGTTGCAATACCGCCTGGGCTTCGAGTTGTGCCGTCGATCGTTCATTGGGAGGCAGCCGGTTCACTGTGGAGCAGGCCGACAGAAAGATAAGCAAACAGGCGCCGGCAGCGCAAAGCAGATGTCGGCAGGATGCGGTGATCATAGCTTTTCTTTGATCTGCTTGATCTTATCTTCGATGGCCGCCTGGTCCTTGTGCCCGAGCTTTAGGGAGCGCTCGTAAGCCTTAAGGGCATTCTTTTGGTCGTTTGCCTTGAGGTAGGCGTCACCCAGGTGTTCCAGTATAACCGGGTCTTCAGGCACCAGTTCAACCGCTCTTTTCAAAACTGTGAGTGCCTTCGAATAGTCTCCCATTTTATAATAGACCCACCCGAGACTGTCGGTGATATACCCGTCGTCCGGTTTGACCTTCAGGGCCTCCTTGATCAGGCGTTCGGCCTCTTCCAGGTTCTTTCCGAGATCCGCATAGGTGTATCCGAGATAGTTAAGGGCGCTGGCGTCCTGCGGATCGAGGCGAATGACCGTCTTCATCGTCTCGATCGAGTCTTCTTTCCGGCCCCATTTATCGTAAACGACCCCGAGTCGAAACAGATATTTGGTCTCATCCGGTTCGATCTGAATGGCTTCCTTCAGCAGTTGAACCGCCTTTTCATACGCTTCATTCTCCTCATAAAAAGTGCCGAGGTAGTACCTGAATTCGGCATTGTCGGGATTGTCATCCACGGCATTTTCGAGCAGCTCGACGGCCTTGCCGGTCTCGCCTTTTTCCCGGTACAGAAAAGCAATGTGAACCACAGCGTCCGGATAGAAGCGGGATTGAGGCGTTACCTTGAGAAAATGCTTCAGTGCTTTCTCGTTGTCTTTGAGGCCGTAGTAGGCAATCCCGGCCAGATGATTCAAGTCGGGGTCGTCCGGAGAGGCTTTGAGAAGCCCCTGGATGACGATAACGGCGTCCTCGTAACGGTCCGGCTCCAGATAGGTCTGGATGACTTTTAGAACGACATCGAACTCGCTCGTGCTCCGGCGGCCCATCTCCAGGAAAAGTTTTTCGGCGTCCTGACGTCGGCCTTCTTTCCAGTAAATCAGGCCGAGTTCGAGTGACGCACGGATATTGAAGGGATTGTTCTTCAGGATGTCTTCGTAGGTCCGAATAATGATGTCGGATTTGCCCTCGCCCCGGTAGAGGTCAAGAAGTTCGAAACGCGGTTCGAGAAGCGACGGCTCGATCTCCAGGGCCTTTTTGAATTCCGCTTCAGCCTTTTTCTTCTGACCCTGCCTGGCGTAGATCTTGCCGAGAAAGAAATGCCCGGTGTAAGCGTTGGGAAAATTGCCTACCAACTCCTTGAAGACGCGCAGGGCATCGTCGTATTGCTCTTTCTGCAGATAGATGCCGCCCAGCAGCAGGTAGATCTCCTGCTGGTTTTTGTCGAGTGCAATGACCTTTTCGTAGGCCTGGCCGGCTTGATCCAGCTGGTTCTGACCTTGTTTGATGCGTCCGTAGACGATCAAGGTATCGACATCATCGGGATGACTATTCAAAATATCCTCGGCGACCGCCAAAGCATTTTGAAGGTCCTTCTGTTGAATGTACTCGACAGCCAGTTCCCTCTTCAAGTAGACGGAGGTCGGGTCCAGCTCCACGGCCTTCTTGAGAAGAAGAACAGCCTGTTCCCTGTCGCCGTTTTGTTGAGCCAACTGTGCTTCGGTGTAGTAAAAATAGGCGTTGTCCGAACGGTCGCTCGGCGCCTTTCGCCCGGCGCCGTTCCGGTTGGCACCATCGATAGCCGCACACCCCAAAAAAACTGCTGCGGCCGCTGCGGCCGCAATAAAGTGACGTAAAAGTCTCATGAAACTCGAGCCCATGTCGTGTTGATTCTAACCTAATGTGAAAGGTTGTCGAGGGTCAATCAGCGGCACTTTCTTCCGTATAAGCCGCAAAATCCGGAATTTCGCGCTTAAAAAACTCCCGCATTTTCTTGACGATGTTCTTTTCCACCTGTCGCACCCGCTCACGGGAAATCCCGTAACGATCACCGATTTCCTGCAGGGTCACCGGATTGTCGGAGAAGATCCGCAGGTCGAATATCTCTTTTTCCCGGCGGGTCATTTTTTTTCGAAACTCGGCTATCTTGTTGTGCAACAGGGCTTCGATCTCCTTTTTGGCGACTTTGTCTTCGATCGACTCGGTCTCGGTACTGAGAAACTCGATCCGTTCGGTGTCCGAATCGTCTTTGAACGGCGCATCCAACGAAAGGTCCCAACCATCGAGTCGCTGATCCATGTCCACGATTTCTCTCTCGGACACCCCCAGCCGCTCGGACAGCAGCTTGGGCTTTGGGTCGAACCCCTGGTCGATGAGTTTCTGCTTTTCCTTCTTGAGCTTGAAGAAGAGCTTGCGCTGGCCTTGAGTGGTCCCGATTTTCACCAGACGCCAATTGTCCATGATGAATTTCAGAATGTAGGCCTTGATCCAGAACGAGGCATAGTAGGAGAACTTGACGTTTTTGTAAGGATCGAATTTACGCACCGCCTGCATCAAGCCGATGTTGCCCTCCTGGATTAAATCGAGCAGATTCTGCATCCAGACTCTCTGAAACTCCAGGGCGATTTTAACCACCAGTCTCAGATTGGAGGTCACCAGCGCATATGCGGCTTCGCGATCACCGTATTTTTGAACACGTATGCCGAACTCTTTTTCCTCTTCGCGGGTCAACAGACGGTAGCGGCTGATTTCGCTCAGATACCGCTGCAGGGGATCGTACTTGATCAGCGCCTTGTCGTGAGAGTGGGCGGTTGCAGATGGTTTTTGCCGGTTATCGATAGGTTCGAGATGTTTCTTTAAGACTTCCGAATCAGTCTTCGGCAGGGTCTTTTTTGGTTTGCTCATGTAAATTGCCTGAATAAAAATGGTGTCTGGTTTGAAGTCACCGTTTTCTTAATTCTCGCCTCCCGGCAGTCTATTCCAGGTGGCATTCTTCAAGGGTCGCGACTGTGCTCGACAGGGTAGTGCGATCATTCTTTTTCTTGTAGACTTCACCGGTGTCTTGTGCTAACCACCCTTTGGACTTGTGCGCCTGTAGCTCAGTTGGATAGAGCAACGGACTTCTAATCCGTAGGTCGCAGGTTCGAATCCTGCCAGGCGTACCACCTACACTCAAACGGTGTAAGACAATAAGTTCGACCCCGGTTTTCGTTAGAACTCCAGCGGATTCGGGCCTGCGGTTGAGGCGCAGCCGAAATGCCGCCACAGGCGGTATTTGAATCCTGCCAGGCGTACCAGTTTCGTTTCGAGCGCTCTATCAACTGTTTCAAAGGGCAATTTGCCTCTCGCAGTTCTGCCGCGCCTGTAATTTCGACTTATTCGACCGATAACTCAGTCTCGCCAGCTGAAAAATATTGACACAAATTTAATTTCTTAACAGGTATCAAATCGGACGGCAAGCAATATTTTTTTGGGAATCACCGAAATGGATATGCTGAAAAACCTCTTGGCGTTATGCGCGCCTCTTCTGGCTGCTGTTATTCTCGGCAACCTCTTTCTGACCGAGGTGAAAAAAGCCCGCACCACCCGTGCTCCCTGGTACGCCCCTTACCTCACCCTGCCCGGCATAATGGTGCTGGCGGCACTGGGTTTACCCATCCTTATTTGGCTGTTCAAAAGATAGGCCTTGAACGATGTCGCAGCGCATCCGAACAGGTGTCGTGTCATTTGGTTGCAAAATCATCTACCCGACGCACACACCCCCAAGCGTCCTGCAGAGAAATTCGTATCACACTTTATATCGACGTCATTCGGCGTAGCTTCCCATTCTCTGTTCAGCAAGAAATCGGGCTCTGTTAAACCCAACGATGCAACAATGGGGTTAAAAGCGCTTGCCCCTAACGTGGTCCAATTTGCACATGATGTGAAAAGGCAGTTGAATGAAAAAGTCCAGCATCAAACCGAATAACATCAACATAAGCAGCAAGGGGACTTTTAGGACGTAAAATGTTAGCTTCGCGTTCATCATCGGTATCGCCTGACACTTTGGGTTTGAATTTGTCATTTTTTCATGTTAACATATTGAATTAAAACAATAAAGGTGAATAATGCATCTGTCAGCACTAACCTATGAGCAACTGGCCGGCCAGCGGCTCATGGTCGGCTTCGACGGTACGACCTTCAACGACGACTTGCGGTTTCTGATCGGTACGCTCAATATCGGCGGTGTGATTCTTTTCACCCGCAATATCGTTTCACCCGACCAGCTGCGCGAGCTGTGTACTGAAATTCAGCACTATGGTCGGCAGTCAGGCCTCGCGCCTCTGCTGATCGCTATCGACCAGGAAGGGGGTGAAGTGGCCCGTCTCAAAATACCCTTCACCCAGCTCCCCGGTGCCTCACAAATGAGAGACGAAGAGGACGTCACACATTTTGCCCGCATGACGGCCGCCGATCTTCGGAACGCCGGCGTCAACATGAACATGGCCCCGGTGCTCGATGTGGCTCCGAAGGAAATCTCCAGCGTCATGGCATCCAGGAGCTTCGGGGACAATCCCCTCCGGGTGGCCGCGATGGGCTGCCTCATGATCGACCAACTCCAGCGCCGCAACATTATGGCGGTAGCCAAACACTTTCCCGGCATCGGCCGCACGGTTCTTGACTCCCATGATGACATGCCCACCCTGAGCGTCGATCTGGAGGAACTCAAGCAGGTTGACCTGATCCCTTTCGACGCGGCCATTGACCATCGGACCGCCGGGATGATGCTGTCGCACATTTTTTACGACCGCATCGATCCCGAATGGCCTGCCAGTCTTTCGCCGAAGATCGTCGGAGACGTACTGCGGCAGGACATGGGATATGACGGTCTTGTCCTGACGGACGATCTGGACATGGGCGCCATCAAGCGGCACTACGACATCCGAACCATCGTGCGGCAAGTCCTCGTTGCCGGAGTCGATGTGGCTCTGATCTGCCATAAGGGTCCGGACATCGAAAACGCTCACGAGGAGATGATTCGTCAAATGTCGGCTTCCGCCGACTTGCGACTGGGAAGCATGACCTCAGTGGCACGAGTGTTGAAACTGAAACGCCAATATCTGGGCTATCGATGGTTCCCTGATTGATGGTAACCTAAACTGATTCAGGGTTCTGGGTTCAAGGGTACAAGGTTCAAGGAAGGACTTCGATCCTTCAACCCTGAACGGGGAACGGTGAACCTGGAACCTCATGTGTTTATGGCTTTTGAACCCAGAACGTTTAATCCCGCCTGGGTGGGAAACCGCTCATCTTATAAGCAAATAACGTGCACTTCCACTTTCGATCCAAGTACCCGGCTCAAATAGCTTGACGGGAATAGACATCGTCGTCGAAGTCGGACCGTGCGCCAGTTGCCAAGTGGTGATATCCCGCGGCGGCAATCATGGCGGCGTTGTCGCCGCAGAGGTCATGACCGGGTAAATAGACCGATATTCCCTTTTTTCGGGCGTCCAGTGTCACCCTTTCCCGTAAACGCCCGTTGGCCGCCACGCCTCCGACCAGGCTAATCCGGTTGCATTTCTTGCAGACCGCGGCCGCGATGACTTTATAGGCCAGCACATCCACCACGGCCTCCTGAAACCCGGCTGCAATATCGGGTATTCGTTCGGCCAGGACCCGGGAGTGGTCGCGAATGTAACGGCCGACAGCCGTCTTGAGACCGCTGAAACTGAAATCGAAGCGCGAACGGTCCAAATAAGATCGCGGAAAGGGGATCCGCGTCGGGTCCCCCTCTCGTGCCAGCTTCGAGATGATGAAGCCGCCCGGGTAGCCGAGGTCGAGCATTTTCGCCACTTTGTCGAAGGCTTCTCCGGCGGCATCGTCACGGGTCTGTCCCATGAGGTCGAATTGCGTGTGGGAGATGACGTGATAAATGCTGGTGTGACCGCCGGAGGCCAGCAGGGTCGTGAAGGGAAAGTCCGGTGGGTCGGGCTCCAGAAATACGGAATTGATGTGACCTTCCAGATGGCTGACACCGATCCAAGGAAGTCCACGAACCATTGCAAAGGCCTTGGCAAATGAAAACCCAACCAGAAGCGAACCGATCAAGCCAGGCCCTTGAGTGACAGCCACAGCTTCGAGTTCAGCCTGTGAGATGCCAGCCTCACTGAGCGCCTGGCGAACCACAGGCACAATGGCCTCGATGTGCTTGCGGGAGGCCAACTCTGGCACAACCCCACCGAATGGACGGTGAACGGCGACCTGTGAGGAAACCACTGAAGACAGGATTCGGCGGCCGTCCGCCACCACTGCCGCCGCAGTCTCGTCGCAGGAGGTTTCAATTCCGAGAACGATCATTTTTCTTCGGAACCCTCCCGGCACCGTGCGGACCGATCCCTCAGGTGGGACAGAGCCCGCCGTTTTTATGACCCCGGGCGATCCAATTCAGCAGCCGCAGACAAATGCGCCTGATTGCGCCGGCCGGGGTTGTCTTCTTTTCGTCTTTCATCAGGGCTCCGGCCTACATCCATTGACAGCGGTTGTTTTGATGGCGGCATTCGGCCACCTCACCGATGACAAAGGCTTTTTCGTTCAGGGCGGATAGCCGTGAGATAACCTCGACCGTCGAATCGTCCGGAACAACCGCCACCAAGCCGATGCCGTTGTTAAAGGTCCTCAGCATCTCCTCGTCGGTAATCTTGCCCGCCTCTTGAAGGAAGTCAAAAATCGGAGGAATCTCCCAACTGCGTTTCTGCAGCAGAACCTGGCAAGCCCTCGGAATGATGCGCAGGAGGTTTTCCTCGACGCCACCGCCGGTGATGTGCGCCAAACCGTGAATCGGCAGGTCGCGAATCAGGTGGCGAATGGTTTCGGAATAGATCTTTGTCGGCTTGATCAGTTCGTCCCCCAGACGGCCGCCCAGTGCATCGACATGAGAAGAGCACTTGAGTTTCAATCGGTCGAAACAAATTTTTCTGACCAGCGAATAGCCGTTGCTGTGCAATCCGCTGGAGGCAACCCCTACGATCTTGTCTCCCACGTGGATGCCGGAACCATCGATGATCTTGGCATTGTCGACAATACCGACGGCAAAACCGGCCAGGTCGTATTCACCGGGTCGATAGATCCCCGGCATTTCCGCGGTTTCACCGCCGATGAGCGCGCACCGGGCTTGGGTGCACCCCTCGGCGATTCCCTGGATGACCGCCGTGGCTCTGTCGTTGTCGAGTTC
Organism: uncultured delta proteobacterium; assembly: GCA_963787235.1. Classification (GTDB taxonomy): domain Bacteria; phylum Desulfobacterota; class Desulfobacteria; order Desulfobacterales; family SG8-13; genus JARFQH01. Next base: position 47,234 of record CAWBCG010000025.1, read on the forward strand.
GCCCATGGCAAGGTAATCAAGGAAAAATAGCGGCCGGGCGCCTTGTACGGCAATATCGTTGACGCTCATGGCCACCAGGTCGATGCCGATCGTGTCGTGCTTATCCATCATGAAGGCGATTTTCACCTTGGTGCCGACGCCGTCGGTGGAACTGACCAACACCGGATTGTCCACATTGGCCATGTTCAAGGAGAACAAGGCTCCGAAACCGCCGATGTCTCCCATCACCCCGGATCGGGGGGTTTGTTTGGCGATATCCTTGATCTTCTCGATCAATCGCGCGGCCTTTTTAATATCGACACCGGCTTCGGCGTAGGTCAGGGAATTAGACATGAGACTCTCCTGAGTATAGTGAGAAAATGTTAAGAATTTGAATGTTTAGAAGGAATCTCCTGAAAAGTCAAAACAATTTTTTTGACATCTCATCCGGGATAATGTAAAAATTTGCAGTAAACCAGATGTAAGCACCCTTTCAGCCCGACCGGCAAGATCATATGGCCATGTACACCGTGTGCGATGTAACAATTATAGAAGTCCCAGATACTGGAAGTCAAGGGATTGGACGCTCTGCCGTCGATTGCGCGGAAGACCGCCGGTCCCGCCCACCGGCGCGCCGTTTCCGATGCCAACTGCCGTCTTGACCCCACCCTGCCAGCTTTAGGGTTCGCGAAAAAATAAGTTCGCAATTTTTGGGCGTTGAGGCGCCCGGCCGGCAAGGCGCGAAAACGCAGGAATATCTGGATATTCCGAGTTTTCGCAACGCAGCCGGACGGGATGCATCGGCGCCCAGAATGTGACGTAATTTTTGAGCGAGCCCTTAACAACCATTCAAGGACGAAAGGTTAGCGCAATGAGCAAATTCGCCAGACTGGACCGCCTGCCGCCGTATGTCTTTGCCCAAGTCAATGCCATTAAAATGGAGGCCCGGCGCAAAGGCGAGGACATTATCGATCTGGGCATGGGGAATCCCGATCTGGGCACCCCGCAGCACATCGTCGACAAGCTCGTGGAAGCGGCCCAAAAACCCCACAACCATCGTTACTCGGCCTCGATGGGCATCACCAAGCTGAGAATGGCCATCGCCGGTTGGTACAAGCGGCGCTACGACGTGGACATCGATCATGAAACCGAGGCTATCGTCACCATAGGGGTCAAGGAGGGCATCTCACATTTGATTCTGGTCACCATCCGGCCCGGTGACGTGGTATTCGCGCCCAATCCCACCTATCCTATTCATCCTTACTCGACCATTATCGCCGGCGGGGATGTGCGCGGCATACCATTGGGCCCGGACCAGGATTTTTTTCACAACCTCCTGCACGCTACCCGCCAGACCTGGCCGCGTCCCAAAGTTCTCATTATCAGCTATCCGCACAATCCGACCACCGAAATCATCGATCTGGCGTTCTTCGAAAAAATCGTTGACTTCGCCAAAGAACACGACATCATGGTCATTCACGACTTCGCTTATGCCGACCTGACGTACGATGGCTACAAGGCCCCCAGTTTTCTGCAGGTCGAGGGCGCCAAGGATGTGGGAGTTGAATTCTTCTCGCTCTCCAAGAGTTACAGCATGCCCGGGTGGCGGGTCGGTTTCTGCGTCGGCAATCGCGAGACCGTCGCCGCCCTGCGACGCATCAAGAGCTACCTCGACTACGGCATATACCAGCCGATCCAAATCGCCTCGATCATTGCGCTCAACGGCCCTCAAGACTGCGTGGAAGAAATCAGGCTGACTTACAAGGAACGGCGCGATGCCTTGATCAGCGGCCTCGAACGCATCGGCTGGTCCATCAACTGCCCCAAAGGCACCATGTTCGTCTGGGGTAAGATACCGGAACAATACGTCAAGATGGGGTCGGTGGAGTTTTCGAAGTTCATGATAAAGGAAACCAAGGTGGCGGTGTCACCCGGGCTCGGCTTCGGCGAGTACGGCGATGACTACGTGCGCTTTGCATTGATCGAAAACAAAATGCGCATCAATCAGGCGGTCCGGGGAATTCGCAATATTATGTAAAGAAAAGGAAACGGGTGATGGGCGACCGCCCATCACCCGTTTCCTTTTTTGATTGACTTTCTTGTTGGTCACGATAAAAATAAGCGGCTCATTTTCATTTAGGTTGAGAATCGGCATATGAAAAACATCAATATCGGATTGCTCGGGTGCGGCACGGTGGGTACGGGCGTGGCCCGGATGCTCCTGAATGGCGGAGAGCTGATCAAATCGCGGGTCGGTGCAGCGCTGACCCTCAAGCGGGTGGCCGACATCGACACAACCAAAGACCGGGGGGTGCGCTTCGCCCCAGGCGTCCTGATCGAAGACGCCTGGGCCGTGGTCAACGATCCGAGCATCGACATCGTCGTCGAGATGATCGGCGGCGATACCATCGCCAAAGAGTTGATTTTGAGCGCGATCGAAAACGGCAAGCAGATCGTCACCGCCAACAAGGCGCTGTTGGCCTCGCAAGGCAATGTCCTATTCAGAGCCGCCGGGGCAAAAGGGGTCGATCTCGCTTTCGAAGCCAGCGTAGGCGGATGCATGCCCATCATCAAAACCATCCGGGAATCCCTGGTAGGCAACCGGATTCAAGCCATGATCGGGATCCTGAACGGCACCTGCAATTACATCTTGTCCAGGATAACCGATGACGGCAGCCCTTTCGCGTCGACCCTGGCGGAGGCCCAGGCCAAGGGGTATGCCGAAGCGAACCCGGCGCTGGACGTCGAGGGACGCGACACGGCTCATAAAATAGCCATTCTCTCCGCACTGGCCTACGGTATGGAAATCAACCTGACGGATGTGTACACCGAAGGCATTTCTCATATCACCCCGATGGATATCGAATTTGCCGGTCAGTTCGGCTACCGGATCAAACTGCTGGCCATCAGTAAATTCAAGGGCCAAACGGTCGAGGCCCGCGTTCACCCGACGATGATACCCTTCGACAACATGCTCTCCAACGTCAACGGCACGCTGAACGCGATCACGATTTCCGCCGATGCAGTGGAGGACATTATGCTTTCCGGGCGCGGGGCGGGAATGTTGCCGACGGCCAGCGCAGTTGTCGGCGATATAGTGGACATCAGCCGCAATCTGCTGTCGGGCACCGCCGGAAGGGTCCCCCTGCTATCCTTTCAAATGAACGCCATAAATAAAATTCCGGTCATGCCGATCAGCGAAATCGTCACTCACTATTACCTGCGATTCTCGGCCCTCGATCGTCCGGGCGTGCTGTCGACAATTTCGGGCATCCTCGGCTCTTGCGGCATCAGCATAAAGACCGCCTACCAAAAGGGTCGTAAAATCAACGGCTCGGTCCCGCTGGTGATGCTGACACATGCAGCCAGGGAGGCCGCGGTCACCAAGGCGCTGAATGAAATCGCCTCTCTGGATGTGGTAAGCGCCAAGCCGGTTCTGATCAGGATCGAGGATGAGAACAACGAAGATTAACCGGCGCTCGCCGGCAAACCTGCGAGGTCTTTGAAAAATGTCCACTTTTGTTCAATTTCAAGGAAGATAATAATTTTAACCACAGGAATACATTGAGTATTTCGAGGATTAGAATTTGAGACTGACGAAGAAATGGGGCAAAAAGGGGCGTTTTGCATAGGCCTCGCCGCATCGAAAACGAGGACTTCCATGCACATCGTCTGCACAGATCTTGAGGGCATTTTCATCCCTGAAATCTGGATCAACGTTGCCGAAAAAACCGGCATTCGAGACCTCAACCTCACCACCCGCGATGTCCCCGACTACAATGTGCTCATGCGAAAGCGCCTGGCCATCCTGAAACAAAACGGACTCAAACTCAAAGACATCACGGATGTGATCGCGACGATGGCGCCGCTGGCAGGTGCCGAGGACTTTTTGAACTGGCTGAGAGCCCGCACTCAGGTAATTGTCGTATCCGACACGTACGTCGAGTTCGCCCGACCGTTGATGGAAAAGCTTGGTTGGCCGACGCTTTTCTGCCATCACTTGAACGTCGCCGCCGACGGCACTATCGAGGACTACAACCTGCGTCAGCCGGACAGCAAATACCGGGCGGTGCTGGCATTGAAAAATTTGAACTACACCGTCATATCCATAGGCGACTCTTACAACGACATCACGATGCTCAAGGAAGCCGACTTCGGATTCCTGTTTCGTCCGCCGGAAAACGTCAGGCAAGAGTTTCCGCAGTTTCCGGTCTCCAACACTTACGATGATCTGAAGGCACTGATAGCCCCAGCCCTGAACGGGTTGCGGTAACACAAACCAACAGCGCGCGCCTTTGTTTGGATAGAGAAAAAACAGATGATCTCAAATCGGACGACCAGTAGGGTTCGCTACGGCGACACGGACCGCATGGGGTATGCCTATTACGCCAACTATTTGAGATGGTTTGAAATCGGTCGATCCGAACTGTTCCGTGCTCTTGGGATGACCTACCGGGAAATTGAAGAAAAAGGTGTCTTTCTACCGGTCTCGGAGGCATACTGCAAATATCTCTTTCCAGTGCGCTACGATGACCCCTTGGTGATTGAAACCACGCTCGACGCTGCGGTTAAAGGCGCCATGAAATTCGACTACCGCCTGTTGAGCGAGGACCTCGCAAAAGTCTTCGCCGAGGGGTACACCAAACACCCCTGCGTCACCCCCGAAGGCCGCGTCATGCGCCCGCCCAAGTTCCTGCGGGATTTCATCACGCAGCATGTTGCGGAGGCCGAATAGTTAGTTTCCATCCATAAATGGCCCTTTCCCGCAATTTCGGCGTCAATCGGCTGAATCGCTTGTGCGGCGTACACGAGTACGCCTCCGCGCAATTCATTGATTTCCTTGAACTTGCAGAAAATTGCACATTTCTGGATCGGAAATTTATCAGTGCCCTTAATGAAACTGCGGATGGGCTATGTAGTATCCGTCCCCGGACGGTTTCATTTCTCCCTCTGCGCGTCAAACGCTGTATGCGTCTGAGCGGTGAAGCAGCACAACTTGACAATTTGTTCTCTGGTTTCCGCAATGCTGCGAAAAGCCACCCGTTTACGGGCCGGAAACCAAGCGGCGCATCAGCTTTGGAATTACAGCATGAGCCTTAACCCTTCAGAAAACGCCTTCATTAAGCCCCACCCCGAGGGCATCGTTCTGAAGGTTTTTGTCCTGCCGCGTTCATCGAAGAACATGCTGGCCGGTCGGCACGGTGATGCCCTCAAAATCAAGCTGACCGCACCGCCGGTGGAAGGTGCGGCCAATAAAATGTGCATCACATTTCTGGCGCGGCATCTCGGCTTGCCCAAATCTTTGCTGGAAATCGTCTCCGGACACACCGGCCGTACAAAGCTGGTCCTGGTGCGGCCTAAAAACGGAAAGACCGACAGTGCCACCATTCTGGATCTTAAGAATCACATCGAGACCCTAACCGATGCTTGATTTCAATATATTATTGCCAACCTCTTGACAGATATCCGAGCTGCCGTTATATTTCGACTTTAAAAATGATGCGGGGTGGAGCAGTCTGGTAGCTCGTCGGGCTCATAACCCGAAGGTCGTTGGTTCGAATCCAGCCCCCGCTACCAATTAATAATACTTGAGCAAAAGGGCTTCGGAAATTTCCGAAGCCCTTCTGTTTTATTTGACAGCGCCGTTTCAGCGATTAGTTTTTATCATTTAAAAAGGAGGTATTCCACAATGACAACAGCTGAAACGAAAACGGCGCTGGTCACCGGGGCAAACAAAGGAATCGGGTTCTCGATTGCCCGTCAACTGGCGCAAAAAGATATCAAGGTTCTCATCGGGGCTCGTGACCAGGATAAAGGGATTGCGGCACTCAAGCAGCTGCAGTCGGAAGGACTGGAGGCCCATTTCATTTTGATTGATGTAACCCGGGCGATATCCATTGAGGCTGCCATCGGAAAAATAAAAGATGACTTCAGGCGCCTCGACATCCTGGTCAACAATGCCGGCATCATGATCGATACGCAGTCGGGCATTCTCGAACTCGACCCTGCCGTTTTTCACAACACCCTTGCGACCAATGTCTTCGGCCCTCTCTTGCTGGCCCAGGCCTGCATCCCGCTTATGAAGGCCAACGGATACGGCCGCATCGTCAACATGGCCAGCACCCTGGGTTCGTTGAACGACATCAGCAACCCGGACAGTCCTTACGGCGCTGTGCTCTCTCCCGCCTACCGCCTGTCGAAAACACTGCTGAACGGCATTACGGCTTTGCTGGCCAATGCGTTGCGCGGTACAAACATCTTGGTCAATTCGGCCTGCCCGGGGTGGGTGCGCACCGAAATGGGCGGCAGCCAGGCCCCGCTGACACCGGAGCAAGGCGCCGACACACCGGTCTGGCTGGCGACCCTGCCCGACGGCGGCCCCAATGGCGGCTTCTTCCGGGAACGGCAGCCGATCCCGTGGTGATGCCGGAGAAAGCCATCATGGGAAAGTTTGTGATAGTAAATCAACCAAGAATTATGACTTATCAGTGCAGGCAGGGTAGGCAGAAACAAGGAAGATGTCGTTCCGCTGCCGCCAGGGCGATCCCGGTGATGAGATGTACATCATCCAGTCAGGGGCCGTCGAAGTCTCCAGCCGGCGCGACGGCCACAAGGTCGTATTGACGATCCTTGAAAAAGAAGATTTTTTCGGGGAAATGTCCCTGATAGCCGGAGTGCTCCGATCGGCATCCGCAAAAGCACACTCGCCGGTTAGACTGCGATCCATCAGCCGGGAAGATATGCTGACCGGTATCCGTTCGGATCCGGAAACAGGGCTTTTATTTCTCCGAATTCTCATCGATCGTCTGCGGGTTATGACAAGTGCCCTCGAAGAGCCGCAAAAATCATTGAAGACCCTACGACATGCCGTTTTGCCGAAGTTCAAAGCAACCGATACAATAACCATCGGGTTCAGCTCGCTGTCATCCTGTGGCGGATGTGCGGCGATGTTGGTGCGCAGCCCGGATGAACTGAGTCGAGTCACGGATAAGGTCCAGGTCCGCTACTGTCCCATGCTCATGGACCAGGAGCAGATTCTGGAGACGGATATCGCCGTTGTGGACGGTGCGGTTCGTACGCGGGAAGACGAAGAAAAACTCACTGAAGTGCGTCGCAAAAGCCGCTTTCTGATCGCATGGGGCACCTGTGCCGCATTCGCAGGCCTGCCCGCCTTGGCCAATGCCTTTGAACTGGAAGAATTGATCGAGGAAACCTACGGCCAATCCATCGATCCGTTTTCGTATTATCTGAGAGGAAGTTATGCTGCACGTCCTCGCCCGCAGGTTGAAGAAGCCTGAAAACGAGCTCAAAGCACCGCTTCATACCCTGCGTATCAAAAGCGTCAGCTCTCTGGGATTCAGCGAGCATTTTATAAGGGACGTGTCCAAAATACGATGACAACCAAGCTCATCTTAAAAAAAGCAACCCGAATCGAAGGCAACGCGGACATATACATCGAGTTCGATGAAAACCGGCTGAAATCGGCTCGTTTCCAGGTGCTCGAGTTCCGGGGATTTGAAAAATTCGCCAGTGGGCGCAGGGCGGAATGGGTGCCGCATATGATCTCCCGCATCTGCGGGCTTTGCTCTACCGCCCACCAGGTGGCGGGAGTGAGGGCCATTGAAAACGCAATTGGGCTGGAAGTCGATGTGCGAACCCGGCAATTCAGAGAGATCATGGTTCTGGGAGAATGGATCAGCAGCCACTCGCTGAGCTACTTCTTTCTCAGCTCGCCGGACTTCATGGGAACCGAAGGAGGCATATTCGCACTGCGAAAAAATTACCCGGAAACGTTCGATGAAGTCTTTGCAATGCGCCGGAGCGCCATGGACCTGGTGCAACTCTTCGGAAAAAGGAATACGCATGCGGTCACCCTGGCACCGGGGAGATTTCTGAGCACTTTCGACCAGACCGTCCTGAGCAAGGCGAAGGAAAAAGCGGCGTCCCTCAAAGAAAAAATCCCATCGGTCATCGCAAAAGTGTCTGACCGATGGGAGCCGGATAGGGAGATCGAATTTCCCGAAGACCTCAAGGTCCACTTTGTTGCCTATAGCGACAGTTGCGCCGAAAACGGTTTTTTTGTCTACAACCGCAGCGGCCAATTGGTCAACCGATTTACCGTCGATGAATTCGAAGAAAAAATTGCCGAGATGCGCGTCGACTGGAGCCTATCCAAGATTCCTTACCTTGAGCAGCTCGGTTTTCCGGAAGGAATCATGCTGGTCGGTCCGCTGGCGAGAAGCTTTCTCGAAAACGGTTTTCTATCGGATCCTGAGATCAGGCAGTTTGACATCAGCAAGACCCTCCTGGATTCGCCAGTTATTACCCTCGAGAGCTACGACGTCTGCCGGCTTCTGGAAATGTACTGGGCGGCCAAGCGAATCGAAGCTCTTCTGGAAAATGTCGGTATGGAGGAACCCCCGCCAAAACCCGACTGGGAAGCTGCCGGTCAGGGAATTGGGGTGTTGGAGGCCCCGCGGGGCCTGCTGATTCACAAGTACCGGGTCAATCGCGGTTATGTGGACAAGGTCCGCTTGCTGGTGGCGACACAGTTCAACAATGCCTTTATCAACCTGCTCATCACCGATCTTGCCCAGCGGCACAACCGCAACGGCAAACTCACCACAAAGGGAAACCGGCTCATCGGAAGGTGTATCCGGTTGCTGGACCCCTGTCTGAGCTGTGCCACCCACTGACCGGGTGTTTCTGAACGTTTCTTGCCATTTGTGGATGGAAACTGCAATTAATCCTCTCTGAAAGATGAGTCCAATAGACTGGGTCCGCCTGGCGTTGGATGATCTTCGAAATATCGACACCTTCATTTCTAATGACAGCCCGGCTGCTGCCCAAAAAGTGCTGACCAGTATTTGGGAATCCTCCCAAATTTTGAAAGAACATCCTCACCTTGGAAGACCAGGCAGGGTACCAGGTACCCGCGAGCTGGTCATATCCGGCACGCCGTTTATACTTCCATACAGGGTTGTCTCCGACGAAATTCAGATTCTTCGAGTGATTCACGGAGCGCGTAATTGGCCGAAAAATTTTCGTTGAGAGAAAAATCATGGATGAACAGGCCTGGGAAATCCGGGATGCTTACGAGCGGGTTTTTTCCGATGAATCCATCGTTCAGGAACAGCTGGACACAGCAGTTGGGGTGGAGGGATCCGGTAAGGATGAGGGGCAGGAATGGTAATCCGGAACGGATGTCTCCTTTGCTTTTCGCCATTATTTTTTTCAAGGGAACCCCCTGTAATGCACAACCTGCGCCCTCGCGATGCTACCCTGGCATCGTCTAATAACTTCATGTCCGCCATAATTTTTCCGTTTTTAGTGATGCCCACTGAGAAAATGTTTTTATTTTTGACCTTTCTTCGTTTTCAGATATACATAATCAGAGTTAAAATGAGCATTTTGAGCCGGGTTTTAACACTGTATTGCCAAGCGCAATAGTTTTTCAACAGCCTGTTAGACCGTCTCAGTCGGTAAGATCTCCAACATGAAGATCGCATATCAACAATAAGGGGGGAACACATGTCATCAAATGCATCGGCAATCTTGGATATGGCTGAATTAGCCAAGGATCTCCCATCTCTAATAGTAGAAACAGACATCGAAATCCAGGTGGCGAACATCGAAAAATGGTTAAAGCCGATAATGCCGGTTAACGGCATCGCGCTGTCGCTATCCGGGTCGAGCCAGAGTAACGGCTCTATATTTGGAATAAATATTCAAGAAAATGAAATGAAAAAAATCGAAAATCGCCTGTTGGAAAATGTCAATGACAACGGTGCTCAAAAAGGCAATGGCGTGTATCCCGTCGCCTTGCATACGGAGGACCCCATCGTTTCCGACGCGCCCAATTCAGTCGCAAGCGGTATGTCATCAGAGGTTGACGGGCTTGCCATCCGTTTAAAGTACAATGGCGGTGAGTTTGGCACATTGCTTCTGGCCACCGCAAAAGACGTTGCGGTCGGTGTGTCATCCGATGAAAAACTATCGCAATGGTTCGGCTCGGTTTGCTCGAGCCTGTTATACAATTGCCGCGTTCATCACGAAAACCAGGAAAACGAGCGACTTTTCAAATTGTATGAATCAGTGAGTTCATCGCTGTGTTATGCCGGCGATCTGCAGGAACTGTTGACGATGATTATCAGCATCATCGTATCGGAACTGCCGTCCGAGGAGGGGTCGATACTATTGTATTGCGATGATACGAATGAGTTGGAGTTTTTCAGCGCCATCGGCGAGACGGGGGCCTGTCTCGTTCAATGCCGGTTTCCGGCCGATAAGGGCATCGCCGGAAAAGCATTGCAGGAGGGCCTGCCGGTCGTCGTAAACGATGTCCAGACGTGCCCCTATTTTTTTGGCAATATCGATGACGAAAGCGGCTTTGTCACCAAATCGATTTTAGCGGCACCCGTCATTGCGGGAGGTGAAAAAGTGGGGGTGATCGAGGCGATCAACAAGGTAGGAGAAAACGGCTTCAGCGAGGCAGACAAGAGGGTGCTGATGGCCATCGCCGATGAAGTCGGCCTGGCGGTGAAAAATGCCCGGATGTTCGAATATGTCGTCGACTCGTATTGCAAAATCAGACAAGGCCTCATGAGCTGCAAGGGGTGCGTGCGACCTCTTCGGTCCTGGACGCCGTGCGCGAGACAGCTGGATGGGGTCTGAATCGCATTCAGACATCGGATCGGAACAAACGTGAACTGATTTGAACATGCCGCAGAGGAAAAAGGTTAATTTGGCGCTGCAGGAAGGCGGAGCCCACGGTGCATTCACGTGGGACGTCCTGGATCGTTTGTTTGATGACGGCCGCCTTGAAATTGAAGCTATCAGCGGCACCAGTGCCGGTGCGATGAACGCAGTGGTTGCTGCCGATGGAATGATGAATAATGGATACGAGGGGGCGCGAAAGGCGCTATGGAATTTTTGGAAAGCGATCAGCGTCTTCGCCTTACCCAGCCCCTACAAAAGGACATTTTTCGATATCATTACCGGAAACTGGAACTTGGATCATTCGCCCGGCTGCTTATCCTTTGACCTTATCAGTCGCATTGCTTCTCCCTACGACTTGAATCCCCTGAACAACAATCCCCTCAAAGATTTTTTGGCCGGACAAATCAACTTTGAACGGGTCCGCTGTCAGAGAAATAAGAAATCGGGTCAATGAAATCACTTTTAACGCCATACTGCTGCGTGAGCTGCGAGCCATAGAATTCGTCAACAGATTGTGGGATGAGGGAAGCCTCGACCCAAACAACTATAAAAAAATGCAGATTCACACGATCGCGGCGGAAAACGGATTCAATAACCTCAACGCATCGAGCAAAATGAATGCCGAGTGGGATTTTCTTCTCCACTTACATGAGGTGGGGCGAAGAGTCGCCGGTGATTGGCTCGAAATGAATTTTGAGGCCATCGGTCAACGATCTACGTTTGATTTAAACTCGGTTTTGGATTGATTTTAATCGACCTTCCCTCCCCCTTCAATATTAAAAATTTTGCAGTCAAGCGTTCGTTAGTGTAAAATATTCATACAGGGCACCGCATCTGCTTTGGTGTCGGGCACTTGAAGTACAAAAGTACATCTGCGGCACCCTGTAAACGCTTACAATGAGGTGGTTTGAAGCGCATCGGACTTTGCAACCCTGAAAACGGTTACCAATATTCGGTAGTCGAGTAAGCAGTTTAAAGCGGAAAAGAGGGGCCCCTGCCATGTTGAACCTTGAAAAAATCAAGATGGATTACTGCGTTGAGCAACTCAGTAGAGCCTACAGGCGAACCTACAGTGATATGGAACAGGAATTGGGCAACGTCATCATCTGGTCGTCGCATCTCGCCTTGGAAATTATCGCCAACTCGGATGCCCTGTATCACAACGTCGAGCACACGGTTATGGTGACCCTGGCCGGACAGTCAATACTGGAAGGAAAGCATCTTTCGGAAGGCGGCGTGTCGCCCAGCGATTGGGCGCATTTCGTGATCGCTCTTTTATGCCACGATATCGGATACGTGAAGGGGATATGCAGGGATGACATCGGCGGCACAATCTCCATCGGCGTCGACGGACAAAAAGTTACCGTAACTCCCGGCGGAACCGACGCGGCACTGGCACCGTATCACGTCGACCGGAGCAAAATGTTCGTCAAGGATCGTTTCGGTAAGGGAATGCTGGCGGAAGGGCTGATCGATGCCGAACTGTTGACCTCATACATCGAAATGACCCGGTTTCCGGTTCCCGACGGCGAGATGTACAAAAACACCAAAGGATACCATGGGCTCGTGCGGGCGGCCGATCTCATCGGTCAACTCGGCGACCCCTACCGCATCCAAAAGTGCACCGCGCTTTTTTACGAATTCGAGGAAATTGGTCTCAACAAGCAACTCGGGTACAAGACGCCCGGTGACCTGCGGGAAAATCACGCCAAGTTTTACTGGAACCATGTCAACATGTACATCCAGGAAGCCATGCGCTATCTGCGTGCCACCCAGGATGGAAAACAGTGGATTGCGAACCTGCAGTCAAATGTCTTCGGTTCGGACCATGGATTCGGAGATTTGAAGTCGCTGGGAACACCCACAAGGGTATAATTGAGTTGACAAGGTATTTTCAAAAAAATAATTTGTTATCCCTCCCCATCTCCTTCTTCATGCGAAATCAGGCTATTTCCAGACCGTTTTTAAGGATTTCCTTGGCTAATGGATTTGAAGTATTAAAATCGGACTCACTAAACGGGTGAGGTTCGATCCTGATATCAAACTTTCTTCTCATCTTCATTAATTCGACTTGCATGTCAAAGGAATCGAAAAGGCTATCAAAAATGATTGCCAGATCAATATCGCTGTCCTCATGAAAGGTTCCTCTCGCATAGGAACCGAAAAGAAAGACCTTTTTTACGCCAGGTTTTGTCTTCCTGAGAAAAACGACATATCTCATCGCTGATTCGGGAGTTTGCTTTTTATCCATTCCCTGAAATCCTTGATTTCATAAATTAATTGTAATGTACTCGAAAATAGATAAAGGGTCAATGTTTCTTGGTTCGTATTATACACCACCCGCTACGCGAGATATTCTTACTGTTATGCCAGTAATTTTGCACCCAATGGTAATTAAATAAATTTGCCCGAAGGGCTGACTGGTTTCCCGCCTACAATGTCGTCGGCGGAAAAAAGGAGTTATAGGGGTTATAAGTTTATAGGGCCCATAAATTTATAAATATGAGGACATTGGATAATTATCCCTACTGCGGCCACATCGCACTGATGGATAATGTAAAGAGTGATTGGCAGCAATTCAATTATGTATTGGGATTTTTCGGCAAGAGAAAAGGTGAAGCCCGGAAAAGCTACCGTACTTTCGTGGCAAAAAACGTCGAACAATGACAAAGGCCGGAACTCACCGGCGGCGGCCTACTGCGCAGCGTTGGCGGGTGGACGGCACTTGCTGCCCTTCGCAGGGGTAAAGATTGGGTCAAAAGCGACGAGAGGATTTTAGGAGACAGCGACTTCGTCAATACGGTCTTGCGACACGCCGATGAACAAATGGAAAATAGTTACCGGTTGAAGTCCGAAGGCTTCGAGTTCAACAATATCGCAGAGCGTGTAGCCCAAGTCATAGATCTGCCGCTTAAGATCGTATGGAAAAAAACTAGACGCTCCCAGGTTGTTCAAGCCCGCAGCCTGCTCTGCTATTGGGCCGCCATGGAACTGGGGATGAGCATGACGGAAATCGGAAACCAGTTGGGGTTGACTCAACCGGCCGTCAGCATTGCGGCAAGGCGGGGAGAAGAAATTGCCAGGCAGAAAGGGTATTCTCTTTTTGACAAATAGTTATTTATATAGTTATGGGCGTCCCCAAACTTCCCAAACTTCTGCTGTGAGCATTGCGGCAAGACGAGGGGAAGAGATTGCAAGGAAAAAGGAGAATTCGCTATTGGACGAGTAGTTAATTTTACGTTTATGGGCAGCCCCAATAGTTTCGATTTTGGCGACCTCGATTAGGTCACGGAGAGTGCATTGAAGCGAAGAGACACACCCAAAGATGATATCGCCCGTCTCACAAGAGAAAAAGCTGCGTTTCAAGCCCAATGTGACTTGTTTGAGAAATTCATTTCCATGGCAAGGAGACCGGATGAACCGCAGGTCCTTAAAACCATGCTGCAAAAAACGATAGACATTGCCATTGAACTAACCGGTGCCGAGCATGGCAGCATCATTTTGCTCGATAAAGACGGCATTGTCGTCGACAGCATTTTAGCCCGAGGTGAAACTTCTCCAGATCGAAAAGCGGCGCTCATTGGAACGGTGATCAGAAAAGGCCTTGCCGGTTGGGTGGCCCGGCATCGAGAGATCGGCCTCGTCCATGACACCCGAGTGGATGAGCGATGGTTCGATTTTCCCGATCAGCCACCTTTTAGCGTTGGTTCTGCCTTAGCTCTTCCGGTTGTCAGTGGAGATTTGTTGTTGGGCATATTGACTCTCATGCATCATTTGCCCGGACATTTCAAAAAGAATACGGCCGATCTGATGAAGATCACCGCCAACCAGATGGCCTTGGTATTGGAAAATGCCACCCTTTTTAACAATCTGAACGTGTCAATGGCCTCTCTTGAAAAGGCCAAGAAAGAGATCGAAGCTTACTCACTCGCCCTCGACAGGGAGTTTGAGAAATGCCGCCGAATTCAACAGGACTTCTTGCCAAAGCAGCTTCCGCAATTGCCCAATTGGGAGTTTGAAGCCTTCTTTTTCCCTGCCAATCGGGTATCCGGTGACTTCTACGATGCGTTCATGCTGCCGGGTGGATACGTCGGGTTTGTCATTGGCGACGTGTGTGACAAGGGAGTGGGTTCGGCCCTATTCATGGCCCTTTTTCGCAGTTTGATCAGAATTTTCTCGGGTCAAGCCCGCTTGAGGCGATCTCTTGTAGACCGGCGGTCCCAAACAGTCGGCGGGCCGGTGCAACCACGATCTGTTCGCGAATACGATCAGATCGATGCGTTACGCACAGTCGCTTTGACCAACGATTATATCGCACAGGAACATAACGAAATGTGCATGTTTGCAACGCTCTTTTTCGGCGTTTTGGACCCGTCTAACGGAAAACTGGCTTATATTAACGGCGGTCACGAAGCGGCTTTCGTGATCGACCGAAATGGTATCAGAGAAAGCCTTTCGAAAACAGGACCGGCTGTTGGCGTCTTTCCCGAAGCTACATACAGATACAAGCAGATCCAACTGAAACCGGGAGACATACTTTTTGCATACACAGATGGTGTGCCGGATGCCCGATCACCCGATCATGCAAACTTTACAAAAGAGCGCCTCTTTTCTCTGCTGTCCCAACCAGCCTCCACAGCTACTGATCTTTTACAAAGGATCGGGATCCCGCTATTCGCGCATATCGGCAAGGCTCCACAAGAAGACGACATTACGATGCTGTTCTTTCAACGCAATGACCCATGACTTCTGCCTGTTATCGTCTGCTGTTCAATTTCGTTGGGTGAAATAGGGTTTAGAATCAATTTGCCATGGCAGCGATTCTTACAAGTCAAAGGTCAACGGCCCTAACTTTAAGGATTGTTGATAGATAGAATTAGAGCTTTATAAGGGAGATAAGGAATGTTCCGAATCCCCGGACACCCCCTGGTCACATGCATCTATTCTTGAGAAAAAACCAACGTCAGCGTCTCAGATATCGGTTTCGCCTGAACATTTACGGTCAGGTAGATACCATTTTCTCCCGTCTTCATATCCTCATTTACATAGGCAGCGGCCATTTGTGACAAAACCCTCAGCTTGGGATTGAGGAGACATTCTATATTTCCTTTGTCAAGCATTTATTTTTCGAAATTATTACAAAAGCTTAAGTATAGTAAAGATCTGAGGATACACCTATCCTGTAAAATAGCAAGTACTTCTTCGGCGAGTTTTTCTCCCCCTTCGACAAGCTCAGATAAAGCGTGTCGGCGAACTCTCTGCGTAAGCGTTACAATTATCCGAGATCCGAACTGTTGGCATCGGCCTCAAGCATTCCTTATCCACGCTATGAGTTCAGAGGGAGGCCCTGTGTTTGTCCCGCCCGGAGTTGTTTCACTCCTACGCCCATAAACGGGCTCTCCCGCCGATATATTCTCTGCTGATGTCTTCTGTCAGACAGCCAGCAGGTTCGGATCAAAATCAGTTTCGGTTCTCATCATCGTCCATGCGATGACCAGCATTTTTGCAGCCAGTTTGACTCGCATCTTGGTCCGGATGCCGCGCTCCTTCTCACGGCCTTTAAGATAGCGGGTGAACAACGCACGGAAGCCGGCGTGGTGATACGAGGCGATTAAAGCGGCCTGATACAGCGCATATCGCAGATCGGTATTGCCGCGCTTGGAAATCACCGGCACAGCGGTTTGGCTGCGCTTGCCGCTTCGCTTGGCGTTCAGATCAAAGCCGGCCAGCCGGACGACTTGCTTGCGAGCCTTGAACCGGTGGGGATCCCCGATTTTCGCCAACACCTGAGAGCAGACGTAAGGACCAAAGCCGGGTATTGTCCGAATCCGCCGGTATGTTGGAAAACGCCGACAGACGGTTTCTATTTGCGCTTCGGTCTGTTCGATACGTCGGTGCACATCATGGAAACGCTCCACCAACGTTTGCGCTTCAAATACGGTGGCTTCATTCACCGGGCAGCCGACCGAGCTTGCGGCCAACTCATGGATCGCCCGCAAACGTCGCACCTGCCGCTGCCCGCGATCCCGGGTGGTAACCAGGCTCAGAAAATCGGTAAACGACATGGCCGATATTTTGCGCGGGTCCAGACACCAGCGCACGATGGCCAGGTTCTCCGTCAGACAGCTGCCCCAGTGCCGGTCGAGTTCCGGAAAGTGCCTGGCTACAAGCCCGTTGCGGATCTGCATGCGAATGGAATGCTCCTGCTTCTTGAGTCGCTTGCGCAGCGACAGCAACGCACGCAATTCCAGCAGATCCACATCGGGCTCTTCGAAGAACTGACACTTGCCCTGGGAGACAAGGTCGGCCACATTGGCGCTGTCCTTGGTGTCGTTTTTATCCCAACGGCCGTCCAATGTCTGCCGGTTCTCGGCGATGGCATGGTTAGAGACCAGCACCAACAGTTGCCCCTGCTCCAAAAGCCAGTTGGCCAGCGGTTTATGGTAGTTGCCGGTCGGCTCCAAAGCGAAGACGGCCTTGCTCAGTCCATGGCGGGTCTTCAGCTGACCGACGCGCTCCAGCAACTCACTGAAACCACCGGCGCTGTTGTCAAAGAGCAGTCGTTTGAGCAGCGCTTGCCCTGTGGCGGTGCCGAAAAAAGCATGGTGGCGTTCCTTGGCCACATCGATGCCGACAATCACATACTCTGCCGATCCGCGGATTTCCCTGCGGAATTGACAGAACTCGGCGTACCTGTTAACGTTGTCGTGCTTCATGATAACCTCCTTTTAGCTGTGGGTTTTTGTTGTTGGCGCCTTTATGCTATCAGGAGGTTATTTTTTTACAAGGCGATAATTACTTTTCTTTTTACTAC
>CAWBCG010000026.1:0-168810 GCA_963787235.1 uncultured delta proteobacterium
AATCTCTTCGCAAATCTCCCGGCTGCCGGCATACGCCATGGGCGTTCCCATACGGGTGGCAAGGTCGCACAGGATCTCCCAGTCGTCCTTACACTCTCCGGGGGCCTCGACCGCCTTGCGGATCAGGTGCACCCGCCGATCGGTGTTGGAGAAGGTGCCGTTCTTTTCCGCAAAACATCTCGACGGCAGGACCACGTCGGCCAGTTGGGCGGTTTCGGTCAAGAATATGTCCTGGACCACCAGAAAGTCGAGGTGCTTGATGGAGGCCTCGGCATGGTTCAAATCGGGGTCCGACACGAGCGGGTTTTCCCCGATGATGTATAGCGCCTTGAGCTCGCCGGCGTGGGCCTTCGGAATCATCTCCGTAACGGTCAGGCCCGGTTTTGTCGGCAGGTCTTTCACACCCCAGGCCTCCTCCATCTTTTTGGCGACGGCCAGGTCGCTCACCGGCTGGTAGCCGGTGTACACGTTGGGCAGTCCGCCCATGTCACAGGCCCCCTGGACGTTGTTCTGGCCGCGCAGGGGGTTGACACCGGTACCGGGCTTGCCCATGTGGCCGCAGAGCATGGCCAGGTTGGCCAGGGACTTGACGTTGTCGGTTCCATGGCTGTGCTGGGTAATGCCCATGCAGTAGAGGATGCTGGCGGCTTTCGCTGTGGCGTAGAGCCGGGCGGCCGCGGCCAATTCCTCGGCCGGAATGCCAGTGATGCTCTCGACATAGTCCGGCGTGTAGTTGGAGACGATTTTCTTCAGCTCCTCGAAGCCCTCGGTGCGTTTCTCCACAAAGGTCTTGTCGTATAACTCCTCGGCGATGATCACGTGCATCATGCCGTTGATCCAGGCGACGTCGGAGCCCAGGTTCTGACGCAGCCACTTGTGGGCAAAAGTGGCGAGTTTGATGCGCCGCGGATCGACCAGGATCAGCTTGGCGCCCCTGAAGGAGACCGCCCGTTTGACATGTCGCGAGAGTACCGGATGATTCTCGGTGGTGTTGGAGCCGGTCACCAGAATCACGTCGGCGTCCTCGATGTCCCCGATGGTGTTCGTCATGGCACCGCTTCCGAACGCTGCGGCCAGACCGGCCACGGTGGAGCTGTGTCAGAGACGCGCGCAGTGGTCGATATTGTTGGTCTTGAGAACGGCCCGCGCAAATTTGTTGGCGATGTAGTTCTCCTCGTTGGTAATCCGGGCGGAAGTCAGCACACCGAGGCTGTCGGGTCCATGCGCTTCTTTGATCTTTCCCAGCCTGTCCGCCACCAGATCCAGGGCCTCGTCCCAGCTCGCCTCCCTGAATTCCCCGTTTTCCTTGATGAGCGGCGCAGTCAGGCGCTCGGGGGAGTGAATGAAGTCGAAGCCGAAACGTCCCTTGACGCACAGCGAACCGTAATTCGGCGCCGCCTCTTCGACACCGGTGACTTTGACAACCCGGTTGTCCTGAACGTGCAGATGCATCTGGCAGCCGACCCCGCAGTAACTGCAGGTGGTGCGGACTTTCGTGGTCTGCCAGGGACGGACATTGTAGCGTACGTCTTTCTCGACCAGTGCCCCCACAGGGCAGGCTTGGACGCATTCACCGCAGAATACGCAATCCGAATCTTTCAGCGGCCGGTCACCGGCGGCGACAATCTTGGTGCGTGCGCCCCGGAACCCGAAGTGAATGGCGTTGTTGACCTGAACCTCGTTGCAGGCCTGAACACACCGCCCACACTGGATACAGCGGGAAAAATCCCTCACGATGAACGGGTTGACGGTCTCCATCGGATAGGGCGTATCGGTGGCGGCAAAACGCTCGCCGGATACCTGGTAGCGGTAGGCCAGGTCCTGAAGCCGGCAATCGCCCCAGACTGGGCACAGTTCCTGACTGCCGTCGTCCTTCTGGACATTGAGTTGAAACTGGGTCCAGTCCTGTCCGTCGGAGCCGCGCACGGCGCAGTTGTGATTGCCCGAGGAAAGCAGGAGCTGCAGGATCAGTTTACGGGCCTTGACCACGGCTGCTGTTTCCGTCTGCACGACCATGTTGTCCCCGGCTGGAGTTGAACAGGAGGGCAGCAGGCTGCGGGCGCCTTTGACCTCGACGACGCAGATGCGACAAGCTCCGGTCGGTATGGCGCCTTTCAGCCAGCAGAGTGTCGGGATGTCGATATGGTGTTGCCGGGCGACTTCGAGGACCGTCTGCCCCGGATCGAATGAGAGGGAATTGCCGTTGATCGTGATGCGATGTTCTTCGGACATGGTGTGGGGGTCTCCAGTTAGGTTTCGAAATCATTGCCATATCGGAGTGTTCTTTAGCGGATGCCGTTTGACTTGTCAATCCGCTTATCGTGGTGAACGGGCAGCGTGTTTTATGCTGAAACACATGTACAAGAACACTCCCCAGGCCGCCCCGACAAAATCGGCCGCGACATCCATCACGTCGGCGGAGCGGCTGGGGACGAAATACTGGTGAATTTCATCGCTGATGCCGTAAAGACCGGCGGACAGGACGCTCAAAAGGGCCACGAGCCAGAACTTGCCGCCAAGCCGCAGTGAACCATAGGCCCTGCAGAACAAAGCGCCTAAAAGGGCGTAGCCCAACATGTGCAGATATTTATCAAAAAAAGGAACATCCGGTTCCTTAACAGGCGAGGGGAACGAAGACTGAATGAATATCGCCAGGCAATAAACAATCAGGGGGAGCCAGTACTTAAGGAATCTTGGCAATTGGAGTTCCCTCGGATTGGTGGGGGTATTTTGTGTTTGGTATAGGGTGTTTTGGGCTTCATATTAACGCTTTTGAACGGACAAGACTAAAAACCAAACACTATTCCTTAAACATGTCCAGATCCAGCCGCCGCTCCCGGATGGCCGCCGTCACTGTATTCATAAACACATCTTGGGAAATCCCCTGCCTGACGGTTCCGTCGAGGGTCCGCACCGAAAGGGTGCCGGAAGCCTTTTCCTTGTTGCCCATGGTCAGAATCAGGGGAATGTATTGAAGCTGGGCTTCGCGGATTTTCTTGTTGAGACTTTCGGCCCGGCTGTCGACATTGCAGCGCAGTCCCGCCCTCTGCAAGGTGCGGCCGATCTCATCGGTGTAGGCAACGAGGTCGTCATTGATCGGCAAGAGAACCACCTGCACAGGGGCCATCCACAAAGGGAATTTACCGGCGAAATGTTCGATCAGGATTCCCAGGAACCGCTCGATCGAGCCGAAAACCGTTCGGTGAAGCATGATCGGCCGATGCTTTTCGTTGTCCTTGTCGACGTAGTAGAGGTCAAACCGCTCGGGAAGCGACATGTCGAGTTGAATGGTACCGCACTGCCACGTACGACCCAAGGCATCTTTAATGTGCAGATCGATTTTCGGTCCATAAAAGGCCCCGTCTCCCTCATTGATTTTATACTCCTGCCCGTATGCGTCGAGAGCCGATCGCAGCCCGTCGGTCGCCATTTTCCACTGTTCGTCGGTTCCGATCGATTTGTCGGGTCGGGTTGACAGCTCCAGGTGATACCCAAGGCCGAAAGTACTGTACATGCGGTCCTCGAGCGACAATAGGCTCAGGATCTCACTCTGAATTTGTTCCGGCGTCATGAAAATATGGGCATCATCCTGATGAAATGCCCGCACACGAAAGAGCCCATTTAAAACGCCGCTGAGTTCGTGCCGATGAACCAAGCCGACTTCGGCCTGCCGAATCGGCAGGTCCCTGTACGAGTGGTGCCGGGACGTGTAAACCAACATCCCCCCGGGGCAGTTCATCGGCTTGATGGCCACGTCGGTATCATCGATGACAGACGTATACATGTTCTCGCGGTAGTTTTCCCAGTGTCCACTGCGCTCCCAAAGTGAACGATTCAATGTAATGGGCGTCTTGGTCTCCACATAGCCGGCGGTGCGGTGCTCTTCCCGCCAGTACGCGAGCAGCGCATTCCAGATCACCATACCATTGGCATGAAAAAAAGGCATCCCCGGCGCCTCGTCATGAAAGCTGAAGAGATCCAGCGCCGTTCCGATCTTGCGGTGGTTGCGCTTGCGTGCTTCTTCCAAAAACTGGAGATAGGCATTCAGGTCCTTTTTGTCGAAAAAGGCGGTCCCATATATCCGTTGCAGCTGGGCGTTGGATTGATCCCCGCGCCAGTACGCGCCGGAAACTTTCATCAGTTTGAAAGCCTTTATAAAACCGGTGTGAGGAACGTGAGGCCCACGGCAAAGGTCGGTAAAATCGCCGTGCCGGTAAAAAGAAATCGTTCCGTCAGGCAAATCGCGGATCATCTCCAACTTGTATGGCTCGTTTTTATAGAATTCCAGGGCTTCGGCCTTTGAAACCGCCGTCCTTTTAAACGGTTCTTTGGCCTTGACGGCTTTTTTTATCTCGGCCTCGATTTTAGGAAAATCTTCTTCGGAGATCGGTTCCATGTCGATATCATAGTAAAAGCCGTCCTCAACGGCCGGGCCGATCGTCAGGTGCGCATCCTTGTAGAGATGCAAAATCGCCTGGGCCATGACATGTGCCGCGCTGTGACGCAGGATGTGAAGGGCTTCCGGATCTCTGGTGGTGACCAGCTTGACCGCGGCATCCTCTTCGACCCGGGCATTTAAATCGAGGAGGTCGCCGTTTTTTTGCAGAGCCACGCAGTTGCGGGCAAAGCCCTCGGAAATGCTGCGGGCGATGTCGTGGCCCGTCGGCGGATTTTCAAAAGCCTTTATGTTCCCATCCGGAAATGTTATGTGTACCATGTCAAGCCTTCTCAATCTCAACCTGAAAAGCGATTATTTTTTTTGAATCGAGCGCTCAACCCATCGTGCGCTCATCACCATAAGCTTACTAAGCTAAGAAAAATACCACCTGGGGTCAAGGGAAATCTGGATCCCGACCGGATGCGAAATGGCAACCGACATCGTCGTAATCGAAACGCCTGCCGCGCTCGTAGATCTAGCGCAAAAATTCCAGCACGCACCCGCCGTAGCGGTCGATCTGGAAGCCGACTCGATGTATCATTTTCAGGAGAAAGTCTGCCTGATCCAGATGGCCACCTCGCAGTCAAGTGCAGTCATCGACCCGCTGCGCCTCCAGGATCTCGAATTGCTTCGGCCAGTGTTCGCCAATCCGGCCATCGAGAAGATCTTCCACGGCGCCGACTATGATGTGCGCTCCCTATTCCGGGATTTTGGTATCGAGATTGCGCATCTGTTCGACACCCAGATCGCCTGCAAGTTTCTGGGGGCGAAGGAAACCAGTCTGGAGGCAGTTCTGCAGACGCGCTTCGGCGTTACCCTCAACAAGAAATACCAGCGCAAAGACTGGAGCAAACGACCATTACCGGATGAAATGATCGCTTATGCCGCCGACGATGTCCGCTACCTGCTGCCGCTGACCAAAATGCTGGCAGGTGAACTGAAAGACAAGGGCCGTCTGGCGTGGGTGCAGGAAGAATGTGACCTGCTGAGCCGGGTCAGGGCCCCACAGAACAATCACGAACCGCTCTATTTGGGATTCAAGGGAGCCGGCCGCCTCAACCCCCGCAGCCTTGCCGTTCTGGAAGCGCTGCTTCAGTTTCGCCGCCGGGTAGCCAAAAATAAGGACCGGCCCCTGTTCAAGGTCTTCAGCAACAAATCCCTCTTGCAGCTGGCCGTTGAAAAGCCCGCCAACACAAAACAGTTGGACGAGAGCGGCGTTCTCAGCAGCAAACAGCTCAAGATGTACGGTGATGAGCTGGCCGAAGCCATTCACCGCGCCCAGCAAATCCCCTCGGATAACCTGCCGGTCTACCCGCGTAAAAAAAATCGTGCGATGCATCCGGCTGTTCCGGATCGCATCAAGGCGCTGAAAAACTGGCGCGATAAAAAGGCCAGAGCTCTCGGCGTCGAACCGACCGTGCTTCTCAACAAGAGCATGATGACGGCTCTGGCCACTGAAAAGCCGGTCAAACTGCAATCCCTTGACGCTGTTAAAGAGCTTAAAGAGTGGCAGAAAAACGAATTCGGCGACGAGATTGTAGGGGCGCTGAAGCGGGTCCGTTAACTAGTTTCCGTCCATAAATGGCCCTTTTCCGCAATTTCGGCGTCAATCGGCGGAATCGCTTGTGCGGCGTACAGGAGTACGCCTCCGCGCAATTACTTGATTTCCTTGAACTTGCGGAAAATTGCACATTTCTGGATCGGAAACTTATCAGTGCCCTTTATAAAACCGTAGATGGGCACTAACTATGGAAGAAAAAGTGTGTCTTCGATCGGGCGATTTCGAACTCGAAGGGCTGTTCGAAAGCGGTCTTACAGCTCGCGGTGTCGTCATCACCCACCCGCACCCGCTCTATGGCGGCGACATGCACAACGCCGTCGTGGATGCGATACGCCGGGTCTATCGAATGAAAGGTTTCGCCACCCTGCGGTTCAATTTCAGGGGCGCCGGGGAAAGTGAGGGGCTACACGACAACGGCGTCGGTGAGCAGGTTGACGTGCTCGCGGCCCTCTCCTTTCTGACGGGAAGCGGATTTCAGCCGGTCGATCTGGCCGGATATTCATTCGGCGCCTGGGTCAATGCGCTGACGCTGCAGGGCGAGGGCCGTACCGAGAATCTGGTCATGGTGTCGCCGCCGGTCGCGTTTGTCGATTTCGCGTCGATCGGAAGGTTGCCCGGACTACAGCTGGTGGTGACCGGCAGCCGGGATGAGATGGCGCCGCCCGACGCCATCCGGCAAATGCTGCCAACCTGGAACCCGTCGGCACGCTTTGACATCATCGACGGTTCGGACCACTTCTACGGCCGCCACGCCCGGCAATTGGAGGACGTACTCGGCAGGCACATTTAAGCCTATCCGGTTTTCATCTTGGCCACCACCAGAGTGACGTCATCTTCCGGCTCGGTATCCTGTTGAAAAAGTTTTATTGAAGCAATAACGGCACCTAAAATATCTTCCGCGCTGCTATCGGCGTTTTTGCGAATCAGGTCGAACAGGGCTTCTTTGCCAAACATACGGCCTTCGCTGTTGCGCGACTCCCAAATACCGTCCGTGCCGATGAGGATGACTTGACCATCCGTCAGACCGCGCCTGTTCTCTTCCTGATATTTCCAGGTCTCATCCACGCCGAGGGCCATGCCGGATCCGCGCAGTTCCTCGAAGACATTCCGGTGCGGATCGTAAATCACGGTCGGCTCGTGGCCGGCGCGCACCCATCTGAGCGACCGCCGAACCGGATCGATCACCAGATAGAATAGGGTCATGAACTGTCCGGAGTCTTCCACATCTTTCGGCAGATGCATATTTGCGTCACTGACAACCTGGGCCGGCCCTCCCGGCAAGAGTGACCGCTGCCGCATCAACGCCCTGGCCGTCGCCATCAGGAGCGCCGACGGCACACCGTGTCCGGAAACGTCCCCGACCACCAATCCGATTGTGTTGTCCCCGGGTGTGCCGACCTCCAGAAAGTCGAAGTGGTCTCCACCGGTCTGATCGCAGTAGATGCTCCTTCCGGCAATATCCAAGCCCTTCGGCTGCGGGGCACCTCGCGGCAGAAGATTCTGCTGAACCTCGCGGACCAGTTCCAGAGATTGACGCATCTTTTCCCTTTCCCGCAAACCGACCGTCATTTGATTTGCAGATGGCAATGATGGATCGCGTTAGGGATCAATTCACCCACCGCACCAGCGGCTTTTTACGCCCGGCCGGGTGCAAGTAAGTTTCATCGGGGTGCCCCAGAGCGATCACCGAATAGACCGGCTCGTCCGGTGGAATACCCAAAGAGGCCTTTATGCTCGCATCCTTCTGCAGGGCCGCCACGGCAAAACCGACCAAACATGTCCCCAGGCCCATGCTGTGGGCTCCCAGAAGAATATTCTGAGTCGCCAGCAGCGCGTCCTCCATCGGGCAGCTGGCTCCGTGTTCCGAACCGACGAGAATCGCAGCCGTGGCGCCGTGAAAGAGCCGATCGATGCCGCCTGTCTTCCACTCGAGCAGTGCATCCCGGACGGAATCGTGGTGTTCCCGGTAGTAATCGTCGAGCTGGGATCGTCCCGTAAGCTTCAGCGTGCCGCGCAAGATCCGGTTGCCGGCCAGTCGATTGAGCCTTTCGAAGAAACGGCCGATGGCCGTGCCGAGTCGCAAAACGATCTGCCGATCCGGCAGGATGGTAAAGGTCCATTTCTGGCTGTTGGTTCCGGAGGGCGCCGTGATACCGATCTTGACAAGGTCTTCGAGGCTGCGGGTGTCGACCGGCGTATCGAGAAAGTTGCGGCACGACCGTCGTGAACGCATCAGGCTCACCAATTGCGGAGTGTCGAAGCGGCCGGGCGGCATCCAGCGATCGCCGCCGAAGCGAAACGTCTCAAATGCCTGGGCCCAATGGTCAAGACCTGCCACATGAACAGCATCGGCCGGGCAGACGGCGGCACAATGGCCGCAGTGCATGCAGTGCTCACCGGTAACGGCAGCACGATCGCCGACCATCGATAAGGTCCTGTCAGGGCAGACCCGGATGCACAATCCGCACCCGATGCACTTCAACGGATCGATGGCGGTCGTCATCTTCCGCTCAACCATTTAATGAAATTCCTTATCTCTTATATTTACCCATCAGCTGCCCTTGGTCCAGAATGTGCCCCTCCATGGCTTTCACCAACTGAGATTTTGTCGCCCCGGTTTTCAAATCAAGCGCGATGTCCAGTGCGTACAGTTTGAAGAAATAACGGTGCGTGCCGCCGGGCGGGCAAGGACCACCGTACCCGAGCCTTCCCCAGCTGTTGTTGCCGTGAACGCTGCCGTCGTCAAGAGTTGCCTTTGCCGGAACATTCTCCGGCAGTCCGGTTGCCGTCGCTGGGATGTTGAACAGCACCCAGTGATCCCAGGTCCCGACGGGTGCATCGGGATCGTCGCAAATCAGGGCTAAAGGGCCGGTTTCCGTCGGAAGACCGCTCCAAGACAGCGGCGGTGAGAGATCCTCACCGTCACATGTAAATCGTTTCGGAATCATTGTGCCATCGGAGAAAGCCTCGCTAGTCAGTTGAATGGCCATTTTTATCCTCCTTTCGGTTGGGTGGAGCGGTGGTGTGTGTCATCATCCCATTCGATAAGTAAGAGTTGTGGCACCAATATGCAAGACGCATTTTTTTCAGCCTCGTTTGGCGGCCAGAGGCCGTGCTGAACTCAAATAGGCATCCGAATAGAAGGGTTCTGGGAACGTGACGGTTCTGTGCAACCCGGTACAGTTTTTTTTTACTCGGCAATTGCCACCTGCTGGTGTAAAGTCGATGAAACCCTGATACGGGAGAAATCTGCCGCAGGCTCGTTCTCCAATACGAAAGGATACCGTGAACCACACGCCCATGGTCTCGCCTTTTTCAATTAGAAACGTCCGGTTGTTCATTTGGTTCCGGGTTTTTTTCAACGCCCGTTTTTACTACCCCGTTTTCACCATTCTGTTTCTGGACTTCGGCCTGACCCTCGAGCAGTTCGCGTTGCTCAACGTCGCTTGGGCCGTCACGATCGTACTGCTCGAGGTGCCGTCGGGTGCGCTGGCCGACACGCTGGGTCGCCGGAATTTGTTGGTTTTCACAGGTATTCTCATGGTGATGGAAATGTCGCTGCTGTGCTTCGTGCCAAGGGGAAACGCGAACATTCTCTTCGGCGTCTTTCTGCTGAATCGCATTCTGAGCGGGGCGGCAGAGGCTGCCGCCAGCGGTGCCGACGAGGCGCTGGCCTATGATTCACTGCAAGAGGAAGGCTGTGAGAAAAAATGGGGGCAGGTGTTGGAGAAGCAGATGCGGATGCAGGCAGCCGCCTTCCTGATTGCAATGAGCCTGGGAGCGGCGGTTTACGACCCGGTCCTCATGCAGCGGATTATCGACTTCTTTGGTCTCGATTTCACCGTGTCCCGGGAATTAACCCTGCGCTTACCGGTGTTCCTGACGCTTGGGATGGCAATTCTGACATTGCTCACCGCGCTTCTGATGCACGAGGTCCTTCCCGCCCCTTCCGGTCGACCACTCAACATCGTGATCGGCAGCGGCAAGAGAGTCCTCCAGGCGTTCAAACTCACCCTTGAGGCCGGCAAATGGATATTGAAGACCCCTTTTGCGCTGGTGATAATCCTCATCGGTGTTGTTTTCGACAGCTGCCTCCGCATGGCCGCAACCCTGACGAGTGAGTATTACCGGCTCATCCATCTTCCGGAGGCATCTTTTGGCCTGATCGGATCGGCCATTGCTGTTATGGGGTTGTTCGTTCCCCGCCTAGCCCTGGTTTTGGTTGAAAAACGGACGCCGCTTTTCAACCTGATCGTAATGACGGTGCCGGCCCTCATCGGCCTGACGGGTATGGCACTGTTTTTGCCGACCCTGGTGGGTGTCATCCCGATTGTGTTGATTTCAAGCACCATGTATTTGCTCCGGTTTTTCCAGAGCCATTATCTGAACCAGATCACAACGTCTGCTCGACGCGCCACGGTGCTCAGCTTTAAAGGCCTCTCCATGAACCTCGCCTACGGCATTGTCGGGGTACTCTACTCGCTCCTGGTCGGTCGTCTGCGATCGACCATCGCGCCGACTGTTACGGGAGCAACACCGAAAAAGCTCGAAGAAGCCGCATTCACGGCTGCTATGGGATGGTTCCCATGGGCCTTCGCCGTCGCATTGGCGGTTGTGATGGTATATGTGGTCTGGACGTTTCGGCGAAACGGCCCAGCGGAACAGCCGTCGTAATCTTACCGATGTCGTATTCGCTCGCTTAGACGGATATCCGGCTCATAGCTCTGCCGCTCACGGATGCCTGGCGTGTCTGAAAAACAATCCTCTTTCCGGTCTAATCTACAACATATGGTGTCGATTTGCGCTTGACTCACAATATGCGATGACATAAGATGCGTGTCATTTACAACCGGCGTGGACAAATTTTGACGAAGAAATCTTGTCTTTCATGAAGGGGCGGAAATCCCGACCGGTTTGTCGCAATCAGTTTTAATCGACCAAGAACCACACACCAGTTTACGAAAGGCAGGATCGACGATGCCCTTGCCTCAGGACCCTTCCGGGCCGGATTCAGCGACAACAGGTCAATCCAACGGAAACCAGGAGATGAACGACCCTTACTTTGACAGCAACACAGAGAAGATTCCTGATGAGGAATATTTGGAAAATCAAGGCTATAGCAGTCTGAAAGAAAAAAAGCCGCTCCCGAGCGTGCGCTTCATTCTCCCCTTGCTTCTGGTCGGAATCGTGCTTGTGATCCTAATGGCGATATGGTTTAGGGGCACGCCCCAGAGCCCGCCGGTAAATCTGGTGGACCACGAGCTTCAGGACCGCGTCGCCGCCCTGGAGAAACAATTGATGGAATTGAATGGCATCGAGGAACGGCTGCAGACACTCGAAAGAGACGGACAATCTTATCTTCAGGCCGTCGAAAAGCTGAACCGGATGGAAACGCGTCTATCACAGCGCATGGATGAACTGGCCAAGACCCTTTCTGCCACGCCCCCAACACCGGCCGCAGCACGACCGTCGAAAAAACAAACCACGCAGAAGACCGTTAAACAACCCAATGCCGTCACTTATGTCGTCAAGTCCGGCGACACACTCTACGCCATTAGCCGTCGCTATCAGGTCACCATCGATCAACTGCGCACGGACAACAACCTCGGCAAAAAAAGCATGCTTCGTCCAGGGCAGAAGTTAATCGTCAATCCGCCTAGATCTAATTAAGCCTGTGTCCCAATCGGCTGTCAGGACGGACGCCTGCGGCGGTCCTTGCCGCTTCGGCGGTCTTTTCGGGTCGACAGGGTGACAAAAACGCCGTCTCGTACGCTGCTGCGGCGATCGACCTTGTTTTTACGCCGATTCCTTATCGGTCCCCTTTTTCCGGAAACCGGCAAGGGCGCCGTATCTTGTGGATCTCTTTTCGGTGAAACGACCTCTTTCAATGTAATCCGCATAATCAGATCCTCCTCGGAGTTTTTATCGTCCTTTTGTCCCTAAAACTTTAGAGGGATATGAAGCCGACGATCCGCGAGACGGTGCTGAGGCTTTTCCTGAACTAACACTCCCAACCAAAAACAGTCCAAATCACCCCCAGACAGGCGGTAGGCAGCTCTCGGGAAGGTTCAAAACATTGCTAAATCGCTGTCTTTTTGATACTCTATGAGTATTCAAAGTGAGGTGATGTTCATTGTCGGCATCCAGCCGAGATCGAAAACCCTCGGGACCATGGACTCATAAATAAGGAGAGCCGTATGTGTAAAAATCGATGGGCGGGGATTTTGCTTTCAGTGGTTTTGTTTCCGTTCCTTCTTCTGTCCTGTGCCGGAAAAGACGTGGCATCGGCACCCCAGCCAAACACGCCGGTGGTGACTGCCGAACCGGCTCCACCGACAGCAGTCGAAAGCCGACCGGCACCGGATGAAAGCAAATTCCCGGATGGTTGGGAAATCTTTGTAAATCAAGACATTTACTTTGAAAAAAACAGTGCCGAGCTACAGCCGGCCGCGCAGGAAATCCTGGCCGAAAAAGCAGCCTGGCTCCGAGCGCATCCGCAAATCCGAGTTGTCATTCAAGGCAACAGCGACGAAGACGGAACAGCCGAATACAACTTTGCGCTGGGTGACCAGCGGGCCGGCGCGGTGACAACTTATCTGATTGAACGCGGGGTCGACATCGCACGAATGGCGGTAGTCAGCAACGGAAGGGAAACACCGGCTGTGATCGGTCGGAATGAAGTCTCAAGAGCCAAAAACCGTCGGGTCCATTTTTCGATCGACCTCGTCGACTGAACCTGAATTCACATAACAGGTCTTCGGAAACCATCAATTTACAAGCCACAGGACGCGTTTTACGGATTCGCTACTCCATGCATGCGATTTGTCTGAATCCGAAAAACGCGTTTTGATCAATCGGGCCGATGATAACAAAACCGGCCGCAGACGCATCTGATTCTGTCCGCCTATCGAGGGCAACACCTCTTCGGCCCTTGACTCAACTCCCCACACCCAGCTGTTCATTTCCAAATCGTGACGAGTAACCGATCGACCGTCGACACCTTACATGCGTCCACCGACCGCTATTTTAATTGACATCCAGACGACACATTTTATACAAAGGACATACAGTTATAAACTCAGCAAACCCAAGGCGACAGACTAACAGGACAACTATGAAACACCTGTTTACACCGTTTCAGATCAAAAACCTCATCCTCAAGAACAGGATCGTCCTTCCGCCGCTGGCCTCATTTCTCATTGAAAAAGGCGGCGCCATAACGGATCGAGCCGTCGAGCATTACCGCCGGCGCGCAGCCGGCGGACCGGCCATGGTCATCATGGAGGCCTGCGCGGTCTCGCCCGAAGGGGTGGTCTCCGAAAACCAGGCCCGCATCGACAGCGATCGTTTGCTAAAGGGGCTGTCCCGGATCGCCGATGCCGTCAGGGCCGAAGGGGCTGTTCCGGCCATCCAGATCCACCATGCCGGACGGCAAACCTCCGCCAAGGTCATCAAGCGTTTACCGTTGGCGCCATCACCACTGCCCTGCCCGGCTATCCGGGGGGATGTGGCCCCCCTTACCATCGAACAGATCCAGGAGTTGATCAATAAGTTTGCCGACGCCGCGGTGCGAAGCCGGGAAGCCGGTTTCGAGCTGTTGGAAATTCACGGGGCCCACGGATATTTGATCAACCAGTTCCTTTCGCGTTACTCGAACATCAGGGAAGACGGCTACGGCGGCGATATCGCCGGGAGGTCCCGGTTTGCCATCGATATCATTACAGAGATACGAAAACGCCTGGGATCCTCCTTTCCGATTTCCTTCAAAATCAGTGCCCAGGAGTTCGTGCCTGACGGCCTGACGGTGGAAGAGAGTATCGATATTTTGAAATTGCTGGTGACGGCCGGAATCGACGCCGTTCAGGTCTCAGCCGGGAATGACTCGACCCCCGAATGGATTTGTCAACCGATGTTCATGCAGAAAGCCTGCCTGGCGGAATCCGCCGCAGCCATTAAAAAAGCGTTGCATATCCCGGTGATGGCCGTGGGCCGGATCAACGATCCATGGACGGCGGATAGTATCATAGCAAAAGGAATGGCGGACCTGGTCTGCATCGGGCGCGGATTGATGGCCGATCCCGAAATGCCGATCAAAGCCCAGGAGGGAAGATTCGACGAAATACGGACATGCATCGCCTGCAACACCTGCATGCAATCGATTTATCGCAAAGGGCGCTTGGAGTGTCTGGTCAACCCGGCCTTGGGCCGTGAACAGGAAATGCAGATCCTCCCGGCCACCCAACCGAAAAAAGTCATGGTCGTCGGTGCCGGCCCGGGTGGATTGAATGCGGCCTGGGTTGCGGCAAAGCGCGGCCACGAGGTACACCTCTACGAAAAACAGGCTTATTTAGGCGGTCAACTGGTTCCGGGCAGCAGGACCGCTTACAAAAGGGAAATGCAAAGCCTGATCAACTTTCAAAAAAGGCAGGTGGAGCTCAACGGCGTCATTTGCCACATGGGGCAAGAGGTGACGGCGCAAACCGTCCAGAAGGAAAATCCGGACGTGGTGATTCTGGCAACCGGATCCAGGCCTATCTTGCCACCGGTCGAGGGGATCGATGAGTCATACGTGGTGACCTTTGACGTCATCCTCAAAGGTGATGTTCAGGATAACAAGACAACGGTAATCATCGGCGGCGGGTCAACCGGCTGTGAGGTTGCCTATCACTTGTCCGAAATGGGATCACCGGTGACAATTGTCGAGTTAATGCCCAAAATAGGGGGCGACCTCGAGGCCGTGACCAAGAAACTTCTGGTGCGGAAGCTCAAAGGGAACAACGTCCGGATTCTCACCGAGCACCGACTGCTGCGCGTGGGAAAAAACAGCCTGGTGGTTGTCGGACCGGACGGCATCGAACACATTATCGAGGCCCAGCGAGTGGTCGTAGCCATCGGAACCCGGCAGGACGACACAATTCACCGGCAGATCAAGTCCCTCGGCTACGAAACCCATGTCATCGGCGATTGTCTCGAGCCACGCACAGCCAAAGCAGCCATTTACGAGGGCGCCAAACTCGGTCGGTCAATATGAATTAGTTTCCGTCCATAAATGGCCCTTTCCCGCAATTTCGGCGTCAATCGGCGGAATCGCTTGTGCGGCGTACCCGAGTACGCCTCCGCGCAATTCCTTGATTTCCTTTAACTTGCAGAAAATTGCTCATTTCTGGATCGGAAACTAATCAGTGCCCTTAATGAAACCTTGGATGGGCACTAACTAATCGAGGGGTCGGGGTGTTTTTCCTACAAAGCCTGTCTGGAACGGCTCCGTTAAAACGCGTTGTCACCAGGAATATAATTTTCATGCTAAAGCGACCGGTGGATTACTGCCGTTCGTCCATCGGCACGAAGGCACATTCGTCCGGTCCGCAGTAGTCTCCGACGTAGTCTGATGCGGGCCGGTAGAGGGCCGGTTTTTCCGCCGCACCGGCATACTGCTCTTCGATCACGTGGGCCGTCCAGCCCGCCACCCGTGACACCGCAAACACCGGCGTAAAGAAGTCCATCGGAATCCCCATCGCATAGTAAAGCGAAGCGCTGTAAAAATCCACATTTGTGAATATGTCGATCCCCTTGCGTTCCTTGAACAGGGCCTTGCCCTTCTTTTCGAGCGCGCGCGAAATCTCATACCATTGCGGCTCGCCTATTCGGCGTCCCATCGTCTCGGACATCGGCGCCAGGATCGTGGCCCGCGGATCGTCCACCTTGTAAACCGCGTGTCCCAGGCCAAAAATCAACTTGCCCGCATCCAGCTGTGAGGTCACATATTCCTCCACGCGGTCCACCGAACCGATCTGTTTGAGCATCTGCATCACGCGCACGTTCGCTCCACCGTGCAGGTCCCCGGACAGCGAACCAACCGCTGCCGAAATCGATGCATACATGTGCGCACGCGTCGAGGCCACCTGCCGTGCCGTAAACGTCGAGGCGTTAAAGGAGTGTTCCGCATGCAGCACCAGCGCCACATCCATGTAATGGGCCGCATCCTCGGCCGGACGCTCACCGGTGAGCATATAGAGAAAATTGGCGCCATGGTCGAGATCCGGCGCCGGCTCAACCGGTTCCAGACCCTGCCGGATTCGTCCCCAAGCCCCCAACAGCACCGGAAATTTGGCGATCAACCTTACCGCTTTACGTTCCGCCGCCTCCTTGGTCTGGCTGCTCGCTTCCGGATCGTGGTTGGCCAAAAGTGACACCCCGGCCTGCAGGATGTCCATCGGCATCGATTCGGATGGACGGGTTTTCAAGGCAGCAACCACCGCCTCTGGAATCGCGCGCTCGGCTGTCAACCGCTCTTTGAATTGAGCCAGTTCATTTTTTTTCGGCAGCCTCTCGTATAAGAGCAAATAGACGACTTCCTCGAAACTGGCCCGTTGCGCCAGGTCGCCCACCAGATACCCGCGGTAGATCAATCGCCCCTTTTTGCCATCCACATCGCTGATGCGTGTGCTGGCAACTGTCACCCCCCGCAATCCCGTGTTGACAATTATTTCACACTCATCCATATTGTCATACTCCCTTCATAAAACAACTGCAAAAAGACAATCATCAGTTGGAATTAAACATCTATATTTTTAAACCAGTTGCAATGATTTTTTAATCTATAATAATCATCGTCTCAGGTATTTGTCACCTCCCGGAACGGTCAAACCTTGAATGTCTCCCCAGCAAAGCCGGAGGTTTGCCGATGATTATCAAAATTTGGTTTTCTCCGGTGGCCGGCGCTCCGGCACGTAGTCGTGTGGAATCTTGTTCTCGTTCCAGTCCTTGGATACATAGAGGTTGCAATAACAACTGCCGAACTCGGCGATGTCCGGCACACTGTAAATGCAAGGACAGATAATATCGCGATCATTTTCGCGATCGCCGGAAAGCAACCTGCAGGGACAG
Organism: uncultured delta proteobacterium; assembly: GCA_963787235.1. Taxonomy (GTDB): domain Bacteria; phylum Desulfobacterota; class Desulfobacteria; order Desulfobacterales; family SG8-13; genus JARFQH01. The sequence continues at coordinate 16,887 of CAWBCG010000026.1, forward strand.
CCCATATAGCCGTATCGCTCCTTGTTCTGAATAAGGGCATCGAGCAGCTCGAAGGTTCTTTCCCTGTCCGCATTGAAATAATAGCCTTTCGGCTCTTGAACCTTTTTCATCATTTCGTAAAGTTTCTGTGAATCCATTTATAATCCCAGCGCCTCCTTGATCTCTTTTTCCTTAAACCCCACGATGACCTTGTCGCCGATGATGATCGTCGGAAACGAACACTTCGGGTTGAACTTCTTCACATCCGCCAGAATCGCTTTGCGCTCGTCTCCCTCCAGCAGATCGACATCCACGAACTCGTACTTGATCGTGCACTCGGAAAGCATTTTCTTGGTCGACTTACAGTGGCTGCAAGTACTGAGGGAATAAATGGTTACCGGATTTTCTTTCGTCATAAGTCTTTTCCTTCCATCCTGAATTGATATCCGCGCCGATCGATGCTCGGATGCCGTTGAATTCGTGTTCATTGGCACACATTCAATAGTGAGACGATCTTCTGAATCTTGTTGTTCAAGTGTCGACAGCTATCTATAACTGCCTGCATAATATAAAAAATTTGCACTGGCAATTTTTTTTATTTTTGCTTGACAAGGATAAATCCCCCTTGTAGGGTTAATAGTAATCATTACTATTAAACGTTGCGTTAGACGGATTGGTTTAAGTTTCTGGTATATTTCACAATAATCGTCATTTAACAACCTCACCACGAAGGGAGCAATTATGGCTGAAGAAAAAAAAATTATCGCAAAAAAGGAAAAAGAGATTAACTTCCGGGACCTGACGACCTGCGACGCCACGATCCAGATGCTTGAAAAAGCCAAGCGTGACGGCGTAGAAACCGCCTTTGACCGGGCCGTCAACATGAAAGCCTGCCCCATCGGCGCAGACTCAGCCTGCTGCAAACACTGCGCGATGGGCCCCTGCCGCCTGAATGCCAAGGACCCCTACGGCAAGGTCGGCGTCTGCGGCGCCACCATCGACACCATCATGGCCCGTAACTTCGCCCGCATGGTCGCCTCCGGGTGCGCTGCTCACACCGACCACGGCATGAGCATGCTCGATCTTTTCCGGGAAGTGGTCAACGGAAACATTCAGGACTATAAGATCAAGGACACCGTCAAACTGGAAGAGGTGGCCCGCTCTATCGGCATTGAAACCGAAGGCCGCGAGATGATGGACATTGCCAAAGACCTTTACAAAGAATTGGAACGAACTTACACCCAGGTGGAAGGGGAAATCCCCTTTGCCGATCGTGTCCCTGCAAAAACGTTGGAAACCTGGCGCAAACTGGGCATCGTCCCCCGTGGTTCAATGCGCGAAATCATGGAAATCATGCACCGCACCCACATGGGCGTCGACCAGCACTACGAGAACATCGCCAAGCAGTGCAGCCGCACGGCTCTGGCCGACGGGTGGGGTGGCTCCATGGTGGCCACCGAGATTTCCGACATCCTTTTCGGCACGCCGTCGCCCATCAGCATCGAGGTCAATATGGGCGTGCTCAAGGAAGACTACGTCAACGTCATCGTCCACGGCCACGAGCCCAACCTGTTCGAATCGATGATCGAATCGTGCAATGAAGAGAGCCTGATCGAAGAGGCCAAGAAAGCCGGTGCCAAGGGCATCAATTTGGCCGGCATGTGCTGCTCCGGGGCCGAGGTCCTGGTGCGTCACGGTATCCCCCACGCCGGCAACTTCATGTCGACCGAAGCGGTGCTGGTGACCGGCGCGGTCGACGTCATGTGCGTCGATGTCCAGTGCATCAAGCAGGGCCTGGCCAAGGTGGCCGAGTGCTACGGCACGCCCCTGATCACCACCAACCCGCGCTGCCACATCGAGGGTGCTACCCACATCGAGTTCCACGAGCACGCCCCCAAGGACTGCACCGACGAGGTGGTCATCAAGGCTATCAGCCGCTTCAAGAACCGCAAAGCCAAGGTGGAAATCCCGCAGATCCGCAACATCGGCGTCCACGGGTTCTCCCACGAGTACATCAAGTACATGCTCGGCGGTACATTCCGGGCTTCCTACCGGCCGCTCAACGACAACATCATCAACGGCCGCATCCGCGGCGTGGCCGGCGTGGTCGGCTGCACCAACCCGCGGGTCAAGCAGGACTGGGTCCACGTGGAACTGGTCAAGGAGCTGATCAAAAACGACGTCCTGGTCGTGCAGACGGGCTGTTCCCAGGTCGCATTGGCCAAGGCCGGCCTGACCACGCCCGAAGCGGCGGTCATGGCAGGACCGGGACTGCGCGAGGTCTGCGAGACCGTCGGCATGCCGCCGGTACTGGGCATCGGCTCCTGCGTCGACAACAGCCGGATCCTGATTGCCTGCGCCGAAATGGTCAATGAGGGCGGCTTGGGCGACAGCATCGCCGACCTGCCGGTGGCCGGGGCCGCACCGGAGTGGATGAGTGAAAAGGCCATCAGCATCGGCCAGTACTTCGTGGCCTCGGGTGTGTACACCGTGTTCGGCGTCACCTTCCCAATCGTGGAAGATACCAAATTTTACAAACTGCTCTTCGATGGCCTGGAAAAACAAGGGCTCGGCAAATGGGGATTTTCGCCTGACCCCTATGAACTGGCCCGCATGATGATCGAGCACATCGACAAGAAGCGCAAGGCCTTGGGCATCGACAAGGCCCGCGAGCGGGTGCTGATGGATATGGCCGACCGCCAGAAGTTGGAAGTCGCCTAAACTGCACTCAAACTAAATAACGAAGAAGGGGCTCGACATCGAGCCCCTTTTTTGTTGATGCCACCCTCCATTAGGCATATTTTCAAAGGGTAAAGTGTGATGGTGTTCAGCAGAGTTCTCTATGTATATTCCGGTTGATGCATAGCCCGCCATCATCGCCGAAGAGAGAAATCCCCATGCCCCCTATATGAAAAGGGGAAAATCTCCTTCCCCTTAACAAATAGAGGTCGGGCGGGATTTAACAATTTGCTTTGATTTGACAAATAAAATTGTATGGGAGAAATATTTCGGAGAAAAGGTGGTCGGACCGCGAATTTGAGTCGGCGGAAAGATGGCATGAATGCTCAGCCGGAATTATCGGTAGGCCGCGGAAAATCACGGTGCTCGTCGGACGGTTTCCGAGCACTACTGCAGCGCTCTTCGATCAGGTCGGCCAGTTGAGCGACATCGTTTAATCCAAAGGCGGGAACGTCCAAATCGAATGTCGTGTCCGTCACGAAGGCAATCAACTGGTCATCGCCCCGGCAAAGGGGTTCCGAGTGCACTGCCTGACGGAACACCTCTATTTTCGGCATGGGACCGGACTTGAATCCCTCGGTCAGGACCAGGTCGACATCGTCGAAATATTTTTCGAGTCCATCCAGATTCGGTGAGGGCATGCTCTTTACCATGGCAATGGTTTGGGGGGCCACCACCATAACAGTATCGGCCCCGGCCTGTTTGTGCCGCCAGCTGTCCTTTCCCGGTCTGTCCATTTCGATTTTGTGGGCCGAATGCTTGATCGTGCCGATCCGCATACCCCGGCGCTTTAACTCGGGGACCAATTTTTCGATCAACGTCGTTTTCCCGCTTCCGGATTTACCCACGATCGACAAGATAACCGGCATCCTACCTCCAAATACTGCATTTGCACTCAAAAACAGCATAGCGGTAAAAATAAGTCCTCGCCGGTTCGCAGCGATTAGCACTCCTGCCAACGGAGGCCGGCGAAACGAGCGGAAATTAACCCCAGCGGTCACGGTTGTCAAGCCAAATTCAAATTGATAACCGCGCTGGAATGGTTATAGTAGAAAAATTTAGACCGTTCTGTGCTGAAGCGACAGCCTGTAAGTGATAATTGATGGCTCTTCTCGAAGTAAAAAACCTGGTCAAGAGGTACGGCCGTACGGAGGCAGTCAGGGGGGTCTCCTTTGCCATTCCGCAGGGAATTTGTATCGGCCTGTTGGGTCCGAACGGCGCCGGCAAAACGACAACCATAGAAGTTATCGAGGACATCATCGCACCGACGGAAGGCGAAATCCTCTACAAGGGCCGGCCGCGGACAGATACGTTTCGGGCTGAGGTGGGGATTTTGTTTCAACAAACCGCATTGTTGTCGTTTCTAACGGTCCATGAAACCCTGGTCACTTTTCAAAAACTTTATACGAAAACAGCCGACCTGCAGGAACTGATCGCCATGTGTCACCTGCAGGACTTTCTGAGCCAATACAACGATCGCATATCTGGCGGGCAGCGGCAGCGATTTTTGTTGGCTCTGGCACTGGTGAACAAACCCGAACTGGTTTTCCTCGACGAACCGTCCACCGGTCTCGATCCCCAAGCGCGTCGCAACCTTTGGGAGATCGTTCAGAACATCAAGGCCGGCGGTCGAACCATTGTGCTGACCACCCACAACATGGAAGAAGCACAGGCCCTGTGTGACGAGATTGCCATTATGGATTACGGCCGCATCATCGCCCGGGGATCTCCCGCGGAGCTGATCAAACGCCACTGTGGCGGTGTCACCGTTGAGCTGCCGATGACGAGTTTCAATCCTTCGCTGCCGCCGCTTTCCGTTCCCTTCCAGGTTGTTCAGGACAGAATTGAGATCATAACCGATGATCTCAACGGCTTTGTGGCGGAACTCGTCGCCAAGAATGTCAATCTGAAAAACATGGCGGTGCGGTCGCCGAACCTCGAAGATGTTTTCCTCACATTGACCGGACGTCAACTGAGAGAATAACCATGCAGTTTATCAGATTCTGGACGCTTTTTGTCGCCAGAAACCGTGAATTTTTACGGGACCGGGCCGCATTTGGCTGGAACTTCTTGTTCCCGTTCCTGATCATTGGCGGATTCGGCCTGATTTTCGGCGGAGACCGCTATGCCGAATACAAGGTCGGTGTCTTTCCCGTTGAAACCGAAAACGTGGTTCCCGCAACCTTGGACATTCCCGAACAGTTTCGTCGGACTCAATACATCCAGTTCGTCGGGTTTAAAACCGCCGATGAGGCCTTCGACAAGCTCAAACACTACAGAATCGATTTCCTGATAAAGGCCGGCCCGCCGCCCTACCCGTACTGGCTCAACAATACGTCTCCCAAGGGCTACATCGTGGAAAAGATCTTCCGCAGCAGCCTGCTGCCGCCGGACCTGAGTCTGCCGGCCCAAAAGAATGAAATCAGCGGACGGCAGATCCGTTATGTCGACTGGTTTTTTCCGGGTATTCTGACCATGAACATGATGTTCAGCGCCCTCTGGGGGGTGGGATACGTGGTCGTCCGCTACCGCAAAAACGGCGTACTGAAGCGCTTGAAGGCGACACCGCTGACGGCCTTCGAATATCTGAGCGCCCAGATGCTATCGCGCATCTTTCTGCTGATGTTCACCCTTGCGGTGGTTTGGATCGGTTGCGATGTGATCTTTTCATTTCATGTTGAAGGCTCATATGTGGATCTGGCGGTCGTTTTTTTCGTCGGCAGTCTCAGTTTGACCGCACTCGGGTTGGTGATCGCATCGCGGGGAACCAGCGAGGAATTTGCCACCGGATTATTGAACTTCATCGCATGGCCGATGATGTTTTTGTCCGAGGTCTGGTTCTCGATAGAAGGAGCACCCCACTGGGTCAAAAGCTTTGCAAATATTTTTCCCCTGACCCACCTCCTGAAGGCCGTCAGAAAGATCATGAACGATGGCGCCGGACTGATCGACGTGGGCCCTGAGTTGGCCGTTCTGGCTTTGATGACCCTTACCTTCCTGGCGATTGGCGCGTGGCTTTTTTCCTGGAACCGGTAGGGCGGTTTCGGAGGGATTCCGGTGGGTTCGGTATCGGTCGGCATCACCAATCGCAACACACCAAACGCCAAGCGCCTGGAATGATCTCATTAGCCGGTTTGATCGCTAACTGACTGAAAGTCGAACTTTTTTTTGCGAGGCACAAACTCTTTGATGAAAACACCGGCATGGATGGCAACAGCTATTTTTTCGAGAATAAAAAGGGTTGCAGCACCGGCCAACAAGAACGGTTTGTCGCCGTGGACCAGGTTGCTATAGGCAGTGCCGACCATAGCCAGCAGGGAGATTTCAAGGATGGCCGACATAGCACCAAGAAAAGGCTGGCGGATATAAAAATATCCCCCTCCCGGCAACAGAACCGCCATCAGGGTCGCAAGTGTTCCAGTCTTGAATCTGAGGTGGCACCGTCGGCACGCATAACCGGATGCGGTTAGTGGCGCAGCGCAGCGCGGACAAAGATGGGTCCGGCCGCCGGCAGCAGCACCGTTATTTGAAACCGGCACCGATTTCAGAATTTCCCCGATCTTCTTTTTTTCTCTTCCGGCGAGGCTGAAAAACGTTTCGGTCACCCCCGAGGCCTTGTAAACGAGGATCAGATTTCGGCCTTTCATGCTGATCGAACGGCAGAGGCGGTATGGAATCTGGGTGATAGAATTGCGGTACCGATACGCAGGGGTTGTCGGAACATGAAAGATACGCCGGTCGGTAAACACCAGCAGCGATCGTTTTAGATAAACAAAAAACCAACCGAGGCCCATTTTCTCGAAAATGGTTGTGGGCGAGTGCCCGGTGGTAACCTGCAGGATTTTTTCGTCCAATTCGAGGAAAGGCTTCAAGAACGATAGTCTCACAATGAACCAGCGCTGACGTTTTTCAATTCTCTTCTTGTAGGCATTCTTATAGTTGCTGAAAATGACCGCAAGGTCGACAGGTAGTCCGAACACCTTCTGCTGCATGACACCGACGATTGGTGCCGGACCGCGCTTTTGCTGAATGGCCACGCCGCATCGTCCTTTCAGTTGACTGGTTTTATTTTCGGCATCAAAAGGACAAGAAGTTCAGTATTTTTCACTCGAGACGGCTGCGCAGGTCAGGTACGATTTCCTGAATCATACCCTGCAGCAGTTCGGTCAGAACCTCCTCGGAAACACCGGAAGATGGGAGCGTCTTCTTCGTGAAGGTGCTGTAATACTCCTTGCTGAATTCCCGTTGGCCGTGCTTCTCGAGGATAATGTTTACGCGCATGTCGGAATCGTATTCAGTGTATGTCATCTGAATTAGGTTAAGGGACTTGATTTCGCCAGTGAGCGTAACGTCGGTATCGAAAGCATAAGACGCGTCGTGATATTCGACCCGACAGCCGGCACGCCTGAGTTCATCGGTGAGAGCCCTGGAAATCCATTCGGAGACGGACGCGGTCGCATAAATCGGCTCGCCCTTTTGCGTTTCACCGATTGTGGTTTTATTGCGCACGTCTTTAAAAGTGACAATTGAAACGCTCTTGCGGCAGGGAAAATGTTTGATGAGCGCCGGTTGGTATTTTAGCGCAACTTGGGTACGGGGAGTGCACCCGCTGAATCCAACAAGACCAAAACCAATGACCGCAACCGCTGCGATGGCCGATAGTTTCATTTTCCCTCCTGTTCATTCAGTGATTAAGGTGATTCGCGGTCTCAACCTCGACACGTTCGTCGGCAAATCGACCGCCGCTGATCGGGCAGAGTATCGATGATTGTTAATTGTACTGTATCGGCCGGAAATGTCAATTTTTGCCCTTAGGTCGGGTGGATGGGCCCGATCAGCCGAACAAGATGACGATTGTTTCGCCACCGGAAAAGCGGAAATTGAAATCGATATATACATCGGCGGAAGGTCCCTGTTGGGACGAAACCGCAATGACGACATATAGGCTTGAATATTCCGTTTAGATGACCTAATGGTTCGGCTGGCAGTCCGACAGATGGATCAAGGGCTGTAATCCATATAAAAAAATCGAGGTGGGCTGGTGAATTTAGATCTCCTGCACAACACGTCGGCTTACGGCGGCCGCGGTTGGTCTCCGCGAAGAAGTTCATTGCGAGAAGAAGCCGGTCGCATCTGGGGCCACTTCGGTCAGTCAAACGAATGGGCCGCACTGAAAGCGGTCCTTCTTCACCGGCCGGGCCCGGAACTTCGAACCACGCAAAACCCGGACACGGTCCAGATGCTCGCCCGGCTGGATGTGGAAAAAGCCCGTTGTCAGCACGAGGCACTCGCTCAGGCGTACATACAGGCCGGCGTCAAGGTCTTTTATGTCGAGCCCGGAGAGGCCAGTTTGCCGAACCAGATGTTTGTTTCCGATTTGATGTTCATGACACCGGAGGGTGCCGTCCTGGCTCGGCCGGCGTCAACGGTCCGGGCGGGTGAAGAACGCTGGGTCGCCCGGCGACTGGCCGAACTGGGTGTGCCGATACTGAAAGGTATGTTGCACACGACCTAATGACACCGGTAAAAAATAATTCCACCTCCTGCATAACGACACTGCCGCCCGCACGTCCGGGAAAAATCCCCATATCAAGGGTATTCCCCCCAAATAAATTGAAGCTCTCCCCCTATAGACAGGCCTTATAAAGTCATCCATATGTAACACAGTGTAAAAAGGATGATAATGGCTGCGGTCTGCCACTGCTGACAGAAAAGCGTGACCTCAGCAGGATGAAAAAGTATTGACTGTAGCTAATTTTGATTATAATTTTACCTAAGTTATCTATCTATACGCAATTCAAAAACATGGATGGCATTTGGGTGACGACTGAAACCAGCAGGAGACACAACGCTTGCGGGCCATCAGTCGCCGCTCCCGGCGAAGGCCAGACATCAGCATGATAGCCTTCACAATATGGGTATGAGAAGATGAACCCGACCGACCGGAGAAGATGGCCCCGCACCACCTGTGAAATGCCGGTCATGTACGGTCTCGGCTCCAAAGAACAGTTTTACCCTGCCACCTTACACAACAGCAGCATCGACGGTTTGTATTTCGTCGGCAACAACGCGATAGGTGATGGAGATGGTTGCCAAATACTTATCGAGAAGAATTCGGAAGCGTTGAGCTGCCCGCCGGATTTCAAGCTTTGCTATGCAACGGTCAAGAGGTGCGCTCCCCTGCCGACGACCTCGCATCCTGCTTTCGGCATCGGTGTTCAGCTCGACGGCTGGTGCCGATCTCTGGACAGCTCCGAGATTCAGAAAATTTTTTATCGCTGTGATGCTTGCGAGGATGAGATTATCAGTTTTGACGTCTGCAAAATTGAGGGTCCCCTTTTCTTGTGCTCCAAATGCTACCGTCGCTTACAAGAAATCCCCGATGGCCCCCTCAAGGAATCTTATCTCAGGTGTTTGCTCGGCAATGTAATTTGATATAACAATGTCGGTAATATACCTTGGTTCCAGAACCGGCAGCCACCATCTTCTCAACCATCGCTATCGCATCATCGCTCCTGCCAGTAAGGCCGTATCGTTACCTCATTGAGGGCCACGGAGCGCGGCCGTGTCAGGGCGAAGTGAATGGCGTCAGCGATATCCTCCGGTTCTAGCAGATCGCCCTTATCTGTCGGCAGGACAACACCCCCTGCGGAGAACGCATCGAAAAAATGGGTAGCGACCATGCCGGGGTTCACGGTGGCCACGCGTATATTGTGTTTCTGCACCTCATTGCGCAACCCTTCCGAAAAGGCCCGCACCGCAAATTTGGTAGCCGAGTAAAGGGCAAAATTAGGTGAATATTTCAAACCGGCGACTGAGGCGATGTTCACGATGTCGCCTTTTTTCCGGTCTATCATGACCGGTAGAACCGAACGGGCCATATAATAGACGCCCAGGACATTGACCCGCACCATCCGTTCCGCCTCAAGGGGATTAGAGTCGACCACACGTCCCGAGTACCCTATGCCGGCATTGTTGATCAGAATATCGACCCCCCCAAACCGTTTCACGGCAGACTTGACCAACTCTTGGCAATCCGACAGGCAGGTGACGTCGCAGCCCTGCACGAGGACCGCTGCTCCCAAGCTTTCGGCTTCCTTCCTCAGTGTCTCCAACCGTTCTAAACCGGTGGCACCGGCAACCAGGGCGACACCCTCGCGGGCCAGCCGGATTGCCGTCGCCCGCCCTATGCCCTTGCTGGCACCGGTAACCAGGACAACCTTGCCGTTTAAGGGTTCCATGACATCTCCTATACGTTTAATGGTAAAACTTCGAAGGGCTGGGTTATTTCTTCCTGCCAGCGGCACTGCGCAACAAATTCATAAATATTATTTTTTCACCGTTTCGATGATCTGACGCGCCGCATCGGCCAGCATCATCATGTCCGTGCTGATGGCCAAAAGCCCATGACCCTCAGCAATGTAAGGCCTTGCCTCGGCAGCGGCGGCAACGAAAATCCCCACCGGCATGCCAACCTCGGCCGCCTGGGTGCGAACCGTATCTATCGCCGCGACGACCGCGGGGTCATTGACCCGACCGGTCAACCCCATACTGGCCGACAGGTCGTAAGGACCGATGAAAAGGGCGTCGATGTTATCGACACTGAGGATCTCATCAATGTGGTTGACCGCATCGATGTGCTCTATCTGCAACACCACGGCAACGGCGTCATTTGCTTGGTTGAGATAGGTCGAGAAATGGTTTCCATATCCGTGAGCCCTCGCCAGGCCGACACTGCGACTACCCGCTGGCGGGTATTTACTGAACCGAACGGCCTGGGCCGCTTCAGCCGCCGAATTCACGTGCGGCACGATGATACCGTCTGCTCCCGCATCAAGGCATTTTTTAATCCAGACTTCTTCCAGCGCCGGCACGCGAATCAGACAAGGAGTTTTGCCGGCAGCCGCCTGGAGCAGGCGTTGAACCGCAAGGACGTCAAAGGCACCGTGTTCCATGTCGATGAACAGCCAATCAAATCCAACAAGCGACAGAACCTCTGCAGTTTCAGGGGAAGGAATGCTGACAATCGTTCCGATACAGGGTTTCTTGTCCTTGATTTTTTGACGAAAGAAAGTTTGCATATGCACTCCTGTGATGCGTTATTGGATTTACCGGCGCGTGGCAGCACTTGGTCAACCGGTCTGGGTGCGGTTCGGCGGTGCCGAAAACTCAATCGAGGTGAGGAAAAAGTCGATCTCACCCTGTGTCATCGACGTAAATTTCATGCGGAACATTCGGTCGGAAGGGCTGAACAAATAAACATAGACCTCTGATGCCGTGGCCGGATTGCCGAACTGAAACCCTTTCGATCCTCCGAGGCTGAACCGGTAGATCACATCGCCGAGCCCACTGAAAGCTTTTTTGAGAATCAGCATAAGAGTGGTTCGCGACAGTTCCTTTATCGAGGAAGACAGCCCGACCGGTTCCGGTGTTGTTGTCAGACACAAGTCCAAGGCGGCATACTCGGATGCGATGTTTTCCTCTCCCAGCAGGCGTTTCATCTTGCGGTTTTCAGCGGTTCCCCCTGCCAGCAGCTTCTTTACCATCCTTTCGGTTTCCATCTGCGGGGAGACGACCAATGACTTGCGATTGCCGAACAAAAAGGCCTGAGCGTGTTCGGACTCAAAGTTTTTCTCAATGTCGAACGGTGTCGCAAATGAGAACCAGGCACCGGCGTGGCGAACGCCGCCGACCTGTTTATCCTCAGGGAGCCGAATAAGCCGGTCAACCGGCAAAAGGTAAACCCTGGGAGCGCCGACGCGCGAATAATCGACCTTGATCGGAATGATCAAGGTGATTTTCGGAAGCAGGTAGGCGCCGGCCGCTAAAAGAATCAAAACAAAGGGTATGGAGATTAAAATAATTTTCTTGTGGCGTCGCTGCAGGGGCATGTCTTGGTCCTAGTTATGGATTTTTGCTCAAATAAATATAACACCGTTTTCTCAATTCAGGGCAAACGAAAAATGGAAGTTTTTTTTAAATAGTTGATAATACATCGAATTATAAATTGGTCTTCCTTACATGTATTTTACGCTTTATTTATTAATATCAGCATCTTGGAATATGATGGCGTAAAATATTCGGTCGAAAACGCCAGGCCCTGGTTTTATGCGCCGAATCGATTTTGGGTGTTGACCATCGGACCGAATATGGTTATCAAAGAATATGGAGTACACCGAATTTTGCAGATTAATAAAAAATGTAACGCCCGAAATCTGTAAGAGCCGGTCACTCAACACGCTGACCGTGTGGTTCATCTGTGGGACGGCACTCCTTTATGTGGCATTGTTCCCACCCATGGATGCCATGAATCATGCCGGTTTACCTGGAGTTGTCGCCAGCTTCCGCTATCCCCCCATACCATCGTTGTTCCCGCAGGAGCTCAATTCATTCGACCCTTTTCGGGTTCTCATGAAAATTCAACAAATCAATCAGCGGTTTTCTCTTCAACCGTTTCAATCGGCGGACAAGCCAATGAGCCAATCATTGCGGCCGCCGCCTGAAAAGCCGCCGATGGACCTTCCCAAATTCAAGCACGAACAGACTTTTCAAACCATTATCGCGGCGGCATCGGCCCGTTACAATGTCGATACGGCCATGATCAAGGCCATCATCCGCGCCGAATCCGGATACAACCCGCATGCCTTGTCACCGATGGGTGCAGGCGGCCTGATGCAGCTGATGCCCCTTACGGCTGAATCTATGGGAGTCGACGACATATTCGACCCGGTTCAAAACATCAACGCCGGCGTCAAATATTTTAAAATGCTCATGAAACTCTTCAAGCAGGATGTCAGTCTGGCGCTGGCTGCTTACAATGCCGGCATTCAGCGCGTTCATGAGTATAATGGCATACCGCCCTTCAGTACGACCCAGATATACATCAAAAAAGTTCTCGAATATCACCAGTACTATTCGAACCAGGCACGAAAAGAAGAAAACCCGCCGCTTGTTCATTCAGAAGGATGAAAACGTAACGATCCGGGAAGAGATCAGCAGAGCTCAGAACGACCCTGCATTCCCATGATTTAGAGAAGCAGGTTCCGAACGATTACACAACGTATCACCCCGGTGTCGAATGAATGTCGACGATCGTATCTCTCGATGCCGTTCATCGCGCAATGGAAATATAAAATGATAGAAAAAGTCATTATCATGGGTGCCGCCGGACGGGATTTCCACAATTTCAACGTCTATTTCAAAGACAATCCCCGTTATACGGTCATCGCTTTCACAGCCACCCAGATCCCCGATATCGAAGACCGCCGCTACCCGTCCGAACTGGCCGGAAAGATGTACCCGACCGGCATCCCCATTTTTCCCGAGGAGCAGTTGCGCGATCTCATCCGGAAGCATAGGGTCGATCTGGTCGCCTTCTCATATAGCGACGTACCTCATACGGAGGTCATGCACAAGGCCTCCGTTGTCATGGCAGGTGGTGCGGATTTCACTCTAATCGGCGCCACCTATACCATGCTGCGGGCTTCCAAGCCGGTGGTCGCCGTTTGCGCCGTGCGCACCGGCTGCGGCAAGTCACAGACCACGCGCAAGGTTTGCGAAATCATGAAAGCCCGCGGCCGCCGGGTCGTAGCGGTTCGACACCCTATGCCTTACGGTGACCTGCGGCTACAGGAGGTTCAGCGGTTTTCCTGTTACGCGGACTTCGATACCCACCATTGCACCATCGAAGAGCGGGAAGAGTACGAGCCGCTGGTAGACCAGGACATCGTCGTATATGCCGGAATCGACTACGGCAAAATCCTCAAAGCAGCGGAAACCGAAGCCGACGTCATCGTCTGGGACGGCGGCAATAACGACACACCGTTCTATTTCCCGGATGTCCACATCGTGCTCTTCGACCCTCACCGCGCCGGACACGAACGGCTTTATTACCCGGGGGAAACCAACATGCTGATGGCCGACATTGCCGTGATCAACAAGGTGGACACCGCGCCCCCCGAAAAGGTGGAGCAGGTCCGCAGCAACATTGGCCGCTTTGCCTCAAAAGCGACGACCGTGCTGGCAGAGTCGTCGGTCCTGGTAAGCCAACCGGAACGAATCAGCGGGAAAAGGGTGCTGGTGGTGGAGGACGGCCCCACGTTGACCCACGGCGAGATGCCGTTTGGCGCCGGCCTTATCGCTGCCGGCCAGCACCGTGCAGCCGAAATCATCGATCCCCGCCCGTATGCAGTGGGCTCGATCATCGCCACTTATACCAAGTATCCCCACATGGGCAAGGTGCTGCCGGCCATGGGATACGGGCCGGCCCAGATTCGAGACCTGGAGCAAACGATCGCCAATGCCGACTGCGACCTGGTGCTGTTTGCCACGCCGATACACCTGCCCCGCATCCTCAACATCGAAAAACCAAACCTTCGAGTGCGCTACGAATATCATGACCACGGCTCGCCGACGCTGGAAGAGGTGCTGATGGAGAAACTGCAGAAACCCGTGCAGTAGCCACAATGCCGCCATGAAGACACCCAATTCAAAACCGATTTTGTTGGTGGCGCTGGGCGGCAATGCCCTGATCCGCAAGGGTCAGAAAGGCACCATCGAGGAGCAGTTCGAGAACCTCAAGGTGCCGATCCGGCAGATTGCCCGGCTCTCGCGCAAGCACCGGATCATCATCACCCACGGCAACGGTCCCCAAGTGGGTAACCTGCTGCTCCAGCAGGAAAGCTGCAGAGAAGTGCCGCAACTACCGCTGGAGATTCTGGTGGCCCAGACTCAGGGGCAGATCGGTTACATGATCGAGTCCACACTGGACAGCCAGTTGATGGAACTGGGAATCCACTCCAAACCGATTGTGAGCCTCATCAGCTATGTGGTCGTGGACGAAAACGACCCCGCCTTTCGTGATCCAAGCAAACCCATCGGCCCGATTCTGACCCGGACCCGGGCAAACCGGGCGCCCTATCGGACGCAGTTAACGGCCAAGGGCTGGCGGCGGGTGGTGACATCCCCCCGCCCCGTGACCATCGTCGAGAAGCGGGAAATCGTGCGGCTGATCAAGCTTGACTTCATCGTCATCTGCTGCGGCGGCGGCGGCATTCCGGTAATACGCGAAGGTCGCACCTTCTGCGGTGTGGATGCAGTCATCGACAAGGACCTGGCCAGCGTCAGACTGGCCGAGGAGGCGGGGGTGGACGGCTTTATTATCGCTACCGACGAAAGCGGAGCGATGCTCAACTACGGGCAGCCCGGCCAGGAACTCTTGCCGGTAATGACGACGGCAGAAGCCCGAGAGTATCTTCGGCAAGGGCAATTTCCGGCCGGTTCGATGGGACCCAAGATCGAGGCCGCCATGCAGTTCGTCGAGAACCGGGACAAACGGGCTGTGATCTGCTCCATCGCAGACATTGAAGCGGCCATGCGGGGCAAGGCGGGAACGCAGGTCGTCAAGTAGTGCCCTTAAACAGTGTATGGGCACCAAATAGCAGGCTTCAGGCGCAACGCTTGCTGAGGCCCCGTTCGACGGTCACCACGAAATCCTGGACGTTGGTCAGAATTGAACGGGCCGTCAGCGAACCCCGATCGGCCAGCTTGCTGACCGCAAACTCGGACATGTCCACCGAATAAAAGTAGACCGGCCGTACAACACCGCCCACCACCGTGTAAGAAGGCGTCATGTTGCCGGTGGCAATGGAGTGCAGTTGGGTCGCCAGGCAGACAATGGTGGTAGCCTTGCGGGTCAAATTCCGCATTCGGTCCTGGGCCCGGTAGACATCGGCGATCACCTCGGGCATGGGCCCGTCGTCGCGGATGGAGCCTGCCAGAACGTACGGGATCTTTTTCCGGATCACGGCGCGCATAACCCCGTCTTTGATGGCGCTTTCACCAACGGCGGTTTCGATCGAACCGATACCGCGGATTTTGTTAAGCGCGTCCAGGTGCCGGTAATGCCCCAGGGCCACCGTACGTTTCGCGTAGAGTTCCTGTCCAAGGGCCGTTCCGAACAAGGCCCCTTCCAGGTCGTGGGTAGCCAGGGCGTTACCGGCCATTAGCCCATGCACGAATCCGTTATCGATCAGCCTGACGAATGCCTGGCGCGAATCGTGATCGAAGACGACGGCCGGGCCCAGAACCCACAGGATGAACCCGTGCTCGAGCTCGTATCCGAGAAGATCGTAGAATTCGTCGTAATCGATGGAAAAAGAGGTCTCGCGGGTCAAGTGCGAACGGAAGGCGAACTTCTCCTTGACGTGCAGTGGAAAATCGAAGGCTTCGGTATGGACATAAATACCGTCTTCGCCGTTTTCCCGTCGGCCGCAGGCAACCTGGTTCCCGGGTTTGAGGTTCCTGAATTCCGTCACCTGCAGCCGGCCGTCCTCCGTTCGAACCACAACGCAGTCCATGCGTGACTCTTCCAGTAGTCGCCATTCTGCAGCGCGCAGGTGAAAGTATTCCGGATAAACCGAGGTGGCATGATAATCATCCGGCGCCACGCCGGTAGTGGCCACCGGCTTGAAAACCACGGTGGGTGAATTCTTGTAAGGCTCCAGATCCGGCGACTTGTAGGAAGGAAGAACAAATGCCATAACATACCTCCGTGGGTTCGGTTAATATAATAAAGGATGACCGACAAGATACCGCCTGGCAGAGCCATCTTTTTCATTATTAGACCATTCGTTCCGGATGATCAAGCCCACGATTTTGCGGCTCCTTGTCCCTGCCACGCCGGGATACCGCAAACCGGACGGACGGTTCGGTGCTTTCGCATCAATCGACGCCGATTCGCTTCGTTTTCGAGGTAAAATCGCTACAATGTCCCCCACAAAAGGAATGGACCATGATGCCCATCGAGCGGTTCCGGCAGGCAGCGGCCCTGATTGAAGACAAAATCCTCAAGACTCCCCTGGTCAATTCGCCGGCCCTCAGCCGCATGTTCGGCGGGGAGATTTACCTCAAACTAGAGAACCTGCAGAAGACCGGATCGTTCAAAATTCGCGGAGCCACGTTCAAACTGCTCAAGTGCATGGATGATATCGGTCCCGGAGGGGTTGTTGCGGCTTCTGCCGGCAACCATGCCCAGGGAGTGGCCCTGGCGGCCAGGCAGCTCGGAATACCGGCAACCATCGTAATGCCCGAGTGGGTGTCCATCTCGAAGGAAGAGGCCACCCTCATGTACGGCGGCCAAGTGGTCATCTCCGGCCAGAGTATCGGCGAGTGCCTTGACGAAGCGCAGCGTCTTTCTCTTGAAGGTCGCCTTTTTATCCACCCCTTCGATGACACGGAGGTCATTACTGGACAGGGAACCGTTGGTCTCGAAATCTTCGACGATATACCGAATCCTGACGTCGTCGTGGTACCAGTGGGCGGCGGCGGTCTGATATCCGGTATCGCCGCGGTGGCTCAGGCGATGACCCCCGAAACACAAGTCATCGGGGTCCAGACAGCGGGCTGCCCTTCGGCCTATGATGCGGTCATGAAAGGCTGCATCACCCAGGTCGACGGAAAATCGTCCATCGCCGACGGCATCAGCGTCAGAAAAGTGGGACAACTGACGTTCGACATCATCCAGGAATGCGTCGACGAGCTGGTATTGGTCGAAGAGGAACAAATCGCAGCCGCCATACTGATATTATTGGAAAGGGAAAAGATTCTGGCCGAAGGTGCCGGAGCGGCACCCCTCGCGGCGGTAATGAACGGTGCCGTGAGGGTTCCCCAGGGAGGAAAGACCGTGCTGGTGATCAGCGGCGGGAATGTCGACAGCCCGCTCCTGGGCCGGATCATCAGCCAGGGCCTCATCAAGAGCGGCCGGGTAATGCGTATTCGGGTCCGGATGGCGGACGTTCCGGGCGCTTTGGCCCGGCTCCTGGTGCTGGTCGCAGATCTGAAAGCCAACGTGCTGCACATCTATCACGACCGCAATGTCAGGGGCATTCCCCTTTACGTGACCCATGTCGAGCTGGAACTCGAAACCCGAGGACCGACTCACCTCAAGAAGATCGAAACCGCCCTGCTGGCTGCGGGTTACCGGCTCGAGTAATGCACTGATCCGACGGTGACACTACACGTCATTCAACCTCAGAACGGCGTCGATTTCTGTCACGATCGAGCGACTCAGCAGTTCACTGCCGTCGGGGTCGACCCCGTCGACCAAACGCTTGAAAGTACGGTCGATCAGGTGCCGGCCGCTGGCAAACCGCACGATAACTTGAAATAGAACGAAGGAGAGTAGCCACACCATCAGGACACTGACCGCCGCATGCAAAAAGTATCCGGATGAAAGGGTCGACTGAAAAAGAAAATTCTTGACGCTCTGAAAGGCAAAGAGTCCCATGACCGCAAGGGTCGGCAGATTGAAACCCAGCTGCAGAAAAAAGCCCGACACGGAAGCGGCCCTTTGCTCCATCACCGCCTCCATTTTGGATTTCCATGAAGCCGACAGGTGCTGTTGCAGCGCCTTTTCATCCGGCAGAACAGCGGTGGCGTCCCGCACCCCTCCGTTGAATCCCAGAGCAATCAATTTATCGGCGATATCCGGCCAGGCCTGTTGGAGCGTGAAGCGGTACTTGAGCATCACCGGCGCCATTTCCCCACCGGTTGCGGCCTCTTCGACCGCGCTGCGGGTTTTACGGTAGCGCACCAGGGAGGAAACGAGCCCCCAGAGTTGAAGAACCGGGTTGCCGAAACGCAGCGTGGCCACCACCCCGGCGCCGGCCATAAGAAACCGTGCCCAGAGGGCCACCAGCCATCCGACCGGGCCCCACCACCGCCCGGCGAGATTCTGGTAGAACATGGCTTGAATGCCGGTCAACATCTGAGTGCCGCTCTCTTTAAAAGCGGCCGTTGCAGCCGTCGTCGCCTTTTGCTCCAGCACGAGAATATCCTTGCGCACACCGATCAGTCGGTCCTTCACCGCCGCAACATTGGAGCGAACTGACCGCTGGACCAGCTCCACCAGGTGATCGGCTCGCTCCACGCGGGTATCGACAAAGCGGCTGCCCCGGTTCAGGGCTCCATAGATAAGGTCACGTAGCTGCGGATATTGGTCGAAGTCGTTGAGCGGTTTTTCATCCTCGGGCCAGCGGGGATCATTGAGGTGGCTGCGGGCGCTGATGCAGAATATGTGGTCTACCTCTCTCTGCCATGAAGCCTGGAGGTGATTCCGTAGATCAGGCAAAATGGTGGTCATCAGTTCTTCTTCCGGAAGGCGATCGCAGCGGTTCAGCACCACATAGAGCGCGCTACCGGGGAAGAGGTCGACGAAACGCTTCAGGAAAACAATCGTGTCGCGACGTTTCGGGTTCTCGGCGTTCAGCACGCAAACCAGCACATCGGTCAGCGCAAGAGTTTTCTCCAGGACCGGGTGGAACTTTTCGCTTTCCGTGCTGTCCATGTCGGGGGTGTCCACCAGAATGACGTGCTCCAGCCCGGTGGCACCCGGGCGCTGGGCCACGGTAACCGCATCGGGCGCGAGGCCTGAGAGAAGAAGATCGGCATCGGATCGAGACCGGCAAAAAACAACCACTTCTTTGGTCGTCGGCCGGTCGTCTCCGGCCCGCGAGAGTCTGTCGTCACCGGACAGGGCGTTCAAGAGGGTCGATTTGCCGGCCCCACTGGGTCCGACCATGGTGACAACCAGCTTGCGGTCCAATCTCTCCGTCATTTTGTCGAGCAGATCAATCGCCGCCCGGCATTCTGCTTGCAGGGCATGCGCCGGATTCCAATGGGGTGCCGCGCCGGCCATGTCCCGGTAAACTTTGATGGTTTCCCGGGCGGTCGAAAGGCGCCCGCGAGCCCTGAGCTGGTATTCGTCGAAAGTGATCACCGGGTTCGCGCTCGGCATCTTGTTTCCCTTCTGCATATCCATCAATTTATTTCGTACCCAATCCCTATTCAAAGGCCCTCAACTCCGCTTCGATCCTTTTCAACAGCACTTCGGCTGTCTCGGCGGTTTCATCGACTTCCCGGGATATTGTGCCGGAAAGCGTCTCTTCGAAAAGCCGCCGAACAATAAAGGCCCGGTTTTCAACCCATTTTTTAACCACCGGCTCGAGCATATCGGACAGACGCTGCCGCCCGGTTTCATCCAGTCCAGCCGAGGCCGGTACCGACACCAGGGCCCACAGGTCGTGCATGCCGAACATCCCTTGAAGCTTGGCGTAAATCCCGCTGCCGCCCACGGGATCACCGGTGGTCAATATGTAGGCAATCCCGAGGGTCGCCGGTAGGACGTTCAAAGATGCAAAAAATGATTCCCGGGTTTTCTGGCGAAAATTCATGCGCTGCCGAAAGTTGTTGACCAGGTCGGTCAACTCCTGGTTGAGCGTTGCATCTTCCGCGATGTTCAAAATCTCTGGAGCGGTAGCGAGAATTCTCTCGGCCGTCACCGACCAGGGACGGCCCTCGATCTCTTTGCGGGTGTCGTGCGTGCAGACCGGCGCCGCCACGTGGAGGACAATGGTCCCGGTGGCGGCGGAAATGTGCCGGGACGGCAACTCCTTTTGGTCGCGTCCGCGTCGTTGCCTGATCTGGTCGACCAGTGCGCTCAGGCGCCTACCTTCCGGGTCCTTGGCGATGGTTTCGGCAATGACTTCCTCAGCCAGGATTTTGTCCCGCAGTTCGGAAGCCCCGGCCAGCAGATTCGATTCGGTCAGCTCAAGAGTGTCGACTGCGCCCGCCTTCCGTTCGATGGCATCGCTATCCCCGCCCTTTGCCATACGCACTACGGAAAAAATCATGCGGGCCGGCTTGCCGATCACACTGCCCACGCCTCGAAAAAACTTGAGGTGCGATGGGCTGGTCTCGAGCCAGATATCGTTCATGCGCAATATGATTTTCTTCAGAGGAAAGGAAACCAGCGACTGCTGAACGGCGTGGGCGAGAGCCAGTTGCATAACGCTGCCGTAAAGGTCGATTTCGTCTCGAACGGTTTTAGCCGTCGCGACAACCTGCCGAACGTGTTTCACGAGGGCCGTCAGCATGGTTTGAATCTGCTGCTCTCTGATATCCCGGGGATCGAGCCGTTCTAACAGCTCCATAATGTCCGGGGCCCGGGGCCGGATCGGCCGCAGGTTCATGAACTCGTTGCCGGCCGCTACGGCATCGCTGGTATCGGTACGGTAGGTGCCGATGAGATAATTGTCCCGGGTCGCGCCGTAAAGGTTGGCAGCCGTAGTCGACAGGTGGTCCATCACCTGGCTGTCCGTGAGGGTTCGCGAGCAGCTGTAAACCAGGATGCAGCGGCGCATGCCCGTCTCGGTCAGGACCTGACGCATGAAGCGGGTGTTCTCAAGATTGTTGTAAGTGGTGTTGGTAACGATGTAAATCAGAACATTGCAGGCCTCAAGTACCTCTCGAGCAATGTCGCGGTTGGTGTACCGGTCTTCCGTGCCGGTGTCGAAGTCAGGAGTATCCATCAGTATCTGGTCCCGCGGGACGTCGGGATGGGTGGTATACAACGGCGGACCGGGTCCCAGCAACTCGGCAGGATCATCCAGGGGTTGGGGGACTTTGCCGAACGGATCGAACAGCGCGGATATAAAATCCTTGCGGGCAAGCACATCCGGATGGCCGGCAATCAGCACGCGACGCGTACTCCCAGCATTACCGCGCACCAGGGAAAGTCTTGTCTTCAACAGGGAGTTGAACAGGGTCGATTTGCCTGAATTGGCGCCGCCGCAGATAGCCACCATCAGTGGCAGGCACGGGTCGACCAGCGGCAGGAGACGGGCATCGAGATTTTTCCATGCCGCACCGGAGACCGCATCTTCGATCTCCAGCAGCTCCACCAGACGCGGCAAGAGGTCGCGCAGGTTTGACAGGGGTTCCCGATAGTTGTCGAAGTGTGTCATTGAATCGTTTTAATATTGTCTCTTAAAAATACTGGTTATTTAGGCCAAGTCACAACGAACTAACTGGAATGTTGGAATGCTGGAATATTGCGTAAAAAGAGGAAATAGTTATCTATAAATAGAATACCTCAAACCCCATTTTTCCAGTAAGCCAGTATTCCAACATTCCAATTGTCATCACGTCATCTTTCCTTGATATTCAAGCACGTCCCTCTATTGTAGATTAAAGCGAGCTATGCTCCAGGTCCGTTACAAAAACGCCAAAATCTAATCACTCGAGGCCGTTAAACAACACCTTTTTCTACTAACACTTTGATTTCTTCGATGGAATAACCGAATTCCGACAGGATCGCGTGCGTGTTTCCCCCGAAGGTCGGTGGAGCCGTGCGGATGCCGCCGGGGGTGTCACTCAACTTGATCGGCGTGCCGAAAAGCGGTGTAGTCTCGCTTTCCTCGCCCTCGATCTTCACCACCATATCTCTTTCCCGGAAGAGCGGCGCCTGCAGGACATCGTCCAGTGTCTTGACCGGCGCCCAGCAGGCGTCGATATCCGCCAGGTCCTCTTCCCACTGCGCCAGGGTCTTTTTCCTGATGGCGCTGCGCATGAAGGCCAGGATTTCATTCCGGCGCCCCTCGTCGTATTGAAGCACCGAATATTCCGGCACCTCGAAGTGGTCGCAGAGCTTCTGCCAAAACCGGTTCTCGACCGCACCGATTGCGATATAGCGTCCATCGCGGGTTTCATAAGTATTGTAGCAGGCGTAGCGGTGCGCAAACCGCGAGTCGCCGCGGCGGGGAGACCGGCCGTCGACCTGCTGAAAGTGTAGCTGCAGGGAAAGAAGGCTGGCCGCACCGTCGGTCATCGAGATGTCGATGTACTGGCCTCGGCCGCTCTTTCCGCGCGCCAGGAGTGCCAGCAGTATGCCGACTGCAGCATTCAGCCCGCCGCCGGCCATATCGGCAATCTGCACACCGGGAATCGACGGCGGTCGATCGGCTTCGCCGATCAGATCGAGCACGCCGGCATGCGCCAGATAGTTGACGTCGTGTCCGGCCCTGTCTCTCAGTGGTCCGGTCTGACCGTAGCCGGTGACGGCGCAGTAGACGATGCGGGGATTGATCTTTTGGATGGTCTCGTAGTCGACGCCAAGTCGCTGCACGACGCCCGGCCGAAAGCCCTCCACGACGACATCGGCAGCCGCGACCAGGCGATAGAAGATCTCCCGTCCTTCGTCGGTCTTCAGGTTGAGCGTCATGTGCTCTTTGTTGCGGTTGACCGTCGCCGGAAAAATTTCCTCATTTCGAAAGCGCCGGTCTTCGATGGCAATCACCCGGGCCCCGTGATCGGCCAGGATCATCGTGCAGTATGGCCCGGGCAGAAGCCGCGAAAGGTCAAGAATCAGAAGCCCGCAAAGTGCACCGCGATTGGCTTGCATGCTCACCTATGAGAATTCAAGGGTTGAATGGTTCAATTATCACCAAAGGTGATGTACTCGTAGTCCGCCGCGTCGCGACCATGCGGGTCAGCGTGGTTTTATCGCACTGGAGCGGACAATGAACCAACACTAACAATCTTTTCATCTTGAGCAGAAATTAGCTTTCCATGTCGGTTCCATTTGGTATGGCGGATTGTAGATATTTTGCTGTTTTGGGCAGTCTTGCATAAACTCTTTGACCGAGACCTTTTGCCACCAAATGCTGAAATTCCCTGTCGTTCATGAATTTGGCAAAAAGTTCCTCGTTCATTTCCATGCGGTCGATAAACAAGGATTCCAGAACCTGTTTGAAAACGAGCTGGAACTTATCAATAGGGTTAGCCTGCGCCGCTTGTTGCAGAGAATCATCCATAGGGCCCTCGCAACAAATCAGCCACAGACCAGATGAAATTCGAAAGTTCCTGAAAATTGGCAGGCATTTAGATTATCTCCTGATGAGCTTAAACAATTCCCGTTTCTTTAGGCCGTAGCGATGCCAGAAAACCCTGTGCTTCCATCTTCTCACAAATCGCATCCAACTGTGCCCAAGCCATCTTGGAGTCTTGGATAGCCAGTTCTCCAGCCGGTTGATGATGGTGTAACGCACGACGTGTTTGGCAGCGAATATCACTTGGGTGAACCTGGTTCGTTTCCGGAGTTCATGGATAAATCGGGGTAAATCGGCCTGGATGTTCAAGGCTCTTTTCCTTCCAAAACCGACAGGCCCTAAGTGGATCAATATTAATTTCTGGCTCCTTTAAAGCGAAGTGTCTATTTAGTTTTCGCAGAAGAACGGCTTTCTGGTCTGACTGTTCGTTCGGCTGTTTTGATTCTTTCAATTATTTTGCGTGCTAATATATCAAAATCGCTGTAAACATCCTGAACCGCTGCTGCGTGGCTGCCGATGGCTCCGTCGGCCGGAGTCAACTCGAATATCGGCTTACGGACCTCCTGCGCCATTGGAACGAGACTTCGGAAATGCTTCACTGTTGCCAGGCAATAGGGGTCATTTTCCGGTGACAAATGGGTTTTCTTTTCCTTTAATATATAGATCCGGTACATGTCTGGTATCCGTTTTACCCAACGGTCATAGGCCTTAACCGGCCGACTGAGCTTGACGCCATGCTGCTGGACAAGATAGCCAATCGGCTGCATTTGCCCCTTGGGAGGATCGAATTCGGGTTCCGTTCAGCAAATAACTGTTTTTAGATTCATTGTGGGTCATAGAACCTCCCAATGTCCCCCCTTGGCCGGACCGATACGGCGTAGGCGTCCTTGGTTTTTTAGTTTTTCCACTTGCTTGAGCACGGCTCGTTTAGAAATGCCCAAGATATTACCCAGATGTTCAGTGGTAATGTAGGCATCCTCTCGGATTAGATCGATAATTCTGTCATCGGTTTTTTTAAACCTTTTCGGTGAACTTTTCGGTGAACCTTTCGGTGAACCTTTGATGGTCTCAGACCTTTTTGCCTTATGTTTTCCGGTTTCTCGGTGAACCGTTGCGGTGAACAGACAACCATCACGATCGTCGATAAATTCGATCTCCGGCCAGACCTCTATCGCTCGTTTGATGCCGGAGCCCAGACCTCGGTAAGGCAGGATTCCTTTGGCCGAATAAGAGACTAAAATGGGATTGCGGATAATGGAATTGCCCAGGAGAATTTTCTCGACGGTCAGATTGTTCGGCAGGTGGCCGGGGCTGATAATCTCAATCCGGTTATCGAAAACAAACAGCCGGATGGAGGCGCTGACCAAGTAATCCCGGTGCACTAGAGCATTTACCAGGAGTTCCTCGAAGACCAGGGGAGGAATTTCGGGCACACCTGGAGCGTTCACACCGCGACCCGACTGGATCTTGTGCATGTTGCGCAGGACAAAAGCAAGTGCATCTTCGAAAACTCTCGCTAAAGGACCGGCGATGTCTTCCGAATCTAAATATTCGGTAAGGTGAATCTCGTTGCCCGGATAGCAAACTGCTTTCACGATGAATTGGGGCACAATCCATTCAGGCCGTTCGGCAAATAGCAGCACACCCGCAAGATTCAATCTCTCGTCGTCAGTTGCCAGGTTCATGTTCTGTAAGAGCCGTATCAGAGCCTCCGGTGTTTCCGGAAGATCTCGCTGGTAAAAGGATTTTAAAAAATCCCGAAACCGCAGCTGATCCAGTTTTTCCGGTCCCGCCTGAGTCGGCAGCTCGTCAGCATGAAACTGATCCGACATCTGAAACAACCTACGCAGTTCCTCCTTGGAGTTGACGCGTCGTTTATCTGACCCGCTTTTGAGCCAGATGATCCCATTCCGGTCGAAGTATGGTTTGTCGATGCCCTTGGAGACGGTGACTATGATCACGATCCGGTCTTTTCCCACGACCACGTTCTCGGTCATGGGTGATATGGGGCTGCGCACATGCTGGCTGGCCGCATTGCTGATCAATTGGTTGATTCTGTTCACCTCCGCTCGGGGAACTCCGGACGTATCGCCAGTATCGGTCACTCCAATCAGAATGCGGCCGCATTCGCTGTTCGAAAAAGCCACCATTTCCGTGGCAAGGACATCCACGTTACGGATATCCTGCTTGAATTGCAGGCGACTGTCTTCTCCCTTAGCGGTAATGGCTTTAAGTTCGCTTTTCTTCATAAACTCGTCACGATGTGGCGCAAATTTAATTGCGCCTTACGAATTTTTCCGTATTCCCTAATTCGAAGGGAATTCCATCAAATTCAACATTCCGTCTTCTATCATTCGACCACAGAAGGTTTCCAACTGCGTCCGGGCCAGCTTGGACGGTTTGGCTTGGCCGTTTTCCCAACGATTGACGGTGGCATAACTCACGCCCAGCTCACGGGCCAGATCCTCCTGGCTAATAGAAAGTTGCCGTCGGACCTCTTTAACGAGCGAGGGGTAATTCGGATGGATGGGTTTCATCGGATTTTGGACCTTCCGTTATAGAAATAGCCATTAATTGAAATAAATATCATTACGGATGTTATATCATCTGAAAATTTTTAATCAAGAAAATAGCGGATGAACTGTGGGAGGCCGTCAGGGGATGCCGGGTGGAGTATATAATGTGCCTTTACCTATAGAAGGTTATTCACAGATGAATTTCCTTAAATCCGCAATCAAACAGATGCTCCCGATCTTCGGCCCTTCGTTGCTTTGACACATTGGTTAGCAAGTAGCAAAATATTTAGCACTATCTCGTTTATTCGTCAAAACGCAATGGACTTAAACTTGACACAAATGCGAGATAGTGCTAAATAAATTGATACTGTATCGACAGATCGTCAAAAGGATCGGCCGATGAAGTTGAATGAATTCCTGTCGCAGCACGCCGTGTTCACGGTGGAAGAACTGGACCGCTTCCTATCCGTCAGAGGGTCCGGCAAGCCGAATACCCGCAAGTCGCTCCTGACCTATTACCGCAACCAGGGGCGGATAATACTCGTGCGTCGCGGACTATATGCAACTGTTCCTTTAGGCGCCGATCCGGTGTCAAACCCAGTCGATCCTTATCTTGTGGCGGCCAAAATGACCGCGGACGCGGTTCTTGCATATCACACGGCTTTGGAGTTTCACGGGAGGGCCTACTCGCTCTACACGAGTCTTCATTACATATCCGTGAGCAAATCGCTTCCATTAAAGTTTCAATCTCACGTATTCAAGCGCGCTCCCGTACCGCATCCCCTTCGGGCGAAGGGTAAAGAAATGTTTGGAGTCAGCAGCCACAAACGTTCCGGAGTGGAAGTCCGGGTGACCAACCTCGAAAGAACCTTCGTCGACGTGCTGGATCGGCCGGACCTGACCGGAAGTTGGGAAGAAATATGGCGGTCCCTGGAATCGGTTGAGTTCTTCGACCTGGATCAGGTCGTCGAGTATGCTCTCTTGATAGATAATGCGACCACCGCCGCAAAGGTAGGTTTCTTTTTAGAACAGCACAAGGAAACCTTGATGGTGGACATTGCCCACTTGAATCCACTGCGAAAGCTGCGCCCCCGACAGCCACACTATTTGATACGCGGTAAACGTAAAGGCTGCCAGTGGGTCAAGGAATGGAACCTGATGATACCGGTCGAAATCCTGAACAAATCCTGGGAGGAAGTGCTGTGAAGTTTTCGTCGTCGGAAATCCTGCCGGTCGCCGTATCCATGGGCTTTAGGGCGGAGATGGTCGAGAAGGTCCTCCACTTGCTGAATCTTCTGAACGCCCTAAACTCGCACCCATTTCTCAAGAAGAAATGGGTCTTGAAGGGTGGCACTGCTTTGAACATGTTTGTGTTCGACCTTCCCAGGTTGTCTGTGGATATCGACCTGAATTACATTGGGAAGTTTGGTCGCGAGGAAATGCTGACGGACCGGTCCAAGATCGAGCAAGCAGCCCAAGCAGTGTTTTCTCGCGAAGGGTTCACCATCAAGAGAGTGCCGGAAGAACACGCAGGCGGGAAGTGGCGGTTGAGTTACCAGGGTTTCACCAGGCAATCAGGTAACCTCGAGGTCGATCTGAATTTCATGTTCAGACAGCCGCTCTGGGATATTCACCCAGCCGATTCTCATCCGCTCGGGGATTTCCAAGCCAAAAGCATTCCCGTTCTCGATCTGCACGAACTGGCCGCCGGCAAGCTCGCGGCGCTCTTAGCGCGCGGGCAAGCGAGAG
This sequence comes from uncultured delta proteobacterium, assembly GCA_963787235.1. GTDB lineage: Bacteria > Desulfobacterota > Desulfobacteria > Desulfobacterales > SG8-13 > JARFQH01. Next base: position 44,536 of record CAWBCG010000026.1, read on the forward strand.
TCCTGTTCGACTGCCACCGAATTCTCAATATGGTCAATCTCGAACGCGACCGGCTCCGCATAGCCTTCGTCGTTTACGGCGGGATGAACCGCAAGGACTGGAGGACCGTCTCAATCGAAGACCTGGATTTCGATGCAGCGGAATTAACGAGGCAACTCATTCCCACCCTTCACGTCCGCGCAATACAGGAGCAAGGCTCACCAACGGAATACGGAGCACAACTTGTGGCTGAGTGCAAGAAGGCCCTGTCCGTAGTGCTACCCTTAACGGACTCCGAATGGAAATTTCTGGACCTACTGCTCGACAAAGGGGAAATCGACTCGACGATTCTGACCGCCGATACAGCCCTGCAGGAACGTATCCAGGGCCAGCCGCTTCTCTGAATGGAAGGCTCTCAATGTGCGGCGTCACAAGGGACTGACCTAACGAGACCCGCACATATTAGGCCAGTGAGCCTCTGTTTCACTTCCCTTTGAATTTCGGTTTGCGTTTTTCCTTGAACGCGGTAAAGGCTTCCGTCAAGTCCTCCGACAGCAGCATAGCGGCGTTCTTCTGCGCGACATAGCGCAGCCCGGCATCGACGCCGTGATCGCGGCTGTAGTTGAGCACTTCTTTGACGCCCATGACCGTTAAGGGCGGGTTGTCGGCAATCTGTCGGGCCAGGGTTTCCGCTGTGTCGTACAGGTTTTCCCGTCCCTCGCAGACCCGCGTGACGAGCCCCATTTCGCAGGCTTCCGCGGCACTGAAATCGCGGCCGCTTAAAGCCAGTTCCCTCGTGCGGCCTTCGCCGATGATCCGCGGCAGCCGCTGAAGGGTCCCTAAATCGGCGATGATACCCATCCTGGTTTCCCGGATGCTGAACAGCGTGGATTTTTCGGCGATGCGGATGTCGCACGCACAAATCAGGTCCACCCCGCCGCCGATGCAGTGTCCGTGAATAGCGGCAATAACCGGTTTGCAGCACTTCTCGACTGCGCTGATTCCTTCCTGGAGGGCCAGGATTTTGCGGTGCAGGTTCCGCCGCTCGTCCGCGCCGCCGCCGCCCACCATTGCCGCAGCGGACGACAGGTCGGTGCCGGTCGAGAAGCTCTTGCCCGCGGCCTTGATCACCACTACCCTGGCGTCGCCATCGTCGGTCAGGTTCTGGAGGTGTTGCGGGAGGACCTCGAAAAATTCGAAATCCATCGCGTTGTGCTTCTCGGGCCGGTTGAGGGTCAACCAGGCGATTCCACCTTTAATTTCGACAGTAAAAGGCTCGGACTGTTGCATAGGTCATTTCCTCCGGCTGGTTAAACGATCACGGCGAGTATAGGAAAGCCATTATTCAGTGTCAAACCGGCCGGTATTTTTTGACATCCGGATATCGTTCGACTATGGTGCAGCCCGCGACGGCAATCCCGGCAGGCCTGGCCGTCAAGTGTTCACCTTCTCATGTTTAGTGCACCGTTATGTCGATGCCGTGGAATCGGAGGCCCATTTTGCAGGAAGAAAACACCGCCGCTCACTCGCAGCCACCGGAATCACCGGCCGGTGCGGCCTGCGCCGTGGGGGCTTTTCTCATTTGGGGATTAACGCCGATCTATTTCAAAACCCTGCGCGCCATCCCGGCCCTCGAGATTCTGATGCACCGCATAGTCTGGTCGTTTCTGTTCCTGCTGCCGTTTGTCGTTTTCACGAACCGCCGCAATGAATTCAAAACCGTGATTTCCTCAGGCCGCACCATGCTAATCCTGCTGGTAACCACGATGCTGGTCTCGAGCAACTGGTTCGTGTTCATCTGGGCCATCAACAGCGATCGCATTCTGCAGACAAGTCTGGGCTACTATATCAACCCGTTGATCAACGTGATGCTGGGAGTGGTGTTTCTGAAGGAACGCCTGCGGCCGGCTCAGCTGGTGGCCGTGATTCTGGCAGCTGTCGGCGTCGTCTACCTGACGATCGAAATCGGTCGACTACCATGGATCGCCCTGTTTCTGGCCTTAACTTTTGGGTTTTACGGCTTGATCCGCAAGGTAGCATCGGTCAACGCCCTGGTCGGTTTGACAATTGAAACTCTCCTGTTGTCGCTCCCGGCGGTGGTCTACCTCGGCACCTTGTATATCGACGGCAGCGGTGCCTTTCTGCGGGGCGACGGCCGGACTGATGTCCTGCTGATGTGCGCCGCGCTGGTCACCGCCCTGCCCCTGCTGCTGTTTACAACCGGTGCCCGCAAGATTCATTTTTCTACAATCGGCATTTTGCAGTACATCGCCCCGAGCTGCACCTTTCTACTGGCTGTCTTTGTTTACCGCGAACCTTTCCGCACCGCCCAATTGTGGACCTTCATACTGATCTGGACCGCCCTACTCCTTTACTCGATCGATTCGGTGGTCTATTTCCGGCGCCACCATTTGCCGCGCCGTTGAAAAGAACTGTCGGTCGCAGCCGAAAAACGTCACCCTCATGGGCCTTCGGGCCTCCACAGTGAATGAAAATGACGCGCCTCCACCCACGGATATGAGCGGTTGAGAACAGCGGCTGACTGTCTGAGCCGCCGGGGTCTTAGACCGTACCTGAAGCCGATACCACATAGAGAGGCACAACCTTGGTAACAAATATCCAAACCCCTTGTTTGCAGACGGGCCTGTTCCGGGCTTAGGCCCCGTTGATGGCGAGTTTCAGCCGTCTTTCGAAACCGTTCATCCGGGCGGAGGTGTCCACCTTTTTCCGTATTACCTTCTCTTTTCGTATTAAAGCTTGCAGATATCGGGCCTGCGGTTGGGCAGAAAATAGCGCATCCGGTGACGACGTACGTCGCTCAACCGGGCTGCTTCCAGATCGGCCAACAGCAGGCCCTCTTTGTCGCTACCGATATGCTGCAATACCTCACCCGATGGCCCGATAACCATTGCAACCCCCGGAAAGTTCAGCCCGTGTCGATTGTCTCCGACCTGGTTGCAAGCCGCGATAAAGACACCGTTGTCGAAGGCCCTTGCGGTGAGATGGCGCATCCACGAGGCCATTTTATTCTCGGGGGTTCCCCACGGTGAGGCATGGGGCATAAAAATCAGATCGCAACCCTTAAGGGCCATGCAGGTGGAAAGTTCCGGGAAGTGGCTGTCGTAGCAGAGTTGAATGCCGAAGGTGAGTCCGGGAAAAGAATGGAGTGAAACCTGCCCACCGGGGGAAAAAAGGGGACTTTCCGGCGGCGCGATATGAATTTTACGGTAGAAACCGGAAACACCTTGGGGAGTGACCACCAGATGGGTGGCAAACATTCGTCCAGCCGTGTCCTTTTCCGCCAACCCGGCCAGGATCGTTAGGGAGGTCGACCGAGCGATGCGAACCATCTCCTCGGTTGCAGGTCCCGGCACCGGCAGCGCCGTTTTCGCCAATTCCTGCGTGACGCAGTAACCGGTAAGGTTCAGCTCGGGGAAACAGACAATCTTGGCCCCTTCACGCGCCGCCTCGCCGGCCAGCCGCTCAACGCTCGCCAAGTTATCACCAACGGCCGCCACCGGGCAATTGACAACCACAAGGGCTATGCGGGTATCGCGCATCTTAAGCACCCGGGAAGTTTTCAATTACTTGAGGATCGATCCAGAGTGATCCCACTTTTTCATTTAATTTTCCCGCTGCCTGCAGCAGGAAATTTAAATTTAGAGCTCGAATTTTGCGCGGATCTTGAACACCCGGGTCGCGGGCATGTTGAGAATCGGTGAAATACCGGTTTGCGTCTCGATCTGCCCGAGATTTTCCTCGATTTCCGCCATCGACGGCGCGATGAAGGTGAACCAGATGTTGTAGACATTGTCGCGCTGGTAGTTGTGCGTAACTCCGGAGTAACTGTTGACGACCTCTGCAAAGTGTTCGATGGCGGTCTCGGGCACCCGGGCCGCACAGAGCGTGCTGACGAAGCCTACTTTTTCGGGTACGAAGTTGCCGCCGATCCTGCGGATAACGTCCTTTTCCTTCAATCGCTTGATCCGCGACATCACCTCGTTTTCGGTCAGACCGAGGTCTTCGGCGATCACCCCGTAAGGACGCGGCGCGATCGGAAAACGGGTTTGAATTCGGTTCAGAATGCGACGATCGGTTTCATCTATAAAAAACGACATAAATCATTGCGCTTTCATACACAGCGTTCTATTTGTTTGAATCGATAAGTGACTTTAAATTCAACCAATATAAGGGGCCAATACGAAATTTATTATGGCGCTGTGTATAACATCATTTACGTCAACCTCTGCGGCAACCGAAATGAGACAACCAATTCAGGCCGGAATGATCTTTAACTGTACCCGTCGGGTTCGCGGACCGTCGAATTCACAGAAAAAGATACCCTGCCACGTACCCAAAACCAGTCGACCCTTTTCAACCGCAATTAGCTCCGAGGCTCCGACCAATGTGGATTTGATATGGGCCGGAGAGTTTCCTTCCCCGTGACGGTATTCAGCCTCCCAAGGAACCACCTCGTTGAGGACCATCAGAATATCGGATTTGACACTGGGATCGGCGCTCTCGTTGATGGTAATCGCAGCAGTGGTGTGCGGCACGTAGAGCATGCAGAGGCCTTCGGTCAACCCGGTGGAACCGATAGCTTCCTGAACCTTGGAGGTGATGTCGACGAACTCGGTCCTCGACGTCGTTTTGATGTTGAGAACGACCATGGCGCTCCCCTATATTTAGGCTTTAAGATAAAGTTTTTGGCAAGGCCAGAGGGAGGAGGCTGTATTGCAATACGCCGACGATCTAAAACGCAGTCCAAAACCTTTATTTTAAAGCCGATATAGAAAAGGCCCTGCGGGACGCACAGGGCCTTGCCTTCATAGAAGTCATCGTGTCGTTTCGGTGGATCGGATCAGACACAACCGGTCGGCTTGGGAAGACCGGCCATCTTGCAGGCTCCCTTGCCCGGGCCGGAGGGGAACAACTCGTAAATGTGCTTCAGTTTGAAACCGGTAACCTTGGAAAGAACCCGAACCATCGGGGCAATTCCGTTTTTCTCGTAGTATTCACGCAGGACCTTGATGACTTTTTGGTGCTCCTCGTTGAGTTCGTCGATGCCCTCTTCCTTCTTGACCCACTGTACCCATTCCTGGCTCCAGTTTTCGTAGGAATCGATGAACCCGTCTTCGTCGACGGTGAATGCTTTTCCCATGAATTCAACTGTTGGCATACAATACCCTCCTTTAAAAAATAAATTATTCCAATGGCTTACGCCAGTCCGCCTGTTGCGATGATTAAAGATGGTTTATTAACGTATTGAATCTGTGATGTCAACAGTAAAAAACAGGACGATCAATACTCTTTCGGCATACGGCTCAACTGTTCCAGCGTGAAGACCGGCCCGTCCTTGCACACGTATTCCTTGCCGATATTGCAATGACCGCAGATGCCGATACCGCATTTCATCCGATTTTCCAGAGACATAATGATGTGGTCGTATGAGTAACCGAGGTTCTCGAGTACCGGCTGTGTGAACTTGATCATGATAGGAGGACCGCACACGATGGCGTAGGTTTCCCCGTCAGCCGGCGGCGCCTTTTGATCGGTGATCGTCGGCACGAAACCGGTATTGTACTTCCAGGTCGGATCGTCGGTGGCGTCCACGGTGATGTGCATGTAGATATCGTCGCGCTCCTCCCAGGCCGCCAGTTCGTCGCGGTAGAGAAGCATGCCCGGCGTCCGGGCACCATATATGACATGTATATCTTTGAATTTTGGCCGGTTATTCGGATCGAGCATGTAAATGATGGACGACCGCAGGGTCGTGAAAGCAAAACCGCCCCCGATGATAACGACACTTTTGCCTTCGATTGTCTCCCAAGGGTACCAGTTGCCCATGGGACCGCGAACGCCCATGATGTCGCCCACCCGCATGTTGTGCAGGGCGGTGGAGACCAGCCCGACCCGGTTGACGGTAAAGAGGAGAAAGCCTTTTTCCGTTGGCGAAGAGGCGATTCCAATCGGTATTTCACCTTTGCCGGTGATCGAGAGTTCGGCGAACTGGCCGGCCTTATAGGCAAACTTTTTTTCGTCGGCTGTATTCAAGAACACCAGTTTGAATGTCTTCAGGTTCCGGTCTTCGGTTTCGGTGGTTATCTCCTCGATTCGGACCGGATACGGGAGATAAGGATTCTGCACCGTCATCCCTCCGGTACCGGGAATGACAGATTCAACATGCGGCGTCGTCATCACTTCACCTCGCAGGCCACAGCGTCCTGCCCGTGGCTGTTCATCAGTCGGGCAACCCGACGAATGTCGATGTTCACGGGACACAAGCGCACGCAACGACCGCAGCCGGAGCACTGTATCCCGTCTTCATACTTGTCCAAATAATACTTGAGCTTGTGCATGAACCGCTGGCGGACCCGCTGCAGTTTTGTCCCCCGTGGATTGTGGCCGGAGCCGTGGAGGGTGAACAGCGGATACATGCAGCTATCCCAAATACGCAGTCGTTTTCCTTTTTTCCCGCGAACCTCGTCCTGAATGTCGAAACACCAGCAGGTCGGGCAGACGTAAGTACACGTTCCGCAATTGATGCAGGAAAAAGAGACATCTTCCCAGAAGGGCGCATCGTAAAGATCGAGGGTGTCCTGTGAGGCCAACCGGTCCGTTTCCATCGCGGCGTTCATCTTGGCTTCTGCTGCCTGCCGGCGAGTGTCAATCTGCTGTTCGGCCCCGTCTGCAGCCGGTTTGTCCCAGCCGGCGGCGGCGGCCAACTTTTCCCCCTTCTCGGAGAGAATCTTGGCTAAAAAGCTATCCCCGGCATCGACCAGAAGCACGTCCAAGCCTTCCTCGTGAAAAGGTCCCGATCCGGCGGAGGTGCAGAAACAGCTGCTGCAAGGCTCATCGCAGCCATAGCCTACGAGGGTGGTGGCCGCAAAGTTGCGGACCCAGTAAGGATCTTTGAAGTCGGGGGTGTCGAAATTGCGCTTAACCAGGAGGTATCCCTTGACATCGCAAGGCCTGATCCCGATGACAGCCCGGGGGGAATAGTCCTGCGTGCTTTCCTTCATTATGTGGTGATCATCTTGACTTTCGTCCAGGCTGTAATCGAGCATCACCTCCGATTGCGGATAAACCAGAGACTTGGCCGACATGCGCGTGTTGAGAAAGTCCAAGTCGGGCATCTGTCCAGGACCCAGCAGCTGAAAATCGTAATACTGCGGCCCTTTAACCGGGCCGAAAAGTCGATAAGTCTCCCGCAGTCGGTCGAGGTCGGCGCTCAAGCTCTTCTTGTCAATTTTTACAATCTTCATTAAGGGAACCTATGAATTTGGCGTTTGCTATTTGGTGTTTCGTGTTTGGTGTCGGACAACGCTTACCAAACACTAAGCTCGAAACACCAAACACTATTTCTATATTTATTTAATGAACTCATCCGAATCGTTTGGTTTGTAAAAATCGAGCACCGGGCGCTTGTCCAGCGTCAAACCGGCCTCCCAGTCGAAAAGTTCCCGGGCATCTTTTTCAAGCTTTTTGGTGAACTGACGCACCGGGATGCCGACCGGGCAGACTCTCTCGCAGGCGCCGCAGTCGGTGCAACGGCCGGCGCAGTGGTAAGCGCGCAGGAAATGAAACGTGCGCACGTCGACCGGGTCCTGGCCCTTGTTGACCCATTGGGGGCGGTGTTCATCCACAAAGCACGTGGGGCAGTAACACAGTGGGCAGGCGTTACGACAGGCATAGCAACGGATGCAGGGCGCCAGCATCTCCTCGAAATGAGCCCATTTTTCATCCGGCGCCATGGCTTCGATGCGGCGCACGTCCTCGTAGCGGTCCACTTCGACCTGCTCCGCCACCGGTTCGGCCACTAATTCGTCGTGGATAACGGGGTTACGATGGATACAAATGGCACAATTTTCCTGAAGCACCGCAGACTTGTCGTAGACTTTTTCCCGCTCATGTCCTTTGACGGTAACCTTGCCGTTATCCTCTTCAACCGCAATGATCTCGTCGGCGAAATCCTGTGCGATTCGGCGCTTGTCAATCATTCCCAGGCACGGTACGCCGATAATGTAGAGTTGCTCGCGTTTGATTTTGTTTTCGAGAATATGGGTAACGATGTTGCGGGAATCACATCCCTTGGCCACAATCCCGACCTTCTCTTTGCGATCGGCCAGATAGTTGGCAAGGTTTATACCGCAGTTTCCATCCCAAACAAACTGATCCACCTGATCGGGGGTCCTGGCAAAGCAGGGCTCGTTCATCAACGGAACGGTTCCCTTGCGAAAGCCGATGACCATTTCCACCGTGCAGTTCTTGAGGATCTTTTCGGAAATCTCTTTTATCTTAACGATATATGACATACTAAGCCACCTTGGCTTCGGTTTTGTTGAAATTTTGATTGGGCCCCAGCCCCTTGACCTTCGCGGTGACCTCTTTGACCACCTCGACGAACTTGGTCGACTCGGCCGAGGAAACCCATGAGAATTGAATCCGCCCGGGCTCGATTCCCATGTGCTCTATCAGATTCTGGAACAGGGCGAACTTTCGGCGAGCGTAGTAATTACCTTCCAGGTAATGGCATTCGCCGGGATGTCACCCGGATACCCAGACAGCGTCTGCGCCTTCGCGTAGCGCCGCGAGAAAGAACTTGGGGCTCATCCGCCCCGTGCAGGGAATCCGGATGACCCGAATGTTGGGCGGATATTCCATCCGGCTGACGCCGGCCAAATCCGCTGCACCATAGCTGCACCAATTACACAAAAAGGCGACGATTTTCGGTTCCCACTCGGACATGATAACTCCATAGGTTTTAAGGATTTATGGATGGACACTATCCCACCTCTTCGCTCAGAGAGAAGAGCTGAGCAAAAATCTGGTTATTGTCGAAGCCCTTTAAATGGATCGCTCCGGACCGGCAGGACGCCACGCACAGGCCACAGCCCTTGCACAGAACCGGATTGACCTCGGCCTTGCCGGCGTTTGGACCCGCCTCGGTAAAAAACGGCGCCGAGTAAGGGCAAATGGCGACGCACACCCCGCAGCGGCTGCACATGAAAGGATCGGTCAGGGCCACGGTACCACTGGTGTGGATCGTTTTCTGGGCCAGCAGCGTCAAGGCGCGGGAGGCCGCTGCCCGGCCTTGGGCCACGGACTCGTCGATCGGCTTGGGATAGTGGGCCATGCCGCACAGGAACACACCGTCGGTGGCGAACTCGGAGGGCCCCAACTTGGCGTGTTTCTCGACGAAGAAGCCGTCTTCGTTCATCGGCACTTTGAAGAATTGGGCCAATGTTTCATCGCCGGCCGGGATGACGGCCGAGGCCAGAGTCAGCAGGTCGGCCTGGATCTCCACCGGCCGGCCCAAAACATGGTCGACCACCGCTACCCGGATCGCTTTTTTGGTCACGCTGACCTGGGGTTTTTGCTCCAGTTTGTAACGGATAAAGACGATACCGGCCTCACGGGCCTTTTTGTAGAGGTACTCGCGCTCGCCGTAGGTCCGCAGGTCCCGATACAAAATAAAGATCTGCATATCGGGATTGCGCTTCTTGAGCTCCAGAGCGGTTTCCACCGAGTGGGTGCAGCACACCCTGGAGCAGTACGGCCGCTGGGGTTCCCGCGAACCCACACACTGGATGAAAACCGCCGTTTTCAGCTTTTCCAGCGCCGGGTCGTTTTCGATAAACTTGCGGTCCAGATCCAGGCTGGTCAGAATGCGGGGATCCTTGCCGTATTCGTACTCTTCGGGGGTGAGCGGGTTGGCCCCGGTGGCCAGAACTGCCACCCCGTGATCGAGGGTCTGGGTGTCACCGTTGTGGGACAGGGTGGACTGGAAGTTGCCCACAAAGCCGCTAAGCCCGGTCAAGGTGGTATTCAGGTGGGCGTGGAAGTTCTCCTCGCGGCGGACATCCTCAATGAGCGCGGCGAGCCTCTGCTGGACATCCTCCCCTCGGGCCGTGTGGTAAAGGTTGCGCGCCTGGCCGCCAAGCCGATCGCTCTTTTCGACCAGGTGGGTTTCATAGCCGTGTCGCGCAAGGCTGCGGGCGGCCACCATGCCGGAAATTCCGCCTCCCAGCACCAAGGCCACCGGCTTGACCTCCAGTTCGGCCTCTTTGAGCGGTTCCATCAGCGTCACTTTGGAGATCGCCATGCGCACCAGGTCCTTGGCCTTACGGGTCGCCAGCTCGGGATTGTTCTTGTGGACCCAGGAGTCGTGATTGCGGATGTTGGCCATCTCGAACAGGTATTTGTTCAAACCGGCGTTGATCAGGGTCTCCTGGAACAGCGGTTCATGGGTCTTGGGAGTGCAGGCCGCCACCACCACCCGGTTGAGCTTTTCCCTCTTGATGATCGAGGCCATAGTCTCCTGGGTATCCTGTGAGCAGGAATACAGGTTATCGGACACGAACTCGACATACGGCAGTGTCGCTGCGTAATCCCTTACGGCCGGGACGTCGACGACCCCGGCGATGTTGATGCCGCAGCGGCAGACAAACACGCCGACACGGGGGCGCTCGCCCGTAACATTGGTCTCCGGGATTTCTTCCTTGGATTTGGTGGCGCTGAAGCGGGCCGAAGCCAGAATCTCGCCGGCGGCACCGGCCGCTGCGCTGGCATCCACGACTGACTGGGGTATGTCCTTCGGCCCCTGGAAGGCACCGCAAACGTAGATCCCCTGCTTGGAGGTGGCCACCGGTTCGAAAGTTTCGGTCTTGCAGAAGCGGCCCTCGGTCAGCTCGATCCCCAGTTTCCGGGCCAGTGCCACGGCTTCGGGTGCGACCTCCATGCCGATCGAAAGAACCACCATGTCGAAGGTCTCGGTCACCATCTCGCCGCTTTCGGTCACGTACCGTAGTTCGAGGTCGTCGCCACCTGGTACCGGGTCAATGGTGTGAACACGGCTGCGGATGAACCGCACCCCCTGTTTTTCGCGGGCGCTGTCGTAAAACCGCTCGAAATCCTTACCGGGGGTCCGCATGTCCATGAAAAAGATGGCGCAGTCGAGGTCGCTGCCGCCGTGCTCCTTGGCGATGACGGCTTCCTTGATGGCGTACATGCAGCACACCGAAGAACAGTAGGAGTTGTCGCAGCGGTTCAGGTCGCGGGAACCGACGCACTGGAACCAGGCAATCTTCTGCGGCTCTTTGTGGTCGGACGGCCGCACGAGGTGGCCGGCCGTCGGGCCGGAGGCCGACAAAAAGCGCTCCATTTCCATCGAGGTGATCACATTGGGGTGTTTGGTGTAGTTGTAAGAATCGAACTTTGACGGATCGAAAGGTTTGAAGCCGGGCGCCAGGATGATTGCGCCAACGTCGAGTTCGACGATCTCATCCTGCATGTTGTGGTCGATCGCGTCGACGCCGCAAAATTCGGCACAGATCTTACAACCACCGGTCTTGAAATGGACGCACACGTCACGATCGATGGCCGGTGTGTTGGGCACCGCCTGGGCATAGGGGACATAGACCGGTTTACGACCCTTGAGACCCATTTCGTATTCGGAGGGAATCGGGCGCGTCGGTTTTTGCGTGTGTTGCCGGTTGACTCTGTCCAGATTGATGTGGCCGGTCGGGCATACGAAGGCGCAGGCACCACAAGCGATGCAGGCATCCGTATTGTCGTCGTAAGGCGTGCTGACCTCCATGTCGACCCCGCGCCCGGTCAGGCTGATTGCATTGGCGCCGATCCGATCGCAGGTGCGGGTACACAATCCGCAGAGGATACAGGTGTCATCCTCGGTTTTGAAACGGGATTGGTCGATGCCGTACTTCTTGGCCAGCTTTTGCAGCAAGGGGACCTCAGGGCAACGTGCCAGCAGCAGCTCGACGATCAGCTTACGTCCCTGGTGCACCGCCTCGCTGTCGGTACGAACCTCCATGCCCTCCCAGATGGGGTAGTTGCAGGCGGTGACAAAACGGCTCCTGCGACCGTCGAAGATTTCGACCGTGCACAGCCGGCACATGCCGGCGGGCTCCAATGCCTTATGGTGACAGAGCGTCGGTATCTCGACGCCGTACTTGTCGGCCACCTGAAGAATGTATTGGCCTTCATCGCCTTGAACTGTTTGACCGTTCAACTTGAAAGTAATCATTTTTGGTATTCCCTTGTATTAAAGGATCTTGACCGCCTCAAACTTGCAGGCATCGTAGCAAATGCCGCATTTGATGCATTTTTCCTGGTCAATGGTGTGGGGCTTTTTCTTCTCGCCGGAAACCGCCTCCTGGGGACATTTCCGAAAGCAGACCCGGCAACCGGTGCAGGCCGCCTCGTCGATCTCGTAATGGAACAACGGTTTGCAGACGCCTGCCGGACACTTTTTATCCCGGATGTGCTTCTCGTATTCGTCCCGGAAGTAGAGAATAGTCGTCAGCACCGGGTTGGGGGCCGAGGTTCCCAATCCGCACAAAGAGAACCGCTGCATCATGACGCCCAGTTCTTCCAGTAGAACGATGTCCTTTTCTTCACCACTGCCATTGCAGATCCGGGTCAGGATCTCCAGCATCTGCTTGAGCCCCTCGCGGCAGGGATTGCACTGACCGCAGGATTCTTCTTTCAGGAAATCGACGAAGTAGCGGGCCACATCCACCATGCAGGTGTCCTGGTCCATCACGATCATGCCGCCGGAGCCCATGATGGAGCCCACCTCGGTCAGTTTCTGATAGTCGACCGGCAGATCGAGAAAACGCTCCGGGATACAGCCGCCGGAAGGCCCGCCGGTCTGCACGGCTTTGAATTTTTTCTTCTTGGGCACGCCGCCGCCTATTTTGAAGACGATATCCCGCAGGGAAATGCCCATGGGAACTTCCACCAGCCCGGTGTTGTTAATTTTTCCCACCAGGCTAAACACCTTGGTCCCCTTGCTGTGCTCGGTACCCATCTGAGCGTACCATTTGGCCCCTTTCAGGAGGATGGCCGGCACATTCGCATAGGTTTCCACGTTGTTCAGGTTCGAGGGCTGGTCACGAAAACCTTTTTCGACGGTGTGGATATACTTGGCCCGCGGCCGTCCCACATTGCCTTCGAGCGAGGCCATCAGAGCGGTGGATTCGCCGCAGACAAAGGCGCCGGCACCGGTTGAGATTTTGATGTCAAACGAAAAATCGGTACCGGCGATATTCTTACCCAGTAGACCGTAATTTTGGGCCTGTCTAATGGCCGTGACCAGGCGCTTGACCGCCAGCGGATACTCGTTCCGAACGTAAATGGAACCCTGATGCGAGCCGATGGCCACCGCCGCAATCAGCATGCCTTCGAGGACGCTGTGGGGATCGCCTTCCAGAATGCTTCGGTCCATGTAAGCGCCGGGGTCGCCTTCATCGGCGTTGCAAATGATCATACGCTCGCCGCCGTGTTTGGCGCAGGTAGCCCACTTGATCCCGGTTGGAAAGCCGCCGCCGCCCCGCCCCCTCAAACCCGAAGCCTTGACGACGTCGATGATATTGGACGGCTTCATTTCTTTGAGCGCATTGAGAAATGCGACGTATCCCTTCCTGGCGAAATATTCTTCGATGGCATCCGGATTGATGTAACCGCAGTTCCGCATCGCCACTTTAACCTGATCGCCGTAGAATGAAATGTCTTCCAGGACCGGGATGCCATCAATTGGCTCGACGCCCTCGAGCGGATTGGTCACCTCGTTTTCCAGCAGGCTGCGTGGGTCCTTCATTTGACCCAGAATCATTTTCAAGTCAAAATCATTGGCTTTGTATCCCTCGATGACATCTTTTATCTTGTCCGCCGTGACCTTCTTATAAATGATGCGAGGTTTACCACCGGCCAGAACTTCCACAAGCGGCTCGACTTCGCAGAAGCCGATGCATCCGGTTTTACAGATGTCAACGCCGTTCTTGCCGGAATATTCCTCGACAGCCGTTTCATAGGCCGCCTGGGCACCGGCGGCGATACCGCAGGACGCCATCCCGATATTGACCTTCAGATCGTCGGGTGCGTAAATCTTTTGGCCGTATTCCCGGCTGATTAGTTCTAAATCATCGATCGACTGGATTTTCATCGTCTGTGCCCCATATGCGGTCTATTCGTAGTGCTCTAAAATTTTTTCGATTTTATCCGATGCGATCCGGGCGTGCATATCCTCATTGATCTTGACGACCGGTCCCAAGCTGCAGCAGCCGATACAGCGAACCGACTCCAGAGTGAACCGCATGTCGGGCGTTGTTTCACCGTCACAGATGGCCAAGGCGTCGTGTATTCTTTCGTGCACCCGTTCGGCACCCCGCACATGGCAGGCGGTTCCCAGACAAATCGAGATAATGTTCCGGCCGCGCGGTTCGAGGCTGAAGGTACTGTAAAAAGTCGCCACGCCGTATATTTTGCTCAGGGGCATCCCGATTTTGGTTGCCAGATAAGTCAGTGCCGGCCGGGGCAGGTAGTTTAATTGTTTCTGAATAGCCTGAAGGATCATGATCAGGTTTTCTTTGTCGTTGCCGAAATCCTCTTCGATGATCCGGTCCAATTCCAAGAAGTCGATATCGTCGACCTGTGGTTTTTCTAATGCCTGTGCGACATTCATTCACAAAACTCCTGCTGTTACGTCGGTTGGTTCAAAATGTGGACCGCTTGTCTATCTGGATACCGCGTCCGATGCCGGGACCTGCTGTTGAACGACCGGGCAGTTTTCGACGCAGGCACCGCAACCGGTGCACAGGTCCTCCCGAATATAACGGGCTCTTTTTCTGATCTTGACCTTGAAATTCCCGGGAGCGCCTGCTACCGATTCAAGATCCGCATAGGTAATCAGCTCGATGTTCATGTGCCGGCCGACCTCGACCAGTTTGGGCGAGATAATTCACATGGCACAGTCGTTGGTGGGAAAGGTCTTGTCCAATTGAGACATGACCCCGCCGATGGATGGAGATTTCTCGAGCAGGTAAACATAATAGCCTGAATTGGCCAGATCGAGAGCTGATTGCATCCCGGCGATACCGCCGCCCACAACCAGCACCGAACCTTTGACATCGTTTGCCATGATAGCTGTCTCCTGATAATTGCTCTTTCGATGAGCTGCAGCTCGATCGAATATTGGACCCGTTTTAGCAAGAAAACCAAGGGAGTTTATTTATAGATTAAGATCAATCTTGTCAACGAAATTCGATCTTCCACCGGATCTCGCCCACATCGTTATGAGAATATACCCATAACTTAACCAACATTGCAATCCCAAAATCTTGGTGGTCAGAAAAAAAATATCACCCGGTCCTCAGTGGGACCGGGTGATATTCAGGAGGGAGGGAAACCGAAAATATCGACTCAGGCGGCTAGACGGACGGCATTTTCCGTCGCGCTCCGGATTTCGTCCGGCGTAAACGGCTTGGGGACGTAATCCACGGCCCCCATGCGGGCGGTTTGAACGGCGGTCTCGATACTCGCGTAACCGGTGATGATGATCACCTTGGCCTGGGGTCGGACGGTCCGGATCGCTTCCAGGAGCTCGAGGCCCTTGACTCCCGGCATTTTAAGATCCAGAAGCACCAGCCGGTAGTCTCTCTGATCGATCTTCTCGAGGGCTTCGGCCTTGCTGGTGGCCTGGTCGACACGATACCCTTTTTTCTTCAGAATCTTACGGACGTTGTTGTTCACCGCCACCTCGTCGTCGATCACGAGAACGTGCATTTGGTCGGGTTCGGCCTTGGCTTCTTTTTCTGCTGCCGCACGGCCGGCCATCTCCGCATCGAGACGGGCCACGTTCGCTTTCAGCTCGTCATACGGCACCATAATGGTATCGTCCCGATACAGGTGGTTGACGAACTCGGGACCGGTGAGCGCCACAACTTCGTCGTAATTGTACGGCTGATCGATGGCAATGAGCTTTTTCAAGTCCCGGGTCTGTTTGGCCGCCGCGGTTCGACCCTTCTTGGCCTTTTTCTGCGGACAGGCACCGGTCTTGGTGCCGGCTTTGCAGGTCGCTCCCAGCTTTTTGAAAATGTCGCACACCATGCTGCCGACGTCACAGAAATTTTCCAGGGGTTGATCGGCGGTTATTTCCACGACCGGCACATCCGATCTGGTCAACTGCTCGGTATATTTGTCACCGGTATAGGCCGCCACTTCATCGCGATCGAAAGGCATGTCGACATCGATTCTGCCTTTCTTCATCATAAGGTCGACATTTTGTTTCAGTTCCTCGTAGGGCACGAAGGCCACCCCTTCTCCGTCGAGAGCCCGCACGTACTCCGGGCCGGTTGCGGCCGAGACCTCTTCATAGTCGAAGGGCATATCGATTCCGATGAGTTTTTTCGGATCGCTCCTTCGGGGTGCGGCACTCTTTTCTTTCTTTTTAGCCTTCTTCTGGGGGCAGGCACCGGTCTTGGTGCCGGCCTTGCAGGTGGCCCCCAGTTTTTTAAAAATGTCGCACACCATGCTGCCGACTTCGCAGAAGTTTTCCAGAGGTTCGGATATCTTGACCTCTACGATCGGCATGTCCGAGCGGCCGAGCATGTTCATGTACTCTTGCCCGACCTGGTCGGCGACTTCTTTGGCATCGAACGGCAGATCGATGTCGATGACCTCGATTGCATCACGTTCTTCCGGCGCAACGGCCGCCTCGGTCAGCGCACCGCTTAAAGCCTTTTCGACTGTCGAGCGCATTTCAGCGGGGGTGAACGGCTTGGGAACGTAGTCGAGGGCCCCGAGGCGGATCGCCTTCATTGCCGTGTCGGTTGAGGCATAGGCGGTCATCATGATGGCCTTGGTCAGGGGCCATTCCTTTTTGACCAGCTTGAGCAGCTCCAGACCGTTCTTGCCGGGCATGACAATGTCGGAAATCAAGAGCGCAAAAGATTCCCGCGCCATTTTCTCCAGGGCATCCTGCGCGCTGACGGCCTGGGTCACCTCATAGTTGTTTTTCTTCAGTATTTTTTCGACATTTTGGCAAATGCCCTTTTCGTCATCGACCACCAGAATTTTAGTCGTTGGTTCCATTATTCCTCCTCCTTGCGAATGTTGCTGAATGCGGTTTTTCGGTTTCATTTCTTTTGCACCGAAAGGATGTGCAGGTACCGTGCCATAACATTAAAAAATATAAATAGCTGAAATTAAAACTATTTCATTTAAGGATGCCGGTTAGGGCATCATATGCGTATATATTTTTTATACACTTTCCTGCCGTCATACCCCTGCCACCGGCCCTTGTCTTCGGCGTCTAACCCGAAGCGCTATTTACCGTCGGTGGCGTCTTGTGGACCAGTCTTGTGAATTTGGCATCGCGGCGTATGAAAAAAATATACAGTGTATGAAAGGTACCGAGACGTTCTGCCGGTAGGTCGTTCGGGGTCAGTGGGATTTCTTACGGCTGGGTAGCTTGATACCGTGCTTTTTCATCATGGTTTGAAAATTGGTTCGCTGCAGGCCGGTTTCCCGTGCGGCGCGCGTGATATTCCAGTCGCATCTTTCAAGCGCACTGCGAATGAAGTTTGCTTCGATTTGGTCGGTCGCTTTTTTGCGAATTTCCTTTTTAAGCCTTTTCAATTCTTCGTTGGTACTTGGAACGGCATCGACCAGGCGTCCGAAATCATGCCCGTCACTGAAGACGGGGAGTTCCTTGAGGGTAATCTGATCGGATTCGCATAAAATGACCGCCCGTTCGATAACGTTGCGCAACTGGCGCACGTTTCCAGGCCAGTCGAAGAGGGTCATCCGCTGAACCGCCGCATTGTCGAAACCGGTGATGTCTTTGCCGAGGCGCCGGCTGAATTGATGCAGAAAATGATAGGAAATGGGCAAAATATCGGTTTTTCTTTCCCGCAGGGGCGGCAGGAAAATGGGGTAGACATAAATTCGATAATAGAAATCCTCCCGGAACTCCCGGCTGTCGACCAGGTCCTTGAGATGTCGGTTGGTTGCGAAAATCAGCCGGATGTCGACCTTTTCGACGACAGTTCCTCCGAGAGGAAGAAATTCGCGGGCCTCCAGGAATCGAAGCAGCTTTCCCTGGACGTCCAGACCGATGTTGCTGATCTCGTCGAGAAAAACGGTTCCGCCATCCGCCCGCTTGAACATCCCCGCTTTGTCTTGATGGGCACCGGTGTAGGCCCCCTTCACGTGTCCGAAGAGTTCACTCTCCAGGAGCTCACCGGAGAGGGTGCCGCAATCTACCGCAAAAAATACCCGGTCTTTTCTCAGACTGTTGGCGTGGACGGCACGGGCAATAAGCTCCTTGCCCGTGCCGCTTTCTCCATAAATCAGCACGGTCGAATCGGTGGGCGCCACCTTTTCCACCATTCGAACCACCTTTTGGATTTTTGTGCTGTTGCCCACGAGCTGATGCGAAACCGTACGGCGGCTCTTGTTTTGATCAGCCAGCTCCGCGTTCTGCAAGCGCAGGTCCCTTTCGGCCAGCGCCTGCATAACCACCGCTCTTAGCTCATAAGGTGTGAAAGGTTTGGGCAGATAGTCAAAAGCGCCCGATTTCATGACCTCGACCGCCGAAGAAACGGTCGAATAGCCGGTGATGACGATCACAACCGTTTCCGGGAAACTCTCCTTGACGCGGCGCAGAACCTCCATGCCGCCCAGGCTGGTCATTTTCAAATCGGTGATGACCAGGTCGTACGGCTCGATCTCGAGCCGTTTCAGCGCCTCGTAGCCGTTGAGCGCATATTCGGCGGTGCAGTCCATTCTGGACAGGATTTTGACGCAGTTCAGGCAGATTTTTTCCTCATCATCGACAATTAGAATGCGGGGGGACGCCTGCCGGAGGTCGACATCACTGTTCATCTTGCTCTCCGCGATCCACCGGAAACCGCAGAAAAAAACAAGATCCTTTGTCGAGATCGGTCATCACGTCCAGGGTGCCCCCGTGTTGCTGGAGGATGCCGTGGGTGATGGAAAGTCCTAAACCGCTGCCGGTTTCCTTGGTGGTGAAAAACGGATCGACAATTTTATCCAGGACATCGGGCACGATACCGGATCCGGTGTCGCTTACCGCGATCTCCACCACGCGGCCCTTGGGGATATAACGGGAAGAGAAGGCCACCCGTCCGCCCGACTCGGTCGCCTCGATGGCATTGATGGCCAGGTTTATCAACGCCTGCTGGACCTGATCCTTGTCCACATGGATTTTAGGGATGCCATCTTCCAGGTGCTGTTCAAGACGGATATCCTTGAAGGCAGCCTGCTTGTTGATCAGCATCACGGTTTCCCCGATGATCTTGTTGATGTCTTTCAACTCTTTCTTGGGCGTCTTCTGCCGAGCGAAATCGAGCAGGCTGGCCACGATTTTGCGGCAGCGCAACGCTTCGCTTGAAATGGTTTCCAGTTCCGAGGTCATCGGGTCCTGCGGCTCGATGTCTTCGAGCAGCAGCATGGCGGTTGTCAAAATCGTTGTCAGGGGATTATTGATCTCGTGCGCAACCCCGGCCGAAAGCCGGCCGATCGAGGCCAGCTTTTCCTGCTGTAGCATGACCTTCTGAACGGTGATATCCTTGGTAATGTCACGTGATATTTCAATGGCCCCGATGACCTTGCCGCCCTCAACAAGTGGATAGGTCGAGATCGAGTAGAAAATTTCACGGCTGTCTTTGTCCTGGTGGACGTGGGTGGTTTGAGATGGCTTTTCGGTTTCAAGAGTCTGAATGAGCGGGCATGGGTGCTGGTCCCCCGAACAGGGTTTATTGCGGCGATGGGTGATTTCGTAACAATGCCTTCCGATCACCTCGTGCCGCTGCAAACCGAGCTTCACCAAGAGGCTCTCATTGATGTCGACGATGCGATAATCGGCGCCGATCACCAGGATGTCTTCCTGAATGAGCTCGTTGATGACGGTGTGATACATGGCTCGCGCTTCCTGGAGTTTCTCGCTGCATTTTCTCTGCAGGTTCGAGACGCGGGAGATCTCCCAAAAAAGCTGTGCCGTGCGGGCGGCGATGGCCCGCACATTGAAGTCCTTTTTCTGCAGGATATCGTTGTAGACATCCATGCTGCCGGTCATCTCGATAATCAGATCGATGTCGCTGCGTTTGAAAAAATCATTGTAGTCGGTGGTGACGAACAGGTCCTGGTCCTTGGCCTTGACATACCCGGGAGCGTTCGGATTGAGATCGGCAACCGCTATCACTCGCGGGTGAATCTCCTCGAAACTGTGGCTCTCGAAGAGTTCCATCAACCGTTTGCAGCGCTCGCCGCCGCCGACCACCGCAATTTTCATTTCCGTTTCTCCTCTTAAAAATTCCCTGAGAGTTCACGAGAATATATGGTCGCAGTTTGGGGCATTGCAACGCCCGGCCGGCAAGGCGCGAGAACGCAGGACGATCTGAATAGGCCGAGTTTCGCACCGGCAGCCGGATGAGACACATCGACACCCAAAATGTGACTTCAATTTTAAGTGAACCCCAAGGCACCGTTACATACCCGCTGGCGATCATAGGCAAGAACCTATTGAAAATCAACCGTTATTCACGTGCAAGCGCTCGACATACAGTCGAAGAAGGATGGCGAATGAGCCAGTCCTTTCGACCTGTACCGGCCTCTGAAACCAGGTGATGCATTTAATTGCATTTCCAAATAATATTTTATATAGAGGACGAGCAGTACAAGAGGGCCACCGCGAAATGGACACCGTGAAGCAAAGGAGGGGATATGGCCGAAGAGCAGAGCTGGGACTGGGAAACCGGTGAAAAGCGGATTCCCTTCGGAGAATGGAAGGACAATTTTCGCTGGGTCGAGGAGCCCTACGTAAGCCCCGATGGCGAAAAAATCGCCGCAATTGTCAATATCGATGAGGGACAGTTCAGCATATGTGTCAACGGCGAGACCTGGGAAGCCGTATTCGACAAAATCTGGCACCTCCGATTTACCTCCTCCGGCCACCCGACCGCCATCGTCTCGGAAATGGGCGAGTGGACAATGGCAGAAGACGGCACCGCATGGGAAAATAAATTCGGCTACGTCTGGAATCCGATTTACAGCGCAGACGGCCGCCACATCGCCATCGCATTTCAGCAGGATATGCAATATGGCATGGCGCTGAACGACGCGCCCTGGGAGGAAACCTATAGCAACATCACCTATTTCGCACTGAGCCCGGACGGCGAAAAGACAGCGGCGGCGGTCCAGGTGAGTGCGGCGGATTCTGGTGAAGTGCACAAGTTTCAGGAAGGCACCTTTTCGGCTGCGCTGAATGGCAAGGCCTGGGACACCCGGTTCGTCAACGTCTGGAATCTTGCCATCAGCCCGGACGGGCAGCACCTGGCCGCTGAAGTGCGGCTCAACCTTTATGATTACACCATCGCTGTGGACGGCAAGCCGTGGGACAAGACCTTCAGCTGTGTCTGGGAACCTGTCTTCCACCCGCAAAGACATTCGGTCATCGCACCGGTCCGGGTCGAGGGCAAGTGGGCCCTGGCCGAGGACGGTCAATTGGTGTGGGACCGACGGTTTCCCCAGCTCTGGCATCAGCTGTTCAGCCCCGACGGCGGCAAGCTGGCAGCCATCGTTGCCGTGAAATACGGCCAGTGGACGGTGGCCGTGGACGCAACCCCATGGCCGGTGGTCTTCAACGAGCTGGTGACCGATCTCGTCTTCAACCCGGACGGAAGCCGCATCGCGGCAGTCGCCAAGCAGGATGGGAAATACCGGATCGTTGCCGACGGCAGCGTCTGGAAAGATGCATTCGACATGGCCTGGAAACCGGTGTTCAGTCCGGACGGAAGCCGTATGGCCGCCAAGGTACAAAAAAACGGCCAATACACCATCGCCGTGGACGACAGACTGTGGTCACATCAATGTGATGCCGTCTGGAACCCGGTGTTCAGCCCCGACAGCCAGAAGATCCTCTTGAAATCCCTCGAGGACGGCTCCTATTATCGGCGCGTCATACCCGTAACCGATCTTGCAAGCTAGGAGGGGGAAAAATGCATGAGATTTACAATTTCGTCAGCGGTCCTCTGGCATGGCTGGCTTTCATTCTGTTTTTCGGCGGTTGTCTCTACCGGTTGGTCCGGTTGTTCATGCTCGTCAAGGAAAAAGAGCCGTTCATCTTCAATTACATGAGCTGGAAATACAGTCTGCGCTCGATTTTTCACTGGATTATCCCCTTCGGGACGGTTAATTGGCGCCGGCACCCGGTTCTCACCGTTGTCACGTTCGTGTTCCATATTGGTCTGGTGATTGCGCCGATATTCCTGCTGGCGCACGTCATTTTATTGGACGAGGCCTTGAACCTCAGCTGGTGGGCGCTGCCGGACGCGTGGGCGGATGTCCTGACGGTGGTGGTCATCATCGGATGTCTCTTTTTTCTGGTGCGACGCCTGACCCAACCGGAAGTCAAATTCGTCACCTCCGCCTCCGACTTCGTGATCCTGACCATCGTGGCGGCCCCGTTTATAACGGGTTTCATCGCTTACCACCAGTGGATCGACTACCCGGTGATGATGGTCCTGCATGTGGTGGCCGGAGAAGTGCTGCTGGTTGCGATTCCGTTCACCCGGCTGAGCCACATGCTCTTTTCGCCTTTCACCCGCGCCTATATGGGCTCCGAGTTCGGCAAGGTCAGGCATGCCCGCGACTGGTAAAAAAATGCCGGTCATAGGTTATGTGTAGAAACGGATTCACCGGCAATAACCTATCGTTCATCGCCCATTACCGATAAACCGAAGTTACAGGAGGAGTCAAACATGACCGAACCTGCAAAAGAAAAAGAAAAAGTGAAAAAGGCCCTCGACGAAGGGATCGAGGTCGGTGCTTCCCGGCTGACCCCCGAACGAATCGAAAAAGTGATCAACAGCGTGATCAAGGGTGAAACCGGGGCCCGTTTGAAAACATATGTCGAAACCTGCATCCATTGCGGGTTGTGTTCGGAAGCCTGCCACTACTATCTGTCCCACGACAATGATCCCCACTTTTCACCGGTGGGCAAGGTCAAGCAAACGATGTGGGAAATGCTGAAGAAAAAAGGCAAGGTCGACCCCGAATTCATCAAAAAGGCCGCCGAAATCGCCCACACCGAATGCAATCTTTGCAAACGCTGCGCCATGTACTGCCCTTTCGGTATCGACATCGCCTATATCATGAGCGTGGTGCGGCGCATCATCCACCGCCTGGGCGTCACCCCTTTGTATCTCCAGGACACCGCGCACAGCCATTCGGTGACCATGAACCAGATGTGGGTCAAAGGCGATGAGTGGCCGGACACCCTCCAGTGGCAGGAAGAGGAAGCCCAGGCCGAAATTCCCACCCTGCGGATTCCCCTGGAAAAGGAGGGGGCCGACATCATGTACTCGGTCATCGCTCCCGAGCCCAAGTTTCAGGCCCAGTTGATCTATCAGGCGGCCGTCATCATGGACGTCGCCGGTGTCGACTGGACCATGCCGGCCACCATGGGATGGGACAACAGCGACATGGCGATGTTCTCCGGTGACAACGAGCTGATGGGACGCATCAAGCGCACCCATTTCGAAACCGCATTTCGCCTCAAAGTCAAGCGCATCGTCATGGGAGAATGCGGCCATGCGTTCCGCTCGGTCTACGACATGGGCAACCGCTGGCTGGGCTGGGGCATGCCGCCGATACCGATCGTGCATGCGATCGAGTTTTATTATGACCTTCTGAAGTCGGGCCGGATTAAAATCGTCAAGAAATACGACAAGCCGATCACACTGCATGACCCGTGCAACGTGGTCCGGGGCGGCGGACTGCACGAAATGGCACGCTATATCGCCCATGCCATTTGCGACAACGTGGTCGAAATGATCCCCAACCGTGAGCACAATTACTGCTGCTGCGCCGGCGGCGGCGTCATCAACTGCGGTCCCCCATACAAGATGAAGCGCATCGAGGGCAACCGCGTGAAGGCCGAGCAGCTCTTCGATGCCAAAGCCCGGGGCGCCGTTACCATGATCGCTCCTTGTCACAACTGCCACAGCGGGCTGCACGATATCGTTCACCACTACGGGGTCGGACTGGAAATCAAATTCTTCGGCGACCTGATCTACGAACTCATGGAAAAACCGGAAGCTGTCGACGCCTAGCAAGGAGAAAAATATGAACACGCGCGCTCTTTTAATGATATTCGCAACGGTGGTGGTCTCCTTACTTGTGCTTGTCACCGCATACTCACAGGAAGACATGACCCATGTGGACAACAGCGTATACAACAATCCCCAGCGGACACCTTCCGTGTTCAACCACGAAGCGCACAACGAGGCGGCCGAGATCGAGGAATGCAATGAGTGTCACCACGTTTACGAGGACGGCAAGAAGCTTGAAGACGAATCCTCGGAAGACCTGTTGTGCTCGGATTGCCACGCCTTTGAAAACGAGGGTCGCATGCCGGGGCTCACGAAAGCTTTTCATACCAATTGCAAGGGGTGTCATGAGAATAATAACAAAGGTCCGGTTATGTGCGGCGAGTGCCATGTCAGAGGATAGCCGTCGGCAATTTATCAGTCCTTGAAACCGGTGCAGTGCCGCAAGCTGTGCCGGTTTGCTATTTGAAACTAGAAACTCGAAACTGGAAATTAGAAACTAAATGACTCATGTTTTGCACAAAGTGTCCAATATTGAGTTTCCAGTTTCAACCCAACACCCGTCAAATCCAATGATCAGTGACCCAAGGGACACGATCAGCCCGGAAAAGCCGCCTGTGCTGGTCGTCTGCGGACCGACCGGCATCGGCAAGACGGCGGCGGCGGTGGCGGCCGCAGAAGCCTTCGGCGGTGAGATCATCAGCGCCGATTCCATGCAGGTGTATCGTTTCATGGATATCGGTACCGCCAAACCGACCATTGAAGAACGGGCCCGTGCACCGCATCATTTGATCGACGTCGTCGACCCGGATGAAGAATTCGATGCGGCCCGCTTTTCGCGGGCGGCTCGTGAGTTTGCCGTCGCAATGGACCGGCGAGGCGCCGTTCCTATCGTCGCCGGTGGAACGGGTCTTTACATCAAGGCCATGCTCTACGGCCTGTTCCGCGCCGAGCCACCCGACCCGCTCACCCGGCAGCGGCTCAGGCAGGAAGCGGACGAAGTCGGCTCTGAAGCGCTGCACCGCCGCCTGACGGGAATTGACGCTAAGGCAGCCGCCCGTATCCATCCCCATGACACGTTCCGCATCATCCGGGCGCTTGAAACCGCTGCCGCCACGGGAGAGCCGATAACGAACCATCACCGCCGACACGGGTTCCGGGAATCTCCCTTCAGAGTAATGAAAATCGGCCTGGACATGGACCGCCAGGCCCTTTACGACCGCATCGACCGCCGTGTGGACACCATGATCAACGCCGGATTGTTGGATGAGGTCAGGGGCTTGATGTCAAGGGGCTACGGTGAAGACCTCAAGGCGATGCAGTCCCTCGGCTACCGTCATATGGTAGATTTTACGGCCGGCCGCCTGACGTGGGAAGAGGCCGTCCGCACCCTGAAACGCGACACCCGGCGTTTTGCCAAGCGCCAGCTGACCTGGTTTCGGGCCGACAAGGAAATCGTGTGGAGCGCGCCTGATAACTTCAGCGCGTTGTTTCCGAAAATCGATGCCTTTCTGCGCAATAACAGTAAAGATGGGCAGCCATTTAAGGGCCCCAGCAAGAAATAATTCCACATCTTGCTTGTCTCTTGGATCGTCTACTGCGTTACAGTCACCGACACGTATCTCGATATGCGCCGCTGGATGTGCCTTGTAGACGAACCCAAATCCGGCGCAATCTTGTGGAATTATTTCTTACCGTGACCCTAACGCGGTGTAGTCACTCTTACCGCTACGAAGCGCCACATACGGCTCCCGCCGGCCTTCAATATCGAGTTTGCGGATAGTACGCTGACCTTGGACCTCGAACTGAAGCGGCAGTTCACGCCTCCTGTAGACGCCAAGTTATAAGGCACTATTATCTCTTTAGCTTATACTGAGTCACAATGGCCGAAATCGGCATTTTATACCCTTTCGACCTTGAACCCTGAACCTTTGAACCTGGAACCGATCAGTTTGGTTACAGTCATGACATCTTCAAATCAGGACTGGTTATTTCATCGGCTGGCGCCCTTTTATGATTATTTGATTCGCAGGCCCAGGTGAATCGTCTAAAGGCTTTATCTCTATTTGCCCGGCTAATCATTTCGGGCCTCGCGTTGATCGCGATATTCAGTGACGTTCACGCAACTTCCGATTTGAGTGAATCGCAACTGCTGCAGCTCAAGAGCGGGGCAGTTCTGGTTGATGTTAAGCAAGCCGACGAGCCGTCAAAGGGAATGGTGGAAGCGACGATTCTAATCGATGCGCCGGCAGAAAGAATCTGGCGGATCATGGTCAACTGCCATGAAATCCCGACCTTTGTTCCAGGACTGAAAGACTGCCGGGTTTTGGCGGGTGGCGAGAACTGGGAAATCATACGCCATGAAGTCAAGTGGATTTGGTTCTTACCCAGACTCTCTTACGTGTTCCGGGCGGTTTATCAACACAACCGGCAAATCGATTTTGAGGAAATTGAAGGGGACCTGCGGGAAATGAAGGGAAGCTGGCGTCTGATCCCGTTGAATGAGACCGGCCAAACCGTTGTGCGTTACAGCGTCTACCTGGATCCTGGGTTTTTTGTCCCCCAATGGGTTGTCAGGAAGTCGCTCAGGGCAGACCTGCCGGCCATGCTGGTGGCTCTTCGCACAGAAGTCATGGAAAGCCGAAATAGAAAAAAACCATAGGAATGTCTCTATGGCGTTTGAACGGAAAAAGATCTCTATCGTAATACCGGTCTTAAACGAGGGTAACACCATTGGCGCATGTTTGGACCGATTAAATGAACAAGCCGAGCCCCATGAAATTGTGGTCGTTGACGGCGGCAGTCTGGATAACACCCCGGCTATCGTCCGCTCATTTCCGGGGGTCAAATGGCTGCGCGCTTCTAAAGCGGGACGGGGACAGCAGATGAACCAAGGCGCCCGGGTCGCTGAAGGGGATATCCTGCTGTTTCTTCATTCGGACACATTGCTGATGCCGGGTGGCCTGGCGATGGTTGCAGCTCTTTTGGCGCAGACCGGCATTGTTGCGGGATCCTTTTGCTTGCGTTTTGATCATCAAAGCCCTTTTCTTAGGCTTTACGCCAGCTTCAGCCGGATCAACCATATACTTTTTACGTACGGCGACCAGGGATTGTTCATGACCCGGCGGGTATTTGAGCAGGTGGGTGGGTTTCCTGAGCTCCCGCTGATGGAAGATGTGGAAATTCAGAAAAGTCTCCGAAGAATCGGACGCTTTGTCAAAATCCACCATCCCATGGTTACTTCCGCCCGACGCTTTCTCCTAAATGGTATCATCCGGCAACAGCTACTCAACACAGTTCTCGTTCTTCTTTATCATGCAGGAGTTTCCCCCGTCAGACTCAAACGCTTTTACCATGACGATTAACCCCCATTGGCGGAGCAGCGAATGCCGGCGGATATGGTTACGACCGGCCCACCCACCTAATTCAAGGTATTACCAAATCCCGGTGACGGGATTAACGGTACCCGGATAAAGTACCATAAATGGTCTATAGTAAACGTAATATGCCTCAATTGAGTCGAATTCCATGTTTTCATCCAATGGGTTAAAGCGACCAATCCAAACAATGTGGTGTGTAAAGTTACGGAAATCAGAATATTGCAACCTTCAAACCCGAAACTGCAACCGATTTGATGAAATTATAGGGTCAACATTTGCCTATCAACCAACTTGTTTGCAACGGAAAAACCCTCCCCAATTTAAACCAACGATTTACAGTAAATTGCCTTACCGTCGCCCACGGCGTAGAAATCTTTCAGAACGGTCTCCAAGCGGAAGCCGTAGCTTTCATAAAAAGCGCGAGTGATAGCGTACTGCACCCGCTGCGAGGTGTCCACATAGATTCGGCTGCCGCCGGCTGCCTTAATGCGGCGTTCGGATTCCACCAGCAGTTGGCGCCCCAATCCACGGCCTTGGAAGTCCGGATGAACGGCGATCCAGTAGAGATCGTAGCTGGAGGCCGTGCAGGGGATGGGCCCGAAGCAGACATATCCGGCCAGCCGACCGTAGTGGTCGGCCATGATGAAATGATATCCGCTGGCTTCCCCTTTCTCCAGGCGTTCCCGCACCAGTTCCTCGGCCACACCCACTTCATCCGGATGAAAAAAGCCGGTAATGTCCACCAGGCGGCGGACTCGCTGGCCGTCCTCGGGAACGATAGATTCCCGGAAGGTCACCCCGTGAACCCGATGATTGGAGACGTGGCGGACGTCGGCCCACTTCGCGGCGCCTTCAACCAGCCCCCTAAAAAACGCCAGCGCATTTTTCCCTAACGTCTGGGTACGGTATCCGCCTTCCTGAACGACCACGGCCGGCAGGCCCAAGGCACCGATCATCCGGCCGTTTTGGGTAAAATCTTTCACAGTCAGTGGCCACGTACCTGTCGGGTCCCCTTTGGCCGGGTCCAGGCCCAAGCCGATAATCAGGAACTGGGGCTGAAATTCTTCGACCCGGCGCAGGGCACGGACCAAAGATTTGCGGTAGCGCTCACCATCGATCGTCTCGGGCAGGGGAATGTTGAGGTTGAACCCTTCGCCATCGCCTTCGCCGCGCTCTTCCTCGAATCCGCAAAAATAGGGGTAAGCGAACCGGGGGTGGCCGTGAATGGAGACGGTGAGCACATCGCTGCGGCGGTAGAAGATGTCCTGGCCGCCATTGCCATGATGGTAGTCCACATCCAAAATGGCCACCTTGCCATGGGCACACAGGTACTGGGCGGCGATGGCGGTGTTGTTGAAATAGCAAAATCCGCCGAAGGACCGGCGCTCGGCGTGGTGGCCGGGGGGACGGATCAGGGCGTAGGCGATGCGTCGGCCGTCCAGGATTTCTCGCGCGGCGGTCAGTGCGCAGTCGACACTGCGGCGGGCGGCCAGATAGGCGTTGGCATTGATCGGCGTGAATGTGTCTATGCAGTAGTATCCGGAGAGCACCGACGGTTCCTTTGGAGGTCGGGTCTTGTTGCGAATGGGAAAAATATAGGGATACAGAGACTTTCCGGCGGGCACATCGGCGCAGGCCCGTTTGAGATAACTCACGAAATCCGCATCGTGAACCGCGTGAAGGTGCTTTTCCGGAAAAGGCCGGGGCTTGATGGCAGTGAACAGGCCACTGGGTTCGATGGCATTTAGAATGCTCTTCACCCGCACCGGAGACTCCACATAACCCCTTTCGTTCACATGGTGGATGTCGTGCCGGTCGTTGACGATCAGGGCGATCTGTTCTCCCGACCGGCTTTCAACGCTTTTAACGATCGCCATCGGTTTGACATAGCGAAAATCACGCAGAGCGATGGGATCCTCACGGAAACTCGCCACCACTTTTTCAACATAGTCCGCCGGACAATACTCGGCGTATTTGCGCTCCAGCACGGCCCGGACCACTTGCCGGGCATAGGCCTTTTTCAGCGTTTTACCAGTGCCCAAGTCGTCGTAGACCAGATAGGGCATGCAGGTTTCTCCAGGTTTTACAGGCGATTCGTAGTCGGTATTGACGATGGGCCGGGCCCCGTACCGCTCGTAAAAGCGCAGGCGGGAGCGGTTCTGTTTAAGTTCCTTCGAATCCGGGCAGGCATTGGCATCATCGGGGAGACACTCGAAAAAGAGGCCGTCCACGTTCAGTGCCCTGGCCTCGCCACGGATGCGGTCGTAAAGCGCACCGCCGATGCCGCCGCCAGCCCGTCCCGAGGCCGAGGCGATCCAGTCTAGATAGGCGAAGTGCAGTTCAGGTTCGTGCAGCAGCATAGCGAACCCGCGCACCTTGCCCTTGATGCTTTCCGCCACGAAGAGAATGGTTCGAAAACGCTGTTTAAAAGGGTTACGGAGCTTCTCGGCAATGTGGTCGATCTCTTTTTCATCCACGGCGCTGAACTGGCTGCGCAGGATCTCTTGAACCTGGCTCAGGGTGCTTTTATTTACCGGCAGTACATTGTCATAAATACGTCGAATGCGGAGCATACGGTTGGTTCCTTCGTATGGTCAAAAATGATGGCTACTCACATGGCGTTGCCGGCCTTGCCCGGCATCAATCCATCGGCGACGATGCGGCCGATGGCATCGGCATAGGCGATGTTTGCCCGATCCAAGGCGGCGGCAAATCCGGCGTCGGGAGAGAGGCACGGGTTGGCGTTGATCTCCAGAACCCATGGTTTACCTGCCGGATCCACTCTGAAATCCACACGGGCATAGCCGTGAAGTCCGAAATGATCCCAGCATTTAAGGGCCAGAGCTTTAAGACGTCCCAGCAAGCCTCGGTCGGACGAATCGAAATCGAATCGCCGCCGGGTGTGATGATATTCGAATGCGGCCTCATCCCACTTGGCCCGGTAGTCCACGATACGCGGCATCGCTTCGGTATAGCCCTCAAAAATGATCTCCGCCGGCGGGAGCACGTCGGGGCTTCGGGGACTGCCCAGCAACGATAGATTGAATTCCCGGCCGCCAATGAAACGTTCGGCAAAACAGGCGCCCCCCAACAGCGCTGCTCGGGACCGAAGCAGAGGAAAAACGACCGCCGGATTGGATTTCTTGACGATGCTCTTTTCGTTCAGACCGATGGAGGCATGCTCCCAGACCGACTTGATGATCCAGGTGTTCTCGCCAGTATCATTTCCATGCACGGAAGGGTCATGGCCGGGCCACGGGCCGATCCACGCCGGTGTGGGAATGCCGGCTGTAGCCATCCTTTCCTTGGCCAGCACCTTGCCGGAGGTGAGCATCATGGCCTCCGCCCGGGCACCGGTATAGGGCAGGGCCATGGCGTCCAGGCAGAAGGGGAAGAGATGGATGAGTCGTCCCCGGCCGCCGATGGATTCGACGAGATTGAACACCAGGTCGACCTGCCGACTCCTCAGTTCCGCCTCCACGGCCAGCAGGTTCAGGCTGCAGGAGATGCGGCAGGACGAATGCCCCAGCGCTTCCAGGGCACTGGCCACGGCATCGGCCTGGGTGATCACGTCCCGGACATCAGGGGCATCGGCATCGGTGAAGGTGTCGTAAACAATGGCCACATGCATCATGCGGCTCCGCGAAGGCGGTCTGTCTGAGGAATCCGGGCGGCGGCCGATTCGATGATCCAGCCGATCAGTTCCCGGTAAGAGACCCCCAGGTGGTTGCAGATTATGGGCAGGTCCGAATGCTCGGGGTGGATGCCGGCGAGGGGGTTGACCTCGATAAACTGCGGATGGCCGTTTTCGTCACAACGCAGATCCATACGTCCCGCATCCCGGCAGCCCAAGGCCCGCCATGCAGCAAGGGCCACGTTCTCGGCCTCAGCAACCACCGGATCTTCCTTGGCGCGTCTCAGGGTGTATAGAACCCGTGACTCACATTCCTCCTTGTTGACATAGGAATAAACACCCTGTTCCGCTGTGTCCAGGAGATGCACCTCGATGGTACCTAAGACACGTGCTCTGGCACCGGTACCCACGATACCCGTAGTGAATTCGCGGCCGGGCAGATAGGGCTCGATGATCACCGGCTGCAGGAAAGTGTGGATCAATCGTGCACAGGCGGCCTTGAGGTCGTTTTTGTTGCGAACGATGGATTGCGGCGTGACACCCTTGCCGGTGCCCTCTGCCACGGGTTTAACGAAATAGGGTGGGGCAAAGGTCACCGACAGAGCATCTTCGGGTGACTCGACAACGCTGAAATCGGAAGTGGGCACGCCGGCGTCGCGGACGACCCGCTTGGTCATGCCCTTGTGCAAGCTGAGGCTCATGACCAGCGGGTCCGAAAAGGTATAGGGAATATGGTACATGTCCAAAAGGGTTGGCACCTGCGCCTCGCGGCCGATGCCGTGCATACCTTCGGCAATGTTGAACACCAGGTCCCAGCGCCGGCCTGCAACCAATGCGGCCGCCAATTGGCGGCTGTGGCCGATACGTTCGGTACGGTGCCCCAGGGACCGGATAGTCGATTCAATAGCGGTGATAGTGTCGTCACGGTCGAACTCGGCGGTTTCTTCTTCCGAAAAACCTTCCGCCAGATATTCAGAGCGAAGGTCGTAAGTCAGTCCGATTGTCATTGTCATCGGTTCATATCTCCCTTAACTGCATGTTCTTCCCTGTTGGGCACAACGGCTGTACAGGATTGATTGTATCACCACCATGATTGCCTCCCTGGACACTGTCCAAAAAACATCGGGGACACGGGCCCCGTAAAGGGCCCGTTCCCCGAATGGTTACCTTATGTGTTTGATATTAAATAGATATATAATCGGATTCCGGATAATGGTACAATTGATTTTTGTAATTTCTCAACACCAGGGCATCATCTTCACGGCCTACCACGTAATCGGGCATTAACGGGATTTTTCCACCGCCGCCGGGGGCGTCAACCACGTAAGTGGGAACGGCATAGCCAGTGGTGAATCCGCGAAGACCACGGATGATCTCCAGACCCTTTTCTATGGGGGTGCGAAAGTGTGCCGATCCGGTAATGGGATCGCACTGGTACAGGTAGTAGGGCCGTACACGCATCTTGAGCAGATTGTGTACGAGGCTGCGCATGGTCTCAACGCTGTCGTTGACACCTTTGAGCAGCACAGTCTGGGACCCCAGCGGGATCCCCGCATCGGCCAACATGTTGCAGGAACGCAGTGCTTCGGGGGTGCATTCGTCCGGGTGGGTAAAGTGCAGGCTCATCCACAACGGGTGATACTGACGCAGCATGCGAACCAGGCGCGGCGTGATGCGCTGAGGCAACACCGCCGGAACCTTTGTACCGATGCGCAGGATCTCCACATGGGGGATCTGGCGCAGCCGGGACAAAATCCAGGAGAGCTTCTCTTCTCCCAGCATAAGCGGGTCGCCACCGGAAAGGAGTACATCACGGATGGCTGGCGTCTGTTCGATGTAGGCGAAGGCCAGTTCCAGCCGGTTGCGGCTATGGTGGATTGCACCATGGCCCACTACACGGGAACGGGTGCAGTAGCGGCAGTAGGTCGAGCAAAAGTCGGACAGCAGCAGGAGTACCCGGTCCGGATAGCGGTGGACCAGGCCTGGTACCGGGCTCATGCCATCTTCCCCCAGAGGGTCGTCAGCTTCACCGATCGAACGAGCCGTTTCGTGGATGGTGGGGATGACAGTGCGGCGAATGGGTTGGTTGGGATCGTCCCGGGAAACCAGGCTCATATAGTAGGGCGTAATACCTAAAGGCAACACCGTTTCCGCCCGGGTGAACGCCGCACGCTCATCGTCAGACAGGCAAATCATCGATTCCAGCTGAGAAAGGCTGCGGATGCGATGGCTGGTCTGCCACTGCCAGTCGTTCCACAACTTGTTGGGAACGTTCGGAAAATGTCGCTTGCGGAACGATCTGACTGCCGGGCTGAGAATCCCGGTGCGATGGGTGGGAAACCGGACAAGCCGTCCGGCGGGTTTGGGCGTGGAAATGGAAGCGGCGGCTTTCAGACATGGATTGGGGTCAGGAGGGTCGTCGTCACCTTCTTGAGCTTCTTGAGCGGGCTGCGCCGGTGAAGCAATCACTGGTTCGCCTTTTTTTATAGTGACCTGCATTTGCCTGTTGTCCTTTGTAAGGAAGGTTGTTTTTTCCCCGGCGCTGAACAATTGAAAACCGGGGATTCAGCCCGCTTTTTGGCCGGGTCTTATTCGCGCGACTATATGTATTTTTAGCTTAAATGCAAGAAAAAAGAGAAGGAGCAATAAAAAATTTTATGTTATAAAAACAGCAACCTAAAAAATTTAACCGGTAATTTAACATCGGCTTAGAATTTTTTGACAAAAGAGCCTGGCTCCGAGGAGACCGATCATTGCGGTGGTATGGAAATAAATACATAATTACGGGTAGATATGAAATTATTCAGGTTATCCTGCCAGTAAACTAACTATCTGAATTTAAATAATTTATGAAAAATAAAATAAGGTGGTCACCCTTCACCCGCCAAATTGACAACCTTGTGGGAAAAATGTATTGCTCCGGTTCCGTAGCTCGCCGTAATAAACCAATATGCCGATAATAGCTTTCGAAACGGTTTTTGTTGCATTTATGCTGAAAGTCATTAGATTTGCCTGCCACCGCGTTTTATATCGCTTTACGACGTTAACAAGAACATAGAAATGGTTTATTTTGAGCGTTGGAAATTGCATGACAAATAACATGTTCACCTATTCTGACCGAATGTTTGAACACTTCGTTCAAAACGCCTCACATGAGGCCCTGAAAGAGAAATTGAAGACCATGGCCGCCGCAATGGGGGATGAGGCGTTCATCAGGCTCGTCGCTCGGGAAATCGTTGAGCGCACGCAACCCCAGCGGGCCATTCCCGAGGTCTACGGTCATTACCGATCCGTTGTGCGTGACGGCATTGAATTTTTTCTATCCCAGGTGGGCCATAACCGCCTTATGGAATCGGTGGTAAGTCAGCTGAAATTGGACCCGGAGACCGGCACCCAGGAGCGGCTTCTGGAGTTGGCCAAACGATTTCCAACCCTCCATAAGCTGGGCCAGATCATTGCCCGCAATCCCAACATCGATCCGGTGGTCAAAAAGTGGCTCATTCATCTGGAAAACGGCTGCTACGGCACCCCCCTGGGCGGCATTATGGAGCGGATTTGCGGCCAGCTTGAGCAGGCCGAAAACCGGGAACGGGTGCAGGTCATGCCGGCCATTTTAGCGGAAGCCAGCGTTGGTGCCGTTATCGCTTTTAATTGGAACCGACCGTCGTCTCAGCAGCGGACTCAAGGGGTTTTCAAGATCCTTAAACCCGGCATTCGAAGGCATCTTGACGAAGAACTGCTCATTCTGGAAAAAACGGCCACCTTTTTTGAAAAAAACCGACATCGTTATCCTCTCAAGGATTTTAAATTCATAGACGTATTTAAGGAAGTGCGGGAGATGCTGGTCAAGGAGATCGATTTGGCAGCCGAACAGACCAATCTGGTCGAAGCCGCCCGATTTTACAGGAACATGGAGAGCATTCAGATTCCGCAGCTTTTCCCTTTCAGCACCGACACCATGACCGCCATGGCGTTTCTGAACGGCCCCAAAATCACCGATGCACCCCTGAATCAGGAGCAGCGCAAACGTTGCGCCGCCGTCCTGTTCGAGGCACTGGTTTGCAGGCCGCTTTTTTCCCGGCGTGAGCCGAGCCTGTTTCATGGCGATCCGCATGCCGGCAATATTCTGGCTGTCAATGATCCCGAATCGGGTAACCTTCGGATCGGCCTCCTGGACTGGAGCCTGGCCGGCCGGCTGACCAAGCGCGACCGGGTCAAAACCGCCCAATTGATTCAAGCCGTCATAAAAAAAGACCTGAGCGGTATTCGCCGCTCCGTCAAAGCCCTGGCGATTGGCGCTTGTATGGACAGCGGCCAACAGCGGCAAGAGTTTCGTGACCTTGTATTGACCACGTTGCGATCTTCCGGGTTCGAGCGCCTGCCTCTGATTAAAAAAACTTTCAAGCTCTTGGAACAACTCACGTTTGAAGGATTTGTCTTTCCAGCCGAACTCATGCTTTTTCGAAAAGCGATCTTCACCCTTGAAGGAGTTCTATTCGATCTGTGGCCCTCATTCGATATGGACGCCGCTGTCACGAAATACCTGACAACCCTTGTGACCCGGGAAATCCCCACGCGTTGCGGAAACCTGTTTTTTCCACTGACGGACAGGCCTGAAAACTACTCAAGCCTGATCTCCAATATCGAGCTTCAAGCCCTTATAATACACCAATATGTTGCCGCCATAAGATCCGGCACCCAGTCATTGTCCGCGTATCTTGCCGGATGGAGTCGGATGTTCGGCATGCCCTTTTGCCCGGCGTTGGCTCCCATTCCTTTGTCAGACGACAATAAAAAATAACCCCGGGAATCGACCACCGCAATTATTTGGAAATGTGGATTCGGGATCAACTTTTCAGAAAAACTCTCGGCACCCGGGCGGTTATAGCAGAGGTGATTTCGTAGTTGATGCTGTCCAGCAGGCCGGCGAGTTCATCGGCGGTGATCGCTTCGTTCGCCTGGCGACCGAGGATCACCACCTCGTCTTCAACGGCGACACCGGGAATGTGACCCACGTCGATCATGGTCAAATCCATGCAGACCCGGCCGACGATCGGCGCCTTTTGGCCGCGGACCAGCATATGCCCCCGGTTGGACAACCGCCGGTTGAATCCGTCGGCGTAACCCACGGGCACTGTCGCGATGACAGTTGGCGATGGAGTCGTGTGGGTCATGCCGTAGCTGACGGGAAAGCCGGCGGGAACCTTTTTCAGATGGACGATCCGGGCTTTGAGTGTCATGACGGGGATGAGATCGATTCTGCTTTTGTCGACCTCGTCGGAAGGGTACAGCCCGTAAAGGGACACGCCGGCCCGGACCATGTCCAGGTGCGTGTGGGGCATGTCGATGACGGCGCCGCTGTTGGCGGCGTGCCGGAGCTCGAATTCGAGACCGGAGCGCTTCAGTTGGCTGATAAACGCCAAAAACCTATCGAACTGTTGTTCCGCGAAGCTCTTGTCGGCACTGTCAGAACTGGCGAAATGGGTAAAGATCCCTTCCAGCGTCAATTCGTTCAGGCCGGCGATGGCGAGCACCTCGCGAATGGCATGATCAGAGACGGACATCCCCGGTTCGACATACCGGCGGGAGTCCGGCAGGATACCCAGCCGTCCCATGCCGGTATCGACCTTCAAGTGGACTTTTAGGCGCCCGCCGCTTTTCCCGATCCGTTCGGCATAGGCCTTGGCGGTCTCAAGCGCATAAACGGTTTGGATGAGACCGTGTCGGAGGAGGGCTTCGACATCGGAGGGCGGCGTGAATCCGAAAACCAGAACCGGCGCATCGATACCGGCATCTCGCAGCGCAAGGGCCTCGGGCATCCGGGCCACCCCCAGGGCGTCGGCGCCGCTCTCCAGGGCCTGGCGCGCAACCTCCACCAGCCCGTGCCCGTAGGCGTTGGCCTTGACCGCCACCAGCAGGCGCGCTTCGGGCCGGGTGACCCGCCGAAGCTCGCGGGTATTGGCGGCAACAGCGTCCAGATCAATTTCAGCCCAGGTGAGAGGCGTGTTTGGCACAGGATGAATTTCCGATCGAATAAGTATCGCCGGTTGAGTCGGTTGAGCCGGTTTGGCCCGTTTAGCCGGTTTAGCCGGTTTAGCCGGTTGGATGTTCGGGTGCCGGAACGGGCTCAACGGGCTAAACGGACCCAGGCGGCCTACATCATTTCGACGGCACAGGCCATCGACACCCCTCCGCCACCGCACAGGGTTGCCAGACCGAGACTCTGGCCGCGCTGCTGCAGGCCATGTATCAGGGTCACCATGATCCTGGCGCCGGTTGCACCGACCGGGTGGCCCAGACCGATGCCCGAGCCGTTGACGTTGGTGATCTCGCGGTTCAAGCCGAGTTCCCGCTCACAAGCGATGTATTGGGCGGCAAAGGCCTCATTGATCTCCACCATTTCGAAATCCGAGATCTTTAAACCGCTCCGGCGAAGCAGGTCCTTTACGGCCAGTACGGGAGAAAGCCCCATGACCGACGGGTGACAAGCACCCCGGCCCACGGCCCGGATCTTGGCCAGGGGCCGAATATTGAGATCCCCGGCTTTTTCAGCCGAGAGGATCACCAGACCGGCCGACCCGTCGTTAAGGCCACTGGAATTGCCGGCCGTCACCTTGCCGATCTTGGGCACGAACGCGGGTGGCAGCTTTTTCAGGTCCGCCATGGTCAGACCCGGCCGGAAATGCTCATCATGCGCGAAGGTGATCGGCGCGCCCTTTTTCTGCGGCAGCTGCATCGGCACGATTTCCGCCTCGAAGGAGCCGTCACGGTTCGCCCGCTCGGCGTTGTTCTGACTCCTCAGAGCGACCTCGTCCATTTCTTCGCGGCTGATACCCAGGTGCTGGGCGACAAACTCGGCCGTGTGGCCCATGATGTAGGGTTTACCCTTGAAAAAACTCAGCGGCGGTTGATCGGCATCCACCGGACCGTCTTCCGGATGTGGAATAATGTGCGAGCCGCAGTGCAGAGCACGCATCATGGCATCGACAAAAACCTGATCCTGCAGTCGGCACCCCCAACGCGCGGTCGGCACCTCGTAGGGAACACCCGACATGTGCTCGACACCGCCGGCCAAAACGATATCCGCCATTTCGGCCTGAATCATGGCCATACCGGAGACGACCGCCTCCATGCCGGAGATGCACACCCGGTTGATGGTCACGGCCGGAACCGTGTCCGGAATACCGGCCAGCAGTGCGGCGACACGCGTGACATTGAGGGAATCGGACGGCTCCATACAGCAGCCATAGCGGATGTCATCAATCTGGGCCGGCTCGACGCCCGCCCGCTGGATGGCTTCCTGCATGGTCACGCACGCGATTCGCGCGGCGTGGCTGTCGCGCAGCGACCCTCCGAATGCGCCGATGGCCGTGCGGCAGGCCGCGGCAATCACAACCTCTTTCATCGTCTTCTCCTTGCCGGCAAAATGGAACCATACCGTTATCAAACGCAACGGCTATGGAGATATTCTGTCATATGAGAACCGGTCCGCATTTGTCAAGGAATTGCAGAAAAGAGCCGGATACGGAATGGGCATGAACTATTTATTGACAAATATTTTCATTCTACACTATTTGACATCAGTGGACAGTTGAACCTGTTCGACCGAATTTTCAATATGTTGGAATCGTTTTGAATCGGGAGGCGGAGGCTGATCATGACAAAAAAGTGGGTGTACTTGTTTGAGGAAATCGATCAGGCCCAGGAATATGTCGACGGAGACTGGGGCAAGGTGCGTGGTCTATTGGGCGGCAAAGGGGCCAACCTGGCTGATATGGCGCGGCTGAAAGTACCGGTTCCACCGGGATTCACGGTCACGACCGAAGCGTGTATCGCCTATCTGGACGGCGGCGGAACTCTGCCACAGGGCATGTGGGAGCAGGAAATCGAGGCCCTGCACCGGACCGAAGCCGCGGCCGGGAAAAAATTCGGCGATGCGAATAATCCCCTGCTGGTTTCCTGTCGCTCCGGCGCGAAATTTTCCATGCCCGGTATGATGGACACGGTTCTCAATATCGGTCTCAACGACGAGACCGCCAAGGGTATGGTCGCCCTGACCGGAGACGAGCGGTTTGTCTACGACGCCTACCGCCGGTTGGTCCAGATGTTCGGCAGCGTGGTCATGGGATTGCCCGACGAAATCTTCGAGCAGGTGATCACCACCGCCCGCAGGCGCGCCGGAGTGAAGACCGATGCGGAACTCACCGCCGGGCACTGGCAAACCATCACCCGTGAGTTCAAGGAGATCTACCGGCATCAAACCCATTACACCTTTCCGGCCGATCCGTACGAACAGTTGAAGCTGGCCACCGAAGCGGTGTTCAAAAGCTGGAACGGCAAGCGCGCCGTGGACTACCGCAATGCAGCCGGCATCGCGCACGATCTGGGAACGGCCGTCAGCATCGTGACCATGGTGTTCGGCAACATGGGCGATGACAGCGCCACCGGTGTGGCCATGACCCGCAACGGTTCCACCGGTGAGAATCAGCTCGAAGGCGACTACCTGACCAACGCCCAGGGAGAAGACGTGGTGGCCGGCATCCGGCTGACCAAAGACCTGAAAGAACTCAAAACCGAAATGCCGGCGGCTTACCGTCAATTTGAAGAGATCACTGGGAAGCTCGAAAAACACTATCGTGAAATGCAGGATGTCGAGTTCACCATCGAGCATGGGAAACTCTGGATGCTGCAGACACGCGATGGAAAACGCACCGCCCAGGCTGCGGTGCGGATCGCCGTCGACATGGTCGAGGAAGAGCTGATCAGTCGCGAGGAGGCCGTGCTACACGTGACGCCGGAGCAGGTGGATTTTTTCATGCATCCCCAGTTCGATCCCGAAGCCACACGGACCGCCCGCGCTGAAGGCAAATATCTCGCCCATGGGCTCAATGTGTCGCCCGGTGCGGCTTGCGGTATTGTAGCCTTCGACGCCGACCTGGCGGAAACGTGGGCAAAAAAGGACGGCAAGGCGGTCATCATGGTGCGGCCGGAAACCAAGCCGGACGACGTCCACGGCATGCTGGCCGCCGAGGGCATATTGACCAGCCGCGGCGGCCGAACCAGCCACGCCGCTCTCGTGGCCCGGCAGTTCGGCAAACCGGCGGTGGTCGGTGTTTCCAAGCTGAATATCGACCTCGCCAAACGCCGAATGAGCGTCAATGAAACGATCGTCCATGAAGGCGACTGGATTTCGGTCGATGGGTCTTCAGGTGAGGTCTTTCTCGGTAAGATCGCCACCTCGGTGCCGGACATCAAAGATCCCTGGCTGCTGAAACTGCTGACATGGGCCGACGATTTCCGTCGCCTGGGCGTCTGGGCCAACGCCGACTATCCCCGTGACGCCGAACGCGCCCGTGACTACGGTGCCGAGGGCATCGGCCTGTGTCGCACCGAACATATGTTTTTCGAGTCCGATCGCCTGCCCATCATCCAGAAGATGATCACATCCGATCGGCACCTGGACCAAAAAGAAGCCCTCGATGCCCTGCTGCCCTACCAAAGAGAAGACTTTGCCGGTATCTTTCGGGCCATGGACGGCCTGCCGGTCATTCTCCGCTTGATCGATCCGCCCCTGCACGAGTTT
Source organism: uncultured delta proteobacterium (assembly GCA_963787235.1). Lineage (GTDB taxonomy): Bacteria > Desulfobacterota > Desulfobacteria > Desulfobacterales > SG8-13 > JARFQH01. The sequence continues at coordinate 85,045 of CAWBCG010000026.1, forward strand.
CTGCCCAGCCACATCGATTTGATGGACGAGTTGACCGATCTGAAAATTCGTCTGCAGCACGCGGACACTTTGGCGCAGATCGACGACTTGCTCGAGCAGGTGAGAACCAAAGAAGCGATTCTCAAGCGCGTCGAGAGTCTCCGGGAAGCCAATCCGATGCTCGGTCTGCGCGGTGTCCGCTTGGGCATTCACATACCCGAATTGACATCCATGCAGGTGCGGGCCGTATTCGAAGCGGCCTGCGAAGTGGCCAGGGAAGGCATCAAGGTCCATCCGGAAGTGATGATTCCCCTCACCAGTCACGTGAACGAACTCAAGGTGCAGCGTGGCATTCTGGAAGCAGAAGCCCGCAAAGTGATGGCCGAGCAGGGGCTTGAAGTGGATTACAAGTTCGGAACGATGATCGAGATTCCCCGTGCGGCGCTGACGGCCGACCAGATTGCCGGTCAGGCTGAATTCTTCTCCTTCGGCACCAATGATTTGACCCAGACGACATTCGGTATTTCCCGCGACGATGCCGAAGCCGGATTCCTGGTCGAGTATATGGAACAGGGGATCCTGCCCAACAATCCCTTTGCCACCATCGATCGGAATGGGGTCGGGGCTCTGATGGCCATTGCCGTTCAGAAGGGACGCAGCGTTAAACCCGACCTGGAGTGCGGCATCTGCGGAGAGCACGGGGGCGACCCGAAGTCGATCCAGGTGTGTCATGAACTCGGATTGACGTATGTGTCCTGCTCGCCGTTCCGTGTGCCGATCGCACGGTTGGCCGCCGCCCACGCGGCTTTGAAGGAAAAAGAAAAGCCTAAGAGCTCTGATTCGTCATGACGAGGTTACGTCAATTGATAACGTGATTTGATAAAATCGATGACATCCTTCAATCCCGCCGCGGCGGGACTAAACTGGCTCAACCGACTCAACCGGCCCAACTTAGAATATCTTTTCTCCGGCGCGGCGTCTCTCTTCTTCTTTTTGACGGCGTTCCTTTTCTTCTACTGCGACCAGTTTTTCAAGATTGTCGACATAATAGATGACCAACCGGTATTCTTTGTCGCCGCGCCAGGTTGGAATGATGGAGACCAGGAGCACATCCCGATGATCACGCCAAAAGAAAAACCGCCCTTCTTCCGCGGGTTGATCGATCGCCTGCGGGCTGCCGTATTTCTCTTCCAGAGTTCGGATAATGTTTGAAAGGTCACGGGAGCGGACCTGAATAAAGAGCGGTTTTCCGGTGAGGTTTGAAAAGACCAGCTCGACATAGCTAAAGGGCAAGTTTTCTTTGACAGCATAGCGGTACATGAGCTTGACGGTGTCGTGCTCGACCCGTTCGCCCGCCGGCGTGTTCAATCGCTGGTTCAACTGATAAAGGGTGGGGAAGTGACGCTGCAGAAAACCTTTGGCGTTGAATTCCAGGTCAATGGGGCTGCGGTATGCAATCGCGTCGGGGCCCAGATTCTTCCGCAACCGGTCCCGCAATGCATCCGAGAAGACGGTTTCGGCTCCGACGTCTAAAAAAGGAATACCTTCGGTCTGGCTCTGGGAATAATCGGGTGATTGATCGTCCGTCGAACAGGACAGCAGCATCACTGCCGTCAACCCCGACAGAAACAATCTCAAAAAACGATGACGAGTGTCTGTGCTCCTATTGAACCGCATCCGTTTCGCTTACCCTCCGGTTTTAGAATCGATCTCGACACTCCTGCGCGCCAACCGGCGGCCGGATCTTCAAGTCGACACCGCTTTAATGCCGCAGTGCGCGAGAACGATTTCCGGCGCCATAATCGACAGGGGCAAGCCGGAAACAACAACTGTAGAAACCATAAAATATCTTCCCGGGCATGTCAAGACAGCCCCCAAAGCTTCAGAGCCCTCTGCTGTGGCTCATCTGACGCTCATCAGAGACGATCGCCGAAACGAAAAACGCTTGAACTTGACCGTTAAAACCGCTAAAAAGCCGAGAAGCGACAGCTTCCGCGCTATAGGCTTTGAGATAAAGGCTTTGGACCGCATTATCGGTCATCGGCGTATGACAATACAGCCTTATTCCCTCTGGCCTCGCTAACAACTTTGTCTTAAAGTCTAAGGTTATCCCTGCGGTTTTTTGGGACAGACTGTCCGACCGGCCGCCGGTTTTCAGATATCGATGGTGACGATGACGACCAAAGAAGCCATATTGGCTTTTTCGCAGAGCGAAAAGATCAAGTCCGGTATTATCTGGGTAACCCAGGCGTTGGGGGTGCTCTCCGGCCTGCCGGAGAAGAACCGCAAGAGCGCCGAACGAATTGCGCATGTGTTTATCGGGCTGATGCTCAGTGACGTCCACCTGGCCGTTAAAGTTACCGCCGACCCGACGTGGCGGGAGGTCGAGAAAAACATCGACCTGGCGCTCGTCATGCTCGATTCGGGCGTGTCACAGGAAGCCGGGTACCATCTGACGCGCGCCCTGAGCCACGTCACCGACATCGGACAACGGTCGATGAGTGAGCTGAGGGACAGGGGGCTTTTGTGAAACCGCGTCTCCGAAAAAATAGACACCTTCCTTAATTTATGACACCCCTACCTGCCTTCGGCGGACGGGCGACCCATACGACGCACGACGTCCTCGATGTGAAACGGAAAAACACCCCGCGGCCGGTCCGCGATATAGCGTGCCAGTGTCTGTTCGATAACCGGAAAAGCCATATCTTCCCACGGTATCTCCTCCACCTCGAACAGCCGCAATTCGAGGCTCTCCTTGCCGGGTGAAAAGTTCAGCCCGTTCAGCTGCGCCCGGAACATCAGGTAAATCTGGTTGACGTGGCAGATGTTGTACAGCCCGTAAGGGATCACTTCGTGCAGCGCTGCGCCGGCTTCTTCCAGTGTTTCGCGCCGGGCACCTTCTGTGACCGTCTCGCCGTTTTCAAGGTAGCCGGCCGGAAGCGTCCAACGGCCGTACCGGGGCTCGATCGCCCGGCGGCAGAGCAGAATTTTGCCCTGCCACTGCGGGATGCAGCCAACGACCATTTTAGGGTTTTGATAATGGATCGCGCCACAGGCAATGCAGCTGTAGCGCGGCCGATCGTCTCCCTCAGGGATCCGCATGGTCACGGGCGCACCACACCGGCTGCAAAAATTCATTCGTCACCATCTTGATATCGTTGAGTATGAAAGGGGACTGTCGAGCGCATCAGGGAATCATCCATATGTAATCGGCATCTCTGTTGTCGACGAGGTCCTTTTCTATGCTGCCGGGCACTTCCGGCAGAAAAACCGTCAGGGGAATGGTCGCGCGATTGCTGATCTGGGTGGCAATGGCCTGCTTGCGCACGTGGCCCGTTCCGGCCAAGATGACCATAACCGTGTCCGGATGCTGCGCGATATAATCGAGAGCCGTGACCGCCATGACCGTGTCCCAAACCATCTGGGCCTCACAAAAGTACAAGAAATTCATGTCGCCGTGGCCATGGCCGCCGAATGCCTGTCGGATGAAATCCATGTATTCTTTGTCCACTCGACAGGCGACGTTGCCCAGATAGCCCTTTTGGTTCTCCGAGAGGGATTGGTAACCTGAACGGGCCACTTGCCGGGTGATGTCGCTCGGAACATTCAGCCCGATAACCGGAATCCGGTTGTCCCTGGCATACAACAGAATCGGGCTGTAAAAGGACCACGGAAAACTCCAGTTGGCGTCGTAAATCTTCTTAAACGCCGCTTCATCGATCTTTCCGGCCACCCACAGGTCGAGCTCAGGCTGGCTGTCGCGGCGGAACATTTCCATTCCGACCGCCACCTTCACGCCGGCTTCGTGAAGCATCCGGATCACCTCCAGCTGCATCCGGTGATGATTCTCATCGGTGTGGTGCTCGCCCACCAGGATGATACGATCTTCTTTGAGTTGCGGAAGCACCTTTGCAAGCGTGGTTTCCGTACCTCGGTTAACATCGAAAATCCGCTGATTGACACTTTTATGACTCGCCGCACAGCCGCCGCCAAGCAGTAAAAGGACCAATAAAGAACTGAAGATTCTTTTTCTCATCGGTTTTTGCGTCTCCGTCAAGTGGAAGTAAAGTTGGATTCGACTGTCCCTATATTGTCAGTGAAAAAACCCCCATACGGTTTCATGGATGAAGCGGCCAAGGGCCATCTCTTCACTTTTCCAAGAGGACCGAATTTAAGTCATTTCGTGAACCGGCCGGCCGTTCGGTTTCGCCGGAACTCCAGCGATGGATCAAGGGTGAAGTCAGCGTGGGCCAGACGCCTTTGGCCTGATTTTGACCCCGGTTGAACGCCAAGAAGCTGTATGAGCCGTAATGGGTAATTTTGCGGGCAACCTGATCAGCGTACTCGGATGACAGCGGAAAAAAAAGGGCCGTCACCCGCCGGGTCATACTGGATGGCGTGAACACGCCGAAAAAAACATCCGCCGGGTTCCTGTAGGTCACTCCTTCCAGCTCGAAGGACTGCTTGGTCAAGGTCATCCTTCCGTCCACTGCGGCCAGCAGCTCGGTTCTTCTAGGCAGCCCGATCAGCAGAAGTTCGCTTTCTCCGATGGCGGTCAGATCGAGCCGATCTTCGGCCACCACCCGGTAGTTCTCCACTCCCAAGGACAGCAGCAGCGTATCGGCCGCTTTCTTGATGCCATCCGCAAGGCCAGCGGCCAAAATCACTACGACGGATGGCGCGCTTTTGATCGTGTTGATCGAGGGCGGAATTTCCGACGGATAGAGTCTTCTGAAGAGATCGTAATCCGGATCGACTGTCAATGCGACCGGGCGGCCCGTCGCATTCAGCACAAAGGGGGTTTTTTCTACACCGACGTCGAATCGTCGGACAATCGCCGTGCCCGCGGAGGACTCCAATACGAGCGACACCTCAAAATCAAAACCTGTCGTCGCCTGTGAGACGGCGCCCGTGACCGACCATCCACTGCCGGCCGGCACGGCGGCCACACCCTCCAGCGCCGGAAGCGGTGCCCCGCTGTGCTCAACCCACTGACGGAAGAATAAGTTCAGGTCCGTGCCGGAGCGACGCTCGAAGCTCTCACGCAGCTGCTGCCAGGATGCAGGCCGGAAGAGATACTTCTGATAGATATCTCTCAGAGCACCCCAAAAGGCCTCCTCGCCTATATGGCGACGCAGCATATGAAAGACCATGGCACACTTGTCGTAGCCGATGGCTTTGGTGACGGGGTTGAAACGGCTCTGAAACCGGCTGATCGGAAAATCGTTTTCGGGGGTCACCAGCGTGGCGAAGCTGCGCAGGATCTGACGGCGATACTCACGCGCCGCCTGTTCGGATTCGCGTTCCTTGTATAGATAGTCGGCAACATATGTGGTCAGGCCTTCGGACCAGTTGCCGCCGGCGCCATCCACGTAGACGCCGTTGCCCCACCAACAGTGGGCAATTTCATGCCCGAGACTGGTATCGATGATGAATGGCAGCCGCAGAACCCGGCTGCCCAGCAGCGTGTAGGAAGGAAAGCCGTAACCGGTGGGGAAAAAATTCTCCACCACGGCGAACTTGTCAAACGGATAAGGACCGAACAAACTTTCGTAAAGCCCCAGATATCGGCCGATCGCGGCAATATATGGTCCTGACAGATCGGCGCTCTGCGGAAGAAAATAGGTCGCCGCCGTCACCCGGCCGATAATTTCTTCACGCACCTGATAGCGGGCCGCCGAGAGCGAGAGTCCGCGGACGGGATGGTCGATCGCCCATTTGGAAACGGTTATGTCGCCGTCGGTGCGGCGGCCCAGACTGCGCCCGGCGGTAACGGCGACCACTCCGGCCGGCGCTTCGACGCTCAGCCCGAAGGTGACCCGCTTGGCTTCGAGGTGCGGATACCAGCCGGCACCGAAAAGAAGAAGTGTACCCTGAGGTGAGATGGTGCCGCTGACGCCGTAGCCCGGGTTGTCGGTGTTGACCGGCATCACCGGGACCGGGTCGTCGAATACAGCGGCGTACGCCAGGCTGATTTGAAGTGGAGCGCTTCTCTCAAATGTGACCGGTTTAAGCACCAAACGGCCGTTTTTAAATGAAAACGGCACCGGCCTGCCGTCAACCAGGAGCTCGAGTCCGGTGGCCTTTTCATTTAAAAAAAGCACCACGTCGGCAGGTGCGGCCGGCCCGATTGTAATGGTGTCAAATCCTTCGAGCCGGTTTTCGGCCGGATCCAGGACAATCTTCAGATCGTGGTGCACATCGAGCGCTTCGACCCGAAAAGCTATCAATAAAAAAAGACCCGCCAAGAGCATCGCCGGCCTTGTAACATTGTTTTGAAAATAGTCCATTATCCATATCGCTTGACGGTTGTCGCCTGTGCCCTGGAAGCGGCACCGGGTGAGTGATTAATTCGCGGTTTATTTTAAGGGCAATCTAATACGTCACGATCTCTTGTCAAAAGCGATCCCTCATTCGATGAAATGACATCACTTTGCAAAGGTCTTTGACTTGACACGAGGGCATCAAATTTTTTATGACAGATAGTCGTCATTACTGCGAGTGACGCGGCACATCCATCCGAGTTGAAGATCTCTTGATATTGTCGTGATTTTTCACCGTCGATACCGGCCCTCGGACATCAACCGTCCGATTATGGCCGCATCGCCGTAACCGTTAAGTCCAACAAACACCTATACTTTTAGAAAGGAGCAACCGTAATGAGTCAGACCGAAAAAAACTTGTGGGATGCATTTGCCGGTGAATCTCAGGCCAATCGAAAATACCTGGCATTTGCCAAAAAGGCGGATAAGGAGGGCTACGGCCAGGTGGCCAAACTCTTTCGCGCCGCCGCCGAGGCCGAGACAGTGCACGCCCACACTCACCTGCGGACCCTCAAGGACGTCAAGTCGACCGCGGAGAACCTGAAAACCGCGATTGCCGGTGAAACCCACGAATTCAAGAGCATGTACCCCGAAATGATCGAAACGGCCAAGAAGGAGGGAGAAAAGACTGCCGAGCGCAGTTTCACCTATGCCAACGAAGTCGAAAAAATTCACGCCGCGCTTTACCAGAAAGCCCTCGACCAAATGGACAAACTCGAGGAAACGGATTATTACATCTGCTCAGTTTGCGGTTACACCTGCGAAAACCAGCCACCGGATGTCTGCCCGGTCTGCGGCGCATTGGCCAAAGCCTTTTTCAAAAGCGAGTAACCCCTAAAGCCGGGTGTTGGAGGCCCCTTCAACAGCTCCGCCCGACCGCCTCGTCCCGCCCGCCACCGTCCTGAATCCACGCCGGTGGCGGGTCGTTTTTCCCTCCTGCCGTCCTCAGGACGGCACTTGAGACGCCCCCTCAACACCGTTCTTCACCCGATCACCTCGATTGATCGAGCAGCGGCTAGAATGATAGATCCATCATACGAACCTTGATTCCGGCGGCATCAGTATTTAAATTAAAGCCTGATTTTCACTCCACAGAATTTCATTGGAAAGATAAAATGTCAAAATCAACCTCCCGTCCAACCAGTACAGTTCAACAGTCGACCCTGATCGGTGTAGCGGTGCTTTGTCTTGCCGTGGGGTTTCTCGGCGGTGTCGTTTTCAGCATTTACAAGTCGACCGGAGTCGCGCCGGTCGCCGCACCCTCAGCGCCACAGCCGGATATCGGCGACCGGGCGCAGGAGCTCGACCGCCTCACCAAAGAAACCGCTCAGAACCCCGGTAATGCTGCGGCCTGGACCCAGCTGGGCAATCTGTATTTTGACACCAATATCCCCGATAAGGCCATCTGGGCTTACAAGAAATCCCTAGACATAGACCCCACCAGCCCGGACGTCTGGACCGACCTGGGTGTCATGTATCGCCGCAACAATCAGCCGCAAGAAGCGCTCAAGGCTTTCGATGAGGCCATCCGGCTCGATCCAAAGCACGAGCCGTCACGGTTCAACAAGGGGATCGTCCAACTGCACGACCTCAACGATCCGGCCGCCGGAATCAAGACCTGGGAAGACCTGCTGGCAATCAATCCACTGGCCATGGCACCCAACGGAAAATCCGTCGATGAACTGGTGGTCATTTACAAGAAAAATGTTCAAAAGACGAAGTGACCGGAAAAGGAATTTCAATGCCCGTTCGAATGGGTCAGGCACTGCTGCTGAGTGCGGCGTTGCTGCTGCCGGTCGCCTGCGGCAGCGGCTCGGAACAACCCGGCGCTGATCACCGGATGCGAAAACCTCTTACGGCGATCTCAGGCGGTCAGGAGATGACCCGGATCGCCGCGGCCGCAGGCGAGCGGTTGCTCATTTTCGATTTTTACGCCGACTGGTGTCAGCCCTGCAAGGAACTGCAACCGATCCTCGAATCGATTGCCGCGCAGAAGGCTGAAGTGGTCGATGTCTACAGAGTCAACTACGATGAAAACCAATCCCTGGCCGAGCTCTTCGGTGTGCGCGGCATCCCCTTCGTCGCTTATGTCAAAAACCGGACCCTGGTCTACAGCCTGATGGGCCTTCGCCCCAAGGAGACCTATCTCGAGGCGATTGAGAGCTTTACGCGCCCGGGTGCTGCCGCCGCAGAAAAGGGCTCCGGTGTACGCCTGGATTTACCTGGGGTGCCACCCCCTGAGCCCGTAAAACAGGGTGACCAAGCCGAGTCCACTGAACAGCGCTGAAGCCATTGCGGTTCCCGCAATGCCACCCGCCATCCACACCGGTCCCCCGATCAACGCCCCCAGCACCCGGCCGAGTCCGGCCGCTGCCAGAACGGTGGACATCATGGTGGCCCGCTGAGATGGCATGAGTTCGGTGGCCAGGGACAGAAAGCAGACCATGGTAAATTCGAAGACTAGAAAAACGACAAAGAGTCCGGCCAAGGCCAGTGAAAAATGTCGACCGACCAGCGGCAAAATCAGATAAGTCAACATCGAAGTGAAAAGACCGCCCGTCACGGCGAGCTTCAACCCGATTCGATCCGCCAGGGCGGCCGTCATCAATTCGCCCAGGAGTTCCGCCAGACCGATCAGTCCGGTCCCCAGCCCCAGCCCCACCACACTCAGTCGGAACGACTGTTCGAGCCAGGCGCCGTAGACCACGAACAGGTTGTCGTTGGCCACGCTCACGAAAAAAACGAAGCCCAGGGCTCCTTGGGCTTCCCGGTGCCGCACGATCCGACGCCAGGCTTGCCACATGCTTGCGCCGGGCGAATGACGGCGGCGAACACCTACCTCCCGACCCACCGTCAGCCTTAGGGACAGGAGCCCAAACAGGCCGGCCGCGGCCAAGGCAAAAAATGGCGAACGCCACCCGTACCGGTCGATCAACAGGCCGATCAGAGGCATTCCGATCAGGGTGCTGCCGGCCCAACTGAATTCCAACACACCGATGACCAGGCCCCTGCGTTCGAAAGAGATGTTTTCACCCGCATAGGCCTGAATCGCGGGGTCGAAGATGTTCTTGCCCAGTCCGGCCAGAAACAGGCAGACCAGTACAACACCGTAATGCGGCGCCAGGCCGGCCGCCAGCATGCCAGCCACGAGCAGCCCCATGGCGGTCATCATCATCAGGCGGTAGCCGAAACGGTCCGATAGGGGCCCGAACAGCATGCCCAGAACGCCTGTGGCCTGGTTGACGGCGATCATCGACGTTACGGCGGCCAGCGGGACATCCAGACCCCGGCTAAGCACCGGCGCGAAAGGATAAGCGAACCGTCGGGCAACGTTCAAGAGAAAGCGGCAGATCGTAGCGGCGAGTATAACGCCGATCAAGCGACGGCCGGGCTGCCCGGACTTGTTTCTTTTGTTGAAACCATGCATGACGCACTCCTGCAGGTAAAAACCTTGTAAGCGTTCACAAGGCACCGCATCTGCTTTGTTGTCGGGCACTTGAAGTACAAAATTACGTCTGAGCGCCCGACGCCTTACATCTGCGGCACCCTGTAAACGCTTGCAACTATGTGGTTTGAAGCGCATCGGACATTGTAACCCTGTGAACGGTTACAAAACCGTCGGGTGTTTACCACATGAGGCGGTTTGCGTAAACGACCCATCCTGCAAATAGACATGGCTATCAACGGCTTCTGTTGTACGGTTGACTTTATTGGGACCGTCCTTAGCTTTCTTCGTCCTTCTTAAATGGCCGTATCCTGAAATTCGGCGTCAAACGACGCAAATGGTTGTGCAACAGGCACGTTGCGCGTACACCTCCACTCTATGGCTTGATTTTCTCGACCTTACGACACGAGGCCTGTTTACTGAAACCGACCGTTGAGCATCCGGAGAGAACTTGAAGATGCTTGACGGTCGCCCTGTTTTTCATCCGGCAGCCACTTATGGCCGGCTGCCGATTCCGACTTTCGATACAGAGAGTAGTACAAGGGTGTGATGGACAGCCGTTCCTCCGACAACATCTATTACCTGCCTCGCTTACGTGAGTGTCAATCGGTGTTTCGAAACCGGACGCACGCCGGACGATGCATCGCCGATATGATAAAAGAATCGGATGCCGTTGTGCTGGGCATTCCGGCCGGCGGAATTCCGGTGGCGGCGGTCGTCGCCCGGGCACTCGGCTTGAGCCTCGATGCGGCAGTGGTGAGCAAGATCACCCTGCCATGGAACACCGAGGCCGGTTATGGCGCCGTGGCTTTCGATGGGTCCCTGCAACTGAACGAGCCACTGATCATCCAAGCGGGCCTTCGTCGGGAACAGGTCCAGGCCGGGATCGACAAGACCCGAAGCAAAGTGGCCGAAAGGGCAAGACGGCTGCGCGGCGGGAAACCCTTGCTCGAACTTTACGATAAAACCGTCATTGTGGTTGACGACGGCCTGGCTTCCGGGTATACCATGCGTGTGGCTGTCGAAGCATTGACTCGCTGTAACGTAGGGCGAATAATCGTCGCCGTGCCGACCGGACACGCCGCTGCGGTTGAGGAGATAGCCCGGCAGGTTCATAAGCTCTACTGCCCGAACATACGATCCGGCCCCCGGTTCGCCGTAGCCGATGCCTATGAAAACTGGACCGATGTTTCCGAATCTGAAGCCGAAACCATACTGAAAACTTTCGACACCGTTCCGCCGGCCGAAACACCTGCATAGAGTTTTTCCCCATGCCGGCGCTCCAATCATAAAATATCCAGTCCCGTGACCCAAACAGGAAAAATATCGGAATGGACCTAAGGGCTGCCTTTCCCATTAAGGCCGTATATCTGCGTAAATCCATCATTTGTCGTCTATCGGTGTTATTGCTGCTGCTCATGCCGGTTTGTAGCTACGCTACGGAAAGCGGCACCGAAAAGGCGGTCGACGCATCGCTGCGTGAAGAATTGGCCTATCTTCTTTCCTTTGTGGGATCCGATGCGGCCGGCAGCGAAACGTTTCAGGTCAACAGGATCTTGGCCCTTATGAGGTTTGTGACCGGCCCAAAGGAGCCGCACGTACTCTACCATGCCGGCCGGTTCAAGGGCGCCACCTCGGCCTATCACGAATTCGACATCCGTCGCCCTCTGTCCCAAGTCCTGCAACTGACCTACAACCCGGATATTCCGACCGTCGTCACCATGCCTGCGTCCATCCGCCTGTCACACTGGACCGATATCGACACACCGAAGCACTCGCTTCCAAAGCTCTGGGAAACTCTACCGGTCCTGAAAGCACCCCAATTCATCACAGGCGTCGAACATATCGTCAATTCACCCGACCAGCACTCGGGGGCATACTTCGAATATGACCTCTACCGAACCCTGATTCTGTTGAGACACGAGGGCCGCCCGGTTCTCATCAGTCTATCGAGGCAAAAAGACGTCTCCGATGTCGGCAAAAAGGGAGTGATTATCGGAGCCGACGACAATTGGGATTACCTCTACACCGGTCAAGCCGGTGTGAACTATGCCGGACTCGGCTGGGTCAAGTCCTATATGTACGATTCGTATTCAGTCTCTTTCTACATCGAGACCGACGCCGCACCTCCAACAGTGCGCTTCGGCGTCTTCAAATGGATGCGCGCCGGCTGGGCCGGCATCAACCTGGCACGTCCACCGCACATCTTTAGAGGTTTGAAACGCTTTGCAAATAATTTTAAAACGGTTCTCGAAAACCCGCGTCTCGACGATGTGACCGCCGTAAGCCTGGACTTTGCCAATATCAAGAGCCTTTCGATTGAAGAGCAGCGGAAAATCATCGAAGGGTATCTGACAGAGATCGAGAAAAAGTGCCGGCTCGAAAGACGGCTCTCCGAAGACCAGCTGAATAACCTGTTCAAAGATCGACACTATCTGAACGGCTTAAAAAAAGAGGAGCGACAGTCGCTTATCGCTTTGGCGCTTGTGAAAAATCTACTGGGCAACGCGCCGACCCGGGAACTGACATACCTGCAGTCTAAGCCGAACATCGCCAAATAGCCTGTGATTGCAAATTCGACAAAAATTTATCTATTTTTAGTAAAAGATACCCGATGAAATCCAAACCTGTAGTCATTGTCACCGGCGCTTCCCGGGGTGTCGGTGCGGCCGTCGCCCGCTGGCTGGCGGGAGCCGGGACCGCCGTCACCCTCATCGCTCGCTCGCAAGAAGAGTTGCGCCATGAGGCCGAGGCCATCGATCGATCCGGCGGTGACTGTCTCTTCGTCACGGGCGACGTATCGGACCCCCATTTCTGCCGCAGCGCGGTGGAAAAAACACTCGCCCGCTTTCACCGGCTTGACGCCCTGGTCAATAACGCCGGTACGGTGGAACCGTTGGCGACGGTAGCCGATGCCCGGCCGGCCGACTGGCACTACAACGTCGAGGTCAATCTGCTCGGACCGGTCTATATGAGCATGGCCGCCATCCCTGAACTGCGGGTCCGAAACGGATGTATTGTCAACGTCAGCAGCGGCGCCGCCCATCATGTCATCGCGGCAGCCAGTGCGTATTGTGCCGCCAAGGCCGCTCTTAACCAGTTCAGCCGGGTCCTGGCAGCCGAGGAAACCGATCTGACGGTGATCGCGGTACGGCCAGGCGTGGTGGACACCCGGATGCAGGAGCTTCTGCGAAGCGAGGGACCTGTAAAGATGCCGCCGGAACAGGCCGCCTTTTATAGAGACCTCAAAACGGCCGGTCGTCTGGAACCGCCGCAAGTGCCGGCCCGTGCCATTGCCTGGCTGGCGCTGCACGCCCCGCACGAGTGGAGCGGTGATTTCATGAGTTACGACGATCAGCAAATCGCCGAACCGGCTCTTGCAACCTTCGGCGAAGGTTAGATAGTTTCCGTCCATAAATGGCCCTTTTCCGCAATTTCGGCGTCAATCAGCGGAATCGCTTGTGCGGCGTACAGGAGTACGCCTCCGCGCAATTACTTGATTTCCTTGAACTTGCAGAAAATTGCTCATTTCTGGATCGGAAACTTACAAGTGCCCTCAATAAAACCGTGGATGGGCACTAGATAGTTGGTTGTAAGAGATGTTTTTCAAACAAAGCCGCGACTGGAATCTTAAATGAGCGACATTGCCCGCAAGGTCATCGACAACCTGGCTCGGATCAACGCCATCCCCCGCTGTTCGAAAAAAGAGGAAAAAATCGCCCGTTGGTTTGCCGATTGGGCCGCAGAATGCCGCTATCAAACCCGCCGCGACGAGGCCGGCAACCTGTGCATCAAGGTACCGGCCACCGCCGGACGCGAAGCCGCCCCGACCGTTATTCTCCAGGGTCACATGGACATGGTCTGCGAAAAGACCCCCGACTCACGGCATGACTTCGACAGTGACCCGATTCGCCTGGTCAGGAACGGAGACTGGATCTCGGCCGATCGGACCACTCTGGGCGCCGACAACGGCATCGCACTGGCCCTGGCCTTAACGCTGGCGGAGGAACCCGCTGTCGTCCACCCGCCCCTGGAAATGCTGTTCACCGTGGATGAAGAATCGGGCCTGCTCGGCGCCAAAAACCTCGACCCCGGATTGGTTGATGGCCGCATCCTGCTCAACATCGACTCCGAAGAGGAAGGGGTCTTTACGATCGGTTGCGCCGGGGGACAGGAGACCCGTATCCGTTTAGACCTCCAGCGCATGGCCGCACCCTTAGACCACCCGTACCTTGACCTGACCATCAGCGGCCTGCGGGGCGGGCACTCGGGCATCGACATTCACAAACCGCGGGCCAGCGCCAACGTTCTCATGGCCCGCGCGCTGCAGGCGATATCACGTGTGACGCCGATCGGCATCGTGTCTATAAAAGGGGGAACCGTCCACAATGCCATCGCCCGCGACGCCGCGGCCCGAATCACCAGCGCTCCGGAACACCTCGAAGGGGTTCAGCAAGTGGTGGCCGAATGCCGGGAAACCTTTTTGAACGAATACGGAGCCGGCGAATCGCAGCTCGACATTCGACTGAATGAAGCTGCAACCCAAACAGCCGGCGACGACGCCCCGACCGCCGCCGATACGCGCAAGGCGATCGCCCTGTTCCTCGCGCTTCCCCATGGCGTTACCCGCATGTCGGCCGATATCGAAGGCCTGGTGGAAACGTCCAACAATCTGGCGACTGTCGTGCTGTCGGATGCCGGCTTCGAGATTCTTTCGAGCCAGCGCAGCGCCGTAATGACCCGGCTGGCGGAAATCACGGCGCGCATTCACGCGGTTGCGGATTTGGCCGGTGCTGCGGCCACCGACGAAAACAGCTATCCGGCTTGGGAACCCAGCCTCGACTCTGCGCTGCTCCAGCGGTGCAAAGCGGTCTACCGGGACCGGTTCGGAAAGGACCCCGTGGTCCAAACGATCCACGCCGGCCTCGAGTGCGGACTCATCGGGGCCATGAAACCGGGAATGGACATGATTTCTTTCGGCCCGACGATCGAAAATCCGCACTCGCCGGATGAAAAGCTGTTTGTTCCGTCCGTTGTCCGGGTGTGGGATTTTATCGTGCACCTGTTCGCGTCATACACCGCATAAGATTTGTTGAACTCGTAGAAAGTCTCCATAAATCCTCTTGCATTATTCCTGAATTTCTCTTAATTATGAGCCTATGCTCATATCGTCGGATACACCCCCCTTTAGAGCGGTCGATCCGGCTGCGTCTTGTTACAACCCCTGAACGAAAGGAGGCACCATGAGCGAGGAAGTGGAAGTCGGCTGTGCCCGTCCCACCGGAGGGCCGGTCGGAGAGTCGGTCGAGGAGCAAGAAACCAAAACGGCGTCAGCAAAAAAGGAGGCAAAATCAATGATCAAGGTCGGTAAAAAAGCTCCGGATTTTTCGGCCCCCGGCTACCACAAGGGCAAGTTCATATCGATGCGGATGTCCGAATATCTCGGGAAATGGGTTCTGCTCTGCTTTTACCCCGGTGATTTTACCTTTGTCTGAGCCACGGAAATTTCGGCAGTTGCCGAAAAGTATGGCGAATTCCAAAAATTGGGCGTCGAAATCCTCTCCATGAGCATCGACAGCGTTTTCGTTCACAAGATGTGGAACGACAATGAACTCTCCAAGATGGTAAAAGACGGCGTTCCTTTTCCGATGCTATCCGACGCCGGCGGCCGTGTCGGGACAGCCTACGGCATCTACGATGAGGACGCCGGGGTGGAAACCCGGGGCCGGTTCATCATCGATCCGGAAGGGGTGGTCCAGGGCTACGAGGTCCTGACACCGCCGGTCGGTCGAAACGTCAACGAGTCCTTGCGGCAGGTGCGGGCGTTTCAGTTGGTCCGTGAAAGCAAGGGCAAAGAGGCAACGCCCTCCGGCTGGAAACCGGGCAAGCTCACCTTGAAACCCGGGCCGGACCTGGTTGGAAAAGTCTGGGAAGTGTGGAAGACAGAGATGGCATTCGACTGATCCGGCAATGGTGCGATACGTTGTCCGGCTTAAAGAGCCGATACCCCGGGCTTGAATCCCAGCAGAATCACAAAATTATAATATCAGGGGCTTAGACGAAAATCTAAGCCCTTTTCAGTGCCGGAAAATTCGAATAGCCAAACCGTAACTTACATTGAATTCAAAATGGAGTGAGAAAATATTGGGGATTTTTATGCATAAATTGAAAGATAAAATTATAGCGCCATTGCTCAGATAGATTAGGGCATGATAATCTCATCGTGGCAGGATTCAAGATATGATCAAATGGGACGAACAGAAGGATGTCGTCATCATTGGCAGCGGTTTGTCAGGATTGTCCGCAGCAATAGAAGCGAACCAGGCTGGTGCTTCGGTTGTTGTATTTGAAAAGATGAAAGTGACAGGCGGAAACACACGCATCAGCGACGGAGGGGTGGCAGCGTCAAATAATTACCTGCAAAAAAAGCGGGGAATAGAAGACTCTCCGGTGCTTTTCTATGAAGATATGATGAGGGCCGGATTGGGTCTCAATCATCCGGAATTGGTAAAAGTCGTGGCTGAGCAGGCGAGCGAAGCAATCGACTGGACGCGGGATACATTGGGCGTGAAGTATCTGGATCGATTGGACCGTTTCGGAGGGCACTCCGTGGCTCGATGCCTAACTACACGGCGCCACTCTGGAGCGGATTTCATTAAGGCACAAAGCACTTTGTTAAAACAAAAAGGGGTTGAAATACGAACTCGTTGCCTGTTGACGCGTCTGCAAACAGACAGTCAAGGTGGCGTGAACGGCGTACAGATCCGATCCGACTATATATTTCCTGACAACAATAGCGGTATTGTAAGGAACATTCATGCCAACCGCGCCGTCATTTTAGCAACTGGAGGGTTTGGTAACGACATTCAATTCCGCATGATTCAGAACCCCGGTTTAGATGTATCTGTGAGTTCAACCAACCACCGAGGAGCTACGGCCGAGGGTCTGATCGCTGCCTTAGAACTAAAAGCCGCTCCAGTTCACCTCTCATGGATACAACTGGGGCCATGGGGCTGTGCCGATGAAAAGGGTTTTGGCCGGGGTGCCAGCTTCGCCTCTTATAGTGTGTACCAAGCCGGTATCTTGGTCGATCCCGCCACTGGCCACCGTATCATTAACGAGTGGGCAGATCGCAGACGGCGGTGTGAAGCCATTTTTAAAGCCGGGCACATTTGTGTAGGGATAGTAGACGCCGATGGTGCAGAAGTAGCTGCTGAAAGCCTTAAACACTGTCTAAAGCAGGGGTATGTGAAGCCTTTCTCAACATTGACGGAACTTGCCTCGGCATTTGAAATGCCGGACGGTCAATTGGAGATGACGGTAAAAAACTATAACCACAGAATCGGGAAAGGCGAATCTGACCCGTTAGGCAAACCGCTTATCCAAGGCGCAAAACTTTTGGTCCAGCCGCCCTTCTATGCAATACGCTTGTGGCCGAAGATTCATTACACTTCAGGAGGTGTAGGAATTAATTCAAAGGCACAAGTGATTGATCTCAATAATCGACCGATCCCTTATCTATTTGCCGCAGGTGAGGCCTGTGGTGGTATTCACGGTGCAAGCCGTCTGGGCAACTGTTCGCTTACCGAATGCATCGTATTCGGACGCATCGCAGGACAACAGGCTGCCGCCATAAATCCTAGACATCTAGATTGATGGAGAAAGGCTATCCTTCTATGTTTAAAGGAAACTTAGATTCAAAGCGATTGTTTTTCCTATTGTTTTGACAGTAACATACGGCTAAAACATCAAGCATAAATAAAAACTTGCTGATGCTTTTTTCGACAAGCGGACGACTGAGAATAATCATCCGAAAATTGAGTATTCTGAGTTTAATTTTGTTTCAGGATACCAATAGAAATCTTGATTGATTTGGAAACGCAATCTTTGAAAAAGCCGGGCCAATGATGCGGAGTTCAGCTCGGCCATTGGTTAAATTACCCATGAAGGTTGTCGATCCATCTTATCGCCTCTGCATCGCTGATTTTTCCCAAATAAATCTGAGTGATTGACAGGCTCGAATGGCGTAACAGAATCTTCGAGACGATTTCAATTGGCGTGCCGGATCGACTGGCATATGTGGCTGCATGCCTGCGTAAATCATGGGGCTTCAAGTGAATTCCGACCAGATTGCCGGCCTTTTTGACAACAATCCTGGCAGCAGCGTAGGTTACCGGAAAAATCCTATCCTCGGGTTTGATGCCATTGTCATTGATATATTTTTGGAGCCGGTCCGCGACTTTCTGGGGCAGGAAAGCACCCTCCAATTCCTTCCCACTTTTGGGGTCACGGATGATAACCTTTCGTTCCTCAATATCCCTGGGTTGGAGCTTGAGGACCTCACCGACCCGCATGCAGCTGCGTGCCATGAGCTCCAGCATCAGCCGATTTCGTGTATTTCTTGTCCTGAAAATGATCTCATCGACCAAATCCTTTTCGAGGATCTTGAACGGGGCTGGTTTGCCGGCTCTGAACAGCTTTCGAAGTGCTGGATTGTCACATGGATTTTTGTTTTCGGGATCGATGGAATTTTTGACATAATTGAAAAAGGCTGACAGCAGGGTGAATCGGAGCTTCTTGGTGCTTTGTTTGGTGCCATCCGCAACCGCGGACATGAAGGCCAGGATGTCCTCGGATGTTATGGT
This sequence comes from uncultured delta proteobacterium, assembly GCA_963787235.1. Taxonomy (GTDB): domain Bacteria; phylum Desulfobacterota; class Desulfobacteria; order Desulfobacterales; family SG8-13; genus JARFQH01. The sequence goes on from CAWBCG010000026.1 coordinate 103,437, forward strand.
CGATAGCTCTATCTCTCCGAAATGGTTTTGAAAATTGCCCAAGATGAATTCATAGTTCCGCAACGTATTTTTTTTTCACATTCATCCGTCGGTAATTGAAAAAATGGGTGACACACTGGGAAATTTTCATGGTAAACCTCCTTTGGTTGTGGGTTTGGAAATGTTTTGACGCCGCTCGGTCAGATCGGCTATGGTTTAGAATACCAATTATATGGGAAAAAATGAATCTGACAGGAAATAGTTACTGTCTATGCAAGTATAGTTAAATTTACCGGGATTCAAGGGTTGCAGGAAATCAAAGGTCCGGGCATATGAATATAGGTGCTGCATTATTTATGATCTCTGACTCTACCCGGGAAAACCGGTTTCAGTGTTTTTCGATTTCAATATTGGCCTTTAAAGCTGGTAAGGACTCGATATCGTATAGTTATTAATAATCTATGATGGGAATTTTTCGTTTAGCTGTCCATGTCGGTAAATTTTCCGTCTACTCTAGGCAGCTGGAAGTTTCTCTATCTTGAAATCAGGAGGCACAACTATGCGCAAGCGAATCATCACCCCAGTTCAGCAAGAAACCGCACCCCCTGATCTGGAATGGTTGAATATGGAAGGGCTCGCGGAGGTGGAAATCACCTCGGAGGACGCCGCTCATCCGATTGATTCCGCGTTGCTGCCCGGTCGGACCTCAGGGTGGCGTGCCGCAGGGCCCGGAGAGCAGAAAATCCGTTTTCTCTTCGCCTCTCCGCAACAGCTTCGGCGGATCTGGCTGAACTTCGTGGAGACCCGCACTGAGCGCACGCAAGAATACGTCTTGCGTTGGTCGCCGGATGGCGGGCAGTCTTTCCGGGAAATCGTGCGGCAGCAGTGGAACTTCAGTCCCCACGGCGCAACCAACGAGACGGAAGACCTTCACGTCGAACTCCCGGCGGTCACGGTGCTCGAGTTGAGTATCATTCCGGACACAAGTGGGGGAAATGCGATCGCTTCTTTGGCGCAGCTGCGGCTTGCCTAATCGGGTAAAGGAGAGATTTAACCTCCCTCTCCCCACAACACCCGGCATGCGGGTCCGCACGGGGCGGTTCACAGAAATTCCCGGACCGTAGTCGGGTAGTGAATTTTCACCCACAGTTCTTTGACAGATAGAAGCCCTTGATCCTGAAGCCATTGATTGGTCATGCCGGTTTGAGTAGCCAAGGTAAGTGCACACTTCCAGGGCTTTGTTATATCGTGCTAACTTACCCGGAGACTGGGCCTTATATGCCGTTTCTGTTCGTCGGCTCATAGCTTTGCACTCGGGCTTCCTTCAGACACCGCCTCACGACGATGCCCTTGCCTTCGGCTAGTATTTTGATTAATATGTTCAGCATATCAGCCGGATTCACATACAGGGGACTTGCACCGCATAAGTTCACGCCCATGCCGGGCGTACACCAGCGTATCCAACGGATAGCCAAAAGCGTCGTGCCTTTTGCAATCGCAAAAGTTCCGTCACTTTTTGCCGCCGCTGATGCCGGCATTATTCATACCAAAAAAAGGAGAAAATGATGACACGACCAACCATATCCGCGATACGCGCAATGGAAATCCTTGACTCCCGAGGAAATCCAACCGTGCGTGTTTTCGTTGAGCTTGGCGACGGGACGGAATCCTGCGCCTCTGTTCCCTCCGGTGCAAGCACGGGCGAGAATGAAGCCGTCGAATTGCGTGATGGTGACAGCTCCCGATATGCGGGCAAGGGGGTCCTCACAGCGGTATCCAATGTCAAAGAAATCATTGCCCCAGCTCTGATCGGAATGGATGCATCCGAGCAAGCCCTTATCGACCGCCGAATGATCGAGATGGATGGAACGGAGAACAAGTCGAAGCTAGGGGCCAATGCCATACTCGGCGTCTCCATGGCTGTTGCTCAGGCAGCCTCTCAATCCGCTCGGATCCCTCTTTACCAATACCTTGGTGGTGCCGGGGCAAGGCGATTGCCGGTCCCCTGCATGAACATCGTCAATGGTGGCCAACATGCCGATAATAGTGTGGACTTCCAAGAGTTCATGGCGGTTCCAATTGGCGCGCCTACTTTTCGGGAGGGGCTCCGTTACGTTGCGGAAACATTCCATATACTCAAAGGCATTCTGAAGGATCGGGGGCTGACTACAAGTGTTGGTGACGAGGGGGGCTTCGCACCGAATTTCTCAAGCAACGAGGACGCAATAGAAACGATCGTGCAGGCTATTGAAAAGGCAGGATATAAACCGGGGGAGCAGATTGCGATTGCATTAGACAGCGCAGCGACTTCCTTTGCGCTCGATCGAGATGGAGAGTACGACCTGAATCGCTCGCATGTCGGCAAAATGAGCAGCGGCGAGCTTATTGCTCTCGCTGGTGATTGGATCGAGAAATACCCAATCGTTCTCTGGGAAGACCCCTTGGCGGAGGGGGATTGGGGAGGTTTTAAGCAGTTTACAGCCAAACATGGCAAAAAAATTGAAGTTGTCGGCGACGACATATTTGTAACCAATACACAATATATAGCCAGAGGGATCAAAGAATGCACAGCGAATTCTGCGTTAATAAAATTAAACCAGATCGGAACAGTATCTGAAACCATCGAAGCAGTTCGCATGTGTCGCGATTCAGGTTGGCGCTATTTCATCTCACACCGTTCCGGAGAGACGGAAGATACATTCTTAGCCGATTTTGCCGTTGCTATGGATGGAGGACACCTAAAGGCCGGATCGGCAAGCCGCAGCGAGCGGATCGCCAAATACAATCGCTTGTTGGAGATCGAGGAAGAGCTTGGAGAAGGATCTTTGTTTTACTGGTGATAGCGCTGTTCAGGATGCATAATCAAGGCTCTGCACTCGGACGACAATTCCGCTGCACTCCATTGCCGCAGGTGAGCTTGGTTGTTCAACTATAATTATCCAATCGTTTACTTTTCCAAGGAACGGGATGTTGGGTATACTGAAAATGTTGGCAAAATTAATCTGGCACAAAATTCATTCTGTCTTTGCAGGTTGACAATAATTCTTTACGGTCCTCAAGACTTTGTTCCCTTCTGGTGTAGCCGGCAATAGCCAATTTCGGAGCAGACGTGGTCGGCAAAGCCCACTCCAGCCTCTTCATACAGGCTGTAGGCCGCATCGATCCCGGCTTCCTGCAGGACGGCGATCTCATCTTCATAGCGTACCGATGCCGCAATACGGCCCTGAAAGCCCAACTTTTGCAACTGCTGGACGGCAAACCGGCTGGTTTGCGGATCCGGAAGAGCGAGCATGACCAACACTATCCGGCTGTCCGCCAAATCGACCCGTTCCCAGAAATCGCTGTCGTCGGCGTCTCCGTAAACCACATTTCTGCCCATCCTCCGGTGCTTCTCGACCGTATCCATGGAAAAATCCATGGCAATCACCACATCGCCGTACCGGCGCTGCATTTCTTCGTAAGCCGCCGTTCCCACGCTCCCCATCCCGATGATGCCCACCTCGGCGTCACCGGTATGAATCGGCTCATCTTCTTTCAGCCGTGTTGCAGTTTCGAAACGTTGCAACAGGTCTGAAAACCGCGCATAGATGTTGTGGGCAAAGGCATTGAGCGGCGCTGCCAGGACGAAGGTAATCGACAGTGAGATGGCAACGACGATCAACCAATCATTACCGATCCAGGCATTGGCGACCCCGATGGAGGCCACGATCAGGCCGAACTCGCTGTAGTTGGCCAAGCTTAGAGAGCTCAGAAGGGCGGTTCTGGAACGCAATTTGAACCGGGTAAGTATCGCAAAGAACAGCGCCACTTTGAATGGGACAGCTATCACCAGCACCAGCGCAGTGCCGAATGCGGCCCAGGTCGGAGTACTGGAAAGACCGATGCTTAGGAAGAACCCAACCAGAAACAGATCCTTGAAGCCGAGCAGGCGGTTGGCCAGTTCGGAGGCCTTCGGGTGGGTGGCCAGAAGCGTACCGAACACGAGGGCGCCAAGATCGCCCTTTAACCCGACCACTTCGAAGCTCCTGTAACCGACGACAGTCATCAGAATCCCGAAAAGCATCAACAATTCGCCGTGTCCGCACCGGGCTAGAAATCTGACCAGCAGAGGACGGAGAATCAACAACCCCGCAAACAAGGCCAAAGCCCATGGCGACGGGAGCTTTAAGGTAGAGGCCGCCAGAAAGGCCACGGCAAAGATGTCCTGTATGATCAAAATGCCGATGGCCGTTGCCGCATGGCGCGACGGAATTTCGTTTTTGGCCTCGAAGACTTTCACCGCAAAGACCGTGCTTGAAAAACTGAGGGCAAAGGCTACCAACAGCATGTTTTTCCAGGTCAGCAGGCGGAAGTAAGGCATCGAAACCTCGGCGAGAAGCCAGATTCCGGCTCCGAGCACCGCCACGGTCAGGACCATATGGATCGATGTGCCGGCCCACACCTCTGGTCTAACCAGACTTTTAATTTTTAGTTTCAGGCCTATGGTAAATAGAAGCAGCGTAACACCGGCATTGGCGATATCCTCGAGGGTCTGACCGCCCTCGATGCCGAAGCTGTTGAGTACGAAACCGGCAACCAGATAGCCCACCAGCGGAGGTAGGCCGAGTCTTGCACCGATTGCGCCGAAAACAAATGCGGCGATAATCCAAAGCGGATCCATGATGATGAGATGGTCTCCATTTCCAGGCAGATTGAAGAGATCGAGTTAAGGCTATACAAATTTTTTTAGGCAAAGGCCATAGGGGATAAGAATAGGCATCTGGCGCCCAATTAATAATAATTTTGTTTGAACAACAAAACCATTAATTGGGCGGATTAAAATAGCACGTCATATCTAATTTTCAATATGACGAGATTGCATGATAATTATCCGAAAATTGAGTATTCCGAGTTTGAATTTGTTCAAGATACCGACACTAACCACAAGTAAGGCCTCAAATGTGGTAATTGACAGCTACATGTCAGTTCGTGGTATAGCAACAAAACTCAAGGTGGATGAAACACGCGCCTTCCGATAAGCCCCCAAACCTATCATTGCGACGATTGAATTGTGATTGCCAAACTTCATTTGCATTAATGGCTTAATTTCAGATAGCTGGTTTACTGGCAAGGATAGCCCCACCGGAGGCGAATCACAATAATAACACCGTCAAGGGCCTTGGGGTTATTTCTTTTAGAAAGCCTTGTTTTTTCATTTCAGGCATCGTTCGGGCATGTTCACTTTGATATTTTTATGTAAGCAACATCTATAAATACTACATTGCTTATAGGCTTCTCGCCGACAAGTCGAGTGAGAAAAAGGAGGCCAAGCGGAATCTGCTTTAAATCATACCCATTAAAAATCATCGAAGCGCTTTGATAGCTATAGATGTATCTCAATGTTGAGTAAAATTGTTTTAAAAAGCTACTCTTCATCACGACGCAATGATTGACCATGATAGGACATCAGCATCCTCAGCCGTTTTGCGCAATCGGTCATACATTTCCTGTAACCGTTCACGGGGTTGCAAAATCCGATGCGCTTCAAATCACCTAATTGTAAGCGTTTACAGGGTGCCGCAGATGCAAGGCGTCGGGCGCGCAGACGTACTTTTGTACTTCAAGTGCCCGACAACAAAGCAGATGCGGTGCCCTGTGAACGCTTACCATTTCCTGATACTATACCGCAGAACTGCACCCCTTTTGAGAGAATGACGGACACCAGCAAAGCGGCGGGCTAAAACGTCACCCGGCGAGATCTGTTTTCGCCTGGCCGGTTTTGTCTGCCAGCACCGCCGTGTCGCTTGACGGAGGGAACAGAAAAAATTTTGCCCGTCGGTAAAAAAACCGTTGACAGTGATCTTAAGGTATAATATCGGATTAAAAACATCCTATTAATCCATTTTTAATGAGGAGGAACCGGTGCGATTGACCCGGGCGGGCGAATATGCGGTGCGTTGCATGCTCTATCTGGCATCCCTGGGAACGGGAGAGCTGGCCATGCGCAAGGAAATTGCCCGGACCATGGATATTCCCGAACAGTTTCTCGGCAAGATCGCCCAACAGCTCAGTCGGGCCGGATTCATCGACATCGTCCAAGGGGCTAAAGGCGGGTATCGTCTGGTGGTGCCGCCTCAGAAGCTGACGCTGCTCGATGTGGTCGAGGCCGTGGTCGGCGAGATCTTTTTGAACGACTGCGTCATGCGGCCGGCCTCGTGCAACCGCTCGAACGCCTGCGCCGTCCATCTGGTCTGGGAAAAGGCCCGCTCGCAGCTCAGGGCTACCCTAAAGGAAGCCACTTTTGCCGGGCTGCTGCAGGACAGCTGCCAGGCGGAAGCCGCTCTTCCGGACTGATTCAACGGGTCAATCGATTCGAATTCTATATTTCATCCATGGGGTTAAAGCGGCCAATCCAAACAATGGCGTACAAAGCATCGAAAATCAGTATTTTATAACCTTTAAACCTTGAACCCTGAACCTGGAACCGATCAGTTCAGGTTAAAATGAAGAAGGAGAAGGCGAGATGGACGTTTTGTTCTTATCCAGGCTGCAGTTTGCCGCGACCACGATGTTTCACTTCCTCTTTGTTCCATTAACGCTGGGCCTATCGATTCTGGTGGCATACATGGAAACCCGATACGTGCGCACCGCCGATGAAACCTACCTGAGGATGACCAAATTCTGGGGCAAACTGTTTTTGATCAACTTCGCTCTGGGAGTCGTGACCGGCATCACCCTCGAGTTTCAGTTCGGCACCAACTGGTCGCGCTACTCCGCCTATGTCGGTGATATTTTCGGATCCCTGCTGGCGATCGAAGCCACGGCCGCCTTTTTTCTCGAATCAACGCTGGTGGGTGTCTGGATCTTCGGTTGGCGCAAACTGTCAAAGCGAGCCCATGCAACAGTCATGTGGTTGGTGGCATTTGCCACCAATCTCTCGGCCATCTGGATCCTAACTGCCAACGGCTGGATGCAGCACCCGGTAGGATACGCCATCCGCAACGGCCGCGCGGAACTGACCGATTTTGCGGCTGTCGTCTTCAATTCCTTCGGGATCCTGACGATTCTGCACACCCTGCCGGCCGCCTACATTCTGGCCGGTTTCTTCGTGATGGGCATCAGTGCCTACCACCTGCTCAAGAAACAGCACATCGATTTTTTCACGCGCTCTTTTAAGATCGGCCTGGTGTTCGCCTTCGTTTTCTCGATTTTTATCGCCGTGGAAGGCGACAAGCATGCCGTCGAAGTGACCCGGATGCAGCCGGAAAAACTGGCCGCCATGGAATCTCACTGGGAAACCACTACCCAAGCCCCGATCCACCTGTTCGCGATTCCGGATCCGGAAAACGAACGCAACGCCTTCCAATTTGGATCGATTCCGGGCGTCCTGAGCTTCCTCGGCTATCACGATGTCAACGCCGAGGTCAAAGGCCTCAAGGATTTTCCCAAGAGCGAGCGCCCTCCGGTGCTGCCGGTTTTTCTCTCCTTCCGACTCATGGTGGCCCTCGGCATGTATTTCATCCTCATGACCGTTATCGGAATGTTCAAGCGCAACCGGTTGTTGGAGAGCCCCGGATACCTGAAACTGATGCTCTGGTCGATCCCCCTGCCCTACCTGGCAATCCAACTGGGTTGGATCGTGACGGAAATCGGCCGCCAGCCCTGGATCGTCTATCGTTTGATGGGTACGGCCGATGCGGTGTCACCCATTGCAACCTCACAAGTGGTAGTGACATTGCTGGGTTTCGGCCTGGTCTACGGACTGCTGGGTGCCGTCGATTTCTACCTGTTGGCCCAAAATGCCAAAAAGGGCCCGGTAGAGGACTCCGATGCAGCCGCCGGAGCAGCGTTGGAAGGGGCAACAGCCTAAATGCTCGTCCATCCGCGATTGATCAAACTGAAGTATACTTAAAAATAACATCACCCTTTTGGAGGATAAAATGGCGCTTCAATCGACCTGGTTTTTCGTCTGGGGGCTTCTGTGGGCCGTCTTCTTCATCACCGACGGCTTCGATCTGGGAATCGGCACACTCTATCCGTTTCTGGGCAAATCCGAAAACGACAAACGCGTGATGATAAACGCCATGGGTCCGCTATGGGACGGCAACCAGGTCTGGCTGCTGACCGCAGGCGGGGTGACCTTTGCGGCATTCCCCACCCTCTACGCCGTGATGTTCTCCTCGCTCTATTCGGCCTTGATGCTCATCCTTTTCGCCCTGATCATCCGCGGCGTTGCTTTTGAGTTTCGCAAGAAAATGACCTCGGCCGGCGGACGCCGGCTCTGGGACGTCTGCATCTTCCTGGGCAGCTTCCTGCCGGCGCTGCTCTTCGGAGTCGCCTTCGCCAACATTTTCCGCGGTCTGCCGATCGATGCCGACGGCATCTTCCGCGGCACGCTGTTGACCCTGCTCAACCCATACGGGCTCCTTGGAGGAGCTCTGTTTGTGCTGCTCTTTCTGATTCACGGCGCTATCTGGTTGTCGATCAAGTCCGACGGGGCCCTGCACGACCGCGCCGTCACCACCGGCAAGCTGCTCTGGCCGGTTCTGTTGATCGTGGCGGTGATCTTCCTTATCAACAGCGCGGTTTCCACCAACCTGTACGCCAATTACCTGGCCCATCCGCTGCTTTTCGTCATCATCCTGGTAACGGTTGCGGCCCTGTTGGGCATCCGGGTCTACTTGGCCCGCCGGGCATATTTCAAGGCCTGGTTCTCCTCGGCCTTGACCATTATCGGGGCCACGTTCTACGGCGTCATCGGACTTTTTCCCAACATGTTTCCGTCCACGATCGACCCGGCCTACAGCCTGACAGCCTTCAACGCCTCCTCCAGCCCGCTGACGCTGAAAATCATGCTGGTGGTGGCCTTGATCTTCGTTCCCATTGTTCTGCTCTATCAGGCCTGGGCCTATAACCTGTTCAAGAGCAAAATCACTCTTAAAGAGCTAACATACGAGGAATATTATTAATGCAGTTATGTCAGTTGAGTCGGTTAGGTCAGTTTTGTCAGTTAAATGCTCATGGCGCTCGGGCCGCCACGGCGCATGAAAATTATTTACTCTTGCGGTTCAGCGTCCTGTCATTCTGCCGATGAGAGCCGGCTGTTACTTCGGTTGAAGCAGGTGCAGCTGTTTGAGGCGGTTAGCGGACCTTGCGCCATCGCCATCGCACACATAAGATGAACGCTTCAGAGGTTTTCAACCGGCACCTGCCATTTTTTCAAAACCGGGCCTGCGATGGGGTTAGAGCCGCTTGACGCCGAGTTCTGCACCGTATGAAACCGAAGCAGCAGACGGCGGTGCTAAGGATCATGTTTTGTTGGAAACGAAAGTACGCCACATCTGGAGGCGCACACTTCATTTTCGAAAAAAATCTTTATCAGAGGCAGGGTAGCGACTTCGATGTAGGGATACGCAGGCGTTTGATTCTCAACTCAAATCGGGATGGGGAGTCCCGCTGTAAATAGGGGGTTTCCCATTCTGTCGTCCATTTAAATCCAATCCAACTCGGCTATCAAAAAGTCGGCCAGCCGATAACCGGGGTAGTCGACGACTGGTTCCCCTTTCTTCAAACCACCGATCAAGGCCTCCCGGTCGAATTTATAAAGCACAATCTTGCTGATCACGGCGTTGATCTTGTCTCTCGAGAAATGGCAGTACGTGTCTTCGGCAAATGCAGTATATTTGTTGAGAAGCTCCATGCGGTCGAGGCAGTTCATCTCTTCGATTTTTCTGATCAACACTTTTTTCAAATCGTTTTTCACTTCATTCTCCTCACGAATGGTGAGTCTCGGATCGTCGCTGCAGTATCAGCCGGGATCAATAAACGGTCGATATGGTCTTCAAACACTTATTCAAGAGCCGTACCAAACACTTAAAATATTCAATAAAGATTTAATATCAGATAGATAGAAGTATATTTTGGTTCGCTGACAGTACGGATAAAACGGATGAATGTGTAAAATAGCTCAGCGAAAACGGGTCAAATTACCCAGACTGTGCGGTATACGGACCGGTTGTTCGGAGGGAAGTGAGGTCGGCTGGTGCCTCAGGGGCTCGAGAAAAAAAAGGGATGTCGATGCGGTCAATAGATCGACTGCTTGCTGGCGCCATCGAAAATGTGCAGGTGGTTGAGATTTAATGCCAGGGGCACACGGTCGCCGGCCTTAATAGAGCGACCACCCTCACAGCGCGCGACAAGTTTGGTGCCGGATAGATCCAGGTGCAGATTTGTTTCGCTGCCAAGCGGCTCCACCACTTCCACGACGCCCTCGGCTTTCCATTCAGGCGGAAACTCCTCGTGGCCATTGACCACGGTGATGTCTTCGGTGCGCAGGCCCATGATCACGTCCATGTCCGGTCGGACCTGCTTGCCGGCTCTATCAGGCAGCGGCAGTCTCAAGCCCCCTTCGAAAACCATCATCAATCCGGCGGATACCCTGGCCGGCACCAGGTTCATGGGCGGACTGCCGATGAAGCCGGCCACGAACGTGTTGCCGGGCTTGCGAAAGACCTCCAGCGGCGCACCCACTTGTTCGAGGTAACCGTCACGCATGACGACAATGCGGTCGGCCAGGGTCATGGCCTCCACCTGATCGTGGGTCACGTAGATAATGGTCGACTTGACTTTCTGGTGAAGCCGTTTGATCTCTATGCGCATCTGGGTGCGCAGCTTGGCGTCCAAGTTGGACAGGGGTTCGTCGAAAAGAAAGACCTTGGGATTTCGAACAATAGCCCGTCCCATGGCGACCCGTTGGCGCTGGCCGCCGGAGAGTTCGTGGGGACGTCGCGCCAAAAAGTCCTGCAGTCCCAAAATTCGGGCGGCCGTTTGCACCCGTTCGTCGATATCTTTTTTGGGGACTTTGCGCAACTTCAATCCGAAGGACATGTTTTCGAAAACGCTCATGTGGGGGTAGAGCGCGTAGTTCTGAAACACCATGGCCACCCCCCGGTCTTTGGGCGCGATCCCGTTGACCAGGCGGTCGCCGATCAGAATTTCGCCGGCACTGATCACCTCCAAGCCGGCGACCATGCGCAGCACGGTCGATTTGCCGCAACCCGACGGCCCCACCAGCACCACGAACTGCCGGTCGTCAATGTCCAGGGAGATGCCATGAACGACTTCCACCTTTCCGAAGCGTTTGACCACATTTTTCAACACCACAGATGCCATTAGCGCGCTTGCCCTCTCTTCCGATACGCCGGATACGACGGCGGCAATGCATCAGACCAGCGCCTGATTGCGTGAATTCGTTGCAAGCCTCCGACAATTCAACAGATCGACCGCCTCAAGTCAAGAACTAAAGAGGGCCGTTATGAGAGCGGGCCCCGAGGCCGAAAATCATTTATTTCTTGACTCGGTCGCACGGTTTTCTGTAAATCTTCCTATTGTGAGCATTTGCTTGCGTCCACCCACACCATCACCGGCAGCGCCAATAGGTTATGGACTCGGCGGCGGCCATTACTCTTCCAGGTCAAGGAAGTCAGGAAACTATGCGGCGAGGCAATTCGGAAGGCGATGCAAGCGATATCGAAGACCTGCCACACCCTTGGTCACGCCAAGGGCGTGATTGACGCCGCACAATTTGGGGTAGGGGCCGTTTTTGGCCGAAGATCTGTTCGTTGCGGGGTTTTGTGTCAGCGGGTCTGTTGCCTTTTACCAACACTATAACGGAGAGGAGGACAGGTTATGGACAGGCGCAAAGCGATCATTATGATTATAGCGGTTACCTTGACCGTTTTTCTGACGGGGCAGGTAATGGCCAAGCCGATCGAAATTCAATGGTGGCACGCCATGCGCGGGGCCAGGGGCAAAACGGTCAAGAAAATCGTGGACGCTTTCAACGCGTCGCAGAAGGATTTCGTCGTCATCGAGACCAACAAGGGCAATTACGACGAAACCGTCAACGCCGGTGTCGCGGCCTACCGCGCCAAGAAACAACCCCACATTCTCCAATCCTTCGAGGTCGGCACCCAAACCATGATGTTGTCCGGTGCCATCTACCCAGTCTACAAGCTGATGGCGGATCAGGGCTACAAGGTCGACTGGAAACTCTACCTTCAGCCTGTGCTGTCATACTACGTGGACGACAAGGACAACCTGCTGTCGATGCCCTTCAACTCCTCCACCCCGGTGATGTATTACAATAAGGACCAGTTCAAGCAAGCCGGCATCGCGCCGCTTTCCAAAACCGAGCCGATCACCTGGGATCAATTGGGTGACCTGACGGCCAAGCTGGTCGCCTCAGGCGTCAAAAAGGGAATGGTCACCTCCTGGCCGTCTTGGGTGCAGATCGAAAACTACAGTGCCATTCACAACCTGCCCTTCGCCACCAAGGCCAACGGCTACGAGGGTCTCGACTGCGAGCTGACCATCAACAATCCCCAGGTGGTGAATCACATCGCCCTGCTGAAGTCCTGGATGGCCGACAACCGGTTCTCTTACGAGGGTCAGAAGTACCAGGGACCCGAGGCGGCTTTCTTTTCCCAGGATGCCGCCATCCTGATGGATTCCATCAGCGCCATCGGCGCCACTAAGCAGAACGCTAAGTTCGATTGGGATTTGGCACCGCTGCCGGTGGAAGCCTCCATGAAAAATCCCCAGAACAGCATCATCGGCGGAGCCTCCCTGTGGGTGATGAAGGGTTTGCCCAAGAAGGATTACAAGGGCGTGGCCGCGTTTCTTCACTTCCTGGCACAAAACGACATGCAGGAGTTGTGGCACATCGAAACCGGCTACCTGCCCATCACCATTTCGGCCTATGAATCCCTCAAGGCCAAGGGTTTCTACAAGGAATACCCCTACCAGGAAGTGGGCATCCAACAGATGACGCGCCGGAATCCCACCAAGAATTCCCGGGGCTTGCGGCTGGGATACTTCATCCAGATCCGCAACATCATCAACGAGGAACTCGAGCTGGTCTGGAACGGGAGCAAGACACCCCAACAGGCCCTGGACGCAGCCGTCCAGCGCGGCAACGAAGAATTGCGGAAGTTCGAAAAAACCTATAAGAAATAGCTAAAAGCCCATCGGCAGGCGGATGATGATCGGCCGGTTTCCCGACGCGGGTGGCCCCACAACCCGTGTCGGAAGCCGTGCCGTCGGTTCGACTGCCGATTGTCCTGAACCCGGCCTGCGTTCTCGAACTAATCAGTCATGGCCCAGGCCGCCACGGGGCATGAAAATTCTGTTTCGAAAGAAAGCAGTTGTGTCAGTTGAGTCGGTTAGTTCAGTTTTGTCAGTTAAATGCTCATGTCCCTTAAGCCACCACTGATTCCAGGTTTCGAGTTTCAAATTTCAAGTTTCTATTTGCGGATCTGATTCTATTTTCGTACTTAGTCCAGAGCAAATAAATTCGTCATCGAGTTCATGAATCGATGGACTGAACGTCACCTCATGTTCAGGTTCCCATGATCAAGCGATCCCATTTCACGTCCAAATTCCTGGCCTACCTGCTGATCACGCCCCAGATCCTGGTGACGCTGACGTTTTTTTACTGGCCGGCCGCCCAGGGCCTGCTCCAATCGGTGATGCTCAGCGACCCTTTCGGCCAGCGCAACCAGTTCGTCTGGCTCGATAATTTCATCGGCATTTTCACCGATCCGCTCTATCTGAAATCCGTCGGGATAACCCTGGTCTTCAGCTTCGCCGTCGCCGTCCTCGCCATCCTGACCGGCCTGCTGATCGCCACCATGGCCAATCGAGCGCTGATCGCCAAGACGCCGATCCGTACGCTGCTGGTCTGGCCCTATGCCGTGGCACCGGCGATTTCGGGCATCCTGTGGCTGTTTTTGCTGCACCCCTCCTTCGGTGTGATCGCCATTTTCATCAAGCGCCGCCTCGGCATCGACTGGAATCCCGTGCTGAACGGCACCGATGCCTTCATTTTGGTGGTGCTGGCCAGTGCCTGGAAGCAAATCAGCTACAACTTCGTCTTCTTCATGGCCGGTCTGCAGGCCGTTCCCCACTCCCTGATCGAGGCCGCCGCCATGGACGGCGCCGGGCCTTTCCGGCGTTTCTGGGCAATCACCCTGCCGCTGCTCTCGCCGACCCTTTTCTTTCTCATGGTCATGAATGTGATTTACGCTTTTTTTGAAACCTTCGGTGTCATCCACACGGTGACACAGGGAGGTCCCGGCGGTGCCACCACCACGCTGGTGTACAAAGTCTACCAGGATGGCTTCATCGGTTTGAACCTGGGCTCTTCCGCGGCCCAGTCGGTGGTATTGATGGCGCTGATTGTCACCATTACGGTGCTGCAGTTCAAATACGTGGAACGCAAGGTTCAGTACACGGTGTAACCCAATGGTTGAGCGCACCCCAATTCTCGACACGTTGACGTACGCATTTCTGATGCTGGGGATCTGCATCGTCGGCTTTCCGATTTTCTACACCATCGTGGCGGCCACCCTGCCCCTGGATGAAGTGTCCAAGATACCGATGCCGCTGATGCCCGGCGACCAATTCTGGGTCAATGTCAAGGCGGCCTGGGCGCAGGGCAACCTGGGCCGTCAGTTGTTCAACTCCTTCATCATGGCTTCGGGGATCACGGTCGGAAAAATCGTGGTCTCGATGTTGGGTGCCTTTTCCATCGTCTACTTCGACTATCGCTTTCGCAAAATTGCCTTTGCCGCCGTCTTCTGCACCCTGATGCTCCCCGTCGAGGTGCGCATTCTGCCCACCTATGAGATCGCCGCCAACCTTTTCGGCCCCCTGCAGTGGCTGGTGGACGCACTGCACCTCAACACGCTTCTCCAGTGGTGGGTGGGCAACGACGTCGAGATCCAGCTGGAATGGAGCCTGCTGGACAGCTACACCGGACTGATCCTCCCCTTGGTGGCCTCGGCGACCTGCACTTTTTTATTCCGCCAGTTTTTCTTGACCGTGCCGGAAGAATTGTGTGAGGCGGCCAAGCTGGACGGCGCCTCGGCCATGATGTTTTTCCGCAAAATTCTTCTGCCCCTCTCCAAGACCAACATCGCCGCCCTGGTGGTGATCGAATTCGTATACGGCTGGAACCAGTACCTCTGGCCGCTGCTGATCACCACCGATCCGGACATGACCACCGCGGTCATCGGGCTGCAGGAGCTGATTCCGCAAATCGACGATGTCCCCAAGTGGAATGTGGCCTTGGCCGGTGCCCTGCTGGTCATGCTGCCGCCCATCCTGGTCGTTTTGAGCATGCAGCGCTGGTTTGTCAAGGGATTGGTGGAAAGGGAAAAGTAGTGGTTCAAGTCAGGTACATACGCCCATCGGCCAGACAGTAGCAAAGATCGGCGTAGACCCGGTGGAGCTTTTCTCGCCGTGCGTCCTTCCCCAAAGCCTTTAGGATTCGTCGGGCCAGACACCCCTTTTCCAGTATGGTTTCAACCGGTTTGGCTGTCTCGGAGACGATATCGCCATCGGTCAGGCAGCTCTCGAAGAGATGCCGCCAGATTTGCCGGGCGCTCTGCGGTCCCCGACCGACCAGGCCGACAGTTTCGAGAAACTCCTGGTTGTCGATGATCGTTGCATCGGCATCTTTGATAACCGCCAGAAAAAGGTCGGCCAGAGGGCCGGTGTCGATGTTTTTTATCTTTTCGATAGGACCCCAGTGCTCCCGGCACAGTTTTCTGAGAACGGCCGTCATGAAACTTGCTATGGCCGTATCGGCCTGCGGGCATTCCTGTACATCGAGAACCCGGATTTCAATGGCGCCCCTGTCGAAGCGCGCGATGGCGCCCCTCGAGTTCAAGAACTCGTACTGCAAGACACCGGCCGGGTCATAGGGGGCGATGTCGGCGAACATGGGTCGGAATATGTCCCGCTCGTAGCGGTCGTAAGAGTAGACCGGTTCCGGAACGATTCGCCCGGCCACAGACGGAATCAGGACCGAATTGTGACGATACACCTCCATGCGGCTGTCCATGAACCCGGTGGGTTTTCCGTCGAGAACGGGCGAGCTGGCCGTCAGGGCGGGCATGATCGGCAGGAGCAGACGAATGGCGGCATGGAGTGCCGCGAACTCGTCGTCTCCAGCAAAGGGCAGGTTGATGTGGGTACTCTGAAGATTTGACCAACCGTGCCCCTGGCAACCGAAGATCCTGTCGTAGGCCTCATAGACGGGACTGTACTCGTGCGGCCACAGCACCGTTTCGGTGAGCGGATTCATCCAGGGATGACAGGCCGTGGGCATGAGCTGCCCCCCCATAGGTCGCAGGATAGCGTTGATCTTTTTGACGTGCCGCTCGAACTCTTTGCCGATGCCGGTCAACGAACCGGCCGGGCCGTTGGTTTTGAGTTCGATCACGTGCAGAACCAGTTCATTGGACCAGCTGAGCGCCCCCACCTCGACTTCGGACACAATCTGGCCCGCGACGGCGGCAAGGACCTTGTCGGCAATGGGACGCACCGACAGGCTGCGCTTGTCCACAATCATGTACTCCAGTTCGAGGCCGACGGCCTCGAAGAGGTGAAGGGCCTTCTCGCTCACTGGCTGTGGTTTCCCGATTTTCGGATTTCGATCCGTTTGAGAAAGACTTCCATGATCCGCAGATAGAGTTCTTCATCGAGAACATCGTCCTCGTATCCAACATCGATGTTGGGATTGTCGTTCACCTCGATGACGAAGGCTTTTTGTCCGACCTGCTTGAGGTCGACGCCGTAGAGCCCGTCACCGATCAGGTTGGCGGCTTTGAGGGCAGTTTTGACCACGAACTTCGGCGCCTTTGCCACCGGCAGCGTTTCCACTTTGCCATATATGTCTCGGTCGCCCTTACCCTTGCGCACGATCTGCCAGTGCTTGCCCGCCATGAAGTATTTGCAGGCAAAAAGGGGCTTGCGGTCAAGGATGCCGATACGCCAGTCGAATGCCGAAGGCAGGAATTCCTGGGCAATGATCAGTTCCGATTTTTTCAACATGAAACGGAACTGTTCCCGCAGCGACTCCCTGTCCTCGACCATGACCACACCCTGCGAAAAAGCACTGTCCGGCTGCTTCAAAATACAGGGATAGCTCATTTGGTTCATCAGGCTTTCATAGTTTTTAGCGTGCAGAATGTGGGTCTCGGGAATAGGCACCTTCGACCGGGACAGAAGCTCGGCCAGGTAAACCTTGTTCGAACAGCGCAAGATCGATTCCGGTGCATCGATGACCACGAGCCCCTCGGCCACGGCCTTGCGGGCCAAGCGGTAGGTGTGGTGGTCCACGTTGGTGGTTTCGCGGATGAACAGCGCGTCGAATTCGGCCAGCCGGTTGGAATCCTCGCGCGTGATCAGTTCAGTCCCCAGCCCGAGTTCCTCGGCGGCTTTGACGAACCTCCGCAACGCTTTCGGGTCCGACGGGGGGTGCTTTTCGGCGGGATCTTGGAGGATGGCCAGATCATAGCGGGGAATCGACCGTTTGGGGATGTAAAGTTTTTTACCGGCATAAAATTCCGAGGCCACCGCCTGGGCAAAAGCCTGTTCCCCTGGGAGAATGTCTTTCACCGCAAGAGGTGAAACGTTGGTGAGCTGCCAATTGACGCCAAATGTGAAATCGGCCTTTATGAAGGGGGCCGGGAAAAATTTGAACAGCCGTGAGCTGATGAGTTCAAACCTTTTGTCGACGCACTTGCCGAAGTAAATATCGATGGAAATTTTTTTAGGGTCATCGTCCGAGAAGAGCTTTTGCAGGGACTCCTCGATTTCACCGGACATCAAACGGATGATGCCTAACGATTTCATGTCCTGAATGGTGGTGATGGACGGAACGGGCTTGTGGTTGCGGGCCTCAGCCAGCAGGCTGACGTAATATCCGAGGCTCTGGTACCGGTAGGAACGACAGATGTTGAAGACCTTGGTCCCCTTCAACTCTGAAAATGAATTTTCCGAAAGATACGCCCTGGCAGCCACGGGCTCGATGCCGGTAAAACTCAGCGGGCACTCTTCGGGGTTTTCCATGACGACGAGAACCGACACCTGATCCCTCCTTATCCGGGTTTCTTTTTAGGTGTAATGATCAACAAGTTGGCGTCATAGGTCAGGATTCCCAACATGATGGCGCAGATCAGCCGGTTCAGACGAACCGTGTAGATCGGGGAGTTACTGATGGGATTGGGCAGCAGGGGATCGGCCACCAAGGCCGTGCGGTCCTGCATGTTGTATCCGCACAGAACGACGAAGTGGCCGGTCGGCTCGCCCCGGATGTCGTCGTAGACCAATTTCTTTCCCAGCGCCGTTTCCCGGGCCGTGCGATAGAGAAAGGTGGCCGAAAGTCCCGTTAATATCGGAATGGAGCGCTTCAGAAGGCCCCGGATGAGCGAACTGGTCAGATCCTCGAAACAGATTCTGCCCCCCAGGCGTAGAAACTCGAGGTAGGCCTTGGAGGCGGTGCGCACCTTCGGGTTTCTCTTGACCTCCATCTGAGCCGTCAGCCGCTCTTCGATGGCCGGTGCGCCGGATGCAAACCATGTCGGGTCGAACACCTGCAGATTGAAAGTGTAGAGTTTGGCCCGGTAACCGCGGCGCAGGGCGTGACAGCCCAACAGGACCGCCAGGGTGCCGCCTCCCTTGAGTTGTTTGACCTGCCCGATGACCTTGTCCAGGGAAATTTTGTCGCCGAAATAGGTGTAAACGGCGTGAAGGCAGGTCGGTCCGCAGGTGATGTCGTCCGGCTGGGATTTAATGCCCAAATGGAGCTTCTTGTCCAATTCAACCCAGGCTCACTGTTGTGATCAACTTGAAACAATGCCATCTTTACGATAAACCACTATAGCATAATGGGGTTTCGCCCTACTCGTCAAGAGCCTTGATTGGCTACGCCTGTTTGTCCCTATCGGACCAAGGTCCAATTGACATTGCCGCGATGCAGGTTGGCAATTGTTTATTATGACTTCGTTACCAAAACTTAAAACCAGCTGCCGGCGGGGCCATCGCTGACCGCTCCACTCCATTACGGCACAAGTTTGAAGGAGAAATAATGGCAGGCTGCGGTTTTATAATCCGAAAATTTTATCTGTCTGGCCTTGGGAATTTTTCCTGGATGTCGCTATAAGGATAAACTGTAAATAAAGGGGTCAAATGGTACTCCGTGAATCTGCGAGGATCGTGTTGAGTTTCAGACCAGGGATTCTGCTGAAATGACGTAAGTTTCCAGTAACAAGTTCCAAATCATGACATATAGCTGTAGCAGCAACCTGAAGGTCCGCATCTGGAAGGATTTTTCCTGCTTCTTCAAGATGAGCTCGGACTATGCCAAATACTTTGGCCGCGTCAGTGTCATAAGGTAAGACTGTAACAACTGGGAGGACACGTTGCTCTATATTGGTTAGGTGTCGATCTCGGTCCTGGGAACGGTAAGCGCCTTTGTATAATTCGCCTATTACTACGGCGCTCGTAAATTGCTCTTCACGAGAAACCTTCATTAACCATTTTAGGTAGGCCATTGCCGGTCGTGGGCGTAAGAGTTCTGAAATTGCATCGGGATCAAAGAGAAAGGCCATCTCGTCAGTGCTCAAGATCCGCAATATCATGTTGCCCGTGACGAGGGGAGCCGTCCAAGATTGCAGCCAGTTCTTCGGAGTTTTTCCAGCCACCGGCAATGCTGGCAAGTCCGCTTTCCGGCCCTGCTTTTCTTAAACGCTCAAGGTGCTCTAAATCATTGGGGCGGACAAGCGCCGCAACCGGCTTGCCATGCCTTGTGATGAGCACGTTAAAACCAGATTCCACTTGCCGGATGCATTCTGACAATGTGGCTTTAGCTTCCGCTACTGATATGCTTTTTTCCATAACAACCTCCATTTGTGGCCATTATGACCAAAATGTCAAGCCTCAAAATGACGGAGACTCATTGGTAAATTTTCCGAAAGGGGAGTTCCACTTGGAGAAATTCGGATAGACCCAATTTTACTTGGCGTACTTTTGAACTTTCTCACGGTAGCGTTTATGCTTATCCTATGCGTATTTAAATTGAGAAAAAAGCATGTGCAATTTACATGAATACCAAAACAGATAATCTCAGCAATGAATTAGGGAAGGATTTGGCGGCCATCCGATTGGCGATCATTAAGCTGACCGGTGTACGGCTGCCCTGGGATGCGAAAAGCCCGGTCGATTTGGTCGATCAGGGTGATCGCATGGTGCGTTGCTATAATAACTGGCTGCTGGATGACGAGCAAAAGCAGATGTTAAGCGCGCAGCCGGGGGATAAGTTCATCCTTTATGCATCGTCTTATTTGTGCGACATCGGCCTGGCCGATGGCCAAGGTCTTCCGCCGCTCATGAAGGATTTTAAAGACGAGCGCGCACACACATTTTTCAACCAGTCACTGTCGACACGGTCCTGTCAGCTGATCCGCAACAGCTGGCAGGACCTGGGCATCCCCGGAAGGGCGTCCGCCAGCATCATTACCCGGGTCTGCCTGCAGGCGGGAGCGACTGACGGCGGTCATTTCACATCGGCCGAACCAGAAGCGGTGGTCACCGATGAAGCGGCCGTGAACGTCCCGCTTCTGGCCGCATACCTTCAACTGTGCAGGGCGCTTGATCTAAAATCCCCGGCGACACTTCTGCAGATAATCTCCCACATATCGGAAGACAATCATATTTCGCCAGGCAGATTGGAAGCATATTTCAGTGTTGCCGAAACCGGGGCTCACCCGTATCTCAACGGCACGATTCGCCTCAAAATCCAATGCACCCATCCTGAAGTCCACAAAGCACTGAAACATCACGAACGCTCCGTGCAGCAGTTGCTCGAGAGACTGAACCAGCGGGTGCGTCCCCGTTTTTTGTATTCAGATGTGCTCTATGAAATCGAACCGAATGGCTACACACCGATAGATCTGAAGTTTAGCGTCGATTCGTCGGCCGGCCTTCAGCTGTTCATGGGCAACCGGCTGTACGCCGACAAGCGCGTTTTCCTGCGCGAGTTGATTCAAAACGCGGTCGATGCCTGCAATTACCGGAAGCTATTTGATCGTGATTATTCGCCGGCCATTGCGATCGAGTTCAACGACGATGTCAGCACCATAAAGGTGCGCGACAACGGCATCGGCATGACACGACAGTGGATCGAGAAGTATTTCCTCGCCATCGGCATCTCCTTTTACCAATCGAAGGAGATCCGGAATGTCAACCGGGACCCCCGGATTGACTTCAGCTTTATCAGCCAGTTCGGCATCGGTTTTCTGTCCAGTTTTCAGGTGGCGGAGAAGATCATTATCAAAACACGAAAAGATTCCTTTCCGGGGTTGATGATCACGATCAGCGGTCTGCGGGATTATTTTGATGTCAAGATCCTGGAAGAAGATGATCCGGTCGGCACCGAGGTGACCTTGCATCTGAGAAAATCGCCAATTAAATACGGCCGGAGCATGGAATATACCGGATACTTGAAGACCAACATCCGTTTTCTGAAGGTACCGGTCAACCTCACAGACGATGGCGGCAACACGATAACCATCGGCCGGGAGCAACTGGCCTACGCTACGGATAAAAGAGCCGGCACGGTTTTTGTTGCACCCCTGAAACTCCTGGAATCGGAAGGGTATGTGCGGCTTGGCGCAAAGAAGAACGGAACGATCTATGCCTTGGAAAGAGCGGATGGCGGGGTTTCAGTGTTCCAGGACGGTATCTTTGTCACCCAGCTCGCCTCTTTACTCCCCGAGGGTGCCAAGCAGTATGTCGTGGCCCGGATCAATCTCGTGGGACGGGACAAATGTGAGTTGAGCATGGACCGCAACCGGATATTCTGGAAAACCGACCAGCTGCAAAACATCAAAAGAGTCATCCGCCACGGATTGGTTGACGTAACCACCCAATTGATGTCGGCGATTAAAACCCAGGAAGTGTCGGAGAACACCCTGAACAGCATCGTCAATCACTTGGCGATCTTTTTTGATTTCGGCGATGTGGACGACGTCATGTACGATCAGCTGTCCGAGCCGATTCGCAGTAGGGTCGAAAAGCGATTCCGGGATTTCGTGCGCATCAATTTTGCCCACACGCTGAAAAAGAACGGCATTGCCGAAGCAGACGGCTACGGCGAAGCCTGGCAGCAGCAGGTTTTAAAAAGTTTCACAAAAATCTAAAACCAGATATTGTCAATTTCAAAGATTTGACCTTTTTTTCTGCACCCGAGTACAGTGCATACAGCACAAATGCTCCTAAGGAAAAACCCCTGCCTGTCGACTGCATATCAAAGTCATCAAATAAGCGGGCAAGCAATAGATTGGGATCATCGTATCTGTGTTTTAGTGTGTGAGTTTGTGTGTGTCTGTGGCTATTCTTTCCGTTTTATACGGGTTAGGATTATGCATTCAGGCACTAACCGGGCATTATAGATGGAATCACTTGCCGTCCATTTTTTCGATAAAGGTTAAAATCGCTATCCAAAGTGAATACATAGCTATTCGAATGAAACTCGCTCATCCTTACCAGACAAGCATCAGCCAGTGACATGGGAACTGATTGATATTTTACAAGAAGTTTTTTTACCGGGTCAATGTGCTCATCCAGTTGAAATGATAGCATTAAAATCTCTCTCTGGATCAGTTGCATCACCCGATCGCTACCGCTTTTTATCCCGGATAACAAAAAACAAGACTCAGAAACGACAGCTTCACAGGTCAACATGGGCGCTGCAATTTGATTCCATTGAGCAGCCGTCCAGTCATGAAACCGATCCCTCTTATTTAAAAAAGCAACCAGCGGACCGGTGTCAACCAATACACCCTGTTTCACTTTCCGTATCCTTTTAAATGCATTTTATTACAAGAGAGATCCGACGGGCCTTCGACCGAACCAACCAGGTCTCTGGCCATATCCAGGCAAGAATTAGGGGTAACTGTTTCATCTGCTTTCAGAATCGAATTAATCGCTGTACGAATCAAATTTGATTTGCTCTCCCCTCTTTTGGCCGCTACAGCTGCCAATTTAAGATCCAGCTTCTCAGGCACTTTTACGGTCAGGGTTTTCATTTTTGCTCCTTTAGATTTAAAGGTATTATAGACATGCCACTACTGTAATACGAATTTATGGGCCTGTCAAGATAGGTAAATTCTCAGATGATATTTTCACTATGACTATGTTGTAACGATTGAATTTTGAGTATGCATGATGATCTTTGTTTTAGATAAATGACAGGCAAAGATGACTTTGTCTATATTTACAGGCCGAAAAACGTAAAAAACCCTCTGACATCCGTTGTAACCCTAAAAGCGGTGTGTCACAGGGTTTTGAAAACTCAGCCGAGTTTTGTCGACGTTGACCGTCTTATTTTAAGAACGGCGGTTCGTCTTGACTGTCTTGCGTCTTCTAATCGAATTGACCGGTTGGCACGTACGCCGCCCTTAACAGACTCCAGAAGTCGTCCGCGAGCCCTGCCTCGACATAGGCGTAAGGGAGCCAGCCATACCCCCCCTCTCCCCAGGCTGTGCCCCAAGAATTTCGTATCTTCAGAGCGCCTTTGTCTTTACCGATCTTCCGGTTGTCGTCATATCCGACAGCGACGATCGCGTGACCGCCCTGAACACGGTCGTTAGGGCCGGGAAACTCAAATTCCCCCTTCTCGTTTCCGAAATTGTAGACCGTAAACCCGAACATGGAAGGAAATCCAGCCGCCAGAAAATTTTTTATGCGCGCCAGCAACTGATCCGGTGCCAGGTTGACCGTGTCCAGGCGGTAGTATTTGATGCTTTGATAATTCTGCGCAAACGCGTAACAGAACGCATCCGGTTCGTCATCGTATTTGGCGATGTCATAGGGATAGTACTCTTCCGGTGGAATGCCGAATAGGACCATGGCCTTCATGGTGGTCCTAAGCCAGGCCCCGGTATCGCCGGTCCAGTGCAGCAGCTTTCGGGTGACTTTGTAAAGAAATATTCGCGATGCATCGAGGTGTTCATTAAACGCGCGCCTCTCATAATATTCGATAAGGCCCACCCCTGCATTGGCGGTGCAGGAGCCAAGGCTGCCCTGGTCCTCGATGGGTGAACACCAGGCCGTAAGATCGACACTTTTTTTGATCCCGGCTTTTGGTGGATTCAACGCCTTTGACTTATGAAAAAGTTTTTCAATATTCTCGTTCTCTGGCGTATAATCCCTGATGTCCGGAAGATCCCTTTGCCAGCCCATTCCATACTTTTTCGTCTGCATTTTCAACCCTCCTTGTTTCAAGTTCTGTTAATGTTAAGTTGCCTCCCACCAACCAACCGACAGTAAAATTATGTTTTGCCGATGCCCCCCGCTTGGGCGGGATTCCAAATCACGTGAGCAATGCGCTACTCAGGCGCCAAATAAATTTGCCCATCTTTATCCAATCCTCTACGGGGGCTATTAATTCGTGGATACGTACCGCAGGCATCCATCGGGGCCGGGTTCGAGCCGATGAATATCCCACTTGTCGGCCTTCGATCGTGGCTGTTCGAGCTTCTGCGCCAGGACCGCTTTTTGCCCATCCGTGCGGAGGTTGATCATTCCATAGACCGCAATACTCCTTTCGAGTTTGCTGATCTCGATGTCCAACTTCTTTTGGAGGGCGTTTCGCGAAGCCGTTGTGGAAAACCGTCCCGAAGTGGACGTTGGCGACCTCGAACAAGGGCTCAAAACCTCTGTAATGATCCTGGTCAGGATGGGTAATGACGGCGCTCTCGAAAGTGAATCTCTCCTTGAAGCCGCCGAAGCGCCAGTGCAGGAAGCGATACATATTGTCCCCTTCCCCCGCATTGATGACAATGAACTTGTCCTCGGGCGTAACGAGCAAACAGCCATCCCCTTGTCCGATATCAACGAAGTTCACCTCCAGCAGCCGGTCTTCCTGGATGTCGTCACGATGCATCCAGCCCGTTTCGCCGCGAGCCCGCACCTTAACCCACTCGCCTTCAACCGGTCCCAGGAGTTTGAGCCAGTCTCCCCACAGCAGGTGTTGCACCGCATTTCTTTTGAGCTTTTGCCCTGGCTTCTTGTAAAAAACGGACGACGGGTATGCCGCAAAGGCCATGGTCCTCTCTCCTCTCGACTGTGAATCAAACAATCGGAAGCTCCGCCACGCTTATTCGGGATATTTTACCTGTAGGTATTTGAATATCATGCTACTTCGTCCGACCTTGGGCCAACTCTCGGGCGGTCTGGAAAAGTGATCTGGCCGTCAGCACGCCGGCCGCCAAGATGGTCGCAAAGCCCACCGCATAAACGCCACCGAACAAGCCGGGTTTGATGGCGGCTGCGGTGCTTTCTGCAGCGGTGAAGATATCCGGATTGGAAAAAATCAGACTGCCGGCCCGGGCATAGATGCCACCGGCCACCAGGTACCAGACAATCAGCATAGCCGGTCCGATGATGTTTCGAAATGGCGGCAGATACCAGCTGCCCGTCGCCTCCGTCAGGGTGGCCAGGGCGTCATGGTCGCTGCGCTGCGGGTAGGTGCGGCACACATCTCGGAAGATGCGGGCGGTTTTCAAGATGCTCGTCGCCAGCATGACGGTGGTGACGGCCACGACGAAAGGAAACAGCACGATCAGATCCGTCAGATCCAGTGGTAACCTTCCGAACGGCGATTCGATTGATTTGATCCTGTCGGACAGGGTATCGATGCTTTGCCGGGTGGATTGCAGCTCCGATTGAATGCTTGAGAGCTGCCGATCGAGTGCCTTTTTGGCGGTTTCCGTCTGCCGAACTAGGCCGAGCACCTTTTGGTTGACCGGTTGGAAGGCCTCACCGACCTCACGGCGCAGTTGTTGGGCCACGTCCACTTTGCCTCCGGGGCCGGCGTAATGACGCCAAAAGTCAGGATCGATGCCGGCAATGTGACCACGGATAGCATTGACGGCGCCTTGGGCTGTTTGCGCCAAGGCGGTAGTCTGCTCCCGGGTGATGGTCTCGGAACTTGCGGCCAGGGGGGTTACCAGTTCTTGGTCTACGCGATCGAGCAGATGTTCGAACCAATCTTCCGAAAACCAGCGCACGGCTTCCTCAAAGGTTTGCACCTGCGGAGGTAAGTATAGCTCAAGATCCGCTGCCGGGCTGTTCGCCGGCGGAAGCGGGGATTGCTGCAGGGAAGTTTGGGCTTGCGGCAGCTGAATTTGATTTTGAAGGAACGGCTGCTCGCCTGCACTCCGGCTGCTCCGGGGCCGCTGCAGAGCCGCCTGCAGCCGGGGCAGAATCTCTCTTAGGCGATCCGGAAAACCGTCGATGTCTTTTCCGATGGAATCGAGACTCTCCCGGATTTGTACGCTCAAATGCTTGATGCGTCCGATTTCCGCGGTGGTCGCTTCCATCTTTTGCGTAACGGCAGGCAGCGCCACGCGGGCGCTGCCCTCCTTGGCCTTGTAGTGAAAGTAGGGCTCCACCACGTAAAAATGGCTGAGCAGGGCAAATAGCGCACCGATTCCGGCAATTCGGTTGACACTGCTTTTGGCGCTGCGCAGCTCGGTCAGTAAAATGTCGAACAGCTCGGCCATCGGCACTCCCTTCCCGGTACCTCAGTTCCAACAGATTTATTGTCCTGCCGTCAGTTCAAGATATTTCTATCGCAGTAACTCCACAAATGAGGTTACAGCAGAGATAGCGCCAAGAAGCATTATGATATTGACGATTACGCAAAAAAAGATATAAATAGCTGATTATTAATAGAATTCGTCTCAATTTATTGCTGCAGATAATCTGGAGGATCGAAGAGGCGCGCATTTTTTATGTCAAGCTGATTAGCAGTTAAAGAAAATTAGTGCCAATTTGGTTTATACTGGCTCAGCTTTCAGTGAAAAAAGACATTTTCCAACCTACTGGCGTCACGATTCAACGCAAGAAAGAAATACAAAGACTCCGCAAATCTGTGCAAATCTGCGTGAATCTGCGTCCGCTTTTTATAAAGCTAAATAATTATAGTATTTTATCATCGGTTTTTTGCTAAAAAACGATCGTTCTTCCCTGTTCTGAAACGTCACTTTTGTTGTACTGCACACCGTGGACCTTCAACCCTTCGCTGTTTAATAGCGTGATAATGCCGCCTTGGTTGCTCAGCTGGATCGTCGTGCCCGGCAGCGTCACCGTCGTCACCGCGCCGACTTCCAGGGCGATGCCGTCCAACGGATGCCGACGCTTGTTCTTGTCACCCAGTGTCCAGCCGCCTAAATTTACCGTCGCCGACAGGGTATGCCTACACGCGGTTGGCGGGACTGCTGCCGGGATCGTCATACCACTTGAAATAGGTCTCGGTGCCTTTCCGACCAGATTCGACCAAGGCCTTTTTCTTGGCATCCGTGATTTTGAACTCCGTGGTCTTTACCCCCAGGGTGTCGATGTAAATGGTCCGCTGCCAGTCGTCGCTGTGCAGGTGAGAGTTGGCCTGGGCATCCACCAGGGTCTTGAGCAGATTGCGGGTGTAGTCGAAAAAATCGTCGATGGGTTCGGCCACCGGCTCGGCCTGGTCGCGAAACGTGGCGATCTCCCTTTCGGAATCCAGTCGAAATCCCAATGTTTCCTTATTGTAGAGGTACGGGCTGATGTCGAGTTTTTTTCTTTTGAGCCCGGCGTTGTGTTTTTTGTAGTATTCGGTCACCTCACCGTGGCTGGCAATGTTCGCATCGTCTAAGTAGCGCTCCCGGTCGAAGAGCTTGACCGGGTAATTGTCCAGCACGCCGCCGTCCACATAGACGTCGCCCCGGGGACTGCGCCGGGATGAAAAAAAAAGCGGAATCGACATGGAGATGCGCACCGCATCGGCCAGACAAGTGCGCGGCGTGTGCTCATGGGAGAAGACTTCGGCGAAATGAGTGGAAATGTTGGTTCCCATGAAATACATGTCCCGAAAGCCTTTGGCGGCCTTCTGCTGTTGCACCTGGTCGAAGGTCACATTGGCGTTGCCGGTCTTTTTAGCGATCAGATCGCCGATCCATTTTCGAAAGAAATCGCCCTTGTACCAGCCGAACTCTGAAAGGAGGCGATCGACGTCCCGGATCACGCCGAAGTCGTCGTCCATGAATTTTTCAAAGTTCAGTTTGTTGAGAATCTGCAGCGTTTCGGCCGGACTGTAGTTCAGGCCCACCAGCACGGCGTTGATCGCCCCGGCCGAGGTGCCGCCTACCCGGACGATGTCGTGCAATATCTTCTTTTCCTCCAGAACCTGCAGCGCTCCCACGTAGGCGATGCCTTTGACCCCTCCGCCTTCGAACACCAGATTTCGAAAATGATACGCCATGGTTCACCTCCTTGCTTTCGGTTCAATGTCCATTTGATAAGCGGTCTTCAAAAGTATCATTTTAAAAATCGAGGGCAATACGGACATTTTAGGCTTCGGTACATTTCCATTCCAGTTTTTCCGATGAAGCCAAACAGCAAAAATGCCTTTCCGATCCTCTCTCAAAGAGCCTCTTTCACGAGCTCAGAGAAAGCAGGAGACTCAAAAACCGGAACAATTCCTTGTTCCTCCACAACCTTTTTTGCGTACTTTATAACAGCATGGTTGCGCACCCTGCGCCGCACAACCTCCATTGAAACATCCCACTCGGATGGTTTGCTCTCCATTTTTAACGCCTCCAAGTCTTCATCTGTAAAGATCTTGGCATATTGGTTCATTCCGTCCTCGAAATACGCTTTGGCCTTAGCCTTGTTCGTTATTTGGAGAGCAGCGGATAAGGCAATCCACACCCGCATTTCTGCCAGATAGTCGCGAATGCCAATACTTTCGTCAAGGGTATTAAAAAATAGGGATCAGATCTTTATATTTGAAATAAGGCCAGCGAAACTTTTGAGCCGTTTTATTATTAGCAAATAGCATTCTGTCAATTTAAAAGATCTGCCCCCTACCTATCTTCTACCTCTATGATAGGTCGCGGATCGACACGATTACTCAGCCCGCAGCCTATTGCCGTCCCACCACCAGGTTAACGGGAGTGCCGAGCGGCACTTCTTTTTCTGCTGCGGAGTCCTGCTCGAGTACCACACCCGCCTTCTCCGAAGCCCGTTCCTTGACCGTTCCGACCGAAAGCCCAACTTTTTTTAGTGTTCTGCGGGCCGTCTCCACTTTCAGTCCAACCAGCTTAGGTACTGTCACCTGCTTTGCCGCACCAATCACCAGATTGACCGCAGTACCGATGGGCACTTCTGAGCCTGCCTTCGGGTTCTGTGCAATTACGAGGCCCACCTGGTTCGGCGACGGCCGGGTCGTGCGTTCCCCAATGCTGAGCTTGGCTACTTTGAGCAACTCGGTTGCTTTGGCTTCCGGCTGACCGGTCACATCGGGCACCCGCACCGTCTCAGGTTGCGGTTCGGGCGGCGGCGGACAAGGTTGCTCCGGTTGCTGTCCACCCAGCACAATTTCACGGTAAACGATGCCTTCCGGCACGATCCCGTATGCTTCGGTACCGCGAAACAGCACTGCCCCGCTCTTGTCGGAGACCTGTAAAAACACACTTTGTCCTGCCGAATCCTTGACGGCAATCTCCAGTTTGAAATAGCCCCGGTCGTCCGTGCAGACAAAGGCTACAGGCCGACCGGTGCCGTCAACGGCGCTGACGGTCAGTCCGGGCTGGCCGAGACGCGCGCCATCGACGACACGGCCATGCAGGATAAAGATCCTGCTTTGGCGCGCCGGCGTCTCCGTCTCACTGCGCTGGATCTCAGCCTGCATCTGAGTGCGAATGACCTGTTGCAGGCTCAAACGTCCGGCAAGGGCCTTGACCTTGGCCGCATCTTGGCCCAACTGCGCGGTTTTTATGGCAAGCTCCCGACGCAGGCTCCTCTCTTTGGCGCTGCCAAGCAGACTGGTATGATCCAAGGCGACCAGCCGTACCCGGTCCGCCGTGGCAGGGACGTCGGTCACCTGCTTCGCGAATTCCTCATCGGTGATGCAGCGATTGTTATCCACGGTCGATGTTCTCCCTCATATTAGAGTCTTTGAACCAAACTTCTCCGCAAGATGCGAAGATAAGTGCCGTTACTTGTTCCTTAGGGAGCAAGGTTTCAGGTTTCGGGTGTGAAATTTGAAATGCCTAAAACACCTATCTCGCTGCAGCGGGACAAAATGAATCAATTCTCCTGATTTTAGAATAGATAGGATACATTCAATCGACGTTCGATGTTCGGCGTTCGATGTTCATTAGTCGTTTTTCATTCGATGAAACTGGCCGCTCAGTCGGCTGGGCTGGAACCTGACACCTCAAACCTCAGATTTCAAACCTGAAACAGGCCACCGGCCACCTGACCTTCTAACCCGAAACATCGATCCCGACGCGTTGCCCCACTCCTGCGACGGCTGGTGTGAAAGCACCGCAGGCATCCTTATTGAACAGCAGCGCCAGCGTGCGATTGGGTGCGACAACACTGAGCGCGGGAAGCCCCACCGCCACAAAGCAATGCGTGCCCTGATTGTCAAGGGTGGAGTTCATAAGCCCTACAGTGAAAGCGGAAAGCCGGGCATTAAAAATTCCTTCCTTGAATCGATTGTCGGCGACTCGCAACGACCATCCCACCACGAGCGCATTGGTGCCGACCAGATCGAGCACGAGGTCACAATCGCACTGGTTGCCGCTCATCGAAATATCGTCCAGCGAAAGCAGCAGCACGGAGCTCAAGCTCAGCGTCACAACCGGCCCGAAGGCGTCCAGCACGACCTGATTGTCGTTAAACAGGATGTTGCCGCCGACGAAAAGCCGCACATCATCACCCTGCGCGCCCGGATCGGGAAAGCGGTCGACCAGGCCCAGACCGCTCAATCCAAAAAGCTGCAGATAGATTTCGTTGGAAACTCCCAGGTTCACGATGGAAACCACCGCGCCGCCCAGCGCATCGAGAAAAGCGGCCAGCGGGTTCGTGGTCGCCGAGCGGTTGGCGTAAGGCACCGCCGCGGCGGTTGCCACCGCAAAGCCGCCGGTCATGCCGGGGGATGCGCCGGGAAGCGGGACCCGATTCAGCGAGTTGCTGCCGCGGGCGGTCAGTTGATTGCCCTCGACCGTCACCGGACCGATGGCGAACATCTTGAGCGCCCGTCCCTCAGGCGAAACCACGATGTTGTCGTGCACCCGGGCGGCTGGTACGCCGTCCTGGCGGGATCCGCTGAAGCCGGTTCCAAAGGGTGCCACGGATACCTTGCGCGGCTGGGCCATGCCCATGACGATCCCGCCCCGCTGGCCCGGCATCGGTATGAGTTCAGGATCAGCCGGGCGCCCGTTGTACAGGATGCGATTGCGGTCTATGGCGATGCCTTCGCCATAAAGGATAAATACCCCGCAAATCGGGTCCAGGTGATCACTGCCGTTGTGCTCGATAGTGTTGCCGCGGATGATCAGGTACTCGCCGTCAGCGAGCGCAATTCCTCCATAGCCCGCGTATTCCCGCAGGGTCGCAGGGAGTTCAAGCAGCGCCAGCAGCATGCAATTGCGGATTCGGTTGTCTTCGATGGTCAGGCAATCCACCGTGATGAAATCAGGATTGGTGGTCAGATCGAAGAAACGCACCACGCTGATCCCGCTGGCTCCCATGCCGGAAATGTCGTTGTCGACGATGCGCACATCTGAGAGGGCCTCATCGGCCACGGGGACCAAGGGCTGCCCGTCGTCCCCGGTTGGCGGCGGCGGGTTGGGATCGATCTGGATGCAGCCGTTTTCGGCCACGCTGATCGTAAGGCCGTGCAGGGGACTGGCGGTGATCCCCGTAAAATTGGTGAAAACATCCACCTGCTGAGCCGGCACGAACCGAAAGCTGCCGAGAGTGACGCCGTTACCGTTGCCGCCCACGATTGTATTACGCCGCACCTCGACCCGGTTCGAGCCGCCACCGATGTGGAGCCCGCCAAAGGCGGAACGCCCCCGGGATTCCTGGTTCTCTCCCATGATGCGGTTGTTCTTGATGAGCAGGTCGTCTCCGGTCAAGAAGACCGCCGCCTGACGGCCCAGGGTCGGATCATCGCCGAGGGTGCGGGCCAGCGACACCACGCTCACCAGGTTGTTTAGAAGGGAGATAAATCGTCCGTTCCGACCCACAATGGCGCTGCGGTCGCGAGCGGTAATTTCGAGATCGGCCAGGACAATGCGCTCAAGTGGAAGCTTGGCATCACCCTGCAAGTCAATGCCCGAAACCGTGGTGGCAACTATCGAAAGCGCACGCACGGCGATATCCTGGCAGTCATGGATCTGAATCACCGGGTCGGTCTGCCCGTCCTGTTCCAGCAATCGGGTCCTGCGACCGCAGCCGCGAATTGTGATATCGTGCCGCTGCTCCAGAACGACCTGCTCCGGATACTCTCCCGCAAGGATGCAGATTTCGCCTCCTTCAGGCGGCAGCATCTGGATGGCTTGCTGGATCGAATTGACGTCCCCGAAGCTTTGGCTGCCGTCCCCCACGGTCACCGTGCAGCAGCCGCTCACTTCGCAGAGCGAACGGAACTTGTGGCGGCAGTCTTGAACACTCGATGTAATCGTGAGATCCGGCGCTGTGCCTGCCACCGACCAGCGCACGAGGGCCAGCGCAGCGAAGAAATAGCGGGTACCCACAGGCGGGGCTTGCTGCTTGAGCTCCCACGGCACCACTTCATCAGGTGTATTGGGACGCGCCGCAATAATCCAGTAATCGGCCGGCAGGCCGGAGTCAACTTGAGCAGGTATGGGGATTGGATGAAGAAAATCTGAACCGGATTAAATCACTTATAAGTATTGGAGAAGCAACACCACCGGCTCCTGTATTGAATTTAGAGCATAAAGAAAACCAAGAAGATAACATCATTAATGATCGTATTGATGAAGCTGAAACTGTTGCATCCGGGAATGGCGGATTGTCCACGAGTATTCCGGAAAATGACGAAGATAAAATTTCCTCTTCCAAGCCGCTTGAAGAATTGTCAGGTGAAAGTGTTGATGCTGCCAAACCGAAAATCTCCTGGAAGACCAATATTATTTTATTGTTAATACTCCTGGTTGCAGCGTATTTCAGATTTAATGGCATTAATTGGGATGAAAACCATCATATGCAACCCGATGCCCGCTTTATTACGATGGTGGCTGACCAAATTCGAGGTGTAGAAAGTATCGGTGCATATTTTGATACGGCAAACAGTACATTAAACCCCTTAAATCATGGTTCGTATACGTATGGCATGTTCCCGCTCTTTATTACAAGGGCAATAGCGGTTTTTGTGGGAATGGCTAATTATGACGGGCTGACCCTTGTAGGAAGAGCGATGTCGGGTCTTTTTGACCTTGCTGCAATCTGGATGCTGTTTCTGGTTGGTCAACGACTATATAACAGGCGTACCGGATTATTGGCAGCTGCTTTAGCAGCGGCAGCCGTGCTTCCAATCCAACTTTCACACTATTTTGCAGTCAATTCATTCTCCACGGTTTTTGTTGTTGCAAGTTTCTATTTTGCTTTACTGGCAATACCATTAAAGGAAGATAATTATCAATTTACAAAACAAAACATATTTTAATTTTATCGTCTTTGGTTTTGTTGTTGGCCTGGCTGGGGCTTGTAAGGTCAATACAATACCGGTATTTGGTGTAATTATTCTGGCAGGATCTGCCAGAATTACTCTTAAGTTGGAAAAAGCCCGGTTTTCGTTCAAACTTAATTTATATTTTAACCGGTTGGGGTCTCGCATTATTATTTATGGCGGTTGCATTTAGAATATTTCAACCTTACGCTTTCAGCGGACCCGGTTTCTTTGGATTAAGATTGAATGAGCGTTGGCTTAGCGTTATTAAAGAAGTTACCGGGCAGGTTGCCGGGCGGTCTGAGTGGCCTCCCAACCATCATTGGACGAATCGACCGATCAGTTATGCCTGGACAAATATGGTGCAGTGGGGAATGGGTATTCCACTGGGTCTGGCGGGTTGGCTTGGTTTGATATGGGCAGGTATTCGAATCTGGAAAGGGGACTGGCGGCAACACTTATTGCCGTTTACCTGGGTAACCGCGTATTTTATCTGGCAGAATATGCAATTCTGGCGCTATATGCGGTATTTTTTGCCAATCTACCCGTTTATTATTTTATTTGCAGCCTGGGCGCTACTTCGTCTTTATGATCAAACAGCCGAAAGCCGGAGAATATTTTTATCCAAAAAATTGAAATTCAGAACGTATTTCTCAGATTTCCGGACTTACTGGAAAGGGATGACCGCACTTGTGATCCTGGTAGTCGTCCTGGCCGGAACTTATGGATGGGCATTTGCCTTTTCCAGGATATATGACCGGCCTCTAACCAGAATTGAAGCATCCCATTGGATTATCGACAACTTGCCGGGTCCGTTGAATTTAATTATTGACGGTGCTGATGGGAAGATTTCATATCCAATACCAATTTACAATCATCAAATTCTGGAACCTGATTCCCAGCCAAATATTCCAATAAATGTTAAACAAGACGGATATTCATCCCAAATTACCACTACAGATATTCGCAGGTTAAGTGTCTATGTTTATTTTCGGCTGACCAGTGATGAACAGGGTGATCAGATTATTACTGAAGGTCGGCTTGCTGTAACCGATAATGACCATCTTGAAAATCAAACCATACAATTTGGAGATATCGTACTTGATAGTGGGAAAACTTATTATTTGAAGTACAAAATTATTAATAATAGTATTTTGACAATGAATGAAGTCAGGTTAGGCAATGAAATATTTGAGAATCCAAAGATTCCTTTGGACCTGAGGTTTGAAAATCAGGCTCCCGGGGAATTCGAAGATACTCTTGAAATTTTGCCGGAGGAAAGTGTCCGACTAAACCGCTTTGAAATTGGAAAATTTTCTCAGGAATTTACACCTTCTGAAAGCGTTTTTCAAGTTAGCTTGTTAAACCCCGGCGATGAGACAAATCCATTAGCAGTGTCAACTGTAAGTTTGAATTTTAATAACCCGGGATTGCAATTACAACCGGTGTTTAATTACGAACCGGTACAAATATCAAAGGATAAACAATATCTGGTCCGATACGAGATCATTAGCGGCGGACCTCTTCTAGTTAAATGGTGAAAGTCTCGCCCTGGAGACCTCCTGGGATGATGCGCTGCCATTGAGCGTAGGAGGCATTGATGCATTAGGCGGGGTTTATTCTCCTTATAATCTCGAATTATATGAACCGGATACAACTGAAAAACGGGACAGGATGATTGAAATCCTTGACGCGACCAATTATATTGTAATCCCTTCAAATCGCGCCTATGATGCCATGCCCAGACTACCTTTGCGTTACCCGATGACGCTAAAATATTATCAAGCCCTTTTTGGCTGCAACTGTAGTGGTGATGCGCTTGAGAATCGTGCTTATGGTCTGACGGAACCTTTTATAAGTCCATTAGGGTTCGATCTGGTTAAGACATTCACAAGTGACCCGGGTATTGGTCCTATTGCAATCAATGATCAATATGCTGATAAATCGTTCACAGTTTATGACCACCCAAAGGTTTTTATATTTAAAAAATCCGAAGACTTTTCAATCGAAAAAGTCAAAGAATTATTATATAGTGTTGATCTGAACGAAGTAATCTTCCAAACACCAATGGCGTATTCAAAGTCTCCAACTGCTATGAAATTATCGCCGGAGCAAATTGCTATTCAAACTCAAGGAGGTACCTGGTCGCAGATGTTCAACAGGGACTCTTTGATAAATAAGAACCAGGTTTTCACTGTTGTAATCTGGTATTTATTACTGCTTGTTTTGGGATGGATTGTTTTTCCGATTGCCTATCGAATCTTCTCAGGATTAGCAGACCGGGGATATGCACTTATCAGAATAATGAGCCTTTTGCTAATTTCCTGGTTAGCCTGGATGTTGGGCAGCTTAAATGTATTATCTTTTACAAAATTAACAATAATTTTATGTGTCTTCATTGTAGGTGCTGCGAGCGTTGCTCTAATTTTCAAAAATAGAAATGAATTTTTTGTTTTCATTAAAAGTAATTGGAAGCAATTGCTTGGAATTGAAATCATTTTTCTTGTACTATTTCTGTTCAGCCTGATGGTACGTTTAGGAAATCCTGATTTATGGAATCCATGGTTGGGTGGTGAAAAACCTATGGAATTCGCATTTTTCAATGCGATTCTAAAAACGGTTCATTTTCCGCCTGAACACCCCTGGTTTTCAGGTCATTATATTAACTATTATTATTTTGGATATGTGATTGCAGCTATTCCCACAAAATTACTGGGGGTAATTCCTTCAATTGCATTTAACTTAATTTTACCGAGCTGGTTTGCAATGACCGGTGTTGGGGTTTTTAGTGCGGCATACAATTTGTTTGCCGGTTTCAACCCAAAAAAGGAAAAAGACGAAGTTTTTCCTGACGGCGAAAAAGGAAAGTTGAAATGGGGCAGGATTCAGACGCTTACAAATGGCAGAGGACTTGCAGTATTGGCTGGCGTACTGGCAATGGTTTTTGTGTTGTTTATGGCAAATTTTTATGAAGTGCGTTTGTTGTGGCAATATTTACCAGAGGCTTCGGCTAAGTTGTGGAATGGATCTTCTCTTTTTGAACATACCAAAGCATTCATAGACGGAGCCAAACAAGTGCTTACAACTGACCAGCAGCTTCCTGGTAACAAAGGACGCTGGTACTTTGATGCCTCCAGACCAATATTGCATGACGGACCGGATACTCCCATCGTTGAATTTCCTTATTTCACTTTTCTGTACGGTGATATGCATCCTCATTTATTAGCAATGCCGATTTTCGGTTTGGTTTTTGGATGGTTAATCAGCGTGATGATAAAGCCATTTAATAAGTCAAAATGGAAAGATAGAATCCTGAACCTGATTGTCGCGGGTTTGATATTTGGAAGTTTTCGTGCCACCCATACATGGGATTTCCCAACATTTATTGGACTTGGATTTCTGGTTATCGTATGGACGGAATGGCGATCTGAAACTGGTGATCTCAACAGCAGGATCAAGTTAATCATTGCATATACGAGTGCATTTATTGGATTGGCAATTCTCTTCTATATGCCATTTTCACATTGGTTCCGAACGGAATACGTTTCACTAGAGATTTGGAAAGGTGCCAGGACACCATTATTCGATTATTTTGGTGTGTTTGGTCTGACTCTATTTGTCATGATAAGTATGATGGTTTTGGAGTTATATCCTGAAATCAAGACCGGATATAGAAGATGGATTGATTCGTCCGGATGGCGGATATTTGTTCCGGTTGTATTGATTTTAGTTCTCATTTCAATTCCGTACATTTTATCCAATTCGGACTATAAATTACTGGCGTTCGGTTTTCCTGTTTTATGTGGAATTTTTTACCTGATTTTTATAAAGAAAAGTTTGAATTTATATCAAAAGATTTATTGGTGGTTATTCGGGATTGGCCTCTCGATAACTTTCGTTGTGGAGGTCCTGGTATTAAAAGGCGATTCCGGTAGATCTAACATGGTTTTCCGAATGTATAATGAGGCCTGGTTTATTTTAGGTATCGGGTTAAGCCTGGCTTTGATCGATCTAATTCCAAAAATATTCCAAAAAACATATAAGATAAAAATTACCTGGAGTGTAATTTTTGTCCTTCTAACGCTGTCAGCATTTATATATCCATTGATAGCAACCAGTAAGAAAATGGATGACAGATGGCCAAATATTCAAAATCCACCACACAATTTAGATGGTGAGTTGTTTATGTTGGGTGAAGATCCCAAAAGTGATCTTACGAACCCCGCTATTTATAATGATGAAGGCAGGCTACTTGATCTCAGTAAAGATTATGCAGCAATAAAATACATGCAGGAAAATGTATCTGGTACGCCAGTTATTGTTGAAGGTCAAACTTCAGAATACCGCTGGGGAGCACGCTTTTCTATTCACACCGGTTTACCGACAGTTATCGGCTGGAACTGGCATGTCCGACAGCATAACTCACTTCTGGATGGCACCATTATTGATAAAAGGATACAGGATGTGGTCGATTTCTATAATACAGAAAATATATTTGAGGCTGTTGAATTTTTAAAAAAATATGATGTCAAGTATATTATTGTTTCAGATCTCGAACGGGCTTATTATTCTGAAGGTGGAATTGCTAAATTCCAGCAGATGGTCAGGGATGGGCTACTGGTTAACGTATTTGGGGATGGGACAGTAAACAGCGCCAATATATATCGGTATAATGATTAATTTTTGTAAAATTGTTCAAATTCATCTGTCTTTATAAAAAATATTTTAGACCAACATGCAATTCATCAACATCAATATTATGTGAAATCAGCAAGAAATCGTTGAGAAAGAACAAAAATGCGAATTTGGGTGTAATGGCAGATAAAAAAGCATGACTTTGAGGGATATTTTAGGAAACGTAAAAAATTATATTTCAAGAATATTTAATTCTCCAGTAGGAGCATTAATTGCACTTGGGGCGGGTCTGGTTGCACAGTTATTACTTGAAAACAAAAAGATTTTTTTTGCCTTAGTTTTATATTTTTACGCAGCGATTAGTTTTATCGTATCAACCCAAAATGTAAAGCTGCCGGAATTTCATATAGCCATAGCCAAAAAACAAAAAGATCAATTTAAGATTTAGACAGGTTTCATTGCGGGTATTCTGGCAGTTATTTTGGCTGTTTTTTCTTTTATTCAATTCGATAATAATAATCCAGTACTGGGACCATGGGTGCTTTATCTATTGAGCATGTTATTGCTTGTTCTTTCCGCTTTTCTGTTAGACGGTGCAAATAAAGGTGGTTTACCCAAGAAACAAAACCGGATAAGTACTGAACATATCATTTTATTTGCTATTCTTTCGCTGGCATTATTTTTACGAATTTACAAATTGGACCAAATTCCGTTTGGTCTTTGGTATGACGAAGCAGATAACGGGCTCAGTGCATTAAGATTAATCAATGATCCGGGGTATTTTCCTTTGTTTGCCGAGTCAACTAACCTGCCGGCGCATTTTATATATCTCAATGCATTGGCAATTAAGCTGTTTGGTTCTTCAGTTTTTGCTTTACGCTTAGTAAGCGTAATTTTTGGGGTTGCAACTGTTGGTGCCGGATATTTTGCGGGGAAACAACTCTTGGGACCCAGATCTGCATTAATATTTGCTTTTCTATTGAGTATATCGCGGTGGGATATTAATTGGAGCCGGATTGCAATGCATGGTGTCACCGTGCCATTCTTTGAGTTGTTGACCCTTGGATTCATTTTGTTAGCTTTGAAGGGTAACAAACTTTTGTTTTTTACATTGGCCGGAATTTCAATCGGATTGGGATTAGGGTTTTATGTACCGCTGCGATTATTTCCTGTTGTAGTCATTTTGATTTTTTTGTTTCTTGTGAGCAAACAAAGAAATGTTTTTAAGATTTACAAAAATGGGCTGAGTGTGATTGTATTGGCAATGGTAGTAGCTTCAATACCCGTTACAAAATATGCTATGACCAATACTGAGACTTTCTTTTCACGTACAAAGATGACTTCAATTTTTACTTCAAAGACAACTGAAGAAGCTTTGAAAGCAGTTGTCGAAACGACGCGAGAA
Organism: uncultured delta proteobacterium; assembly: GCA_963787235.1. Taxonomy (GTDB): domain Bacteria; phylum Desulfobacterota; class Desulfobacteria; order Desulfobacterales; family SG8-13; genus JARFQH01. The sequence continues at coordinate 142,814 of CAWBCG010000026.1, forward strand.
CATTTATTGATGTTCAACTATCAAGGTGACAGAAACGGTCGTCATAATATTCCCGGTAAACCGATGCTTGATCCAATATCCGGCACGTTACTGGTTATGGGTTTCGCTTTCAGCTTGAGTTGAATTCGAAAATTTATTCCGGTTTTACTAATTGGATGGTTATTAATCATGCTGGCACCCGGTATTTTTTCTCTTGATTTTGAATCGCCTCAATCTTTAAGGGCTATTGGAAGTCTTCCAGCGGTATATTTACTGGCTTCTTTGGCTGTTATGGCAGTATTAAAAAAGAGTGAAAAGGACTTTCCATTCCAGCGACGCCAGATGCTAAATGTTATTCTGTTAATCCTGCTTGGAACTGCGGGAATATTTAACTCTCTTTTATATTTTGATAAACAGGCCGTGTCATATGACTCCTGGGCACAATTTTCAACACGAGAAACAATAATCGGCAATAAAATGTTGGACTTAGGAGGGGATTCTGAATATTACATCAGTATTTTTTATTATAATTCTCCCACAATAAAATTTCTGGCACCAAATATTGGTCAGAAACATGAACTGCAAACATACGATAGTTTCCCTTTCCGTTTGGATGGTGATAAAAAGGCGGTATTTTTTATCGATAGTGACCGGAAAATGCTTTTTAATCAGGCCAAGCGATATTATCCTGACGGTGAATTTGATGAAATCAAGTCACCGGATGGGAAAATAATACTTTATCAGGTTGTTTTAAGCCCACATGATATTCAGCGAATTCAAGGTTTAAATGCGATCTACTATAAAGATGGTGATCTCTCATTGGACCCTGTTTTGACGAGACAAGAAACAAATTTTTCCTTCGATTTTACAGGACATGTTTCTTTACCAATGCCATATGGACTGGAATTTACAGGTGTTTTAAATGCGCATAGCTATGGTGGTTATCGCTTTAATATACATTCACCCGGATTGGTTGAATTGTCTATAGACGGGGAGCTCATACCGTTTGATGAAGGAGATGGAAATTCTGAGGAGATCAATCTGGCAAAGGGCAATCATGCAATCACAATTCGGACAACCGCTGCTGACGGTAAATTCGAATTTTTCTGGCAACCACCAAGGGAAGATTGGTCAATTATTACCAAAAACTCTTTATATGTAGATCCAGTTACAAATAACGGACTTCTAGGTCAGTATTATGCAAATGAAGACTGGCAAGGAACTCCAGAATTTAAACAGGTGGATCCATGGATTAATTTCTATTACCATAATTTAATCTTACCGCGGCCTTATACGGCAAATTGGAGCGGGAAAATCTATATTCAAAAAGATGGAATTTATACATTTGGTCTTGAATTGATAGATGAATCTTCTCTTTTGATAGATGATCATCAGGTATTGCCTTTTAAGACCAGAGATCGTTATGAAGAAGAATCAATTGAATTGATAACCGGTTATCATGACATTGAAGTTCTATTCTCTGATCATACGGGATATAGCTTTATCAATTTGTTTTGGACTCCTCCGGAGGGCAAACGTGAAATCATCCCTCAGGATGTTCTCTTTACCACAAAAAACAATTAATCGTTGCGATTGAAAAATTAGTATTGTTATTGTATATTACGCGGGTTCTTACCATCGATCGATTGATTTTGTGATTGTCGCCCCGGTAATTAACAAAAAATCTTCCATAAAGACAATTTGGAAGATTTTTTTGTTCGGTATATTGATTGAACTATAAATACATTTTTATCGTTTCTATCAATTCTTTTTGAGCGGGTATCAAGGAACTAAATTTCAAATCTCCGTTAATCAAAATTGATGGAAGATTTTGAATTCCCATCTTTTTTAATCTGGCAATATTTTCCGATTTTGTAATTTTATATTCAACAATATTTACGCTGCCGTTGAAAGCTGCAACAGCTCTTTCTGCAGCTGCTAACATGTAACTGCAAGCTGCGCATGCCGATGAATCCAGAGTAAAAACTTCTACTAACGGGTTGTCCAAATTGGCATAATCCGGAATCTCCACCAACGAAAGATCAACATCAGAGGATTGATAATTTTCAAGAATTAACCTGGCTTGCTCTGGGTTGCGGATAGCTTCGGCAGCGCCAATCACATTATTTACAGGTGTGTCATAGGGCATATCACAGCCTGGGGAGATGATAAGGTTGTGGTGATCTAATGAATCCAGCATATCGATAATATATTGCATATTATCTTCCTGTGAGCCCAAAAGCATGCGGGATGTCAAAGGAATGTTTCCCTGCAATGTAATATTGTATGGAGATAAGATTTCCTGTGCAGCTTTCATATTGATGTTTTCATCCACTGCAATTGCATCAGGCTTGGTCTGGCACATGACTTCAAGGTTCTTGGTGGCATCACCACAAACAAAGAATGCTGAGAATACTTTCTTGTTACGAATAAATTCAAAAATTTCTGAAAATGGAGAACTCATGAATTGGCGAAAATGCCGGGGAGAAATTTGGGATACCATCGGGTCCACAACCGCAATAATGTCCATTCCAGCCGATATATAGTATTCCGATATTTTGCTTGCTACTCTGGCGGTGTAAGCTAATAAACGGTGGACATAATCAGGTTGGTCAACCATATCCATAAAGATTTCCGTTCCGCGCAGGTGCGCTGCGAGGGTGAACGGACCGGTTACTAATCCGTATAATGCAGTAGTATCTCCAACGGAAGTTTTCATCCTTCTCATTACATTAAGAATGACAGGCAGACGACCATCCAATGCGGTCGGAATATATTCCGGTATTTCAGAATTCGCTTGCAGAGGGTGGTCTATGACAGTCGGAGGTAAATCTTTTACCCAGAGCAAATTGCAACCCAGGATTTCAGCCTCAATTTGAAGGTCAAATACAACAGGTTGACCGTCAGGTGCATACAATTGATTGGCTTCCATCAGACTTTCATATAGCTTCTCTTCATCAAGATAAACTTCATCAGCAGGATATCCTTTCAATTTGCCAACATGGACACCGGCAAAAGGTACCCAGGGAACAGCGGAAGTATCCTGATGTGAAAGCGTCTGAAAAAGAAGTTTTTTCCCGTTTCGGTGAGTTAAATTATTGGTATGCATATTAACCTCGCTGGAGAATTGGATACAATAAATCTAACATTAATTGACAACGTTGTCAATAATTTTTTGGTTTAATTTTTACAAACAATTTGAGTGATTAAAGCCGAACAGTTTCGAATCAAGATTTGTTATAATCGTAAGGGTAACGGATCTGATGGTTTTGAAGTGAGGAAATTTGTCGGTAACAATTAAGGATGTCGCATTAAAAGCCGGCTGTTCAATTAAAACGGTATCCAGGGTGGTAAATGATGAACCGCATGTTCGCGCTGATTTACGTGAACGTATATTAAGCGCAATTGATGAATTGGGGTATGCTCCAAATATTTCAGCCAGGCGACTGGTCCAAAAGAGGTCCTATGTTATTTGTGTGCTTTTACATTCATCCGGATCTTTTCAATCTGCTTTGATATCCAAAGTTCTGGATCTTGGATATGAAGGAAATTATGAGATTTTAGTTCAAACCTACTATCCGTCATTTTCCCGATCAAGAAAAAAGATTGCCAGTCTTATTAATGAAAAGCGGATTGATGGACTTGTGACTACACCCCCTTGCGATAGTGACGTTTATCTGACTGAATTAATCCAGAAAACAAATATTCCGCATGTGCATATTTCACCTTTAAACTCAACCGGGGGCTCACCATATGTTTCTGCCGAAGACTATACCGGCGCTTATCAAATGACTGAATACCTTATTAAACAAGGCCACCAGGCGATCGGAGTTTTATTAGGGCATCGAAATCAACGACCGAGTCTTGACCGATTGTATGGTTACCAGGCGGCTCTGGAAAAACATCATATCAAATTAAAAGAGGAATATCTGGTTGATTCTGAAAATAATTTTACTGGGGGGTATACAGCCACGCGGATCCTGATGAATTTAAGTGATGCACCGAGTGCAATATTTGCTTTAAGTGATGAATTGGCAGCCGGGGCTTTGTTTGCCTTAAATGAATTGAAAATAAAAGTTCCTTCACAGGTATCGCTGGCGGCATTTGGCGATTTAAGCAGCAGCCATGAAATCTGGCCGGGTATTACTGCAGTCAGATATCCCGTGGAAGAAATCGTAGAAAATGCTGTGAAGATGCTGATTGAACTTGTTGAAGGTAAGCAGCCGGAATCCCGGCAAGTGATACTGCCAACCAGTATTGTGATAAGAGGTACAACTTAAATTTGGATATATTGGTTATCAGACAATGATGGCTGATGAAATATTCTTGAATATTCTTACTTAACAACTTTGGCTATAGATGCCAGAAGTTCCGGGCTTGTTCCGCAGCAGCCTCCAATAAATCGTGCACCGCTTTTTATCCAATCCACCGCCTGTGAACCGATTTGTTGAGGCGTAATACGGTAATGAACATTTCCTTCAGCATCAGTTTCGGGTGAACCGGCATTTGGTTTGTACCAGATTGGTTTGGGGGTAATGCCGCTGAGTTCTTCCAGTACCAGTTTATTGCTTTCCAGACTCTTACCGCAGTTTATTCCAATGGCAGTGACATCCGTATCATTTAAAGCTGCTGCCACCTGGGACGGTTTAATACCCATCATTGTTCTGGTACCCCTGTCATAACTGAAAGAACAAATTAATGCGATATCAGAAATTGAACGGATTGCCTCAATGGCTTTTAAAGCTTCGTTTAAATCGTATTGAGTTTCCACAACCAGAAAATCAACACCTGCTGCGACCAGATAACCTGCCTGTTGCAAGTAGATTTGATATACGTCATCTTCTGAAAGGGAACCATAAGGCTGCATCATCTCACCGGTCGGTCCCATAGAACCGGCGACCAAAACTTCCTGATTACCAACAGCCTGTCTGGCAAGCTGAACGGCAGTCTTGTTTATTAATTCGGCCTGAGAATCAAGCCCGGCATGGGCTAACCGGATGCGATTGCCTCCAAAAGTGCATGTCAAAATTATATCGGATCCACTTTTAATAAAATCATTGTGTAATCCAATAATTTCCTGCGGGTTCGTTAAAACCCAATTTTCCGGAGCATTACCCACAGGTAACCCTCGCTGCTGCAAGTTTGTTCCGGTAGCGCCATCAATAACCAAGGTAGTTTTTTCTTCTAAACGGGCTAATAATTCTGATGATTTCATGATCGTATCCTCCTGAGGAATCAAGATTATTATATCAGTTGGTGATTGTTGACAACGTTGTCAAAATGATATATAAACATGGAGTTGACCTATTTAAGGAGGCATTATGAAAATTCATCTTGTAGGCGGTTTTTTAGGAAGCGGAAAAACTACTGCGATAGCTGCTGCGGCCAAGCAGATTGTCAAGCGAGGTAAGAAAGTTGGAATCATCACGAATGATCAGGGTAAATATCTGGTTGATTTACAATTTTTTCGGCTCGAAGATTTTCCATCTGTAGAAGTGACGGGCGGTTGTTTTTGCTGTAACTATGGTGATTTTTCAGAATCAATCGATGAATTAGCAAATGAGATCAACCCGGATTATATATTTGCTGAATCAGTCGGATCCTGTACTGATCTTGTTTCGACAGTTATTCAGCCCTTACTTGATTTAAGAGAAAGCAGCAGTCAGGATGTTACCTTTTCTGTCCTGTGCGACTCGCGTTTATTATTAAAATTTTTATCCGGTGAAGATTTGCCTTTTCAAGAAGGTATTCTTTATATTTTTGAAAAACAAATTGAAGAAGCTGGAGTGCTCGTGATGAACAAATCCGATCTTCTTAATGACATACAGAAAAGACAATTAGAAGAGTTAGTTAATGAAAAATATAAGGACAAGATCGTTATCAGTCAAAATTCACTTTTGGAAAACGGTGTAAAGGATTGGCTCAAGATTTTAGATTCCGAACTATTTTTACCCAAATCTAAAACCAGTTTGGATTATCAGGTCTATGGATCAGGTGAACAAAGCCTCGCCTGGTTTGATGGAAATTACCGGATTGAATTTAATAAAGTGCATATGAATCTCTGGTTGGAGGAAAGAATTTCCGCACTGCTTTACGATCTGAGTAGAAACAAGATTGGAATAGGTCATTTAAAATTTCTGATCAGTGATAAAAACCAACATGAAAAGATTTCCATTGTAAGTTTGCAGGATGATTTCAAAGATTTGAAAATTAACACCAATTGGGAATCTCCAATATTATTTACAATCAATGCACGTTTGGAATGCAGTGCGGAACAGATATCAGACGCTTTTTCAAGGGTATTCTTTGGGGATATAAAAAAGGATCAGATCAAGATTGAGGTCCTAAATGAACAGGCTTTTCATCCCGGCTTTCCAACCCCAACACACCGCTATAATTAGATGAATTGAAATTGTTTTATCATTTACTGCAGGTAATAATTTCATCATCCATCGACATTGTTACTGTGGATCCTTTTGGAATAACCAGGAAATCATCATTCCATTCTCCGGATAATAGCCGGCGAACGATGTTGAGATCTCCTGCAAGTTTTTCTAATTGCCAGCCACGTTTTATTGCTTCCTGTGCTGCCTGATTACTGATGTTTTCATTAACGCCTAATTCATTTTCAACAAGTACAGCCCGTTTATAATGCGATTGCCAGCTGGTAAGCGTCTGGATAAGATAATCGGCATTGTCCTGACCAAATTTTTGGATGTATTCCTGATAGACTGCTTGAAGATCATCTGGCATCCCGCTGCCTAAAGCCATGCTGGTGCCATACCGTCCGCTGCGTTCCAGATAATCCTGTGAATACCAATAGGTGCCGGGCTGCTGGTCCTGTTGCTGAGCATACGCACTGCGACTTCCTAACAACAGCGTAATGCAATCATGGGCGCGAGGGATAACCATCATATTTTGTTTGCTTTGAAGTCCGTCAATAGCTCGACCACAAAGGCCATAGGCAAGCAGGATGGCATCGTAATCAGGGGAAGTATTATCAATTGAAGCCTGTAACTGATCGCGAAGTTGATTCGGGTGATCATGTAAACCGATCCGATTTAATTCAATGTCAATCTTATGCGGTGTCAAAGCACTGAAATAATAGACAGGTCTTGCCAAAGCTTCACAGGCAATTACTTTGAAATATTTAGATGATGATGTCATTTCTCTCCAGGTACAATGCTTGAACATAAATATTACTAAATTCAGGTTCGACAGTCAGTTCGATATATTGGATTGACTCGACAAGATCTTTTGCTTCCTTCCGAAGTGCTGCATTAACCAATAATTCACGGGCACCAACTCCAGCTGCATTTCCAATTTGATGATATCGATTAATATCTACGTCCGGAAACATTCCAATTTCAATCGCGCTTTCCAAGTGTAAGTGTGTCCCAAAAGCTCCGGCAATCAGGAATTGATCGATATCACCCGGTTTAATTCCGGATTTTTTACAGAGTATTTCAATACCGGTTCGGATAGCGCCCTTGGCGAGTTGAATTTCATTTATATCTTTGCGTGTAACCCGGATTTCATATGATTCGTCACCTTCCATCTTATTCGCGACAACAACGTATTTTTGCCCGTTTTTTTCATGCGTTAATTCATGGTTACTTTGGAATACTCCGCGCTGATCGATAATATGATTACGGTGAAATTCAGCAGCTATTGATAAAATTCCTGAGCCGCAAATCCCGACAGGTGGTTTTTGATTGATCGTTTGAAATGTAATTTTATTTTCGTCGATTTGCACTTTCTCAATTGCACCAGAAGCAGCCCGCATTCCATCCTGGATATGCGCGCCTTCAAATGCCGGTCCCGAGGCGCAGGAGCATGAACGGATGAATCGATGATTAATCAGGCTTATTTCTGTATTCGTTCCCACGTCAATTAAACATATGGTTTCCTTAGCCGACGCCATACGCGTTGCGAGTATTGCGGCGGTATGGTCTGCTCCAACATAGCCGGCGATGATTGGCGGTAAGTAAATATTGGCATTACCGGCAATGTGAATACCAATTTCATTCGCGAGTATTGAAAGTCCCTTTTTTATAAATGGCAGATAAGGCGATTCACCCAGGGATTTTACTGGAAAACCACAAAAAAGATGGTGGATTACAGTATTGCCAACTACGACCATATCAACAATCTGATTGAGACGAATGTTAAGGTTTTGGCTCGTTTCAATAATATGATCATTTATTGTCTTTACCAGAACTTCTTGTAAGCGCTTTCGTTCAAATTCGCCCTGGTTTGCATAGGATATTCGATTGACTACATCTTCACCAAATGGAATTTGAGGATTCATTATACCGGCTTGTTTAATTACAGCTCCATTGCTCAGATCAACCCAGAATACAGCAATTTTTGTTGAACCTATATCCAATGCAAGACCATAATATGGCGTTCCTTCTGGTAACACATTGATTATTTCATTGTCACGGAGTATCAGCCGGACTGCACCATTGGAGTGATTTGTTTGTTCCAAAATGGAATCTAAAAGCGGTTTTCCGATAGGTGCTATCTCACGACCTGCTTTTTTACTTACTTTATTTGTTAATCAGATTCACGTCTAAAGGGTGATTAAGCTCATGATTGTCAAAAATTATATCGAGTGCTGTGACTACCGGAGCAATCTCGATTTGAAATTGCTTTCCCTCAAGTTGTAACTGCTGGCCATGGGTCAAAGAAGAAGGTGGAATAAAAATTTTCACGTCTGATTTTGGGGAAGACTGACAGGCAAGTCGAATGCCTTCATTAATCTCAAGGTTGGAAAGTAGATTTTTTTCTTCCTCTGTTATCTCACTGAGGTCCCCATTTATAAGTCGAACTTTACACGAACCGCAAATCCCCAATCCATTGCAAGAAGTAACCAGATCCAGCCCGGCCAGAAGAGCCGCATCCACAATATTTTTTCCTTGATGCAACTGGACGCGTTTTCCGAGCGGTTCGAGGTCGACGATAAACGAATTTAAAGATTTTTCTAATGTCATAAACACCCTTTAAGACAACGTTGTCATAATTTTACCCTATTTTTTATGAATTGAATTATAATTCTTATAGTTTAGAATCTTGTAAATATCCACAGTCTTACCACCCAGAAGGAGAGGATTATGAGTTCCACGTTGGAAACGATTTATGAAGGTATTTTAGATGGAAACACCAAACTGGTCGTTGAAAAAATCAGTCTGGCATTGAATGAAGGTGTTGAACCGGCAGTCATTTTAAATGATGGAATGATTGCAGCCATGGGTGAAGTAGGTCGTTTATTCGAAGAAGGTGAGTATTTTGTTCCTGAGATGTTAATTGCCGCCCGGGCGATGCAAAAAGGACTTGAAGTATTAAAACCATATCTCACTGAAGATGATGTTCAATCTCCTGGAAAAGTGGTTATTGGTACAGTAAAAGGCGATTTACATGATATCGGAAAAAACCTTGTAGCTATGATGTTAGAAGGCGCAGCGTTTGAAGTTGTTGATTTAGGGACAGATGTTAGCCCGGAAAAATTTATTGAGGCTGTACGTGAAAGTGGCGCGCAAATTGTCGCCATGTCTGCTTTGCTAACGACAACAATGCCAAACATGAAACGCACAATTGATGCAATGAATGAAGCTGGAATTCGCAATCAGGTAAAGGTAATGATTGGCGGAGCTCCTATTACACAAACTTATGCTGACCAAATTGGCGCTGATGGCTTCGCTGAAGATGCAAGTCGTGCAGTCGCCAAAGCAAAAAGCTTGTTGGCTGCTGCTTAGTTTAAAAATTTCTTCGTTAATTTGTACGAAATTGAATAAAATCATCCTGCAAATTTGCCTGATTAGTTCATAAATTGACACCATAAATTAATAAAAGGACGAAGCCTCCGAATTCGGAGGCTTCTTTAACTATTACTTGATTTGTAATTAAATGCCGGATCCCTTGATAACCACCCAGACAGTCTTGAACATAATAAAAATATCCATCCAGAGCGACCAATTACTGATGTAATATTCATCCATTTGCAACCGGTTCTTAAAAGTTTTTTCATTATGTCCCATAACCTGCCACCAACCTGTCAAACTCGGTTTTACTCGTAGAATAATCGCGCCATATGAGCCTATTTTCGGTAATTCAGAAGTTAAATAAGCACGGGGTCCTACCAAACTCATGTCCCCCTTTAAGACATTCCATAATTGGGGAAGTTCATCAATACTAAAACGGCGTAAAAAGCTACCGAACTTTGTCCTTCTTGGATCTCTCTCCAGTTTGTGGAAATGCTCATATTCGTCTCTTAACTGGGCATTAGATTGTAATATTTGTTGGAGGGATTGCTCGGCATTGATATCCATTGTGCGGAATTTATAAACATAAAATTCTTTAAAATCTTTTCCTAAGCGTTTTTGCTTAAAAATTACTGGTCCTTGTGAATCGATTTTGATCAATATGCTTATGAGAACAAAAAACGGAGATAGTAATACTGTTAATATGGCTGCACCAATATAGTCTATCAACTGCTTCAATAATCTTGATGGCCATTCTAAAAGATGAAAATTAAATTCCAGTCCTAAATGACTGTCTAAATCTAAAGGTCTTACCCATAATGAACCGAAATATTCTGATTCTTGCACCAGAACAACCTTGCGAAAATTTTGACTTAAAATTCTGGGAATATTACCAATCCGTGAATTAGTGGATAAAGCTAATACGGCAATTAGATGATTATCAAATTGTTGTTTGAACGGTTCAACTGCATTAATGGAAATCACATCTTTTACCAGCCAGCCAAGACGGCGAACTCCACGCAGCGAGGAATTCAATTTTATTGCCCCATTCTCCATCGCCAAAAATGACAACCGGAGTACCATACCATTTTGTGCGGGATAAAAGGTTGCGCAAAATAAAATGCACAATTGGCAAAATGACAATTGCCAGAATCCAGGCGATTATCATGATTAATCTGGAAAATTCCGAGAATGATTTATTGAGGTAAGAGGCAGTTGCCAATAAAAAGAATACCAGGGTTGTAGCTTTGGACATTTTTTCCAATTCCTTAACTGCAGTTAACCCATAGCCAGGGTAAAGTCCCATTCCAAAAAATGTGATGATCCCCAATAGGACAGTCATTTGCGCCATAGGTGCCTGAGTTCTCCATAAAAGAATTCGGCCTATTAAAGGTGTAAGCAAATCCCTGATCTGAAATGCCAAATAGAAAATACTCATAAAAACAAGAATATCAATTGCTAAAAAAATTAAAATAATCGTCCATTTTTTTCTATAATACATTTTTACCCCTATAGTTCATGATTACTTTTTATTTCATCGTGAATTTGAAGTAATTCATTACTAAATCTAGAAAGTACAAATTCCTTAGACCAGTTACTTTCCACCCAATGACGACCCTTTGATGCCATATTTTTGCGTAAGTCAGAATCATTATATAGTCTGATGATTGCTTTCGCCAGGGCATCAGGATTTTCTGGTGGAACAACCAGCCCAATCCTGGAAACGATCGATGCGATTTCGGTATCTATATTCGCCAATGCTATAACTGGATTTCCACTTGCCAACATACCTGATAGTCTAGATGGCATAACCAGGTCAGCCGCACCCTTTTTTTGCGCCAAAATATGGATATCAGCCATGTTTAACAAAGCGTTCAAATTGTCAAGTGGTTGCAAAGGCAAGAACCGGACATTTGTCAATTTCTCAGCAAGTTCTTCTAATTTTTGCCGGTTGGCACCTTCACCGGATAATACGAAAAGGATATGATTGTGGTTGGATAATAATTTAGCAGTTTCTAAAATTACTTCCAGGCCTTGTTTTTTACCCATATTTCCTGCGTGTAATACGACGAAGGAATCTTCCGGAAGGCCAAAGCCTGCCTTTAAATTTGAGGAGGAAATTGGCTTAATAAAATTTGTATCCACCCAGTTTGGTAAGATTGATAACTTTTTCTCCGGAATCCCCTTATTAATAATGTTGATTACGCATAGCCAAGGAAATGGTAGATATGTGATCGAAACCCGCAATTATTCCTTTTTCAATTTGGCGAATTGCCTTTTCGAAAGTTGAATTTGAGCGGACAATTCCTAATCCGAATGCTGCATCTAATTCAAGATCCTGTAAGTGAAGCCAACTTGTTGATCTACTTAAAATGGCTGTTAAGCGCGCTATAGGAGCACTTGTTAATGCAGGAGCAATTGAAAGAACGATATCGGGTTTCCAAAAAACCTGCCAAAATGCGACCGGGAAGCTTGAAAGTGTAAAGGATAAAAGATGTAAGATGCGGTTAATTCCATTTTTCTTTGTTGGAATCCATAACGGGCAGCGGATGATGGTAATACCAGACCAGGTTTCTTTTTTATATAACCAACTAGAATATCCTTCATGCACATTCCACTCAGGGTAATAGGGAGGTGCAGTAATCACCTTCACATCGTGCCCTTTTTCAACAAGAAACGCCGCCAGTTCACCGCTATACTTACCTATACCGGTCAGTTCCGGGTAAAAATTAATGCCAAAAAGTAAAATTTTCAAGCAGATGTCCCAATACGATTTTTAATTACAACTGCAGGATTACCAAAACAAAGTTTTTCTGCCGGTAAATCGTGTAGTACAGTACTACGGATACCAACGACTGTTCCTTTACCTATTGAAACACCTGGTGCAATAAATACATCAGAAGCAATCCAAACTTCATCTGCTAAATTAATCGGTTTGGAAAAAATTTCAAAGGCAGGGCTGCGATAGTCATGAGATCCGGTACAAAGGTACGAATTTTGAGAAATGACAACATTCTTTGCCAATATTTATTTCTGCGAGACTATATAAAGTAACGGAATCACCAATCCAGGAAAAATCACCAATTGAAATTTTCCATGGGTAGGTCATCCGGGCAGTTGGTCTAATCAATACATTTTTTCCGATTTTTGCCCCGAAAAGCCGGTACAAAAAAGAACGCCAACTGTATAAAAATTGCGGTGACCATGCAATCAACGTTTTTTCAATTATCCACCAAAGTTGTACAATAAATTTTGACCGGCCGCGGAAGTTTTCAGGCAATTTAAAGTCTCTTAAATTTTGAAATTTTACTTGATCTGACATAATTTTCCTTAGTTTAACTGTTATTGTTTTGATTTGCCAGTCCAATGAATTGCTCGGCTGTTTTCTCTATTTGAAAGCGGTTTTTATAGCAAAGTAATGCCCTTTCTCTCATCAACCATTTTTCAGAGAAATCCAATTTCTGCCAGTAATTTAGAATCCTTGTAATATCATCGAGCGTATCATCAGCTACTAATCCAGCGCCATCTTTTTCTATCTCTCTCCAAATGTTCACCTTATTAGTGATTATCACAGGTGTTCCGCTTGCCAAGGATTTTACGACAGCCACTCCAAAATTCTCAGAATGAGAAGGTAAAACGAATATTTCTGCAGACCGGTATAAACCCCATTTAAGATCATTTTTTATCATGCCGGTCCAGGTAATACGATTTTCAATTTTTAGCGACGCGGATAGCTCTTTCAAAACAGGAAGCCATTTCGATTGATCCGGTCCTGCCATGACCAAATGCAAATCCGGATCCTGTTGTGCGATAGTTGAAAATGATTTTATTAGTATGTCACATCCTTTTTTGGGATGTATCCTGCTTAGGAAGACAATCAATCGCTTTCCAATTAAATCCGGATAATGATCAAAAAATATCTGTTTTTGTTTTTCGGGTTCACCGGGAGGTGAACCTATACCATAATTTATGACTACCGGCTTTGATTTATAAAGAGAAAATGATTTGGCTGCCAGTTTTTTTTCTTCTTCACTTGTAAATAAAACCGATTTTGCATCACGCAAAACCCTGTACTCTGTCCATGGCCAGTATAACAACTTTTTTAAATGTTTGAGTGGGTAGGTTTTTTTGAACCAGGGATCGAGAGCACCATGAATAAAAACATTATAAGAAAAACACATTTTTTTTGATGCCATCCAGGTTCCAAAACTTTGAAATTGCCAGATGCCATGAATTGTAATTAAAATCATAGTGACTCGCATTTTTTACAAGCCAATTTACAAGTCTACTATTGTATCTATATTTTCCAGCGCTTGGTCCGATTGCTATCACTTTTGCTGACAGATTATCGAATTCTGGGAGCTTCGGGTCCATCCAATGAAATGATGTCGACGGAATGACCTGATTTCAGAATGGCATTTGATAACTGTTTTAACGCTTCAACAGGGCCACCATAATTTGGGTCCAGAGTTCCGATGATATGTAATAATCTCATTTTGCTGCCAACTCCAAATTGTTAAGTTCATTCCATTTGTAGATTTCGTAAACTGAATTACTGGCTGAGTTTAGTCAATATTATTTTATAAACATTTATCTCATTATATATTTTTTACATTTGATGTTTTCAAAAAGAACCACAGCTTTATTTTCTGATTAGTAAAGGCGATTTTCCATTAACTGTGCGCTCAACCTGATCGACTTTTCTAATAATTACTTTTGATAATTCCGGATGAATCAAGGATAAATGATGTCTAATTTTCAAAATAATATCTGAACTCAAATTTGAGTCAATTATGACAATATGTAATTCAATTTTGGACCCTTCATTAATAATCTGGTATGCCGTAATTTCTGGAAAAATTCGTAATGATAGTGAAAATGCACTTGTGTGAATTTTTTCTCCGTTCTCGCACAAAACATAGTTATTTTTGCGACCATAAACTTTTCTAAAATATTCGATTCCAAAATCAGATTTTTTATTCGAATCGATGAGTTCAATTTGGTCGCCTAACTCATACCGAATTAAAGGAAAACATCTTGGGTACAGGCTGGTAACTCTTATTTCTTTTTGACTTCCTAATCCACTATCAACCCCCTCAATAAAATAATTTTTCCAAAAAACTTTAAAATTTCCATTTGGTTCTGTATGGGCAATTGCAATCGTCTCGTTTGAACCATATTCCATAGCCACGTTAGTATTGAATGTTTCCGCTATGATTTGAGCACTATCTTCGAATGGAAATATTTCAGAAGTTGCGATAATAGCTTTAAGATTTTAATTTAGCCAAGTCATATTTTCTGTCCTGGTTTACACGTGCAAACAGATCTAAAACCCCACTAAATCCAATAATATAATCCGGTTTTTGATTAATGATGACTTCCGTCATTTTTCGGATATTGTCTGTGTTCAAATTGTATGCAAGTAAACGATAATATCCCAACAAAGCGTCTTTAATTGCACGTTTATATTTCTTAATGTCGCCTTTTAATCCGCTACCTAATAAATATGAATTTCCAGTCAGCCATAAACACCGATCTTCAGGTTTGATTCCAT
This sequence comes from uncultured delta proteobacterium, assembly GCA_963787235.1. Taxonomy (GTDB): domain Bacteria; phylum Desulfobacterota; class Desulfobacteria; order Desulfobacterales; family SG8-13; genus JARFQH01. The sequence goes on from CAWBCG010000026.1 coordinate 158,111, forward strand.
ACCATCGCCTTCCTACCCATTGATCAGGTCGTGTATACAAATCTTCACTTTTCCAGGCTGGTATTTGAAGAGGATTACCTGATGAACCACCGGTAATTCTCATATAGTCGACTTTTTTACTTTGATCTGTCAACTGTTTCTGATTCCGAATATAATCCAGACGGTTTCCAACAGGCATTTCTTTTATGAATTGGTTCCAACTTTCAAACTTTATTGGTAAAGCCCCTTTCAGATATAGTGATCGGTAATAGGGGACATTTTTTATTATCTTTTTCCAATTGGAATTGAAAAGTTCCAATTGGATTCGCAAGCGCTCATGTTCACTAATTTCTGCTTCATAAAAATTAGATAACTTATTAATTTCTGACTTTAGAATAGTTGATCTAAGTTTTGCAACAATTGCCATTTACACCTTCATGAAATAATTATTTTAATGTATGTTTATGTGCATTTTAGAATAATTATTTCGATTTACAATTTATAACTTTTTCATAAATTTCCAGGATTTGCCTGGCCGTTGAAATCCCATGAATATTTTTTTACATGAAGTAAACCTTTTTCAACATAGTTTTGGTAATGAACATTATCAGTTAATAATTTGATAATTGCATTTGCATATCCCTTGTAATCAAAAGGATCTAATAAAATAGCAAAATCTCCGATTACTTCCGGCAGTGATCCAGAATTCGAAGCGACAACAGGAATGCCGCATGCCATGGCTTCTAAAGGTGGCCAACCAAACCCTTCATACAACGAAGGAAAAAATAGAATGTCAACGGCATTAAATAAATCAACCATTCTTTCCCGTGGTAATTTACCAAGATTAATGATGTGGTTTTCCAATCCATAAGAATATATCAAATTTGACCATTCATCGGTAACAATACCTGTTTTTACAAGTTTGATGTTGGGATTCCAGTTAGAAACAAGATATTTTAATGTTCGTAAAGCTGTTTCCTGGTTTTTATAAAATTGATTTCCCGTGATTAAAATTTTAATTGTGTGGCAGTCATTATCAAAAAAGAATTCCTTAACCTTATCTTTGGCATTAATATCAAAAGGTTTGAACTCTGGAGATATACCAAGGTGAATAACTGATATTTTTTTGGAATTGATACCAAGTAGTCGTATAAGGTCTTTCTTAGTGTTTTCCGAATCTGCAATAATATGTTTCGCTCTATATAATCCGGATAAAGCTATTAAACTTAAAATTGGAACTCTGCCAGGGCTGATGCCTTTAATTGCTCCTTTCCACCTTAATAGAGGAATCAGATCATGTACAGTGACAACAGTTTTTCGGGCAGGCAACAGAAAAATCAAATGACCATAACCATGATCAAGGATATGATAAATAGAAGCTTTGAGTCCTAACACTTTGAATGGATAAATAACAAATCGCGCGAATCGCATTCCAAAATTGCCTTTAATCCATTTTGGAAGGGTTGGTCTAATTGTTTTAATATTTAATTTTTTTGAAGAGAGTAGATATAATTGTTCGGTTAGAGCCTCTGCATAAATATTCATGCTGGTTCGATTATCTTCAAAAAAATCCTTTAAAATTATTAAATCAGTTTTTGTCAAATTATCCATTTCCTTCCAGATATTTAAGAAAACAACTGAACAATCATCAATATAGAAGTTTTGTCAGGATCGTCGTATTCAATCCAGTTTTTCTCAGTGTGTAAATTGAAAGGATGACTTTAACCAACACCAGGCATAAAGTGGAAGCAATGGTTGCACCCAGGAATCCATATTGGGGTATCAGAATTAAATTCAGAATAATATTAGTTACAACTATAAAGACATAACTTTTTGCAACAATCTGTTCTTTTCCAATCATAGCTAATAATATTGAAGAGTTCCCCATCAAAGCATCAATAATATTTCCGATTATTAAGATTATTAATGCCCATTGAGCAATAATAAATTCAGGACCGAATATTGCTAAAAATGGTTTTCTTAATATAATGAAAATTAAGCCTATTACAATATCAAAAATAAATGTAAACCGAACCGTCAGTGTTAATAATTTCTGGAGTTTGAAATTTTCATTTTCTGCATACATTCGTGCGATAATTGGACCCATCACAATTCTTATTGCACCTGGTAAAAATGCAAGAGTGTTGGCAATCCGGTAGGATGCTGAAAAGAGACCGACATGATCTGCACTGTTAAGAACACCCAGCATTATCACAGGAATTGAGGAAGTACGATTTGCATACTACCGAAAACAAATAGTGGAAACGAAGTTTTTATCCATGATTTAATTTGAAAAACAGCAGACACGTTATTTAATTCTAAAGGCAGTGCTAATTTGAGCCAATAAGCCGCCAAAAATAACGCTAATGCAGAAGAGCATAAACTGATTATCATAACAGTATTAATATTCAGAAACTTAGGCAGGAAGATAAACACCATCAGGATGATAACCAATAGCAGACCAGGACGAACTACCATATCAGGAATAAGCGATCGGGTAGCATTCTCGAGACCTCTGATAGCTGATTGTCGTAAATAGGCAAAAGCCCAAAGCGGAATTAATGGCACCGCAATCAAGATTGCCCTGAACATTAGTTGCTTTTCCGGACCGGAGAATAAAACCAGGTCTATTCCATAAAAAAATAACATCACAATGATTGATAAGATAAAAACAAACCTATCAGAAAACTTCAACAATCCTTTCAACAGTGGCCAGTTATTTTGCGTTCTAAATACTGCTATATCTCTTACCAGCAGGGTCGTAACACCAAAAGTCGCAAAAGGTATTAATGTGTTTGACCAGGCAATGGCATTTGCATAAGCACCATAACCATCCGCCCCAAGAAATCTTGCCAAACTAATTGAAATTGCCAGTGAAAAAATCGCAAAAAGGATATAAATAAAGAAGCTGCCTGTACTTCCTCTAATTACCTGCGTTTGTAACTCGTTTTCCGCTATCCATAATTGAATTTTTTTAATAAATTTTAATTTCATATTGGCCCGTAAATTAAAAATAATTTTCTTATTAAAAAAGCGACCGGTATTAAATTCCCGGCAAGTTCGACTGATACATCATAAATTGTTTAATTATCTAATTTTTAATTTTGAGGAAAATTCTATCCAACTCTCGATCAAGTAAAAATTATACATCAATATGTTCAATGCAAGAAAGGAAAGGTCAGAAGAAGGGTAGAATGCGATCACGTGGAAGATTTAGAAATTAATTGTTCTTAAAATTATTCAAAAGTGCTGATAAAAGGAGCCAGGTTTTCAAGTTAGATAGTTTTCAGGACAAATCTGAACTAATGTACAATAAGATCTATGTGTGAAAGTAAGGCATTAAAATAAATAAAAAAACCTGGAGAATAAAATGGATCATTTGTTTTCGCCGTTTACATTACGTGAGATTACGCTTCGCAACCGGATTGGATTATCACCTATGTGCCAATATTCATATGAGGATGGTTTTTCTAACGACTGGCAGCTAGTACATTTAGGAACACGAGCCGCTGGTGGTGCTGGATTAATCCTTACCGAAGCAACCGCGGTTGAAGCAAGAGGTCGAATATCTCCTTATGATTTGGGCATCTGGAAAGATGACCACATAAAGCCTTTGAAAAAAGTTACAAATTTTATAAAATCTCAAGGTGCCGTGGCCGGAATTCAACTGGCACATGCCGGAAGAAAAGCCTGCACAATGCGACCCTGGGAAGGCGGTCGACCAATTGACGAAAAGAACAGCTTATTTTGGCGTGCAGTTTCACCTGGAACTACTCCATTTAGCCCTTTCCATCAAACCCCAGAACAACTTGATATCTCGGAGATAAAAGTAATTCAATCTGCGTTTCAAGCGGCAGCACTTCGGGCATTAGAGGCCGGATTTGAGTGGTTAGAGCTGCACGCGGCTCACGGGTATTTAATGCACAGTTTTTATTCGCCTATGTCAAATTTTAGGACTGACCAGTATGGTGGAAATTTTGAGAACAGAATTCGATTTCTGACAGAGACGATACAATCGGTCCAGGAGGTTTGGCCCAGGAATTTGCCGCTAACCGTACGAATATCCGGTAGTGATTGGGTTCCTGATGGATGGACGATCGATGATTCAGTTCGATTGGGAAAGATCATGAAAACAATAGGTGTTGACCTGGTTGACTGTTCTTCCGGTGGCAATGTGCAAAAAGCCGACATACCATTGGGTCCAGGATATCAGGTGCCAATTTCAGAGGCAGTCCGTCGTGAAAGCAGGATTCCAACCGCAGCGGTGGGATTAATCACAGAAGTCTTCCAGGCAAATGATATTGTAAGAAATGGAAAGGCTGACCTGGTATTATTAGGCAGAGAGATGCTTCGAAATCCGTATTGGGCAATTTCAGCAGCCAAAACGTTGGGTGAACAGTTACCTGTTCGACCGCAATATTTGCGGGCATATTAGAAATATTCCAAAAGCAAAAATACGCAAAAAAGAATTTACTGCTTACATTTCCTCACGGAAAATTAAACCATAACGTTTTCTGGCTGCCAGCCAGGCACGCCGTAAAATTTCATATACTTCATTCGGGTTGTGAATATTACGCAGGACGATTTTTGGTGAAGATACATCAGCACCGGTTATTGTAATATCGCCAATGCCCATTATCCGTTCACTGAGATTTTGACTGATATCAATATCCTGAACGCGAATTAATTCGAAGTTTTCAATATCCTTACCAATAAGCCCTTTAACAACTTTTACCCTTTCATTGGTAATCGTATAGAACTCAACAAGGGAAAGGAAAGGTCGACCTTCCCAAATCATTTTTTCTTCATCCGCCAGTTCATTTAAACCGCCTGGTTTTACATCTGGCGATACTTCATCCAACATACTATTTAAGGTCAACAGCAGATTATCCGAAAGAAGATCCACAAATTTATTCTGTTTCTCTGCTGGAATATTATCCAACGGTAATCCACTTTGGGAAATAGATTTCCAGACATTTGCTTTCATTTGTTCCTGATATTTTTCGAGTGACATCTTTTTTTACCTCATTATAAATTTAATCGATTAGCGGGATGTTCAAAATAATAAATTCGCATTGGTTAATCAAGTCATACAATTATTAACATTTTAGCTGTATTCTAAAAAAATTCAATTGATCGTTCAATCAATATTGAAATTCAATATTTTGAGCTGGAATTGTTTATTTTCAAAGTCGCCACAATAAATTACCCTGTGGTTTATCAGGATACATTTTTCCTGAATTTATTAAATTTTTAGAACCCGGAACAAGATATGGCAGGTTAATTTTCCACATTTCTGTTCTATAATAAAAAGAAAAGTTTTAATTGGAAGATTATTTTTGACCTTCAATGAAAAAAACTGGAGTTATCGATGAAAATAAGTAAATTGGCTGGTTTACCTGCTCCCCGCGATTTATTAATTAACGTTCCCCGCCTGGTATCGGATTATTTTATAAATCACCCTGATTTGGATGATCCAAGACAAATGGTTACCTTCGGAACATCGGGTCACCGGGGTGATTCTCAGGATGGGAGTTTTAACGAAGATCATATTCTGGCTGTCTGTCAGGCTGTTTGTGAATATCGCAGCCAGAAAGGGATTAACGGACCCTTATATATGGGGAAAGACACGCATGCGCTTTCAGAACCGGCTCAAATAACCGCAATAGAAGTCTTCGCTGCGAACGGGGTAAACCTCTTTATACAGGAGAAAAATGGATATACACCAACTCCTGTCATCTCGCATGCGATATTACGTGCAAATGCAGGAAAAAAATCCGGTCTGGCTGACGGTGTTGTGATTACACCTTCTCACAATCCACCAGCGGATGGTGGTTTTAAATACAACCCGCCTGATGGAGGTCCTGCAGCCACTGATATTACAAATTTTATCCAATCGCGAGCTAATGAAATTTTGCGTAACCATTTGAAAGATGTAAAACGTATACCTTATTCAAAGGCTATCCAATCAGAAAACACGACAGAAATAGATTTTCGAATCCCGTACATTAAAGATTTGGAAAATATCATTGAAATAAATGCTATAGCTTCAGCAAAAATTCGGATGGGAGTGGATCCTTTAGGAGGCGCGTCTGTCCATTATTGGGATATGATTGCCGATTTTTACGGCTTGGATATTACTGTCGTTAATCCAAAAGTGGACCCTGCCTTTGGATTCATGACAGTTGATCATGACGGCAAGATCAGGATGGACTGCTCTTCACCATACGCCATGGCGAGCCTGATAAAATTGAAAAAAGACTTTGAAATTGCCTTTGGGAATGATCCCGATGTAGACCGCCATGGAATTGTAACACCGCAAGCGGGTTTAATAAATCCAAATCATTTTCTGGCTGTGGCTATCTGGTATTTGTATCAACATCGTCCTGACTGGCCGACTAAGGCAAAGGTTGGAAAGACAATTGTGTCGAGTTCGATGATCGACAGAGTGACAGCCGGATTAAACAGGGAATTGGCTGAAGTGCCTGTTGGTTTCAAATGGTTCGTCAATGGACTTATTGACGGTACATTTGGTTTTGGAGGTGAGGAAAGTGCCGGGGCTTCATTTTTGAGAAAGAATGGCAGAGTTTGGACAACCGATAAAGATGGGATCATCATGGATTTGCTGGCAGCCGAAATGCTTGCTGTAGAAGAAAAAGATCCAGGTCAAATTTACGATGAATTAACCGGAAGGTTTGGAAACCCGGTTTATGAAAGAATTGATGCTCCTGCAAATTCAACTCAGAAGAAAATATTAAAAGAGCTGTCACCCGAAAATGTGGAAATAAAACAATTGGCTGGAGAAGAAATTATCGCCAAGATGACAAAAGCCCCAAGTAATCAGGCATCAATTGGCGGTTTAAAGGTGGTAACAGAAAACGGTTGGTTTGCAGCCAGACCGTCCGGAACAGAGGATATTTACAAAATTTATGCTGAAAGTTTCAAGGGAAACGATCATCTACGTAAGATTCAGGCTGAAGCTCAGGAGATTGTCAGTAATGCATTCTCGGCTGCTTCGGCGTAGAAAAAAAATCCTGTTTGTAATGGATAAAAGCAGATATTAAGGTTTCAAATTTTTCTGATTAATGGATTTGATATAAATTATTAGATTTTCCGGAAATGAATTAACGGGTTGTCGGGCAAATTTTATGGTTTCCTGAATTAATCCGGATTTCTCTTATTCCTCAACTGCATATCCACACAATGCGATAGCCCGGGGGCCAGTATGGACTCCGAGAATCGGAGAAACGATTGAGATAAACAATTCCTTAGGGTTATATTCCTGTTTTACACGTTCTGCAAGCGCCTGAGCTTCTTCCAAAGCCGCGTTATGAAGTACTGTGATGTGCATTGGTAAAGTCGTATTAAGATGTTTAAAGAAGGTCTTAAATAACCCGTCAATGGCACCTTTTCTGGAGCGTGCAGGGATCGATGCGCCAACTGTGCCTGTATCAGGTTTCACTAAAACCAATGGTTTAATTTTAACAACGGAATTTAAGAATTTGACTGCATCGCCTACCCGGCCGCCGCTTACCAGATACTCCATCGTATTCAATGAAATATAGTAAACCATGTTATTCCGCACTTTTTCGGCAGCATCCAGCATTTCCTGGAGAGATCCACCATTTTCCCGTACCCGAGCTGCTGCGATGATCTGCCATCCTAAGCCCATCGAATTGTTTTTTCCATCAACAATGTGGACCGGTATCGGAGATTGATCAACAGCCTGACGCGCAGATTGAATGGTTCCGCTCATCGCACTACTAATGGTAATAACAAGGATTTCCTGATAACCTTTATCCGCTGCTTCCTGGTAGGCTTTTAGGAAAACTGATGGACCTGCCTGCGAAGTGGTGGGGCGATTCGGGTCATTTTCAAGCCTTTCGTAAAATTCTTCCGGACTGATATCAACACCATCCAGGTATTCCCTGTTGTCCCAGATTATCGTCAGGGGGATGACGGTAATATCATATTTTTTTCGCCAATCCTCCGGGATATCGCAGGTGCTGTCAGTGATCAGGGCAATACGATGTTTCATAGCTATTCTCGCTTCAGTATACTAAAATCTATTAAAATTTTTATGTTCTGATTATTTTAGTACAGCTTGAAGATAACTGATAGTATTCGACTGAAAGAAAAGGTGAAAATCGAAATTCTCTTTAATTTCGGACTATGATTTCTCACTTATTTGTTTGATGATAACAGAAATTATTAAAGTATTTTATGCTGGACCAGTAACTTCACAATTGAAACGGTTTCATCAAAAAAAATAATTGGATATAATGATTCAGAATGAATATTAAAAAACATAGGAAATAAAGGAACACAATATGCTGCTATGTATCGATATCGGGAACTCAAATATAAAATTAGGATTGTTCGATCAAAATGGCATGATTAAACATTGGAGAATTTCGACAAACCGGTCTAACCTTCCTGACGAGTATGCTGTTTTATTGTTGAATTTATTTGAAATTAATGAAATAAAAAAAGATGACATTAACATTTGTGCTATTTCGTCAGTTGCTCCTCCATTAACTGAAGTATTTGTGGAATTATCAAAACAATATCTAAATTTAGATCCGATCATGTTTGACACCTCGATGGATATCGGCATGAAAATTAATACTGATTATCCAAGCGAAGTTGGCTCTGATTTAATTATGAATGCTCTGGCAGCTTGGGATATGTACCATTCTGAAGTTATCGTTGTCGGGTTTGGTACAGCCACGACATTTACAGCTGTTTCTGCTGAAGGAAATATTGAGGGAGTTGCCATAGCTCCCGGTATTTTAACCAGCACACAAACGTTATTTCAAACCGCCTCCACCCTGCCTCTGGTAGCTTTGAAGAATCCGAAAAATGTGATCGGTAAAAATACGATTGAATCAATCAGGTCCGGTATTGTGTACGGTTTTGTCGGCCTTACTGAAAAATTGATTGAGAAAATGAAACACGAATTGGGTGGAAACCCCCACGTTGTTGCAACCGGAGGATTAGCTTCGTTAATTGCCTCAGAGACTGATATTTTTGACGCGGTTGAACCAAACCTGGCTTTAATCGGATTAAGGATCCTGGTTGATTTAACTGATGTTTCCATGGAACCGGATTAATTTATTACAGAAAATGCCGTCAAATATTTGAGGTAACAATAACAAAACCTACCACTCCGGATCCGGCATGTACAGATAACCCTGGAGTAAATTCTGCATGAAGAATATCGTCAGGCAGTTGACTGTGATTTTGAATTTGTTTTAATAGATTTTCTGCTCCGGTGCGGTTGTTGACATGCACCATAGCCAGTTTTTCAATTTTCTTTCCCTGAACGGCGTTGAGAAACAATTCAATAAGCCGTATTTCCGCTTTTTTCTGCGTGCGGATTTTTTCCAGCAGTTCCAATTTACCATCTCTGGATGTGAGAATGGGTTTAACATCTTAAAGTATTTGCCAATCCGGCAGCTAACTTACCTACACGGCCGCCCATTGCAAGGTACTTGAGTGTTGGTAATGCGGCATAGACGGTCATGTTTTTTCCTAATTGGTTTACGAGGGCGATAACTTCTTCCTTAGAAGAGTCGTTAGCAACTGCTTCTGCAGCAGCTAACACCATATAACCCTGTGCCATACATAGGTTTAGAGAATCCAGTACCGTGATATCTTTATCAGGTAACATCTCGCGGGCAGTCTCCGCAGCATTATAAGTTGCACTTATTTTACTGGACACGCAAATACAAATCACTGAATCGGCACCCTGATCAAAAGCCACCTGATATGCTTTAACGAACATGTCTGGAGGAGGTGCTGATGTTGTTGGCAATTTTTGATACTTGTCGATCAGTTTAAAAAGTAATTGATCATCAATATCCAATCCAGTGGTATAAGATTCTTCACCGAAATGGATAGTTATCGGAACCTGATAAACGGCATGTTTTTGCGCCAGTTCGATAGGCAACTTAAATCAGTGTCAGTAATAATCGCTATTTTAGACATTAATTATTCCTTTAGAATTATATAAATTAAATACTTTAAGGATAAAAAAATAAGAATCTTATTTATAACACGCATCCATAAAAAAGGTTGTGAGAAAACGCTCAATGAAACTGCCACCAAAAAACTTGAAGGGCAGTCATTCTCACATAACAATCCATAAACTAACTGAAATTTTACCTGAATTTAAACAGGATCAGCAAAATCTATTGGAAATTTGTTTGTGCTTTTTGATTAAAAGTTAAAATTATCTGAAGGTCATGGCGTGCAACCTGATGCAATTTGGCCTAAGGCATCGGCGGCATTAGCATACGTGGTAATATGAGCATTAAATCTTGCAAGCGGACGAAATGGTGGAACACCCTGAATTGCCGGGGACGCAATGTGGGTGGTAAAACAGGCAAAAAAGTATTGTGTTGAATGGTCATTCAATTGGATTGTATAGGCAACCGGAATTGTGTGATAAAAATTTCCAGCTGCACCTTCACTGAATGCTTCTCCAAAAGTGGCTGTCACCTGAGTAATGTTTTCTTTCGCTGCCATAAATTCATTGAAGGTTCCCTGCTGATCGGCTGGATTTTCCCAGTAGTCATAGGCGCGCAGGTATTCAAATCAATTAACACATTAAAATATGAACTCAATAAAAGTTTTGCATCGCTTCGATTATCCAGATAATTGGCGTTACTTAAATCATTTACATTGGTCAACGGAATAGGGTTTATTTGACTTGCAAT
>CAWBCG010000027.1:0-24660 GCA_963787235.1 uncultured delta proteobacterium
CCAAACTACTAAACTGTCGAAAAATTAACGCTTAGATTGATTGGAATTTTTCGATTACCTTTTCATCACGCTAAAATTGAAAGACAATGCTTGGGCAGCCTTCTCTGGAAACGGTATACGTTCAGCCAGCTTTTCCGTTGTTTTTGCATCAACCTTATATTTTTCCCCCATGACGACCCCAAACCATCTCTCTCTGTCCATGACGACGCGATACATTTTTTCGTCCTGCGTCATGGAAACATAAGGCAAGTAGATTTTAATAGGTTGGCCACAGCGTTCAACCTTGGCACCAATCCGGTCAATTCGGCCAGTGCGCTGCTCGAGCGTGCTGGGGTTCCAACAAAGATCATGATGAATGATATGTCGGCAATTCAAATGAAGGTCAACGCCTTCGGCCATGATCATACTGGCTACCAATATCTCTGGGTAGAAGGGAGTATTAAATGCCAGCATGAGTCTTTGACGGGTCTCATGTCTGGTATTGCCGTTGGCCAGACGGACCATTTGGCCGGGCTGAATATCCCCCAAAGCGCTGATGTATCGAAATCGCTCATTTCCACCACAATGTTCAACCAAGAAATTGAAAAAATCGTTAAGCAACTGATCAAAGCTCATGCCGGATGCATCTTTTCGCAGCATGGCTTCAATTACATCGTCTTCTTTTATACGGCTCTGTTCGATTGGAAAGAACCGTATTAAAAATGAAGGCGTCCGCAAGTATCGTCGAACAATTTTCTTTAAAGATTCAGAATGTTCAGAAAGAATAGGAAACTTTTCAAGCATCCTCTCAGTTGCCACATCCGTTCCCCGTCTTACCGGTGAATCCATTGATTCAAATCGTCTTCCCAGGTTCTCTAAGGCAGATTCAGCATCCTCCTTGGTACATCTTAATTTGCGATAGGCAACCTCAAGCATCTCCCTGTTTAGGGCCTCTTTTATTCTATCGCGCAGGATCTCACCGGTTTTCAGATAATGGCAAAAGACGAGGACCTTCTCCCCCTTTTTCCAGAGCGCAAGTGCCCGCTGGACTGTGGCCGACACTTTGGGGTGCATCTCTTTTGATTCTTGAACAACCTTAGAGGTGATGCTGTTGTAAAGCCGCTCAAGGTACCATCGGGTCGTAGGACGGATTTTCGGACAGTAGAATCACGTTTTCGCCCATTCTTGTAAATCGCTTCAGCGTGGCATCGCCACCTATGGCCACGACCGCTATGTCCAGGTTCTCCGCCATGGGCTGTTGCCTCACCACGACGCAGTCGCCGGCTTCGATTCCGGCGTTCTGCATGCTGTCGCCGCTTACTTTGAGGACAAAGTGGTCCGCTCCCCGGTGCCAATTCTTTGGAAAGTAAAGCCGGTCCTCCAGTTCGGGATTCATGTGGAGGGGCTGACCGGCGGCAATTTTTCCGTAAACCGGCAGTCTGTAAACATCTTTCCCTTCAACGAGCGTTGTTCCATCCTGATTTTGCACTTCCAGACTGGAAGGATCGGATTCGTCAACCGAAAGGGCGTGCTCGAGCCCTGTTTTCAAGTTGCGGTGCCGGTAGACCCGCATCGAAGAGGAACCCCAGCCGGCCTTGAAAATCGGGATGTCGTTGACCGGCTTGAAGTCACGGTCGATGACAAGAAGATTGTTTCCATCCGTGACCGCCCCGTACCGGCAGGGTCGGCAGTGGCTCATGTAACTCTGAACCTGGCGCAGACCGTCGTCGAGGCTGTGACCGGGTTGTTTTGTTTCGATGAAGACAAGCGGCATGCCCTGCCCTTCTTTTCGGATCGACACGGCGATGTCCACGAACCCTTTTTGAGAAAAAGCCTTGACCGGATATTCCACGGTGATGTTGGAAAGCGGGTAGCCATATGTGTCGACGAGCTCCGACAGCATCCACTGACGGATTTTCTCCTCGTTGGCGTGAAGGTTGTGAATCCGGTCTTTGAAACGATAGTCTTTGGTCGACACATTGTAAAAACGCTTTAACCTGCAGTGCCGGTCGAGCCTCAAGAATTTAGGATCGATGTCCGCTATAAATTTCGATGGTTTCGAGCTGCTCAGCAGGTACAGCTGCTCCGTTGCGCGCGTCATGCCGACATAAAGCAGGCGCCTTTCACGAGCCTCCTCTTCGTCCCGTTTTCCTTGGTCCTTCGAAGCAAAATATGGGAGAACCCTGTCGTTCAGGTCGACGATGAACACGACCCGAAACTCGAGCCCCTTGATCGAGTGCATGGTGACCAGCTTGACATGGTCGGAATCGAAGCTGGACTCCTTGTCGGTGAAGATGCTGCACTTTATTCCTTCGCTTTCCAGGGCGGCTTTTATCTGGTTGAGCTGGTTTTTAAAGCGTGCGATCACAGCACAGTCTCTGGCAGGCACCGTGTCTATCAAGGCCTTGATTTCGCGGCACAGAAACTCAGACTGGGCGTTCTCGTTCTCAAAGGATCTGTAAACCGGGTAATCGCCTTGCTTTTCGATCAGTGTGGGTTTGACGAAATTTTCGTCCTCGACGATGTCGGAACAGTTCTCGATCAGGCAATAAGCGGCTTGAGAGATTTGGGTGGTGGTGCGAAAGTTTTTGCTCAGCGACTGACTCTTGCCGGTCATGTTGAAACCGATGCTGGTGAAGCTGCGGCCACTTCCCAGCCAGGACTGCGGGTAGATGCTCTGGGCCGTGTCGGCGATGAACAGGAAGCTGGCGTAATCTTTCGGGTTGTAAATCAATTTCAGAAAAAGCAGCTGCGCGCGCGTGAGATCCTGGCTCTCGTCGACGATGATGTGAGTGTACCGCTGTCCGGTTTTTTTTCGGGCTTGCTCCAGGGCCCAAATCCGCATGTCGCTGAAGGTCGCCAGGCCCCGTTTCCGCAGCTGGTCGTCGAAATAGAGCCTGAGGTTAAAGATGGCCTTGCGGGTGTCGGAGTTTTTCAGAAGCCGCTGGGGCTGGTTGGCCTGCTGTGCCTTGACCTTCCCGACGCGGTCTGCCGTCTGGTATTCTTCCTCTTCCAGATACAGGCAATCCTTGATCCACGTGATCTCATCCAGCAAAAACCCGGTGTGTTTCTGCTCCAGAACTGACACGCCGGGAAAGTCCTTCTTTATCTTTGATATTCCGTCGCTGAGAACCTCGTACAACGTGCTGTTACGAGCCCAGACGTTGCACTCGATGCCTTTCTGTTGTGCGTATTGCCTGTAATAGGGGTACATCAGGCTGTCGACGGTTCGGATATCGAGCTTGTCTTCGGTAGCGGCGAACAGAGAGTTGAACGCTGCAAACTCCTTGCAGTCCATTTTTTCATAGAGATGGGTCATATAGCCGACGAGCGTGCGGTTGTACGTGGCCACCAAAATGGCATCATCCTTGGCAAAACAATAGTTGTGAAGGAGGAAGGGGATGCGGCAGATGCCGACGGAGGTTTTGCCCGATCCGGCAACCCCTTTTAGGAGGGCGTGGCCTTTGGGATCCTGAAACGCGATCCTTTTTTGCTCCGCGTTTATGTCCATTTCTCACAACCTGCTACATCAGCATCCTGGACGTCTATGCTTTCATGCGTTTGTTCTGCCTCACTATACGTTATAGATATCGAACGTTGGCTCGTAGCACAAACCCAGCTTTGTCACTTTTGGAGGTCACAAATTGTGATCTCGACTTTTATTCACCGCCCGCTTTGCTCGAGACACTGAGGACGCAGAGGGAGTTTTCTTCTTTTTGGTTTTCGTTGACCCCGGTGGAATGGTGTTTTACTCCACAGGGCAAGGATACCGAAAACCAAAAACCAATCCGTCCCACGGACTCTTATGGCTTGGTTTTTTTCCTGCTTGTGCGTTTGCCGTATGATGCTTTTTTCTCTTTGATATACCCTATTTTCACTTTTGGTTTTTCCTCCTCATCGAACAGCTGCTTTATGGCTTCGAACACGATCTGGAAATTTGCGTCGTATTTTTCTTCCATTGCCTCGATTTTGCGCTTGAGGTCTTTGTGTGCAGCCAGCATATTGCGGAGCCGTGTGAAGGTTCTCATGATCTGGATGTTCACCTGAATGGCTCGGTTGCTATTTAGAACGCTCGAAAGCATTGCAACTCCCTGCTCTGTGAAGGCCATTGGCAAATAACGCAGACCACCCCAACTTGAGGTCACAATTTGTGATCTCAAGTTTTCAAACTCCACTCTGGTCAGTTCAAACATAAAGTCAGAGGGAAAACGGTCGTTGTTGCGCCGAACGGCCTGTTTCAAGACTCTGGTCTGAACGCCATAAAGATCCGCCAGGTCACGGTCCAGCATGACCTTATGCCCGCGGATGAGGTAAATCTTGCTCGTGATTGTCTCGACTGGAATTGCTGATTTTTGAATCGCTTTTTTGGGCATTATCTATCTTATATTACGCGGATTTCAGAAATTATTCACCGCCCACTCGCTTCGCTCGTTCGAGGCGCAGAGTGCTCGGAGGAAGTTTTCTTGTTTTTAGTTTTCGCTGTCCCTGGTGGAATGGTTTTTAATTCCACCAGGCAAGGATATCGAAAACCAAAAACCACTCGGGAAACTGGAATAATTTCACAATCGTATACCGTTCCTGATCTTTTCCAACACCTTGTCCAAGATCGAGGACACCTCTTGAATCCAATGAGCCGGCTCGTCCGGTATGTCTGTTTGAGCCGCTATGTTTCGAATCACCGTCAAGGTGGATTGCATCCTGTCGATGTCGCGCACACTTTCCCAGCTCATGGCCTCGTCGACATGGAACAGAATTCGATCCCAGTCCTCGAAACCAGCGTTATCGACGACCGCTTCCCGCAGGTTTTGCCAAGCACCTTGCAAATCCGAAACAATCGTTTTTTGGTAACCCGACGGCTCCGTGTAAAAACTCATTTCGGTACCGTTACTAAATCATGATCAGGAAGATTTCGATGAGACCGCAGCCGGCCGTATTCAGACCGTTGCTTTAAGGTCATCGTCGCTGCCAATGCCAATAGGGCTGGATCGTTCATGGACAAACGCGTGTAAACTGCCAAACGGATGATAGGCTCCATCGCAGTTTCGGCCGAGGTGAGGTGGGGTGTTCCAGAGCCCGTAAATCGGATCAAAATAGTACCAGAAATGGGCGGCAGAAGCAAGGATTGAGTGAAGTGCCAAAAGTGAACCAAAGTGCCTTAAGTGCCTGATGACGCATATGCACGAATTGAGAGGCTGAGAAAGGTTAAAGGCGAAAGGCTGAAGGCGGAAGGTGATAAAAGAACGGCGAAATGTTAAAAAAAGAGGGCAAAACCGTCGGATATGGCTGCGGCCGCTTTGTAGCGTTAGTTGGTCGCTTCGCGGTGTTTGAGGTGAGTTGCCGGTCGGTTGTTGTCTATCGGGTTTGCCTCAGGTGTTTTGTGTTTCGGATTCAATCTTTGAGTCTGGACGGGTATGATTGATAAAGCAAACTTAAACCATTTTCCGTAAAGATGAAAGTAAGCCCGGCAGGTCTGTTTGAATCGTTTCCCATATGATTTTTTCATTTACGCCGGAATACTCATGAACAATGATATTTCGCAGATCCGCCATCTCCCTCCAAGGGATCTCAGGGTGCGATTGAACAATCTCGTCCGGGATGTGTCTCGCAGCTTCTCCGATGATTGTAAAATTCCTTATTACGGCATCGATCGTCTTAGAATCTTTGCGAAACTGCTCGAAACTCATGCCCGCGGTGTAACTGAGAATCTTTTCTATCGAATCAACTATGTCCGCGACGCGAAATTCCCAAGCTCTATGCGGCATGAACAGCCTCGTTCAGAATATCTTTTCTCAACGCCTTGTGAAGGGAGTCCCGCGTCGCAAGGTCAACTTCGCAATGGAGCAATTCACTTAAATCCCTTTTCAAACGGATGAATTCAAATATACCAATCCGGGCATCCGGTTCGAAATCAACCAGGATGTCAATATCGCTCATTTCCCGCACCTCATTGCGAGCAAAGGAGCCAAAAATATAGAGGTCTTTAACAAAATAGTCCCGCAAAAGATCTTGATTCTGCTTAATTATATTAATGGCATCGTTCAGTTTCATTATTCAGGTGCTCAATAATTTTCCGTATACTGCAGAATCTATCGCCATGAAACAAAAATGTCAATAATTACGAAACTCTGTACCAGGGTTAGAATGCACTTTGAGGGTTGGAAAATGGGAATGAGCTCAAAGATCAAAGCTGAAGACTTAAAATGGTAACTACCCTTTTCAAGCGGCATAAAGCTCCTTCCCCTCAACAAGAATCGACCGATAAATCAACCCGATATTATTTTTGTGCTTTACAATGTCATTGGGTGTCGCGACGATAATATCGACCGGAAGTCCTGTGTCAGCGATCTTTTTATACAATAATTTTGATGTGTTGCGACGGTAGGTACCTTCCGGCATGATGACCAGAATATCGTAGTCACTCTCCTGGTTCTCATTCCCCCGACTCTTAGAGCCAAAGAGAATGATTTTAATCGGATTGACCGCACCGACGATTTTTTTAACGATTGAGTGTAAGCTTTCTTTGCGTGACAACATGCTGCCTCAGTCATTTACGTAGATTCAAAGAATAAATACCCTTATCCAGTTGAATTGTCAATGAAATCAGTATGTGGAGGTCGAGGATCATGGCTAAAGGCGAAAGCGCAAGGGGGGGCGGTGGTCAGTGGCTGCTTCGAAGAGGCGGTTGGTCGCTTCGCAGCGTTTGTGGTTTGTTGCCCGTTGTATGTTGTAAAAAGCGGATACACCCATCCGAGACAAGGAAATCTGTCCTTGAAGCTCAGCGGCAACGAAACCCTCCAGGATCTGTCTCTTGAAGATCCCGGCGGGAATTCACCCCCGGCTCCTCCTTCGGAGGGACGGGACCGGCTAATCGAACTGTTTTTTGAATTCGTTGAATTCTCTTTTCAGCTCCGCCAAGTCATTTCGCAGGGCCTGGATGTCTTGTTCCACTCTTGCAATACGCTCAGGTTCCGCAGAGACGTCATGCCCGGCATCAGCCACCGTTTCTTCTTTAATTTGTTGCGGTTCACCGCAAAGAAGGTGAACGTAACGGGGTTCCTTGCGGCCGGGCTGTCGCGGGAGGCACCCGACAAAGCCGACTTCTTCAAGGCGGACCAGTGTTTCATAAACCTCATCCAGGGTCTCGAACGTGCAGAGCCGGGTGGTGCGCCCCTTGATCTCGCCCGCTGTCTGAGGTCCGCGAAGCAGCAGAACGCAAAGGACCGCGGATTCCCGGGGAACAAGGTTGTGCGCGTGGGTAAAGCGCTCCTCGGCCTTCGGGACCCGGCCGACATGACTTTTATGGACCAGTTCTTTCTGGCCCAGTTCGTCCACAATCTCTTCCACGGTCTTTTCCGTGTAGGAGACGACCGGATCGCGACTGGATTTCTGATTGCAGGCGGTCGTCAGGGCATTGATGGAAAGAGGGTAATATTCCGGTGTCGAAAGCTCTTTCTCGATCAGACAGCCGAGCACCCGGACCTCTTTGTCGCTGAGCACGATGTCCATGGGTTTGACTTTCTCTGTTGAGTCAAGTGGTTCGTTTATATACACTTTTGACGTTGCCACCAAAAAATTTAAAGGGTTTACGGTTTGTAGGGTTAGTTGAGTATATGGCATTTTTTGCGTGTACATTTGAACGGGTGATTGGCTTCATTGCAGTGCCGGCCGAGGTGTGAGGTGAGGTTTCCAGCGCCCGTAAATCGGATCAAAATAGTACCAGAAATGGAGGGTGGAAGCAAGGAAGAATGAAGTGCCTAAAGTGAACTAAAGTGCCTTAAGTGCCTAAAGACGCATATGCACGAATTGAGAAGCTGAGAAAGGTTAAAGGTGAAAGGCGGAAGGCGAAAGGAGGAAAAAATGGTGTTTTGTGTTTGGTATTTGGTGTTAATTGTTTAGGTTTTGGTGTTTTGTGTTTTGGGTTATAAACATCGGCGCGTTGTCAATTGTCCCTGGTCAGTGGTCGCTTGGCAGCGCCTGCAGAATTCTTCTAATTTTTTTCTAGGTATTTGTATTTTCATGATGTTGGTTTCCCCAATCGAGTTCCCTTTGACAAAATCAAACTATCGTTGCCAGGCCGAATTGTCAATGAAATCAATATGCGCAGTGCAGCGGTTTTCGAACATCAGCAGATGCTCGGTCTTACCCCCCTCGCCTATCTCCGCCCTTTGCCAGGCGTCGATGAACCCTTTGGCGGTCGATGCAGCGTCGCCTACTTCAATTTTATCGATTTCTTCATCGTCTAATCCTTTCTTACCTGCTCGACATCTGCAAGAAAATCAGCAGCAAGCGTTTCCACATCAATAAATTTGTAATTTGCGTTTTGTGTATGGTGTTACAGCCGGCCGCGGCCGGGCCGTCGCCGGTCACGCCTCCTCACCGTTCAAGGCATGCCGGGTCAAAGGCGGCCGTACCGGCTCGCCGGCATCGTCATCCGGAGCGTGCAATAGAATAGCGCCGTCCACATCGCCCACGGCGTTTTTACCCTTGATTTTCACGTTGAACATGGCCTGGTCCGCGCGGGCAAGAATGGCGGTGATGTCTCCGGCGTCATCGGGATAGGTCGATACGCCGAAGCTGGCCTGCAGCCGGACGCCGTTTGCGACGTTGGGCAGGAACATCGTTTGCAGCAGCCTGGCGCGGATCTCTTGGGCTTTTTGGAGGGCCTGGGTCTTGTCATGGCCGGGAAGGACGGCCACAAATTCGTCGCCGCCGTATGCCACGCCATAAGAGGGTTCGGCGAGGCAGCTGCCCAGCACCGCGGCCACTTCCGCCAGTGCCTTGCTGCCGTTGAGATGGCCGTGGGTGTCGACCACGCGTTTGAAGTTGTCGATATCGAAAAAGATCAGGGAAAAGGGTGTGCTCTGGCGGCGGCCCTCTTCGACCAGTTTTTCCAAGGAGCGATAAAGATGGCGCGTATTGTACAGGCCGGTCAAATTGTCGTGCAGGGATAAATAACGGTAGTTTTCCTCGCGCCGTTTGAGTTCTTCCTCGGCTTTGATGCGCTCAGCCATTTCCAAGTGCAGACGCTGGTTGACCTCCTCGAGCGCTTTCCTGGACCGGTAGAGCTCCAGGTGGGTTTTGACCCTGGCCTGCAATTCAGCGCCGTTGAACGGCTTGCTCAAATAATCCATGGCACCCATGGCGAACCCTTTGACGATGCTGTCGGTGTCGTTCTTGGCCGTCAGGAAAATGATGGGCGTATCGCGGCTGTCCGGCCGGTTTCGAATGCGGCGGCAGACCTCGAACCCATCCATCTGGGGCATCATGATATCCAGCAGGATCAGGTCAAAGCGGTTGCTCTCGACTTGGCTCAAGGCCGTCGGGCCATCCTGGGCAAACGCCATATGGTAGCTGTCGCTCTGCAGGATACTGGCGGCGACCTGGATGTTTTTGGGCACGTCGTCAACGATGAGTATGTTGAAACGGTTATTTCGATTCAGTTCCATCGATCGATTCCTTTTCTTTCTTCAGATAAAAGGACTTCAACCTGGCGACGATCTGCGGATAGAGGCTCAACGCGCTGTTGACCTGTTCCACGTCGAAGGCCTTGACGTGGGCACTCAGATCCGTTCCGTACCGGCTCAGGATAGCCAGGGAGTGGGCGTCGCCCAGGGCGCTGACCCGGCGGGCAAAGTCGTCGATCTCGTCGAAAAACAGGTTTTGCCGGACGGCCGTCCAGCGCTGCATGCACTCGTTTTCGAGGAGTTCCAGAATCTGCGGAAAAAGATCGAAGCGGGCGGGGGTCAGGTCGGAGGCCGGCGCCTCTTGGGGTTCGCGTGGCCGAGCGGCATGGCCGATGAAGCGCTTCAGCTCCCGGTAGAGAGCGTCTTCGGTGACCGGCTTGTCCAGAAAGCCGGCAAACCCCATGGCCATCAGGGAATCTCTTTCTTCTTCCATGGCCGAAGCGGTGAGGGCCACCACTGCAATGTCACGGGTCGCCTCGTTGAGGCCGATCTGTTTCGTCGCCTCGATACCGTCCAGGACCGGCATGCGGATATCCATCAGAATCAGATCCGGTTGGTGTTGCTTGGCCAGGCGCACGGCATCTTCGCCGTTTTCGGCTTCTATGATGGTCAACGGCGTCTGGGCCAAATACTCCTTGATCAACAAACGGTTAAGGGTCAGGTCATCCACGACGAGGATGCAGGCCGGGTCGAAGACAATATCGTCAGACACCCTGCTGGGCAAGGCCTCTGGCTCGGCCGCCGCCGGCACGACCGACACGTGTGGGATGACGATCTGGAATCGGCTGCCTTTGTTTTCTTCGCTTTGAACGGTGATGGTTCCGCCCATCATCTCCACCAGCCGCTTGGTAATTGAAAGGCCCAGGCCGGTGCCGCCGAAGCGCTTTGTGCTTTGGCCGTCCTTCTGCTTGAAGGCCTCGAAGATGTCGGCGTGATACTGTGCCGGTATGCCGATGCCCGAATCTTCGACCGCAATCGACAGGTCGATGCCGCCGCCGCCCACGGAGACCCGCTTTTGAACCTCGATGCGCACGAATCCCTTTTCGGTGAATTTGACGGCGTTGCCGACGAGGTTGAAGAGGATTTGCTTCAGACGCACCTCATCGAGGATCAAACAGTCGGGGATATCCCCGGAAAAGTCGACCACCATTTCGATGTTCTTCACAGCGGCTTGCGCAGTGAACATCCTGTGAACCTCGTCGAATAGTGCGCGCGGCCTGACCGGTTCGTACTCGAGTTCCATCTTGCCCGCTTCGATTTTGGACAAATCCAGGATGCCGTTGATCAGGCTCAAAAGGTTTTTGCCGCCGGAACTGATGGATGCCAGGTAGTTTTTTTGTTTGGGGTCGGTGATCAGCGGTTTGAGAAGCTCGGAGAAGCCGATTATGGCGTTCATCGGCGTGCGGATTTCATGGGAGATATTGGCGAGGAATTCGCTTTTGGCCCGACTGGCCGATTCGGCCGCCTCCTTGGCGGCCTGGAGCATTTTGTTGGTATCGCTCAACGCCACCGTACGGGCGGTCACCTGTTCTTCCAGGTGTTCGCGGTATTCCTGAAGTTTTTGATCGCGGGACTGGAGCGCGGCGAGCATCCCGTTGAAGGCATCGATCAAAACGCCGATTTCATCCTGGGAGTGTTTTGGGACCCGGACCGAAAAATCCTTTTGCTCGGACACAGACCCGACCACCTGTGTCAGGTTCAGGATCGGCTGGGAGATCACCTTCTGGAGCGAAGCCGACAACAGCCAGGCGATCAGGAACGCGGCCGAGACGATGAGCCCGAATACGGCCACCGAGGCGTATATCTCCCGTTTGGTGCCGCTGAGATCGTATTGAATGCAAATCGTGCCGATGACCTTTTCTTCCTGTAGGATGGGGTTGAACACGAACAGGTAGTCGCCGTCAAAGTATTGGCCGGGCTTACGCAGGGTGGGGATGGAAAGCCGGCCCTTTTCGTCCTGGTGGACGAACGTGGCGAACTGTTGTCCGTCGCGATCGTAGATGCAGGCCAGCACGACATATGGTTTGGCGCTGAGGGCCGCCAGGTTGGTTTCCGCTGTGACGCGATCGTTGAAAACGATAGCTCCGATGCTGTTGGCGCCGATCACCTGGGCCAGGCTGGCAAGATCGCTGCGCAGGTTCTGGCGTGTCTTGGTGATGTCCTTGAACATCAGGGCCGCGGAAGCAAACAGCAGGGCAATGCCGCTGGTGAGCATTATGATCAATTTCAGCTTCCATCGAATCGAGGTGTCCCGTAAGGCGCCCATCTTACTTATGCTCCTCTCTGTAAATCTGTGCAGAGCCGAGCAATTGCGAACTCATCGTCAATCCGGCCCTCTTGGCGGCATCGATATTGACTTTGAAGCGCAGGCGATTTTGTTCTTCGAAGAAATTGATGACGCCGCCCATCTGGGTGAAGCCCTCGATTTCTCCGATGGTCAATATGTTGCGTTCCCGCGCAATGCCGAGAAGCTTCTGAACCAGGTTTCGGTCTTGGCTGGCGATATAGAGGATTTGGCTGGCGTCGAGGCAACTCTCCTGTGAGTATAGGATGACCTTGATTTTTCTTCCCCTGATGGTCTGATTGTTTAATTTGAACAGGGCGTCTGCGGCCGGCGTATCGGACGCAAGGCACAGGACCAGGTCTTCGTCCTTGTCCTTGAACGCCGCCGGGGGCCAGGAGACGAAATTCGCAAAGTTGTAAATGAAGCCGGTCTTGACGTCATATTCGGTGCCGGCAAGGGGACCGCCCCAAACCACCGCCGATCGGAAGATCAACAGGCAGAACAAGAGAGACACGGCGACCCGTGCGGCGCCGATTTTTCTCGTGTGCCATTTTCCGGATAATGCTGCCATCGGGCAGGCCCTTAGAAATGCCAGTCGATTTTACCGTAGACGCTGCGTTGGACCTCCAGCGTCGAGAACTCCGCATGCCCCTCCTCCAGGAGATTCTGCCCCACCAGGGACAGTTCCAGTTTCGGGAAAGGGCGCCAGGCCAGCCGGGCATCCATGACCGTGTAGCTGTCGATGTTCCTTTCCGGCAGGCTGCCGACAAAGCGGAGTGCCGCATCGAAATCGACCTGTGGTGTTACGTTCAAGTAAGACCGGATGGAGACGACATTGCGCGGATTGACTCCCTGGGAGACGAGTTCGGCGATGTTCGGGTCAGCGACCAGGTTTTTGTCGATTTGCGTGTTCAGGTAGGTATAGGTGCCTCCCAAACGCCAGTTGGGCATGACCTGCCAATCGGCGGCAACCTCCACTCCATAGGCGCGTCCGGTGGCGTTGTTGGCGTAGGTCAGATCGTACGGCCCGGTCGGCGGGGTGCCGGAGATCTGCTCGAGGCCGATCAAGTCATCGTAGTCATTGTAAAACAGGGCGGTATCGAACCACAGGGTTTGTGTCGGCATCAGGCGCAGACCGAATTCGTAGGCCGTGAGTTTTTCGCTATCGAGATCTGCGTTGCCCTGAACGTTGACGACCACCGGAGCATCGGGGTCGACAGCCGGCAGCAGTAGCAGGTCGCTGGTCCGACCGTGCAGTTCGAGACGTGAAGGATTGCGCACGGCCTTCGAGACGGCCGTCCATAGGGCCAGTTGCCGGTACGGTGTATACATCAGCCGGAGGCTCGGTTGGATTTCCAGCCCGGTGAACTCGTTGTGTTCAAATTTCGACCCCACGGTCAACGTGAGCAGATCGGGCGCCAAGTGGATCTGATCCTGGATGAAGGCACTCCACAGGCTTTGATTCAAATCCAGTGGATCCATCCTGAAGTTGGGGCTGTTCTGAAATTCATCGGAGATGAACCGATACTGCAGGCCCCAAACGATGTCGTGGTATTTCGCGAGCGTCAGGTTGTGCTGAAAATCCAGATCGGCCGTATTCACTTTGCCGCTGGCCGGATCGTAATCCTTTTCGGCGTGGTCGACATAGACCTGCAGCGATGTATCCGAAGTCGCTGAGAAGGCGTGCTGCCATCGTCCCAGCAAGAAGAACCCACTGGCCTCGGAGACGTCGGTTTGCCGGCCTTGACCCGTGGGAGCGGTGGGAAAGAGTATCGAGCGCCGCTCGAACTCCTCGTTGTACCTGTTTCTGTAAGCTTCCCCCTGCAAGTTGAAGGTGTTGGCTCCGGCGGCCGGTACATTATTGGCGGGTGCTGTGTCGATGCGGAACCCTGCCCGACCGGAACGCCAGTTGTCGCTCGACTGCGGATTGCCGGTGGCATCTGCTAAACCTCCAGCGACACTGTTCAAATCCCCCCGGTTGAAAAACTTGCCATAGGCCCGGTAGAACGTCTGTCGGCCCAGCGTACCGCCATAGCGCAGGCTGGCAATCTGTTCCTCGCTGCCGGCCAATGCCACGGCCTGGCCTCCCTGGGTCTCCTGCGCGTTCTTGGTGATGATGTTGATGACACCGTTGACGGCGTTGCTCCCCCAAAGGGCGGCCCCCGGTCCCCGAATTACCTCGATCCGCTCGATGTCCTCCATGACCGTGTCCTGCACATCCCAGAACACACCGGAAAAGACATGCGTGTAAACGCTGCGGCCGTCCATGAGAACAAGCAGGTTTTCGGCGAACTGGTTGTTGAGCCCCCGGATGTTGACGGCCCACTCCGTGGCGCTGATACGGGCCACATGGACACCCGGGGACAACCGCAGCACTTCGGGGATGCTGGTCGCCCCTGAACGCCGAATCTGTTCCTTGGTAATCACATATACAGCCGAGGCAGCGTCCCAAACGATTCCGGGTCTCTTTGAAGCCGATATGATTTCGACGTTTTTCAGCTCTTCTAATGAAAACTTGGTAAAATCAGGTGTTTCGCTCTTTACTTGTTCATCCGCCGCAACGCAGATCCCACAAATCGGAGGCAGGATCGGTATCCAGGCCATCACCAGCATAATTATGAAAATGAGGACCGACGCTCTCATCCGGCACTTTCCTTCAGCATGGATTCGGTATGATCGTGGACCGGGCGGTGGCACCTGGTTGTCCTGCCCGGCGGCGAACCAGTTCGTCAGAAGTTGAAATAGCCCAAAATACGGCGTACAGCAAGAAAGTTGGAGATCAAATCAGCCTGGCTGAGAACAGCGTGTTGGGATTATCCGTAAAAATAATGGTCAAACTATAGCAGAAACATCATAAGTTATCAATAATACTTAAAAACTTAAATCTCAAAAAAGAAAAGATATTCAGGGATTTAGGAATTTGGAATTTGAAGGATAAGCAAGCTCAAAGGCGATAAGGGAAAGGCTAAGGGCTGACGGCGAAAGGCTGAAGGCGAAAGGGGGGGCGGCGGCGGCCTCGAAGAGGCGGTTGTTCGCTACGCAGCGTTTGTGATTTGTTGCCGGTGGTCGGTTGTGGAAAGGTGAAAACTAAAGGCAAAAGACTAAAAGGGGGCGCGCTGGCTTTACTTGCCCTATCGTTTCCTCACGAATCCCCGTTTTTTTCCTCCACGCGGATGCCGGCGGCCGCGGCGATCTTTTCGACCAGCGGCCCCTCCCGGCGCCAGACCCGGCAGGTGTCGATCAGGTAATGCTCCAGGTGCTCTCCCGAGATTTTGCGGCGTTCCGGTTTGCGGTCGTTGTGAACCCAATAGCCCTGCAGGGCGGCCGGCGCCATGGCCAACAGCAGGGTCGTCAGGTGGATGCAGCCGCTGCGGCCGCCTATCTTCTTGCGGACCCGGGAGGAAAACCCGCGTGACAGGGTAAAGCCCTTGATCTCCTCCAGAGTCCGGTGCATTTCGGCGCACTCGTCGTGGGGAACCCGCGGCAGCTCGGCCTCGATCTCCTCGATGGCAAGCGTGCGGACGGCCACCTTCATGCAGATGCGCATGTGGTGCACGGCGGCCGGTTCCCGCGGCGTTCCCTCCAGGGTATAAGTTTGAACGAGCCGGCGGTCGCGCAGCTCTCCGCAGACAACGATGTGCTCGTCGTCACACTCGTAGGAGGCGATCTCGATGCTGCGGCTCTGGATTTTGGTGTCTTGGTCGACTTTCAAAAGGTTCATAATTAAGCAAACGACTAAAGGTTAAAGGCCAAAGGCGCAAAAGGGGGCGGTGGTCAGTGGCTGCTCTGTAAGGTTAGTTGTTCGTCGCATGTGGCACGTCGTGAGGCGCCGAAAGGAGCTGAAACAATCCAACGTGTTGCCCCTAAACTCAAAGATCTGATAAACAGTGAATCGAAAATAAAGAAAAAATGTTTGCAGAACGATCTCGATTTAGTATGGTCGTATTGACTGTACCAAATTCAAAGCCTTTCCGACAAGGCGGCATAGCCAAGTGATAAGGCAGCGGCCCGCAAAGCCGTGATCCCCTGGTTTGATTCCGGGTGCCGCCTCCATTTTCATTAGCTGCAACAACTTGCCCCACATCCTGTGATAATAGGTCTCTGACTCATTTTCGACACAACCTTGGAAAAACCTGCTCAGAATGACCAAATAAAACTATCGTTGTCAGGCCGACCTGTCAATGAAATCAGCACTCGCAAAGCAGCGGATGCAGCGGCGCTCCGCGCCGACCTGAGGCTGAAGGATAAAGGAAATGCAAGGCTTAAGGCAAACGGCGAAGGGCGGAAGGGATAATGAGCTCAAAGGTGAATGCCCAAAGGAAGAGCAAAGGCCGCCAGACTGATCAATTTTCTGTAGACGAGCGCCGACAAAAAGGTCTTTTTTTTCGACTTGGAGAACGAATCGATGAACAAACCTTGCTGCGCCGAGTTACCTCTGACATTGAGCGGGTAACATTTCGTTATTGCACGTTTAAATGCGTATTTCCGGTTATTTTTAAAAATTACAAATAATTAGCTTGCTTTCTTCACAAATCGGAATTATTATCCGACTAATCAATCAAGTCCTGTTCAATCTGCGGGACGGTTTCTCTCTGTAGGAATAATCCATTTTTCATAGTGGCACCCTCCAGTTTGGACGTTGAAATTTTAAGAAAGGAGGATGTTATCATGACCAATGGAACTGTTAAGTGGTTTAACGACCAAAAAGGGTTTGGGTTCATTGAGCAGGAAGACGGAGCGGATGTGTTTGTTCATCATTCAGCAATAAATGCAAGCGGCTTTAAATCCCTCAGTGAAGGCGACCGGGTTTCCTTTGATATTGAGCAAGGACAAAAAGGTCCTGCTGCGTCCAATGTCACTGTGATTTAACATTATGTTCTGAGTAAAAAGGGGCATTCCTTCTAAAATTGAAGGGATGCCCTTTTGTTTGATCAAACCTTATCCCGCACAAATCGTTATCGTCGGACTCTAACCCTAAGTAAGTCCGTTCACAGACTTTTTTTCTTGTTGTCGTTATCAGCAATAACAGCCAAGGAGGTGACAAATTGGCCAGATCAAATTATCAGTTTAACAAACGTCAAAAGGAATTAGCGAGGAAGAAAAAGAAAGAGGAAAAGAGACAACTCAAACTGAATAAAAACGCGCTAAAATCAGAAGACAATGAAAATCAATCCCAAGATGAAGAAGAGACGCTATAAGCATTGAAGAGCGTGATGCAGCACTTGCAAGATGGACCAACGGTCGGGCTGCGGTTTAAACAAGAGTTGCTCCGGCATCAATCCGTCGATGAGATCGAACATCTCCCGATGCCGGGTTTCGATATTCTCCCACTGGCCGGAAAGTTCCGGTAGCATGGCGTCTCCTCCATTTTCCATTGTCGTCGCAAAGCCGGTGTTTTCCGCAGATGCTAATCGTTAGCCGGTTCCCCGCAAGCAGTCCTCATCAAATAGACGCTCGCTTCGCTTGGTCCGGGGTTGTTTTTGGCATTATTTCTGGAACTGGCGACCAGGCCTGCCGGCGTGTTTGGAGCAGGTAATGTTTTTACAGGGAAGACATTGGTAAATTGTTGCGTGTGTTTTCATCATGAAGTTCACATGTATCCCTGCCCACAGGGCACCACCTGCCATGCTGGTCAATGAATCTGATATAATCTCGCGCGGTCCAGTTCTTCGTTCCCAAAGGGGGCAGAGGCATCAAATACCGTTTCGCTTTAAAAAGCCTCACTTTTTCTTCGTATGTCATGATTAAGTTCCCATATTACTGAAACTCGGCCATACCCGATAAACCGATCTGTGTACCGAGATATCATCCATTTTAGCAAATCACCGAAATTCGGCCGGCAGGGGGTTCAAGTAAACGAAGTGAACCCGGAGATCATTTGCAAACCACACAATGTCCACACTTTGGACACATGAACTCGGTGCCGATCAATTTGTATTTGCAAACAGCACAGTATTCCGGAACGGCAATTACCTTGTCATCATTCATTTGCGATAATCTCCCTTTATGAGTACCTTGGTTTTTAGAATAGTCTTAAGACACAAGGGTGGTCCACAAAGCGTGGACCACCCTGTTTGAAAGGAGACCAGACAACGAAGGCTACAAGTGTAAGGCAGTTGCCAAATGTAACCCTCGCCATTGATAACGAGCCAGATTACGCCCGGAGGTTTCAATCACGTTTCTTTTTCGATAAGCCGGGCGACATTACCACCGCAGCAAATGCATATGCCGCGCATAATCGCATTCCCCTATGTAAAGATTACGGCGGAGAAGAGAGCCGCAGCTCTCGACTCCGCCGGTTACACAATGAGGTAATCTGCTAACGGCGATTGACGTATCAGACCGTCTGAGGACGTGGGACAGATTTCCCATCAGCTTCCTCTGTGCTGAGGAGGCCGCTTTCCAAGTCTTTCCCCTTCAGGTCACCGTAGGCATTCGCCGATCCCTCGGGTGTTGTCCGAATCGGGAACTTGAAGCGTTTTATGAGCCCGTTTCTGAATTTACAGGTCCACATTACATCTTCGGTTCCCAGCATCGGCATGACGCTGCTCCCGAGGGGCACAAAGTCGGCATAGCCCCTCACCTCAATTGCCTGGGTGGGACAGATCTTTACACATGAGAAACACTCCCAACATTGATCCGGCTCTTGGTTATAAGCCTTCATTTCGTTGGGGTCCAAGACCATGAGGTCATTTGGACAAATGTACATGCATGCAGTCTTGTCCCCACCTTTGCACCCATCGCATTTTTCAGCGATGACAAAAGATGGCATAAACTACCTCCATGCCTCGATTTCGACGGTCGACAGAGCCGCCGGTTATCGGACGCCCCCGACTGTCGTTGCGCCGCCTGGCACAATCGGTAAAACAATAGTAAGCGTTCTCAGGGCACCGCATATGCTTTGTTGTCGGGCAATTGAAGTACAAAAGGACGTTTGCGCGCCCGACGCCTTGCATCTGCGGCACCCTGTAAACGCTTACAATGAGGTGGTTTGAAGCGCATCGGACTTTGCAACCCTGTTGGCGGTTACAATCAATAACCATATTATAGACAATAATTAGACACCTGCTCGCCGTTGTCAATCGATTTTATGGGGATTTTACGAAAATCAGGCAGGCATGCGCGGGATCCATACGGATCAGTCAACATTTCCGTTGAACGCTGAATTAAGCTCTTCACTCAGCTGATCAATATTTGGAATATGCTTCGCATTGATTTCTTCTATAATTTGTGGGTGACCGCTGACCGCTTGTCCCCCCACAAATAAAATCAAATCATTGCCGATGTACCTGCGAAGCTTGCGCAGTTCACTGACTAAAGGATGCTGGTCTAACAGATGGGTGATGCTGATTGCCACGGCACGGGCGCTGCTTTGCTTGACAGCTGCCGCAATTTCCTCAACCGGCAGATTGGGGCCATAATACAGCGGATGCCAGCCGTATTCCGCAGCCGTCAATGCTACGGTCAATGCTCCCATGTCATGCCATTGCCCCACAGCTGTAGCGATAACAATTCTGGGTGCCGTATCAGAGACTGCAGTGGCCCTCAGCATGTTGAGCAGCAAAGTGCGCGTCACCGAAGTGGCCATGTGTTCATTGATGATTTTTAGTGATCCGTTTCTCCACAAATTGCCGATCTCTTCGAACAACGGAACAATAACCTCTTTTAGCAGCGCAGACCTGGTCAGATCGACAGTCGCCTGATCGTAGGACCGGTTCAATCTGTCAGGATCGAGATTTATAACGGCGGACAAGCATTCATTGCGGTAATCTTGAGCGGCTTTTTGTTGTAGGTGCCGACTGTTGCTATTTGTCGCCCAAGGAGCCATGGACGCCTCCTGTTGAGCAAGTTCCAATAATTCCGATGAATCTAATTTTGCAATGTGTGAGATGTTATGGCCCTCATCCGTGACCCTCTTGAGAAGCAGCAACCGCTGGACATCATCCTCAGAATACAGTCGACGATTTTTTGGTGACCGGAGCGGAACGACAGCCTTATAGCGCTTTTCCCAAGCACGAATGACGTGGGGCGTTAAACCGGTGCGTTGGGACACATATCGAATCGCGTATACGCCTTTTTTGTCCATTTTATGCTCAGCGAATTTGTTTATCTGTCGTTAAGAATATTTTGATAAGAGATAATATACATTTGCGGTTCAAAAGGTCAACAACGGGAAAAAACAAGCCCATTGGCCGTGCGCGCCAATGGGCTCATGTAATAAACATTGAAAATGGCGATAAGGTTAATCAAAAGCCGGTTTCTTTAACGATTAATCCAGAATTTCTTCGACGGCTTTCGCACAGTTGCCAACAATATCATCCGGCCCTTCCACTTTGACTATTAAGCCTTCTATGTCCAATTCGGCAAGCTGACAACCTTCCGATTCGACAGCTTCCTTGATCAAGTTGGCTATGATAAGATCAGCATCCTTATATTTCATGTGAGGTCACCCTCCCTTCCCCTGATAAGACTACGACATTTATCAACGATTCAGATCACTTTCAAACACGTTTTCCATTTGCATATGGCGGGAATGCCATACATTATTTTCATTTGCGAAGGTTTCGAGGTTTACACTTGTCAGGTGAGTAACCATCTTCATATCTTCGGTGGCCGAATCCTCCTGCCCCATCTTGGTGAGCAACGTCGCCCGGCTGTAATATGCCGCCCCGTATTCCGGATCGATATCGATGGCTTTGTTAACATCTTTCAATGCATCGTCATCTTCTCCCGCCGCTTCCCGTGCAAGGCCTCTCAGGTGATATGCCTTTGCATAATCCGAATCGACTTCAATCGCTCGGCTGAAATCACCAATTGCATTTTCCACTTTGCCTGATTTAAGATTTGCCGAGCCTCGCGCCAGCAAAGCCAATTTATCCATGGGGTCAGAGTCGAGTATTTTATCCAGCAGTTCTATGCTCGTTCCTGTGTCGTTATTCATCAAAGATGACATGGCATGAGCAAATAGTTCCTTTTTTGTATCTTTTTTATTCATGTTTCCCTCCTGTTATTTGTTTAGAAACCGTAAATGCGTATTAAAAATTCGCCTTACAAATCATATTGGTATGGTACAACATAATTATAGTTTGTCAATATATTGTCTAAATATAACGCGGGCAACGATTCTTTTTCCGAAATAAAATACCTTGACACGCGCGGGTTTCTATTGGATATAAAGTTTACACCATAAATTGAGTAATATGAGGAAGATAGGGTATGATTGAATATTGGTTTATGCTGATTTGCCTGGCGGTATCATTAGCGGCACTGGTTTGGCTCTGGATCAAAAACAGTTGAACTTTAACGGTGTCTTTTTCAATAAATTTTCCAGTGAGGGCTCGAACTGATGACTTTTTGCCCTTTTAGGTCACGGTAAGAAATAATTCTACACGATTGCACCGGATTGTGGTTTGTCTGCAACGCACATCCACCTGCGCATATCGGGATACGTGATGGTTGGTGTAACGCAGTAGACGGGCCATAAGACAAGCAAGAGATGGAATTATTTTTCCCCGGGGCCCTTAGACCACCTCTATAACACTTCCCTCGAATTCGACCAATTGGCCTTTTCGTATTTTACACCTCTTGCGCAATTCCGTTTGGTTGTCGACCTTTACGCGTCCTTCGGCCGTCACTATTTTGGCCATTCCGCCGGTGCTGCACAGGCCTGTGGCCTTGAGCAGTTTGATCAATTCGATGGTGTCGCCTTTTATCTTGAATGTCGGCATGGGTCATTGGATTGGGTTTTCATTGGAATTTGGAGCTTGGAATTCGATATATCTGAATACCTCATAAAGACCTTACGTTCCAGCTTGCCCCGGGGTTGACTTCTCACCCTTCATCGGGATGAGGGATGTGGGCCGTGCATGGAATCCCCACCTGGCAGATTCCGCAGACGGAAACATCGATACCGTATGCGTCGAGAGCATATTCCCTCATTTTTTGAGTGGTGTACCGCATGCACGTCTGCTTGTCGTGGCCGGACTCACCGATCGCCTTGACCGGGCATCGCGAGATGCACTTGCCGCAAGTGCCGTGGGAATAATACAGGCAGTAAGCGTGTTGGTCGGTGTAGGGACGTTCGCTCGGGGGTATCACTACGCGGGCCACCACCGATCCTGTCCGCATGGCTTTTCCCACCGGGGTAATCAGCCCGTCGCACAGTCCGAAGGTACCGAGTCCCGCGGCATAGGCCGCATGCCGTTCCGACCAATTTGAGCACGGTGCATACGGGCCCGTTTCAGACTGGCGCCAGAAAGGTTCGAGCACGGGCGCCACCGCTTGAATCCCCGCTGCGGATAACCGGGCGACCAGGGAACGGCGCAACGATTCGTTGAACAGTTCGCCGTAATGCCGAAGCCTTATCCACCGCTCGCTCGGCCGCCTGACTGCCGCGGCCTGTTCTTCGCGGGTGCGGGCTGTGGAGGGGAGAACCCAACTGATGACGGTCAGGTCACCGGGGGCAACGGTTGTCTCTTGAGGGAAAGCGTTTTTAAAGATGTCGAGCGGCGTTAGATAAAAATCGCCGATGTGGGCCACGTATTGTTCAAAGAGCGAATCGGCGCCGTTGGAATAGCCCACCAATGGCGCATCGAAGGCCTTCTCGCCGGTCGGCAGGTGCAAGGTGTTTTCCTCTGATGTCGCGACAATCTCTTCGATGACGGCCGCAATCCAAGCGCCGTCGACATTGGGTTTTTTCATGTCATACTCCCACTTTGTTTAATACCATATCAGCATCTCCTATTTCTCGCTGTGGCTGATTTGTGAGTATAGTTCCCTCGAAGGGGCGATAGCGCCTTATTGCCTCTCATCAGGAGAGGCAATAAGTACCTGTAGATCCTGTCGATCCTGTCTATTTTATTGTTATTCTAAATAGGCGTGAATCGATGTCACGTTCAGAATCTCTCAGCCTTTTTTCGCATGCGCCTTTCCATCCATTTGAACGGTAGAAACATCGAGACCCGTTGTTGGTAGTCGGTATATTCCTGTCCGAATTGCGCCGTTAACTTCCGCTCCTCGAGACGGGCCCCCACCAAAAAATACGCGCTAAGAACAAGGTTTGTCAGAATTGCGCTCGTGTCGAGGGGGCGGGCCCATATGATGAGAATGCCCCCGATGTACCAGGGGTGGCGGACTAAACTCAAAGCGCCGGAGGTGTCCAATGAGCAGTCGTCCGTCAACACGCTGCAAGCCTTTTCGTCCTTTAATTGTCGCAGCCCAAGAAACTGGAAAAGGTCGTAATGCCGTACGCCGGCGACGAAAAAGACCAGGGCTGAGACCGCCATGGCAATCTGGGCGAATCGCCACGGTCCCTGCCAGGAAAAAGCAGGCGTCCCGTGAAGGGAAAAAGTGTAGAGCAATACCGGCACGAGGGTAACCACGGACACGACGTTGTAGACGATCCGGTAGTACCGCGAGGCATACGGAAACCGCTTGCGAAGAGGCTCGGTAAGCGAAAGACTGACAAGAGCGCTGTGCAGTGCGCACCAGGCGGTCCACAAAATAATGAGCAGGATATACTGAGCCATTTTTGACTATTTATTCGTAAGTGTTAACAGGGCACCGCATCTGCTTTGTTGTCGGGCACTTGAAGTACAATAGTACGTCTGCGCGCCCGACGCCTTGCATCTGCGGCACCCTGTAAAAGCTTACAATTAGTTGGTTTGAAGCGCATTGGACTTTGCAAGACTTGCATCCATAACGAGGAGCATTAAGTTGTTAATTGCACACGCTAATAAAATTCATTTCGTTTGTAAACCACCACACAAAGGAGAGCCGATATGACCGTGAAAGCATACGCCGCGATGGCTGCCGGGAAACCGCTGGAACCTTTCGAATATGAACCCGGAGACATCGGAGAGGATCAGGTCGACATCGATGTGACGAGCTGCGGGATCTGCCACAGCGATCTGAGCATGCTCGGCAACGATTGGGAAATAACCGAATATCCGATCGTGCCCGGGCACGAGATCTCCGGAACGATCAGGGCGGTCGGAAAGGGCGTGACCCACTTGACTCCCGGTCAAAAAGTCGGGCTGGGCTGGTTTGCCCAGTCGTGCATGACCTGTCAGCAGTGCCTGTCGGGCAATCACAACCTCTGTGCCGATGCCGTCGGGACCATCGTCGGCCGACACGGCGGCTTCGCCGACTCGGTTCGCGCCAACAAGAGCTGGGTGATTCCCCTGCCCGCCGGCATTAACATCAAGACGGCCGGGCCCTTGTTTTGCGGAGGTATAACCGTTTTCAATCCCATTGTGCAAAACAATGTCCGCCCCACCGACCGGGTGGCTGTGGTCGGCATCGGCGGATTGGGCCACATGGCCTTGAGGTTTCTGAAAGCCTGGGGGTGTGAAGTGACGGCTTTTTCTACGAGCCCTGACAAGGAACCCGCCGCCCGTGATCTCGGTGCGCACCATTTCGTGAATACCACCGATTCAGGGGCACTCGCAAAGCTGGCCGGCCACTTCGACATGATCCTGGTGACGGTCAACGTGGCACTTGACTGGGATGCTTACATCGGCGCACTGAGCCCCAAGGGCAAACTGCATATCGTCGGTGCCGCCCCGTCCGTCGAAGCAACCGTTTTCCCCATGATTCTCGGGCAGAGATCATTCGGCGGTTCGCCGCTGGGCAGTCCCGCCACCATGGCGTCGATGGTCGAATTTGCCGCCCGGCACGGCATAGAACCGGTGACCGAAACGTTTCCGATGTCCAAGGTCAACGACGCGATTGAAAAGCTGCGCACTGCCAAACCCGGCCATCGTATCGTGCTGGAAAATGATTTTTAAAAGACGGGGTATTGCGGGAACACCTGCCATCAGAACATCTGGTTGGGATTTTTGGTTGGCTTATTTCCCGATTGCATCTTCTCTTCAGTCGTTATCAACACGGATGAAAAGCAGCCACGATGAAGACAATAGAAGAGCTCCGACA
>CAWBCG010000028.1:0-13590 GCA_963787235.1 uncultured delta proteobacterium
CAGCCATCAGAAACGTTTTAACCGGATGTGAATTCATGGGTCGCTCTCCTTTCCGTCTCGTGTTGTCTGGTTAGACGCCACTATATCCGGAAAGGTTTACCCGGACTCCAAAGGTTTTATGACCGGAGGTCAAATTGTGCCGATCCACGGTATTATTGAGGGCTCGGGTGAGTCTCCGATCCAGAAAGGTGCGATTTTCTGCAAGGTCAGAATTATTGAGGATTTGCGCGGCAGCCTACCCCTGCAGGCCCACAAGCGATTCCGCAGACCTGTCGTGCCGACGGCGTGATTGAACAGAATTTGCGGAAAAGAGCCCTTTGGGGGGCGGAAACTAATTGAAAAGTTTCAAATATTCGCCATACCCTTCTTTCTCCAGATCTTCCTTGGGGATAAACCGCAGCGAAGCGGAATTGATGCAGTAGCGCAGTCCCGTGGGATGGGGGCCGTCGGGAAATACATGCCCCAGGTGAGAGTCACCGTGCCGGCTGCGAACCTCGGTCCGCGTCATGAAAAAGCTGCGGTCCTTCTTGTCGACAACGTGGCTCGGTTCGAGGGGCCTGATGAAGCTCGGCCAACCGGTACCGGATTCGAACTTGTCGGTTGAGCTGAACAGCGGTTCCCCGGATACGATATCCACGTAGATCCCTGGCTTGTGGTTGTCCCAGAATTCGTTTTTGAAAGACGGCTCGGTGGCGTCTTTGCGGGTCACCTTATACTGCATCGGCGTTAGCTTTCGTTGCAGTTCCTGATCGTCGGGTTTGGTATACCTCTTCGTCTCCTCCGGTTTTTTTGGGGCAGCTGTTGCATCACCACCCCAGATTTTTTCGATGAACTGGTCCCGGCCGGAAGCCTGGCGGTAAGCCTTGTAGCGCAGGGGGCTCTTGTTGAAGTAATCCTGATGGTAATCCTCTGCCTTGTAGAATGTGGTCAGCGGAACAATAGGGGTAACGACCGCTCTGCTGAAACGCCCCGAACGGGCCAGTTCCGCTTTCGAGGCCTCTGCCTGCCGCTTCTGTTCCTCATTGTGATAAAAGATAGCCGTTCGGTATTGTGGTCCCCGGTCGACAAACTGCCCGCCGTTATCGGTGGGGTCGACATGCCGCCAGTAAGCGTCCAGCAGTTCCTGGTAGGTCACCTTTTCAGGATCGTATAAAACCTGGACCGCTTCGTAATGCCCCGTGCTGCCTGAAGATACCTCCTGGTAAGTCGGGTTTGCTTTGGAACCTCCGGTGTACCCGGATATCACCTCGACGACACCGGGGAGCTTTACGAAGTCCGACTCCGAGCACCAGAAGCAGCCACCGGCGAAGGTCGCCGTCTCAAGATGTTTGAATGTTGGGTCCATGTCTCGTCTTCCTATGTTGGTGTTGAACCTGAACGAACCGCCGCCACGACGCTCCGGATAGCGGCAGGATTTGTCCAGGTGTCGATACTGCAACCGTTGGCGATAAAAAACCGGTCTTTCCCCCCCAGCCGAAGCCCTTCGTGCACATGGTCTTTCAAAAAGGCCGTGCTGGTGCGCGCCACGATGGTCTGATCGATGCCGCCCATGACACAAGCGTCTGTCTTCTGCTTCACCTCTGCCAGGGAAGGTCCATTCGGTCCGCGATCCCACCAGTTGAAAATGGGTACCGGAAAATCGAGGCAGTCGTCAAAATAAAGATCCTGTCCGTGAATGTGGGCTGTGTTCATCTTCCCCATACCGGCTATTGCCGTAAACACCTTTAACGCCGGCGGTTTGACAAACTTTAAGAATTCCTCGCGGGAGACGATTTCAACCGCCGCCGGCACCGACATGAAGATGCCGGCCGAACCGAGGGCGAGCGATTTTTTGCAGTAGGCAATCAGGTTGCCGGCCACCACCTCCAGGGCGTCCAGCAACGCCGCGGGCGCCTCGTCCATCAGCGCCTGCATGTTCTCTCCGGCCATGCTGCGCCGGATGGTCTGCCAGGGGTCGAAAACGGTATCGATGAAATAGGCGCGGCCTCGCAGCTCTTTCGCGATCACTTCCAAGGCCCGGAATTGTTGGGCCCACTCGGTTTGTTCCAACTTCAGCGGCCCTAAATGTCTCAGGTCCACCGCCGTTTTGATCGTCTCCATTCCAAGAGGCGCCGGATAAAAATAGTCGTTCATGACCTTGAGAAAATCGAGATCATAGTGGTTGAAGTACTCCAGGCTCAACCGGGCGAACTGTTCTCCCGAACCGTGTTGGACCCCGAAGTGGTACCACAGCGACAGCGGCGGCCGGTCTGGTTCGCGGCCGCTCAACACCGCTTCGACACGCTCGATCTTGTTCACTATAAACTCTCCTTGTCATAGACGTTGCAGATGCAGCATAAAAAGGTGGCCGTCTCGTTGTCGCTGATGTTTCTCATCCCGTGCGGCTCCATGCTTGGCAAATAGATGGCGTCGCCCGGTCCGCAGACAACGCTTTTCACCGGTTTGTCGGTTTCGGAATCGTACTGGTAGCACTCGAACCGTCCGCTGAGGATGTACATGGTCTGTTGGTAGAAATGGTTGTGAATGGGAATTTCTCCACCGGGTTGGGCCGTGAAGTGGCGCAGTCCGTATTCCGGGTGTCCCATGTCGTCCTCACCGGCTTTCGACAGCCAGCGCACGCTGATGCCCTTGACATCGTGCTGTTTCCCCCGGTAGGGAAATTTGTCTATTTTGACGTCCTCACGATCTTTCCAGTTCAATACGTCCATAATCGTTTTCCTTTGTTTGCCAACTTGTTTTGCTCTCAAAGAAGCACATCGTGACATTGAAGGTGTTTGGCAGTGTGTTAAATTTCCTTGTGTAATATAGTGCCCTTAGTTTAAGCGTCAACCCGCGAGCCCCCTGCCGACTCGTGGTGCCGATGACGGGAAGCTACACGGGGTGCATCCTTACCGAAAAATAAAGGGGTAATATCAATAATCGAGATCAACCCGTGACTTCATTTCGTGAAATTAAACAATTCTGATAATCCAAATGGTATAAGCTCATTCGGTTTGGATCGAATAATAATGAAGCCGCATTAAATCACTGATTTTGTCCTGCATCTTACGGTATTTTTATTGTTGACATGACCGGTATGATCAAGTTTCATTGATACAGGTCATCCAACTTTGTCAAATTATATATCTGTCTGATAATAAGAAAGAAATTACATTTTATCCTCAGGGTGCTTTAGCCCGACACCATCACTAATATCAAATTATCAGTGCAAACCGACCTGAATATAAGGGTTGCGTATAAGAGCAAGATGAGAATCCTGATTATACTCGGCCACCCTGATCCAAAGAGTTTCAATCATGCCATCGCATCAAGCGTGTATGACACCCTGCGGAATGACGGCCATCAGGTCACCTTGCATGATCTCTATGCCGAAGCCTTTGATCCACTGCTCCCCGTGCAGGAAATTCACGAACGCGGAACGATTCCCGCCGTCATACAGAAACACTGTGAAGACCTGCGGTCAGCGGACGGCATCGTCATCGTCCACCCCAATTGGTGGGGCCAGCCTCCGGCGATTCTGAAGGGCTGGATCGACAGAGTGTTCCGTCCGGGAGTAGCCTATCGATTTGAGGAAGGCGACAGTGGCGAAGGCATCCCGATCGGTTTGCTCAAAGCAAAGGCGGTGGTTGTACTTAATACGTCGAATACGCCGGACGCAAGAGAGCAAAGAGTCTTCGGAGATCCTCTGGACGCATTGTGGAGGCGTTGCATTTTCGATCTTTGCGGTGTGCGCTCTTTCCATCGTCGGATGTTCAACGTAATTGTGATGAGCACGCCACAGCAAAGACTGGCATGGCTCGCGGAATCAAAGGAGCTGTGTCGGAGAGTCTTTCAACAAGGGCCCCTCAATAAGTCCATGGACAGCGACGAGGAGTGGCCGCCGCTAAACGCCTTGGATACATGCACGCTGATAAGAAACGAAGAAGAGAAAGACCGGGCAGCTGTCCATGCCCTGAACGTCGCTGCATTCGAGACACCGGCGGAGGCCAATCTTGTAGATGCCCTGCGCCAGCAGGCCCGGCCCGTAGTGTCGCTCGTCGCCCAGGAAAATCAAGCGGTTGTCGGCCACATCATGTTTTCGCCCGTTGTACTATCCGGCCATTCCGACCTTATGATTATGGGCTTGGCGCCAATGGCGG
The DNA here is from genome assembly GCA_963787235.1 of uncultured delta proteobacterium. Lineage (GTDB taxonomy): Bacteria > Desulfobacterota > Desulfobacteria > Desulfobacterales > SG8-13 > JARFQH01. The sequence continues at coordinate 4,140 of CAWBCG010000028.1, forward strand.
TCGCACCAGAACGCCAACGCAAGGGCATCGGCTCTGCTCTTGTGCGTGCCGGTTTAGAACAGTGCAGGAAAATCGGCTGCGGCGTCGTTGTTGTCCTGGGGTACCCTGAGTACTACCCACGCTTCGGTTTCGCGCCCTCCGCAAGTTTTGGCATAAACTGCGAATACGTAGTGCCGGAGGAGGCATTCATGACGATCGAGCTGCAACCCGGTTTTCTGGACGGGGTGTCCGGCAGGATCAAATATCACGAAGCATTCAGCAATCTATAACATTCGTGTTAAATTGGACTGCAAAGAACTGCGCCACTTCACTAGACGGCTTTTGGGCGGCAGAATACACGGATGTTAAGCGAAGATACTGGATTCTCTATTCTCTGATTGATTATTCCTCTGGAAGATAACACCCGATTTCACATGGCACCGCATTCACGCATAGAAAAATTGAACTGGAAGCCCGGAAACGTTCTCTCCCCGGTCCCCGCCGTGCTCGTGAGCTGCGGCGGAACCCAAAAGTGGAAAGCAAACCTGATCACCATCGCCTGGACCGGGAGCATCTGCAGTGAACCGCCCATGCTGTCGATCTCGGTTCGTCCCGAACGATATTCCTATGACATCATTCAAGCCACCGGCGAGTTTGCGGTAAACGTTCCTTCCCTCCGGCAGGCAAAGGCGACGGACTGGTGTGGAATGGTTTCCGGCCGCGATGTGGATAAATTCAGCAATACCGGGCTCACACCGGCACCGGCCGTGAAAGTTCAGTGCCCGATTGTCCTGGAATGTCCGCTCAACATCGAATGCCGTGTGAAGGAAGCATTGAAATTGGGCTCGCATACGTTGTTTGCGGCGGAAGTGGTGGCTGTTCAGGTGACGTCTTCTCTTTTGAACACAAAAGGGAGGCTTTGCCTGGAAAGGGCCGGCTTGCTGGCTTTCGCTCACGGGCAGTATTTTGCGCTCGGGCGTATCATCGGCCGGTTCGGTTTTTCAGTCAAAAAGCGCAAACGCAAAAACCGTCGCTGAAAAGCACGGCCACTTTGCGGGATAGATTTACTGGGAATACCTGATGATTCCTGCAAGCTTTGCGGAAGGAAGAAAAATGAGGTATCGTTATAACCCCAAACTGTTTTGCGGTATTGGACTTTTTTCTTTTTGCATGATTCTTTTACTTCTTTCGGGATGTGCAACGCTAAACAAGGAAGAATGTCTGAATGCTGACTGGTACAGCATTGGCTATGTCGATGGTGCGCGTGGATATCCGGCTTCTAAGATCGGCGAACATCGTCGGGCATGTGCGGAATATAGCGTGAGACCCGATTTTGGCCGATATGACGAGGGACGCATCGCGGGGCTCGTGGAATATTGCAACCCCCGCAATGGCTATTGGCTTGGGACAAAAGGTGCGCTGTACAATGGTGTCTGTCCGAAAAATCTTGAAGAACCTTTCATTGTCGCCTATCAGCAAGGAAAAAATGTCTATGAGATGGAGCGCCAGGTAAAATCCGGCGAAAAAGAAGTTCGGGGACTGTACGGAGAACTCCAAAATATCGAACGCGAAATGGCTGACGACGAAGCCGAGTTGGTGAAGGACGGTACGGGGCGCCGGAGAAGAATACGGTTGCTCGACAAAATCAAAGCGTCATCCGAACAGCAGAAACTACTTGAGTCTGAAATTGCAGCGAAGGAATATGCACTGGAAGCACTGCGTCAATGGCTATCCCGGATAAAAACGCAGTCGCCCTACCGATAATCAATTAACTCTTTTCCTGTAACCGTTCACGGGGTTGCAAAATCCGATGCGCTTCAAACCAGCTAATTGTAAGCGTTTACAGGGTGCCGCAGATGCAAGACGTCGGGCGCGCAGACGTACTTTTGTACTTCAAGTGCCCGACAACAAAGCAGATGCGGTGCCCTGTGAACGCTTACCTTTTCCTGATAATAATATCCGAATATAAGCAGACATATGGTACTCAAGTACACTATCGCTTGGATTCCAATGGTTTTTATCGCCATCGCAAACGGCGTCTTGCGTCAATACGGTTATGGACGATGGATGAAAGAGCTGTCGGCTCACCAGGTGTCTTCGCTGACGGCCGTGGTTTTATTTTACCTTTATACATGGATTCTGGGCAAAAAGTGGCCGCTTGAATCATCACAGCAGGCTTTGGCCGTTGGCTTCATCTGGTTGTGCCTGACCGTTGCCTTTGAATTCATCTTCGGCCATTACGTTGCAAATCACCCATGGAGCAGGCTTATCCAAGACTACAACCTTCTATCGGGCCGGCTATGGGCGCTCGTATTGTTGGCAGTTGCCGCTGCGCCGTACGTGGTCTATAAACTGAAAATTTGAACAACGGCGATCAGGGCTTAGGAGGCGGTCGGTTTTTCAGTCGAAAAGCCTGCGTCTAAGTCCTGCTCCGGCTTCTTTCCAACACCGACAGGCGCTGTGATGCCAATCGCGTTCTTACCGCGTTTCTTAATGGCAAACATGGCTTTGTCGGCTAAGGCAAGCAGAGCCGTGCGATCGGCGGCATCATCGGGAAATGTTGCAATACCAAAACTCGCACTGAGCTTCACCTTGAAGCCCTGGCTGGTAAGATAGACCGTTTTCCGCATCCGGGTCTGAATTTCCCGGGCCTTTTTGGCGGCCTGCTTTTTCGTAAATCCGGGCAGTGCGACGACGAATTCGTCGCCACCGTACGCCACCCCGAAAGCCGGTTCGATCAATACGCTTTGAATGGTAGCGGCCACTTCCTGAAGCGTCCGGCTGCCGTTTAGATGACCATAGGTGTCGACGACATGCTTGAAATTGTCCATGTCTAAAAAAATCAAAGAGAACGGCATTCCTGAGGCTTCGCTCGCTGCGATCAGGTCCGCCAGGGCTTTATACATGTAACGGGTATTGTATAGCCCGGTCAGGTTGTCGAGGATCGACAATCGACGGAATTTTTCCTCACTCTTGCGAAGTTCTTCTTCAGCCAGTTTCTTGGCCGTGTTGTCGACGATGATCCCCTCGATGACAGTCTCCCCGTCATCGTCTTCAGTCAATCTCACATTGAACAGCAACCAGACCGGGAGGCCGTCTTTACGCTTGAGTTTAACTTCGTAGTTTTCCAGCCGACCCTCGCTTTGCAGAGCAACCAGCATTTGCTGCCGGTCTTCAGGATCAAAGTAGAAAGCGGATAAATCATGTTCCGCGGCCAGCAACTCTTCGAAGGAGTTGTACCCCAGAACGCGGGCATACGAGGGGTTGGCCCGCAGGAGTTTGCCGGAAAGCGTACTCTGGAACATCCCTTGAACGGCGTTTTCATACATGCGCCGATAGCGTTCTTCCGCAAGACGCAGCCGCTGCTGTACAAGCTTCAATTCCGTAAGGTCCGACAGGAACGACACGTAACCTGTGATCGCCCCCTTTTCGTCTCGCAAGGTGCTTCTATTGTAGAGAAGGGTAATTTCTTTACCGCCCTTCACTGCGAACTGCGCCTCGAAGCTGATATGGTCCTGGTTTGCGAAATAAAACATGACCGATTTTTTATCGTAAAGCGTATACGGCAGTTTGCCAATGAGCTCTTCACGTTCACATCCCAGCATCTGCAAAAGGGACCTGTTCACATCGATGATCAAAAAATGCGGATCCATGAGGATGTAGCCGCCCGAGGTGGTATCGATGACGCGTCGGTGCTTCTCCTCGCTGCGGCGGAGTTCTTGCTCTGCCTTTATTCTGCGGGTCATATCTGTTAGAAAACAGAAGACCGCGGGATTGGTATCCGTTGAAAACAGCGCTGCCCTGAGCCTGACCCATTTGATATTGCCTGAACGATCGACGATTCTGAATGGTGGTGCCCGGAAGGCCTTTTCGCTTCCGAGCGATTTCTCGTATTGACGCAACACCGTTTCTCTGTCGTCCGCATGGATAAATTCCGCGATCGAACGGGTCGCCAAATCATTCTGGGTCCACCCAAACAGTTCTTCCGCTCTGGGATTGGCAAAAATGATCTTGTCGTCGCGAGCCGCCAGTATCGCTTCACCCGCATTTTCGATTAGAGAGCGATGAAGCGAAAAAGCCTCATTTTCTTCCTTGCAGGCCGCCGCTTCGATCTCCAGGTTTTGATATTTTTCTTCGAGATCTTTACAATCTGTGTTTTGCGCCATTAATTGGTTTCCTGTTTCAACTGCAAAAACTTTCCCAACACCGGTTTTCTTGATTCAGGGCACAGCTGCAATCCGAATCATCATCGAGAATCATCTTTTCAACAGACAGAAATTTCGCAACCGTTCACAGGGTTGCAAAATCCGATGCGCTTCAAACCACCTAATTGTAAGCGCTTACAGGGTGCCGCAGATGTACTTTTGTACTTCAAGTGCCCGACAACAAAGCAGATGCGGTGCCCTGTGAACGCTTACGAAATTTCGATCATTCATATATATTATAACGCTGACCGGCGATTCAAGCTTTACTGTTGTATTCTCCTAAAAATAAACTTGTCAAAAAAAGCCGCGTTGTGGAGCCGATACGGTTGGAAACTCGTCGAATGGTCACTCCAATACCTCCACCGACGGAATATTGAAGAGCTTCTTTATGACGTCATCGAAATAGTCGGGTAGGTATCGGTGCCATAGCTTAAACGGTATTTCCTCCAGTTCCATCCGGTTCGACGCCGGTAGCAGAAACAGGTAGCCTATCAGATATTCGATGTTCTGGGCCAGCTGACCGGTGTATTGCTGCTCCAGGCGCTGACGGATGATACGGTCTTCGTGCATGCAGCGACCGATCTCGCTCTCAAGCATTTCCTGATAATCGGAGAGGATGATTTCTAGATTGACGGTGTCTTCACCACTCATGACGAACTCTCTGAATGCGAGGTTGGCGTCGTCGGGAGTGATTCGACGCATCTGCATCACGTTGATGAGATGCTCACCCAGAGGTTTTGACGCCATGATTTGCCGGTCCGGTCGCAGCCGTACGATCAGGTTGTCCGCATTATAGCGGCCCTTATGCGGTTCGATTTCAACCACCGTGCAATCCTTCATGCCTCCGATTAAATCCATTAAACGGCTGTGATCGGCCCCTTCCACGATCACCTTGAGACCGGCCACATCCTGGATGATCAGACCGTCGTCGTCCCGAATCGAACGGCCCTGCCGGAGGTCTTCCAACAGGCGGCCTTCGGCCCTGAGAAATTCGGCGATCATATCTTCGGGCGGTGTGATCAATCGCTCGCGCGAAACCCCTAGCTGCCGGGCGCGATCCTCCGCCAGGGTCTCCGCCCGCGTTTTGATAGTCGCATACATCCCGTCGATGATAAGCCGTGCACTTTTTTCGGCCAGCCGGCGAACTCTCTTTATACGGCTGGAACCGACATAGCATGGTGATGCCGATCGATTGCTGAAATAGAGGGTTCCGTGAAATGGGGTCTCACGGAAATAGAGCTCGGGGTTGCTAAAGTACTGGCGCAGCAATTCATCCACCCGTGAGTTTCGGTAAGGGACATTCGACACAATGACGTCTTTGAGATCACCTTTGAGTCCGGCCTTGCGAACCTGGAGAGTATGAGGATGAAACCGGCGTAATATTTCTTCAGAGAAGGCGGCCAGATAACGCGAAACATACGCATTGTTGAAATACACCAATCGGACGAGTTCATCAGCATCGGTGCGTCTCGGATTGCCGTACATCCAGCGAAGGATCAAGTCCCGCAGGGCATCGCGGTGGATATAGCTGCTAATGGTAATCATTTTTATCCCTGAAAAGGTCAACGGGTGGACACGTCTGCCGGAAGCCTTCACTCGCCTGGCGCGACCATTCATAAAGGGCTACGGCCGCAGCAGTAGCGGCATTCAAGGATTCGACCGTCGCATGGATCGGAATGCGGCGGGCCGTCCGGCGCCAAATCGCCGGCAATCCGGGTCCTTCGAGGCCTATCAACAACCCGAAAGACGGCGGAAATACCGTGTTGCGAATGTCGGTACCCTCGGCCGAAAGCGCTATGATCGGCAGATCGGCAGGCAATTCCTTTAAAAATGGGCCCTGCCTAAGTCGGATGGACATAACCGTTCCACCTGAAGCCCGCAATGACCTGGGGTGAAAAGGGTGGGCACTTTCAGCCAGCAGGATTACCTGACGGGCGCCGAAGGCGGCTGCCGAGCGGATCACGGCCCCGACGTTTTCAGGGTCTTGAAAAGGAACCAGCAGGCTGCAGCCTTTGCCAAAACCCTCAACCGGCTGCCAGGAATCGATTGGTGGAACCTTTAACAGAAGGAGCGGTGCATGAGTTCCGAAAACATCGAGCGTCTCGAACAATCGCGGGGCCAGTTGATACCAACTGAACTGATCGGGTGCATCGTGCGGTGGCGGCTCCTGGTCTCCTGAACTGATCCAGGCATCGCACAGAGCGGGAAAATTTTTGAGCGCTTCGGCAACCGGTTTGGCACCGGCAACCAAAGCCTGTCCGGACTTCTTTATTCCCCGACCGCTGAGCAGTTTTTTCATTTCTTTGAAGAGGGCGTTTTTATCGCTTTCGATTTTTTTTACCGTGTAACGCTCTGCGGCTTTGGTGCGGCGAATATAGTGTGGCAGGTCCAGACGCTCCATGACCACGAGGCGACGATTATGTCGCGTGTGGGGAATGATGTAAGATCGATCCAGAACCAGCTTGTAAACCGACAGCCACCGGCTCCTGACCTCGTCTAACTCCGCTTCGCAGTTCGGACCTTTCATAAAGATCACCATGCCCCCGGGTGCCAGGCATCCACGGACTCGCTCCAGCGTCTTGGCCATTGTTTCCACGGCCCGGGTAATGACACCGGCCACCGGTTCCTGAAAATCGGTGCCGATTTTCTTTTCGATGATGCGCACGCCCTCCATCAGCAGACGATCGACAACCATGGTAAGGAAATTGGCCCGCTTGCGGCGACTTTCGGCCAGAAGGATCTCCAAATGCGGCTGATAGATCTTTAGGGGAATACCGGGCATGCCCGGGCCGGTTCCCAAGTCGAGCAAGGGCGAGGGAAGTTGCAGGAGGTCGGCAGGCAGAATCGAATCGACATACAACTTGATGACCATGTTGTCGAAATTGTGCACCCGCGTCAGATTGAGTTCCGGGTTGCTCTGACGCAACAGCCCGTGATAAGTCCACAGCTGTTGGACCTGCAGGGCCGACAAATGAATGCCGCATTTGTCGAACAATGCCCGCAACTTTTCCGGTCCGGGTGAGCCAGAAATTTCTTTCTCGGTACGCTTCATGACATCGCGTGCGGCCAAGGCTGGGTTGATTATTTCGTATAAGGAATTTCGATGCTCTCTTCACCGTACTTTTATCATCCACGCTGGCCGGTATTCTTTGAGGACAACCACCTGCTGGCGCTCTTCAAACCGGCCGGCCTGCTCGCCCAGGGAGATCGTTCCGGGGCGGTGTGTCTGCTGGAGCTGGCCAAGGGATGGCTGAAGGAACGCCACGCCAAACCCGGCCGGGTGTTTCTCGGCCTGGTACACCGTTTAGACCGACCGGTGGCAGGCATGATGCTGTTCGCGCGCACTTCCAAAGCCGCCGCCCGTTTAAGCGCCCAGTTTCGTTGCGGGACGATCCAAAAAACCTACCTGGCCATTGTCGAGGGCACGCCCGACCAGCCGGACGGAAAGCTGTACAACCACATAGAGCGGCAGGGGCTTTCGTGCCGTATCCTTTCCGAACCCACCTCACGCAGCCGTGAAGCGCGACTGCGGTACCGCCTGATCGAAAGCACCGGGAACCGGAGTTTGCTGCAGGTGGCGCCGGAAACCGGCCGGCGGCATCAGATCCGGCTGCAGCTCTCCCATGCCGGCCACGCAATTGTGGGGGATGTGCGCTACGGTGCCGTCAGCCCCCTGAAAGACCGCCAGATCGCACTGTTGGCCAGGGAGATCATCGTGATGCATCCCACCCTCAAAACGCCGTTGCGACTGGTCTGCCCGCTCCCGGCCGGTTGGCCCTGGCCTGCAGCACCGGAGGAGGTGCCGGCACCCTTCTGGAACTATGACGATTTTCTCCGCGACGGTGACGGTTTTCCACCGCCGGTCTGAAGCCATCGGTTTAATCCTCTGATTCGTAAGGACAATCAAATTTTAAAATCCCTCTCGGCCTCCCTTTCGTAAAGGGATGAGAATTTTCTTCTTTGCATTTCCGTTTATCCGGGTGGAAGCGCCACCACTTTTTGCAGGTTACGGGTTCTGAGTTTCCAGTTTCAAGTTTCTATATTCTTAAGTCCTCACTCCCGGGTCAACTGCCGGTATTTGATCCGGTGGGGCTGGTCGGCGGCCGAACCCAACCGGCTGCGCCGGTCGGATTCATAGTCCGAATAATTCCCCTCGAACCACACCGCACGGCTGTTGCCTTCAAAGGCCAGAATGTGGGTCGCGATGCGGTCCAGGAACCAGCGATCGTGACTGATGACCACGGCACAGCCGGCAAAATTCTCCAGGGCCTCTTCCAGCGCCCTCAAGGTGTTGACGTCCAGATCGTTGGTCGGTTCGTCAAGCAGCAGAACATTGGCACCCTGCTTCAGCATCCGGGCCAAATGAACCCGGTTGCGCTCACCGCCGGAAAGCATGCCGATCCTTTTCTGCTGGTCGGCCCCTGAGAAATTAAACCGTGCGACGTATGCGCGCGACTTGACGGTCAGGCCACCCAGATCGACCACATCCTCACCGTCGGCGATCATTTCCCAAACCGTTTTTTGCGGATCGAGCGCGTCGCGGCTCTGGTCGACGTATGCCAGGCGAACGGTTTCTCCCATGCGGATGCTGCCGGTATCCGGCGGCTCCTGTCCGGTAATCATGCGAAACAGCGTGGTCTTACCGGCACCGTTGGGACCGATAACACCGACGATGGCACCCGGCGTCAGGGTGAAGGTCAAGCCGTCCAACAAAAGCCGGTTGCCGTAAGCCTTGCCGAGGCTACGGGCCTCCACGACCAGGTTTCCCAGCCGGGGGCCCGGGGGGATGTAGATTTCCATGTCTTCGACCCGCTTGGCACTTTCCTGCGAGAGCATCTTTTCGTAGGCTTGGATGCGCGCTTTCGACTTGGTGCGTCGCGCCTTGGGAGACATGCGGATCCATTCCAGCTCGCGCTGCAGGGTCCTCTGGCGTTTGCTCTCGCCCTTTTCCTCCTGCTGCAGACGGTTCTGCTTCTGTTCCAACCACGAGCTATAGTTCCCCTTCCAGGGGATTCCCCGTCCGCGGTCCAGTTCCAGGATCCAGCCGGCGACATTGTCCAAAAAATAGCGATCATGGGTCACGGCGATGACGGTGCCCGCATACTGCTGAAGATGGTGCTCCAGCCAGGCCACGGTTTCGGCATCGAGATGATTGGTGGGCTCGTCGAGCAGCAGGATATCGGGTTTCTGCAGCAACAGCCGGCAGAGCGCCACACGCCGCCGCTCGCCGCCCGACAGGATCTTGACCGGCGTTTCTCCCGCAGGGC
>CAWBCG010000029.1:0-3776 GCA_963787235.1 uncultured delta proteobacterium
GGTGAGGAAATGGTGGGCCGCAAAATAAAAAGCGGCCGCGTGGTGTTGCATTCCCTATACGGCCGTCCGATTTGTGGAGCGGGCCTATAGGCGGGCTCGCTAAGATTGGTGGATATGCACTATGAGGGCAGAAAAAATGAAAGTCGGCAATTGCCGCGAAAGTTCGCGTACCAAGAAGGTGTTCACCCTGCTGCTGGCCACGATTTTTTGGATCGGCCTCACACAATTGGGTGCGGCCGACGAGCAGATAACCTACCGGTTGAAATGGTTGTTCAATACCAGTGTCGTGGGGGACCTGTATTCCGACAGCCACCATCTTTTCACCAAAGAGGGCTTGACCGTTACCATCAAGGAGGGCGGGCCGGAACGGGATGCCATCCGGGAACTGGAATTGGGGCGGGCGCAGTTCGGCGTGGCCTCGGCCGATCAAGTGATCCGGGCCTTGTCCAAGGGTGCCGAAGTAGTGGTGATCGCCCAGTTCTTTCAGGTCAACCCGTTGCAGTGGATGTACCGTCCGGACAAAATCAAGATCAACCGCCTGGCTGATTTGGAAGGTCAGGTTCTCGGCGTGACGTTTGGCGGCAACGACGAAACCATTTTGAGGAGCCTGCTGGCCAAAGCGGGACTCACCGAGGCCGATGTGAAATTGTACAGCGTGCGCTACGACTACACGCCTTTCATTCAAAAAATTGTCAATTTCTGGCCGGTCTACCGCAATACCCAGGCCGTTTTCCTCGGGGAAAAGCTGCGCGGTTCCGGTGATAACTTTGCGTTCTTCAACCCAGTCGATTACGGCGTGCGTTTCGTTGCCAATTCTCTGGTGACTTCCGGAGAGATGATAAGAAATAATCCGGAAACCGTCCGTAAGTTTACCGTGGCCCTACTGAGGGGTTGGAAAGCCGCCATGGACCCGGTCAATGCGAGCAAAGCCGTTGAGACACTGCGGCGCTACGACAAGGACTCTTCGGTCGAAACCCTTCAAAAGGAACTGACCATCACCAGAAGCCTGGTCCAGCCCGATCCCGCCGTTCCGATCGGTTATATCGATACGGCGGCCTGGAAACAAACCGAACAGATTATGGTGGCACAGGGCCTGGTGCCGACGCCGGTTGATGTTGAAAGGGCGCTGAGGGAGATTATGCAGCAGTGAAGTTGAATCTATCTAGTTTCCGTCCATAAATGGCCCTTTTCCGCAATTTCGGCGTCAATCGGATTCCGACTGCGGGTATAGGATATATTCATCCGGATCGGACAGCAGTTTCTCCAGGCGGTACTTGTAATAACCCACCTGCCGTTGCTTGTTTTTCTGGGACCCGAATTTTTCCAGCGGCGCCTCTTCCAGGTCCTGGATGGCGAGCGTCAGGCGCTTTCTTTCTCGATTGATCTGATGCTGCCGGTCGACACCCGATTGGTCCAGCTGTTGCTGCAATTCGCCCACAAGCGATTTTTCACGTTGGACGAGCTCGCCCTGAGGAATCGGGAAAACCATCAGGTCAAGCCGGGTGGCCTCGATATAGTCGGCATCCGGGTCCGTTTCTGTTTCGGCGGATTGAGAATCTGCGGGGTCGGTCGCCGGTTCATCAGCGGCATTTCTCTGCGGCTGTTGCCCCTTGCCGGTCATATTTCGTGCGGGTTGGTTTCCGGAAGTCGATTCTGACGGTAATTCCTTGTCCTGTTGAAACGCTTCGGTCGAGTCTGAAGGGCCGGTGTTGCTAAAATGTTTGACGCCATTGTCGTCCGTCCAGACAAATACCTTGTTGGACAGAGCCGGTAACTGCAGCAGGAAGAAAAGGGTAATCGCGGCGCATGAGATTTTGAGCATATCAGTCTCCCTGTAACAGTCGAACCTCAATCGGCCATGCGATGCTCGGTGCCCGGCATCAATTTGTTGATCGAAACCCCGCTACAAACGGCCGCGGGCAGCAAGTGCTGTAACAATATAGTCGTAAGATTTTTTTAAGGGGCACGACCGTGCAACGCACCCTGCCGGAAAAAACATCGATTCATCCTAACTGCTTATATCCTACCACAATCATGGCTAATTCTCAAGGTGGGTCGATGCGCGGTAGCGGTTCTTGTGACCGTGTTAATGGTGCGGGTGCTGGAGCGGAAACTGGAGAAGGCAGGAGCGGTGTCAGCCGCTCTTGTTTTTACGGCTGTGATAGTCGATGATGAAGTTTTTAACGACCCGAGTAACTTCTTCGCGCTCTCCGAGGAACTGAATGCCGGTCAAATACTTACCCGGCCCCACCGATCGTGAATGGGCGACTTTGCCTTTGGTTTCGACCACGTTGTTGTCCAGATCGATAGACATCAGGAGAATATATTCGGCTTCGATCGGTCGGCTGGTTTCGAGCAAAGTGCCGCCCTGGCTGATATCAACGGTGGTCCCCATTCCTTCGGCGACTTGATGCCCATCCGCGTCGAGACAAATATAGGATACCACGTTGTGGGTCGGTACTCTTGGATATTTTCTTTTTTCCGTGTCTGACATTGTGCGATCTTCGGTCGGGTTCAGAGCTCAGTCCAGGTTGGACAAATATCATCGTTTTTCAAAGCGTGGTTGCCGTCATGCTGAATCGACATGAGAACCGTTGATCGAAAAAGCCGTTGTGATATAGGAAAGGCACGCCCGAAGACGGCTTTTTCAAGACGGTTTTCGAGTCGCTCTCTGTCGGGTTCGACATCCTCCTTAGTGCGGTGGGGTCCCGAAGTACCTGAGCGCACAATTGACTGAATTTTTTAAGCTTTATTTGACGGCATGTCAAGTACCAATTGAGGCATCGCTCATGTGATCGGGCGGCCGCAGCAACCGGTAAGAAGGGAGCGAGAACCGATGAACCCATCCACCAGTTTTATACGGATTTTCGATGCCGCGCAGACCCGGCGGGCTTTGCCTTACCCGGCCCTCTGTGATGCCCTTGTCGATATGCTTCAAGCGCACCGGACCGGTCGGATTGTCGCCCCGGAGCGGATGGTGGTGTCGATCGCTGTCGAAGGTACTCTTTTGGTGATGCCGGCTTCAGACGGACGCATCGCGATCACCAAGCTGGTGACCGTTCACCCGGAGAACCGGCAAGGGAGCCTGCCCACCATACAGGGAGAGGTCATCGTAATGGACGCTACCAATGGCCGGCGTCTGGGTATTCTGGACGGGATAACCGTAACCGCTCGGCGTACCGCGGCTGTAAGCGCCTTGGCGGCCCGCCGCTTGGCTCCCGATCCCGCGGGGCCGCTTCTTATCGTGGGTGCCGGTACCCAGGCCCGCGCCCATCTCGAGGCCTTCAGAGAAGTGTTGTCCGTGCAGCAGGTCTTCATTACTTCCCGCACCCGCGAGAATGCCGAAAAACTGGCTGTTTTTGCCCGCTCTCTTGAAATACGGGTTCAGGTCCTCCAGCATCCGGAACCGGTCCTGAAAGACGTGACGCTCATCGTTACGGCCACCAACAGCGCTTCTCCGGTCATCGGTGGGGAACTGCGGTCCGATGCTTTCGTTGCGGCCGTCGGTGCTTTCACTCCCTCGATGGCTGAGCTGCCGGCAGATCTGGTGCGGCGCAGCCGGCTTTTTGCCGATTCGCTGGAAGGTGTTCGAGCCGAGGCCGGTGATTTCATTCAGGCAGGGATAGACTGGGACCGGGTTCGACCTCTGGCCGAAGCGATAGAAGAACAGCGACCGGAAGAAGGGCCGGTGATTTTCAAGAGCGTCGGACACGCCATGTTTGATCTGGCCGCCGCCCGGCTGGCATTCAGCGATGGTGGGCACTAAGGGTTCACTA
>CAWBCG010000030.1:0-337240 GCA_963787235.1 uncultured delta proteobacterium
AAATCCGAGGGAGCATTGAATATTTATATAGATGAATCAGGCTCTTTTGTGAACGCTTCCAATGCCGGTTCATGGAACGCTGTCGCTGCCCTTGCTGTAAGTGAAAAATCAGAGGAGGAGATAAAGTACCACCTTAACCAGCTGAAAATATCAAATGGATTCGACCCCAGAGGAGAGATAAAACTTAAAAATTTGACGGAAAGTTCATACCTTCAATTCATTGAAAATTTGGCTGATTTGAACATCGTTGTTATCTCTACGGCCACCGATTCAGGGCTGAACACAATTGACAGAGTAATTACGCACCAAAAGGGCCAAGTCGCAGAAATTCTATAACATATTGACAAAATGAAGTACGAAGGAGGAAGACAAGGTGTGCAGCTTGTATCCTCTCAACTGGCGAAATTGCCTCCACAGCTTTATGTGCAGCTACTTTGCCAAGTTAATCTCATGTTCGACATTGTAAGTCGAGTGATAAATTATTATGCACAGCGCGAGCCTGAAGCACTTGCCGAAGTCAGGTGGCGAATAGACCAAAAGAATATATCCCGAACTGATTTTGAAGATGCATTCGAAAAATTAAGCCCAGCGCTTCTTCAAACAAGGTCCATTTCAGAACCATTAATGATGGTCAAGGGTTTCGACTACAGTGGTCTCAGTCAATATAAATTCGAGGATGGAAAGGTGCCGGAATATCTAAATGAAGTATATGGGATTGAGGCAAAATCTGGATTAAACATTCAAAAGATCATTCGCGGTGATATCCAGTTCTTGGATTCCAAAGATTCTAAAGGTGTTCAGGCTGTTGATTTAATAGTGTCTGGAATTCGTAGGTGCCTAAGAAGGCAGTTTTCAGATAATGAAAAGGCTGCTTCTAAGCTTGGGCAACTAATGCTGCAAGAGAAAAATAATGCGCCGCCTTTATCCCTCATATCTTTCGCTGATGATCAACCTCTGCCTCTAGAAGTTGCAAGGTTGGTTAGAATCATGATGGAAAATAATAAGAGCATGATTCTGAGAATTTAAAGTAGGCATGGAAAAATATTTCTAACCACGTGCTGGACGCCGACTGGGTTTTCGCTGGCGCTCAAACCCAGCCGGTCAGCACCACGTTATAAAGCCCCCCGCAAAACAGAATTAAATTTTTTCTTGCCAAATATACGCCAATGACGTATAGCATAGGTTATGCTTTTCATCGAAACTCCTATCTTTACAAAATTAGTAACAGATCTGATATCGGATGATGAATACCGGAAAATCCAACTGGCACTGGTTTTAAGACCCGAAGCAGGAAAAATTATTACCGGTAGCGGCGGGCTCCGAAAAATCCGATGGAAGAGTGGTGGCAGCGGCAAACGGGGAGGCCTAAGGCTAATCTATTTCTGGGATGTCCCGGAGGACAGAATTTACATGCTTCTAATTTACAAAAAGGCCAAGCAAAAGGATCTCAACCCGAATCAACTCAAAATACTCCGAAATCTTGTAAAGGAGTTGCTAAAATGAAAGAAGATGATTTTAATAACCTTGTTAAGAGCATTAAACAAGCTGGAAAGATCAAAAATGGTCAATTAAAGCCTGGGCGGACATTTGAATTCAATCCAATGGACATTAAAGCGATACGCAATAAACTCCACAAATCCCAGAGTGAATTTGCACTCATGATCGGCGTAAGTGTGTCCACCCTTCAGAATTGGGAACAGGGTCGGCGAAAGCCTGATGGTCCGGCAAGAGCGCTACTAAAGGTGGCATCAGAAAATCCAGAGGCCGTCACTAAAGCATTGGAAGCCTAAAATTAGTATATACCGATTTATAACCAATCGCTGAACCTGACCGGGAAAACTATGCGGTTTTTCGTAAAGGTCTGTGCAGGCTCCTAGGTCTTGAGGCCGGCAGGTTACCTCAAAACGTTGGGCCAAAAGGAGATATTCGCTATGTGTCAACACTTGTCAACACTTGACCCTACACTCAGCAAACAGGCAAACAGCAAACAGGGACGTCCGTTCTATTTATATATTTACATCAGATGAATAATTTGATATTTAAACAATATGCCCCGTAAAGCCCGCATAGATGCTCCCGGAGCCCTGCATCATATCATCATCCGCGGCATAGAGCGCAAAGCGATCTTTAAAGACAGCGCTGATCGTAAAAATTTTACCGAACGCCTCGACCGAATCATACCGGAAACCCAGACCCGCTGCTATGGCTGGGCGCTGATGACCAATCACGTTCATTTACTGTTTAAGACCGGTATGGCCCCCTTGGCCACGGTCATGCGGCGGTTGCTGACCGGCTACGCGGTCACATTCAACCGGCGGCATCGGCGTCATGGGCAGCTGTTTCAGAATCGCTACAAGTCGTTTTTGTGTGAAGAGGAGCTGTATCTCAAGGAGTTGGTGCGCTATATTCACTTAAATCCGCTGCGGGCACGGCAAGTGCAAGATCTAAAGGCCCTTAAGAAATATCAGTGGTGTGGTCACGGCGCACTTATGGGCAAGTTTGACGCCGGTTTTCAGGATACGGCCTATGTTTTAGGATTATTTGGTCACTCCACCAGGCAAGCCCGCCGGGCGTATGAGAGTTTTGTATCTGAAGGGGTGAAGCAGGGCCGGCGTCCGGAGCTGGTCGGTGGTGGTTTGTTACGATCGGTCGGAGGCTGGTCGGCGCTTAAAGGATTTCGGAACACAGGGGTGCGCATCAAGGGCGATGAACGTCTGTTGGGGTCGTCTGATTTTGTTGAACGGGTGTTGAAGCGAGCCGATGAACAATTGGAGGAAAAATATCGCCTGCAGGGGCGTGTTATCAGCCTGCAGGTGCTTATCGAGCAAGTGGCGCACTACTACAGAATAGAGCCTGAAAATCTAAAGTCCGCCAGCAAAGAACGACGCATCGCGGAAGCGCGCCGGGCTCTGTGTTACATGGCGGTGCGTAAATTGGGCTATAGGTGCAGCGATGTGTCAAGGGCCACGGGCATTAGTGCGGTTACGGTAAGCAAGGCGGTGAGTCTGGGCAGCAGACTACCGGAGATTGGAAAAATCCAGAAACAGATACTAAATATCTGATATCTATTGAAGTTACTGAAAAAACAAAGCCGATTAATATATAAATAGAACGGACGTCCCGTTTACCCGTTTACCCAATGAATGGATTTCTGAAAAAGGCTATGATCTAAACTTAGCATTTGAAAATGCAAAGAAACTAATTCTAGAAGCAAGCAAAAGCTAACATCGCTGGAGCAGACGGGGACAACTCGGCGGGTTTTTCGTAGAGGCCAGAGGGTTATCGGCTGTCTGATCGCCCGTTGCTCAGCTCAAACGTTAGCGTCACGGAATTAATGAAATAAAATGCGAAATATTGAAAGATTCAACTTGACAGATAAAATTGGACGCGAACTTCAGTCACGCATGACCTATTCAGATATTGACATTTACTTAAAGGGATTTGGTATTGATGCAGCTGCAAAAACTCAAGGCAAAGATTTCGGTAGCAAGTGGGTTTACTCTAAGGTAGTTCTTTCAGACGAGCCAGATGAAATAATACTATCCATAGCTGATGAACTGGAAATCGAACACCCTTATGGATCAATCCAAAGAGCTGATCTTTCAGATAGTAAATTTTGGCTGCCAAACTATTTTAGGCTTTTTCTTACCCACCTCTCTTCTTTCAAATCCCAAACTTCAAAACTTCAAAAAGCACTTAAAAATTACGGAATAAGTGGTTTTGTTGCACATAAAGACATTGAGCCTACAAAAGAATGGCTGACTGAAATTGAAAAGGCATTGTTTTCTATGGATGCTTTAGCAGCGATACTCATGCCAGGCTTCCATGAAAGCAATTGGACTGATCATGAGGTGGGTGTTGCTGTAGGCAGAGATGTTTTGATTATCCCCATACGGAGGGGACTTGATCCTTATGGATTTATTGGTAAATATCAGGGACTACATGCCAAAGACCAAACAGTAGGGCAAGTAGCCTCTGCCATTTTTCGTATCCTTTTATCAAATCAAAAAACTAAGGGAAAGATGCTTGACTGTTTAATCGATTTGTTCTTGGTCCCTGCCACAATTACCGATGCAAATCGCTGGCTTGAACTTTTAGAAATGGTAGAGGCTTTTCCTGAAAGACACGGTGAAAAAATTATCGAAAATTTTAGTAACAGTTTTGTTGGAAATGATGAAGTGATCCGTAGTAGGACAAACGAATTACTAAAAAAGCACGGTATGAGCCCGGTACCCGATTTTGTCCAAGATACCACAATGGATGACGAAATACCATTTTGAAAGTACGCTAACCATGCCAGTGCACCTGACGCCAAAAGCCTGGACGTTTAAGTAAATACCAGGTTCTCGAAAGAGGGTGTTGTTTAGATACATCGGGGTATTTAGTGGCGCAGGTGACCGGCGGCGTTGGGACAAAAAGCAGAACATGAAAAACCAACTTTTCAAATGGGTGTGCAATGAAATCAATACCGCCGAGAAAGAGCTTGGCCACAAGCTGAGTTGGCGGTTCTTAACAACACCCTCAAAGACGCTTACTTCGGGTGCGAAAATTGCTTTCATTGCGTTAAATCCTGGAGGCGACGAAATTCCCTTAGACCATGAGAAAGAGAGTTCCGAGATCGGGTCAGCCTACATATATGAAAATTGGAATTCAGATGGCCTCCAACAGCAAGTCCAAGCTCTATTTCGTGAAATCGCTATCAATCAAAATGAATCCAATTACGAAAAACTTATGAATGAATCGTTAATGGCCTATTATATCCCTTTTCGTTCTCCCAATTATAAAAGTCTGAAGCAGAAGGATGAATCTCGCAATTTTGCCTTTAGGCTATGGTCAGAAATCCTGCGCAAGATTTCACCTGAATTGATAATAACGATTGACCGTAAAACTTTTGATGATATTCATAAAATTCTCGCTACTAAAGTTGGTCTTGAACTGAAAAAAGGGCGAAATTTTCCGACCGGCTGGGGCAATTATACTGTCGATGTTAATTCTTATAAAATGACGGAACGTTCCACTGTTCTTGCAAGATTTCCACATCTCTCTCGCTTTAAAATATTTAATCGTCCGGCTTCGGAGTGTTATGTCAGGTCAATTGTAGCGGAGATGACAAGACTTATACAATGACGTCTCAACCATTTTTTGCACCTGACTGGTGCTCCGCTGCGCTCCACACCAGCCGGTGAAAAACTCGTTATGGTAAATAATAATGGAGGATAAAATTCATGAAACAACTTCCAAGGCTTAATAAGAAAATCCTGACTGTTTGTGCGCTAAACGATATCGAGGAAGAAAACAGATACTGGCATGGTATGGAGGCCCAAGAAAGGCTTGCGGCTATAGAGATGCAACGGAGGATGGTGTATGGAAAAGATCGAATTTCATCCAGACTTCAAAGACTTCTTGAAACTTCTGAACTTTCACGGGGTTGAGTATTTAATCGTTGGTGGCTATGCGGTGGGGTTACATGGTTACCCACGTGCCACCGGAGATATGGATATTTGGATTGGTGTTTATGCATCAAACGCAAAAAGGGTAGCGAACGTCATCCGTGAATTCGGAATGCCGGAAGAGCTTATAACAGAAGACCTTTTTCTTGAAAAAGACAAGGTCATTCGCATGGGTGTTCCTCCGGTTCGAATCGAGGTGATCACTGGTGCATCCGGCGTAAATTTCTCTGAATGCTATTCGCGCAGAAAAGTGGTCGAAATCGGCGGTGTACAAGTCAATTTTATTTGTCTCGAAGATCTCAAGGTAAACAAAAAGGCATCCGCGAGACACAAGGATCTGGAAGATTTAGAACACCTGCCATAACAAATCGCTGGCACGGAAGGTCGCTCGCCACCGCACAGCTCCAACGTTATGCCCCTTTAATAATAATATGAATTTTGATCGAAAGATATTAATCGAAAAGATTGAATCGTGCCTAAATTCACTTGGGATATCTTTCTCGCTTGTTGAGGAACGGAATCTTCCTATATTTCTGGACGCTTCCGAACTTATGGTCATTGAAAACAATTCAGGGGGGAGTCCGTTTTATTTGATCCCAGAGGCTGGCAAAGCATGGTTTAAGCTTCGAGATGCAGCGAACTGTGATGGCGTGATTATAAC
Organism: uncultured delta proteobacterium; assembly: GCA_963787235.1. Taxonomy (GTDB): domain Bacteria; phylum Desulfobacterota; class Desulfobacteria; order Desulfobacterales; family SG8-13; genus JARFQH01. The sequence goes on from CAWBCG010000030.1 coordinate 6,112, forward strand.
TGTAGTATCAGCATACCGAAGTTTTCAACGACAATTCGAGATTGTGAAATCTAAAATCAAAAAAAACATATCTCCCGAGGTAGTGTTCTCTGTGAACGCACCGCCTGGATGCAGCGAGCATAATACGGGCCGTGCATTGGACCTTTGCACTCCAAATTGCACACCTCTGGATAAATCGTTTGACGAAACTGCGGCGTACTTGTGGCTGCAAAACAACGCATTGTATTTTGGATTCAAGCTTTCATACCCGCCATCAAATTCGTTTGGCTTCGAATATGAACCTTGGCACTGGTGCTATCAAAGAACATTGGCATAACCAAGCCAGTGGAGCAGACGGCGTGTAGGTAGCGGTTTTACCTAAAGGCTGTGCAAGCTTGGTATGAATTTAGGCCGCTGCTCACTGGCAGACGTTATGTTTGAAAATGAATAGCATAATATTTGAATTAAAACCCCTTCTCATTGAAGAGGGATACAAATTTCGAGAAGCCGATAAATCACTCTTTATCGAGTTACCAAACGGGTTTGGTGAGCTGCAAATTTACGACCTTGAAGACAATGATGACGTTGTTGGCTTGGCTGGATCAGAGTGGCATACGCACAGTGAATGTCTTGGTGATCCAGATTTGCCCCGCACAAATAAAATAATTGAGTTTTTATCAAAGATTTTTTCTGGACAATACCTTCTAATAGAGGAGCAAGAGCCTGGTAAAAAACCACGAAAATCGATTGAAGAGGATTTGAGATCATATTTAAAGTGGTTGCCAAAGAATTCAACGTATCGGGTATTTAATAAAACATAACAAGACTACTGGAGCAGACGGCGAGAAGATAGCGGTTTTACGAAAAGGCAGTGCAGGCTTGAAATTTATCCAGGCCGCTGCTCACTGGCAACGTTATGTGGGTAAACTTTTTTTAGGAGTTTCATGAATACAACGGATCTAATTGGATACTATGCATCATTTAAAGGAGATAGGGCAATTGTAAATGAAGATAACAGTGTAATAGTGTTTGGAAATAAACATGATTTCATCAATTATCATGAAAACCACCCTGAAAAAGTTACTGAAATTCCGACATTTAAAAAGATCTATTATGATGAGATTATTCAAAGTATCTACGAAGGCAATTCATTCGCATTTGATGAAATTTCCTACAATAGATTTTATCCCATTGCACAATTAAATGGATATGATTTTGGACCAGTGGATTTCTCTATTGATTTCACTAATAATTACGAAAAAAAATTTGCAACTTTAAAAGTAGAATCAAATCAAAGATAATCACATAACAATGCCAATGGAGCAGACGGCTTGAAAATAGCGGTTTTACGTAAAGGCCGGCAGGAAACCCAAGAAAGACTGAGAGCCCCAACAACACCATCGATCCATACGTAAGTAGGCCGCGCCGCTTCGGTCTGCGGAACTGGGGTCACCGTGATTTGTGGTTTTAGAGGCACCTAATGAAAAAAACCAACGGGGGACAGGACGGTACTCCCAACATCTATATGGCCTCCGGTTGTCAAGGAAAAACTTCTCCCATGAATCGGAAAATTGAATTTATAAGGCTACCTCTTCCGTCTCTTGTTTCAGATTCCTTGACAAGCAATTCGTTGGTTCCGGCTTGCGTTTTCCGTCGCGAGCGTCAGCGCGTTTAAATAACGCGTCTGCACCAAACATCTATCGGGATTGACTGGTCTGCCAAAAGGTTCTTTGACAATCAGCGTGCCACCTTCAGGCGGCTTCAGAATATATTTCGGTACCCTTATTCCGGCGCAGTCAAAGTAATCGGCTTGGCCGCCTGAGGCGATCCATCCAGTTAGGGTGCCACTCGGAAAAGGGGCAGAACGCGATCATCACCTGACAAGATATCCGTATAGTAAGTTGGAGTTGGGAAGTACCGCCAATCAAACGCAATGAGCTTCGGGCTTCATGTCCACTCTCTTTCGGCAGTCGAGCTGCATCCAATAAATTGAGAAATTCAGATCTGCCCATAAGATCTCAGTTAGGCGACAAGCTGGTACCTTCCAACTCCAAACCTATTGCTCGAAGAATCGTTTCATATTGAATGCCTTTTTTTTTGAGCATAAAGTAAATGGCCCGGCCCAGCTTGTGGGTAAAGATGCCCAGGGCTTTGCCCTTGTTGTATTTGCGCTCCAGTTTGGAGACAAAATACTTGGCCTCTTGGCAGTCTCTGAGCATCAGGATTGCAGCTTCCTTGATCGCCCATTTGAGATGGTGGTTGCCGATTTTCTTGTTCGAATGGCCGGCCCATTTACCGTTTGATTCTTTGACGGGTTTAATTAGTCGGGCATAGGAGGAGAAGTCCTGGACGCTAGGGAAACGCTTGATATCATGGATCTCATACAAGATCACCAGCGCCAGGATCTGCCCGACACCTGGATCGATCGCAGCAAATACAGCGTATGGTAATCATGCTGTCGTGCGGTTTTTTCGATGTGCCATTCGATTTTTTTCAGGATTTGGTCGAGCGAATCAATAATGGCCAGATCGACCTCGATGCTTTTGCGAACTTGCGGGTCCTCAAAGCGTTCGGCCACGCCCTGATGGTTGTATTTGCGTGATAATTTCTTCCTGAAAGCGGGCAGATTGTACTGGGTATTGGTGTTGTGAATATGGGCGACCAGTTCGGAACAGCGTCGGGAGATATACATGCGGCGTCTGAGCAGGTCGCGGGTGGCACGCCATTTGGCCGGATAGGAGTAGGCGACGGGGAAATTGCCGCCCTTGAGCAAGCTCGCGATTTTGTAGGAATCAATCTTATCGTTATTAATTTAGGCCGCTGCTCACCGGCGGCGTTATGCCTTGAAAGATTCGCAATAATGAAATGCATTTATTACCTTGAAGATAAAGAAGAAATTGATTTTAAAAAACGAGAACATGTGATCCCATAGTGTTTTGGAAAATTTACGCCAGACAAGGGATGCAGTTGTTTAGCAAGGTCAGCCTTTTTAATACAACACCATATTTGATAAAATTGTGTCAATCTTTCAATGGAATATGGCGTCCAATTAAAGGTAATCAAAATATGCAAACAGACATCTTGATTATTGGCGGTGGACTTAGTGGACTTACCGCAACATGGCAATTGCGAAATGCAGGTATAAACGCAAGCGTGATGGAAGCCCGAACACGGTTCGGGGGTCGAATTCTAACGGTGGGGGGTGACGACGGTGCTGATTGTGATCTTGGCCCTTCTTGGTTTTGGCCTGGCCAACCACTTGTGGCTAGTTTATTGAACCATTTCAATATTCCATATTACGAACAATTTGTTGACGGCGTTGTATTGTTTCAAAAGATGGACGGTCGTATTGACAGAACCATAGGCTCATCACCAATGGCAGGGTCGCGTCGCATTCAGGGCGGGATCAACCATCTCACTGACGCGATTGCCAATAAAATTGATGCGCCCCATCGTTTTTTGGAGCATGTGGTTACAGGACTATCAATTAACAGAGACGTTATTACTGTCGATGTAATGGGGTCATCGGGAAAGATACAGGTACAAGCGAAGCAGGTTGCTGTGGCGATACCACCCCGCTTGGCAGCTGATCTGACATTTGTACCTGAGTTGCCTACAAAAACGATGCAAACTCTGGCCGCAACACCTACTTGGATGGCGGGGCATGCGAAGTTTTTTGCGATCTATGATGAGCCATTTTGGCGGAAGAAGGGTCTGTGTGGGACTGCCATCAGCCAACGTGGACCATTGGCAGAGATTCACGACGCTTCGCCAAATTCTGGAAGCACTTTCAGTTTGTTTGGTTTTTCTGGGCTGGGCGCAAAGAGTCGGGAAAGTATGGGGCGGTCTGAATTTATTAGACAAGCAACGGCTCAACTCGCGGTGTTGTTTGGGAAAAAAGCGAATCGGCCAAAAGCGGTTCATTTCCAAGATTGGAGTACGGAAAGATTCACCGCTAATGTCGCCGATCGCAATCCGCAAACCCATCATCCACAGTATGGGCTAAATCTTCAATTGGGTAATGCGTGGGATGGGAAGCTCGAATTCATCTCAACGGAAACATCTTTTAGCAACGGCGGTCTAATTGAGGGAGCATTGGAAGCAGGGCTAAGGTTTTCGAAGCGTATTACAGGTTTGAATATGGAGGCAAACAATTATGAAATGTGAAAAGTGTGCAATTAAAATTTCCCCGGATAACATCTATGAACATTCGGGCCAAACACTCTGCGAAGACTGTTACCTGGATGTCGTGGCAACTCCCAAGACATGTGATCCATGGGCCGTCTATAGCGCTAAAAAATCAGTGTCGCATGACATGATTCTGACCATAGAGCAGCAAAAGATCTTTGACATCATAAAAACCAGAGGCCCTCTAACACTGGAGCAGATTTGCGCCGATCTGGGTATCTCCGAAGAAGAATTTCGCCGTAATTTCGCAACCCTGAGGCACATGGAACTGGCAAAGGGTTGCAAGATGGAGGGGCAGGTCTGCTATACTTTGTTTGATGATCAATCCAATTGATCAGATAGAACTTGAAAATTCATATAGAATCAGGAGCAACGGGCTAAGTCAGATAAAGAGAGGCCGATGAACTGATCTTCCAACCTGGCGCGCGATCCAAGAAGCTGGGAACAATTAATAATGGTATCTAAGTTGGGCTATTAGAATAGAATCGGCACAAGCTTTATAAACGATTCTGTGTTCATCGCTTATTCGACGGGACCAATATCCGGACAGAGCATGTTTCAGCGACTCAGGTTTGCCAATTCCTTCGAAGGGATTTCGTTTAATCTCTCTAATTAGTGTGTTTATTCGCTGGAGGATCTTTTTATCGGTCTTTTGCCAATAAAGGTAATCATCCCAAGCATGATCTGAAAAAATGAGCATCAATCTGAAAGCTCTCTTTCCGACCCATGACCCTCTTCGAGCTGAGCGATGGATTCAATGAGGCGCCTTGTGTTTTTTGGAGAACGCAAAAGATAAGCAGTTTCTTCCAGGGCTTCATAGTCCTCAAGTGAGATGATGACCACCGAATCGGTTGTTTTGCGTGTGACGATAACAGGTGCGTGGTCTTTGCACACGTTTTCCATCGTTTTTGCAAGATTTTGCCGTGCGGCGCTATATGTAATGGCTTTCATTTGACACCTCCTGTTATTGTACAAAATAATGTACAACTTGTTGGGGCCAGCGTCAAGATAAAAATTTAAACCCAAACGAACGAAAGGAGAAGGAAAGCGTGTCTGCAAGCTATTGCTGGTATGAATCTTTCGAAGGGATGAATTATGGAATGTCTGATCGACCACATCGTATTGAATGTCGAAGATGACGAGAAAATGATCACGTTTACCATATAAGAATCGATTGAGATGTCTCACCCCCGAAAGTATCGGGCTGAATAAATCTTCAGTCAGTCGGGTGGCAGGACGTGGTGAGAAACATGTTAATGACAGAAAGCTAAGCCTGATTGAAGCATAATGCATTCATGCCAGACCGCCCCACGAAAACCCTTAATAATGATTTGAAAATTATGACTAGTAACAGCCAAAAAGAAAACACAGCAAAGACAGAAAAAGAAATCATAAATATTGTTGCCAGACAACGTGAATATTTTAAATCAGGCGCTACAAAAAGCTATCAGAGCCGTATTGAAAACCTGAACAAGCTTAAATCGGCACTCGCCAAGTATGAAAGTGAAATAAATGCGGCCTTAAAACAGGATCTGGGTAAACCAGCTTTTGAAGCTTATCTCTCTGAAACTGGTTTCAGTATTCTTGATATATCTGAAACCATCCGTAAATTGAAACGCTGGATGAAGCCTAAGCGGACATTAACATCTCTGCTGACTCAACCGGGTTCCAGCCGCATTTATTACTCACCGCTGGGTGTAAACCTGATCATTGCACCTTATAACTACCCAATCAACCTAACTTTTTCACCGTTGAGCGCAGCCATTGCCGCAGGCAATACTGCCGTTATTAAAACGTCGGAGATGACACCGGCCTGCAGCGCAGCCATTCGTAAATTGATCAGCGAGACCTTTGCTCCGGAATTTATCGCTTATATAGAAGGTGAAGTTAAAGAAACTACGTTTCTTCTTCAGCAAAAATTTGATCATATTTTCTTTACCGGTAGCCCACGTGTGGGTTCTATTGTCATGAGCGCGGCGGCTAAAAACCTGACTCCGGTTACTTTGGAGTTAGGCGGCAAAAGTCCCTGTATCGTTCATGAAGACGCTAAACTGGATATTGCTGTTAAGCGTATTGTCAGTGGAAAGTTTCTTAACGCAGGGCAGACCTGCATTGCGCCCGATTATGTATTGGTACACAAGGCCATTAAAGATGAATTTCTGTCCAAAATTAAAGACCGTATTATTAGCGTATATGGTGTGGATGCCTTTACAAGCCCAGATTTTGCGCGCATAGTTAGCGATAATCATTTTGAGCGCATTTGCGGATTAATCGATCAACAAAAAGTTCTGGTCGGAGGGCAAAGTGATGCAACGTCCCGGTTTATTGCCCCAACCGTGATGCGTGATGTGATTTTGACTGACAAGGTCATGTCCGAGGAAATATTTGGACCGATTTTGCCGGTGCTGGAATATGAAAAACTGGGGGAAGTCTATGAGGTCGTGGATCAATTACCGCAGCACCCGCTGGCCTGCTATTTATATTCTGAAAGCACAGCGAATCAGAAAGAAATCATCAACACCATCCAGTCTGGAGGTGCCTGCATCAACAACTGCGTTTTTCATTTTGCCAATCATTATCTTCCCTTTGGCGGTGTAGGCGAAAGTGGTATTGGAGCTTATCATGGATTTCATGGCTTTGAGCGCTTCTCACATAAAAAAGGCGTCCTGAAAACGGCTACCTGGATAGATATTCCACTAACTTATGCCCCCTATGGAAATAAAATAAAAATACTGCGAAAAATCTTAAAGTAAACTACATGGCGCTGCAGCGGGCCGCCCGAAAGCGCCGCTTCGCGCTGCTGTCGGGCGGCCATGGAGCTCCGGCGTTATGCCGCACAAGTCTCCATTGACAAGGCGTACGTTATGACGTACCACGTGGTTGCTAAAAACCACATTCAGAGGTGATTTATGCCCACTTTAACTGCAACTGAAGCGAGGTCTAAGCTTTATCGACTCATTGATGAGGCAGCATCTTCCCATGAACCAATAGTTATTACCGGTAAACGCGGAAGTGCCGTTCTAATTTCAGAGGATGATTGGCGTTCTATACAGGAAACTCTTTTTCTGCTGAATATACCTGGCATGCGTGAATCAATTCGGGAAGGATTGGCTACACCGATTGAAGAATGCTCTGAGGATATCGACTGGTAATGTGGAGGGTCGTCTTCACAAAACAGGCTAAAAAGGACGCCAAAAAACTATCTGCGGCTGGAATGCGTGCAAAGGCCGAGACGTTGCTCGGTATCCTGCGTGAAAATCCCTATCAAACACCTCCTCCCTACGAAAAGCTTATAGGCGACCTAAAGGGAGCTTGTTCACGTCGTATAACCATACGACATACGTTTGGTATATCAAATTCTCGATGATGAAAAGGCGGTCAAAGTTATTCGAATGTGGACTCATCATGAATAACTTTTCATAAGCGGTTTCAGCCAGACAAAGTTCCCGCTATCAAAACTGCCCTACGTCTATTACGGAATTTATAGGAGTGTATCATGGCTAAGACCATAACAACCCGGTACGATGTCGCTGAACATCTTCGCACCCCAGAGGAAATGGCTGCTTATCTTGAAGCCTGCTTTGAGGAAGCGCATGGTGATGCTGCTTTTGTTGCAAAAGCTCTTGGCGATATCGCTCGGGCCAAAGGTATGTCACAAGTGGCGCGTGATGCCGGCTTATCCCGCGAAAGTCTTTACAAGGCACTGTCCTGGGGAACGAAGCCCAGGTTTTGACACAATCCTTAGAGAATCCTTAGTATATTGCGAATTTCAGAACCGAATACAGAACAATAGTTTGAAGAGTCGGCAAAGCAGAGCTAATTTGGCCGACGCAAAAAGCCGCGCTGCTGATCCGCAGCGTTAGCACGAAGGTTAAACAAATGATTTTCAGAAAAAAGAGAGTTAAGAAAATTAAAATATCCGAAATGTTGCTGAATTTTGCCGGCAACTATATTTCTATGGGTGAGGATATCGAGGAGAAGCAACAGTATCTCAACGGTGTTGTAAGCGCTTGGAACATTGCGTGTCTAAACGAAAAGGACAGGGAACGTTCGATAAAAAAATATATGTCTGAATACAGAAAGCTAAATCCATTGCAGAGTAAACGAGATTTTCGCGATGTTGAGGAAGACCTCAGGTTACTTATCAAGGGGAAGGAGAAATTCTATCCAGAAGTGCGAATCCAAATTGTGAATGCCCATATCCAGGAAGTTGATGGAAAAATTCATGTGACAGTGGCATCCTTGAATAGAAATTGAAAGATGACATGCTAACCTCCGCTTTGAGAGGGACTTTTGCTACGCTGCCGCTCCGTAAAAGTCCCTCAAGCAGGGCGTCATGTTTCACAAAAGGAGCTTATGGCAACTAAAGCAGAGATCGTTGAATTCCTGGCCACGGAGTATCCCCATACCAATTGTACCGTTGAGGCAGTTGGCGGCAGATCGGCAACAGTCAAACGTCAGGTCGGCGTCAACGAACTGCGTCCAGGCGGAACCGTGTCTGGTCCCGTGCTCATGGCCGTCGCTGATGTAGCGCTCTATGTGGCAATCCTTGGAGAAATCGGTATCGTTCCCCTTACCGTCACAACCAACCTGAGCATCAATTTCATGCGGAAACCCTCGGCGGAAAAAGCCATCGTCGGTGTCTGCAATCTCATGAAAATTGGCAAATCGTTGGCGGTCGGAGAGGTATCCTTGTACTCGGAAGGTATCGAGGAGCCTGTGGCCCACGTCGTCGGCACGTACTCAATTCCACGGTAGGGCTCGCGTCAGTCCGAAATCGATAGTTCGTTTCTTGGAGCTGTGTTTTATTTGAAAAAAACTTTATGGAATAAAGGAATAAATTAAATCAATCCCCTTGGGCTGCACGCATCTCCTATCCGCTGCCAAAACAAACATTAAAACTTATGGACGACAATTGGTTTGAAAAGGAACAGCTCCATTTTGCCGCGCAAGAAGGCGATCTCGAAAGGGCAAAGGAGCTTGTCGGAAACGGTTACGGCGTAAACGCATTCGGCGAAGGATTATCCTTCACGCCATTGCATTATGCTGCAGAGAATGAACACATCGAAATGATGCGGTTTCTCTTATCGGTCGGTGTGGATGTCAATGCTTGCAAGGAAGAGATGCCCGGTGAAACGCCCTTAGGCCACGTAGCGACTCGTTGCTCTTATGAAGTAGCTGAGCTTTTGATTTGTGCCGGTGCCAATCCGACTATTCCGGGGTGGATGCAGCTGACTGCGCTTTATCGTGCAAGCAAACGAAAGAAAGAAGAAGGAAAGCATATCTACAAGCTATTGCTGGTACGAATCGTTCGAAGGGAGGGATTATGGAATGTCTGATCGACCATATCGTTTTGAATGTCGAAAATGACGAGAAAATGATCACTTTTTACTCGAAGGTACTGATGATGGCCCCTGAGCGCCTGGAGGAATACCATGCAGGCAAGGTGCCGTTTCCGTCGGTGCGACTGAATAAGGATACAATCATCGACCTGTTTCCGAAAAATATGTGGCAGAAAGGCGATCGGGATGGGCAGGTTCGTGGGAACTTGAACCATTTCTGCATTGTCTTGCGCGAGAGGACCTGGGCGGATCTCCTGGAGCGACTTAAGGCCAACAATGTCGCTATAGAAGAAGGACCTGTTCCCAGGTGGGGTGCGCACGGTAGTGGAACATCCGTCTATTTTCGGGACCCGGAGGACAACCTTATCGAGGCGCGGTATTACGAGGAACACGGCAGTTCAGAAAAATGTCTCCTTGGATCTTGAGTGACGCCGTGCCTGGTAACTAACTACTGAACAGCGTTTTTGCATCACAAAAAGCCTTGGGAGTATCAGAGTATCAAGGACGGTCTTGCAAAAATGCATAGTTTACTAAACTAATCATAATGCTGTCTTTAGCATGCCACCAAGAGCCAGAATAGCTGCATTTTGTGCCTTGCATCGCATTGAGTTATTAGAGGGAGTTTGTTATCACAGTTCCGCAAGCGCGATATCCAGCACCTGAATCATAAAATCAACATCCTCCCGAGTTATGCACATTGGGGGCTTGATCCGCAAAACGTTCCCGAAAAAGCCACCTTTTCCAATAAGCAACCCCATTTCCTTGGCCTGCTCGAACACTTTTAGGCATGCTTGGGTTGCGGGCGTTTTTGAAACGCGGTCTTCCACCAGCTCAATCCCTGTCATCAGGCCTTTGCCGCGCACATCTCCGATAACCCTATGTTTGGATTGAAGCCATCTGAACCCGTCCAACATGTAATTTCCGATCTCCAGACAACGCTCCTGAAGCTTATCTTTCAGAATCACCTCCAGTACGGCTTTTCCGATGGCACAGGAAACCGGGTTGCCGCCGAAGGTATTGAAATGAATGCGGTCCGTCAAGGATTTTGCGATTTCTGGAGTCGTGACGACTGCGGCCAGCGGTGCACCGTTACCAATGCTTTTGGCCATCGTCACGATGTCCGGAACAACATTCTGGGTCTCGAATCCCCAGAATTTTTCTCCGGTGCGGCCGAATCCGGTCTGCACCTCGTCCGCGATGCACAGGCCACCCGCGCTTCTGACGTGGGCATAGGCATGCTCCAAGTAGCCGTCCGGATAAACGACACTGCCGCCCACTCCTTGAATCGATTCCGCGAAAAAGGCCGCCACTCTGCCTGGGGTTGCGTATCGAATAACGCTCTGGATATCTTCGGCGTATTTGCGGCCCGCCCCTGGATCTTCCATGCCCCAGGGGCCTCGGTACGGGTCGGCAGCCACGGCATGGTGAATACCAAAACTATGGGGATAGTTGTATTTCCAGGTGCTGTGAGCGGTCAGCCCCATGGTACCCGAGCCTCCGCCGTGGTAGGCATTTCTGAGCGCTACAACATCGTAATTCCCGGTATAGAGCCGGGCCATTAACATGGCCAGATCGTTGGCTTCCGAACCTGAATTGACGAAATAGACGACACCAAGATCCCCTGGGAGGGTATCTGCCAAAGCCTCTGCGTACTTGGCAATCGTGGGATGATAGTAAATGGTCGTAGTGTGCTGGAGAGTTTCCAGTTGCTCACGGGCTTTCTCTACGACGTAAGGATGGCAGTGCCCGACGCTGATGGTAACGATACCACCGAAACCATCCAGGTAACGACGGCCGTTTTCATCATAGAGATACTGCATGGAACCCTCGACAATCATTACCGGATTCTTGTAGTATGTCAGCAGTGCCGGTGACAAGTAACGATTTCTTAAATCGCGAACCTCGTCTAACGTGGGGCCGCCATAGGAGCGGGGTTGATGATCGTACGGCGGTAACTCGGGGAGGGTACTCGATACGAATGTGTTCATGGTAGACCTCAAAATAGGGCATTCTTAATGATCACCGATAACCCCCCGGCTATGCAGGGGGGACACACAGAGTTTGACAATTACAGGAGAATAAGAAAGCCGCGAGTCAGTGAACCGCTCAATGCTCACTTGATGGAGGCTTTCCATGAAAGAGAAAAGGTAACGGTTCACAGGGTTGCAAAGTCCGATGCGCTTCAAACTACCTATTTGTAAGCGTTTAAAGGGTGCCGCAGATGCAAGGCGTCGGGTGTGCAGACGACCTTTTGTACTTCAAGTGCCCGACAACAAAGCAGATGCGGTGCCCTGTGAACGCTTACGACAAAAGGAGTTTAAGCCACAGCACATAGGATTGCAAGTTCCATTTGTTTGGATACCGAAATACCGGAAAAGGTTCTATAGCTTGGTATAAAACTCATTCCCCGATTGATGGCCGCTCGGGCATGGATAGGGGGTTGCTCTACGAGAAAAATCTTGTCTTGAAAAATATTCCATGCTAAGAGACTGAAGGTTAAAAGCTTAAAACGATGCGGGATGCGGCGACGCCGGTCAATGGTACCGGATGCGGCGCTTCGGTTGGTCCATATCGGGACAGATGCGACGGTAAAGGAGGGGATACACATGCAGCGGGGCAGCAAGTTTTTTACCATTATTGCGGTACTGGTCGTCGGTGTCATGTTGCAAATTATGTTGGTTTTCGCCGACCGGAGAGAGACGCCGGCCAAGACGGCGGTCGCATTCTCCGAGGCTTACTTCGGACTCGACCCCGCAATGGTAAAGTATCTGTGCAGCGCCTTCACCAACAACGAGGAGGGCGACGTTGTTGGTGATTACCTGAGCCGCGTGGCCGAGGACGCAAAGGTCGTCGGTTTTGACCGCAATTACATGCGCAGCCGACTTTATTCGGTCCATACCGAGATCATCAGCCAAAGCGATACGGAAGCCGAAGTGCGTATCCACGCCGAACGGAAACGGAATATCAATCCTATATTCACCGTTGTCGGTCGCTTATTTTCCATCGGCGAAACTTACCCTGTTGACGAAACCCTTAAACTTGTCAAAGAAGACGGCCGGTGGAAAGTCTGCGGCAGGGCTTACTCTCTGACGGTTTGAGTTTTGCTGCGTTCCCTGCCGCTTGCCGCAAGAAGACAGGCGGCATTGCAGCACCGGTTTCGGTCGCCCAATTGACGAGCCTGTCGATAACCGCCGGTTTTTTCTATGTTGACTGTATACGCCCGGTTGCAAAGACGCGCCCGCCAGATTGTTTCCCGTTATCCTCCACCTGATTTTTACACGGATTTTTCCCGCGCTTTCAACCTCTCCCGCTCTACCTTCGATACCCAGCCGACGATCTCGGATCTGCGCTCCTTCGTGGCCCAACGATTGGAAGATGATTTCGGACACGGTCTTCTGCATGCCACCAAGGTTGCCCTCGATGCCGGCTGCCTGTTGATGACCGAAGGCGAGCGCAGCGGTTATAGCCCGCGATTGCTCAAAAGACTCATGGTGGTCGTCCAGAGCGCGGCGCTGTTGCACGATCTCAAACGCAAGGAACCGGATCATGCCGTCCGGGGAGCCTCATTTGCCGCGGTTTTGCTCGGCGGTTATCCCTTTTCGATCGAGGAGCGGGAAGACGTCCGGTTGGCCATCCTCGATCACGAGGCCTTCAAAAAGCGGGTGCCGATCAACAGCCGACGCGGTGCCCTGGTTTCAGACTGCCTCTACGATGCCGACAAGTTCCGTTGGGGACCGGACAATTTTACCGATACGCTGTGGCATATGGTCTTCTTCCAAAATCCGCCGTTCGAGGATTTCGTGGCGAGTTTTCCGAAAGGACTGCAGAGCCTTTCCAGAATTCGGGAAACCTTTCGCACGGCAACCGGCCGACTCTACGGACCACGGTTTATCGATATCGGCATTGCCGTTGGAGAAGAGCTGTTCGAGGTGATTAAAACCGAGTTTTTGCACCCGACATGACACCCTGCGCCGGACTCGATCAGAAGATCAGGCTCGATTGGATTAATGCATAAGAGGCGTTGCCGCCAACTTCACGTCTCTGATCTTTCTTTTTGGAAGGGGTATTTCAACATGCCGTATACAACCTGTCCGTTTAAACACCATATACGCATACCCCGATCCCTGGAATAGGCCACCATGCCATTTTTATTCAGTCGAGTGACCGCCTGTTTCTTTGCAGCCGCCCTGCTGCTTTTGGCTTCCGCCGCCGGGGCCGGCGAACCCGATCGGGCTTTTTCGCCGGGAGAAAAACTGACGTTTCAAATCAAGTGGGGTCCCATCCCGGCAGGAGAAGCCGTTCTGGAAGTACTGCCCGTGGAGAGGCGAAACGACACGCCCGTTTACCATTTCGTGATGCAGGTCAAGACCAACGCCTTCCTCGACCTGTTCTATTATTACCGCACTCGAATCGACGCGTATGCCGAACTGCAGATGAATCGCTCGCTTCATTACCGCCAAAGAACAAAAACAGGCCGCAAGACAAAGGATGTCGTTGTCGACTTCGACTGGCAGGCCAACCTGGCCCATTTCCACCGAACCGAAACATTTTTTCACTCGAAGCGGGAGCCCCACCTCAAGTCGCTCAAGACGCCTCTTTTGGTGGGGACCTTCGATCCCTTGTCGGCTTTTTACTACACCCGTCTGCTGACCCTGCACGAAAGAACCCTGATCGAACGTCCGGTCTCCGACGGAAAGCGGACACTCCGCGCCAATTTAAAGGTGATCGGGAGAGAGATGGTTGTCCTGAACGGTAAGTCCTACGACACCTTCCTGGTGCAGCCGGACCTCAAGGGTGTCAATCCGGTTTTTGAAAAGGAGGCCGGTGCCACCATCCTGATCTGGGTGTCGGCGGACGAGCGTCGAATCCCGATCAAACTCAAAAGCAAGGTGCGTGTCGGCAGTTTCACGGGTGAGTTGGTCGGTGTAGAGGGTGTTCAGGGCTACGACGACACCGGTGTGGCCGATGGGGCCGGATTTCAGATGCACCTGCCGCTGCGCCGGACAGTTTTCCGGAATCTTAACCAAAAGGATGGATCACAAATGGAAAAAGCCTTTCAAGATTATTATCCGGATTATTCCAGCCACTGTTACGGCTGCGGGCGGCTCAACAGTTCCGGTCATCAGATCAAAAGCTACTGGGACGGCGAGGAAACCGTGTGCCGGTTCGATCCTAAGCCGTATCACACCGCGATTCCCGGATTCGTTTACGGCGGCTTGATCGCCTCGCTGATCGACTGCCACTCCACCGGCACCGCCGCGGCGGCGGCCTATCGGGCCGAAGGACGGGCGATGAATACCGACCCGCCGCTGCGGTTTCTGACCGCCGCCCTGCACGTCGATTATCTGCGACCCACGCCGATCGATGGACCGCTGGAGGTTCGGGCCCGGGTCAAGGAGATCAAGGGGCGCAAGGTGGTGGTATCTTCGCAGCTTCTGGCCGGCGGCCAGGTCTGTGCCCGCGGAGAGGTGGTGGCCGTGCAGGTGCCGGAACATTTAGCGCCGGCTGAACAGTGATGGCCATCAGGAAAAACATGATTGCGGACGTTCCTTCGGGGTAGTCGAATAATCCCGAGAAAAAATCATCAAGAATTGATGTCGTCGTTTCTGTCGAAGAAACGGTACAAGGTGGATCGGGAGACGCCGAGTATTTTTGCAGCATCGCGCTTATTGCCACCTGCCATCTCAAGCGCTTCGGCTACCCGCGAATCTGTCAGTTTCAGTTTGCGTTTTTTCTTATAGGTTTTTTTGAGGGGGTTAAACGGGTCCAAATTCGGGGGCAGATCAGCGGGTGTGATGACATCGGACGTCGTTCTGACGGAAGCGTATTGGAGTGCGTTGCGAAGTTCACGCACATTGCCTGGCCAGGAGTAATTCATCAAAATATTTTTCACTTCGGGCGATGTCGTGACCTTTTTGGTCCACGAATTCCTGCTGAACTCCGTTAAAAAATAATCGCAGAGGATGGGAATATCTTCTTTCCGCGCACGCAGCGGCGGCACGGTTATCGGCATGACGCTCAAGCGATAATACAAATCCCGCCGAAAGCGTCCCTTCTTGGTTTCTCTATCGAGCCGGGAATTGGTTGCACTGATGATACGGACATCGACGCAGGTCGTGCGGTCGCTGCCGACCGGTTCGAAACACCCGTTTTGCAGAACGCGTAAGAATTTTACCTGGATGGCTGGGCTCAGCTCGCCAACCTCATCCAAAAAAAGGGTACCGCCGTTGGCGACAGCAAATCGGCCTTTTTTGGCCCTATCTGCTCCGGTGAAAGCGCCTTTTATGTGGCCAAAAAGTTCTGATTCCAACAAGCCTTCAGGTAGTGCACCACAGTTGACAGGGACAAAATGCTTATGGGCGCGTTGGCTTTCTTTGTGAAGATCAAGAGCAACCAATTCTTTGCCGGTACCACTCTCACCTTGAATCAAAACATGGGCATCACTTTGGGCAATCTGTTTGATCGTTTCGAATAACTCTCTCATTATCGCACTGTCGCCGATAATCTCTCTGTGTCCGTCTCTCATTTCTATCGCTGAGGCACTATCACTGCTCCTCAAATGCTCAAGAATGAGGATGGCAAATTGCTTTTGGGCGAAAATGAATGGAAGCACCCTGATCGACAAGGGTATATCCCTGACCTGACCATTAGCTGAAACAGCAAGGGTAGTGTTTGTTTTTTGTTTTTTGTTTTTTGAGATCGAGGTGACGGCCAGCTCCCGGACGGCACAAATTTGGCAATCGCTGATAAAGCCGCAACTATCTGAATTTTCAATCGCATTGATGCAACCGAGCGCATAACCAAAAGGCTTACCGGCGGCAGAATCGACTTTTAAGCCGAATATGTTCTGCATCAGGGAGTTCACGGTCAATATCAGCCCTTTGCCGTCGATGACCATCAGTCCGCAGGGGAGTGCATCGAGGATGGTTTTTACAAAAGCGTAATTTGAAACGAGCTCCCTGATGGTAATCATTACGACACCAGAATGAGTAAAGCCGGCCTGATAACTGTTTTATAGTGGTGGAATATAATCTTTTACGAGCCGTTTAATTCGGTAGGCACAATCTCTGATAGCACCATATAGGACGATGCAGTCGTCTTTTTCACATTGCTCCATGCCCCGGTCCGCAATTCGCAGCATGCCATCGGATAATTCGATTACCTCTATAACATCTTTTGTTTCCATGTGAGAAATTTTCCAATTGAGATTGAATCGGCTAATTTAAAATCTCCGCCGCAATTATAATGCCAGAGATCATGTTGGTTGGTTGGCAACTCATAACTTTCTAATATCTTAATATAAAAAGAGCGTGATGAGGATGTGGGAGTATCAACGTGTCTCACGAGGTTTCCAGCCAAAACGGGACACTGGCACTGCACGGCTGATGTGATATAGATAATTATATAATGGTTTTAAATAGTTGGTACTAATCCCGCAATTGACCAATAGACTTATCATTTGACACACTGGAACACTTTAATGAGACACTTCCATTAAATTAGTAATACCGGAATTTCATTATGTCACCCTGGCAACTCATTTGTCTCCATCCACAAATGGCTGGTGGCACTATTGAGTGTCCAATTCAAACTTGACGGGATTTACAGCCAAATGCACGCCGCCGCCGGAGACCTGCCAATCATCCCGCCATGGCGCGACCCAGCGGATAAAAGGCCGCTAATGGGTGGACACTCAACCAGTTGTCCCATGCACTGTCGCTATGTCCCATCATTTAATGCGACATAGTAAAAAACGACATTCAGCCATAAGAAGTTGAAATTAAGTTAAATATTCATCATTATTCTTACCTCCTGCATTTTTTGCGTCCCTTCAGTCGGAGCAATTCGATGTCCTTCAATTAGTTTGCATTTTCAACCATAAATAAAAAATAACATTATTTTTCAATTAGTTATTGGTCATTGTCCGTGTTCAGGCATGTTTGGTATTTGTATTGCATAGTATGTTGAAAGAGTTGGTTGCATACCTCAACTGAACGCGTGTTGAGGTTGCTTCTCCGGAGAAATAGGCTTTGCCATGTTTGAATATGCAAAAGATTAAACGTGGTAAAAATTTTGCTGGGTTGGCCGAGACAAATTGAAACCATTGGACATATATGACCGGAGTTTTGAATTTCCACCCGCAACCGATCCTCAATAACAGCGGCTGCACCTTCCGGGTATTTGCAGGTAGTAAAGGTGGTCCGACATGCCACAGCATCGACTGAACTGCTGGGAGTTTATGAAATGCGGGAGAGAATCGGACGGTCAAAGGGCCGAAGAACTCGGCGTCTGCCCGGCTTCTGTCGAAGGCTCTTATGACGGGATCAATTTCGGTAAAAATGCCGGTAGGATCTGCTGGGCGGTTGCCGGTACGTGCTGCGGCGGAGAGGTACAGGGCACATTCGCCGAAAAAAGAAATTCCTGCGTGACATGCGATTTTTACAAGAATGTCCAGAAACAGGAAGGCAATTCTTCAGCGAAACAAAAACTTCTGAGATTTTTTGCTGAAGATCAGACCGGGGCTATCCTACTGGATATGGCAAAATGTCGGCTCGTGAAGGCCGGTGAGCGAATTGTCGAGCAAGGGGAAATAAGAGAAAAGGCCTATATCATTCAGCGGGGCTCTTGTCTGGTCGTCGTGGAAAAGGATGGACAGCTGCATCCTGTGGATCATCGCGTGCGGGGGGACATCATCGGCGTCACATCGATTTTAACCGGGGAGCCTCAGAATGCCCACATCGAAGCCGAAACAGACGTGGAGTTATGGATGATAGAGGGGTCCGTGCTGAACAATATCTCTACAGAGCATCCGGAATTATTTGAATTCTTCACTGAGATCGTCGCCAGCCGATTTGACACGAAAAGGCCGGTGGCGGACAGATCGATCGGTAAGTACGTAGCTTCGGATATCATTGGACGAGGCGCCTTCGCCATCGTGTATGGCGGCGTTCATTCAAGCCTCAACATGCCCGTGACCATAAAAATGATGAAACACGATCTGGCCTTGAACCCCGAATTTTTGGAGAGTTTTGTCAACGAGGCCAAAATTATCGCAAAGTTGAACCATGAGAACATCGTTCAAGTCTACGACATCGAGGAGCGGTATCGCACGGTATTTATCATCATGGAGCGGCTGACAGGTACTGCGTTAAATGATTTGCTACGGTCGGTATACAAACTTCCACCCAAGAGGGTCGTCAATTTTCTGATTCAAATCGCCAAGGGACTCCAATATGCCCATCGGCAAGGTATCGTGCACCAGGACATAAAACCGGCCAATATTCTCGTTCTTCCGGATGACAAGCTTAAAATACTCGATTTCGGCCTGGCCTGTCCCGTTGGTTCCGAAAATTTCTTAACGGGAACCCCTTTTTACATGTCCCCCGAGCAGGTGCAATGTTTTCCGGTCGACCAGCGCTCCGATATTTACAGCCTGGGCCTGGTTGTCTACGAAATGCTGACCGGCAGAAGACCTTTCGAAGGAAATGATCACTGGAAGGTCATGGAAATGCGGACCGACCAGGACATTCCGGATCCCGCCGAACTGATACCGGATATGCCCGGACCCTTGCGCGATTTTATCCGTAAAGCCTGTGCCCGAGACCCGGACAAACGGTTTCGGAACATCGCCGAGGCTTTGGCGTCTATGCAATCTCTTGCCGCCGAATACGGCCTTACGAACGGTGGACCCTACGAACCCAAACGCAAAATACGGATGTTTTATCTGGTTTACGGGGATGAGGAGACAAAGGAGCTCAAAGAGGCCGTGGATGAGTTCAATATCAAAATGCAGCGCATCGGTGTTGAACTCAAGGCCGGTGATTTGATTGATCTTTAAAGCAGCTGCAAAGTAAATTGAAAACCCACGGCTGATCAATCTGCGGTGCGTGCCGTTCATTCGACCATTGAGACTGATGGTCATCTGAATCACTGTCAACAACCACGAGGTTCGCATGTCGGAACACGATTACAAGGTTTCAAAACCCGCACTGGCCACGGGCCAAAAGGTCGATTTGCGGGCCGATAAGCTCCATCACCGGTACAGGATGGTCTGTGAGATGGGCCAGGCGGTCAGCTCGGCAGTGAACCCGGAGGTCCTTTTTGACCAAATCATGGAGCAAACCACTCGCATCCTGGTTTGCGAACAAGCCTCGGTTTTTTTGTATGATCCTGACAGTGAGCGGCTGCTTTCGCGAGCCTCAACCGACCTCGAGGCATACGCCGTCCGTATTTCCCTCCGCTGCGGCATCACGGGCTGGGTGTTCAGGACACGGTCCCCCCTGATTATAAACGACCCTTACGACGACCCGCGATTCTTCCCCGAGGTCGACAAGGTAAACGGTTTTCAGACCCGCAACATTCTCTGCACACCACTGGTCAACCGCAGCCAGTACTGCATCGGAACCTTTCAGGCCCTCAACAAGAAAACCGGCGAGTTCACTGATAGCGATCTGGAACTGCTGCAGGCGGCATCACACTATGTGACCGTCGCGCTTGAAAACGCTCGGCTGCACGACGAGTACAAAGCCCTTGAAAAGGCCAAGGAACGGGCGATCAACCACCTGTCCCATGAGATCAGGACGCCGTTGTCGGTCATCAGCAGTGTTTTAAATCATGTTTCCGACAAAGTCGCGGTCGGGGATCTGTCGAAAGTGAAAAATTCCTTGCTGCTCAGGGGTGAGCGCAATCTGAAACGGTTAAAGGCACTGCAGGACCAGATCGACGATATCTTACGGTGCCGGCGGAGCGATCCCGACGAATGCGATCTCGACATCTGCCGGGTTGGTGTCAATCCAGTCGAAGACGTCATCGATCAGAAAACCGCAACGTGTTCGGAATCTGTGCACGATATTTCCGACAGACAGCGGACTTTGGAAAAGACGGAAGCATTTGCCGGCGAGGTGATCGAGTTGGCTGAATTTCTGCGGGGTATCTGCCATCGCGCCATATCCTTAATAGGCGACCGCGAGATTTGCCTCGTACAAGAATTCGACAAAGATGCCTTGCTCCGGATCGATCGGAGCGTCCTGGAAAAAGTCTTTACCGGTCTGTTGAAAAACGCCATTGAAAACACGCCCGATGAAGGCATTGTAAAAGTCGCCGTCGTAACGCGCGCAGACGAAATCCGCATCACGTTCACCGATCACGGGACGGGGATCACCAGCGCGAATCAAAAATTGATCTTCGGAGGATTTTTTCACACCCAGCCGACCGACCTCTACTCTTCTAAAAAACCCTATCAATTCAATGCCGGTGGTACCGGAGCGGACCTTCTCAGGATAAAGTCATTTTCAAAGCGGTTGGGGTTTGAGGTGGAATTCAGCAGCAGACGCTGCCCGTTTCTGCCGCGGGACAGAGATCTTTGCCCAGGCAAAATTTCACACTGCCGGTTCGTCAAATCGAGGGCCGAGTGTCTCTTCAACAGCGGCAGCACCTTCGTCGTTCGGTTCCCAAGGCGACAGCCTTCAAGATCCGCTCCATTGTATAATACCCGGTTGCCGGAAGACTGTCGGTTTTCATCAGCGAGCCAGGATTTCTGAAAGTAATGACAGTTGAACAAGGCAACGATGAGTGCCTTTCGGCGTTTTTGAATGAAAGGCGGCAAATATGGAAATCAAGGTATTGGGTTTGGGCCACGTTAAGAGTAGCCTAACAGAAGAAACCATTAGGCAAATTCTCCTTGAGGAGAGCCTTCATGGATGTTGCGAAGGTTTGAATACTCACCGGAACCGAAGGCTAAGCGCAAAGCTAGTACATATGAGCAATGATTTTGGGAGGGATTAATCATGAAAATCTATATTTTAGGGCATCGCTGTAAGATATGTGATGCGATTGAGGAACTCATATGGAACGTCGTGGAGGAAAATGAGATTGCTGCGACAATTAAGAGAGTCGTGAAAGACATAGACATTGTAAAATTTGGGGTTTGTTTAACACCAGCCGTGGTCGTTGACAATGAAATTAAGGTCATGGGCAGAAAACCTCGAAAAGAAGAGGTTCTATCGTGGATCATGGCAGAAAGACTGATGATGGACGAATCAGATGATACGGAATGTATTACAAATTGTTCAAGCCGCGTTAATCAAAAGCAAACAGAAAGTACTCTAACCTAAGAATCGGTTCAAATAAAGCAATTTGATTATGAAAACGTTTAAAAAAATCATTCTCGCTTTCAAGTTTAGCTCGGCGTGCCGGACTGCGCTCGAGAAAGCGATACAGCTTTCAATATTGAACGATGCGGAGCTCTTCATCTTTCATGCTTTGGACTACCGGTTGATAGGGAGGGACCAGCGAGATTCCGATCTTTTCGAGCTCAACCAGCAAATGGAACAGAAATTTGAAACCGAAATAAAACCGCTTATCGAAGAGTTCCCAAAATTTAAATTCGGGTCCTCACCGAGTGATCCAGCACTTGAAATTTGCAAAATTGCCCATCAGTTTGGTGCAGACCTTATCCTTTTAGGGTGTCATGACGAACCAGGGAAACCAAGGCTGGCGCGGATTGATTACGTGGGAATGACGATACTTGAAAAAGCTCCTTGCCCGGTGATGCTGGTTCCGCCCTAAATTGGTGGTACTCATTTAAGGTTTCGGTTCGTCAAATCGAGGGCCGAGTGTCTCTTCAACAGCGGCAGCACCTTCGTCGTTCGGTTCCCAAGGCGACCGCCTTCAAGGGCCGCTCTATTGTGTAATACCCGGTTGCCGGAAAACCGTCGGTATTCATCAGAGAACCAGGATTTCTGAAAGTAATGACAGTTGAAAAAGGCAGCAATGAGTGCCTTTCGGCGTTATTGAATGAAAGGCGGCAAATATGGAAATCAAGGTATTGGGCTTGGGCCACGTTAAGAGTAGCTTAACAGAAGAAACCATTAGGCAAATTCTCCTTGAAGAGAGCCTTCACGCAAGTGTTGAAAAAGTTACCGGCTGTAAAAAGATTGCCTCATATGGGATTTTTCTGACACCATCTGTAGTGATAGACGGAGAGGTTAAATGCGTCGGCCGAATTCCAAGCACGGAAGAAATCAGGGACTGGATTACACAGCAGGGATAAAAAAGGGGGCCCAAAATGAACTGGACGGAATCGATTTGCAGATTCTTGGAAGACCCAAAAGCGAATTCTCAAAACGAAGGGGGCGATACCACCCAAATACAGTTTTCTGAAAATTCAAAAGAAAAATCGCGAGAGTTTGAGGAGCAGTCAACCCCCAGAGACGGTATGAGTGCCGAATCGGCAAGATTTCTGATCGGCCAATGCGCAAACAACACCGCGTATAAAGTATACGGCCTTGAAAACAAAGGACGTTATTTCACCGCCAGAGTATTGGATAAAAAAGGGAAGGTGGTGAATGAACTTTTGGTGGATAAACTGAATGGGCATGTCAAATTTATTCGTTAAGGTTTCCGCACGGTTTCGCTGGCAGAAATCAAGTGGTCAAAACCATCGTATGATGCCGGAAAGGCTTTATTCGGAATGAGCGCGTTAAAATATTGATATCGCGGAGGATGTGAAGACACTGCTGAAGCTTCTTATTTTCTCAAATACCAGAAGCCGGTAATGGATCAGACCTTCCAGGTAGCATTTTTGCCGGGCATTCCCGCCCAACAGGGACTTTAGATAGGTGTCGCGCTCCATCAATGGGCCAAGAAATTTTACCAGCAAGGAAATCGCCCTGTCGCGCGGCCGGCCAAGATGCAAATACGGCGTCAAGTTTTGGCTCTTGATGAGGCGGAAGCCTTTTTCTTCGGCAAGGGATTGCAGGGCAGTCAAACCCCGCAAACCCGGCAACAGCCAGTTACGGCGGTAATTGTCCAGTATTCGCATTTGTCGGGACGACGGCCCTATCTCATCGCTCAGGCAATCGTCTACGATGGCCAGCCTGCCGCCGGGAGCCAACAAATCCGCTTGAACGGCGAAAAAAATATCCGGATCGGAGCAATGTGTGAAGGCTTCGATGGAATAGGAAAAGTCGGTTTTGAACCGGTCGGTCGGAAGCTGTAAAAAACATCCTTCTTCGAAATGAATTCGATTCTTCTGGGCTTCAGAAATGCGTTGCCGGGCCGTTTCGATTTGGAGCGGGCTCAGACTGATGCCCGTAAAGGATCTAACCCGTGAGAGACGCCGGACGAGGTAAAAAATGCTGCCCCCCACCCCGCAGCCCAAGTCCAGCACGCGGTTGACGGGGTAAGGGCACCGTTCTATTTCCCGGGCAACCAACTCGTTGGAGTAGTGCATCGCCCCGTCCAAGGATTTGACCTCAGGGTGCCACAAGGCACCGTGGAGGTTGAAGGTGCTTTCACCTTTTCCCCACTTGAGGAAGCGCCCGGTATTATGGTCGTAATACTTCCTGACCTGTCGAAGATGGTCTGTTCCGCCCACGTTCTCCACCGCACCCCATCTCCAGAAACGTTTGACCTGCGACCCGGCCCGAGAAAATTCTATCACCCATGGATTGAATGAGACTCCACGAGGCGGGCACAAAGGTCATTAGTATTCTCCGTAAACCGAGTGTGTCAACCCTTATGCAGGTACCGTCTCACCGGTTTTTCCGGTTTTATCCTGCGGCTCTTAAGTTACGGCCAAGGATCGGAGATGTTTGAAAGCGGGAGGGCGGTAATTTTATCCGCAAGGCGGTATTTTCTGGATTCGGGGTAAACCACCCACAGGTGGGCCAAGCCGAGGTCTTCCAGTACCGATTACATCGACAACGATTTCTTGGCGATATTACTTGTTTGACACGTTCAAAGAATTTTATTAGATTTTGACCATAATTGTGATCGACTATAATGGAGGTCTTAATAGGGAGACTCTTTCTTTATCCGAAGCAAAAATGAAACTGATCAAATAATCTATCGGATATCCTCAAAACAAATCATTGATATTGTAGCTGTCGGACCGCGCAAAACCATCTATGAAGAAACCTATAGAATCATTAAAAAAGAAGTAAATCATTCATCATCATCGATTGGGCCCATATTGTGCCCGTCAAAGCCAAAACTTTCCATTTAATCCCAAAAGAAACCAAGCGGCCTTATTTTCCCGATGAAATCAATTACCCTGTATCTTCTAGTGATGCTGACGGTCTTGCTGACGGGCTGCGCCGATCACGAAAAAAAAATGACCTTCTGGATCGGTGGGGCACCCCAGGAGGTCGACTACTGGGAGGCCTTGGTCAACGAGTTCGAGAGAACGTCTGGGATCACCGTCGACCTGATCCGCCAGCCGTCTTCCACCGACCAGCGCAAGCAGGGCCTCGTCATATCGCTGGAGGCCGAACAGCCGGACCCGGACGTCTTCTTGATGGATATTGTCTGGCTTCAACAATTTTTCCAATCCGGGTGGCTGCAACCGCTCGACCCTTTTTGGGGACCGGACGGATTTTCGATCGCCCCTTTCTTCAAAGATGTGGTCGATACGGTCGATCGCTTCGCGGGGCATTATTATGCCCTGCCGGTGTTTCTCGACATCGGAGTGCTTTATTACCGCAAGGATCTCCTGAAAAAATACGGCTATTCCGGGCCACCGCGAACCTGGGGCGACCTGCTGCAGCAGGCATCGGAGATTCAGGCGGGTGAACGAAGCCACAACCCGGGTTTCAACGGCTTTTTGTGGCAAGGAGCCCAGTACGAGGGGCTGGTGTGCACCTTTCTGGAGTTTAGCGCGTCCAATGGGGGCGGCATCATGCAGGACGGGCACGTCCGGTTGAACCGCGGCGCCAATGCCGTGGCCCTGGAATTCATGCAGGATCTGATCCGAAAATACGGCATCTCACCACTGAACACGTACACCGATATGCGCGAGGAGGAGGTGCGCCGCGCGTTTCAGCGCGGCGACGCGCTCTTCGAACGCAACTGGCTTTACGCTTGGAGCCTTCACCAAAAAGACGGATCGGCGGTCGAAGGAAAAATCGGCATGACGGCCCTGCCGCAATTCGAGGAAGGACAATCGGTTGCGGCCCTGGGGGGATGGCACATCGGTATTTCACGCCATTCGGATATGCCGGCCAAGGCCTGGGAACTCGTCCGCTTTATTTTGTCGCCCGCCTCGCAGAAGAAGCTGGTCTTGAATCTGGGATGGTACCCGGGCCGAAGCGATATCTACACCGATCCGGAAGTGCTGAAAAAGATGCCTTATGCCGGGTTGTTGCAGGAAATCTTTTCCCGCGTCGTCACTCGGCCCAATCTGCCCTATTACGATCAGGTGTCGGACGTCATTCAGCGGACTGTCAACGGGTGCCTGGCCGGAAAGCAGCCGCCTGCCGCGGCGCTTCGCCGCATGCAATCCGAAATCGACCATATTGAAGATATTTATGCAAACAAGAAATGAGATAGATGAAAGCCGTTAAAGATCGATATCTGCCCGACGAGATCCGCGACGCCTACCTGTTTCTATTGCCCATGCTGTTGTTTGCGGTGATTTTCATTCTGCTTCCGGTTCTCGGCACGCTCGTTACCAGCCTCTTCCGGGAGGTCACGTTTTTGCCGTCCCGGTTTTCAGGTCTTGACAACTACCTGCGGCTGGCGACCGATCGTCATTTCTGGCAGTCGATTCGCTTTACGCTTCTCTTCGTCGGTGTTTCCGTTGCGGCCGAGCTCGTTTTTGGGATGGTTCTGGCGCTGGTCCTCAACGAGTCGATTCCGGGCCGTGGTTTTGTGCGCGTCGCCGTCCTTATTCCCTGGGCCATTCCCATTGCCGTATCGGCCCGAATGTGGGAGCTGATCTTCAACTTCGACTACGGGGTGGTCAATTTTATCGTCCTGCAACTGGGGCTGGCGGACGCCCCGATTAACTGGCTGGGGTCCGAGACCGGTGCTTTTGGCGCCATCGTTATCAGCGACGTCTGGAAAACCACGCCCTTCATGACCATAATCCTGCTGGCCGGTTTGGCCGCCATACCGCAGGATCTCTACAAGCAGGCCATGGTGGATGGTACCACCTTCATCCAGCGGTTTTTTTACATCACACTGCCGCTGTTGCGGCCGGTTCTGGTGGTGGCGCTTCTTTTCCGGACCATCGACGCCGTGCGAATCTTCGATCTGATCTATGTGCTGACCGGCGGCGGACCCGGCGGCGGGACCACTTCCTTGTCGCTGTATGCCTTCAAGTACTACACCTCCGGTGACTTCGGCTACGGTTCCGCCATTTCGCTGGTCGTTTTTCTCGTCGCCGGATTGCTGGCCGTGTTCTATATTCGGTTCGCCGGTTTAAGAGAGGCGGTGAAATGAGGGAAGAACGGGTCAAGTATATTCTCAAATCGACCGGCGTGGCCTTTTTGCTCCTGTTCTGCCTGCTTCCCTTCGTGTGGGTGATGCTGGTTTCCCTGGCCAAGGAACCGGATTTTCTGCTGCCGCAGGTGGCCTTCGATGCCACCTTCGACAACTACAGCGACGTGTTGACATCCGGTTCGCTCCATCTGCTCGATTATCTGCGCAACAGCCTGGTCGTCTCGGCCGTGGCGGCCCTGGCGGCGACCCTTTTTGCCAGTCTGGCAGCCTATGCCATCACCCGGTTGAAGTTTCCGGGGCGCCTCCTGATACCACTGGTGTTACTGGCGTTTTCGATGTTTCCCCAAATCAGCATCGTCGGTTACCTCTTTAAGATGATGATCGCTCTGGGGTGGATCAATACTTACGCTGGCCTTATTTTCCCTTACATTACGTTGGGAATGCCGCTGGCCCTGTGGATCATGTTGAGTTACTTTTCTGAAATTTCAACCGAGTTGGATCGGGCGGCTCTTGTAGACGGTGCCACGCGGATCCAGATTTTGCACAAAATCATTCTGCCGCTGGCCGCCCCCGGGGCGCTGTCGGCAACGCTGCTGGTATTCATCTATTCCTTCAATGAATTCTTGTTTGCCATGATGCTGACAACCGATTACCGTGCGCGGACGATTCCGGTCGCCATCGCATTTTTCGAAGGCCTGCACGGTCAGATCCCGTGGGGTCACCTCATGGCTGTCGCTGTCATATCCGTGGTGCCGGTCATTCTCCTGGCCGCGGTTTTTCAGCGTAAAATCATCCGGGGTCTTTTACAGGGAGCGATCAAGGGATGAACGCCATCAGTCTCAAAGAGATCAATAAAGACTACGTTACCCTCAGGCGCGGCAAAGTCGAAGCGCTCAAAGACATCTGTCTGGAAGTCGATCCGGGGTCGTTCTTCGTTCTGCTGGGGCCAAGCGGCTGCGGCAAGTCCACGCTGCTGAACATCATTGCGGGCATAGAGAACCCCACGGCGGGAGAGGTGGTGATCGGCGACGAGGTGGTGGCCTCCGCTTCGCAGGGAAAATATCTCACGCCCCGCCGCCGGGATGTGGCGATGGTCTTTCAGAGCTATGCCCTTTATCCCCACATGACGGTCTACGACAACATCGCCTTTCCGCTTAAAATTGCCAAGACCGGGCGCAGCGAAATCGACCGCAGGGTTCGACAGGTCAGCGAAACCCTTGAGATTGCCGACCTGCTGGAGGCCAAGCCGGCCGAATTGAGCGGTGGGCAACGACAGCGGGTGGCGCTCGGCCGCGCTATTGTGCGCAAACCCAGGGTGCTGCTGCTGGATGAACCGCTTTCAAACCTTGATGCGCTGCTGCGCATCAGTATGCGGGCGGAACTGAAAAAGATCCAGCGCCGGCTCGAATTGACCACCGTCTACGTGACCCACGACCAACTCGAGGCCTTGTCTCTCGGCGATCGGGTGGCCGTGTTGAAAGATGGACTGGTACAGCAGGTCGGCACGCCGCATGACATTTTCAGCGATCCCGCCAACCTCTTCGTAGCGCAGTTCATCGGCACTCCGCCAATCAACGTGCTGGACGGCCGCATGCTCGAAAAGGTCCATAAGCGGCTGCCCAATACCGTCGCTCGACAGGACCCGGGCCGAATTCTGCTCGGTATCAGGCCGGCCCACATCCGCGTCTCCGCCGACGGCGAGGGGCTTTTCGAGGGCAGCATCAGTCTGATCAGCGCGCTCGGCAACGAGAATCTGCTCTACATCGACATAATGGGCCAGGAAATCCTGGCGGCGGTGACCGATGCCGGTTCTTTTCAGGAGGGTCAAACCGTGCGGGTCGATTTTGACGAAACAACCCTCTATTTATTTCGCAAGGAAGACGGCGGCAGAATCCGGTAAACGTTCGGTTTCGGAAGACGAAGCGGATTTTACGGCCAATCAAAATACCGGCGGGTTGAGCTGGTTCATCTGTTTCAGGATCCAGCCGGCCCGGGCCCGCATGTAGGGGGAGGGGCGATCGATGCGCAGTTGCCGGGGATTCGGCAGGCTCGCGGCGAGCAAGGCGGATTGGGTCCGGGTGAGACGGTCGGGGGTTCTATGGTAGAAGGCCTCGCTGGCAGCCGCAATGCCGAAAACGCCGCGGCCGAATTCGGCGATGTTCAGGTAGACCTCTATAATGCGGCGTTTGGGCCAGATCGTTTCGATCAGCACGGTGAAATAGGCCTCGATCCCCTTGCGCACGAAGCTTTTTCCCGGCCACAGGAACAGGTTCTTGGCCACCTGCTGGGTGATGGTGCTGGCGCCGCGAATCCGCTCACCCTTCAGTCGCTCTTTCCAGGCATCCGCAATCGATCCGGGATCAAATCCCCAATGGACCGGAAACTTCTGATCTTCCGCCGCGATTACAGCCTGAGCGGCATAAGGCGAAATATTGCGCCAGCCGGTCCAGTGATAGCGGGTTTTATAGTCCTTGAGGCCGCTTAAACGGGCCTGAACGGATTTTTGCAGCATGAAGGCGGTGGTCGGCGGTGGCACCCAGCGTAGCACGACGACCGGCAGAATCGTGACGGCGAGCCCAATCACGACCAGCCGTTTTAGTACCGTCAACGGCCGGAGGGTTTTCTTTTTTCTTTTTTTTCCACTCCATGGGTAGAGCGCACGAAGATCTGTCATTTGATTTCTAACGGTTTCATAAAGAAGAGAACGGATCAAGTTCTATGGGCTGTGAACCCGTAACGGGTGTAGATGGCCTGTGCTGCAGAAGAAAGTATGAACGTCAGAAACTTTTGGGCATTTTCAGGATGCGGGGTAGATTTCAGCCGGCAGATGTAATAGTTGATTCGGTTCCGCTGATCGAGTGTCGCATCCGGCTGAACCTCATCGATCGGCAGACCGAGTGACCTGGCGTGATGGATCTCGGTTGCCCAAACCGGCCCGACATCGGCCGCACCATCGGCCATCCGCAGCGGGGTTTCCCGGTGGTGGACAACCGTCATCAGCGTGGTACCCGCGGTCCTTTTTTCTTCCATGATGCGATGCACCAGGCGCTCTCCGCCGGCATCGCGGTACATGTCCAGAATGTGATGGGCGATGTCCTCGTTGGCGGGATCGGGTTGAGAAATGCGAATCTCAGAACGTCCGAGGTCGGTGACGGTTGCAATCCCGGCGGGATTTCCGGCCGGGACCATAAGCGAGAGCCGGTTATGAAGATACAACCGGTAATCGCCCGGTTCGAGGTGTCCGGCGTCCGACAGCTTCTGCATGGCCTTTTCATTGACCGCGGAGTAAATGTCCGGTGTCACCCGCAGCAAGCGGTCCCGGAACACCGCCCCGCCGGCAAGGATCTGCCTGAGCGCCATACCGGGGGGCAGCGTTTCGTAGAAGATTTGCCCTATCTCCGGGTGAGTCTCCCGAAAGGCCGCGACGATATCGGCCATGGCCATGAACTGGTTGCCGGCCATGAACAGCACCAGATCCGCGATTTCGGCCGCTTCCAGGTTATGCAGATCATCCCCCCGCTCCGGCGGGATCACCGGCCATTCGCTTTCCGGCATCGATTTATTTCTCCCTGTTCTCAAAGTAGCGGCGCAGCCGCGTTTCATAAAATCGTGCAACGATTTTATTCGAACTGTGGCTTCAACATCCGGGTGATGTCTTCCGGGAAGGCCATGCACAGCGTTTCGTTGAACAGGTTGCGCAGGGCCCCGATGTCCGGTGTTCCCAGGGACTGATTGAAGAAAGTCCGCGGGGAAAAGAGCAGGTGGAAGCGGGAGAAGTTGTCGGACAACCGGCCGGCGAAAAAGTTCATGTTGAAACTGTAAATTCCCATCTCGTCGTAGGCTTTCATCAGACGGTTCAGCCCGACGGCGATGTCGCCAAGGTCCTGATCGGTCAGCCCCAGCGTGCCGTTCACGCCGTCGACCACGGCCAGAACATCTCCGGCGACTCCGAGCGGCGCATAGCTGAGCAGCCATTCGGTGCGACCGATACGCCCGAGGTACCTTTCTCCCGCCGCCTTTTCATGGGCCACGAGATCGTCCCAGTAGTTGGTCTGGTTGTGCTCCATGTACGTCTCTGCGGCTGTCAGTTCTTCGCGCATCAGGTTGGGGGCCGACGAAGTGGTGAAGACCTGCAGATGAGCGTGGATCAGGGAGCTGCCCGATGGCGGCATGTAGTTCCAGTTGATCAGGTGGTAGACCGATTCGGGGTGGCCCAATGCCTCTATCCGCCGGAAAAAGGCCATTGCCAGCTGAAACGCTTTGGTGATCCGCTGGGGCTCGATTTCCGTCATCGGGAAATAGTGCCGGGACCCCATTGTGGCCACGGCCCCCAGGCTGTCATAGGGGGCAATGTTGGGGAACAGCACCATGTCATCGGCGGTCATGCGCCCCTCGGCGATAATTTCGGGCGGAAAACAGGGCGTCACCTGCATGACCCGTTCGGCGCAAAAAGGGCAGGTCTTTTCGGTGCCGGCGACAATTTTCTCAAAGTCGGGCTTTTCCCACTGCAGTTTCATGAAATGGCAGATCCGCGCGGTTCTTCCGGTCAGGGGGTCTTGCCGGATTTCGCTCGGAATCGATCTGCGGGCCATCTCTTTTGCGGGATTGAGCACAACCGTTTCTTTTTTTTGGGCCTTGAATTCCATAATTCCTCCCTGGGTTTGAAGGTTCAGGGCGTGTCCATCCATAAATGGTCTTTTTTCCACTGGGCGGCTGTTCTCCAGCGGGTTTCCGGCTGCGGCGTACATAAAGTACGCCTCGCCGCAAACCCTTGTGCGGCCTTGCCCAGCGAAAAAAATCCACATTTATGTATTGGACACTCAACAGTGCCATCACTCATTCGTGAATGGGTTTAAGACAAACTTCTGTTCGGTGATCGGCTGCCCCCACTGGCGCACCGCATGCTCCTGGACGAGGCGAAATCCGATCTCTTCGTACAGCCTGCGGGCATGGGTCAGGCCCTCGAAGGTCCACAGAAAAATGGAACGATACCCCTTGCGCCGTGAGAAGGCAACCGCTTCTTGAAGCAGCGCCCGGCCGATGCCGCTGCCCTGATTAGCCGGCACGACGATGAACCAGCGCAGCCGCGCCCCTTCTGTGTCGGCGCGCTTGCCATCGATGGCAATGGATCCGGTAAAGCGCCCGTCCGAAAAGGCTACCCACAGTCCGTCGCGGTCTACCTGAAATTCGCTCATGAACTCGGAGAGTTCACGGGCGACCTGGGTCTCGAAACTCGCATCGAATCCCCAGTGCTGATGGTAATAGACCGCATGGGCTTCCGTAATTCTTCCGATGGTGCCCGGCGCGTAGCCCTGAAAATCGAAGCGACCGGTTGACGTCGGTGACATGAAATCAAATCATCCTTTTGCGGACGGATTCGGGTCAATAGAAAATTTCAGTGTAGACCATCGAGCCCGGAAAGCGATCATCCACGAGCCAGGTGACATCGCGGATCATTTCCCCACGGCCGCACAGATAAAAGTCGTAGCGGTCGGGCTCCAATTGTGATGCAATATAATCGGTGACACGTCCATGAAACGTCCCCGCCTCAGACGGATCTTCTTCTGACAGACAGACGACGTATCGTCGCGCCTTGGCGCGAAACAGAGAGGCGTAATAACATTCGCCGGCTTGTCGGACGCCATGCAAGAGGGTGAAAGCGCTGACGCTGGAGCGGGCCATGGCGGTAAAGGGGGCGACACCGGTGCCGGTGGCGACAAAAACCGGCGATCGAGCAGACGCCCGAAATACGAAATAACCGTGAGGACCGCTGAATGTAAAACCAGTGCCGACGGTGATCGAAGAGAGCAGTGTCGAAAACCGTCCCGCGGCAACCTGACGGATGCAGAGCACCAGCACGGCTTCGTCGGGTGCGTTGGCCAGGGAATAATCTCTTTCGAGCCCACCATGGATGAGGCGAATTCTCTGACCGGCCGTGAATTCGAAACCGGAGGGACGGGAGAAAATCGCTTCGAAAGTACTGTCAGTGAGCTGCCGCCTTTCCAACAGCTTGGTGTCGTAGATGACGTCTTCCATTAACCTTGTATAATCGGTTTAGGGTTCTAGGTTCAAAGGTTCTAACCGAATGAAACGTAAACGTCTCCTCTTCGATCAAACTGGAGGCTTGCAGCCAGAGGCTGCGCCGAACCCTGAACGTTTAACCAATCAACCAACTTATAATTTTCACGCACCGTAATGACCCGCAGGGCCTTGACAGTTAAACAGCCGATCACTTACTCCAGAGGATATCCGTCTCGCCGGCCAGGTGATTGCAGTAGCGGGCGAGCACGAAAAGATAGTCGGAGAGCCGGTTGAGATAGACGAGGCCGGCCTGATAGGCATCCGGCGCCTGACCGGTCGTCTTGTCTTCGGACAGGCCCACCACATGCCGCTCCGCCCGCCTGCAGACAGTCCTGGCGACGTGGGCCAGGGCGGCCGTCATGCGACCGCCGGGAAGGATAAACCCTTTCAGCGGCGGCAGGTGTTGATCCATGCGGTCGATGGCAGTTTCAAGGTAACGGCTCTTTTGTTCGTCGAAGGCTTCGAGAGCCGCAGCCGATGGAGATCCGGGTGTGGTGGCCAGACAGGCACCGATATGAAAGAGATCCGATTGGATCTGACGGATTTCGGCGACGCTTTCGTGGCTTTCTGCCAATGCTGCGGTGAGCGTGCCGAGGCATGAATTCAGCTCGTCGAGGTCACCGTAAGCCTCGGTGCGGAGGTTATTTTTGGCAACTCTTTCGCCGCTGAACAGGCTTGTTTTTCCCCGATCACCACTGCCGGTATAAATTTTCATCACGTCCTGTTTTGCGCTTGTTATCGAACCGGTCAGCCGCTGCTGACTGTATTGCCTTAGGGCCCACTTAAAAAATAACGTTACGTCTTCGATAGACTAGTTGACTGCCTTCGGGCAACAGGCTTTCGGCACTGCTGCCGGGGGTCGCCAACGGTCAGGGTAGCCGCCTGACCGCGAGCATTGTGATGTCGTCGAACTGTTCCGCGCTGCCGATATGCGTTTCGAGGGCTTCGGAAATATTTTTCAGCATTCCTTCCGCCGAAAATCCGCCGGTCTTGAGCAGTCTCAAGAGTCTCTTTTCACCGAAAAATTCGCCCTCTGCCATCCGGGCTTCGGTGACCCCGTCGGTGTAGCCTAATAATATGTCACCTGGTGCAATGGACGTCTGCCGCATCTCCAGGTTCGCATCGGCTTGCACGCCGACTGCCGGTCCGGTAGGGCCGAGGTGAACTTTTATGGTGCCAGCCTCGTCCAGGATGTAAGGCGGATCGTGACCACCGTTGATGTAACTCAGCTCCCCGGTCGACGGGTTCAGCACCCCGAAGAAAA
Source organism: uncultured delta proteobacterium (assembly GCA_963787235.1). Lineage (GTDB taxonomy): Bacteria > Desulfobacterota > Desulfobacteria > Desulfobacterales > SG8-13 > JARFQH01. The sequence goes on from CAWBCG010000030.1 coordinate 40,189, forward strand.
GAGTTGCGAACATGGCCAGGTCTTCGTGGTTCTTGACGATGTAAGCGTTTGTCAGCCCTACGGCCTCGAGGGCTGCACGGTGCGCAATGTGGACGTCAGCGGATGCTTCCGGTGAGGTTCTGTTTTCCGGTGATTCGGTTATGTGACAATCGAGCCCCTGCAGGGAGGTTTGGCCGGAGAAGATTCGGATAAGGCTGCGAAAGAGCGCCATGAAAAGCGCCGCGCCGACCCCCTTGTCGCAGACATCGGCTATGACCAGCCCCACCGAACCGTCCGGAAGTTCGAAGACATCATAGAAATCGCCCGAAACCTGGCGGGCAGGTTTGATGAAAGCCGCAAACTCCCAGCCTGTCCGCTGCGGCAGCATCGCCGGAAGAAAATTTTTCTGCATTTCCTGGCCGCGCTCCATCTCGGTGTCCAAGGCCTGCGAATAGGCCCTGACCTGTTCCAGGCTCTGCTGTAAGGCGGCCTCGGCCTTGCGGCGTTCGCTGATGGCTTCCGATATCCGTCGGTACATCTGGTTGAAGGCCGCAATGACGTCGCCCAGCTCGTCTCGCCGGTGCACCGACGAGGCATAGAAATCCGGGGTCGAGCGATCGTTGCTGATGGCTTCACCGGCCAGCACCAGATCTTTTCTCAGTCGCAAAATAGGGGTGACCACGATCGGCTGCATGGCGCTCCAGGCGCCGACGGTGACGAAAATCGATATGATAAGGATCAGTCCGGCAATGCGCAGAATGAACGCCTCCAGTTCATGCTTCACCGCGGTGGCATCCAGCCGCAAGACGAGAACGTTGTCCCTCTTCAGCTGCGGTTGCCGCCAGGCCATGTCGATGCGGCGGCCGTCCGGGCTTTTCGCCTGCTGCATCCCTGCTGTGGTAATTTCGGAAAACGAGATGCCGGGAGGTTCTCCGAAGCTGCCAATCATTTGACCATCGAGGTCGTAGAGGGTTCCACCGACGATTTCGGAGAAACCCTGCAATTGTCTGACTTGTTCGAAAACCTGCGACGCGTTGGCCGTGGACGGCAGCAGGGTCATGAGCACTTCAATCTGGCCCCAAGCCACTGAGCGCATGTGCTGAAAAAGCTCCTTCTCCCGCTTCATGGTGGACGGGATCAGGATGATCGTTTCTATCACCACGACGCTCACAAACACGTAGAACACAATTCGCCGCGACAGTCGCGATCGGGTCGGCTTCAGCCACCGCTTTAAAGCATTTATCATTACTTGGTCCTTTGGCAACGAGGCCGGGTCCAGTGTCGCTCTGTAACCGTTCATAGGGTTGCAAAGTCCGATGTGCTTCAGACCACTAATTGTAAGCGTTCACAGGGTGCCGCAGATGCAAGGCGTCGGGCGCGCAGACGTACTTTTGTACTTCAAGTGCCCGACAACAACGCAGATGCGGTGCCCTGTGAACGCTTACGCCGCTCTATCGTGATCCTTTGAGTATACAAAACCACTCTGTGAGTCAAACCAAAATCCGGCGGTAACTTCCGAACGGTTTCCGGCAGCCCTTGCATCACCGCGGCGTCGCCTTGACTTGCCGCACCTGAAAAATTACAGTGACCCTTTGCAACCTCACCGTTACGGTCGAAGAGTGGAGGGCGGAGAGGCGGTTACCGGGTTTCCATCCATAAATGGCCTTTTTTCCACTGGATCCCGCCATAGGCGGGATTATCCGCGGGTTTCCGGCTGCGGCGTAGGTAGAGTACGCCTCGCCGCAAATCCCGGCGGGATGCGGCCTTGCCCAGCGAAAAAAAATCACATTTATGAATTGGACACTCAACAGTGCCATTTAATATTCGTAATTGGGCGCTATCGAGAACCCTTTGAAGAGAAAACTCAACATTGCCGTTCGTGAACTGGTTGAATTTGTCTGCCGATCCGGGGACTTGACGGTTTCATTTTCCGGCGCCCGGCGTTCGGTCGAGGCGATCCGCGCTCATCAAAAGATCCAGAATTCGCGGCCGCAAACCTATCGCCCTGAGGTGTCGATCGCCCTGCAGCACGAGTCTGACGCTTTTCTATTGCGCATCAGCGGCCGCATTGACGGGGTTTTCAACGAAACCGATGCCGGCGGGGCAATCCGCACCGTCATCGACGAAATCAAGACCACCGATCGCGACCTCGATCAACTGGCGGCCGACCAGAACACCCTGCACTGGGGCCAGGTCAAATGTTACGCTTACATGTTTGCGGTCGAGCAGCAGCTGACGGACATCGACGCACAGTTGACCTATTACCACTTCGATTCCGGTGAAACATGCGAGGTGCGGCGGACATTCACTCTTGATGAGCTGTCTGATTTTTTTCGCGATCTGATCGACCGCTACCTCGGCTGGGCGACGATTCTCATCGACTGGCAGCAACGGCGCGATGCCGCCATCCGGGCGCTCGCCTTTCCGTTCGCCGGTTATCGACCGGGACAACGCCCGATGGCGGTGGAGGTCTATCGGACGATCCGCTCCGGCGGACAGCTCATTGTAGAGGCGGCAACCGGGATCGGCAAGACCATGGCGGTGGTTTTTCCGGCTGTGAAGGCCCTGGCGGAAGGGCTGACCTCCAAGATATTTTACCTGACGGCCCGCACAACCGCCCGCTCCGCCGCCGAGAAGGCACTTGCGAATTTGAGCCGCAGCGGCATGCGTCTCAAATATCTGACGTTGACCGCCAAGGACAAGATCTGCTTCAATCCCGGAAATGACTGCAGCGGCGAGGGCTGTGACTTCGCGCGCGGCTACTACGACCGCCTGCGCGAAGCCCTGCCGGAGATTTTCAGCCGCGATGCCATGGACCGTCTTTTCATCGAAGAGGTTGGCCGCGGCTACCGTCTGTGCCCGTTCGAGCTGTCCCTCACACTAGCGGTCTACGCCGACTGCATCATCTGCGACTATAACTACGCGTTCGATCCGAGGGTCTACCTGCGGCGATTTTTCTTAGAAGGCGCCGGGGACTATACCTTTTTGATCGACGAGGCCCACAATCTCGTCGACCGGTCACGCGAGATGTTTTCGGCCGATATTTTCAAACAGCCTTTCCTGAACCTGCGGCGCGAGGTACATGACACTCTCCCGCGGCTTTATAAAAGCATGGGGCGGGTCAACTCGCAGATGCACCGACTCAAAGAATCGGTCACGGCAGGTTCGCCAACATGGTCCGACAAGAGACCGCCGGATGATCTTTATCCTGCTCTGAGGAGATTTTCGCAATTGGCCGAGGAGTGGCTCGGTCGCAATGAAAAAGCCGCATTCCGCGAGGCGCTGCTCGACCTTTACTTTGCGGTGATCGCCTTCATCCGTGTCTTCGAGGCCTACGATACGAGTTACGTCACCTGTTACGAGAAACAGGATGCGGACCTTAAGGTCAAACTTTTCTGCGTCGACCCGTCCGGGCAGCTCGGTGACGCTCTCGGCCGGTGTCGGGCAGCGGTTTTTTTCTCCGCCACCATGACGCCGGCGGCCTACTTCAAAAAAATGTTCGGCTGTCAAGCCTCGGCCGCTCACCGCCACTTTCCGTCGCCGTTTGCGGCTGCAAACCTCGGGCTGTTCATCTTGGATCGGGTTTCGACCTATTTCAAACAACGTCCCGGTACGGCGCCGGATGTGATCCGGGCCGTCGCCGCCACGATCCGCCGGAAAAAGGGCAATTACCTTCTGTTTTTTCCGTCCTACGACTACATGCGCCTCGTTTTCGAAGGCTTCAGAGAATCGTGTCCCGAGGTGGATACGGTCCTCCAGACGCCCGGCATGCCCGAGGCCGACCGAAGCGCTTTTCTGGACCGTTTCTCACGTGACAACCCGGAGACGCTGGTCGGTTTCGCCGTCATGGGCGGCATCTTCGGAGAGGGGATCGACCTCGTCGGGGAACGGCTAAGCGGGGCGGTTATCGTGGGAGTAGGGCTGCCCGGCATTTCGCTGGAAAAGGAGCTGATCCGCGATTATTACGAAACGGCGCTCGGGGCGGGATTCGAATTTGCCTACATGTACCCGGGCATCAATCGGGTCCTTCAGGCAGCCGGCCGGGTCATTCGGTCGGAATCCGATCGGGGGGTTGTCCTGCTGATCGATCAACGCTTCGGTACGGTACGCTACCATGCTCTTTTTCCTCCGGAGTGGCGTCCTGTGGTACCGTGCAACGAAGACGATTTGAAAAGCCGTTTGGATCGGTTTTGGACCGAAAAAGGACCCAAATAGAGTGAAAAAGGTGTCAGATCAATCCACCTTAGAAGGTTCACCTTCCAAGATGTGCGTGTCCATTTGAGACACCAGATGGCAGGGGTTGTAAATGCATCGGCGGCGATTTTTTCAGCCCTGCCGGTGTTCATCCAGCTGCTTTTTGAGTTCGGGAAGAATTTCAAAAAGATCGACTACGGCGTAATAGTCGCAGTTGGCCATGATGGCAGCGTTGGCATCGGAGTTGATGGCAATGATCATTTTGGCGGTTTTCATCCCGGCAAAGTGCTGGACGGAGCCGGAAATACCGACGGCGATGTAGACCTTGGGGTTCACCTTCACGCCGGTTTGGCCCACCTGCATGGCATAGGGAACCCAGCCGTTGTCCACGGCAACGCGTGAGGCGCCCACGGAGGCGTTCATTTTTCTGGCACAGTCGAAGAGCAGGTTAAAGTTTTCACCGCTCTTCAATCCCCGACCGCCGGAGATGATGATGTCCGACTCGGCCAGGTACTGGGCGCCGCTTCCGTCGCTGCGGGTTTCGAGCACTTGGTACCCGGTGCCTCGATTCTCCTCGAAGGCGAAATCAATGATCTCGGCTTCCGTCGGTGCTTTTTTTGGGGTGACGACATTGGCCCGGATGCCGTAAATGAAATGACGGCCGGTCAGGGCGATGGTGGCGATGGTTTTCCCCGAATACTGAGAGGTCTTGGCCCGGTGAGCGTCCAGGTCGATTTCGGTGCAGTCCATTATCAGCGGTGCATCCAGTCGGGCGGCGATGCGTGGCAGCAATTCCCGGCCGGCGGGGCTGGTGAACCCGATCAGGTTGGTGATCTCAAATTGCGCGATGGCGGCCACCACCGCGGCGGACTGGACGGCGGGATCCCAGCCTTGTTTGCCGGTGCTGATGTTGAGGATGCGGGCTACCCCGTAGGCTTCCAGCGACGCTTTGGCCTCGCCGGCCGATGCGTCCACGACCAGGGCGATGAGGTGCCGGTTTTCTCCACGGGCAGCAGTCGCCATGCCGAAATTGGCCTTCTTGACTAGACCGTCCTTGAATTCAATGAGCAGTCCGATCGATTGCATGATCAAATTACCTTGGCCTCGTTTTTCAGGATGTCAACAATCTGTACGGCAATGTCGGCAGCGCTGCCGGTGAGCGCTTTGGGGGTGCGCTGTTCCACGGCAGGCACCAGCTCTTCGATTTCCATACCGGTCGCCGGTTTTTCGATCGCCAGTTCGGCCATGCCGATCTTCCTGACCGATTTTTTGCGGGATTTCATGATGTTCGGAATAGTCGGGTAATTGGGCATGTTCAACCCTTTGCCGACACCGATAACGCAGGGGGTGGTCATTCGGACGACATCGATGGTTCCCGCCTCCCGTTCGCTTTCCACCCGCACGCTGCCGTTGCCCACGTCCACCTTGACCACGTCGGTGGCAACGGGCAGCCCCAGGTTGGCGGCCAACCGGAATTGGGTCTGCATGCCCTCGTTGTCGATGGATTCCTTGCCGGTGAAGATGATCCACGGCTGGCCGTCGGACCTGATGGCGGCGGCCAGGGCGCGGGAGGTGAAGATGCTGTCGTGGGACCGGTCGGTCTCGATCAATATGCTGCGGTCCGCTCCCATGGCCATGGCCGAGCGCAAGGTGTTTTCGGCGGCCGGCTTTCCCAGACACACGGCGACCACTTCGACACCTGACCACGCGGCCTTGATTTTGGCCGCTTCGGTGACGGCGTGCTCGTCGTAGGGGTTCACCAGGAAGGTGATTTTCTCGTTGATTCCGTTCTTTCCCTCGATGGTGATGGTGGCCGCCGAATCCGGCACATGTTTGACGCATACGTAAATGTTCATGGTGTTCATGCCACCTCGTCGTTGAAAGATGTAAATCAAAAGGGTCTGCCGCGGCAGACCCGATTTGATTCAATGGCAACACACCCCAACATTAAAAGTGGAAGCCGCCGGCGCTATCCGTTGACGGAAAAGCTGGAGTCGTAGTTGATTTCACGCTTGCGGGAGAAGAAGCCCACATCCAGGATGCGGCCGGTGTATTTCATTTTGAACTGGAAGGGCTCCTTGTCGTGGTCCAGACCTTTTTCGCAGGCATCGATCAGTTCAGCCATCATGGCGCCGACCACCGGAGCGTTTTTGTACTGGTTGCCGCTGGTGCCGACGGCCATGTAGAAGCCGCCCAGGTCGGACTTGTCGTAGATCGGGATCCAGTCGTCGGAACAGTCATACAGGTCGCAGACACCCTTGGGCTGGTTGGGCACCTTCAGGGTGGGGATGCGGCGTCCCAGGCGATAGCACTGGGCTTTCCACTGTTCTTCGGTCAGCTGGTTGTCGCGGCCGTGACCGCCTCTGCCGGCGTAGAACTCGTCCGGATCCACCCACTCCTGGGGGTCGCATTCCGGGTCTTCGGAACCGATGAGGAACAGGTTACCCACTTCCGGCCGATAGTAACAGCCGATGTCGCCATCGCTCTGATGGTAGCCGTCGCCATGGTAATCATAGCCGTCGGGCGAAGGGCAGTACATGACTTCGTGGCGCAGGGCCTTGGTTTTTATATTGCAACCTTCCCAGACTCCCGGGGCCATCTGGTTGATCTTGAAGGAATGGGGGCCGGCACAGTTGACGACAATACGGGCATCGATTTCGGTGCCGTCGGAAAGGATGATGCCCTGAACCTTGCCATCGGCGGCGCGGATCTTGACCACCTCGGCGTTGAAGATGAATTCGGCACCCTTGGCCTCGGCGGCGCGCATGATGTTGTGGGCCGACAGGGCCGGGTCATTGACGTAACCGCCTTCGGGACAGAACAGCCCGCCTTCGAGCATGTTGCTGGGTTCTTCCCAGAAGGCCGTGTCCTCGGGACGTTTCACCGGCCAGAACTCGTGCAGGTCAAGAACCGGCACCATCTTCAGGATTTCTTCATTGGTCAGCTCCTTGTACTGGACCCCCACCGCGTCGTAATGCTTTTTAACGTTCTGCCACTTATGCCCCTTGGATTTGAGCAGGAGGGAGCCGACGTTCATGAATTTGGCCAGGCCCTTTTCATCCTTGACATGATCCAGATAGTTTTCCCAGTCCAGCCAGTATTTGAAGCCCTCGTAGGCGAAGGCCACACCGTCTTCGGTGGAGTAATGGGCGCGGACGATGGCACAGGATCCGGAAGTGGATCCTTCGCCGGCATCGGGCTGCTTGTCGACGTTCAATGTTTTGTAGCCCATCTTTGACAGCTCGTAAGCGATGGGGGAGCCGATGACACCGGCCCCGATGATAATGGCGTCATACTCTTTGGTCATGATGTCCTCCCTCAAGTCTAATGCGTGAATGGTAGATCAATGTAAACATCGATTAACCATTCAGGTAAAGTTTAAAAGCAAAATAAACGCCGGAAATAACCTAAAATCAATTTTTATGTGTTTTTTACCGCAAGACAAGCTATCCCTGCAACCCCTGAATCCAGCTGCTGAAACGGTTTTCGCCGGCTGGTCGGAGGCCGGATTCGGCGCCGGCTTCCAGCACGGCGGAAACCATGCTGTCGCCATATCCCCGGCTGCAGGTCAACAGGAACCCCCCGCTGCCGTCGGCAGATTTGTCCAGGCTGACGATCTGGCAGGGAACGTGGCAGAAGGGGCCCTGCAGCAGGAAAGGTGATTTTTTGCCCGGATCCATGAAGTCCAGACTGGTCAACTTTTCGGCGATAAGAAACACCTCGGGGCCGAAGAGGGCCAAAAAGACCGTCGATTCTGTGACGTCGGTGTAACCCGAAAAATCCGGCATGGCCGGCGTAGAGTCGCCCAGATGATAAATGGACGCCTGGGTGCGGTTCATGCGGTTGACCAGCGTTCTATCGGCAAAGGTGCACGCGCCCGGGACCGCCGGTACGGCCAGGTTGGCGGGGGTCATCTCACCGACCTTGTTGCTCTGCAGGTCCCAGCGGGTCTTGTGGGCCAGGTCCACCAGCCAGGGACCCTGGCCCTCCTCGTCATATTCCAGTGCCACCGTCCAGTTGTCGCGCACCTCTGTCTTGATGGGGCTGACGTTGAAGCGCACCGGGGATTGTCTTTTAATTTCAGCCATAATGATCACCTCATTTTAACTTTCAGAAAATGATTCTGGGAAGTACTCTGGGCGGCAGACGTATGTGTTTAACCATCGACGACCGGTAACGGCCCCAAAAACTTTTTCTGGAAAGGCTACATTTTCATCCGTTTGCCTTCGGGATCGTAGAAGGGCATGGATATGACTCCGGCGTGCAGCCGCACACCCTTGCACTCATCCTCATAAATCTCCAGCCGGGTGCCGATATCCGCCAGCTGGGATTCCACCAGGGCCATGCCCACGGCTTGGCCGGTGGTGAAGCTTTTGCGCATGGTGGCCACGTAGCCGCGCACCTTGTTGTCGACAATCAGGGCGCCGTCGCGAGCGGGCCGGTTGTCGTCTTCCATGCGGATGCCGACCAGCTTGAGCCGGCCGACATCTTTTTCGGCCTGGTGCAGGGCCACGGCACCAACGGTCTTGGCATCGGACTTCTTGCGGTCCCATAGAAAGCCCAATCCCAGATCGATCAGGTTGGTGCGTTGTTCGGATTCGGAGCCGAGAATGACGTGGCCCTTTTCCATGCGCAGCACGTTCTGAGCTTCCACGCCGAAGTTGCGGATATCGAACTCGGCGCCGGCCTCTTTCAGCAAATCCCAGACCGCTTGGGCATAGGACGAAGGCAGGTGCAGCTCGTAGGAGAGTTCGCCCACGAAGCCCAGGCGCATGGCGCGCGTGAATATGGTGTCTTTGATGAAAAACTCGCGGTACCCGGAGAAGGGGAAGGCCTCGTTGGAAAGATCGATGTCTACGATTTTGGCCAACACTTTGCGGGCATTGGGGCCAGAGAGGTTGATCACGCCCATGGCGTCGGTCAGATTGACCAGAGCGAAATCCCAGCCGTCGTAACGGGTGTGGTAACGGATCCATTCCACCGTCTGTCCGGCACGGGCGGACGAGGTGGTGAAATAGTAGTCGTTTTCACCCAGCTTGACCACCACGCCATCGTCGATGACGCAACCGTCGTCGTTGCACATGGCCGTGTATTTGATGCGGTCCTCCTTGACCTTGCTCATGTCCGACGCATAAACCCGCTGCAGGGCTTTGAGGGCGTCGGGTCCGTGGATGCGGAACTTGCCCAGGGTCGAGCCGTCCAGGATTCCCACGTTGTTGCGCACATTGAGGATCTCCTCCTTGCAGTCGAGGTCTTCGGAAAAGTAGCGGGCCCGCTGCCAGACGCCGATGTTGCGGAAGATGCCGCCGTCCTTGATCTGGGAGTCGTGCAACGGAGTGTGCTTGAACATGTGGTGGTTGTAACCGGCATAGGTCGCAATGAAGGTGGGCACCAGCGGTGGGCGCACCGTGGTGGGCACCGGCTTATTGATGGAGGCCGTGTACTTGGCTACGAACAACGGCAGGTTGTGCCCCGGAATGCCGCCCTGGCCCGGGCCGGTGCCGGCCGAGGTGAAACGTTTGATCAGCTCGGGGATATCGAAGCCCATGTCGACGGCCTGCTTGATGTTTTTGACCGTGGTGTCTTCATCAAAGCAGATGAAGCTCTTGCGTCCCTTGACCGGAGCGGTGACCAGCTTGCAGCCGCGTTCCGGGCCGGGGAGGGTCGCTACGGTCTTTTGGGCTTCGGCAACCGCCGTGCCCATGTCTGCACCGGCCTCGGCGGCCGCCTCGAGGCCGGCCAAACGCCCGGAGGCTTCGATGGAAGCGGGGTTGTTGACACCGGTGAGGCGGCCGGCAGGGAACATTTTTACGGGCAGATCCGTCGGCAGGAAGTAGCCGGTGCGGCTGTCGTAGCCCATTTTGGCCCCGGCCAGAATAAAAGGACCGGTCAGCGGCGTAAGTCCGGCGGATGCCACCAGCAGATCGCAGGAAAATTGGCGTTTGACGGTACCCTCCACTGTAGAGAGGGTGACCTTCTCCACCTGCTGGGATCCGTGAGCTTCGGCCGCCACCCAGCCTCTGTGGACCGGGATATTACGCTCGGCCAGCGCCAGCATCAGCCCGGGATCCTGGCCGTCTTCGCGGATGTCGGCCACACAGTTGATTTTCAGTCCCAGGTCGAACAGGTCGACGGCGGCTTCGAGCCCCAGGTCATGGCCAACGGAGAAGACCGCCTCGCTGCCCGGCAGCAGGCCATAGGTGCGGGCCAGGCGATGGGCGCAGCCCACCTGCATGACGCCGGGGCGCTCGTTGTGGTCGAAAATCAGGGGGCGCTCGATGCAGCCGGTGGCCACGACGACGCTCTCGGAACGGATCTCGATGTAGCGCTCGGCGAAGACATCCTCGGTTTTGCCCACTTGGAAAGCGGTGATGAGGTTGTTGTTGTAAGCCCCCACCATCGAGGTGTGCTTGAACACCCGGATGTTGCCGGTCTGTTCCACCTTCGCGGCCAGTTCACGGGCCCGTTCGTAAAGGGGCTTGCCGTCGCTGGTGGCGCTGGCCCGGTAGTCGAAGCATCCGCCCAGGTGCGGGCGGGATTCCAGCAGGACAACCCGCAGCCCCGACTCGGCGGCTGACAGGGCGGCGGTCATGCCGGCGGCGCCGCCGCCGATGACGGTGACTTCGGCATTGATATATATTTCCTCGTACCGGCCCTTCATCTGGTAGTCGGCAGATATGACTCCCAGACCGGCGGCCTTGCGGATCTGCTTCATGGCCACGGGCCACATGGACGCGGGCTTGTGCATGGTCTTGTAGTAGAAACCGGCCGGCATCATCCAGTCCAGTTTGTCGATGAATGCCATCCAGTCACGTTCCGCCGACCCCTTGACATTCTGCTCTTTGACCACCATGCCGTCCTTGAGCAGCATGTTTTCGGTGCGCACGTTGGGAACGCCGTCGACATCCATGCAGGTGTTGCTGCACTCGCCATCCAGGCTGTAAAGACCGCGGGGGCGGTGGTATTTCAAACTGCGTGCAAAGATCCTGACGCCATTGGCGAAAAGGGCCGTTGCAACCGTGTCTCCGGCCACCCCATAGACGGTTTTGCCCCGGTGCTTCAGGGACAGTTTCTTCGAGGGGTCGATCCGGAGGGTGGACAATTGGTTAAGCCGGTTCATTCGCTCGCCTCCGGTTGTTTCACTTCGCGGTTTTTGGTTGTGTCACGATAGGTGGTGAACCAGGACCCGCATCCATCGCGGTGAACCCACCACTCTTTCTGGACGCCGGCCGTGCACTTGTTCATATGGACGTAGTCACACCAGGCTTTGGGAGTCAGACCCTCTTGCGCCGGGCGTGGTCCCTTGTCTTCTCCTCCATAGCGGAATTCGTAACCGTTGCGTTTGCCGCAGACGGGGCAGGTAAGCGTTAGGGCCATTGTTCACGCTCCTTTTGAATATCGGCTGTTGCGGCATCGACCGTGCGTTGAGCGGCGACACCCATACGGTTAGTTGTTCGGCGTGTAGCAGACCAGTTCGGCGGTTTCACCCATCAACTGGTGGTTTTCATAGCGACGCAGGTTGAACGGTTCGATCATTTCCGGGCAGCTGCCGGTGGCCATGTAGGCGGCCATGTGTTTGCCGACGGCGCTGCACGATTTGAAGCCGAAATAGCCCCAGCCGCAGTCCATGTAAAAACCCTCGATGGGGTCGTTGCCGTCCATTATGGGCGCCATGTCCGGGGTCATATCGGCCAGACCACCCCAGATACGCATGAATTTGACGCCGCGCAGGCAGGGTAGCCAGTCTGACAGGGCTTCGGCTTGGTGCTTGATGTAATGGGCCGTGTTCTGAGTCGTGTAGTTGGGCCACTGATCCATGTGGGCGCCGGTGGCGATCTCACCCTTTAGGGTCTGGTTGGCATAGCAGTGATACGCTCCGGAAGAGACGACGTGGTCGAGCAGCGGTTTTAACGGCTGGGTGACCATGGCCTGAATGGTGAGCACGGCGATGGGCAGTTTGATGCCCAACATGTGGTATATCAAGCCGGCACTGTAGCCGCCGGCACTCACCAACACCCGGGGGGTGCGGATACGGCCGCGTGAGGTCTGCACGCCGGTGATCTTGCCGTCTTCGGTGTCGATGGCGGTGGCTTCAGTCTGCTGGTGGATGTGTACGCCGTGTTTGGCGCACCCCTTGGCCAGACCCCAGACCACGGCGTCATGGCGCACGATGCCGCCGGGGGGATGGTACATGGCCCCGTGGATAGGAAAGGTGATATCTTCGGAGATGTTCAGTGCCGGTACCATCTCTTTGGCCTGTTTGGCATCGATCAGGTGGCTCTCGACACCGTGGAACTGGGCGGTGGCGATGGTCATGCGGGCCGCTTTCATGGCCGCTTCGCTGTGCATGAGGTTGAGATTACCGCAGTTGTTGAACATGAGATTGAAGTCCAGCTCTTTTGTAAGCACCGGCCAAAGGTCCAGCGCCTCTTTATAAAGCGGAACGTTGTACTGCGTACGCTGGTTGGCCCGCACGATCGCCGTGTTTCTACCGGCACCGCCGAACCCGATGAAGCGCTTTTCAATGATGGCCACATCCGCGAGGCCGTGCTCTTTTGCCAGGTAGTAAGCCGTGGCGAGCCCGTGCAGGCCGCCGCCGATGATGACTGCATCGTAGCTGGCCTTCAGCCTGGGTTTTTTGCCCCACAGGGGCGTGGATTTCCAGATTCGTTTCTTGGCGAGACCCAACATGGATGTCCCCTTTTTTTGAAAGATGGCGTATCGTCCGGTTCCTAATTGACGGTTTTAATTTCATATGAAATATTTTATGTCAATAAATAAACATTTTATTTCAAAGCAGGAGACGTTAAATCATGCCCAATGTAACCAAGGCGCACTCCTTGCTGGAACGGATAGCGAGGTTTAACAAAGAGCTGACCCCCAAGAGCCGCATCATTGGTGCCTACGTCAGAGAAAACCCACGGAAGGTGGTCTTCATGACGGTGGCCGAACTGGCGAAGGCCTGCGCGGTCAGCGAAGCAACGGTTGTTCGGTTTGTCAGCCAACTGGGATATGGCGGGTACTCTGATTTTCAGCTATCCCTCAGGGACTTTGTCGACACCGAACTGACGCTTCTCGATCGCGTCGACCTCACCGATATGGTGGAACCTGGTGCTGAGAGGTTTCGAAGGGTGGTGTCAGAGGAAATCGACAATTTGCGGCAGCTTTTCGAGCATGCCGACATCGAACAAATGGGAAGGGTGGTCTCTCTGCTTTACAGCAGCCCACAGATCTATGTCATTGGCTCTCGTTTATCCTACGCTCTTTCTCATTACCTGGGTTGGTCGCTCACCAAGGTTCGCGGAGGGATTCAAATTTTCAAAGGAAGCGACAAGACAACCATCGATTGGTTGACCATATCACCCGCAGATGTGCTGGTGGTCGTTATCACCGTATCTCGCTATCCGAATGAGCTGATCCGCCTGGCCAAATTGGCCAAGCGGCTTGATCATCCGCTGCTATTGTTGACAGACAGCTCTACCTGCCCGATCATCCATGAAGCAGACGAAAGCCTGATTGCTCCCTCCTCCCACATTCCTTTGATCGGAACCCCCACTTCGCTGTCTTGTCTTATCACCTACCTCGTTAAGGAACTGGCCAGCCAATACGGTGCCGAACTCAAAAAACATCAGGAGAAACTCGAGCAGGCCTATTGGGAAAACGATGTGCTCTTCAACTTGAAAAAACTAGCATGAATTTCAAAAGCGCCGTCCTCTGATTCCATCTCCTGCGTTTTATATGAAACAGTTGCCAGCATGGTCGATGATACCGGCGTTATCCAACGATCTCAAACCATCCGGGTCACAAAATCACGCTAGAGCGGATTAACACCACTCACCTTGCACCTCCGGAAGGTATTCTTTCGCCATTTGATGTTTTATGCAAAACCAGCCCAGTTTGATCATGAAATGACAAGCAAATCTCTTTGAGGGACCGCACTTTTAAAAACCGACCGCAGCGACCTATTTCCCGTCAATCATGTATTGACACAAAAAAACTAAGGCCGGCCGGCAGGAACTGTCCACATCTATCAGATGGTCGCCCACTTCGTGTGCAGATGTGGTGGTTGAGGCAGCTCAGCGGCTTCAGCCTAAGCGTTTCATTCGCAGAAATGTAGGCGGTCTAAACGATTTGGGGAATTTTAATCGTATCAAGGACTTACTTGCTGGACCGATTGGGGGCTGTTCTAACCAGGTTCTAAGCCGTGTTCTAAGCCGTCTGCTGCCAGATCAGCACGGTAGGTTGTGACACAACAAGTTGAAACCACTATAAAAATTTTTCATCTTGTTTGAGCAGCGGGCGCAGGGGCGATTGGCACGAAAATTTTTTCCATCCAGTGTTTTTTTACTTTACAAGTGTGATATGCTATTTGTATATTGGCGATACAACGAAATTAAAATAATATTTAGACATTAGCATATCGAGATCTCATGATTGAAAACCCATTATACGAGGAATTGAAGAGGCGGATCATACTGTTGGAATACAGCCCTGGATCGATTCTCCGGGAAAAAGAAATCATGAAGGAATTTGGTGTCAGCCGCACGCCGGTACGCGAGGCGTTGATGCAGTTGCAAATGGCGGGACTGGTGCGGATCTTTCCCCATGTCGGCTCGTTTGTCTCGGACATCAGCTTTCAGCAACTCAAGGATGTCTTCGAAGTCCGATCTTTTCTCGTTCGACAGGCCGGCCATCTGGCGGCGGTGCGCATCACCGACGAGGAGCTTGCAGAAATTAACGAGCACGTCGGTCGCATGAAAGCGGCACCCGATCTGAAAACGGTGATGCGAATCGACGAGGAAATCCACGACATCATCAACCGGGCGACCAAGAACCAGGTTTTGGTAAAAATTCTGGAAGGGCTCCACGATCAGGCAATACGGATTTGGGCCTTTTCAAAGGCTGAAAATAACTACTGGAACCACGTCCCCAAAGAATTCGAAGACATTCTAGCGGCATTGAAGGAGGGCGATGGCGAAGCAGCCGCCGATCTTCTGGAAAATCACACAAAGCGCTTCGTGGAGCATATTCGAGCCCAGTTTATGGTTTAGTGCGGCAACGGGTCGATTATTTTAAAAAGAACGTGACGGACATCACTCACTTTTATGACATGCATCCGTCCTTTTGAATTGCGGGTTTCAGTGTTCGGGTTCCGGGGTACCCCCTGTCTGACCAGTGAAACCCGAAACGTAAAACCGACATGGGATTGCGGGCACGGCCCGTAACAGAATAGCAAACCGAATATCACGGAAAGGAGGGGGGTATGAGTCAATTTCCGAATCAGGCGCGCGTGGTCATCATAGGCGCCGGCATCGTAGGCAATTGTGTCGCCGGTCATCTTGCCGAAAAGGGCTGGAAAGACATGGTGATGATCGACAAGGGGCCCCTGCCCAATCCGGGCGGGTCGACCGGTCACGCGTCCAACTTTATTTTCCCCGTGGATCACGGCAGGGCGATGACGCAGATTACATTGGACAGTGTCCGCCAATACGAAGAAATGGGTGTCCAGAGGATATGCGGCGGCATCGAACTGGCCCGGACCGAAGAGAACATGGCCGAACTCAGGCGTCGGCTGGCTTCGGCCAAGTGCTGGGGGGTGGAAGGGGAACTTCTCGATCCCGACGGCGTCCTGAAACTATTTCCATGGGTCGACAAAGAACAGATCCTGGGCGGTTTTTACACCCCGTCGGTGAGTGTTGTCGATTCACTGCGCGCCGGCACCATTTTGCGGGAAAAGGCCCAGGAAATGGGCGCATTGTCCGTATTTCCCAACACCGAAGTGACGGGCATCAAGGTCGAGGACGGCCGTGTGCGCAGCGTGGAAACGACCCGGGGCACCATCGTGGCGGAATACGTGATCATCGCCTGCGGCGTCTGGAGCCCGCGTATCGCCGAAATGGCCGGAGCCGAAATTCCGTTGGTTCCCGTCGTTCATCAAATGATCGACGCCGGTCCGGTCCCCCAGTTTGCTCAGGCCAAGGGGGAGATCGAATACCCGATCCTGCGGGACATGAGCGTGATGATGTACGAACGCCAGTCGGCGGCCAACATGGAGGTCGGGTCCTACGCCCATCGCCCGATGCTGCACGATCCCAACGACATTCCGTCAAACGATCAGGCCAAGCTCTCGCCCACAGAGATGCCGTTTACAAGGGATGACTTCGAACCGCAACTCGAAGACGCCCTGGAACTTCTGCCCGACATGCTCGACAACGACCAGGTCGAAATCCAGTACGCCATCAACGGGCTCATTTCCCTGACCCCCGACGGCGCGCCTATCATCGGCGAAACCCCCGAAGTTAAAAACCTATGGTCGGTGGCGGCCGTATGGATCAAAGAGGGCCCCGGCGTGGGCCGGATGGTGGCCGAATGGATGACCGACGGCGCTCCGGAGATCGATCCCAACGAGGTGGACATCGCCCGTTTTTATCCCTATGCCCGCACCAAAAAGCACGTCTGGGACCGGGCGATGGAAGGCTTCAATAAAATTTACGGCATCGTTCATCCCCACGAGCAGTGGGAATCCTCCCGGAAAAACCGCCTGAGCCCCTTTCACAAGCGGACAAAGGCCCTGGGGGCGGTCTATTTCGAAACGGCCGGCTGGGAGCGCCCCCACTGGTACGACAGCAACCGAGCGCTTCTGGAAGAATACAGCGACAAGATCGACGAGCGGCCCAACGAGTGGGACGCCCGCTGGTGGTCGCCCATCATCAACGCCGAAAACCTGGCCCTGCGCGAGCGGGTGGGCATGGTGGATCTAAGCGCCTTTGCCATCTTCGACATCACCGGCCCCGGCGCACTGGACGTGGTCCAAAAGGTGGCGGTTTCCCAGATGGACCGCCCGGTGGGCAAGGCCACCTACACGCTTCTGCTCAACGTCAACGGCGGCATCCGCAGCGATCTGATCATCGCGCGCACGGGCAGACAGTCGTTTAGGGTCATCACCGGCGGTGGCCACGGCGGCGTGGACAAGAAGTGGATTGTCGACCACCTGCCCGAGGACGGCTCGGCCCAGCTTCACGACCAGACCTCGGCCCTGTGCACGGTGGGCGTGTGGGGACCGGCGGCCCGGGAGCTCGTGGAATCGGTCACAGAAGACGACATTTCCAACGCGGCCTTTCCCTATGCCACCGCCAAGGCGTTCAGAATTCAAAATATCCCGGTCTGGGCCCTTCGCATTTCCTATGTCGGCGAATACGGCTGGGAGATTTACACCGCCGCCGAGCACGGCCAGAAGCTCTGGGACATCCTCTGGAGGGCCGGGCAAAAACACCGGGTGGTTGCGGTGGGCATCGGTGTGTACGGCACCACCGCCCGTCTGGAGAAGTGCAACCGCCTTTACGGCAGCGAGCTGGACACCGAATACAATCCGGTGGAAGCCGGCATGGCCCTGCCCAAGGTCAAGACTCAGGATTTCATCGGCAAGGCGGCCTACCTGAAGGCCCGGGAGACGGATCCCGCCGCCGTTCTGTGCATTCTGACCGTTGACGATCACACGGCCTCCAATGGAGAAAAACGTTACATTGTCGGTCATGTGCCGGTGCTGACCGAGGACGGCAAGCCCATCACCGACGGCAAAGACCGCCGCTCCTACGTGACCAGTGCGGGCGCCGGTCCGTGTGTGGGCAAGTTCATCCTCATGGCCTATCTGCCGCCGGAACACGCCAAAGTCGGCAACCGGCTCAAGGTGGAATACTTCGCGGAGCAGTATCCGGTCACCGTGGAAGCGGTGGGACTGACGCCGCTGTTCGATCCCGAAAACGAACGTATGAAAGGGTAACCAGGAGGAAGAGCATGAACATCCTTGCCTGTATCAAACGCGTGCCCGATGTCGGCGCCCGCATCGATCTGACCGAGGACAAGCAGGCGGTGGTCACCAAAAATCTGGGATTTACCGTCAGCCCCCATGAAGAGTGTGCCGTCGAAGAGGCCATCAGACTGGTGGAGGCCCACGGTGGCCAATCGACGGTGCTTACCCTGGGTGCCGCCGCCGCGGAAGAGCAGCTTCGCGACAGCCTGGCCAGGGGCGCGGACCGGGGCATTCTGCTCGAAACCGACGAGCCGGAATGGGACCCGGGCCAAACAGCCGCCGCCATAGCGGCGGCTATCCGCACAGAGTCGCAAAAAGAGCCCTTCGACCTGATTCTTTTCGGCAACGATTCGGCCGACAGCGGCGGCTGCCAGGTGGGTATCCGGGTGGCCCACATACTGGACCTGCCCTGCGTCGCCGGCATCAAAAAGCTGGAATTCGCCAACGGCGGTGCCGCCGCCTGGCGGGAGGTCGAGAGCGGCTGGGAGATCTTCGATCTGCCGATGCCGGCTCTGGTGACGGTAAAAGATGGCATGAACATTCCGCGCTATCCCAGTCTGCGGGGGACCATGAAGGCCAAAAAGAAGAAAGTGGAGCGCATGTCTCCCGAAAAGATCGAAGCCGGCCTGCAAATGCAGCGCCTCTTTCACCCGCCCGAGCTGAAAAAGGACGTGGAAATGCTCGGTGAGGGACCGGGGGTTGCGCCCAAGGTGGTGGAAGTGCTCAAGACGCTGGAGGTGGTCAAATCATGATAATCGCATTGATCGAACACGACGAGAAAAACGAGGTGAAGGAAGCCTCGCTGCAAATGCTCACATTTGCACGGGAGATCGCCGGGTGGACAGGCGCCGAATTGGTCGCCCTGCTCATCGGTGGCGAGGAGACCGCCGCCATGCCCGGCGTGATGAAAAAATACGGTGTTTCCAAGGCCATCCGGGCCGGGCACGAAAAGCTGAGCGCCTACGCGCCGGTGGCATGGGCCCAAATCGTGTCCCAAGTGATTGCGGACCGTTTGCCCAAAATGGTCATGGCCGCCGGCACGGACCGGGGCAACGAAGTCATGGCCCACCTCGGCGCCATGACCGGCCTTCCCATGGCCGCCAACTGCTCGGTGGTGACCCCTGGAGATCCTTTTCGGGTGACCCGGCTGCGGTGGGGCAGCAGTCTCCTGGAGGAGGCCGCGCTCGCCGGCGAGCCCAAACTGCTCACGGTCGCCCCTGATATCGTGGAGGCTCAGGAAGCCGCCGATCCCGCCGTGCCGGTGGTGGAAACCTTCGAGCCGACCCTGACCGAAAAAAACCTTCGTGTCCGTGTGGTGCGACGGGAAGCCGAGGTTACCGAGGGCATCACCCTGAAAAACGCGGCGGTGGTGGTGGGCGGAGGCCGCGGCGTGGGTAGCTCCGAGGGCTACGCGGTGCTGGAAAAACTGGCCGAGATCCTGGGTGGTGCGGTCGGATGTTCCCGGGTGGCCACCAACAACGGCTGGCGTCCCCATTCGGACCAGGTGGGACTCACGGGCACACGGATTTCCCCGGAACTTTATATCGCCTGCGGCATTAGCGGCGCGATTCAGCACCTGGTCGGATGCAAGAAGGCCCAAAAGATAATGGTCATTAACAAGGATCCGGAAGCGGCCTTTTTCGGTAAGGCCGACTATGGCGTCGTCGGAGACCTGCACGAAGTGCTCCCGGCCATCATCGAAGAGCTGAAAAAGCAAACCGCCTGACCCGGACCGAATGCCCCAGGACATTCGACATCTTGGATTGACAAGCGACGTCTTTTCGGCGAAGAAAGACAATTTACCAACGGGGCAATGGGGCCGTGCAAAGAAGAAGCGGATACCGGCATTGCCCAAAGGGCGGCCAGGCAATTTACCGAGGGTTGCCCTGAAATCGGATTTGCGCCGCGCCGGTTACCAGGCTGAGCGCCTGGGGACCGGCCTTGGCAGAAGATATTTGGTTTAACCGGGGATTTTGACACCCGCCGGAAAACCCCATGAGCAAAGGAAGCCATCATGACGCTGGAAGAAAAGATCGTTCAGACCCTGCAGGAAAAGGGCATCGAATACGAAGTTCACGAGCACGAACCGGTTTACACCAATCCCACCATGGCCGCGGCTTTAGGGGTTGCCGAGGCGCAAACGGTAAAGTCGCTCGTGCTAACCACCAAGGAAAAGAAAATGGTGGTTTTGGTGATGCCGGGTAGCAAGAAGGTCGATTGGAAAGCGGCCGCCAAAACCGTCAACACCAAGAAAGTCTCCTTCGCCAAGCCCGACGCGGTCAGCGAGGCGGTGGGATGCGAGGTCGGCTGTGTGCCGCCGTTCGGCCACCTGACCAATTTGCCGATTTTCGTGGACCCTGAGCTGATGCGCCAGACCGAGGTCTATTTCAACCCCGGCGTACATCACAAGTCCTTTAAGATAAAATCCCGGGATTTGAATAAGCTTTGCAAGGGCAAATAGCTCGGCCACGAAGACACATTACCCCATCGCTGCACTGCGACCCTATTTTTGTCATTTGATTTTGAGCGGCGGTTTGGAGTTTGAGAAACCGGCAAGCCGCAAGACTTTTTTATAATGCAAGAGGACGGCTCGGATGGAAACGCGTGAGATATTCTGGAATATTTCGGGTACGCAGGAGATTTTTTTTTACCTGTTCGCTGCCGTGGCCGTGGGCCTTTTCGCCTGGGGCGTCTACCGGCATGTCCGCCGTGTCCTTGCGGGAAAACCGGTCCCTTTTTCCAGATCCGACTTGGCGGCCCGATTCGGACGGGCCCTGTCGACCATTTTGTCCAACCGCACGGTACTGCGCCGCCACAAACTGGGCGGCGTCATGCATCTGTTTATCATGTGGGCTTTTATCGTGCTTTTGGTGGCCACGACCATCGTGGCGGTCGAATACGATTTGTTCCACAAAATTTTCGGGGTGGAGCACGCCATCCTCAAGGGCTCGTTTTACCTGGGGTTCGAACTGATAACCGACATTTTCGGTGGCCTGCTGGTGGCGGGTCTGATCATTGCCCTGTTCCGGCGTTATGTTCTGCGCAAACCGCAGCTGAAGCATCAGCGCGTCGACTGGATTCTGCCGGTATGGCTGCTGGCCATCGCCCTGACTGGTTTTGCCGTGGAGGGATTGCGGCTGACCGCGGACGCGGCCGACCTGGGATATGCCCCCGACTGGTCTCCGGTAGGGGCCGTCTTGGCCGGCCTTTTCGGCGGGGCCGGCGCCGATGCCATGCGAAATGCCCATGTCGTGTTCTGGTGGCTTCACGGGATTCTGGCCCTGGCCGGCATCGCCGTGTTGGCCTATGTCCCCAAGGTGATGCACCTGATCGCCGCCGGTGTGAACATCTTTTTCGAGGACCTGCGACCCCGGGGCCGGTTGGCCAAGCTGGACGTGGAGGGCGCCTTCGAACGCGACGAAGTGCTGGGATACGAGACCCTGCCGGACCTGACCCGCAAAGACTTTTTGGATGTGGTTTCCTGCACCGAGTGCGGCCGATGCGAAATGAACTGTCCGGCCGCCATCTCCGGCAAAATCCTCTCGCCCCGGGAGATCGTGCTGGGACTGCGCCGGCACTTCAACACGGAATACCCGATTGTCGGGAAGCCGGGCGAGGCCCGCCGAATTCTGGATGCGGAACTTTCGGCCGAGGCCGTCCAGGTCTGCACCACCTGCATGGCGTGCGTGGAAAGCTGCCCGGTGATGATCGATCCCTTGGGCAAGATATTGGAAATCCGCCGCAACGAAGTCATGATTCACGACAGGTTCCCGGAAACCTACGCCGATGTCTTTGCCGGCATGGAAAAGCGCGGCAATCCCTGGAACGAACATCCAACGATCCGGCTAGAATGGGCCAAGGGCCTGGACGTGCCGATCATGGCGGATGTGGCCGCGGCCGCCAAGGGTGTCGATTATCTCTTCTGGGTGGGGTGCGCGGCCGCCTCGGACCCCCGGAACGCCAAGATCGCGCGCAGCATGGCCAGAATCCTCAAGGCCGCCGCCGTCGACTTTGCCGTTTTGGGAGAAGAGGAGCGCTGCACCGGCGACCCGGCCAGGCGCATGGGGCACGAATACCTGTTCAGCATTCTGGCGGAATCGAATGTGGAACTGTTGTCCCAATATAACTTCAAGCACATTCTCACCATCTGTCCCCATTGTTACAACACGTTTGTCAAGGATTACCCGGACTTCGGCGGCGAATACAGCGTTATCCACCACACGCAGCTCATCCGCGATCTCATCGAAGGCGGCCGCTTGTCCATCATCAATCGAATCGATGCGGTGGCCACGTTGCACGATTCTTGTTACCTGGGCCGGCACAACCGCATTTTCGAGGCGCCCAGGCAGGTTTTGGCGAAACTTCCCGGCATCGATACCGTGGAAATGGAGCGCAACCGCGAGATGGCCATGTGTTGCGGCGCCGGCGGTGGATTGACCTGGTACGAGGAGGAAACCGACAAGCGGGTCAATGACCGGCGCGTGGCCCAGGCCGCGGAGGCCATCGGCAACGCGGGCGCGAGCGGCGCGGGAAAATCCCGTCTGATCGCCACGGCCTGCCCGTTTTGCATGACCATGATCGAAGACGGGCTTGCAGCCCGGGAAACGGGGCTTGCCAACAAAGACATCGCCGAATTGGTGGCCGAGGCCATCTATGATTCGGGTGCCGGCACCGGCGGCTGATGGATATTCGGTCTAACCAGCGAAGATATTCAATGACGGTGTATCTTTTACGCCGAAAGACCCGCAACCGAATTTCGATAGGAGGCAAAGGGGGCCATGAGAAGAAGGTCAAAAAAAATCATAGCGCTCTTCGACACGGCTGTGGAAACCGAAAAACGCTTCGAGTTTCAAAATGCCAAGCGTCACTACAAGAAAATCGTCGAGCTTTTCCCCAACAGCCCGGAGGCCGAAATCGCCAGGGAAAGAATCCAGGACATGGATGCGCTCAGCCAGGAAAAGCGGATTTATCGCCGGATCGACCGCAATGCCCGGCGCATCTTGACCGAGATCGGTCTGGACATATCCAGCAGCCCGGAATTGATGGAAATTTTGATGGAGGCCGATGCCGTGGACCTGGACAGCGAGCAGGCCCTTTATGTTCCGCTGAAGGAAGATTTTGTCGAGTCGGCCCTGGCCCAAGTGCCCACCGACATGGCCGAAGACCCGGGGGAAAACGCCTTCGGCACCGGCGCAACCCCGCCGTTTCTGTTGCGCCCCGGGCGCGAGGACGTGCTGGCGAAGGCCACGCGGGACGAATTCGAGGAAATCGCGCGAACCGCGGGCGAATTTACCGACTCTTTGGGTATTTTCAGCATTCCGGTGGCCTCGGACAAATCGCTGACCGATTTTGAGGCCGCCCTGCTGATGGGAAAGCATTTTTCCGAGCTCAAAATGACGTGCACCAAAAACATGACCGACGAGCAGACGGCCCATTTCCGCGACCGGGACGATTGGCTGGACGGCACCAGCCTGATCACGAACATGACCTACATGCCGTCCATGGTCGCGCCATTTTTGAGAAGCGTGCGCAGCGGCAACAACCTGCTCCTGCTGGATCTTACAATTGCCGGCTCCACAGGACCCATCAGCCCCGAAGGCTTGCTCACGCAAATCCACGCCCAGGTATTGTTCATGATGATACTGGCCCAGACGATCAATCCGAACGTGCTGTGCGTTCACGGCGGCATTCCCGATGTTTTGGGGGTCGGCGGGGATCTTTCCTACAGCGATCCGGGCCAGCCGCTGATCAATTCGGCCATGGCCCGATTGAACATGTGGGTCGCCGGTTTTCCGTCGGCCCAGTCCGGCGGAAGCACCAGCATCGTCGACAACATTGCGGCCGCGGTGGATGAGTCCGAACTCAGCCGCAATCTGCTGCGCGAGTACGGCGTGCACATTCTGCGCCATGCCATGGGCGCTATGGGCAGCCTGAACTTTTTCAGCCTGGACAAGTTCATTCAAGACTGCGAGCGGGAACGGGAAACACGCAAGATCATCCTCAAAACCAGGCACGATTTCGTGGTTCCGCTCTATTTCCCGGAAGACAAGGGCGTTGTCAGGGGCATCCGCGAAATCGCCGAAAAAGGCGGCCCCAAAAACGCCGACCATACCTTGAGCAATGTGGGCATGTTTATCCAGTGGCGCAAACACCTCGTGGAGATGTCCGAGAAGAAAGTCTACTATCCCGAACTTCGCAATGTGCTCGAAAAAGACCGCGCAGAGTTTCGTCGCGTGCCGGTGAAGCAACGCCAAGGACAGTTGCAGGAGACGTTTTTCACGGACATCGAAAGCGAATTGGAGAAAAAAAAGCCGGAGTGACCGGCCGTTTAAAGATGCAGGTGTATGGTGGGAGGAGAAAAAGAGGAACCCGCAAAACACAAAAGAACGCTGCTGTATGACTGGCAAACGATCGAAAGCGACCATATCACGCCCGAAGAAGGAGCCGCCGGATTTCGCCTGGGATGCGTGGCAACAGCCCGGGAGGATCTTCTGATCTACATCCCGGAAGAATCCCGAACGGGCAAACAGGTGGTCAGCAAGGCCGCGCGTCCCATCCCCATCGATCATGACCCGGCAGTCAAAACCTATTTTCTGCACGTTCCGGAAGCATCCCTGACAGACCCCAGCGGCGACTTCGAACGACTCGGCCAGGCCCTGTAGGCAAGATACGCACTGGCCGGGCAGTCGATTGATTTTCTGGCGTTACGCAGGCTGGGCCGGGCTTTGCGGGAGGGCAAATGGGCAGTGACGGTCAGCGTTTGGATGGACAGCGAGATTATCCGCGTCCGACCGGATTAAGATTGCCGGGGCCTTCGGCAACCATATCAACATCGCCCAGGCCATGGTGTTGGGCCTTTTTCCGGGCTGCCCGCCGGAGCGCGTCTCGACGATCGGCAACGCCGCAGGCGACGAGGTGCCGAATGGTTTTGTTGGATCGAAAAAAACGCTCAGAGGCCGATCGGGTCGCCCACCGGGTGGACCATGTCGAACTGACTCTGTTGGATGATTTTCAAGAAAACCTGATCGACGCCATTCATATCCCCCATATGACCGATGAGTTCTCCCATCTAAAAAAGTAGACCGGTTTTCGTTCTTGACTGCACTCGGCCGCCCGGGTTTTTCCC
Organism: uncultured delta proteobacterium; assembly: GCA_963787235.1. Taxonomy (GTDB): domain Bacteria; phylum Desulfobacterota; class Desulfobacteria; order Desulfobacterales; family SG8-13; genus JARFQH01. The sequence goes on from CAWBCG010000030.1 coordinate 65,298, forward strand.
CATAGCTGCCTAAACAGCATGGCAAAAAACTCCGAAGCCCTCCGGCTTTTAAAATGTTGGGGTCTTGACAAGTGCATATCGGATGGGCTTTATTGAAACATTTCTTCACCATTCTTCGTGGCTGCCTGTACCTACCGTTTTCAGATTCCGCCGCAGTAGAGGCATAAGCGTTCACAGGGCACCGCATCTGCTTTGTTGTCGGGCACTTGAAGTACAAAAGATCGTCTGCGTGCCCGACGCCTTGCATCTGCGGCACCCTGTAATCGCGTACAATTAGGTGGTTTGAAGCGCATCGGACTTTGCAACCCTGTGAACGGTTCCGCAGAGGCAATAGTCTATTAATGCATTCCATGCAGAAGATTGCGGAAGGTGGTGATATGAAAACAGCCGATGGGAGAGGTAGATTATCAACACTTAGGCCGTGAAAAAAATCCAAGGGAGGTGATCGCATGGCAAAAGGTGATTACAGCATCCGTTATGATCCGGACAAGTTAAGAAAGATGATCGAAGAGGGCAAGACGGCAAAGGAGATCACGAAGGAATTCAAGATATCCCCGTATACATTGCGGGAGCATTTGGTGATGCTTCAGAATCTGGACAAGAAAATCTATGTCGTCAAAGGACTCTTTGATTATTCCCAGTCGGAAGAATCAAAGGTCAAAAAAGAAGGGATCGTGTTCTCTAAAGAAATGCTCGAAAAAACCGGTTTTTCTCCGGGAGATTGCTTCGAGATGACCGTTGAAGAGGACCGCATCATTTTAAAAAAATGTTGAGGGAAGATGGCATGCAGACGGCTAAAGACAGCTAAAACATGGACCGAATAGTTCTGCAGTACCAAAGGAATCATGCGAGTGCGGGAAGCCGTTTCTAAGTAAAGACCAACTTCCCGGAGAAAAGGGATGAGGGGGTAAATCCCGGAACGGATGCACTGCATGAGTCATACCCAAAAATTAAACCAAGAGGTTTACGAAGGAGGTGTTTTATGGCCGAACAAGATTTTAAAATCAGGACTGCAGACACAATAAAGAACTTGGACAACAAGATCTGGAAATACGACATCCAACCCTGGGTATTTTTCGGCGGTGCCGGCTTGATTTTCGCCGGGGTGATCTTCACGCTGCTCGCCGGTGATGCGGCCGAAAAGCTGTTTTCAAACACAAAGAATTGGATTTCCGAATATACGGGATGGTTTCTGGTGCTGACCATGAACTTTGTGTTGGCCACCTGCATCGGGATTATGGTCTCGCCTCTGGGGAAATTGCGCATCGGTGGGCCTGATGCCAGCCCAGAATTCACTTATCCCAGCTGGTTTGCCATGCTGTTTAGCGCAGGCATGGGTATCGGCCTGCTCTTTTACGGGGTGGCCGAACCCATGTTCCATTACGTGGCCAATCCTCTTTCAGAGCCCGGCACCGTTGAGAGCGCCAAGGCGGCTATGGAACTGACCTTTCTCCACTGGGGCTTTCATCCCTGGGGCATATACGCATTGATTGGGTTGGGGCTGGCCTTTTTCGGTTTTACCGAAGGGCTGCCGCTGTCGATCCGTAACGTTTTTTATCCGGTCTTGAAAGAGCGCATCTATGGCGGGATCGGCAACACCATCGATATCCTGGCCACGATCTCCTGTCTATTCGGCGTGGCCACATCTCTGGCCTTCGGCGTGCAGCAAGTAAATGCCGGAATGGCGCACCTGTTCGGCATCCCCCAAAATGCCAACGTGCAGGTGATATTGATCGTCGGCATCACCGCTCTAGCCACCTGGTCGGTGATGCGCGGCCTCGAAGGCGGTATCAAGGTGGTCAGCAACATCAATATCGGGCTGGCCCTCTTACTATTGCTCTTTGTCTTCTTTCTCGGCCCGACACTGTTCATCCTCAACGGAATGATCGAAAACTTCGGCAATTACATTCAACATTTCTTTGATCTGGGATTCTGGAACGAGACCTATACCGACGGCGGCAACTGGCAAAACGGGTGGACGATTTTCTACTGGGCGTGGTGGATCGCCTGGTGTCCTTTCGTGGGTATGTTTATCGCCCGGGTTTCCTACGGGCGGACCCTGCGGGAATATCTGCTCTGCGTACTGGTCGTGCCGACCCTGGTGACCTTCGCTTGGATGACCGTGTTCGGTAACAGCGCCATCTATATCGAACGGTTCATGGGCGGCGGCATGGCCAAGGCGGTTCAGGAAAACATTCCGGTCTCACTGTTTATCTTCCTGGAAAGCTTTCCCTTGAGTATGGTCACATCAATCCTTGCAATGGTCGTCGTCATTTTCTTTTTCGTGACATCTTCGGATTCAGGCTCCATGGTCATTGATATCATCACGGCCGGCGGCAACCCGGATCCCCCCAAGCCGCAACGACTGTTCTGGGCTATCCTCGAAGGCGCCGTCGCGGCGGTCCTCCTTTTGGGTGGCGGCATGGTGGCCCTGCAGACTGCGGCTATCTGTACGGGGCTTCCCTTTGCCGTGGTTATGTTCTTGATGTGTTTTGCGGTCATCAAAGGGCTGGTGGAGTATGCGAAGAAACACGGCTACAACTGATGGACGTGGCAAGACGACCTCGTTGCACCATCGGATGCAATACCATCAGTTGTGTGTAGGTTTGCCAGGTTTTCGTCGGATTCGTCATGCGCATTTTCAGACAATGCAGCCGGTTTTCAATGAGGAGGGACTTATGAAAAAAAAGACAACCATACATTGTGTGATAGGGCTTTTTTGTGTGATGTTCATATTGGCAGCCATTCTGCCTGTCCAGGCCAAAGCCGCCGAAAAGACCGTACGGTTGGCTTATGTGGAATGGTCGGAGACGATCGCGAGCACCAATCTGGTTCAGGCGGTTTTACAGGAAAAAATGGGCCTCCACTGTGAAATCATTCCGATGACGGCGGATAAAATGTGGGCGGCGGTGGCCACCGGAAAGGCGGATGCCATGTTAGCCGCCTGGCTGCCCACGACGCACGGGCACTATTATCAGCAATACAAAGACCAGATCGTGGACCTGGGCCCGAATTTGGAGGGCACGCGGATCGGGCTGGTGGTTCCGGATATTACCGTGGGCCGCCAAACAGCTGCAACCGGTCAGCGGAATGCGCCCTATATTACGGTCAAGTCAATTCCGGAGTTGAAGAATTATGCGCGCAAATTCAATGGGAAAATCATCGGCATCGATCCGGAAGCCGGCATCATGAAGAAAACCAGGGAAGCCATGCAGGTTTATGGCCTGAGCAATTTTCGTTTGATCGAAGGCAGTGAGGTCTCCATGGCCGCTGAACTATCGGATGCGATCCGCAAACAGAAGTGGATCGTGGTTACCGGTTGGATTCCCCACTGGATGTTTGCCCGATGGAAACTCAAGTTTCTCGACGATCCCAAGAATGTCTACGGGGGAAATGAAGAAATCAATACCATCGTCCGCAAGGGACTGAAGGAAGATATGCCCGAGGTATATCGGTTCCTGGACAGGTTTCATTGGACGCCTGAAGATTTAGGCCGACTGATGATCTGGATTCAGGAGGACCATGGGATGTTTCCGTATGACAAGGCCCTGCGCTATATGCGGTATCACCCGGAGCAGATACAATCATGGCTGGAGTGAGAAGTTTAGGATCCGACGCTACGGTCCGAATCGTAGCTGTATTGGCAATGGTTCAGAAAAGTACGGCTGCCGAATATCTTGCGGCACAGGGGTTGCAAACTATCGAACTAGAGAATGTGGAAAAAGGTTACCGCTTATTAGAGACCGGTAAAGTGGATGCCGTTTTTTATGATGCACCCGTTCTTCAGCACTATGCGCCCAAAAAAGGAAAAGGCAAGGTTCAGGTTGTTGGCTTGATTTTTAAAGAGAAAAGCTACGGCATTGCCCTTCCCCGCAAAAGCGATCTGAGAGATCGTATTAACATCGCCCTGCTACAGCTCGAAGAATCCGGCGCGTATGAAGACGTCAACAAAAAATGGTTCGGGCCGTGAAAGTCCACCATCTGTCTCCCTGATGGATTTCGATTCTTACTTCAGCCGTGAGGTATAATAATACGCCAAGTGGCGGCCCAATCCGTATCAACAATTCTGGATGAAAAAAAGCCCGAAGCCATGGCACCGGCTCCGGGCTTATTATTATGGCTTTATGATGGTTTTATTTGGCAGCTTTGCGTGCCTCCGCAAGCCACCCATTCCATTTGTCCTTGTTTTTCGCAATCCACGCCTCAACGTGTTTTTCGATGTCCTTCTGCGATTTTTGACCCTCGTTCATGAGGGTATTTTGCTCGTTGATGTCCGCCAGAGGCAGCGTAAACACCTCAAAGAACTTCTTGGCAGCCGGATTTTTCTCGACAAATTTCTTGTTGGCGACGATTCTAATGTCGGAAACGACAAACCCGAGTTTGATCGGATCGCTGACCGCGCCTTCAACACCAGATACCGTCATGCGATCTACGGCAGGTTTCTGCGCTTCGGTCGGCATAATTTCGGGCACGTTGATCCACATCACATCCTTGCCGGGTTTGAGCTTGTAGACCGTCCAGTTGGGCGTCCAGGTGTAGAAGAAGACCGGCCCTCCGCTTTTGTAATTACCTATGGCCGAAGCCATGCCGGCTTCGTAAGCGGCCTTGACCGGATTGATGTCATCTTCGAGACCGTAAACTTTCATGTGGTGGGCAATTACTTGTTCGCATCCCCAGCCCGGTGGGCAGGCGGTCAGATCGGCTTTGCCGTCGCCGTTTGTGTCAAAGGCCTTTTTGACTTCGTCGCGCTTGAAATCATCCAATGATTTGATGTTGAACTTATCCACCTCCTTTTTAGAAACCAGGTAGCCCTGCAAACCGCCGGCTTTGACAACGTAACCGTACTCGTCGGCAACATCGTAAAACCCCTTGGGCAGCTGTGCGTTGTGCATGGGGAACCAACCATTGGTCCAATAATCCAAATCGCCGAGGGCGACGGACTTGTAAAAAATCGGATTGGCCAGGTCCTTTGGGTCTTTGACTGTGTAACCCAGTTCTTCCAGACCACGGCGCACCAGGGCTTCCTGAAAAAATCCGGTATTCCATGTGGCGCGTGCGGGCTGAACCGTGACGCCCTTGCCCGGCTTCATGTCGTCGGCGAAGGCAGGCATGGCAGCGATTGTCAGACAGACGAAGACCGTAATTAAAATTCGTGATAAGGTTTGCATAGGGACCTCCTTGATTGAGTGATTTGTTTGAGTAATTTGATGGATTCGACAACCGTTTTCATTTGCGGGCTCTTTTTTTCTGTTGCGCCATAGACTGGGTAACGCGATCGAGCACGATAGCCATCAACACGATGCTCAGCCCACCGATGACGGCCCGGCCGATATCCAGGGTGTTCAACCCCAGAATCACCGGTGATCCCAACCCGCCGGCGCCGATGAGCGCCGCAATCACGACCATGGACAGCGCCATCATAATGGTTTGGTTGAGTCCGGCCAGGATTGTGGGCATGGCCAGGGGAACCTGGACCCGGATCAGAACCTGCCAGTTGGTGGCGCCAAAGGCCTGCGCCGCCTCCACCAACTCGGGATGGACTTGCCGGATGCCCAAACTGGTCAGGCGGATAATAGGCGGCAAGGCAAAAATGATGGTTGCCAATACACCCGCCACGTTTCCGACCGAGAAGAGCATGACAATGGGCACCAGGTAGACAAACGCCGGTGTGGTCTGCATCGCATCCAGCACCGGTCGAATGCTGGTCTCGAAGGCATCATTCCGGCCGGACCAAATGCCGAGCGGAATCCCTACCAGGGCGCAGAAAAGGACCGATGACAGCACCATGGCCAACGTCGTCATGGTATCTTCCCAAAGGCCGAGAAGCCCGATAATCGTCATGGAGACGATGGTGAAAATGGCCAGCCCTTTGCCGGAAAAACGCCAAGCTGCAATCGCGAGGACCGCAATGACAACAAACGCAGGAAGCGCATTCAATCCGGCATCGAATCCGTTCAGGGTCTGTTCCACCGGCCATTTGATGGCCTGAAAAAAATCCCGGTAGTTATCGACCAGCCAGTCGACAAACTGTGAGACCCACACATCGAGTGGAATCACTTTATCTTCAAACATGGCCATTCTCCATGATTATGCATAACATTTAAAGGGTAAGCCAACGATCTTGCGCTTCATGGAAGCCCGTCGGCAATGATGATGATTTACGTGTTGTCCATTCTCTTTTCGGTGCGATGCAGTGTTCTGAGAAAGCGGTTTTTGGAAACCACGCCTTTATAGACATTCTGATCGTCCACTACCGGAACCGGCCAGCTGCTGGAGGCAACTGCAGGTAGAATGTCCTGCATGGAATTGTTCATGTTGGCGGTGTTGACACCATTGAGAAAAGCTTGGTCAATCGGACTGTCGGGCGCTCCGCTTTCCATGGCCTCGCGCAGAGAATCCGATGTAACGATGCCCAGAAAGTGGCGGTCCGTGTCGAGCACATAGCAATGGTCGTGTTCACTGCCGCTTAACAATTCTTGGGTCGCGCGCAGGCTCCCCACCTTGGTTTTGATGAGCGTCGGGTAAGTGTCGCGTACGATATCACCGGCCGAGATGACGTTCGTCGGATCGACTCCCCTAAAAAAGGCACGCACGTAGTCATCTGCCGGATTCTGCAAAATATCCTCCGGTGTGCCCACTTGGACGACACGTCCCCCTTCCATGATGGCGATGCGGTCACCGATGCGCAGGGCTTCGTCCAGGTCGTGGGAGATGAAAACGATGGTGCGCTGATCATTCTCCTGCAGTTTGAGCAATTCATCCTGCATCTCCGTTCGGATCAATGGATCGAGGGCGGAAAACGCTTCATCCATGAGTATGATATCAGGGTCAACAGCCAGGCCGCGGGCCAGGCCTACCCGCTGCTGCATTCCACCGCTGAGTTCAGACGGATACGAGTTTTCCCATCCGGTCAGGCCCACCTGCGCCAGTGCCTGCATGGCGCGTTCCTTGCGTTTTGGTTTGTCAACCTTGGCGAGTTCGAGGCCAAAAGCGGCATTGTCCAACACCGACAGATGCGGCATGAGCGCAAACGATTGAAAAACCATACTCATATTGTGCAAGCGGAATTTAACCAACTCATTCTGGCCCATTTGAGTGACATCTTTCTCATCCACGAACACTTTGCCGGCAGTGGGGTCGATGAGTCGATTGAGCATCCGCACAATGGTGGATTTGCCGGAACCGGACAATCCCATAATGACAAAAATTTCACCGGATTCGATGGTAAAGTTGGCATTGTCGACCCCAACGGTCATGCCGGTTTTTTCGAGTATGGCCCCTTTGCTCTGCCCCTCTTGGAGGAGCTCCATAGCCTTTTCCGGCTGGGTGCCGAAAATCTTGTACAGATTCTCTACAACAATTTTATCCATATATATGATCCTATGCCGATGGGATTGGTTTGCCGCATGTCACTAAAAAGAGCTTGACGTGGTCTCGCCTGATTTTACGATCTGGCAGTCGATGGAGTTGGTTGTCTGAATCGACTTGGCATCCATTATGGTGACCAGGCGCTGCAGGGCACTCAAAATCATCGTCTGTTCCCATTCCTGAAGGCAAGAGAATTTTTCGACAAATGCTTCCTGCATCAATGGTGGCGAGTCTTTAAGGATCTGTTTTCCGGTAGCAGAGATGCTGACCATTATGCGTCGTTTATCTTGGCTGCTCCGCTCTCGAGCGAGCAGCCCGCGATTTTCCATTCGCTCGAGAATACCTGTTACCGTCGCCTGACTGAGGCTGACGGCCTGCGCGATATCCCCAACAGTGATTTTTTCACTGCGCGATATTTCCTGTAGAATAACAAGTTGCGGCCCGGTCAACCCGACCCGCTTGAAAAGTTTTTTGGAATTCATCTCGATCGCCCGAATGATCTTCCGCAGGGCAACCATGACACTGTCACTGACCGAGCGGTTTGAAAGGGGTATTGTCGTCGCGGTATGGTCCATTTATTAAAACTCTGAGATGGAAGCGGCAAAAAAATTTATAGTATTCAAATAATTAACCAAGATTAAAAAAAACTTTGATGACAAAATTATAAACAGGTATAAAATCTATAATTCCTTCATTTGTTATTATTAACTACTTGTAATTACATATGTCAAACTAATTTTTAAAAAAATAATTTATTTATAGGTGAACATAAAAATCACAAAAATCTCTACATAGCTCGACAGTCCATAGTTTAGCGGCATAATGCCGCCAGCGGCAACAGGCCAGCCGGATGGTCATGCTTTTTGCCGAAATCTCCAGTCTATCGGAAAGTGACATCGCGTCACGCCTGATGCAACTGACAAACGAACCCGAAACAAGTAGTGGCTTAAGGGCCATGAACGTTTAGTAGGGGAAAAGAAGTTGGGTCACATCCCAATCATCATGGAAGGCGCAGCCGAGAAAGGTGAGATTTTTCAAGTAGAGCGTTCGGGCATCAAGAAGAATTTTTCAAATAAAATGAGCTGCCACAGCGGCAACGGCCACCAATTAGCGACGACCGGCTTGACCGATCGGGGCGGCCACGGCCACGGCCGGCGGCTGCAGGGATAAGAGCCGGCGGTTGCGTTCCGCCTTTGGCAGTCCGGCCAGGATGCGGCATTCCGCATAGAAGGCCTCCAGACTGCCGTCCTGACTCGCGAGCAGCTGCGTGAAGGCCGGGACGAGGTCATAATAGGTGCCGACCGAATTCAGCTTGGCGTTGTTCAGCGTCGTGTCGAACCAGTTGTCGTAGCCGGCATAACCGTGCCAGTCTGTTTTGAGGTGCGCGTATTCATCCCGCATGTCCGCAAACAGCGACGCTTTCCGGCGCCGCATCTCTTCCGGTGCCATATTTTTCTGTCGGTAGAGTTCGGCCAGCTTTTCACGGTACGTCGTTACGAGTGCCAGAAACCCCTGCCGGCGTCGGCCTTGCAGAACGTACGTTTGATATCCGAGCGGGTTTGAGTTGGCCGCCATCCAGCGTCGCAGGCCTTCCTGCTCGACAGTGGTCGCAAAACTCTCGTTGAAGGTCGTGTCGTCTGAAACATAGAGAATCTGGTGTGCCAGTTCGTGAAATATCAATGCTGCCGTGGCGTTCTCGTCGCGACGGATGATGGTGCTGAAGACGGTATCGGAGAACCATCCCAGGGTCGAGTAGGCCGTGACGCCGCCCACGTAGACGTCAAGGCCCAGCTTTTCCAGTTTTTCGGCACAGCGCAGGGCCATGTCCTTCGAGAAAAAACCGCGATACGCCGCTCGGCCGATGAAAGGGTAATACCAGGTTTTCGGGGCAAATGAGAATTCGGGTGCGGCACTCACGTTCCAGACCACATATGGACGATCGAGGTCGGTGTAGCTCAAGTAATGGCTGCCGACCGGCAGAGAGAGCTTTTTTTGCGCAAAATTCCGAACCTCCAGAATCTGCTGCAACTGCCGCTTCAAAAGCGGGTCGGTGCCTGGAGCGGCGATCATTTCTCGAATGGATTGCCGTTGGTTGACGATATGCATCTGGCCCGAAGCGATGTGCGAATAGTAGCGCATGCTTTCGCATCCGGACGACGCCATAGAGACGACCCCCAACAGCAGAAAAAGAAACTTACGGAGGCATTCGGGACGCATTTTAACGGGTGCCCATTCACGGTTTAAATATTTGCACTGGTAAATATCCGATCCAAAAATTTACAATTTTCTGCAAGTTGAAAAAAATCACGCTAAAGATGTGACAGGTCAACGGCATAGCGCGGAAGCGTTATCGTACGCCGCACAAACCTATTCCACCATCCTGAAGTTGCGAATATTGAGGCCACCTGGTCCGCTGCTGCTTCGCTTAGGTCTGCATCCAAGCGGACGCGGACCCTTGACCCGACCGAGCGATGGCATTAATATACCTGTATTCAACCGGTTATTCAAATACAATTCGGTTCCAACCCACCCGTAGCGGTCGGAGCGCTTTTTCGATCAGCGGCAGGATAACTTTAGGGTCATTCCATGGCGGCAGATCGCATGCTGCCGCCCCAACGCAAAGGAGATGTACCATTATGGCGGTCAAGATTCTCATCAAACGCAAGATTCCGGCCGACAAAGCCAGATCGATGATCCCACTTTTCAGAAAAATGCGGGCAATGGCTACCAATCAGCCCGGCTACATTTCCGGGGAAACCCTCAAACGCTTGGACTCGCCGGATGAGTTTCTCGTCATCAGCACCTGGAATTCTTCGGATGACTGGAAGAACTGGCTGGAAAGCGCAGACCGAAAGAAAATTCAGAACGAGGTCGACCAACTTCTGGGGGGAGAGACCGTTTACGAAATTTACCACTACGGTTTCACCGAGTAAGCCGGTTTGAAGGCTGCTCTGGTCGATCAGGCGGCCGCAACATACTGGAGTTTTTACCTCGCGCACGAGTTCGGCCACCGCGTGTCGGCGCCGCCTGACTTTTACAAGGGGGACGTATTTTCTCGTCCCGGGTTTCAAAAATACCTGAGCGGTATTTCGTGTCTATATTGAATTTAACAGATTTACTAATTTTGTTTGGTATGTTTTACAATTAAAGGAACAAGATAAAGAAAGGAAATAAAATGAAACTTTTCAAATCATTTACTTGTTGTATGATGGTCGTGGCATTTCTGTTTGTTGGAATATCATTTCAAGGATGTCAAGAAAAAGCGACTGATGGCACAATTGAAATTAATGGAACAGTTCAACAAAACGGTGATGAATTTGTTGTGGAGTCTGCAGGAAAAAAATATATTCTTAAAGGGCAAGACTTTTCCTCCATGAAAGGTCATATGGCCTTTATAAAAGGAAAAATTACTGTAGAAGATGGGAAAGAAATTTTAACTGCTTCTTCAGCAAAAGTGGAAAAATAATGGCAGACAAAGACAATAGAATGAACTGCTATCATACTGAAAGCTTAAAACCGTCTCAACTTTCACGACAAAATAATTTGATATTTCTGAATCGCCCCCCTCGGCTTGCCGCCCTTATTCGTGGATGGGCATTATCTTATCGCCAAGGAGACCCGCATGTGCGGTAGATTCGTCCGGCACAGTTCGCTGGAGCTGATCGAAAAGACCTTCAACGTCGACCGCCTCGCTTTCGAGGCCACCCACAGCTACAACATCGCCCCAACCCAGGCAGTCTTGGCCGTGGTCCGAAACGGTCACGCCGGCCTGGTTCAGTTGCACTGGGGACTGGTCCCTTTTTTTGCAAAAGACGCATCGGGCGCGGCGCGGATGATCAACGCACGCTCGGAAACGCTGGCCACCAAACCGAGTTTCCGCAATGCGTTCAGGAAACGGCGCTGTCTGATTGTGGCCGACGGATTTTACGAGTGGACGGGGCCAAAGGGGCAAAAGCAAGCCTGGTACATCACTTTGCCGAGCGACGGTCTCTTTGGCTTTGCCGGACTGTGGGAACTCTGGTGCGCAGACGACCCGAAGACGGAACTCCGCTCCTGCGCGATTATTACAACCGAAGCCAGTCCCGGTCTGCGGGACATTCACAACCGTATGCCCGTGGTCCTGAGGGCCGGAGCCCACGATGCCTGGCTCGATCCTGCGAACGAACATGCCGGGAGGCTCCAACAGATACTGAAAAACGACTGCCACGTTGAGTTCAAGCGCACAGCCGTGTCTTCCCGCGTCAATCATGTCGGCAACACGGACGCGGGCTGCATAGAGCCGCTGCGAAGTGATGCCGATGAAAATTACGCACCGGCGTGAGGGGTTGCTACTGGCGGCATTGACGATGTTCGGCGTTGCCTCGTTCGGCCTTTTTCACTTATTCGCCTTCCGGTTCATTACCCCTGCGGAAGACGTCCGTGACTACTACGCCGGCGTCATCGGCTTCGAGGATACGGCGGGGCCATCTGAATTAGTGGTGCGGGCGAAGCCGGGCGGTGCGATCGGTGCCACACTGATGCTCGCGCGGGACGAAGAAGTCCTCATCGGTGAAACAGTTGTCATCTACCGCGGTCCGGCATCCGGCAACAGGTTCGACATCGATGTCATCATCCCGGCCTTTGACCTGCAGAGTCCTTTTCACCACCGTCTCAGCGTCGCCGAGGCCAGAAAGGGGTTCACCCTTGCGCGTCACTCCTTCCGGTTGCTTTCCGCAACCCGCTCGATTCTGCACCTCGAGCAGACCGGAGGGTGAGCGGTCGGTCACACCAATTCAAGATGCCGGGCCTGTTCCCAGAGTTGCTGTGCCAACCGCACGGTGGCGCGATCGACCATGCGGCCGTCAACCGATGCGGCGCCACGGCCGGCTGTCTGAGCGTCCTCGTAGGCCGCTATGACGCGGCGGGCGCGTTGGATGTCTGCGGGAGACGGTGAGAAAACGGTGTTTATGGTGTCGAGCTGTTCGGGGTGAATCGCCCATTTGCCGTCGAAGCCGAGCGCACCGGCCATGACCGCCGACCGACGCAGCCCCGCCGGGTCTTTGAAATTACCGTAGGGGGCGTCGATGGCCATCAGACCGTTTGCCTTGGCGGCCATGACAAGGCGGCTCATGGCAAAATTCCAGCGATGTCCGGGGTACAGTTCTTCATCTTTTTCACCGTGGCCGGAAATAGACGCCAAGCGGGCGCCGATCGAGGCCGAGTAGTCGGCCACTCCGAAAACCAGGGTCACGAGGCGCTCGCTGGATCCGGCAATTTCGTCAACTCCCGCCAGCCCCCGGGCCGATTCGATGATCGCCTCGATTCCGATGTGGTTGGCCAGGCCCTTGGCCATCTCGATGCCGGTCAACATCTTATCGGCAAAATGGATATCGGCGCAATGATCGACCTTAGGGATGACGACTGAATCGAGTCGGTCCCCGGCCTCCTCGGCCAGGACCAGTATATCCCGGTAGCCAAAAGGGGTGTCCAGGGCATTGATGCGGGCCGTGACGACCCTTTCCTTCCAGTCAATTGTGCGCAGGGCGTTGACGACCGCGGCGCGGGCATTATCCTTGGCCTCTAGCGGCACGCTATCTTCCAGGTCGAGCATGATGACATCCGCCTGGCTCCGGTATGCTTTCTGGTGCATTTTTCCGACGTGTCCGGGTACGGATAGAATTGATCTACGGGGTTTCATAGGCGGGATCCTTAGGTTCTTTTGTCCCAGGATGGCCGTCACCGATCCAGTTGCTTTCTTATGGCCATCCCGATTTCTTCCATCAGATACGGTTTTTTGATGTAGGCGCCTACGCCGAGCCCTTCGGCCACCATGACCCGCTTCGACTCCGAGAAGCCGCTGGCAATGATGGCTTTCTGGCCGGGTCGGATTTGAATGATCCGTTTGTAAGTCTCCAGGCCGTCGATTCCTGGTGTCATGATCATATCGAGGATCACCAGATCGGCCGCGTTGGCTGCCAGATGATCGATGGCCGCTTCTCCATTGGAAGCGGTTGTGACCCTGTAGCCCAGCTTTGTCAACATGTGTGAGGCGATCTCGAGTTGATCGGCCATATCATCCACCACCAGGATGGTCTCTCCCCGGCCTTTGTATCGATCAAAAGACACGGGAAGGCGCAGTTCTTCGGCCGTTTCCGGGCAGCAGGCGGGTAAGTAGATCGTGACGGTGGTTCCTTGCCCTTCGGTGCTCTGAATATCAATGTGGCCTCCGAGGTCCTTTACCGTACCCCAGACAACGGCCATACCGAGGCCCGTGCCGCTGCGCCCCATCACCTTTTTGGTATAGAAGGGCTCGAATATCCGTTCGATGTCGGAAGACGCAATGCCGACGCCGTTATCGGAGATTTGCAGCTCAACATAATCACCCCCCTTGAAATTGTCGAAACCCGCGATGGGGTTGCGGAGGATTCGGTTTTCGGTCGTTATGACGATTCGCCCGTTTTCCGTCAACGCCTCGGCGGCGTTGGCGACCAGGTTCATAACCGTTTTGGACAGGTGTACCGAAGAACCGGAGATGCTCGCCAGGTTTTCGTCAAGGGAGTGGTCCACGGTAAAGGTGGCGGTGCTTGCCTGTAATTTTGCGTATTCCGGGCTTTTCAGGTAATCGCGGATGATGCCGTTCAGGTTGACGATTTCCGACACCGACACGCCTCTGCGGGCCAGCGTTAAAAGATCCTGAACGATGCCAGCGGCTTTTTCGCCAGACTTCTGAATGGTCAGTATCGGTTGACGCAGGGGGCTGTCCGCCGGCATATCCATCAACAGCATGTCAGGGTAGCTCACCAGACCGGAGAGGACGTTGTTCAAATCGTGGGCCACACCGCCGGCCAGCGTGCCAATAGCCTCCATTTTCTGGGCCCTCCGGAGCTGCTCTTCCAGTCGATTGCGTTCGGCTGCGGCGCAGATGTGTTCGGTAATGTTGCGGACGATCGCAACGGCCTGCGTGTCTGAAATCGCGACCAGCCGACACTCGAAGTTTTCCGGCTTCCTGTGCAATTGCAGTTCATATTCGAAGATCTGGATCTGACGGGTCTGCAGCGCATTCGCCAGCCGTTTCATGATGAGAGCGGCCAGTTCAGACGGCATGATGTCGGTAATGTTTTTTCCCAAAAACGATTCCGGTGCGACGATTAGGTCATTTTGAACACCTTTGTAGTCGATAAACAGGCCGCTTTGGTCCAGCTGGAAAATCATATCGGGTATCGCATCCAGCAGTGCGCGGCTCTTGGCCTCGCTGGCCCTGATTTTGTCCTCGGCCCGTCTGCGTTCGTCGACTTCCAGTTCGAGTTCCCGGTTAACCTCTTTGAGCGACTGTTCCCGCGCCTGGACGACCGCGGCCATTTCACGGAAACGGTCGGCGATGCCGGAGAGTTCACCGTGGCGAATTTCGTCGAACTTGTAAGAATAGTTGCCCCGGGCGACGCGATCGATGCCTTTCTGAAGCATGATCAGCGGCGCGCGCATGAAAATACGCAGAAGAACGCCGGTCGTGATGCAGATCACGGATAGAGAAGCAGCCAGGATGAGCAGAATCCGACCCCGCAGCCATACCAGCTGTGCGGTATAGGCATCCATGGAGAGAGCGAATTCGACGCTGCCGATTGGTCGATTTTGGTAAACAATATTGACTGCTCGGAGGATCCGTTTACCGCTGGCTTGGCCATTGCGGTGCGAAAATAAAACGGTTCCCTCGGCATCGATGATGGTGATCTCGTCCACCACGTCGTTGTGGGCGAAACCGCCGCCGATTTTTTCAATCTGTTCATCGTCGAAATCCCAGATCGGGACGATCAAAACCTGAGCCAGGTTTTCGGCATACCGGTCGGCCTGGGCTTCGAGCTGCGCGAGCAGGATATGGGATTGATGCTGATAGACTAATGCCAGCAAGATGCCCTCGAAAAAAATGATGATCAGAATCAAGCTGACGGTCAGTTCTCTCGAAATGGAACGACTTTTCAAATTGAAAAGGCGGTTCAACGTGCTCGATTTCAGCGTCGTATTCAAACCTGTTTCCTCGATCAGCGCACTGCGAGCTGGTCTGGCCGGTAATGATACTTTCGACAGATCATGGCGTAAGTGCCGTCTTCCTTGATCTCGTCCAGGTATTTCTGCCACTTGTGCGCGACCGCTGTGGGGGTTTTCAACGAGAAGGCAATGAAATTGTCCACTTTTCGAAAAGCGTAAACCCGTTCCAACATTCCCGGATTCTCCCCGGCCTGCTCGACCTGATACGGCATATTGAAATCGGAACTGACCCACAGGTCGATATTGCCCTTCAACAGATGCTTGACATTGCTGCTATTTCGATTGGCACTGACGAGGTTCTGAAACCCCCGACTCTTGAGAAACTGCTCCTTGGCATCTTTCAGGTAGGTGCCGATCCGGGCGACCTTTTTGGCCTCGTCCAATGAGTCCATCCTGATCGCGGTCCCCTTTTTAGCATAGAAGGCCCAGGTCTGGGTGTAGAGGGGGCCGACCCATTGAAATGATTTCTCCCGTTCCGGCAAGCGGCTGGTTGAAAACAGGGCCACATTGGGATCCGTCATGGCCAGAGTGTATCCCCGCGCCCAGGGAACGACCGTTATGGTATCGGGTTGCTTCTGGCGTCGCAGGATTTCGCGGACGATGTCAACCGAAAAACCGGCCGGCTGACCATTGTCGATGTAATTTCCGGGCGGCGAATCTTCGGTATACAGCTTGAGGACCGGTTTGTCGACTGCGGTTTTCTCGTCTGTATTGAAATCCGGGATGTTGGCATCCGGAAGCCACTTACGGCTGATTGATTCGAAGGTGCCGTCACGCACCATTTCTTCGAGAGTGTTTTGCAGTTCGATGACGACGGATTCGGGTGTCG
Source organism: uncultured delta proteobacterium (assembly GCA_963787235.1). Taxonomy (GTDB): domain Bacteria; phylum Desulfobacterota; class Desulfobacteria; order Desulfobacterales; family SG8-13; genus JARFQH01. The sequence goes on from CAWBCG010000030.1 coordinate 81,517, forward strand.
ATCTGGAAACGGCAAGGTAGCTCTGGTAGCTTTCGAAGGGCAACACCAGTTCCAATTCGTTTGGATCCGCCCCCTTCTGTCTGGCAATGTCCGCCACGCCGAGGTTGTCGAAAAGCCAGAGGTCGACCCGTCCGGACATCAATTTTTTAAAACTGCTGACCGGTGATTTCGAGCTGTCGAGGTTTTTGAATCCCTTGCTTATCAGAACCTGTTCCTTGACGTCATCCTTATAGGTAGCGATAGCGCCGACTCTCTTGGCGTCTTCGAGGGTGAGAAGCACCAGGTGGGCACTTTTCCTGGCGTAGAATCCGAAGTGGACGGTGAAGAGGGGGCCGACCCAATAGAACTGGGACTCTCTTTCCGGGGTTCGCGAGGTCGAGAATAGCGCCACATAGGGCTGCGTCTGCAACATTTTGTAGCCGCGAGCCCACGGCAGTACGCGGATGTCGTCCGGACGGCCCATGCGCCTCAGCATTTCCCGGACCACTTCGGTGGAAGAGCCGGTCACAACGCCGTCTTTTACGAAATTAAACGGCGGGGACTTTTCGGTCACGATTGTCAATTCATGGGCATAGCCGGCCTTGGCCGTAGATATAACGATGAGTGCGAGGCTGATGATCGTCTTAAAAAACATACCGGTCTCCCGTATTGAATAAGAACGAAAGCGGTGCTCGCTGGCTTTCGGATCAGGTTGTCAGGCGACGGCGACCTAAAATTAATTCGTAAAGTCTATCATAATCGGCAATGCCGGGCAATTTATCCAATTCGATCATTCGCTCTCCGGATGACGATTCCGGCAGCTAAACCACGGCGAAGCATACCACACGAACCAGCCGATTCCCGCATCTTCTCAGGTACACCGACCCCTGGTGTTGATCTCGACGGAAGGCGTTATACTATAAGTAGGTTCCGTTAAAATCCTTGGCGTCGCGAGCGTCCATCGACGCCGGGGCCAGAAAAGTCTATTTTGCTTCAGCCGCACCACCGGTGCGCCATCCCAATGTCTACGGCATTGACATGCCGTCCACCGGAGAACTGATCGCCTACAGGCGCAGCGAATTGGAAGTCGAGCAGAAAATCGGTGCCGACTGGCTTGTTTATCAGGACCTCGAGGATTTGAAGGACAGCATCATGGCCGGAAACCCCGCTCTGACGGCCTTCGACTGCTCTGTTTTCGACGGCCGCTACGTGACCGCCGACATCGATCAGGCCTACATAGACCGGTTGGCCGCTACCCGTCGCGATGGTGCGACCGGAAGAATCGCATGCCCCCCGGTCGATGAAAACGGGCGCACCTTGAAGGGCCTGCACACGTACCTTTAGGCAAGTGCGCATTATTCTCCGGTCACTGTGAACAGTCGGATCTTTTGTAGAAAATCAGCGGTCGTTCATCGATCGAAGAAGTCCGATAGACGAGCGTCGACATGGAGGCCGTGGCCGGGTAACGGTCTGAAAGGCCGGCTATGGATAAGTTGCGTTTGTATTTCGGCTTTACCGGCAAATCATTGGCCCATAGCAGCATGAAGGTGATGACATCGCCGTGGGTTACGGCCACCACCTGCCGGCCTGTGAAATGTTTACGGATCCGGCGAATGAATTTTTGAACCCGCCGGATGATGTCCTGCGGCTGCTCGTAAGGCGGAGCCGTACCGGAATAAACATCTCCGCCGAGAGCGTTCACCACATTCGTCGGCTGGCCCTCGTAAGGCGAATAAACTTCGTTTAGCAGCGCCGATGTCCGAATTCTGAGGTGCTTGTGACAGGCCTGAATGGCGCTGGCCGTCTGTCGTGCGCGCAGCAGCGGGCTGGTGTACACGGCCGCCAGCGGTTCGCGGCTCAGGGCTTGGGCTGCGCACCGGGCTTCGCGCAGGCCTTTGCTGCTCAATGCGAAGCCGGGCAATCGGCCATAAAATATTTTTTCTGGATTGTGAACCCGGCCGTGGCGCACCAGGGTCAGTCGGGTGGTGGCGTGAGGAGGTGACGATGCCAACGGATCACACGGGACCGGCGACTAGAAACCGCATGCTGTCGACCACTTCGTTAAATGCTTGCAAATCCCGGTCGAAATCTTTGTCGGCGGCTACGTTGAGCCGCAAACTTACATAGGACGCGCCCCTGATGAAACCAAGGTAGAGGGTCTTGTAATTAGAGCCGTCTCCCAAACCGTATGTGAACAAAATGCGGCATCCCTCATTCCCCTTTATCGTTACCGGCGCACTCTCGATCACGACGAGATTGAGGAGTTGTTTATCGGATCTCAGTTCGTCAATGACGACGGTCGCGACTTCCTGCGACTGCATACCGGCCGTCAAACTCTTTTTGCTGAACTTGAAGGGTTTGTCGAGTGGGCGTTCCTGGGCAAGAATGTACTGTCGCAGAGGGTCTTTTTTGTAGATCAGAAAAAATTTTTTGGTCGTGTGTTTCTGCCAACCGGCGGGGATGGCGACCTCAAAATGGGATGGTCCCGATTGGGCCATATCACTGGGATGGACACAGGCGAGAACAGCCGCAACACCGATGAGTAAAAATACCGTCGATAACTTTTTCATTTTTTCATTCCTCGACCTTATTTCTGTCTACAATATTCCGGCACCCACTGCCGGCATGACGTTTTTTTCTCTAAGGAGGTAAAAATACCCCATTATTAGGCGGGTGTTACGGAGCGACGCCTCCTAAACGCCGACCAGGCCTTTCAAGTTGCGCGGCACTATAGCATGCCTCTGAAAAATAGACACACACTTTTTCTTTCCGGGTGTCAGGGAAAAAGCCGCATGTGCCGAGGCCCGGATTCCATGACCGCAAGCGGCAATCCTTGATGGTTACCGGCTGGAAGAGGCACCATAGGTTTTCGGCTCTGCCGTCATGCAACAGATCTGATTGCATATCTGAGGGTTGATTTCCGTCAACAATTACCGTAAAAAAACTGAATTGTGGTCAAGGGGTCTTCCCGCTGACCGCCGGCAGGTCGTGCTCCAAGGCCGCCGTCAATGATAGCAGAGGTCACAATGTCAACCGCTGAATCGATCCGATTGGGCTATTCACCGTGTCCGAACGATACCTTCATCTTTTATGGAATCGCCGCTGGCGGATTGCAGCTTCCGGGAGTCAGAATCGAGGTGGAATTGCACGATGTGGAAACGCTCAATCGCATGGCGATGACGGCCAGGCTCGACGTGACCAAACTGTCATTTCACGCCTGGTTGCTGGTCCGCGAGCGATACCGGCTGCTGGCCAGCGGCGCCGCCTTGGGGTATGGCTGCGGTCCGATCCTGGTGTCGAAAGAACCGCTGACACGTTCCGAGGTTGCCGCGGCACGGGTTGTTCTGCCGGGCGAATGGACCACGGCCCATTTGCTTTTCCGTCTTTGGGCGCCGGAGACCGCTAACCGATATTTCGTGACGTACGATCGGATTCTGTCCGAAATTTCAGCCGGCAAAGCGAATTGTGGTGTCATCATCCATGAAAATCGGTTTACTTACACCCAGGCCGGTTTTCACACCGTCGTCGATCTCGGCGCCTGGTGGGAGGAGGAAACAGGTCTTCCAATACCCCTGGGCTGTATCGCCGCGCGTGCGGAACTCGGAGAGGGGCGGATGCGGGATATCGAAGAGCTCATTCGCCGCAGCATCCGTCAAGCCCAGGAGAACCCCGAACCGACGTTGCCGTATATTCGCCGCTATGCCCGGGAAATGTCCGACGATGTTCTGCGCCGCCACATCCACACATTTGTCAATTCTTACAGCCTCGATCTGGGCGAAACCGGAAAAAGGGCGGTGGCCGAGTTGGATAAGCGCGCACGGGCTGCCGGAATTATTTCGTGATCGGCATTCTCTATGCCACACTGCCGGAGGCCTGCTCCTTCCTGAAAAGGACCGGGGCGCAGCAAACCGGTAATCGACCGTTTTCTCTCTTCAGGCTGCCGAACCCTGCCGCGTTGGTCATGATCAGCGGGATGGGTAAGGTGGCGGCCGCTCTGGCCGCCCAGACGCTCATTCGCGAAAAGGGCTGTGATCAATTGATCAATGCCGGCATCTGCGGCATCCTGGTCGACAGCCCGGTGCTGGCACCCGGACAGGTCGTGCGCGTCACCGAGGCCTCGGAGGGTCCTCCGGGTCCCGGCATACGGGGCGGTTCCGTCTACTGCACCGACAACCGGTGGCCCGACCTTCCGACCGCCCGGCTTGTGACCGTTGAACGGCCGGTTTTCGATGCACACTTGCGTCGCCGGTTGTCGCAATGGGGCGAGCTGGTGGACATGGAGGGAGCGGTCGTCGCGTGGGTGGCCGGTCTTTACGGGGCTACCTGCGCTATGATAAAAGGGATCACCGACATGGCCGACGACGGCCAAAGAACCGATTTACATCGCAACCTGGCAGCGGTCAGCGACGCGATCGCTGCTCACCTGGTCAACGGAATATCAGACGATGTCACGCACGGATGCGGAAGCCTTTAAAGCGGAGGCGGCTTTCCTGAACCATTTTCAAAAAATTCTGCGATTCACAAAAATCGAACACACTGCTTTCAGCATTCCGCTGATCTTTGCGGGTGCCTGGATCGGCACACGGGGCTTGACCCCGCCGCCGGGTGTTCTGCTGCTGGTGCTCGCTGCCGCCGTTGGGGCCCGTATTTTCGGGATGTCTTTCAACCGCATCTTCGACCGCCGGCTCGATGCCTTGAACCCCAGGACCGCCGGACGCGAACTTCCCGCCGGTCGTCTCACACTGCGAACGGCCCTGGCAATAGCGTTTGGCGGTCTGCTGGTTTATTCGGCCGCCTGCGTCGCACTGGGAGGCTGGTGCCTGATCCTCGCCCCCCTGCCGCTGGTGCCTCTCTTAGGGTATTCGCTGCTCAAGCGTTTTACCGCCCTGTGTCACTTCGGGATCGGTCTCTGTCTGGCTTTGGCGCCGCTGGGGGCTTTCGTGGCGGCCGCCGGCAACCCGAATTTTACGCCACCGGCCGTTTTTTTCTCTTTCTTCGTGTTTTGTTGGCTCAGCGGTTCGGACATCGTTTACGCCTTGATGGACCTGGAAAGCGATCGGCAAACCGGCGTTCACAGTCTGCCGGTGTGGCTTGGGGAGGACGGTGCACTGCGCATCGCGGGTCTGCTGCATGCAGTTGCCTTCGGTTGCCTGACCGCGGTTTTCTTTCTAACCGGCGGTCGCGGTCCGGCGGCGCTGGCGCTGGCACTGTCGGGCCTGGCCATGGTCGCCATGTATCTGCCATCGGTTCCACTCGGTTTGCGCTTTTTTCCGCTGTCGACCATTGCCGGCATTGCCGCAGCCATGGTCCCGATCCTGGGACACTTTCCGTGACAACAAAGTGAAGACTCAATGAAAACCAATCGACCCGTTCCCGGCGGCGTCCGGGGGATGAAAACGCCCCTGTTCCAACCCCAAGGTCTTTTCGCGAAGGCGCTTGACAAGGGTGCCCGCCGAGAACGATTGACTTATGAAGAGGCCCGCGCGTTGGCCGGCGATTTAACGCCTGACTCCTTGCACGCCCTGGGCACCGCAGCGCTGGCCAACCGGCGCCGGCGTTTCGGTGATCGAGCGACCTATATTTTTAACCTGCACATCAACCCGGCCAACATCTGTGCCATGGGGTGTACCTTTTGCAATTATGCGGCCGTTCCAAATGCCCCGCATGCCTACGTGCTGGAGGAAAGCGAGATTCTCGAAAAGGTGCGGCGGCTGGAGCCGACCGAAGCCCACATCGTGGGCGGGTTGAATCGTGTTTGGCCGTATGCGCGCAACCTGGCATTGGTGAGCGAATTGCGACAGCGGTTTCCCGGCCTCTACATCAAGGCCTATACGGCCGTTGAAATCGATTTCTTTGCCCGCACGACCGGAAAAAGCGAGCTGGAGGTCCTGAACGAATTGCAGCGTGCCGGTCTGGACGCCCTGCCGGGCGGCGGCGCGGAGATCTTCTCTGAACGATTGTGGCGCCTGCACTGGCGGAATAAGATCGGCCCGGCCGACTGGCTCCGCATCCACCGGTTGGCCCACGAAATGGGGATTCCGACCAACGCGACCATGCTCTTCGGTTTCGGAGAGACCTGGGAGGAACGGGTCGTACACCTGCTGCGCCTGCGCGAGGTTCAGGATGAAACCGGCGGTCTTGCCTGTTTCATACCGCTGGCGTTTCAACCGGGCAGCGGGCATTTCGTCGAAGAGGGGCCGACACCGTTGGAGACCCTGGCGGTACTGGCCGTTTCCCGTCTGGTCCTCGACAATGTGCCTCACCTTAAATCATACTGGCCCATGGCCGGAGTCGAGACGGCTGCTGCGGGACTGAGCTGGGGTGCCGACGACATGGATGGAACCATCTCCGAGGAGAAAATCGCCCATCTGGCGGGTGCCCGGACGCCTGTCGGAATGGCGCGCGAGCGGATGATCGAAACCATAACGGCGGCCGGATTCAGACCCGTGGAGCGGGACGGCCGTTTCAACGAACGCCCGTTGGGTGCCCCGGCCGTCGATCATGCGGCGGCATCCGGCTCTACCCAACCTGTCGGGCCGCCGGGCGCCGTTCCCCAAAAGGAGGACCCGCAAAGATGACGTGGCCGGTTGCTATGATTCCCTACACAAACATGGCCCCTTACCGGGAACTGGGAACGCCCGCGGAATGCCGATTCGTTTCGCTGGTGCCGCGGGAGAGCATTACGGCGCTCTGTCAGAAGCGGGTGATCGCGGCGGCGGTCCCGGTGGGGGGGCTGGCGGCGGTCGCCGGAGAAACAGAATTTCTGGGGCCTTTCGGCATTGCCGCGGCCGAGCGCTCCATGAGCGTGCTCTTTTTTTCCGACCGCCCATTGGGCGAAATGGGAGCCGGGACCCGTATCCGGTTGACGGAGGAGTCGGCTTCGAGTGTGCGGTTGCTCTACCTCGTGCTCGGATACCGGAACGGATTCGACAATCTGCCGCAGACGGCTGCACCGGGCGAAAGTGCCAATGGCGAACTCTTGATCGGGGATACCGCCCTCAAGCGGATGCGAAACCGCCGTCTGAACGAGACCGACACATCGTTGCCGGCCGATGCTTTCGTAACCGATCTGGCCGGCGAGTGGTATGGAATTCATCGTCTACCATTCGTCTTTGCCCGCTGGGTGGTGAGAAAAGACGCGCCGACAAAGGCACGCTTGGCTTTGGAGGCTTGGTTGGCGGAGTTCAGGACGCGCGAAAACGAACTCGTTCAGCGCGCCGTCCCCGGGGCCGCGCGCCGTCTCGGGCTTTCCGAGCAAGACATTCGGCTCTATTTCCGGGTGATCCGTCGCAGCCTTGACCAATCGGACATGGACGGCCAGGACAGGTTTATGAGCGAGTTCGAAAAGCACTTCACCGACACCCTCGGCTGCTCGCTTTCCTCACCGGTTCAGCCGATCGATATTCCCGGGTTTGTACGGCGCATACCCGGTCAAATGGAACCATAAATGACCACGACGTCTGATTTTCAACCTGCAAACCGACCTGAGCTGCGAATCGGCGACCGCTGCGAGCGGACCCAGGCTCTGGAAATGCTCGTCCGGCTGCCCCTGGGCGAGTTGATGGGTATGGCCCACCGCGCCCGCCGGCAGCGGTGGCCGCAACCGGTCGTGACCTTTGTGATCGACACCAATCCCAATTATACCAACATCTGTGTGACCCGCTGTGCATTCTGTGCTTTCTGCCGTAAACCGGGGGACCAGGAGGCTTACACCCTGGCGCCGGATGTGCTGGTCGAACGGGTAAAAAAGGCTTATGCCCGGGGGGCGACCACGGTGCTGCTGCAGGGCGGCCATAATCCCGAGATCCGTCTCGACGATTGGCTGACCTATATCAGGGCGATCCGGTCGGCCTGCCCGGCCATCCATATTCACCCCTTCAGCCCGGCCGAGTACGTCTTCATGGCCCGGACCGAGAAGATGCCGGTTAAAGAGGTCCTGCAGGCCGTTTATGCCGAAGGCGTCCGGACCATTCCCGGCGGTGGGGCCGAGATCCTGACAGAGCGCGTCCGCCGAAAGGTCGCCAATGCCAAGGCCACGACGGCACAATGGCTCGCTGTCTGCGAAAAAGCCCACCACATCGGTTTTCGTACCACGGCCACCATGATGTACGGCCACGTCGAAACAGACGAGGATATCGTGGAGCACCTGATGCAGCTGCGTGCGCTTCAAGACCGGACCGCCGGATTCAGCGCCTTTATTCCCTGGTCCTTCAAACCCGGGGGCTCACCGCTGAGCCGCCGGGTCCCGGTCCAGGCCCATCCGGCCCGTTACGTGCGGATAATCGCCCTGGCGCGGCTTGTGCTCGACAACTTCCCGCACATCCAGTCGTCCTGGTTCAGCGAGAGCATCCCGGCCGGCCAACTTGGCCTTTTGGCGGGGGCCGACGATTTCGGGGGGGTGTTGCTCGAAGAAAATGTTCTGCGCACGGCCGGGCACGACCGCGCCACCACCATCGAAACCATCAAGACGATCATTCGGCGGGCCGGATTCACGCCAGCGCAACGCAACTCGCACTATGAAATCCTCGATTCTCAGCTTGCAGATTGACTTGCAGATAAAATGCGAATATAGTGCCGATCATGCCTTAGATTTAAATTGACAGTGAATATTTTTAATTAAATTTTGAATAGTTAAGAGGGGATAGAGATGGGATTGCTAAAAAGAACGGTTGAACAGTTCGCGCAAGACCAGCGGGATTTTTATGTAAGCAGCCTGACGGACGAAGACAGGGCGAAGCAGGCCTCAGTACCGGTGGTAACGGTTGCCATGGAACCGGGAAGCGGCGGCTTCCTGGTGGCCGAAGCACTGGCCCAAAGGTTGGGATTTGATTTCTACCACAGGAACATCCTCAACGCGATCGCGCACAGCGCCGATACCAACAGTGACGTGCTGGACATGATCGAAAAAGAGAGGTTTTCCAAGATACAGGATTTTGTTTCGTCCCTGCTCCAAGAACAGTATGTCTATTCCGGTGACTACGTTCAACACCTCACGAAGATGGTCAATTCCCTGGGGATAATCGGCCGGGCCGTGATCGTGGGAAGGGGGGCGAATTTTATCCTGCCGCCTGAAAAGCGGTTCGCCATCCGCGTCATTGCCCCTGAGGAGATCCGGGTTAAAAATGTCGCCTTCCGTTTCGGTGTCTCCCTTGCGGAGGCCAAAAAGCGGATCAAGAACAGGGAAACCAAGCGAAAAACATTCATCAAGAACACCTTTCACAAAGACATAACCGACGTCGGGTCTTACGATCTCATACTCAATACCGCCCGGTTGGACCTGCAGGCCGCTGTGGAGACGGCGATCGGGACCATTTTGGGTGCGCAGAAAAACCGGGTCTTCGAAAAGGCGACAGCCTTCATCCTCCAGAGCGATAAATGACGTCTGCTTAATTTTACTTCGGTATCTTTTTTCCGTAAATCAGGGCCTCCGGGTGGCGTTCGAGGTAATCGGTCAAACCGCGCAGCGAACGCGCTGCGGCTGTCAGTTCCTGCAGGGCGCTGTTGAGGTTGACCTGGAGCGGCGTTTCGGAGCCCAGAGCGCTCTCGACCTGCGCAATCGCCTTTTGCGCCTGCGCCAGGGTGGCGGCGATTTCCGGGGTGACGCCGGTTCTCAGTTCGCTGACGAACAGCCGCATTTCCTTCAGGATGGCATCCAGGTTCCTGGCGGCTTCTTGTAACTCGGGTGTGCCGGCCAGGCGTTTGGCGCTCCGCAGGGTATCGCTCAGGTCCTTGCCGATCTGCTCGAAGGGCAGGTTGTCGATTTTGGTGAGGATCTGGCTCACGCGGGTGCCGATCTCTTCGATGGGCGCCGGTACGGTGGGCAGTTCCGGATAAGGGCTTTTCCAGACGATTCTGCGCCGCGGTGCATTGGGAAAGATATTCAGCGACACCACCTGTTGACCGGTGATCAGGTTACCCATCTTGAGCTGACCCCGCAGCCCCTTTTCCACAAGATAATCCAGGATATTGCGCCGCGCTGTTTCCACCTGCGGCATTTCGGCCTCACTGATGAACCGTTCGGGTTCTATTTCAATCAGGACCGGTATGCGGAAATCCCGTTTCTCCGGCTCGAACTCCAGCTTGACGTCGACGACCTTTCCGACTCTTATACCCCTGAATTCCACCGGTGCGCCCGGTGCGAGACCACCTACCGACCCGTCGAAATAGAGCACGAAATAACTTTTCACCGGATACGTTTTCTCCTGGCTGGCGGATCGGCTGTCATACAGATTGAACACCTCACCTTCCGTGGCCGGGCCCCCGGGCTCGAGATAGTTCGGAACATCGAAGGCGATGCCGCCCACCAGCAGTGTCACCAGAGACTCGGTATTGAGTTTTATCCCCTTTGCGTCGATCGAAACGTCTACTCCGCTGGCATTCCAGAACCGCGTGTTTTTGTTGACGTACTTATAATAGGGCGTGTTGACGAAAATCTTGATACTCACTGCTTGTCCGTCTTCGGCCAACTGATAACCGACAACCTGTCCAACCCTGATCTGCCGGTAGTAAACCGGTGAACCGATATCGAGCGAGCCCCGCCGCTCGGCCAGAAGAAGGAAATATCGGCCCGGCAAATCGGTGGTTACGATGGGCGGCTGTTCCAACCCGGTGAAGTGTCGGGCTTTTTTGCCGGGTTTGCCGGGGTCGAGGCCGATGAAGACACCGGAAAATAGTGTTTGCAGACCCGTAACTCCGCTGACGTTGATTCGGGCACGGACCACCCAGAAGCGGGTGTTTTCGGAAAGCAGGTCTTCCGCCTGTCGGACGAGCTTGGCGGTTACGACCACGTGACCCAAATCCGGGCTGAGGTTGATTTCCTCGATCTGGCCCAGATCCACATCTTTGTACTTAATTTTGGTTTTGCCGGCTTCGAATCCTTCGGCCGTCTGAAAGGTGATGGTAATCGTCGGGCCTTTTTCCGACTGGGCTTTGTAGACCAGCCAGACGCCGATGAGCGCGGCGACCAGCGGGATGATCCACACAAAGGAAAACTGACGTATCCGCGACTGGACTTCCACCTCGGGAATCGTGTCAGTCGGGGGCGTTTCGGTTTTCTGTTCGGTCATTGTGAGACTCCTTGTTATCCCATATCAATCGGGGGTCGAAACTCATGGCGGCCAGCATGGTGAGCACCACCACCGCAGCGAAGAATACGATCCCCGGACCAGCTTCAAATCTGGCTACCGCACCGAGCCTGACCAGGGCGACCGAGATCGTTATGACGTAAATATCGACCATCGACCAGCGACCGACCATCTCCGTGAGTCGGTAAAAACGGGTGCGCTCTTTAGGACGCCAGGACGAGTGGCGGTGCACTGAAATCAACAGAAAAGAGAGAATGAGCAGTTTCAACAGCGGCACGCATATGCTGGCGACGAAAATCACCAGCGCGATCGGCCACATGCCGCTTTTGATGAAGTAGATCACGCCGCTCATGATGGTGTCCGTCTGCACCTTGCCGAATGAAATCGCTCGTGTGGCGGGCAGCACGTTGGCCGGGACATAGCAGATCGCGGCGGCCACCAGCAGCGCCCAGGTGCGGGTGAGGCTTCGGGGTTTGCGCTGATGCAGACTCGCGCCGCAACGCGGGCATTGCATACGCCGGTTGCCGCTCAGGGTGCGGGGTCGACAGAGGAGGTGGCAGCTGTGGCAGCTGATCAGGGCGGTGCTCTGGGCGGTGATCGTTGACGGCGTCATCGGCGGTCCCACCATTTTTCCCACACGCTGTTCGGATCCAGCGAAGCCGATATGGCTGCCAGGACATAAATGAGACCGAGGAAGCAAAACAGCGAAATTCCGGGCACAATATCCGCCATCTTGGCGAGCTTGACCAGGGCCACAAGAATACCGAGCATGAAAACTTCCAGCATGCTCCACGGCTGCAGACTCCGCACCCACCGGAAAACATGCCAGACGGCCGGGGGGAGACGGTCAAGCTTCAGCGGCAGCAGCACGTAGAACAGGCCTGTCAACTGCACCAGGGGTGAAATAATCGTGGTCAGCAGAACCAGAACGGCAATTTCCGGCAGGCCTTGACGGTACATCTCCCTGATTCCGGTCAGCAAGACGATCTGCTGGTGTTGACCCTCGAAATTCATTGCCAGAAACGGAAATGAATTGGCCAGGGCGAACAGGATCAGCCCGGCAATGTTCAGTGCCAGCGTGCGGTCCAGACTGTTGCGCCGGCGACGGTAGAGAACCGCTCCGCAACGGGTGCATCGGGCCTGCGTGCCGACCGGGAGCGGCCGGACGCGGTGCAGCAGGTCACATTCATGACACGCGATCATTCTTGGCGCTGACAAATACGAATCCTTTTTCGGTGGTCACCGTGCGGTCGGATACCCTGTATCCGTGACCATCCATAATGGTCTATAAATGGGTCTGCTGTCAATAACCGGTGCGGAGGCACAGAAATTCTCGGTGAAAATAAGAAGCCTATAAATCGCGCCGGATAACCGGATTTTAATGGGATTCAAGCACACTCTTCCGGGATGAGACCAAGACTGGGTTATTTGCCCCCGGACTCTTTGCTTATTTCCTCCAGCACCCGATCTGTGACGTCGACCGTTTTGGCCGTGCCGCCCAGATCGCGGGTGAAGAAACGCTCGGCCGTTACGGCTTCGATGGCCTGCATCAGGGCCGCGGCCGCCTGTTCCTGGCCCAGGAAGTCGAGCATCATCTGCACTGACCAGAGCGTTGCGATGGGATTTGCAATTCCTTTACCGGCGATGTCGGGAGCCGAACCGTGAACCGGTTCGAACATGGAAGGGTATTTTCGGTCGATATTAAGATTGGCCGAAGGGGCGATGCCAACGCCACCGGCCACCGCCGGCCCCAAGTCAGATAGAATATCGCCGAAGAGGTTGCTGCCGACCACCACGTCGAACCAGTCCGGATGCAGGACGAAATGGGCGGTGAGGATATCGATGTGGAATTTGTCCTGCCGGATGTCCGGATACTTTCGACCGATGGCTTCGAAGCGTTCATCCCAAAACGGCATGGTGTGCATGATGCCGTTCGACTTGGTGGCCGATGTCAGATGTTGGTCCGGTCTGCTCTGCGCCAGTTCGAAGGCAAAATCGATGACGCGGTCCACACCGCGCCTGGTGAACACACTCTCCTGCACCACGACCTCGAGATCAGTTCCGGCAAAAAGCCGTCCGCCGATTTCCGAATACTCGCCCTCGGTGTTTTCGCGTACCACCACAAAGTCGATCTCCTCCGGGCGGCGGCCGGCCAGCGGGCTCTCGATGCCCGGCAGCAGACGGACCGGCCGGAGGTTGACATACTGGTCGAAGCCTCTTCGGATGGGCAACAGCAAACCCCAAAGAGAAACGTGGTCCGGCACCTTCGGATCGCCCACTGCACCCAACAAAATGGCATCGAAGACTTTCAGCCGCTCCAGACCGTCGGCAGGCATCATTTCACCGTGCTGTAGGTAGTAGCCGCAAGAATAGGGAAAGGCGGTGAATTTCGTGCCGAAACCGTATGCGGCGGCCAGGGCCTCAAGCACCCGAACGCCTTCGGGGATTACTTCTTTGCCGATGCCGTCGCCCGGTATGAGGGCGATCCTGTATTCCATGATTACTCCTTTATAAAAGACACGCCAAAACGTTCCGGATGACGCATGCTTTCATCTGATACCGAGGACGCACCTTGTATTTCTGCGCTGATCAGGTCGATTACCGTCACCTCGGGTGTTGAGAGAAAACGGATCGGCGGGCCCCACGTGCCCGATCCCCGGCTTACATAGAGTCTCGAACCGGCGCCGAATTGCATCAAACCGGCAGACTTGGGGTACATCAGATCAATCAAGACGGTAAAGGGGAAGATCTGGCCTTTATGGGTATGTCCCGAAAGTTGAAGATCGAAATGACCGATCGACTCCTCGTCGATCAGGGGGCGGTGCTTCAGCAGGACGGTGAAGATGGACCGAGGGAGATCTGTCAAGAGGGACTTTTCAGAAATCATGGGTCCGGTGCCGAAACGGTTGCCGGCCGGGTCGTCCACTCCGGCGAGATTCAGCACACCCGGCAGCGTCAGTCCCCTTCCGCGCAAAACCGTGAATCCGGCATCTTGGGTGAATTTCAAAGCGGTACCGATCCCGGCGTAATATTCGTGGTTGCCCGTGACGGCATATTTGCCCAGGGGTGTTCGAACCTGCCGGATTTGCTCGGCCAGGCCCGCCAGTTCGTTCAACTGACCGTCCACCAGGTCACCGGTCGACACCAGTAGATCAGGATGGGCGGCATCGACGCATTCCAAAATTTTTGCCAGCCGGCCCTGTCTGACGATCAAACCGAGGTGGACGTCCGAAATCTGGACGATTCTCACCCGGCCGATGTCGCGTGGTAATTTGGCCGTTTGAATCGCAATCCGTTCTGTGCGGATATTCAGGGCCTCGAAAAACCCGAATATCCCAACCGTTAGGGCCAGGATCAGTGGTGCAAAAAAACTCAGGCGCGGCGAGGGCACAAGATGTGACAGGTCTACTCGGACAGCGCCCTGGAGGAGCAGCATCAGGACATGGTAAACGTCCAGCACCAAAGCACCAGACACGAAGAGAAACAGCAGGCCCATCCAGACATAGCCGATGTGTGCCAGAAGTCGAGCGAGTGTCGGCCAGGCGTTTCTTTCCAAGAGTCGGACAAGGAGCGGGGCCAGCACCATCGTAATCATAAAAACCGTCAAACCGGCAAGTTGCCAGGGGCCCGGTTCGAGCGCTCGCTTCAGCTTGGTAAAACCGTAGAGGTGCAGGAGTCCGTAAAGACCAAAAAAGACGATAAAAAAAATGTTGACTCCTCTCATGTATCAACACCCGAGAATAGGTTCTTCGCTGACGAGTCCCGTGATGGGGGAATGTCAAACGACGAAAATGGTCGTTACTATAACCACAGCGGGTAAAAAACACAAACACTTGACCTTTTACTCCGAAAAAATCGGAAGAAAAAAAATAGTTTTTTGCAAGGTGTGGCGGTTAAAATCATTTTTCTTTACTTTTTCATATAAATTTCATACCGTTATGGTTTAATTCCAACAATGTGGCAAGGTATACGACGGAAATTGATTCGGATGAAAACCATTGAACGGGTTTCCAAGATCCTGTTTGACAAGCGCGATCATGAGCTGCTCGGCATCGTCACCGATGTTCTGAATCGGGACAGGACCCTCGAGTATACCCGTAAAACATATTACCCTTTCTTCCATCCCAGTGGCATTAAGGAAATGGTCGAGTCGAAGGGTCTACGGATCGCCTATGCCGTGGTCCACCTCCTCAGTTCGCTCGAAATCGGCGGAGTCGACGATCGGCTCAGCGCCCTGCGCTCGCTACACGACGAGATTCTGGGCACCGCCGGCGGCAGTATGCCCAAGAATACGGCCCGGGTGCTGCTGGAGATCATGAAAGAGCTGGTCAGGTCCCATGGCGACTATCGCCGACAGCTGGAGCTGGCCCATAACTTCCGGATAACGGCCGCAGGCAAGCCGCGGTTCGTGCGTCGGCAGCTGCGCCGCTACCATTTGCTCGAGATGCCGGAAGAATGGAACCAGATTGCCTTCGACGATCACGTCCACGATGTGAACACCAAGGGGCGCAAATCATCCACCCATTTGATCATGGACGCCTGGATAAAAGGCATCAGGCGCCTGCGCGTCATTCACTACAATTTTATCGAGCCGCGCTTCGCCGCCGAACTGCTGGAGGCAGCCGCCATAATGGGGATCGATGTGCGCATCGGCATCGAGTTTTCAGCTCGCTTCCGTGGCAAATACGTCCAGGTCATCTGGGTACCGCGCGGATTTCCCGACTCGCAAGCCTTTTTGTGCTTTCTGACCGAAAATGACGTCATGCAATTGATGGAGGCCGGACGCGAGGTGTCGGCTTATCAGCAGGCTTATGTCATGGCGCTTTTGCGGGAGTTCAATTGCTCGCACCGGCAGAAGATCGCCGCCGACTATAAAATCGATCTTCCGCCGATCGATGAGACCGCATTTCTAAAATTCACGGCCCTCGGTCAGAAATCGAAACTGCACTTGTCCAAATTCCTTCATCAGCACGTTTTAGCGGCCCTCCAGAAGCGCGTCGCAGCCTTGCGAAGCCAGTACCACAGAGCCGAAGCGGAGCAGCAGCGCGAAATCGCCGCGGAGATCGTCGGTCTCAATCGCCTCGACATCGAACAGCTCCTGGAAGGCTACCTGAGGCCTGAAAAAAACGCGGCCATCCCCAATCCGAATGTTCCCTCCGACGGCCCTGAGGTCCCGGAGTTTTTACGGCTCTCCCCCTGTGCGCTGATCCAAAAGATTTCACGGCTGCACTCCGGTCACCGCATCACCCTCAACCTCAGCAATCTGAGGGTGCCGGACGTGTTGGAGCTGCTCTACGACTGCGAGGGTCTGATCACCCGGCTCGAAATCTTCAACCTGAAGGATTATGCCACCGGCCAAACCGCCCACCTGGCCGACATCAACGAACTGCAGCAGGCACTCAACGAAGGGAGCGTCATCACGCTCAAGCGCGTGATCCGCAAGATAATCGACGGCCTGGAGCACGCGAACGACGTCGATCGGATAGAACGGATCTCGAAACTGACCACCATTCTGCACGACATCCTCTATTTTAAATCCCTGTACGAAGGGACGCCCCTGAAAGCACGGATCGGCAGCGATTCCACCGGCCGGTCTCCACGGGTGCACGGCATGGGGCTTGCCGTTCTCGATACACTGCCGCAACGGGCGCAGAAGGAGGTGGCACGACGAGACGGAAAGACCCGCGAATTCATTCCGATGACGATGACCGCTTTCCGGCGCCTGACATTTGTGCCTTATGAGAGTACCGGTCGATTGGTGCGGGCCTTTAATCGCGCGGCCGCGCACCTGCCGGTTTTGCGCTGGCTGGGCCACAGGAAGGTCGAAGACTGGAATGTGCAGGATTCTTCAATCCGCATGAAGATCCCCGGCAACATCGTCACCTTGGGGGGGGTCCAGAAGGAGGTCACAAACGAGCTGTACCTCGAGCCTCCCCGGACGGCGCCCAGCCACAGGCGGTTTTCGTGGCGCTACATGAACACCCGGTTGAAGAACAGCCTGAAGGTATTGATCGGGTTTATCCCTGCCTTCGCCACTTTCGCCTTGACCAAGGACTGGTGGGTGCTGGCATACGGCGGGGCTTTCATCTGGTTCGGCATTACCGGCCTGCGCAACATTCTGCAGTCAGTCCTGGGCGGCGGCGGCCTCAGGCGCTCCCCGCTTTTGCGCTGGAACAGTTACGTCAGTTGGGACCGCCTGACCGATTCGTTGCTCTACACCGGCTTCTCGGTGCCGTTGCTCGACTATTTGGTGAAAACCGTCATTCTCGATCGGGGCTTCGGCATCACCACGGCCACCCATCCGTACGAGCTTTACACCTTTATGGCCCTGGCAAACGGCATCTACCTCTCCAGCCACAATGCCTTTCGCGGGTTTCCGCGAGCGGTGATCGTGGGCAATTTCTTCCGCAGCGTCCTCTCGATTCCGATCGCCATCCTCTTCAACACCGCGATCGGCGCGAGCCTGGCTGCCGGTGGGGTCGTCGGAATCGATGCCATTCTTCAGAGGTGGGCCGCCATCATCTCAAAAGCCGCCTCGGATTTTGTCGCCGGCATTATCGAGGGCCTCAGCGATCGCTACAGCAACATCCACCTCCGGTTTCGAGACTACCGCAAGAAGTTGGCCGACCTGCTGCGGGTCTACACACAGCTCGAAATTCTTTTCCCCGAGACCGGCACCCGTGACATCCTCAATCGCCCCCGCCGGATCTCGGCCAAGGACAATTCAGAGGCGCGTGATCTGGAAAAAATCGTCATGATCCACGTCCTCGACATGCTCTACTTCTGGATGTACCAGCCGCGGGCCCGCACCGCCCTGCTGCGCCTGCTCGACACCATCAGCGAGGAAGAGCGCCAGATCCTGGTGATTTCTCAATTCGCTCTGGACCGCAACCGCGAGATCAGCCAGATGTTCATCGACGGGGTGCTCGGCAAGGACTTCGCGCGGGCGCTCTCCTTCTATCTCTCCCGCTCGCCGGAATACCTGGAGGTGATGAAGAAGCTCTCCGATTAAAGCCGGCAACACCCCCCACCCCCCGGTTCTCAAGACCCTCCGATAATGTGTGGCAGTATTGCGGTAACAGATATTCCTAAAGAATGCCCCCAACAGAAATCTCATTTCCTTCAAATAAACCGCTAACAAAAACTTGTTAGAAATTACTCCTCAATGAACACCAAGTAATTCAGCTGTAGGATCGTCTCTGCACACAATAATGTTCACGGCGACATCACTATAGATGATTATTCCTCATTCCGGTGAGAATTGATTCTCACTTCTGGTGCACTGTAGACCCGGCGAGGAAATCCCCGAAATTTCGATGACCATTTCCAATCATCTCCGGCGGGACACGGCACAGCCATCCTTATGGCACCATTTCATAAAGCTGCTGTTTGTCTCTATGCCGGCCGAACCGGCGCCCCGAGTACTTCATGAGGCGTTACGTTATGAAAGGAGGTGATATTCGCTGACAGGAGTTTTTCGTTGTTTTTATTTGATCCGAAGAATTTACATTTACAAATTACAGCAAAGTTTAAGGAGGAAGTAGAATGGTTAGAGGTAGAAGAAAAACGCTTGTAAAAGTTGCCGTGGCGGCCGCCTTGTCGGCCTCGCTTTGCCTGGGGACCGTCGATGACGTCGAAGCAAAGCATTACAAGGATTCAAAAAGCGAGTGGTTGTCCGGTGACTTCCATCAACACACATACTATACTGACGGTTCCACAACCTTTGATTTCGTGATGGAAAAGAACAACGAATTCGGACTGGACTGGTGGGCCAATTCCGAACATGGCGGCTCCCGCAACAGGGACGGAGAAGGTGACTCGTGGCTCGACACCACCAAGTACTCCGAAAATCCGATTTTGGGGGACAACCCCGAAGCCGGCTATATGTACCGCTGGCAGTCCCTTCGCGATTTTGTCTACCCTGACATATTGGCAACCCGCGGCCTCTATCCGGAAAAACGGATCTTCTCCGGGCTCGAGTGGAATGTTCCGGCCCACGAGCACTGCAGCGTCGGTGTGGTCTCCGACATGATGGGCCCTCTGGCAATCAGCGTCTTCGAGTACCAGTTCGACAAATCCGACAAAGATACCTCGAGAACCGGCGAATGGACGCCCTTCGGCGTTCTATCAAAACAAAACAGCACCCATGAAGATTCCGTGGCGGCCTGTGCCTGGATGCAGGACCAGTATGAAAGAGGTCTGATCGACAACGCCTGGATCATTTTCGCCCACATCGAGCGAGCCGAGGCTTACCAGATCGAGCATTTCCGCGATTTCAACAACGCCGCCCCCGATATCTGCTTCGGGTTCGAAGGCGCTCCCGGTCACCAGGTTAATTCCAAACGTGGATTCGGCCGGGATCGCGATGGCGCATACGGTGGCGCTTTCGGCGGGGTGGGGTCTTTTACCGCCGAGGTAGCCGGCCTGTGGGACGCCCTCCTGGGTGAAGGCCGGCGCTGGTTCAACTTTGCCAACTCCGACTATCACAAGCACTGGACCGCTGGTGGCGACGACTTCTATCCCGGTGAATACCAGAAAACTTATGTAAATGCCGAGGACAGTGACGGAGACGGGGAATATTCCCTGAACGAGATCGCCGACGGCCTGCGTTCCGGAAACGCCTACTTCGCGCACGGCGACCTCATCAATGCCTTGGAGTTCACAGCTTACGGCCAAACGGGCAAAGCTGTTATGGGCCAAGAAATGCACATCAAGAATCGGCGATGGGGAAAAGGGCCGGTATTGATCACTATAAAATTCAAGAGCCCGGCCCTCAACAACAATGGGGAAACCCCGGAAGTAGATCACATCGATCTAATCGCCGGTAAGATCACGGGCAAGATCGATCCCGCCAGCCCCGACTACACCAAGGCCACCAACGATACCGCCAAAGTCATCGCCACCTTTACGCAAGACAATTGGAAAGTGGATCGTGAGGGCTACAACGTCATCACTTACCGGGTCAAAGATCTCGATGAAAGCATGTACTTCCGTCTTCGAGGCACCAACTTGGCTGTCAACACCCCCAGTGAGACAGATGCCGATGGTAATCCACTCTCGGACTTCCTGGCCACCGATAATTTAGGCCTGGATGGCGCCGCTGAGGCTTGGGCCGACCTGTGGTTTTACTCCAACCCCATCTTCGTCTATGTGCGTTAAATGATATCGACTTCTATTGACACGCCATAGGTACGACCAAAGGGGGGATGACAACCGTCCCCCCTTTTTCCATTTGCCTTGAGATCACTATGATTCGAAACGGTTTTCCTTTCGCATTGATGTTTCTGTCCGGTTTTGCCGGGCTGGGCTACGAAATTGTCTGGACCCGGATGCTCTCGGCAACCCTGGGGCACGAGATCATTGCCGTTTTGGCGGTGGTGAGCGCTTTTTTCAGCGGGTTGGCCCTCGGGAGTTGGACGCTCGATCGGCCGATAAGCGCTGCAAAAAATCCCGGACGCTGGTATGCTGGCCTGGAGTTTTCCATCGGCCTGCGGGAAGAAGGGGGGCCTGGGCCGAGCGCTCAGCCTTAACACTGTCGGAGCCGCCGTTGCCCCGTTTTTGTTCGGCGTGGTGCTGCTGCCGGCCATCGGCCGCAAAACGGCGCTGGTCCTGGTGGCCCTTGGTTACCTGTTGCTGATTCCCATTCCGGCGCCGCGGATGCAATGGATGACTTCCCTCGTTCCGGCCGGCCTCTGCGGGCTGCTCGTTTTCTCACCCCTGCCGATTCCGTTCGTCACACCGCCGTCGGGCGGTAAGGAGGTCAAACACGTGGAAGGGGTCTTGGCGGCCGTTTCGGTGGTCAGCGATGCCCGTAACCACATCCACCTCAAGGTCAACAACCACTACCAGATGGGAGGCACCTCGTCGACTTACTCCGATCGGCGGCAGGCCCACATTCCGCTCCTGCTTCACCCGGATCCGAAAAAGGCCCTTTTCCTGGGCCTGGGAACCGGCGTCACTTTCGCCGCGGCGGCGGATTATCCCTCCCTTGAGGCCGTGGCGGTCGAACTGGTTCCGGAAGTCATCGACGTGCTGCCGTATTTCGAGCCCGTTACCGGCAAGCTGAAGGGGCATCCGCGGCTTGACATCAAGACGGCCGATGCCCGGCGCTACGTGAGCAAGGACCGGAAAACGTACGATGTTATCGTCGCAGACCTCTTCCATCCCTCGCGTGACGGTGCCGGCTACCTGTATACCGTCGAACACTTCCAGGCCGTGAAAAAGCGACTGGCCCCGGGAGGCGTTTTCTGCCAGTGGCTCCCGATTTACCAGCTCGACCTAACAGTGCTCAAAACTATTATCCGGACTTATCTCGAAGTTTTTCCCGACGCATCGGCCTATCTGGCCCACTACAGCCTGACCAATCCGATGATCTGCCTGGTGGGCGGCGCGCCACAGCGGTCGGTCGAACCGAATTGGTTTGAGAGGCGGGTCGGCGAAGGGGGGTTGAGGGAACGTCTTGATGCCTTGCAGCTGAGAAATGTTTACGAATTCCTGGGATGCTATCTGGCCGGTGCGAAGGAGCTTTCAAAATTGGCCGGCCCAGGCCCTTTGAATACCGACGATCAACCCTTGGTCATGTTCGAAGCGCCGCGTTTCGTATACACGCAGCAGGAGCCGGCCTCCCGGCGACTCATGACCCTGATCGATTCACTGACTCCCCATCCTTCCGACGTCTTGCCGGCAGTCGACGACCATGGGGGGCGCGAAGCCCTTGCGCGGCTGGTGAATTACTGGGCGGCGCGGAACCGGTTCCTTCACGCTGGTTTAGGGGTTCCTCGAACCGGGGACGTGAGAGAGCTGCTTTCCTATGTGCGCGAGCCGCTGCTCGAAGTGGTTCGCATGAGCCCGGATTTTGATTCGGCCTATCGCCCGCTGCTGATCATGGCGCAGAATCTCGTCCGCATAGATCCCTATGCCGCCAAGAATTTAGTGGAGCAGCTGATCGACGCCAACCCTTTTTTCACTATCGTTCATGGGGAGACCTCCCCTTTATCTCCGATGAATTTTTCGAAGCCCGGATAGATACCTTTGCCCGGCAGGGCCATGAGCGTCAAGGTGCCATGCAATAACTCCTGAAGTTTAATCGAATTTTTGACGATAATGAAACCATGGTCACCAATTTTTACGTAATCCCTGTGCAAGGGTGTGAGCGAGCGATGCGGACGGTCATCTGGGACATCACCATAAAAAAATCAATTCGTTTGGTCCTTTTTATATGGCTTTTGATCATGGCGGCTCAGGCCGATGCCGGCTCGACGCCGAGTATTGCATTTTATTATGCCGACCATGTGCCGGCGCAGCAGCTGGCCCAATTCGATCGGATAGTGGTCGAAGCCGAGCATGTCGACGCTGAGCGACTCAGTGAACTGGAGGCCTATGGCGGACGGGCATATGCTTACGTATCGGTCGGTGAAGCCGAATCATGGCGCAGCGGCTACAAGGACATGCGGCAGGACTGGTTTATCGGTCGCAATACGGACTGGAAGAGCGACATCACCGATCTGGCGAACCCTGAATATCGGGAATTTCTGATAGCCCGGCGCTTTCAGCCGCTGCGGGAGCGAGGTTTTCGGGCTTTCTTTCTCGATACATTGGACAGCTACCAGGGCGTCGAGCGACAAAAACGCGACTGGCACGGCCAGGAGCAGGGGCTGGTGGACCTTGTTCGCGCTCTGAAATCCCGGTTCCCGGATTCGTCCTTGCTGGTCAATCGGGGTTTTCAGGTCATTCCGCAGATCAAGGATCTGATCGATGGGGTGGTCCTCGAATCCCTGTTTCGCGGGTGGAACCCCCGCACCGGCGAATATCATGCCGTGTCAGCCTCTGACCGGAAATGGGCGGTCAATGAACTCGTAAGGATCCGAGACGAATACGGACTGCCGGTTTACGCCATCGATTATGTGCCGGCGAAAGAACGCAACCTTGCCCGTGAAACAGCCGGGAAGATCGCTGCCCTCGGCATTGGTCCTTGGGTGGCTGAGCCTGCGCACGATGTGCTGGGTGTCGGTTCCAAAGAGGTCCTGCCGCGCCGGGTTTTATTGATTTATGACGGGACTTCGGAACGCCGCGACATGGAAAGCCTTGCCGTCGTCCTCGATTATTTCGGCTATGTTCCGGTCTATCAGGATGTTCAGCAACCGCTGCCCTCATTTCGGCTGGCGGGCCGCTTCGCCGGGGTCGTTTCCTGGCTCCACCAACCAGGATCCGTGGCTTATGAGAAGTGGTTGGTACATCAGGTATCGGACGGTCTGCAACTGTTGATGCTGGGGCATCCCGGCGTTGCGGAGAACAGTGCGTTGCTAGATACCTTCGGATTGGCGTCTGCTGGGGCGATCTATCCCTGTCGTGTGATCGAGCATGATGCCTGGTATGGTTTCGAGGCTCGAAACGACCAAGCAGTAGAGCCTTTGACCGACCTGCTGAACACGAAAGCGATCAACACCGTGCATGTGCGCGCAATCGGCCGCAATGGTGTGGAAGTCACACCCGTCGTCACAGGCCCCTGGGGAGGGGTCGCTTTGGACCCCTGGCTGCGCAGCAGCAGCGCCGTGGGAAACACCCGCTGGATCGTCGACCCCTTCGCCCTGATCAAGACCGGTCTGGCGCTGCCCGATGTTCCCATGCCCGACGTCACCACCGAAAACGGACACCGGTTGTGGATGGCGCACATCGACGGCGACGGGTTTTTAAACAATGCCGAGCGGCCGGGGAACCCTTTCGCCGCCGAGGTGATCCGGACCCAGGTACTCGAAAAATACCTGCTTCCGACCACCGTATCGGTCATCGAAGGCGAAATAGGACCGGCCGGCCTTTACCCGCAAATGTCTCCTGAACTGGAACCGGTTGCGCGGGCCATCTTCAGACTGCCGACGGTTGAAATCGCCAGTCACACATACAGCCACCCCTTCGACTGGAACGAAATCCGCGAGGGTACCGACTCGGACGCCGAGTACAGTCTGCCGATTCCCGGTTACCGCTACTCGGTTGAGCGGGAAATCATCGGGTCGGCAGCCTATATCGATAAACGCCTGGCGCCGGCAGGCAAACACACCCGAGTTCTGTTGTGGTCGGGTAACTGCCTGCCGCATGAAAAAGCCATTGCCATCTCCCGCAAGGCGGGACTCTATAATCTGAACGGCGGCGAAACGACTATCCGAAAGAGTCACCCCTTCCTCTCGCTCGTGACACCGATGACCCGTCCGATGGGCAGCGAACTTCAGGTGTATGCGCCCATCATGAATGAAAATGTCTACACCAACCTCTGGCAGGGACCTTTCTACGGATTTCGGAGGGTCATCGAAACCTTCGAACTGACCGATCGTCCCCGGCGTCTCAAACCGATCGATATCTATTATCACTTTTACTCGGGCGCGAAGACGGCCTCGTTGCGAGCTCTCGACGAGGTGTACACCTGGACCCTCAAACAGGAAATTCTGCCGGTCTTCATCAGCGATTACATCAAGCGGGTGCAGGCCTTCCAGCAGGCCACCGTGGCCAGGGAGATGTCCGGCAGCCTTTGTTACCAGGCGCCGGCCGAATTGCGCACGCTGCGCCTGACCGGCGACACGCAAACGGCAAGCCCTGCGGACGGAGAGAACGTGGCCGGCTATCGGCATCTGACCGACGGTACTTACTATGCCCTGGCCGGCGCCAAAAAGACCAAACTGAGCCTTGACTCGAAACGCGGTGTTCATGCCCGACTGGTGCGGGCCAATGGTGTTCTGGACCACTGGCAGCCGGAGGGAGCTGTCGTCCGTTTCTCAATGCACGGTCATCAGCCTCTGGAAATGGTTTTCGACGGCCCCGGTACCTGCCGTCTGACTCACGGGAAAGGGTCTGTGGCCGGCCAAAGAACCAAGGAAGGATGGTTTTTCAGATTCGGCAGGCAGAGCCTGGAGGGGGCGGTGGTTGTCTGCCGGTAAACGTCCGCAATTGATCAGCCTTCCATTTATGATCATCCTGGTGATGATGATCGGCTCTGTTTTCGTGGTTTTGCTGAACGGGCGGAACGATATGAAAAACGAGTTGGCCGACCTGCCGCCGGACGGCCTGTCGGAAGCCTACCTGAAAGTGCTGCTGCAGGCCGAGCCCGACAATCAGCCGGTGCGACTGCAGTTGGCTGGGCTCTATTTTACCATCGGCGATTGGGAACAGGCCGGAAGGGTCTTGAAAGAGGGCGGGGAGGCGCTCGAGTCCTTTTCCCAGGCCCAATGGCTGATGCTTCGGGTTCTGCTGGCCCGGTACTCGGCCCTTTCGGAAGGCGATGTTAAACGACCGGAGTTGCAGATGAAGATTCAAGGCTATCTCAAGACCCTGAATCCGGCGAGTCTGACCCCGGAGCAGCTCGTTCAAGTGGCCGACTATGGCCTGCAGATGAACACGCCGGGCTATGCGGCGATTTGTTACGTGATATTGGCCAAGGAGGATCCCGGAAATGCTGGGGAGTGGTACGCCAAAGCCGGGCTATGGTCGCTTGCAGCCGGTCGGTCGCTGGAGGCCGCCGCATACTATGATCAGGCGTTCCAGGCCACCAACGATCCAGATGCCGCGGCACTGCTGGCGGACGAAGCCAGCCGGGCGCACGAAGCTGCCGATAGGGGAGATCGGGCCTTGTCGATGATTCAAAGAGCGCTATCGCTGTATCCACAGAACCGACGCTTGTTGGCACGCGGCGTCGTCCTGGCGATTGCGCAACAACAGCCGGAGGTGGCCAAGACCTGGAATCTGCAATACCTGGAGCAGTGTCCAAAAGATGCAGCGGCCCTGGCGCGTCAAATCGATCTGGAGGTACAGGGAGGGCACAAACATCAGGCGCTGTTGATCTCGCGGCGCTATATCGATCTAAAGCCCCATGATGCGGCGGCCTTGCAAAAGCATGCCCGGTTGGCGGAATGGAACGGGTTATACCCCGAGGCTCTGAAAACCTGGCGGACTCTGGTGCAGTTGACGAAAGATTCCCAATTTTATCCCCATATGCTGCAGATCGCCCAAATCGGTCATGAGGTCGATATTGAACTCGACCTGATGGCCGATCTGGTCCACCGTCCGGATCTGGAGGAAAACGAGGCCCTGCGGTTTGCCGCCCGTTACGAGTATCTTGGATATCCGGAACAGGCCGATCGTCTGCTTTGTGACTTTAGCGAAACACATTCACCGAGTCCGGTGTTGCTGACGGCCCGGGCTGAACTGAGCGAACGCATGGGCGATATGGAAACCGCTCTGGAGAGCCGGCGGGCAGTGATTTCCCGCAGCGATGCCCAACCCGCCGATTTCGTGCAGACCGCGCGCCTGCTTTTTCAGATGGGTCGCGGCGATGAGGCATACCGGGTGATGAAACAGGTCTGGCCCGACCTGAACGAAGACGATTCATATGCCCTCCGGCTGGTTGGCGAGCTTAGTTGGCAGCAGGGGGACTTCGAAACAGCGGCTCTTGCCTACCGGCGTCTCTGGGAAAATCTGACTGACAATGATTTCCCACGCCGGCGAATGATCCTCGCCTACCACCAGCTCGGTAAAACAGAAGAGGTTGTCGGCATGCTCGCGCTTCGCTGGCGTCATTCGGCGGATCCGAAGGATCTTCTGCAAGCTCTATTATCGGCCCGGCAGTCGGAATTGTGGCCGGCAGTGGGTCGGCTGCTGGCATCGGCCGAAACGCTGCAGGATCAGATTGGCACCGACGAGGGCTACTGGCAGGTCAAGGGCGATTGGCACAGTTACAGGAAAGACTATCATCAGGCCTATCACGCTTATCGGCAGGCCCTGGTACTCAATTCGCGATCGGCTGCAGCGGCCGATGGGATATTGTGGAGCCTGATCAACGCGCAGGATCGCGATCGGTTGGGCCGGTGGGTCGACGCGCATGTCAGTTCCGGTTTACCTTTGACCGAAGCCTATGCTGCGGGGCTGCAGATGCTCGGGCGCAATAAAGAGGCCCTGATCTGGTACGAGGCCAGGGTCGACCGTCACCAAGGCGATGTTCTCTGGCTGCTCGATTTCGCCGACCTGCTCGACAAGACCGGGCGGGGCAACGCCGCCTACCGGGTCAAACGGCATGCCCTCAGCGTGCTGATGGAACAGGCGGACACGGTTTCCGATGCACGGCTGACGGAATTGGCGGCTAGCCTCCAGGGGGTTCCTGCAGCTTCGCGCTGGCTGGCCGGTCAACCGGGCCCGCTGCTGCAGGCGGCACTCCTCAACTGGTGGTTTTATCGTCAGCATATCGATGCGGCCCGCCTCTGGTTGCTTCGGAAACACATTGAGCGCAGTGACCTGCCCGCCTGGCAGCAGTTGCAGTTGGCCATGGCGGAGATGGACCACGAGGCGGTCGAATCCCTCCTCCGGCAAGGACTCATCACCGAAACCGGCGATCGCATGAGCGCCTATGCCTTTCTGAAGCGCGATGATCTGGCGTTGGCCGAGATCGGCGGGCTGAACCAATTGCAACCCGGTCATCGGGTGGCGGCTGTGGCGGCCGCCGACAGTCTGCCCAACTTGTGGGAGGCACGTTTCAACACCGGCAGAATCGGCGGTTTGGGGATCACTGATTATGACGGGCTGTTATGGCGGGGCCGAGGTCCGTGCAGCTGGGGCCTGGCCGCAGGTCTCAGTGCTTTCGGCAAAGACGATGACGGCCTCCTTGCCGTTTCTCCGGACGACGAGACCCGTCTGAAAGGTTTCTGGCGCCGGCGCCGGGACGATGTGTGGGCCGTCGATTTTGGCTACCGGGACGGCAACGGCGGGTCGGTCTTTCCGCTCGGCCTGCTGTACCGTTCTTCCGACCGACGTCGCTGGCAATACCAGTTGGCGCTGGAAAACAACGGCATGACTGAAGTCAGCGGACTGATGCGTCTGCTCGGTGTCAAGGACAGCCTGGCAGCGCAATTGGACTATCGCATCGATCCGCGGTTATCCGTTTCGATCGGCGCCAACCATCACCGTTATCTGACCCTGGGGGGCAGCCGTCTGGCCGATGGAAATTCAGCGACGGCTCATTTTTCATATCAACTCTTTGGCGGTGCGAATTACTGGGTGCTGGGAGGCGGGGCCGCGTGGGAAAATAACGACGTCGTGGATCAAATTCCCGCAGATATCCAGCCGTGGCTTGCTCCCAATGTCACCACCGTGGCCTTGGTACCCGAGACCTATTACGACCTGGGAATCTCGACGGCCTTGGGGCGCGGCCGTTTGGAAAGCGATTACCCGCAGGTGGCCAGTCCGCGATGGTTTACCGACATTTGGATCGGCTACATCGGCCCGGAGTCGACACTCGGGGTGGCCGCCCGCGCCGGTCTGGGCACGGCGCTGTTCGGCAGCGACGAAATCGGGGTGACCGCAGAATACGACGACAGGTTGAACAGAGTCGCAGGCGGCGGTCTCTCCTATCAATTGCAGTTTTACTACCGGTACTATCTGGGGCGCTGAGCGGTTGCGAATGTGATGATGAGAAAAGGCAGGAGGAACACATGAAATTATGTCGATTAATGGTCTTTATGATGTTGGCAGGGGCGTTCGGGGCCTGCACGGTGCATAACGTGCAACGCAGCGAACCGCTGGACAGGGAAGCCAAATGGGCGATATTGCCCGTGGCCAACCTGGCTGAAATTCCAATGGCGGGAGAAAACATCGAGTCGATCCTGGACAATGCCCTGCGCATCCGCGGGCTGGTAGACCTCCAGCCGCAAGCGGCGCTGTCGCAGACCGGCGGCACTCTGATTCTGGATGACCGACAGCGATACGAACAGGTGCTGAAAAAAGCCCGTCAGGAAAATGTCCGTTTTGGGGTCACGGGTGCCGTCCATGAATGGCGTTATAAAACCGGACTGGATGGCGAACCGGCGGTGGGGTTGACGCTGCAGGTGATCGATCTACCGTCGGGCCGGGTTCTCTGGACGGCTTCCGGCGCCAAAACAGGCTGGGGTTATTCCAATGTCAGCGGAACGGCCGAAAAATTGGTGGCCGAGCTGATCGAAGGGCTTGTACTGCAATAGGTGGGTGATGGCGATTTTCGATCAATCAGAGAGCGAGAAAGAGGGACGCCGCCGTTACTTCACCGCCGAGGTAGAGACCCTGATTATTCTACTGGTCTTTCCGGCCATCGGCCATTGGTTGAATCCGGTCGACCCGCTGTTCGTGCATTCCGAATTTCCGTGGTTGATTTTCGCCACTCTCCTGCCGGCTCTGCGGTATGGATTCGCGTACGGTTTTGCCAGCGCCATGCTGCTGATTGCGCTTTTGGGTGCGGCGACCCACTGGCAGGTGCTGGGGATACATAATTTTCCCGTAAAATACAGCATTGGATTGCTGCTTTCGGCCATGCTTGCGGGCGAGTTCGTCGATCTATGGATCAAGAGGGAGGCCCAGCAACGCATCGTGAACAGCTATCAGCACATGCGGCTGGAAGAATTTACCCGCAGTTATCATCTCCTGAAAGTGTCTCACGACCGGATGGAGCACCGCTTGGCGGCCGGCACCGTGAGCCTGCGTGAAGCGCTAGTGGGCCTGCGCCGGCGCCTCATGCTCAGCGGCGTAGAAGAGGCTCTGACCCAGGAGACCGGCGGACAGATCCTGCGGCTTTTTGCCGACTATGTCTCGATTCGCGTGGCCGCCATCTATCGCACGGACGAGACACACAAAGTGCTGCCCGACCCGATAGCGACCCTTGGCCAATGTCGGCTCGGTTCGAACCACGAAATGGTCCTCCAATCGGTGCAAAGAGCTTGCCTGATCAGTGTCCGCGACATTCTCGACCGGAAAGAAGCGGCAGCGGCCGGTCCCTTGGCGGTGGTGCCGCTCATCGACGTGAACGACAGGATCCACGGGGTGCTGGTCATTGAGGATATGCTCTTCTTGTCAATGCAGGAGGAAAATCTGCGGTTGCTGGCGGTGTTGGGTGGTCACATCGGCGACATGGTGGCCCTGGCCGCCGACCGGGGCGGTCCCGACGCAGATGGTGCCCAATTCTTCAGGGAGACGCAACGGGCTATCTTGAACCGGCGCCAATACGGATTGCCAGCCATGCTGGTGAGCACGGCTCTGCCGCATGGGGAGACGGGCAAAGAGGTCGAAGCCCTCTTATTAAGGCAGCGGCGCGGTTTGGACTGTGTTTGGGTTCGCGGCGGCGACGGCGGCAAAACCATGTTGCTGTTGATGCCGCTGACAGGAACGGTGGAGTATGAAGGCTATCGGAAACGAATCGACCATATTATTCGCGAACATTTCGGCAAGACATGTGAAGAGCTCGACATGTGGATCGTACCGCGCGAGATCAAAGCAAAAGACACCATCGATAAACTGCTGACCCCTTATGATGACGAAAAACCCAAAGATATTGCTGCCGCTGCTGGGATTTAGTGCGCTTGGCCTTGAGGCCTTTTGCTGGAGTGGTTTCTTCAGCGACATTTCTCCGGCGCTTCAACAGGGCATGTTCTTTTTTCTCCACTTAGCCGGCAGTGTCGCCGGCGGTGCATTCATGGCCGACATCCTGCCCCTTCAATATCGACATCAGCCGCTGACGGCATTTTTCCTGTTCTTTTGCATCTGTCTTTTTATTCCCGGTCTGGGGTTGGCCGGTCTGCTGCTTGCGGTCTGGCCGGCCTTTTATTTAAATCGCCGACCGGAGCTCGAAGGCTACCATCAGGTTTCGGTTCCGGAACTGCCGTACAAACCGTTGAAGGTCCAGGAACAGCTCATTTACGGTCAGGCGGGCATGGTCAGTGTTTTGCGGCATTCAAGGGACCCTGACCGCCGCATCAGGGCCGTCATGGCCACTCGGCAGATGACCTCTCAGGAGGCCATCCCGGTGCTCAAGGAAGCGCTGCGCGATCCCGTCGACGACGTACGTCTGCTGGCATACTCCATGCTTGATTCCAAGGAAGAGGAAATCAACGCGACGATCCGCTCCTTGCGGTCGCGGCTTGAAACTACCGGACAGATGCACCACCGCGATGTGCATGAACGCATCAGCAACAGCTACTGGGAGCTGGCTTTTCTGGGACTCGCCCAGGGCGAGGTGTTGCGCCATGCCCTGAATCGGTCGCTTTACCACCTTGAACAGGCCATCGAAGCCGGTGGCGGTGAACCGGGACTGCATATTCAGTACGGGCGGCTGTTGATGCACCAGAAACGCTGGGACGATGCCTCCCGTGCCTTTGCCACAGCGGTCGCAGACGGAGTGCCGGAGATGAGCGTAGCGCCCTATCTGGCGGAAATCGCCTTCGAGAAGCGGGAGTTCGATCGCGTCATCGCCCAAATCGGCCGCCTCGGGCCGTCAATTCGCAAAAGCGAGCGGCTGGCGGCTATATCCGCATATTGGACATGAGAAAAGACTGGGAAAATGTACTGAATTCCGGAGCACCGGCTGACATCGGCCTTCTGCTGGAGGGAACCTATCCATTTGTCAGCGGTGGTGTTTCCGGTTGGGTGCGCCAGATCATAGAAGGGTTTCCCCAATTCACTTTCGCTCTGGTGTTTCTCGGAGGGGCCCGGGAGCACTACGGCCAACCAAAATATCCAATGCCCGCCAATGTCGTTCACCTGGAGGTTCATTATCTCATGGATCCTCAACGGAAAGGCAAGCCCCACCGCAAGCTGGGTGATCCGGCCGTCTTTGCCCGCATTAAAGATCTTCACAAGGCTCTGCGCAAAACTCATGGCGGCGGTATCAATTTGCTCATGAACGAACTTGCCAAAAATCTGGGTCGGCCCAAAGGTATGGACCTGGACACTTTTCTGCACAGTGAAAGGGCCTGGCACCAGATTACAGAGAGTTACACGAGTTTCTGCACCGAGCCGTCCTTCGTCAATTATTTCTGGACGGTTCGAATCATGCACGCGCCGGTTTTCCGCCTGGCCGCCATGACCGATGCCATTCCCCCGGTCAAAGTGCTTCACAGCGTATCGACGGGATATGCAGGATTTCTGGGCACACTGCTCAAACATAAGCGAGGTGTTCCCTTGATCCTCTCCGAGCATGGTATCTACACCAAGGAACGCAAGATCGATCTTTCCCAGGCAGACTGGATCGTCGATCCCCGCGAAGCGTTCGGCAGCAGCTTGGATGCGGACGTGAGTTATATCCGCCGGTTGTGGATCCGGTTTTTCGAAGGCATCGGGCGGCTGACATACGATGCGGCCGATCCGATTGTTTCACTGTACGAAGGCAACCGCTTGCGACAGATCCAGGACGGGGCGGATGAACGGCGCACCACGGTGATCCCCAACGGCATCGACCTGGAGCGTTTCACTACGGTCCGGTCCACTCGGCAGCCTGGAGTGCCGCCGATATTGGCCCTCATCGGACGCGTGGTACCGATAAAAGACATCAAGACCTTCATTCGGGCCATGCGCACTGTTTGCAACGCCCTGCCGCAGGCCGAAGGCTGGCTCGTGGGACCGGAGGACGAGGATCAGGCCTATGCCGAAGAGTGCCGGGCTTTGGTCGGAAATTTGGAGCTGCAGGAGAATGTCAAATTCCTGGGCTTTAAGAAAGTGGAGGATATTTTTCGGCAGGTCGGCCTCTTGGTGCTGACATCAATCAGCGAGGGCCTACCTCTGGTCATTCTGGAAGGCTATGCCAGCGGGGTGCCTGCCGTTGTAACCGATGTCGGTTCATGTCGGGAGCTGATCGAAGGCGGGATGCCGGAGGATAAGGCGCTGGGGACTGCCGGAGCGGTGGTGCCGATCGCCAATCCTGAAGCGACCGCGCAGGCCGCGTTGGCGCTAATTCAGGACGAAACGGCCTGGCACGCCGCCCAAAAAGTGGGCATCCAGCGGGTCGAAACCTACTATTCACAGAAAGACATGTTCGCCAACTATCAGGACCTTTACCGCAATGCTTTGACCACCGCGGAAAGGAGAAACTGATGGCGGGTATCGGTTTTGAACTGCGCCGGCTGCTGAAAAAAGAATCCTTGTTCGGTATTATCCGCGCCTATGGCTACGCCGGTGTCATCGGTTCCGGTCCGTGGGTGCTCTCCATCCTCTGCGTGATGCTGATCGGCGTGCTGAGCATCGGCCGGGTGGTTCCCCAGACGCTGGTGGTTCAATACCTGGTGTCCGTCACCTATCTGATGGCGGCGTCGCTGGTCGTCACCGGTTCCCTGCAGCTGCTGTTCACCCGTTTCATTTCCGATCGACTGTTCGAAAAGCGTGAGAAGGTCGTGCTGCCGAACCTGTTTGGCGCGCTGATGCTCACCACCCTGGTATCCGGATTGGGAGGCGTCATTCTATCAGCGGTGGTTTTTCGGGAGACCTTTTTCTATGAACTGATCATGGTATCTACATTCGTCGCCCTGTCGAACATCTGGGTCGTGGTTATTTTTCTCTCCGGCATGAAATCTTACCGTGCCTTATTGGCCGTATTTGCAGGCGGCTACGGTGTCGTCGTCCTGGCATCCCTCATGCTGGTTTCATTGGGAATGGTGGGATTGTTGGGAGGGTTTCTGATCGGCCAATGCGCGCTGCTCTTTGCCATGCTCTTTCTCGTGGTGCGCCAGTATCCAGGTGAAAAACTGGTTGCGTTCGAATTTCTGAGCCGGAAAAAATCATACTATTCACTGGCGGCGACCGGACTCATCTTCAATCTGGCCATTTGGGCGGATAAATTGATTTTCTGGTTGGTCCCCGCAACTTCTCAACAAGTCATCGGTCCCTTGCGTGCCTCCATTATTTACGACCTACCGATCTTTCTGGCCTATCTCTCGATTATTCCCGGCATGTCGGTCTTTCTGGTGCGGATGGAGACGGATTTCGTCGAAAGCTACGAAAATTTCTATTCGGCCGTGCGCGAGGGAGACACCCTGGAACACATCTGGCTTTACAAGGACGGGATGGTTCTGAATATCAAACAGGGGATCTACGAGATTTTCAAGGTGCAGGGATTGACGGTGGTCCTTCTGTTTCTGGCTGCCGGTCCGCTGCTGGACGCCATTGGAATTTCCCGGCTCTATATCCACCTTTTCCGGGTCGATCTGATTGGGATTGGCGTCCAGGTGCTTCTGCTCGCCATTTTGAATGTGGCTTTTTACCTCGACCTACGCCGATCAGCCCTGTTCTTGACGACCCTTTTTCTCTTCATCAATGTATCGACGAGCTGGATGAGCATCCGCCTCGGGCCGCAATACTTCGGATTCGGCTTTGCACTAGCCACCACCTTGACCAGTCTCGTCGGCCTTATGCATCTCAACCGCAAGTTGAATGGCTTGGAGTACGAGACCTTCATGCTGCAGTCGTGATGCAGTCCATTATTGAAGAAAAAACCTCAACATCACCCGGCTTTATCCTGCCTTTCGAATGCCGCTATCCCGATGGCCGGAGGTGACAGTTCATCCAGACGGGGGTGACACACTGCGATCGGCATCATTTATCACAACAGCAGCAGTTTTCCACTGGAAGATGGCACGGATCAGTGGTCCCACCGTCCGGATCTAAAACATAGCAGCAGCACAGGTTGGTGTTACCCTCTGAATCCGCCGGGATCAGTGTACACGTGTCGGCATCTTTTTTTTCGTTGTCGTTCATGGGGAGACCTCCCCTTAATCTTCGGTGAATTTTTCGACGCCCAGATGGATACCTTTGCCCGGCAGGGCCATGAGCGTCGAGGTGCCGTGCGCCAGAAGCCGTCCGGCGGCATCCTCGACTCTCGCTTCGGCATAACTGATGGAGCGCCCGGACCGGATGCACTCTCCTTTGGCCTTGATCGTTCCGTTGGACACCGGTCGCAGATAGTTCAGCTTGAGATCGATGTTCACGAGGCCCGCGTCCCGGGGCAGCCTCATAAATACGGACCAGAAAGTGGCCGTGTCGATCAGGGTGGCCAAAACACCGCCGTGGACGATCCCGAACGGCTGTAGGTGGCAAGCTGCCGTTTCACAGGCCACCACGGCGTGGTCCAGTTCGATTGAAGCCAGTTTCATAGGCAGATGCCGAGGAAATGGACTGCTGTTCACCGTCTCGATGAGCCGGCGGATGTAGTCATCGTTTGGTCGTAGCATTGTGTAATTCCGAAACGTATTCTTGCACCTTACCGTTTGCTATCGTTCTCTTTTTTCGCGCTGTTTGCATCGATTTCGGCCTTAGCCTCCGCTGCCAGGTCCTTGAAACCCGTTACAGCGGCGGCCGTCGCTGTCCTGACGAATGCACCGGCCAGAACACCCCCCTTGATCGCCATCCTTGCGACCGGTTTGAAAGCTCCGATCAAAACGACGGCGGCGACCGGTGCCAGGACCATGGTGCCGAGACCGACAGCAGTCGGAACGATGTGTTTGGGGCCGCCACTTGTCATCACTATTGTCGCACCTCCTTTTCCTGGGTTTGAGCGACTGCGGGTGCTCTCATCAAAGCCATGGTTAACTTAATGCATCCGGTGGAAAATTAAACCTCGGAAATCGAGACCATTGATGTATATTATAGCGTAGGCTACGCGATTTCCCGCCCAGGCGAGAATCAACGTTCTGGGTTGAAAAGCCCCTATAGGCTCATATCTGAATAATTCTGGCTTCATGGAAGATCTGGACGATAAAATTTTATTGCGGGTCATGACTTACAACATCCACGGTTGTATCGGTGCCGATAGAGATGTGAATCCGGACAAGGTCGCCGCTATCATCGCAGACCTCGATGTGGACATCGTTGCCTTGCAGGAAGTCGATGCCGGCCACCCGACGCGCGAACACCGTGACCAGGCGCAGATGATAGCCGACGTGCTCGGTGTGGAGCACATCTATTTTCCAGTCGAGCTGGAGGGTCTGCGGCGGTTCGGGTTGGCGGTCCTCAGCCGGTTTCCGATTGTCGGGTTCGATCAGGTCCGGCTTCCGAATGTTTACCCTCTGCTGAATCCCCGCAAGCGGGGGGCTCTTCGAACACGACTCGAAACACCGGTCGGCCCGATCAATTTCATCAACACCCACCTCAGTTTATTCAGGCTGGAACGTCGACTGCAACTGAAAGCTTTGATGGCTGAAGACGAATTTACTGCCGTGCCGGCAAATGAACCGCTGGTTTTTTGCGGGGACCTCAACTCAGGGCCGTCATCCGAAACTTACAAACAGGTGTCGCGTCTATTGACCGATGTTCAGACCGCTTCAAACAACGGACCGGTTGAGGCTACCTTCCATGCCAAGAGTCCCTTTTTCCGCATCGATCACATTTTTGTCTCGTCCCATTTCACACCTCTGAAAACAGAAGTCCGCACGACCGTCGATACCGCGGCGGCATCCGACCATCTGCCGCTCGTCGTTGACCTGGAATTGAAGAAAAGCGGCGACTGAGTTTCTTTTCCTTCATCTTAAAGCCTATCGTTGACTTTTGGTCACCATACGGCTTAAGCAGATAGAATATTCACACAAACAACCGGGGGGGAGTGAAATGAAAGAGATCGAGAAAATATTGAAAACCGTATCGGACGGGTTGAAACTGGCTTCGCAGGGAATGCTGTCCCTGGCCGAAAAGGTTAACGAAGCCGCCAGGGCGATGGGCACAACTGAAAAGTCAGTTGCAGAACAGCAGGCCGCTGCGGTTGGGAAGCATAAAACCAAAACGAAAACGAGCAAAAAGGGCAAAACCACCGTCAAGGTAATCCGCACGAAAAACGCCGCCGGTGCTCAAGCGATGACCGCCATCGATACAATTTTCGACATCGTCAGAAAGTCCGGCAAGCCGGTCGGTATGGCCACGCTCCGCGAAAAAACGGGTTTCGAGAGCAAGAAGATCGCGAACGTTCTGTTCAAATTGAAGAAGCAGGGCAAGATAAAGAGTGTGGGTAAGGGGGTTTATACCAGTGCGTAGTGGTAATTTCACGTAGCCCACGAACGGTGAACTTTAACACGAAAATAGAATGTAAAACGATAAAAAAGGTGAGCGCCTCCGCCCGGATAAGCGATTGCGAAAGGCGGCTGAAACTCGCCGCCAACGGGTTCTAAGCACGATGGCGGTTTTTTTTGCCGCACCCTATCAGGAGGATGGTCAGGAAACGCTGTTCAGGTAAGAATGAAATAACCTCTGGTATTTGTCTTTCGATATTCTGTTTCTCAGAACGGCACAGCGCATAAACAGCATGAATTCCTTCAGATTGTCGACATACTCGACAGGGCAGGGACAATCCACGGTCTTTCGTTTGTGGTGCAGCAGGCCTCGCTCGGCCTCGGTTGCCTCTTGGTTCGCCAAAATAACTGCCTCGGTGAATGTCTTTCCTTCGATCGCATCCAAGAATGATTCTATTCGGCAATCTGC
Organism: uncultured delta proteobacterium; assembly: GCA_963787235.1. GTDB lineage: Bacteria > Desulfobacterota > Desulfobacteria > Desulfobacterales > SG8-13 > JARFQH01. The sequence continues at coordinate 118,809 of CAWBCG010000030.1, forward strand.
AGAAATCATCTTTCCTCCAATTCTTCCGATATCCACAGGACTGCGTGGATTTTTAGATTGAATTACCGAACGTAAAATGATGGTGACGCGTAACCAGAGCTGTGCGGTTTATCTTGATTTCCAAACAGTGCCTCATCTCATTCGGCTGTTTCCAGCTGGTGAGTTTTTTGGGGGGGAATTTAGGCCGCGGTGCGCTGAATGTCAATCTGAATAGTGTTAGAATTTTGTTAGGACTCCTGAATTCGGCCATGCTTTTAAAATATCTATTGGTATACCTATAAGGCAGAAAAAAATGTATTATATTTTCAGTGAATAAATGGATGAGATAATAATCTCAATATCTATGCAGCGATATTTTCGGTGGGGGCAGTCACCTCAGGTAGGACCCCATCTTTTGTTGGCAAATTTTCTTGAGATGGTTGGAGATCCGGGCGGCATCTTCCATGTCCGCGACCGCCGATAGAGCGGACTGGGCTTCGGCCATCGACAGGGTGGCGATCAGGTGTTTGATCAGGGGGACCGATGCGGGGTTCAGGCTCAAGCGCGTGATGCCCATTGCCAGATAAAGGACGACGCACTGTGGATTGGAAGCAGATTCGCCGCAGATACTGAGCGGAATGCCCGTTCTTCGGCACACCGTCGCCGCCTCCCGGATGGTGGCGATGACCGCCGGATGCAGCGGGTTGTACATGGCGGACACTTTTTCATTGTTGCGGTCGACGGCGAGAATGTACTGGGTCAAATCGTTGGTGCCGATACTCACGAAGTCGACATGACGCAGCAGGTGGTGCAGAATTCGCACCGCTGCGGGCACCTCGACCATGATCCCGAGCGCAATGCTGGCGTCGAAGGGTCGTCCGGCCGCGGCCAGTTTCGATTTTTCATCGTTGACGATGCGCTTGATGGTGCGCACCTCCTCAACCGTGGAGATCATGGGGAACATGAGCGATGTCGGGCCGCGGGCCGACGCCCGCAGGACGGCACGAATCTGGGCCCGGAAAATATCGTCGCGTTCCAGGGAGACGCGGACGGCTCTCCAGCCGAGGTAAGGATTGGTTTCTTTCGGATAGTCGAGATAAGAGAAAAGCTTGTCGCCGCCGACATCCAGGGTGCGAATCGTGACGGTTTTACCGGCGGCGGCGGCGATGACTTTGCAGTAGAGGTTGAATTGCTCATCTTCGGTGGGAAAATCGCCGCGAACCAGAAAAGGAAACTCGGTGCGATAGAGTCCGATGTGATCGGCACCGTATTTGTGGACCAACTCAAGGTCGGAAAGAAGGCTGACGTTGGCTCCCAGACGGCAGAAGCGGCCGTCGCTCGTCAGTGCGGGCAAGTCTCGCAGACGGTCGAGGTCGCGGAAACTTTTTTCTTTTTCGACCCGCAGCCGGTCGTACTCGCCGCGGATTTCCGGCGGCGGGTCGCGGAAGATGAGCCCGGAGGTGCCGTCCACGATCAACCGGTCGTTCTCCCGGATCGAATCGAGCACGTCCGTGACCCCTATGATCATCGGAATTTCGAAAGACTTGGCCAAAATGACGGCATGTGAGGTCTTGCCGCCCTTGGCCAGGATGATGCCCTTCAGATGCGGCTGGCGAAGCCGTATCAGTTCGGCGGCCGATATGTCGGCCGCAATGACGATGGTATCACCGCTAAAGGCGGTCTGCGGGGTCTTTCCGATAGCGAGCAGGTTGGCGAGGACCTGCTTTCCGGCGTCCACGATGTCTGCGCCGCGCTGCCGCAGATAGGGGTCCTCCATCTGGTTGAAGTGCCCCAGATATTGCAATACCACCTGTTTCAATGCAGCCGCGGCGGTGTAACCGGCATCGATGCGGTCGCAGATTTTGCGTCTGAATGCCGCATCCTCCAATATCATGAGGTTGGCCTCGATGATGGACGCGTCATGACTGGAAAGATTATCGGCGGCGCGGCGCAGCTCGCGAATGTCATGCCGCGCGGCTGCAAAAGCCTCTTCGAGAAAAATCCTTTGCTCCCGGTGACTTTCAGCGGCCTCCATCTTCACCTGATCGAATCCGATGCTCTCCGCCAGATAATGCGCCCGTCCCTGTGCAAAGCCGCTCGAAACCGCTATGCCTCTGAGAACCGGTTTTTTTTCGATCAGGCGCGGGGCGTTTTCTCCGGCTACTGACGGTTTTTGAGCCGGCCGGTTGGAACGGTCTTTGTTCAGGTCCGCAAGCAATCCGGAATAGGCGACGGTTGCGGCCACCTGGCTGGTGATGGCGGAAAATACCGGAATGTCCGCCTCGGAGATGGCTCTTTCTTCCACGGTCTGGACAACGAGCACGCCCAGATTCCGCTGGTGGTAGATCAGGGGAAGACCCAGGAAAGTGCGGTAGATCTCTTCACCACTTTCCTCGAAATATTTGTATCTTGAATGGGTGGACGGGTTTCTGACGAAGACGGGAGCCATGGTCTCGAGGACGAGTCCCGAGAGGCCTTCGCTGATATGCATACGAACCGAACCGATGGAGGCCCGGTTCAAGCCGACCGTGGCCGTAAGGACAAGATATTTTTGCTCCGCATCGAAAATATAGACCGAGCAGACGTCTATCGAAAACCTTTCGGCCACGAGTTCGACGATGGTGTCGAGCGTTTTACGGGGGTCGCGGGACCCGGTGATCACGCTGCAGATGTCTTCCAGCAGGTGTATTTTTTGACGTGGCATTTCGAGTGTCCAACCATAAACGTTGTGATCGACCCGGCCCTATGGTGTCAGAAACGCCTGAACAGTCCCTGCAGCTGGGCGAGAGTGTGGGTGTTGAGTACATCCGAGGGTTCAAGCCAGCCGCGGCGGGCCTGGGCGACGCCCAGACGCATATAGTCCAGATGATCGACGCTGTGGGCGTCTGTGGAGATGGCCACCTTCACGCCGGTTTCCTTGGCCAAGCGGCAGTGAACATCATCGAGGTCGAGGCGGTCCGGATGGGCGTTGAGTTCCAAGAAGCAGTCCCGCTCTGCCGCCGCGGTGATCAGGCGCTCGAGATCCACTGCATAGGCCGGCCGCTGATTGAGCAGGCGGCCGGTCGGATGGCCCAGTATGTTAAAGTGGGGATTGTCCATTGCCCGCAGAATGCGCTCGGTCTGCCGGTCGCGATCGAGTAGAAAATCCGAATGGATCGAGCAGACCGTAAAGTCGAGTTCGCTCAGGATTTGGTCCGGTAAATCGAGCGTGCCGTCCCTTAGGATGTCGACCTCCATGGATTTCAGGACAGCAATCCTTTGAAGTCGGGCATTGAGCCGGTCGATTTCGGCGATTAACTTTTTGACGGCAGCCGGGCTCAGTCCGCTGGCAATTTTCAAATGATGCGTGTGGTTGGTGATCGCCAGATAGTCATATCCCCTGGCTGCCGCTGCCTTGGCCATTTCGTCCAAGCTGTTGCGGCCGTCACTGTCTGTCGTATGACAATGAAGGTCCCCGCGAATATCCGTTAAAGCGACCAGGTGAGGCAGACGTCTTTCGCAGGCGGCTTGGATTTCTCCGCGATCTTCGCGCAGTTCCGGTTCGATGTAAGGCAGGTCGAGACTGGCGTATACTTCTTCTTCGGTCTGCCCGCCCATGCGGCGGCTGCCGCTGAAAACACCGTATTCATTGATTTTGAGACCCTTCTGCTGGCCGATTCTGCGGATGGAAATGTTATGGGCCTGGGAGCCGGTAAAATAGTGCAGGGCGGCACCGTAACTTTCTTGAGGGACAACCCGCAGATCCACCTGGAGTCCAGACCGCAATACAATCGACGAGCGCGTGTCGCCTTGTGAGATCACACGGTCGACACCTTCATAAGCCGTAAAGGAATTCATGACTGTCGATGCTCTCCGGCATGAAATCAGAATGTCGAGATCGCCGACTGTTTCTTTTCGGCGTCGGAAGCTTCCGGCTATGGTGATATCCGCCAGCAGGTGATCCTGCTTCAAATAGTCGGTCAGCGTCCGGGCGATCGCTTCGGCGGTGAACCACGGGGTGCGCTTTTCGCTGTGAATCAGCCGCTGGATATCCTTCAGGATTTTCCCTTCCGTCTTTTGCCCGAAACCTTCTATGGTCCTCACACGCCCTTCCAGGGCTGCTTTTCTCAAGTCCTCGAGACCCTTTATCTTGAGTGCGTGGTAGAGGGCCTTGACTTTGCGCGGACCCAATCCCGGAATCTTGAGGACTTGATGCAGGCCCGGCGGAAGGCGGTTTTCGAGTTCCTCCAGCTTGGCCAACCGACCGGTGCGAACAATTTCCTTGATTTTTTCATTGAGCTCTTTCCCGATACCGCTCAATTGCGTCAGATCGCTTTCCGCTGCGATCAAATCGGCGATGCTGTGCGCCAGGCCGGTTATGGTTCGGGCGGCGTTGCGGTAAGCCCGAACCCGGAATGGATTGGCGCCCTCGACCTCCAGAAAATCAGCGACTTTCGTGAAATAATCGGCAATCTCGCCATTTTGAATCATCACCATATCCAATATGCGCCCAAGCGCCCCCAGCGTATGGTCGACATGCGACCGATACGAAAAAATGCCCGGCAGGACCGGGCTTTTTGGAGGATGTCAATTGCGGGTTCCGCCACCTTTTTATCTTTAACAAGCAAATTTGGTATCCGGATGTCGGAATGTCAAGGCTCGCAAGGGTGGTTGTCACCAAGTGCGCCCGACCCGGGAGGCCGACGGAATAGAAATCGGCCATACGATTCCACACAACGCATATCTGGCCTAATTTGCTGATTTGTGGTATAAATCAATTAACAGGTTTTAATCGAATCGTTCTCCTTTATGGCACGGGCGCGGGGCACCAAAAATGGCGATACGACTAAGAGACATGACAGACAACGGCGGTCGGCGCCGATTGGCAGACAGACGTAAACGCTCATCGGCTTATCGCTTCCCGGAACGCCGATGGCAGAGACACCGCAGGAGCGGATCGGATCGAAGAGCCGCCTTGATGCTGCGGCTCCGGCAGGACCTGGAAAGAAGAGACGCATACCTTGAACTCTATCAAGAGCCGGCGCAGGAAATCGAGGAGAGCGAATGAGCCGAATACCGCAAACAGAGGCCGTCACCGACAAGACTTTGTATCTATATCATTTCGATCAGGATTTTGGTCAGGTAAGATAAAAAGATACCATAAGTGAAACTCATCAGGGTGCCGATGATAATGTATTCCGCCAGCATCATCTGACGATGTTCACGAATGTCGCCGAACCTGAATATCGACTTTGCCGTAATCAGGAATCCCACCGCGGCCGGCTGGTCCATCATGACGAAGAGAAATACCAGTGCCCGTTCGAGCTGACCGATCAACTGACCGCCACCCGGAAGTCCGCCGCCCGGCGCTGCGGGCAGGCCTTCGGATGAAGACGTGTTTGGGGACGGCTGTGGATCCGTGAACTGCGCCAGCAGTGGTTCCACGGCCAGGCCGATCAGAAATCCGCCCGCTCGTACGGTGGCGACAGCACCGGCAACAAAGACTACAGTTTTAACAAATGGAGGGCCGAACAGTTGAACCCAGTAAAGCGACAGCTCTCCACCATAACGAACCACCAGGACGGCCGTCAACAGCGTTACGCCAACATGGGCCAGTTGGTCGATGACGAAGGCCAGCGTGGTTTTTTCGCCGCTCGTTACCTTGACACGGTCGATAAGAGTGTGGCTCAGAAATATGGCGAGCGGAATTTCCCAATGCATCCAAGCCCCGCACAGTAGATAACTCAGGCCGGCCACGATAGCCGAATGCTGAAGCAGTGGGGTCCATCGGTTTTTACGCATTGCCACCGTTTTGGTTTGCAGGAGAAAATCTCCGGCAATGTGTCCCGCCAGAAGGAAGACAAAAAGGTATAGGGTTTGCGTGTTCATGGCCTTCCCGATTTTTTACAAGTTTTTGGACCTGTAGTGCTCAATAACCAGTAAATTTCATTGTATTCAGAGAACCGGTGTGGTTAACGGTTTCACGGTGCTATCAGGTTGGAGAGGGTTTCCTCGAAATACAACAGGCCGCTCTCGAAAGCGTGCCAGCCGGCGCGGTCGAGGTGCTGGGCGACGGCCTGCTGTGTAATCGCTTGTGGCCAGCGGGTCGTAGCGATTTTTTCCTGGGTCCATCCCTGAAGGGCACCCATTATGGCCTGGGCCTGTTTTTCAGACCAGTTGGCCGCCAGGACGTCCATCAACTGAATGACGGTTTTCAAAGCAATTACCCGATCATCGGCCTCTTTTGCAGCGAAGGCAAAAGAGAGGCGTTGTTGCCGGGGCATGTGCTCGAGCAGGCTGCCGGACAGGCGGTATGCTTCACCGTCGCCACTGGAAACTTTGGCGGCAGGAATAAAGTCGATGGTTCCCACGGCGATAGCCAGGCGTGAATCGGCTTTGACGTCGCGGATTTCGGCCCGCAAAAAGGCCCGGTAAAAGGAACCGATCCGCAGGGCTTTGGCCGGGTCTGCGACCACCATCTGCCAGGCGTCACCGCGAAATGTATCCATTTCCAGTGGAACCGCCTCGCCGAACACCTTGCACAGCGCTTCCGCCCCCGCCGTCATCACCGCATGCAGATCCCGACGTGCTTTCTCAGGAAACTTGCGTGAGCCGACGATATCGCCGGTGATCACCGCATACCGTTTTCCAGTCATTATTTCCACCGGATAATGCGACCTCCGATCATAGGATTCGAGACGGCGTAAAACGCCAGGCGCCACAATTCATATCACTTGTATAAATTAAGTACAAGTTTTAAGGCTTGTAATCTGTTTGGGTTTATAACGGCCCTATTCCGCAATCCCGGCAAAAATCCTTGTTATTATGAAAAATTTCATTATAAATGCTCACCATAACCGTCGCAATATGAGTCGGTTTTCCGAAAAACCGCAGATATAGACAGTTGTTGAGAGGAGACGTTATTCATGAGCTTTAGGACCTGTGTTGCGCCCTCCGGACAATTCGTTTACGGCGTCCACAAGCCGCATTTTCGGGTGGCCAATCTGCGACAGAGCGATCACATCGGTTTGCTTGGCGAATTCAGAGACGGCCGGCCGGTTCACAATAATGCCAATTTTCCCGCAGACGAAATTCAAGAAAAGGGAGCCGAGTTGATTTTTGAGATCCCCAACGCGTTTCCATTCAAAGGCACCACTTACATCCTCAAGGGCTGGGCCGATGCAATAGCCCGTGACCCGGCTGCCTTAAAGCTGCCGCAACCACAGCCCTGTTCTTTTTCCGAAGTATTGCGGCAATGCTCGGGTGATGAGGCCGGCGCATTCCCTCTCAACCGGCTCGACCGAATTTTTAAAACGCTGCCGGAGCCTCTACAGCTGGCCTTGGCTGCTACCTCCACCGATCCGGAAGACCTGATGCGACTGGCAGAGCAGTGCTGCGACTTCGTTCATGATCCGGCAACCGGGCGACCGGTGGGCCTTATTTATGCGGCCGACGGAGATGCACCGCCGCAAGCGGTGATCAGAAACTCTTTGGTGTTCGAAGCGTTGGCCAATAACGCCTGGATGCCGGACGATTACAAAGACGCCATGGTGCTTCGACCCGGTGCTCAGGGCGGCAGCGAAATCATGGCCGACTGGCATGATGCCGACAGTGGCAGCCATGTATTCGAGTATCTACGGCGCAACAGCTACATTCCCTGGGGACACTACGCTGCCAACATGGCCAATGACGCTGTCCGCTACCGGATTGAAGACCTTTCCCTGGCCGATGTGTCGGGCATGCGGCACCTGTATTACCAGCGGACATACGTGCGTGTGGCCCGGGACCTCGGGTTGAAACTCCCTCAGGGTCGCGGGCCGCTTTCGCCGGAGACCCTGGAAACCTTGCGCCGTGAGATCCGCGACACACTTCGAAGTGGTGGTGTGGCTGCCCGACTGACATTTGTCTGCACACTTTGGGGATGGAATTTCGGGTTCGACTTTTCTCCCAGTCGCTACCGGCTGCACGCCTCCCACCAGCAGATCCATCAGCAGTACGCGCTGGTTCCCGCTGCGGTTTCCGCCGAAAACGGTAACCAGCCGGCGGCCGATCCACTCGAAGCCTATTGCTGCGGAGACTTGATCCGAGATTTTGCACGGCAGTACCGGCAGTCGACCGGCAGGTCGTTTTTCGAAACCTATATCGCGGCCATCCGCACGAACCGGCGGGTGGATGGTCGGAACGAGCTGGAGAACAGCCTTGTGATCTACGAAGACGAGCGGGTGATGGTCTTTGTGCCCAAGGCTCAGACCTCCCAGTGGGAGCTGCAGCTGGTGACCCTGGCACCGGTCGGCAACATCCTCGAAACCGACAGCCGAACCCGCGCAAGCCTGGATCGCGCCATCCTGGTCACCATGAAAATTTTGACCGCATTAGGGGCCAGGATGGTCACCGTCATCGAATACGCCAAACGGTTCGACAATGAAGATGACGATCAGCGATTGCTTTACGCGTTTCTGCCGCGCCTGCCCGAATCGCCGGGGGCCTTCAGCGAAGCCCAAATGCGCTGGATAAATGGCCACTATCCGGAGGACTTTGCCGCCGCCTGCCGCCGCCGGCTGCCGGAGGTGCAGGCAGTAAGCGAGCCGACACCGATAGAATAATCTGAGTGGCCATAACATAATGAAATATTATTAAAAATTTTTCCTTGCCAATACGAATCTAACACTGCACTAATGAATTGTTAACATTGTTGCGGTAAATCGCATAAGCAAAATCGCCACCCCTGACACCCATAAAAGCGAGACGGATCAAAATGGCAAAAGAGAAAATACTGGTCGTCGACGATGAGGAAGATATCATCGAACTGCTGCGCTTCAACCTCAGCAAGGACGGCTACAGGATCGACTCTTCGTTGACCGGTGAAGATGCCCTGAAAAAGGTCCGGTCGGATACCTTCGATCTGATCATCCTCGATCTGATGCTCCCCGGTATCGACGGACTCGATGTGACGCGCAAGCTGCGGGACAACCACAAAACCCGCAACGTGCCGATCGTGATGCTGACGGCCAAGGGTGAGGAACCCGACATCGTCGCCGGCCTCGAGCTCGGCGCCGACGATTATATCACCAAGCCTTTCAGCCCGCGGATATTGATTGCAAGGGTCCGTGCGGTTTTGCGCCGTAAAACAACCGAACCGGTTGACGAAAAGACGGTGATAAAGATCCACGATTTCGAAATCAACTCTGGTACGCGCGGCATCACAGTCGCCGGTCGGCCGGTGGAGTTGACCTACACTGAATTTCAGGTCCTCTTCAATTTAGCCCGCCGGCCCGGATGGGTCTTTACACGCACCCAAATCGTGGACGCGGTCCGCGGGGACGATTATCCGGTAACCGACCGGAGTGTGGATGTCCAAATCGTGGGACTGCGGAAGAAACTCGGTGACCACGGTAAATACATCGAGACGGTTCGGGGAGTCGGTTATCGTTTTCGGGAGATTATATGAAGAAAAAAAGGCGCCTGATATGGCAGCTCTACCCGTCCTACCTGCTGATTATCGTTGGCTCCCTGATTGCCGTTACCTGGTATGCCTCCAGCGAACTGGGACGTTTCTACCTGGATCAAACCGAAAATGTCCTCGAGGCCCGTGCCTATCTTTTAAAAGATCAAATCTCGAATCTGCTCAGCCCACTGGAACCGGAGCTTGTCGATGCCATCTGCAAGGAAGCCGGTCAGCTTTCGGCTACGCGGATTACCGTCATTTTGCCGGATGGAACGGTCATCGGCGATTCCAGGGAAACGCCGCGGTTCATGGACAACCATTCCAACCGGGAAGAGGTGGCACCTGCTCTGAGGGGCGTTCCGGGAAAGTCGATTCGTTTCAGCAATACACTCCATCAGAAAATGATGTATGTCGCCGTTCCGGTGAAGAATGAAGAGCATGTGCAGGCGGTGATCCGGACAGCCGTTTCGCTGACCTCTCTGGACGAGGCCCTGACATCGGTACGGCTGAAAATCGCTTTCGGTGGCCTGGTGATCGCGGTTCTGGCAGCCCTCGTGAGTCTGGCGGTTGCCCGTCGCATCAGTCAACCCATCGAGGAGATCAAGCGCGGCGCGGCTCATTTTGCCGATGGCGACCTGACCCACCGCCTGCCGTCGCCGGACACAGAAGAGATGGCCGGTCTCACCGAAACCCTCAACCGCATGGCGGCACAGCTGGACGAACGGATTAAGACCGTTTTCCAGCAGCGCAATGAGCTCGAGGCGGTTTTATCCAGCATGCTCGAAGGCGTGATCGCCGTTGATCGCAGTGAGCGCATCATCAACATGAATCCGGCGGCCGGCCGGATGTTCGACTGTGATCCGGCCAAGGTACAGGGCCGCAACATCCAGGAGGTCGTCCGTAACCTTGCGATTCAGCGCTTCGTCACGCGGGTGTTGACCACTTCGGAAGCCATCTCGGACGATTTCATCCTCTACCGTGCTGAAGAGCGCACGCTGAACATTCACAGCTCGCCGCTCTATGACTCAAGCAACGTCCAAATCGGTGCGCTGCTGGTCATGAACGATGTGACCCAGCTGCGCCATCTCGAGAACGTCAGAAGAGATTTTGTGGCCAATGTGTCCCACGAGATCAAGACCCCCCTGACGGCCATCAAAGGGTTCGTCGAAACCCTCCAGCAGGGAACGGTAGAAGACAAGGCCGAACAGGAACGCTTTCTGGGAATCGTCCTCAAACACGTCAACCGGCTCGGCGCCATTCTCGAGGATCTGTTGGCGCTTTCGCGCATGGAACAGGAAAACGGAATAGAAGAGGTGCGCCTGAGCACCGGGAAGATCAAAGACGTCATCCAGACCGCGATCCAGGTCTGTCAGCCCAAGGCGGCCGCCAGGGACATTACCATCAGCGTCGATGCCGCGGAGGACCTTAGCGCCAACCTGGACGCCACCCTGCTGGAGCAGGCGTTTGTCAATCTGATCGACAATGCCGTCAAGTACAGTGACGACGGCAGCCAGGTCCGGATTACCGCCGCTCAAAAGAAACGTGAGGTCACCATAAAGTTTGCCGATCAGGGGTCCGGCATACCGAACAAGCATCTGCCGCGGCTATTCGAGAGGTTCTACCGGGTGGACAAAGCCCGCAGCCGCAAGCTCGGCGGCACCGGACTCGGTCTGGCGATCGTCAAGCACATCGTTCAAGCCCATGGCGGCCACATCACCGTCGAAAGTTCGCTGGGGCAGGGGAGTACCTTCACGGTTCATTTACCTTCGATTGTATAGCCGGTTGGCCCGTTAGCCCGTCGGTCCGTTAGTCGAATTTACGGCAAACCCGTCTTCGGATTGTCCTGCGGTCTCCTGTTTATTTTCAGCTTTTATCCTTCCCGTATTTCCCGATTTAGCCGTTGATTTAGCCCGATGACCGTGCTAAAGGTCGCCAGTCCTTCCTTACAAAATCCTAACAATCGACGGATGTAAACGGTAGGGTTGACGGATTTGAATCAGGCCTGAGTACAGCAACCCAATCATAAAAATGATTCTTTTCCACTTCCAGCCACCCAACCGAGTTTGTGCGCATGCACAGTCAAGCGCCTAAGTTACTGTTGAAAAATGACACCTGAATACACCGTCCTGATCATTGGCTACATATTCGGATTCTACATGGCCTGGAACATCGGGGCCAACGACGTCGCCAATTCGATGGCATCCGCCGTGGGGGCCAAGGCGATCACGATTCGCCAGGCTATTTTTATCGCTGGGATTCTCAACGTCGTCGGTGCGGTGTTCATCGGCTCGCACGTCACCGACACCATACGCAAGGGAATCGTTTCGACCGCTGTCATGTCCGATCCCCACCTGGCGATGCTGGGCGCACTTTCCGCGTTGCTGGCAGCTGCACTGTGGGTTTCTTTTGCCACCTGGCGATCTCTTCCGGTTTCGACGACCCACTCGATTGTGGGCGCAATGATCGGTTTCGGTATCGTAGCGGGCGGGTTTTCGGTGATCCAATGGGGCAAGCTCGGGGCGGTCGTGTTGAGCTGGATCATTTCCCCCGTCTTCAGCCTGGTGATCGGTTATGCCACGTTCAAGGTCATCGTCAACCTGATCCTCTCCAAGAAAGAACCGTTTCAACAGGCTCTGCGGCTTTCGCCCTGGTTCATCGGCCTGGCCATTTTCGTTGTGGTGCTCTCGTTCTTGTTCAAGACACCGCTTGGCAGCTCACTTGCGATCGAAACGCCCAGTGCGTTGCTGATTGCCCTGGCATCGTCCGGTCTGCTGGGGTATGCGGGTAAAAGGCTTCTGGTTCACTATTTAAGCGGCCTCGGGCAAAACGGCGGGGAGGAGGAGGTCTTCAGGCGCATACAGATCGGCACCTCCTGCTACGTGGCCCTAGCCCAGGGAGCCAATGATGTGGCCAACGCCATCGGCCCCTTGGCAGTGATCTACTTTCTGGTCAAGACCGGCGGGATCGGGGCCAAGGTTCCGGTGCCGACGTTTCTGCTTCTTTTCGGTGGTGTCGGTATTGCCTGCGGGATCGGAATGGCCGGTCACCGCGTGATGGAAACCATTGGCAGCAAGATCACCACGCTGACCAACACCCGCGGGTTTTCGGTCGATTTCGCGGCTGCCACCACGGTGCTGGTTGCTTCTAAAATGGGGTTACCGGTTTCTACCACCCACGCGGCCGTTGGGGGCGTTATGGGTGTCGGCCTGGCCCGCGGGCTCGAGGCGGTCAATTTTCGCATCATATTTCAAATCATCATCTACTGGGTCCTGACCGTCCCGGCGGCAGCCCTCACCAGCATCGTCATCTTCAAGGTCCTGGAATATTTTTTTTAGAGGAGGTCCAAGGTCATGCGAATACCGTTTCTTTCCATGTTTATGACATCGCCCTTTGTCGGCCTGCAGGAGCATGCGGAAAAGGTTAAAGAATGCGCCTGGACCTTTCAGCAGGCCATCGAGTGCCACTTCTCCAAAGAATGTGTGCGGTTCGAAGAATTCAGGCAGGAGGTGCACCGGCTCGAACACGAAGCCGACGCCGTCAAACGGCGCATCCGGGGACACCTTCCCAAAGGGACCCTGATGCCCGTGGACAAGTTTCAGCTGTTTCGCTACCTGCGGGAACAGGACCGGGTGCTCGATGCGGTGGAAGAAACCCTTGACTGGATATCCTATCGCAGCGAACCGGGCATACCGGAAGAACTGCAGAAGGATTTCTTCTTGCTGGTGGACGCCGTAGTCGAGCCGATCGAGGAACTGAGTCGTATGGTCAGTGAAGCCCGCAAATACTTCAACAATTTTTCGGAAAAGCAGCGGATGGTGGTCAAAGACATCATCCGGAACCTGCGCCGGCAAGAGCATGAGGCCGACGTGCTGGAGGACCAGATCAACCAGAAGGTCTTTAACTCCACCCTGGATCCGGTCACGGTTTTTCACATGGTGCGCCTGGCCGAAACCGTCGGCTCGATAGCGGACCACGCGGAAAATGCCGGAGACATGATGCGGGCCATGATCGCACGCTGACCGAAAACTAACCTTTCCTTAACAGTCGCTGAACAATGGCACCATAATGTCGATGTCAATATGAAAGAAGTCAACCGCGTTGCCCCGGTGGCCCACGACGAGCGCAAGCAGGATCCTTGGAATGGGGCGTGCACAAAACCGAAATACTTAGCGAGCACGAGCTTTTTGCCACCGGAACCACCGGCAAAGTCATTGCCGAATTTTCTTCTGTTGACTAGATGACATCCCAACCCCCTGGTTGCGACGTCAAAGCCCTGCTCAGAATGTCGGTGCTCTACAACATCCCCACCGCCTGCAACTGCTCCACCGCTGATTTTATCATTTCCAGTATTTTCTTCCACGTAGTGTATAACCCGATTCTCAAAGACGACAGTCAATACATCCAGCGCAAGACTTAGGGCTCGCTAAAAAGTGACGTATCATTTTAGACGATGACGAATAATTCATAGGCCATTTACTTTTGATTGATAGGATATAATGTAACGCTTATGGAAAACGATAATTTGAGAATGCAGCCTTTTATATCTCATTCTGGAATCATAAATACAAACATAAACTGCTGATTTGCGTATAGCGGCAGTAATTGAAACTGCCGCTATCCAATTAAAGGGTCATTACTTTAGTTTAATTGGTCATTACTCCATGGACTTCTAATATCTTAGTCCATTCGCTTTCATCAATCATGCCATCTTGATTAGTATCGATCATGTTAAAGCTTTCGCTCAAACTCTTCTGATAGCTGTCACTATACTCTTCAAACGACAACATTTTATCCTGATTACTATCCATCTCAGTCATATCCCATGTTGACATCATCCAGCCATGGCCGTCATAGTGATAGCCTGCAAAGGATATTGATGCAATCAGAAGCGCGCTGAGTAACGTTATAAGAGTGTAAGTGTATTTCATATTATTCTCCTTTATTGCTATGGTTAGAGTACTACTATCACATTGTTTAAGGACAGAATCAGCCAAATTAACGGTCACATTTAAAAGCACTATATCAACTACGTGCTGGTATTTTATGAGACCGTTTGTCAACCTCCTTTTTTTCAGCAAACGATTTAATAACTTTTAGTATTGACGAATTTACATTATGTTTTGCGTCTCCACAGAAATTATTCCGGATCTTCACACCAATAAAAGCAGTAGTATAAACATTCACGGGAAGCGGCGACGTTCAAAATAGATTTCAGGGATCTGATGGTCAGAGAGCCTCGAGTTCGGCCCTGAATTTCTCGACGTTCTCGATGCACCTGATGCCGATCATATCAATGCGCGGCTTGAGTTCGGCAATGCCGTGCCCACCGACGTAAATCTGCACCCGATTAGCGCAGTAACTCCTCAGTTTACGCAGTTCACGAACGATCGATGCGATTTCGATTCGAAGACTGATGCTTAGCGCGATTGCCTTTGCCACTGTCATTTTTACGGCTGCAGCAATTTCCTCGGCCGGCAGGTTTGGACCAAAATACAATGGCCGCCATCCCGACTCGGCGGCTGTCAGGGCCACAACTAATGCGCCTGTTTCGTGCCACTGTCCCACCGGTGCGGCCACCACTATTTTGGGTGACGTTTCTGCGACCACGACTGCTCGCAGCATGTCCAGCAAGAATGATCGTATAACGATGGATGCCATATGTTCGTTGATGATTTTCAACTGTCCGGACGCCCACTGCTCACCGATTTTCCTGAAAAGGGGCTGAATCACACAATTCAACAATTGCGGGCGCGACAAACTTACGGCGGCACGCTCTAAAGCTTTTTCAAGCGCATTTGGGTCCAGGTTGGCCACATGCCCGAGCGCTTCTGTCACGATTTCGCCGCAGTCATTCGCATCGCTGCGGCTTGCTTCATTCGCGGCCTTTGGGGGCTGTTCTGTTGACTGAAAACTAAGACCTGCCAGCTCTTCATTTTCGAGAGACGCAATGTGAGAAATCGCGTGTCCGCATTCGACGGCTTTCCTGAGCAATTGCAAACGATAAATGTCAACAGAGTTGTACACGCGCCTGTTTGTTTCGGTGCGCCGAGGCGCAACAGCTAAATAGCGTTTCTCCCATGTACGAAGAGTGTGAGATTTTAAACCGGTTTGGTTTGATACATATCGAATGGTAAAACATTCATCATTTTTCATGCCATAAAATTAAGTTACAGGTTTGACATTGTCAATGGTGTGTTTAACTTTTGGTTAAATTAAAATCTTTAATAAGACATTATTTTAAACAAAAATTAAACATAACATATACATTGCACAAGGTCATATATTGAATTTCGAAGTCTAAAATTACCAAAATATATAATAAGGAAAGACTCATGAAAAATATCAGTGATAGTGGTGAACTAAATATTAAAGACGACGTTGTTCCATTAGACGAAGGGCCGATACTCGATGAACTGCCGATTTTGCCGGTGCGTGATCTGGTAATTTATCCGCTCCTAAGGGTCCCTTTGGCGATTGCGGCTCAATCGGTTGACCTAATAAACGAAGCCCTTAGCGGTAACAAATTGATAGGTTTGACGTCAATAAAACATGACGGCGTCGAGGATCCCAAGAAGGATCAGGTTTTCGAAATTGGAACGGTTGCCACTGTTGTGCACGCAAAAAAATTAAAGGATGGCACAATGATGGTGATTTTGAATGGCCTAAACAGATTCAGGGTCACTACCTGGCTGTCGGAATCGCCTTTTCTCAGGGCTAAAGTCTTAAAAGCACCTGAGGTTATTGAGTCGGACATGGAAATGGATGCACTCCAGCGTCACGTTCGCACGATGGCTCGTGACCTCATCACGATGTCACCTCAAATTCCGGATGAAATCGCAGAGGTGTTGACGCAACTGAAAGACCCGCTGCAGTTGGCTTATGCGATCGCCTTCAACTCAGACCTTGACCTTCAGAAACGTCAAGAAATTCTTGAACTCGACAGCTCCAAAGAAAAATTGAAATTGTTGTCAATGCACCTGGCGAGAGAGAAGGAGGTATTGGCTATCGGCAACCGTATTCAGACGGAAGTGAAAGAGAACATCGACAAGACACAACGCGAATATTATCTGCGCCAGCAGATGAAAGCCATAAAAAATGAGCTCGGCGAGTCCGACGAAGACTCATCGGAACATGGTACTTATGCTGCTCGAATAGAAGATTCAGACCTCACCGAAGAGGCGCGCCAGCAGGCTGTGCGAGAGTTGGAGCGTTTATCGCAGATGTCGCCTCAATCAGCCGAGCATCCATTGATCAAAACCTATCTGGACTGGCTCCTGGATTTGCCATGGAACTTGGCGAGCGAGGACTCCAGCGATATCTCTTCGGCTCGCAGTATACTGGATTCAGACCATTATGGCCTCGATGAGGTGAAGGAGCGCCTGATCGAGTACCTGGCGGTGCGTAGCCTGGTGAAAGAGCGAGGTTACTCGGATGAACGGGGCACTGCTGATTCTGCCATGGGCGTTATCCTTTGTCTGGCTGGACCACCGGGTGTTGGAAAGACCAGCTTGGGACGAAGTGTTGCCCGTGCATTGGGCCGAAAATTCACACGCATGAGCTTGGGGGGCATGCGCGACGAAGCTGAAATACGGGGTCATCGGCGAACCTATATCGGGGCGATGCCCGGCAGGATAATACAGGCCGTCAAGCGAGCCGGAACTAAAAACCCGGTATTCATGCTGGATGAAATCGATAAAGTTGGTCAGGACTGGCGTGGTGATCCGAGCAGTGCCCTGCTGGAGGTGTTAGATCCGGCTCAAAACGGTACATTTCGCGACCATTATCTGGATGTCGACTTTGATCTGAGCCAGGTCATTTTCATCGCTACGGCCAATCAACTCGGCACCATTCCACCACCATTGCGCGACCGGATGGAAATTATTCAGCTGGACGGCTACACCGAGTTCGAGAAAGTACAGATTGCCAAACGTCATCTGATCCAGCGGCAGCTCAAAGCACACGGTCTCAGAGAAGACGAGGTCACTTTTATGGATGACGCTGTCCGCAAGATCGTGAGGGGTTACACGCGCGAGGCCGGCGTCCGAAATCTGGAGCGCCAGATTGCTGCTATTTGCCGCAAGGGAATCGTGAATCTGACCGATAACGGCTGGTCTCACGTGGTCATCACGCCCGATTTGGTTCTTGAATACCTCAAAAACGAGCGGTTCGAATCAGAGCGCGCAGAAGTAATAGATGTCCCCGGAGTTGCCAACGGACTGGCCGTCACTCCCGTCGGCGGCGAGATTCTGACCATCGAAGCCACCCGCATGTCGGGTAAGGGTAGGCTCACATTGACGGGGCAGTTGGGTGACGTTATGAAGGAAAGCGCCCGCATCGCCCTTAGCTACGTGCGGTCGCAGGCCAAGGAACTTCAGATCGATCCAAATGTTTTCGAAAACGCCGATATTCATCTTCACGTACCGGCCGGGGCACTGCCGAAAGACGGCCCTTCGGCCGGTATAGCCATGATGTCGGCTTTTACCAGTCTGTTCAGCAACCGCGCAATCAAGAGCGATGTGGGGATAACCGGAGAGGTCACCTTGCGTGGCCGCATCCTTCCTGTGGGTGGAATAAAGTCAAAAGTGTTGGCTGCCCATCGGGCCGGACTGACGACCGTTATCTTGCCGAAGAAAAACGAGCGCGATCTGGACGACCTTCCCGACGAAGTCCTCAAATCCATGGCGTTTATTGCGGTCGAACGCGCTGAAGAGGCCTTGAAGGCGGCTTTTGAACCGGAACTGGTGGAACATCTCAATATGCCTGTTAAAAGTGCAGATCCTCATCACGTTGATGCGCTGCCGGTTCATGCGAACTGCTCTGGCAAATAAGCGACGGGCCTCGCAGATCATTTCTTCGGAGTGATTCTTGAACACTACTTATATCTGTAATTCTTTTTGCCTGGAAAAAGCAATCAACGCGGGACGATATTCGTAAACGTCCACATGGAGTTAAAAATGAAAAAACAGCACAAATTCTCTATCTGGTACGTCATACTCGGTATTTGGGGCGTTCTGATACTTCACAACATGATTGCATCGGCCCTGGTTGTTAAAACGATACCGTACAGTGAATTTAACAAGCTGGTGAATGAGGGTCGTGTATCGGATATATCCATATCCGCCGATCAGATCCAGGGCCGTATGTTTACGTCGGATGGAGATTCCGAAAAGGGTGAGTTGTTCCGGACGGTTCGTGTCGACCCGGATATATCGGAGTTTTTGGAGGACAACAATGTTTCCTACTCCGGGCGGATCGATTCGAATTTCTTAGGCACCTTGCTTTCGTGGGTCGTGCCGGTGTTTCTTTTCCTCGGTATCTGGCTTTTTATGATGAAGCGTCTTCAACAGCAGAGCGGTTTTATGAGCATAGGTAAGAGCAAGGCCAAAATATTCGTGGAGGATGACGTCAAAATTCGTTTTAAAGACGCTGCCGGTGTAGACGAGGCCAAGCAGGAACTGGAGGAGGTGATCGAATTCCTGAGGGAACCGGAACGATTTACCGGATTGGGTGGGCAGATACCACGGGGGATATTGCTTCTCGGTCCGCCGGGTACGGGAAAGACGCTTCTGGCCAAAGCTGTTGCCGGTGAAAGCAACGTACCGTTTTTCAGCTTAAGCGGGTCGGAATTCGTGGAAATGTTTGTGGGGCTTGGCGCCGCGCGCGTTCGGGACCTTTTCAAGCAGGCCAAGGAAAAAGCACCTTGCATCATTTTCATCGATGAACTCGATGCGCTCGGTAAAGCCCGCGGATTTGCAGCGGTGGGGGGTCATGACGAAAGAGAGCAGACCCTGAACCAGCTGCTGGTGGAATTAGACGGTTTCGATGCCAATATCGGTGTCATTCTGATGGCCGCTACCAATCGCCCAGAGATTCTGGACCCGGCTTTGCTAAGGCCGGGACGGTTCGACCGCCAGGTACTCGTGGATAGACCGGATAAGGTGGGCCGTACAGCCATCCTGAAAATCTATATGGACAAGGTGAAGACGTCTGAAGTTATCGACCTCGATAAAGTCGCCGCCATGACGCCCGGTATGGTGGGGGCCGACCTGGCCAATTTGGTCAATGAAGCGGCCTTGCTCGCTGTGCGGCGGAAAAAAGGGGGCGTCGGCATGGCAGAGATCGAGGAGGCTGTCGAGCGTATCGTCGCCGGCCTCCAGAAAAAGAATCGACTCATCAATCCTGAAGAAAAAAAGATTGTTGCCCATCACGAATTGGGACATGCCATTGTAGCCATGGCCCTTCCGGGTGCAGATCCGGTGCAGAAGATATCGATCATACCCAGGGGCATTGCGGCTCTGGGCTATACGATGCAGGTGCCGACTGAAGACCGGTTCCTGATGCGAAAAACCGAACTGGAAAACCGGATTGCCACCCTGCTAGGAGGGCGTGCTGCCGAGGAAATTATTTTCAAGGATATTTCCACCGGGGCCCACAACGACCTTTCTCGGGCCACTGACATCGCCCGCAGCATGATAAAGGAGTACGGAATGAGTAATCGTCTGGGTAAAGTCTACTTTGCCCATAAGGACCAGGGCCGGTTCCTCCAGCCGAATCGTTCGACCGGAGGCGAATACAGCGAAACGACGGCCAACATGATCGACGAAGAAGTCAGGAGCATTATTGACGAGCAGTACGCAGTGGCCCTGCGCATTCTAAAACAGAATCTTAAAATTCTTAGGGAAACGGCCGAGACCCTAATTGAAAGAGAGGTAATCGATGGTGACGCCCTTAACCATTTAGGAGCCAAGGTTCGAAAGGTAACTCCCGCTTCGGGAACGTTTACGTCAGCTGAAACCGAACAGTCGCTGGCCGCTTGAAAGTCCGATGTGACGTAAACAAATGGTCATTGTAAACTTGGCGAGAGGTACCCTGGCAGGTTTCCTAATCTACTTCGTGCTTATTGACAAGTCTCTAAAAAAATGTTTAGTTACCCCTTTTTATCTAACATTTACTTCAGAAAAGATAGGTAATGGCACAAAATCTTCGTATGCTCATTGTTGGCGGCGTCGCGGGTGGCGCATCTTGTGCGGCCCGTGCCCGCCGGCTCTCCGAATCGGCCGAAATAAGCATGTTTGATCGCGGCCCGTATGTGTCGTTTGCCAATTGCGGGCTGCCGTACTACGTCGGTGACGTCATTAAAAAAGAAGAAAATCTGCTCATTGCAACCCCCGAGCTGTTTCGAAAGCGGTTCAATATCGACGTGCGTCTTCGCTCGGAGGTGGTGGCAATCGATCGAATCAAACGCTGCATAACCATAAAGGAGTTGGAATCTGGGGAGACCCGTATCGAGCCCTATGATGCGCTCGTCCTTTCTCCGGGGGCGCGTTCCATTCGACCGGAGCTGCCGGGAATCGATCTGCCGGGAATTTTCTCTTTGCGAACCATACCGGACAGTCGTCAGATAAGAAAATGGATCGACCAATATCAGGCCCGTCGCGCCTTGGTGGTCGGCGGGGGATACATCGGCATGGAGATGACTGACAACTTGCTCAAGCGGGGATTGAAGGTCACGGTTGTGGAAAAGCAGTCCCAGGTAATGCCTGTCGTGGATCCTGAAATGATAGCCGATGTCCATGCCGCGTTAATCGAAGCCGGTGTCTCCCTGTTCCTAAATGACAGTGTGGTCAGTTTTGAAAAAAGCGTCGGACACAGGCTTGGTATAACATTGGCATCCGGCCAGCAAATTGAAACGGATATGGTGATCCTTTGCATCGGCGTGCGTCCGGAAGTCAATCTGGCCGTTGATGCGGGCCTCGCCATAGGAGATGTCGGCGGCATCAGGGTGGACCCACAAATGCGCACCAGCGATCCACACATATGGGCAGTTGGCGATGCTGTGGAAGTACACGATGTGGTCACGCAGACCAAGGGCGTCATCCCCTTGGCAGGCCCAGCCAACCGCCAGGGACGCATTGCCGCCGATGTCATTCTGGGGCGCCAGCGGTCGTTCCGCGGCGTCCAGGGCACCTCGGTGGTGGGTATCCTCGATCTCGTAGTAGCCTTTACCGGTCCCAGTGAAAAGCTGTTGAAGCGTTTAGGCCAATGGGAAGATCTGGAAAAAGTGTACCTTTATCCTGGGCATACCGCCGGATATTACCCGGGTGCCAATCCGATCAGTATGAAGCTGATTTTCAATAAGCGCGACGGGCGTGTCGTCAGTGCCCAGGCCTTGGGGAAAAGCGGGGTAGAAAAACGCATCGACGTTATTTCCATGGCGATACAGAATGAGGCCACGATCTTTGGTCTGGAGGAGGCCGAGCTGTGCTATGCCCCCCAGTTCGGATCGGCTAAAGATCCTGTCAACTTAGCCGGGATGATCGCCGCTAATGTCATGCGGGGAGATATTACCTTAGCGCATTGGGAAGATATCCATGACACCGACGCGCTGATACTGGATGTTCGCACCCCTGATGAATTCAAACGCGACCACGTGGAAGGCGCTTTGAACATACAATTGGATGAAATTCGAACCCGGATGAACGAATTGCCCAAGGAACGGGAAATCTGGACTTACTGTTACGTTGGACAACGCTCCTATTATGCAACGCGAGCTTTAGTTCAATACGGTTTTAACGTGAAGAACATCAGCGGCGGATTCAAGACCTTTCTGCTTTATGAAAGCAGTCAGTTTCTGGGTTGATCGTTCTTTGCTTAGATATGGTCGATCATGCGACGGATCACGGTTATGGGGTTTGCAAGCACCAGATTCTTGTTCGAGAAAAAAATTAAGATAGAAAAGGGGCCAAATAGTGATTATTAATTATAACCGCCGTTAAAAATCCCTCCGCTTAGCCATCAAGAATCAATCTTCCATTCATGCGTAAGTATTTGTTATCTAAGTAATAACGAAATACGACCCAAAACGACCACGCCTTCAATTCGTCAGGCCATTGATTCTGACACAAACTCATTAGATTCTAACACAAAGCATGCTAAATTATGCGGACTGCAGCTGCATATCTGCGGGCATTATGATATATTCCAATTCATTTGGAGGGACGATGAAAAACATAAAAGTATGGGATCTCCTTTGCGCGCGTTTTTCACCGGCCGCTGGCGGTAGCGGCTATCCGGCTGTTGTTTTTATTTTACTTTGTTATTTATGCTCATTACGGTGGTAAAAGATGCTTATCCAACTCAAATTCGCAGCGATCGACATCGGCTCCAACGCCGTCCGGCTCTTGCTGGCGAGTGTTTTCGAAAATAACGGCAGGCCGACTTTTAAAAAGATGTCCCTGACACGCATGCCGATTCGTCTCGGGGCCGACACCTTTTCACTGAAGCGCATATCGAAAGAAAGAACGGACGAGTTGGTCAAAGCCATGACCGGCTTCCGGCACCTGATCGATGCCTATCAACCCATCGCCTTCAGGGCATGCGCCACATCGGCCATGCGGGAGGCCGAAAACAGGGCTCAGGTCTGCAAACGCATCCAAGAAGCCAGCGGTATCGAGGTGGACATCATCGATGGTGCACGAGAGGCCCTGCTGATTCTCGAGAACAAAAGCGCCGACCAATACCTCGGCTACAACGCATACCTTTACGTGGATGTGGGGGGCGGGAGCACGGAAATTACGCTTTCCTCCCAAGGACAGGTAGTGGTTTCAGGATCGTTTAAAATCGGTACCATCCGGATGCTTCAGGGGCAGGTGACCCAAACCGACTGGAATGCTCTGAAGAACTGGCTTCAGACCAATTGCGCCCCTTACAAATCCCTGGCGGCCATCGGAAGCGGGGGCAACATCAACAAGATTTGCCGGCTGGCCTTCTGCAAGAAAGGCATACCACTTTCCAAATCAAAGATGATCAAGGTTCGCAGGCTCCTAAAAAAATACAGCTACGAGGAGCGCATCATGGAATTGAACCTGCGGCCCGACCGGGCCGACGCGATCATCCCGGCCGCCGACATTTATCTGAAAGTGGTCCAGTGGGCCGGCATCAAAAACATCTTCGTTCCGGTCATGGGACTGGCCGACGGCGTTGTGCGAATCCTTTACAGCGACTACAAGGCGCAGGACGCTGCCACCCACACCAAATAAGCCGAATTCCCTCGGAAAACGCGATCCCCAAACAATCGGAATGATTGATATTTCATTCATATTTGCTACAAATTGAAGGGAATTTTGAACGTGCGGACCCCAAGAGTGATTGTGAGAATTGGGTGCTGCTATGGCGAATTCCTGCATAAAAGCGGCATTTCTATACTAACAAAGTTCGGTGAGAAGGGAAGATAGATGAAGACCCAGGGAAGAACGACTATCGCATTTATGCTTGCTACATTTGAAATTACAATATGGGTACCCTTTAAGATCTGGATTGTGTTGCATTCATACACGAGGTTGAATCCACGTACCCATTCTTCAGGAAGGCTGAAGAGGTCAGCTACTTTGTACTCTACTTTGCTATCAGGATATCGTTGCCTGCACCGGAGGCTCTTTCTCAGGGATCCGCTTCCGTCCGGATGCGGATAAACGTGTCTTTTGGTCCCGACAGCAGATGCCCTCCGGCATACTGCAGAAAGACACCGTCGGGTTGCCTGAACCAATAGCTGCCGTGCCATACAAAAGACAACGGACCGCTGGGCGAGACATCGATCCTGCTGCTGAAATAGCGTCGACCGTCGATAAAGATCTCTTCGGTAAAGGAAATAAAATATGAAAAAACAGGCCCCGAAACCCAAAAACTGGATCCGATATTATGATGACCGCAACGTACTGGATGAGATCACAGATGAATCTGTCGATTTAGTATTAGACGAACACCTGCGCGATGAAATTCTTTCAGGCAAGCGTAAAAGGAAACTGAAAAATATCACCATCAAGATTGATCCGCTTCAAGTTAAGGCCATTAAAAAGCTTTCCACTATGAAGTCTATTCCCTATCAAACACTCATTCGATTTTGGCTCGCTGAGGGAATCAAATCGGAGATGGATTCGGTACTAAAATAGGATCATGTCAATGACGACCTTATTTACCCCTACTATGGGGTTTATTTCAGATGACTTCAGGCAGTCGCTTCAAAGAATACACTCCGGGTAATCCTTTGACAGGCATTGTCTTCTTTTCGTGCTTTGAGTAGATTAGTTGCTTAAACCATTTGTAATGGATATACACAATGCTCGAATTGGCCATAAAGTTCAATACCTGCAAAAAAATCAATGTTGACAACAAAGCCTGCTTTCGTTATTCGGATGGATATTGGTTCCGTGGCTAATGGACGTCTGGATATAATGTTCTGCAGCTGAAACCGATACACGACTCACCGTTTTCGATTCGTCGGCTTCGAAAAAGCAACTTCTTATCTTTTATCAATGGTCCGGCAATACCCGAAACTATCTACCGATAGGATATCAAAATGACTGATCAAACCGAGCTCCCCAATGTATCCATGGCCAACACCAAAAAGGAACTACTCGAGGCCTACGAGGAAGCAAAGAAACGAGTTGAAATGGCGGACAAGGATCTATTGGATGCCGATAAAGCCCGAAAGCGATTGGAAAAACAGGTGGCCACGGCGACAGCCGATGCTCAGGCCGCGCAGGATCCGGTGCAGCGCCTTCACGATCTGCGCGGGGCGATCAGCCGTGAATTGAGTGACTTGGCGGAACGTCTCGAAACCGAAATCGAAACCTATCGCAAAATTCAATCCGCCATCGAGACCAAACAAGAAGAGCTCAACACCCTCTATGAAGTGGAAGCCGCTGCTTCCGACCTGGCGGCCCTGATTGACGCCCAGCGCGCGAAAAAAGAGCAGTTCGGACGCGACATGGAGGCACAAAAGGGCGCATTCGAAGCGGAAATGCAGGAACTGCGCACCCAGTGGCAACGGGAAAAGGCCGACCATGCTCGGCGGATAAAGGAAGAAGCAGAAGCGAACGAGAAACAGCGCCAGAGAGAAAAGGAAGAATATGAGTATGCCTTTACACGGGAGCAAGCGCAACGGAAAAATGCCCAGGAAGACGAGTTGCAGGCGCTTCAGAAGGAGATCGCTTTAAAGCGCAGTGATTTCGAGAAGGAATACCAGCAGCGCAAGACTGAGCTCGATGCGCGCGAAGAAGCCATTTCAGGCCGTGAAAAAGAGACGGCATCCCTTCAAAAAGAGGTGGAAAGCTTCCCCAAACGCAACGAAGCCGCCGTTCAGGCAGCGGTGGCCGAGACCACCAAGCGGCTCACACGCGATTTCGAAAGGGACAAGACGCTCATGGAATCCCGATTCGAAGGCGAGAAGAACGTACTGGCGGCAAGAATCGAGGCGCTGAATAACCTGGCAACATCTCAGGCGGCCCAGATCATTGACCTGTCCAAGAAGCACGAACAAGCGTACGAGAAGGTTCAGGACATCGCCAACCGGGCCGTAGCCGCTGCCAAACGCGAGAGCTATACCGCGCCTTCGCATCATCCCACCGTCCCGGTTCGTGACGACAACCAAGCCTGAAATACCCCCGCTCTTCCATCTTCACCGCGACCCTCCCCTTTGGAGGGGGAAGGGTCGCGGTGAGGATCACCCTCTGCAACGGTCATCCTGTCGTTAAACCCGCATCGCTAACCTCTTCCTAACGGCACGCTCATCAGGGCCTCATTTTAAGCCATAATAATAGGCGGTTAATTAGTGTCGTTACGGATCTCTTGCGCATAAGGGACAAAGGATTTATACCGGATCCTCGTCCGGTATTCCTGTATGTCGGCCGGGTGGCGGTCGAGAAAAATATCGAAGCGTTTCTCACCCTGGATTTGCCGGAAACCAAATACGTGGTGGGTGATGGCCCGCAGCTCAAGCGCCTGATGCGAGCCTTTCCAAGCGTGCGGTTCGTCCGCGCCAAAAAGGGTGAGGCACTGGCGAAATTTTACGCGACTGCCGATGTATTTGTTTTCCCCAATGGAAAAAAAGTGCCGAACAGTTTGTCCATAACCTTGTTCCGGTGACGCAAACCCCCGTTCCCATTCAAGGCAACCCAAGCAGGGCCTATGAAATTCCTGATTCAATTTGACGACGCACGGGCGCTCGATCCGGGCGTCGTCGGCCGGAAGTTCGCTTCTCTGGCACGGGCTTCCCGCCTGGGCTTCGAGGTTCCATCCGCGGCGGCCGTCACCACCGAGGCCCATCGTTTTTTCCTTTCACACCGGGACTGGCCCGAAGGTTTGGCCGCGGAGGTGAAGGCGGTAGGTGATATGCTGGGGTTGAGGCGAGGACTGTCGATTCGTTCTTCAGCCATGCGCGAAGACCTCGAAGAGCAGAGCTTTGCCGGGCAATATCGCTCTTTTCTGCAGGTGGATAATGCCGACGACCTGCAGAAAAAGATCGAAATGTGCTGGCTCAGTGCCGAGCAGGAAAATGTCCGCAGTTACCTGCGGGCCGGCGACCGGGGGGATGCTGCAGGAGAGATCCCGCTGATGGGCGTGGTGCTGCAGCGCATGGTGCATGCGGCCGCCGCCGGAGTTGCCTTTGGCCGCAATCCATTGAACCCCGCCCGCGACGAGATCGTCATCGAGGGCATCAGCGGCTCGGGTGAGTCCCTGGTCAGTGGTCACGTTTCACCGCATCGCGCATATGTCGGCGGTGAGGGGCACTTGCGGATCGAGCTGCCACCAGACGTCGGACGCGCGGCGCGCCGCAGCGACTGCCTTCTGGCGGAATCCGACTGGCGCCGGGTGGCCGCATTGCTGAGACGTCTCGAGAAAAGCGTCGGCGAGAGCCCGCTGGATATCGAGTGGGCCATCGACGGCGGCCGCACCCTGTGGCTGCTGCAGTACCGGCGCATCACCACCATCGATGAAAATGCCCTGACCGCGCCCCCGGGAACCTGGACCCGCAGGATCGTCGACGACCTGTGGGGCGATCGGCTGACCCCGTTTTTGGCCGACATCATGCTGCAAAACGAGCCGCGCTTCAACCTGTATCGGGCATTGAAGATTGTCGGCATACCGGTGGTTTCCCCGACGCTGGCGGTGATCAGCGGATATCTGTATCTCAACTGCGCCGGCCTCCGAGCGGTGGTCGCCCGTCTGCCGAGTCGGCTGCGGACCGCGGATGTGCGGGCCCTGTTTCCGCACGACGGCGAGGTTGACGCCATTGCCGTGCCGGGCGCTTCGCAGTTGGCGGCGACGTTGCTGCGGGCACTGCTCCTGCCGGTGTTCCAGCCCGAGGTCAATCCGTTGCTCTGTCTGTGGTTGGCCCGGCATCGACGGGCGAAGATCCGCCGCCGGCTCGCCGGGCTGCAGGCCATGGCCGGCACCGCTGCCGGGCAGGGCCTGAACAAGGTGCGCCGCGCACTGGAGGTCCTCCTGCAGATCCAGATCTGGAACCAGTGGCCCTATGGTTTTGCCACGTTTTTCACCCTGATGCTGCGCTGGCTGATGGTCGACTGTTGGGGGGCATCCCACGCCGCTTTTCTGGAGCGCATCAGCCGGGGGGGCAACAACGTCACGATCGAGATCGAACGTCGCTTCCGCGATCTGGCTGGACAAATCAGAAACGACCCGGAACTGTTGCAGCTCTTTCGGACCCACGATCCCGATGCGGTTTTGCGGCTGTTGCCGGTGCGTTTCAAAGCCGAGCTGAATCGGTTTTTGGCCCAATACGGTTGCCGGTCGCGGCACCGCACTCTCTACATCAAGCGCTGGGTGGAAGCCCCGCAAGAGGTCATCGGCATCCTGCAGGCACTGGCGCAGCGGCAGTCCACCCCCGCTGAGGTTGCGGAACGAACCTCGGCGGTCGACGGCAGCGATCGTTTTTCCGGGCGCAGCCTGCTGTCGTCGATCTTGCTGGCGATGACCCGCAAATTCCTGGACCTGCGGGAGGAACTGCGCTTTCTGCTGGATGAGGCGTTGTTCGAGATCCGAAAAGCGCTTCTGGAGGTGGGTGGGCACACCGGCCTGGCAGATGCGGTTCTGTTCCTCGAGTTGGAGGAGCTGGAGCAGCTCGCGGCCGGCAAAACGTCTCTGGAAGACATGCGCAGACTGGCCGAGACGCGGCGCTGTCGCTTTCTGCAAGGCGGGCCCGCGAGCTCGTTTCTCGTGGACGGCCGGCCGACCGAGATGTTTATCACCGGTGTCGACGCTATCCGGGGCATCGGCACCAGTGCCGGTCAGGCCAGCGGGCGGGCCCGGATTGTCCACGATCCGTCGCGGGCCGCCATCGATCAGGGTGACATCCTTGTGGCCGCGAACACCGATCCCGGCTGGACGCCCATATTGAGCCTGGCGGGCGGATTGGTGGTCGAAGAGGGGGGACTCCTGAATCACTGCTCGATCGTCGCCCGCGAACTGCGCATTCCGGCTGTGGTGGGGGTCCACAACGCCACCCGCAGGATCCCTGAAGGCGCCCGGATCGTCATTGACGGCGGCCAGGGGCTGGTGCGGATCGAGGACGACCACCGGAAGAAACTCCAATGACGCACTATCTGCCAATCATAACTTCATCATGGTTTTTGCAGCTGCAGTCCGTTTGGAACCTGGCGAACGGTGGCAAGCTCGTTTCGGCATGAAGAACCACTGACGGCTGGAATACTAACGACCGTCCCACCGGGGGACTCGCCCCGTTTGTGCCCAAGCCTCTTTTGACAGGCTGCCGATGTCCTCCCAGCGCCCGTTTTCAATCCAGACGGTGATCAGCTGCGCCGTATCCGGGGGTAGCCCGCCAGCGCGTTCGACGGCAGCTCCAGCCACAACTGAACGGCTTTGCGATCCAGGCGTTGCATGACCCTTGCCAGTTGAAGCTTTTCGAGTGCGAGAGCGTTGGAAAGCTGTTCAAACTGGCCCTTGAGGGGTTTGACCAGAAGTTTCTTGCCGAGCTGCAGGGCTTCGCCGGCCAGCTCGAAGCCCGCTCCGCAGATCACGCCGTTGCAGTCCTCCAAGTCCTGCAGAAAGCCGCTGCGCGAATAAGGACGCAGGTGCAGGTGGCCCTTGTCGACCGGGGATTTGAGTTCGGTAATGCCGTAGATGAAAAAGTGATGGGTAGTAAAGGGGGCCAGCAGCGTCTGGACCTCGTCCGGGTGATCGAAACCAGTTTTTTCCCATCCAGGCCGAAAATTTTGTTCAGGCAGACCATATCCCAGTATGTCACGCTGTTTACCAAGGCTCTCATGGTCACCCCCTTCTGTTGAGAACCTATAGTAAACGGCCAAGATTAGGGTCTTACTAGGATTGTGTGTTTTTTTAGTTACCTCCTATAGTCCCGAGCGGATTACCAAGTCCGTGATCGGGCCGCGCGATTTGTCTCCCTTCAGCACGAGGTGGGCGTATATTTTGCTTCCCTTGAACTTGTTGACCACCCAGTTCATACCATTGTTGTCGACATTCAAATAAGGATTGTCGACCTGATGGATATCCCCCAGACAGATACACTTGACGCCCTCTCCCATTCGAGAAAGCAGCGACCGGCATTCATTGCGGGACATGTTTTGCATCTCGTCGATAATGACCACCGCATTTTCGATGTTCATTCCCCGGATGAAGGCCAAGGGCAGGAGTTCGAAACGCTTCGAATTGTATTTAGGCGGGATTTCGATCGTATCGGCAAATATGCGGTTGGCCGGACGCAATTGGTGCAGTTTCAGAACCAGGTCCGACATGTAACGCGTGTAGGGTTCCATTTTTTCTTCGATTCGACCGGGCAGATACCCCAGTTTCTGGCCGATTTCGATCATTGGCTTGACCACGTATATTTTCTCGTGGGTTTTCTTTTCGAGCGTCTGGTAAAGGGCCGAGGCCAGCGCCAGGAAACTCTTACCGTAACCGGCGGCGCTCTGGATGGTGACGATCGGGATATCGGGGTTGTTCATCAATTCGAGTGCCAGATTCTGGTACACGGTGCGGGGGAGAACATTCCAGGTCTTGAGTTGATAGTCGATGATCTTCTCTTCGGTGGCACCGCAGAATACGGGTTTGCCCGTGTCGTTCCACTTGAAACTGTTGGGGATGATGTCATCCGGATCGGTTGCGAATCCCGTGTAGCGCTCGGCTTCGGATTTGGATGGTACCGAATCCTTGTAGTTTTCACTTCGGATGCCGTAAATTCCGGCCTGGAGTTGAAACACCCTGTCGTTGGTCACCAGAATCGGCTCTACAAGTCCGCTGGTACGGATTTCTTCCAGGATGTGATTGTCCACCTGGTTCGAGAAGGAATCGGCGACATGGTCGGTCTTCAGCAGTTTGAAGTGCTCGGGAAATTCTGAGATGTGATGAATCGCCTTGTTGGCGATGTGGCCCAAACGGGGGTCTTTTTTGAACTTATTGAGCTCCAGAAGAACGTGGTAAGGGATGTAAATGGTATTTTCGTTTCCGTTTCGCAGCTTGAACAGTGCATTGGGGTCTTCCAGCAAGACATTCGTGTCCACGACATAGTGCTTGGTGTTTTGCATGTACCCACCTTTCTTGAAACGAAATTGTTAAAGAACCGTTGCCGGGGGCGGGCATCATAACCCGACCCACTCATTCTGCCACTATATATAGCATACGGTAAAAGAAAATACACTATAAAATGTGTCTTCAAGGGATTCCCAGAGTGAGCGGTGAGCCGGTCCGCGTCCATTTTCAGACATTGAGGTTACGGTGCCTGGACCCTGGCACCGCCTGCAGGGGCTGCCACCGAGCGGGAGGAAGAATCACATCCCTCCGGCCAGCCGGGCAGGGGAGGCGAACTCCTGTGATGGGTTTGCGCCGTCCGGCTCCGCGAAGGCCGTCCATACCGTTGCCGATGATTCCGCGAACAGGCGGGCCGACCGCCCCATCCGGCGACGGCGGTCTTCGCTTCTGATCAGCCGCTGCAGGGCTTCATAAAGACAGTCGGCATCTTTGGGCCTGACCACGATGCCGGATCGCTCCGGTGATGTTTTTTCGCCACAGCTCCTTCATGCGGGGTGCGATTCCATGGTCATCGGCCATACGGTCGATATCGGTGGGCGTCAGTTGCCGGAGGATGTATTGAAGACAGTCGTTGGTTTGATCGTTGCGAGCACCGTTCATTTCAAAATTCTTGAACAGAAGCAATAGTTTTTCAAAGTGGGTTACAGTGAGACGGTCATTGACGCTAAAAAGAGGATGCGCCAGGATGTGGAGGATACCGGCCTCCAGGAGATAGTCCACAAGATCGTAAATGTTCTCGCGGGCCTTTTGGATGTCCCGGTGTTGGGCTTCATCGATATTCAATGCCAGGACGTGAATCTTGCAGCGGTCCTCGGGGAAATAGGTGGTGATTTCTTCACTGACGAAGGCATCCGGAAGTTGGGCGATTTCCAGTGCGCCTTCGATGCGGTTGTGATCCGTGATGGTGACAAGCGTCATTCCCCGTGTTTTAAAATTTGATTAGCAATGATCGAAAGCCTGGCAATGTTAGGTTAAACCTATCAATCTGCAGATGACACCGGGTGACCGGATTCTCATCCTTGCATGGAGGGATTAAAGCGCTCAAATGTTGATACCTTTAGAATCCGTTCACCCGGCTTCCTTTTCCAACACTGCCGGAGAAATTACATGCGAACCGAGGACCGCATCGGTTGCTTCCGCTGTCCGAAAAGTTGCAATCAACCGATATGATCGTTATTTTCACCGTCTCAAGATAAAATATCCAGTATCTCAGCGAGGCGGGTCGAATGAGTTAAAGAAGAGTTTTCTGGAACGCTCGATACGGGATTACCGGGAAGCCATGACGTGCTACACCATAACTTCGAATATAAAGTGAGGAACCGGCGATGCCGAAAATTTTTATCAGGGAGCTCGACAACATAAAAAAAATGATTCTCTCCCTCGGGGCCATGGCGGAGGAACGGGTTCGGCTGGCGGTCGCGGCTGTGGAAGACAAAGATGCTGAGGCCGCGCAGCGTGTCATCAAAACCGATTACGAGATCGACGAGATGGAAGTGGAGGTCGAGGAGGCATGCCTGAAGGTCCTGGCCCTGCACCAGCCCGTGGCCGTGGACCTGCGGTTCATCATTGCTGTGATCAAGATCAACAACGACCTGGAGCGCATTGGCGATCAGGCGGTCAACATAGCGCAGCGGGTTGCGGTGCTGGCCAAGCGCCGTGATGTGAATTTCGACTTCGACTACTCCCACATGGCCGAAAAGGCCGAAACCATGCTGCGGATGAGCCTCGATGCTCTGGTCAATCTGGATGAGGACCTGGCCTTCAAGGTGGTCACGCTGGACGACGAGGTGGACCAGATTCAGAGAGATGCCTATGATCGCATCAAGAACGCCATGAAAGAAAATACCGACAAAAAAGGCTATATGATCAACCTGCTGTTGATCTCCCGCCACCTGGAGCGCCTTGCGGACCATGCTACCAATATCGCCGAAGAGGTCATCTACATGATCGAGGGTGAGATCATTCGGCATGGCAATTATTGAAGACCGATTTCACACCCGCCCACACACATGGTCACCAGCCCGGTTGCCAAGCCTTCGTGCTGCACTTGGTTCATTCCTGTAAGCATCTGGCGGACTCCCGTGCATCCGGTGGGATGAACGAGAGAGATGCCGCTGCGAAACAAAACACTAACCGTTCCCTAACCGGATTTTAACATTTGTATACCAGTATCAATCTGTTTTAAGGTGGCCGTATGGATGGTTTCATCTGATCAGGCCATTAGATGGTTGGGTTTTCTTTTTGACAAGAGTTGGAGGAAAGCGAGGGGGCACAGATGGCGAAAATATTCATTCGTGAACTCGACAACATAAAAAAAATGATCCTCTCCCTTGGGGCCATGGTGGAAGAACGGGTTCGGCTGGCGGTCGCGGCCGTGGAAGACAAAGATGCGGAGGCCGCGCAGCGTGTCATCAAGACCGATTACGAGATCGACGAGATGGAGGTGGAGGTCGAGGAGGAGTGCCTGAAGGTCCTGGCCCTGCACCAGCCCGTGGCTGTTGATCTGCGTTTTTTGATTTCCGTGATAAAAATCAACAACGACCTCGAACGCATTGGCGATCAGGCCGTCAACATAGCGCAGCGGGTTGCGGTGCTGGCCAAGCGCCGTGACGTGAATTTCAACTTCGACTACGCCCAGATGGCCGAAAAGGCCGAAACCATGCTGCGGATGAGTTTGGACGCTTTGGTCAATCTGGATGAAGACCTGGCCTTCAAAGTGGTCACGATGGATGACGAGGTGGACCAGATTCAAAAAGATGCCTACGACCGTATCAAGACCGCCATGAAAGAAAATACCGATAAAATAGGCTACATGATCAACCTGCTGCTGATCTCCCGCCACCTGGAGCGCCTCGCAGATCATGCGACCAACATCGCCGAAGAGGTCATCTACATGATCGAGGGCGAAATCATCCGGCATGGCAGTTATTGAAAACGGAATTTTTTACTGTTTATAGAGGATTGGACTATTTGAATGACTGCAGAAATAAAAACGAGAGTGGTAGATACCCTGCGGCGTCTGTTGAACCGGAATGCCACAGCGAGCCTGCGCAAGATTGTCAATAAAACGCATCCTGCGGATTTGGCAAGCGCTTTTCATTCACTCAGCCATGCTCAACAGGCAACCCTGTTTAATCTTGTCGATGACCGGGAAAAGCAGGGAATGCTGATCAAGAAAATCGACACGGATGACTTGGAGGCCCTTGTCGAATCAACGAATAAGGATGTGTTCATATCGATCTTGGAACAGATACCTCCCGACGACGTGGCCGATCTCCTCGAACGTCTGCCGGAGGAGATCGGGCAACGAATTCTGGAAGGTATGAATCAGGAAAGTTCCGAGGAAATCGGGGAACTCCTCCAATATGACGGCCAGTCCGCCGGCGGCATCATGGTGCCGGAATTTATTGCGTTGCCTGAGGAAACAACGGCCAAAACCGCCATCAGCTACATCCAGAAAGAGCATCAAAATGTCGAGATGACGTTTTATCTATATGTCGTAGACAGCCGGGACAAACTGGTCGGAGTCTGTTCCCTGAGAGAACTGGTGACGGTCGCTCCCGAAACTCCCCTGAGCGGTTTTATGACGACCGACATCCACTTTGTGTACATCGACAGTGACCAGGAAGAGGTGGCACGGATCGTCGCCCGTTACGACCTGCTGGCGGTCCCGGTCATCGACCATGATCGCAAACTTCTGGGCATTGTTACCGTTGATGATGTCATCGACATTATCAGAGACGAGGCCACCGAAGACATTCTTAAAATGGTCGGTGCCGGAGATAGTTTCATTGAAACGAAGTCCATCTTAAAAAGCACTAAAATTCGCCTTCCATGGCTCTTCGCCAGCTGCATGGGCGGTGTGCTGGCAACGATTATCATCGGACATTTCAAAACAACCTTGGAACAACTGGTATTTCTGGCGGCATTTATCCCTGTGATCATGGGCATGGGCGGCAATGTGGGAACCCAGTCTTCCACGATTGTCGTCCGCGGGCTGGCCACGGATCGCATTCAGTTGCGGAACATGGGAAGGGTGATTCTGAAAGAAATTGCCGTCGGTGGAATCCTGGGCACTGTTTACGGCCTATTTCTGGGAATCGTGGCGCATGTGGGGTATCAGATGTGGAGACTCGCCGTGGTGGTGGGTGCCTCAGTGGTTTTTACGATGCTGCTGGCAGCCTTTGTGGGTTCTATGCTGCCGATGATGTTTGCGCGTTTTCGCATCGATCCGGCAGTTGCCACCGGACCTTTTGTAACCACCGCTATCGATATCATGAGTATCTCTCTGTATTTTTCATTCGCCAAATTTTTGTTTGAGCTGTGACAGTCGATGGCACCTTACATATTAAAGTAGTTTGAAGATACAACGACGGTTGAACCCTTCTTGTGGAAGCATCTTTTGGTTTGATACAGAGACGAATGCGTTGATAAGATTTCACTCTTTATTGTCCGTCGTTTTTGATTAGGAGGCGTAGTGTGAACCCTAAAGATCAAATCTATGTCAGATTACAAAAACACTTGGACAATCAAGCCGTCGGTTTCCCGGCCACCCGGTCAGGAGTTGAAATAAAAATTCTGAAACACATCTTTACGCCGGAAGAGGCCGAGATCACCTCTTATTTAAATTATAAACCGGAGCCGATCCAAACGATTTTGGAAAGGGTCGGGCATCTGGTCGAATCTCCCAAGGAATTGAAAGAGCTTCTTGATCGTATTCAAAAAAAGGGAGGCATTGAATCAATAATAAAAAACGGCCAAACGCACTATTGTTGTGCGCCTCTTGTGGTCGGCATGTACGAATTACAGATTGGGCGGCTGACCCCTGAATTCATAAAGGATTTTAATGAATACACCTCGAATAAAAAGTTCGGCATCGAATTTTTAAGTACGGAAATTCCACAGATGCGCACCATTCCGGTCTCTAAAAGCATTCACCCCCAACATAATGTCAGTACCTTTGACGAGGTGACGTCGCTGTTGCATCAGGCTGAAGAGCCCTTTGTCATCATTGAATGCATTTGCCGCAAAAAAAAAGAGATAGAGGGACACTCCTGCAAGGTAACGGACCGAAAAGAAACCTGTCTCGCCATCGGCAGCGTGGCCCGGATGGTATTGAAAAGCGGCAATGGTAGAGAAATTGTCAGAGATGAGGCACTGGCGATATTGGATGAGAACCAGAAAAAAGGATTGGTTCTTCAACCGTCGAATACCGAAAAGGCCGATTTCATATGTTCATGCTGCGGGTGCTGCTGCGGGATGCTGGCGGTTCACAAAAGTCTTCCCAAGCCATTGGACTTTTGGGTGACCAACTTTCTTGCGAAAGTGGAAGCAGACAAATGCGAAGCCTGCGGTGCTTGTGAGAGCAGCTGCCAAGTCGGTGCGGTAGTCGTTTCTGAAGAAAAACGATATGCGGTCGTGGCTCCGGAAAGATGCCTCGGGTGCGGCTTATGTGTCACCACTTGCCCGACCGACGCCATAACTTTATCGAAAAAGCCTACCGAAGTGAGACCGCCGCAAACACGGGAAGACCTTTATGAAACCATAATGACAAACAAGAAAGACAGGTTGGGGAAAATTAAATTGACCGGAAAACTGGTTGTCGATGCCATCCGCACGGGACAGACCAAGCCGTTCAAATCCTGATGAAAGACATTGAATAACCGACATTTGGCGATCGATATTAGCCGAAACGGCCGGTGATGTAATCCTGGGTCAACTGGTGGCTGGGGTTGGTGAAAATCCGTTTGGTGGGGCCGACCTCGATGAGATCGCCGAGGTGGAAATAGGCAGTGCGCTGGGAGACCCGCGCGGCCTGCTGCATGGAATGGGTGACGATAGCGATGGAGTATTGCTCCCGCAGCTCGTTGATCAGGTCTTCGATCACCGAGGTGGCGATCGGGTCGAGGGCCGAGCAGGGTTCGTCCATCAGGATGACCTCGGGACTGACCGCGATGGTGCGCGCGATGCACAATCGCTGCTGCTGGCCGCCCGACAGACCGGTGCCCGGCTGGTCCAACCGGTCCTTGACTTCTTCCCAGAGGCCGGCTTTTTTGATGGAAGTCTCAACGATTTCATTCAGGACGCTCTTGTTTGGTGCCAGACCGTGAATCTTCGGTCCATAGGCCACGTTGTCGAAAACCGACTTGGGGAAGGGATTCGGTTTTTGAAACACCATTCCGACCTGGGCCCTAAGCGGCACGACGTCGATGTTCCTGTCGTAGATGTCTACCCCATCCAGTTTGATTTCCCCGGTGACCCGGCAGTTGTCGATGGTGTCGTTCATGCGGTTCAAACAGCGGATGAAGGTCGATTTGCCGCAGCCGGACGGACCGATCATAGCGACAACCTCATTGCGTCCGATGTCGAGCGAGACATTTTTAATCGCTTGCTTGTCACCGTAGTAGACATTGACCCCATGACAGGTCATGCGCGGATTTTCGACCGTGATGTCACCCACGGTCTTGCGGTTTTCGCGGCTGACCAGTTTTAGACCGGGTTGCGGATTGTTGGTCATTTCGATGTCGACTTCTCTTTTTTCTCTTGCCGGTTCTTTTTTTAAAGTTGGAGACGGCCGAGTGCCCTTAATGGGCGTGAGGACTTTCATACCGCTGTTCCTAAATCGACAGGCCCGTAATCCCGGTGCCGTATTTATCTATTTGTGAGCGCTCTGTCAAATGATCAAATTGCCGCTTCCCCATCGGTCGCCGGCGGTTCGAAGGTTTGTGCAGGCCGGGGGGAGGTGCCCGGCCTGCACGATCGTCGCTGACTACATTGAGAGGGGTTTCATCGTCTTTACGGCTTCCTGGTAAGCTTTGCGCTCGGCGGTGGGCATCGGAATAAGCCCTTTTTCGGCCAGATATCCATCTTCGCCCCAGGCTTTCTCACTGGTGAATTCAACCAGGTATTCCTTCATACCCGGGATGGCGTCCACGTGCGCCTTTTTGACGTAAAAGAAGAGCGGACGGGAGACCGGGTACTTCCCCGAGGCGATATTTTCAAAGGTCGGCTGTACGCCGTCGACAGAGGAGCCCTGGATTTTATCCGTGTTCTGGTCCAGGAAGCTGAAACCGAAGATTCCCAGCGCAGCGGGATTGGCCTCGAGTTTCTGAACGATCAGGTTGTCGTTTTCGCCGGCCTCAATATAGGCGCCGTCTTCGCGGAGTGTCTGAGAAATGGCCTGAAATTTTTTCTTGTCGCTCTTGGCCAAGGCTTTGATCCAGCCGAAATCTTCGGCCCCCGGCTCCATGACCAGTTCGACAAAGGCATCCCGCGTACCGGATGTGGGGGGCGGGCCCAGCACCTCGATCTTGACGTTCGGCAGGGCAGGGTTCACATCTTTCCAGGTTTTGTAAGGATTCGCGACGGTCTTCTCGCCGCCCTTGGGATCCGGAACATCCTTGGCCAGGGCCAGGAAGATGTCCTTGCGCGTCAGCTTCAACGCCGGTGCTTTTTTGGCGTTGGCCACAACGATGCCGTCGTATCCGATCTTGACCTCGACGATATCTTTGACCCCGTTGGACTGGCAGGTGTCAAACTCACTTTTTTTCATGGCCCGCGAGGCGTTGGTGATATCCGGATTTTCGGTGCCGACGCCGGCGCAGAAGAGTTTGAAGCCGCCGCCCGAACCGGTTGATTCGATCTTGGGCGTCTTGAATTTCGTGGTTTTGCCGAACTGTTCGGCCACCACCGTTGCGAAAGGATAAACGGTGGAGGAGCCGACGATGCTGATGTAATCCCTGGCGGACTGGGCCGTGGCTGCGCCGCCGAACAGGGCTGCGACAATTAAAAGTGAAGCGGTGAGCAGAACAGTTTTCTTGATCATGTCTTCCTCCTTTTTTTCTTTCGATGATGTAATGGATTAATTCGGTTTGTTTACAATTTCGGCCGCATCTCTAAGCGGCAATTCCTCAAGCCGGAGAGACTATGCGGACCGACTGTTAGCGGTATATGAGCGCCATGTTAATTTTTTATTAAGGCAGTTGGGCGACGGGTTACCACCGGCGCTCGAAGCGTCTGCGCAAGATGACCGCGGCGGCGTTCATGACGATCAAAAAGGCCAGCAATACCATCGTGGCGGCGGATGTGAGCTCGACGAACGCCCGCTCCGGGCTGTCGGCCCACAGGTAGATCTGAACCGGCAGGACCGTGGCCGGATCGGTGAACCCGCGGGGAATGTCGACGATGAAGGCCACCATGCCGATCATCAGCAGCGGCGCGGATTCGCCCAGGGCCCTGGCCATACCGATGATCGTCCCGGTCAGCATTCCCGGCAGGGCCAGCGGCAGAACGTGATGGGCGACCGTCTGCATCTTCGAGGCGCCGACACCCAGCGCGGCTTCACGGATCGAGGGCGGCACGGACTGGAGCGATGCCCGGCTGGCGATGATGATGGTCGGCAGCGTCATGAGAGTCAAGACCAGTCCGCCGACCAGCGGTGCCGAACGGGGCAGCCCGAAGAAATTGAGAAAGACCGCCAGGCCCAGAAGCCCGAAGACAATCGAGGGTACGGCCGCCAGGTTATTGATATTGACCTCGATCAAATCGGTCCAGCGGTTTTTGGGTGCGAACTCTTCCAGGTAGATGGCCGACGCCACACCGATCGGAAACGACAGAACCAGTGTAATGATCAGGGTGAGAAAGGAGCCGACTGTCGCACCCCAGATCCCGGCAAGCTCGGGTTCGCGCGAGTCGCCTGCGGTGAAAAAGGTCCGATTGAACCGCTTTTCGATGCGGTTGTCCTTTTCGAGGCGCTCGATCCAGGCCATCTGGTTGTCGTTGATGCGGCGCTCGCCCTCGGAAGCGGTGCGGTCGAAGTGGCCCTTGATCAGCATGTCGACGTCGTCGTTTGCCGTTACCCAGACCGGCAGGGTCTGACCGATGACATCCGGGTCCTTGAGGACCATATTCCGCAGTTTGAAGGCCGCCCCGGAGCTGACCAGTCTATAAAGGTCCCGTTTATCACGGCGGCCGGTCACCTCGGGGAACGTTTGGCTCAGGGAGGCTTTGACCAGTTTGCCGTAATCGGCCGTGGCCAGTGCGTCCTGCCGCAGCACATCGGGATCGAAAAATATGTTCAACTCGATAAATGTCTTTTGTAACGCGGGATAGCCTTTTCCCACGATGCTGATGAAAAGGAAGGACAAGAAGAGCAGGCTGAGGACGATGGCCCCCATGCCGTAAAAGCGAAACCGCTTCTCGGCTCTGTAGCGCCGGGGGAGACTGCGGTTGACGAGGTCAATTGTTCGGGTCGAATCGCCGGCAGGCGCGGCTGCCGGTTTGGATGTCTTATTCATACTGCTCCCGGTATTTACGAACCACATGCAGGGCGATGATGTTCAGGATCAAGGTGATGACAAACAGCAGCAGGCCGAGGGCAAAGGCGGCCAGGGTCTTGGGACTGTCGAACTCCTGGTCGCCGACCAGCAGCGTGACGATCTGAACGGTGACCGTCGTGACGGCGCTCAAAGGGTTGACCGTCAGGTTGGCGGCCAGACCGGCGGCCATTACGACGATCATCGTTTCCCCGATGGCCCGCGAAATCGCCAGGAGAATGCCGCCCACAATGCCGGGCAGGGCCGCGGGGATCACCACCTGCTTGATGGTTTCGGACTTGGTGGCGCCCAGGCTGTAAGCCCCGTCGCGCAGCGATTGGGGGACGGCGTTGATGACATCGTCTGAAATCGACGAAACAAAGGGGATGATCATGATCCCCATCACGAGTCCGGCGGCAAGGGCGCTTTCGGAAGAGACGTCCAGCCCCAGGAACGAGCCGGCGTCCCGAATCAGGGGGGCCACCACCAGAGCCGCGAAAAAGCCGTACACCACGGTCGGTATTCCGGCCAGAATCTCCATCAGCGGCTTGGCGGCGGAGCGAAACCGTCGATCGGCGTATTCCGAAAGGAAAATAGCCGACATCAGGCCGATGGGCACCGCCACCAGCATGGCGATGCCCGATATGAGAAGTGTTCCGACAAACACCGGAACCGACCCGAATGCCCCGGAAGAGCCGACCTGGTCGGCCCGGATCGCCATCTGAGGGCTCCACTTCAAACCGAACAGAAACTCCCACACCGGTATTTTTTGGAAAAATCGAATGGCTTCGTACAATACCGACAGGACGATGCCGATCGTGGTGAATATGGCAATGGTCGAACAGAAAATCAGGATGAAGGTGGTGATCTTCTCCACCTGATTGCGGGCGCGCAGTTTGGGCGTGATCTTGAATCGCACGATCAGAGCGGCGGCAATTGCCAGGGTTATCGCCACGACCGCCAGGGCGGCGTGGCTGATGCCCAGTAGCTGACGATAGTGATCGGCGGCCGCCTGCATGGTCGTATCGATGCTGCCGGAGACGATGTTGCCGCTGACCAGGTTTTTGATGTCGTTGAGGATCAAATTCAAACGATCCGGTGGCAGGCTGCGGAGATTTTCGGGCAGGTCGGCTACGACCAGGCTGGTGATGATGTTGGATTCGAAGGCCAGCCAGAATCCAAAAAGGATCAGCGCTGGAATGCCGCACCAGATTGCGGCCAGAGCGCCGTAGTAAGTGGGGCGCGAATGCAGCGTTTTGAGTTTGCCGGGGGTGCCGGCGACGACCAGGGCCCGGCGCCGCCCCAGGAAATAGGCCAGCGACGAGAGTGCCAGAAGAGTCGCCAGAAGAGTTGTCGGGGACATAGTGGGACCTTCAAGGGTTCAAAGGTTCAAAGGTTCAAAGGTTCAGGGTTCCAGTGAATGCTTTTCATGCGCCTATTCTATAGTGATATATTGTTAGGAAATTGTTAGGATTGGATGAGGTTTTTGTGCGGTGCCGTCTTACGGCGCGTGGCAGGGCCGAAAACGGCGTCTGAACAGCCGGATGCCACCGCCATTTCGCTTGTATCGGCAGTTTAAATTTGCTACTTTCCTTAGGGGAAAAGGGGCCTTGACGCGTTCCAGGCGTCAAATCGGCAGCGGTGCTTTGGAAGTTCAAGATCCAACTCAAAGGAGGTCGGCATGGATGATATGTTGCAGTTGGTCATCAACAAGGACCCGCAGGAAAAAGAATTTCACCAGGCGGTAAGTGAGGTCCTCGAATCGGTCAAGCCGGTTCTGGATCAAAACCCAATCTACCGGCAATCCAGGATTCTCGAGAGGCTGGTAGAACCCGAGCGCGTGATCATGTTCCGGGTCCCGTGGCTGGATGACCAGGGCCAACCCCGGGTCAACAGGGGCTTTCGCATCGAGATGAACAGCGCCCTCGGCCCTTACAAGGGCGGCCTGCGGTTTCACCCCTCGGTGAACCTGGGCATCCTCAAGTTCCTGGCCTTCGAGCAGGTTTTCAAGAACGCCCTGACGACCCTGCCGATGGGCGGCGGCAAGGGCGGCTCGGATTTCGATCCCAAGGGCAAGTCCGACAACGAGGTCATGCGATTCTGTCAGAGTTTCATGTGCGAGCTTTTCCGGCACATCGGATCGAACACCGACGTGCCGGCCGGTGACATCGGGGTGGGGGCCAGAGAAATCGGTTATCTCTTCGGCATGTACAAAAGACTCCGCAACGAATTTACCGGGGTGCTGACCGGCAAGGGGCTCAACTGGGGCGGCAGTCTCATCCGGCCGGAGGCGACCGGCTACGGGTCGGTTTATTTCGCGGCCGAGATGCTGGCGACCCGCGGCCAGGGCTTGGAGGGCAAGACCTGCCTGGTGTCCGGCTCCGGCAACGTGGCCCAGTTCACGGTCGAAAAGCTGCTCGATCTGGGTGCGAAGGTCGTGACGCTGTCCGACTCTTCCGGCCACATCTACGACGAAAGCGGCATCGACGCCAAGAAACTGGCCTTTGCCAAGGTGCTCAAGAACTTCAGGCGCGGGCGGATCAAGGAATACGCCGAAAAATACCCCGAAGCGGTCTACACACCGGTCGATCCGGCCCAGGGTCACAATGCCCTCTGGGACCACAAGGCCGACTGCGCCTTTCCCAGTGCCACCCAGAACGAGATCAACGCCCAGGACGCCCGCAATCTGGTTAAAAACGGCGTCATGCTCGTGTCCGAGGGGGCCAATATGCCCACCGTCCCCGAGGGGATCGACATTTTCATGGCGCACGGTTTGCTTTACGGGCCGGGCAAGGCGGCCAACGCCGGGGGTGTGTCGGTCTCCGGTCTGGAAATGACTCAGAACAGCATGCGGCTCTCCTGGACCCGCGAGGAGGTCGACACCCGTCTGAAAATGATCATGAAGAGCATTCACCACACTTGCATCGAAGCGGCTGAGCTTTACGGCAGCCCGGGAAATTACGAAGTCGGGGCCAACATCGCCGGCTTTTTAAAAGTGGTGGACGCTATGATGGATCAGGGGCTGGTGTAATGACGATACCGAATGAGTGCCATGCCGATGGTTTATGAATTTAAACGGCGAGTGCCGTTTCATGACCTGGATCCCCTCCAAATTGTCTGGCACGGGAATTATCTCAAGTACTTCGACATCGCCCGGTTCGGACTCTTCAAACAGGCCGGATTGGATCTCTATCAGTATTTTCTGGACCGGCAACTCATCTTCCCGGTGACCCGGTCATCCGCCAAGCACATCGTTCCTCTGCGGTATGACGACGAGTTTGTCTGTAAGGCAACGGTGACAGAAGCGGTTTACAAGATCGCCATGTCCTTTGAAATCCGGCTGGCTGGGAACGGACAAATCTGCACGCGCGGAAAAAGCGAACAGGTGGCGGTCAAAATGCCTGAAATGGAGATGCAGTTTGAAGTGCCGGGCGACGTCACCACAGCGCTGGGATTTGCCTGATGGAGCCGCAGCTGCGTGCCGCATTGACGAGCGGTTACGAACGGCTCTCCGCCTGGTCTGACCTGCTCGATCAGATCAATGTCTTTCCGGTGGCGGATGCCGACACCGGTCGCAACTTGATGATCAGCCTGGCCCCGCTGCACCGGAACAAGGCACCTACTGAAACAATTCTCCACCGGTTACTGGTGTCCGCCACCGGTAATTCCGGTAACATCGCCGCCTGTTTTTTCGCCGGTTTCGTGGCCGAGAATACCTCCAAAGACCTCTACCGGGCCATCAAAATCGGTAGAGAGCGGGCATGGCAGGCGATTTCCGATCCGAAGCCGGGAACCATCCTGACCGTTTTCGACACGCTGCAGCTGACCTTTGAAGGTGCACCCGCTGAGCCGTTGGCGGTCATGTATCCCTCCCTGATCGATCGACTCGAAGAATCGGTCCACGCGACCGCCGAAATACTTCCGGAGCTCAAAGCCGCCGGTGTCGTCGATGCCGGCGCCTTGGGGATGTTTATCTTCATGGAAGGTTTTTTCAACCAGCTGGCAGGCGAAGAAAACGGTTTTCGCCCGATAACAGAGACCTTTCGAAATAAACTGAAACCGCCGTTAGAGTGCGAAACGGGCGATGCCGACGGCTATTGTGTCGACACACTCGTCGAGATTGATAAAAACGGTGATTCGTCTCTGAAAAAGATAGTGCCCTACGGAAACAG
Organism: uncultured delta proteobacterium; assembly: GCA_963787235.1. GTDB lineage: Bacteria > Desulfobacterota > Desulfobacteria > Desulfobacterales > SG8-13 > JARFQH01. The sequence continues at coordinate 163,061 of CAWBCG010000030.1, forward strand.
CCTCATCGTCCAAAGGGAACCCGAGCGGCTCAAAATTCATCTCCACACCGAGCAGCAGGATGCGGTCCGAAAGCAGCTCGAAGAGATGGGGCGTGTGGTCCAGTGGTCGGCGACCGACTTGAGGCGGCCGCCCGGCAGCCGGTCTGCCCCGGCCAAACCGTCGCCGATCCACATTGTCACCGACGCGGCCGGCTCCATCACCCGGCAAGATGCCGCACGGTTGGGAATGACCCTGCTCGACAGCTACATCGTCGTTGGAGACAAATCGCTGCCGGAAACCTTGATCGATCCTGCGGAGATTTACGCATTGATGCGAAAAGGGGTCAGGGTGACAACGGCCCAGGCCTCCGTTTTCGAACGCCATCAGCGGTTTCAAAGCATTATCAGCCGATATGGCACGGCCCTCTATCTTTGCGTCGGGTCGGCCTACACCGGCAATTTTCGTGAAGCCGCGGCCTGGAAAGAGAACAACGATCCGGAAAACCGGCTCATGATTATCAACACCGGCCTGGCCTCCGGACGTCTCGGAATCGTCGCCCTGGCAACGTCCCGCCATGCCGGCCGGGTCGATCGAGCCGAGGAGGTGCTTCGATTTGCCGCAACTGCCGTCCAAAAGAGCGCCGAATACATTTTTCTCGACCGGCTTCAGTATCTTGTCGCCGGCGGCCGGTTGTCCAAAGCAAAAGGATACTTCGGCGACTTTTTCCACCTGAAGCCGGTTATCAGCCCGACCGCCGCTGGGGCCGTAAAGGCGGGAACCGTCCGCAACAAAGACGAGCAGCTCGAATTCGCTTTAGAGAATTTGGCAAAAGACCTGAAGCCGGAAGCCGGCCGCCTCATCCTGCTCGAGTATTCGGACAACCGCCAATGGGTGGAAGACACGGTGCTGCAGGAAATCGAAAACAGGTACCCATCGGCCGAGGTCGTTCTGCAACCCCTTTCTCTGACCTCCGGTGTCCACATGGGACCGGGAACCTGGGGGGTGGCGTATATGGCTGAAAGAGAAGGCGAAAGGTAAAAGGCGGACGACGGAATGAAATCGGGGTTCAGGGTACACGATTTATGGTGCAAGGTTTAGGGAAAAAGTCAGAAGGCGTGAGGCCTACGAAGAAGGACGAAAGGAAGCAGGGCGGGTTGCAGATCGACCTTACATCCTTAAACCTTAAACCCTGTACCCTGCGCCTTACACCTTGCTCCTTACCCCTTTATCCTTGAACCTTATGCCCTACACCCTATACCCTCAACCGTAGGTTTATGCATTGCTTCCCGTTTCAGATAAAAATACGATCGGCAGGCTGAAAAATGGGTTCTCCGTTGTGATTCCGGTTTTCAACCACGAGCGAACGGTCGCCGACGTCGTGCACCGGGCGCTTGATCTCGATTTGCCGGTCGTGGTGGTCGACGACGGTTCGACCGATTCCACCTATTACCGGATAAAAGGCATCGCCGGTATCCGGATTCTGCGGCACCGATCGAACCGCGGGAAGGGAGCCGCCCTCATGACCGGCTTCTCGCAGGCCGAAAAAACATCCGCTTGGGCGATAACGCTCGATGCGGACGGCCAGCACGACCCCCGTGACGCCGTGGCCTTGGTTGCAGCGATTCCGCACAACAAACGGCCGATCGTTATCGGAAAACGGCAGGGCATGCTGGCGGCCGAAGCGCCATGGACGAGCCGATTCGGACGCGAATTTTCAAATTTCTGGGTGCACATGGCCGGCGGGCCGTCCTTGGCGGATTCCCAGAGCGGGTTCAGAATTTATCCGCTGCCCGAGTGTCTGCACCTCGGCGTCGAGAGCCGGCGATTCCAGTTCGAGGTCGAGGTCCTGGCCAAGGCGAATTGGAACCGGATCCCGGTAATCGAGGCACCAATCAGCGTGACCTACCGGCCGGGCACCCCACGGATTTCGCATTTCCATCCTTTTTTCGACTTTTTACGCAACTTCGGCGTGTTCAGCCGCTTGATCACCCGTCGCGTTTTGAGCCGCAGCTTTTCGCGGAATTCTTGAGAGCGTTTAAAGAAACAGTGGATCAACTTAGGTGGAATATATGCTCGCCTTGTTTTACCGGTTGCTGATTTTACTGTCGCGGGTGGTCGGGCCGTGGAGTTGCGATCTGCTTGCCAGGGGGATCGCGGCCGGATATTTTGTGTTTTCTCCGCGTCGCGTCGCGGTCAGCATGCGGTTTTACAAGGCCCTTTTCCCCCGACGCACGCGCGCTTATTATCTCGGGTGCACCTGGAAGCAGTATCGTAATTTTACATCGGTCTATCTGGACCGGATTCTTCTGGATGCAGATGGTGCCGTACCATTTACCAGTTCGGGCTGGGAACATATTGAAGCGGCCATCGAGCGCAACTCCGGTGGCGTCATTCTTATGTCGCATCTCGGCAACTGGGAAATTGCGGCCCACTTGATGAAACAGAAATTGGAGCGACTCCCGCTGGCCTTGTTCATGGGCGCACGCGCCAAGGCCCAGATCGAGCGTATTCAAAAAGAAGACCTCCGGGAAAAGGGCATCCGGATCATTGCCGCCGAGAAAAACCAGGGCGGCACGTACGATCTCCTGGAGGCTTTGCGGTTCATCCAATCAGGCGGATTGGTTTCGATGACAGGAGATAAGGTGTGGAACACGGGCCAGCGGGTCGTTTCGGCCACGTTTCTCGGTCACGACATTTTTTTGCCGGAATCCCCGCATCTACTCGCGATGTTGTCCGGTGCACCACTCTTTATCTTCTTTTCCCGCCGGACCGGCAACAGGCAATACCATTTTTCCCTGTCACCGCCGATTTTTGTAGAACCGGCCCCTCGTTCAGGGAGGGCCGCCGTCATCCGCCGTTCGGTGCAGAAGTATGCGGACCTGCTCGAAAAAAATCTTCGCAGGAATCCCTTCGAGTGGTATCATTTCGAGCCCTTTCTCGGTTTGAAAGCGTCCTGAAGGCCGTTCAGGCCGTGGTGTCGCCCAGCTTTTCCCTGTGAAACTGTACTTACCGTCGCCGATAGTTTTTGAATTCAGCGGTGATTTGGTGTATGAATAACCCTTTGTGCCTTCATTTCGCGCCTCTTCCGATGCGGGAGAGGGTGATTGCTGTCTAATGACAAACAATCCAACACCGACGAGACGATTTTATGCGACGCGATGAAATTGAATCTGCCATCCTCAAAATCTTCGAGGAAAAGTTCGAAATCGAGGCGCCGGGTGTCAATGACGATTTACGGGATGGATACGAATTTGACAGCATCGACGCCATCGAGCTTTTACACGAGATTGAAATTATGCTCGATACTCAACTGACAAGAGCCGAGAAAAAGAACGCCATGGAAATCAGAACCATCAACCAGATCGTCGATTACGCGGCGGCCCTGGCAGCGGCCCGCTGTCAGGCGGATTCCGCCGGTCCTAAAAGTCTGTCGACGACAGGACAATAATGGCACGACGCGTCGTCATAACGGCTTGCAGCGCCATCACGCCGATCGGCCGAACCCGGGCAGAGATCGTCCGCCATTTGGTAGAGGGAATTTCAGGCGTTAAACCGCTGCGAAACGACGGTCTTTTGACCGAGCACATCCACTCCGGTGTCTACGGGACGGTGGATTACCCTGTCGATTACGATTTCAAACGCAGCCACAGCAAGACCATGGGGCCGGTCTCATTTTATGCCTGCCAGGTGGCGAAAGAGACGCTGGCGGCATCGGGACTCGACCCGGCCTTCATTACCTCGGGACGACTCGGGGTCGCTTTCGGCTCAACCCACGGCAGCCCGTCGGTCCAGCGGAACATTTACAAAACTTTTTTCAGCGAATCGAAACAACAATTTGCTTCGATCGGAGCGGTTGATTATCTTAAATCCATGGTCCACACCACGGCGGTGAACATCACCAAAATGTTCGGCATCACCGGTCGGGTCATTTCTTCGTCCACCGCCTGCACCACGAGCAGCCAGTCGATCGGGTTTGGCTACGAGTCGGTCAAATACGGCCTGCAGGATGCCATGCTTTGCGGCGGGGCCGACGAGTACGACACGACCACCGTGGCGGTTTTCGACAATCTGCTGGCCTGTTCGTCGGATTTCAACGCCACCCCGCACCTCACGCCGCGTCCCTTCGACGTGCGGCGGGACGGGTTGGTCGTCGGCGAAGGGGCCGGGGCCTTGTTGCTCGAAGAATACGAACACGCCAAAAGCCGCGGCGCCATTATTCTCGGTGAGATCATCGGTTTTTCCTGCAACAACAACGGCGGCGACCTGATTCTGCCGAACACACGGGGAATCACCGACACAATCGCACTGGCTTTGAAGGATGCCGCCATCGGTCCGGAGGCGGTCGACTTCATCAGTGCGCATGCCACAGGCACCAAAATGGGTGATGTGATCGAGGCCCAGGCGACCGGCAGCATCTACGGAAAGGGACCGTTCGTCACGGGTTTGAAGAGCTACATGGGTCATACCATGGGATCATGCGGCGCCATCGAGGCGATCATTACCCTCCACATGATGGCCGAAGGGTTTGTTCCACCGACCCTGAACCTGATAGAGGTCGATAATCGCTGCGCAATGATTCGACACGTGCAGCACCTCGAGAAAAAAAAGATCCGGATCGGTGCGGTTCAGAATTTTGCCTTCGGCGGGGTGAATACCTGCTTCATACTGAAAAAAATTGACACGTAAGAGTGGCGGCAAAAATTGATTGTACTTTTTTTTCTCACCAAGCCCTGAATATCCGGACGGTAATGAATGCCAGCAAGGGTTTACCCCGACCGCCGAGGTCTTCAACCCATTCTCGATTTTGCCATCACGGTGGTGCTGTGGATCTATTTTACAGCCGGATTCGTCTTTTTCTTTTCTCCCTTTTATCTCTGGGCCTTCTTATTTGCAGGCCAAAGAGAAAAAAGGTTTCAACGGCTCAACAGCCGCTTCTACCGCGGGTTTTTCGCGCTCACGCGCGTGCTGATCCCTGGTCACCGCTGGCAAATCCCGCCCGAGGTCAGGGACATCCGTTCGGCGGTCATTGTCTGCAACCACCGGTCCTATCTCGATTCGATTCTGTTGATCTCGCTGTATGACAAGCACAACACCATCGTCAAGAGCCGGCTGTTCGACATTCCGCTCTTCGGAAGCATGCTGCAGTGGTCCGGCTATATACCGTCGTCCTCCCAGGGGCGGTTTTCCGAAATGATGATTCAGCGGATCGAAAAAATGCCGGCGTTCTTGGCCGACGGCGGCAATCTGATTATTTTTCCCGAGGGCACCCGCAGCCCGGACGGCCGCATCGGGCGACTCAACAAGGGAGCCTTCAAGATCGCCCGGAGCTTCCGGGCACCGATCAAGGTCCTTTTCATCCGCAACACTGAAAAAATGTTTCGGCCCGGCTCGTTTTCCTTCGATACCCGCGGCCCGAATACCATCAGCCTCGCGCTGATCGGTACAATCGATTCGACCACAGACCGTGAACCCGGCTTCCTGTCGGAGGTGATGAACAGGGTCCACGCGATGCTCGAATCGCAGAACAAGTGAGGTAGCATGAAGATTGTTTTGATGTCGATGCCCGACGTGGCGGCTGTCATTATGCACGAAAGTGCCTTTCACATGCCGAACAACGGCATTGCCAGTATCGGCGCCAACGTCGACGACGGGCACCAAGTGACAATCATTGACTTGATTCGCAAGCGACGCCGGGTCGGCCAATACGTGAGCGGGATCCTACCGAAAATCCGACCGGATGTGGTCGGTTTGTCGGCCATGGCCTGGCAGTACGGCACCTGCACACGGCTGATTCGTCTCATCAAGAGCCTGCTGCCGGAAGTTAAAATCGTCATCGGCGGGTATCACGCGACCCTCATGTACGAGGAAATAGCCGCTTCGGAGGAGGCGGCGCTGATCGATTTCATCGTCCGGGGTGAAGGCGAGGAGGCCTTCAGGCGGCTGGTGAACGCCCTTCAGGGCAATGACAGCGTCGAGGACATCCCTTCTCTTTCTCACAAGAAAAACGGCGTCTTCGTTCACAACCCGCGGGGCGAACTCCTCGATCTCTCCCGGCTCAAGCTTCCGATCCGCGACAAGCGGCGGCTCACCTGGGGCTACCACATCATGAACAACAAGATCGAGGTGATGGAGACCTCCCGGGGGTGCACCCGGGCCTGCAGCTTCTGCAGTATGAACCACATGTACGGCCGGACCTTCCGTCCCTTTCCGCTGAAAAGGGTCATGGCCGATATCGACGATATCTACTTCAATCGCAAAACGCGCTGGATATTTGTGGCCGACGACAACCTGGTACTGGAACCCGAGCGTGTCGTCGGGATTTGCGAGGCCATCAGCGCCCGGAAATACCGGAACCTGAATTTCGTGGTGCAGGCCGACTGCATCACGATGTCCCGGAACGAAGAGATGGTCCGCAAAATGGCACAGGCCGGTTTCAGGACGGTCTTTCTCGGAATTGAAAACGTCTCCAAGAAAAATCTCAAGGCGGCGGGCAAGGGCGACATCGTCGCTGCCTCGCGCAAGGCCGTGGCCAACTGCCACAAGTACGGCATCATGGTTGTGGGCGGCATGATTTTCGGCTTTCCGGATGACACCGAGGAGGACATCGTCGAAAATTATCGCTTTTTGAAATCGATCGAGGCCGATACCGCCTATTGCCAAATTCTGACCCCGTACCCGAAAACCGCCATGCGTCAACATCTTATCGAAGAGGGGCTGGTCACCAACAAGAATGATTACACCCGTTACAACGGCATGTGGGCCAATGTCAGAACCCGTCATTTAAGTTCCGAGCAACTGCAGTATCTGGTCTGGTATCACCGGCAGAAGGTGATGGGCTGGTGGGAGCCGTCGGAACGCGTCCGGAAGCGGGGACCCGTGTGGACGTCCATCTGGATTTACGGATTCAGACCGTTTTTAAAAGTCTATCTGGGCCGCCGCCTCAAAAAATACGGATGGAGGGGCCGCTACGAGATCGACATGAAACGCCTGCCGGAAGTCAACCGTTTCCGCGATCTCGAGCTGGTCTGACGCAGCCGATATGAAAGTGGTGTATGAAAGCGGTCTACATCGTCAAACAAGCGGTCGCTACCGGTCTCGGCAGCAGCATCGAGGAGAACTGGGATAGGCTGTTCAAAGGGGAGAGTGCCATTGCGGCCGCCGCCCCTCGGCATACTGACCGGTCGGGCGGTCGGAGGGCCGCGCTCATACCCGATTTAGTGCCCGTTAGCGGGGAGAACCGCGTGTGTGCTGTAGCCCGCAGGGCACTCGATAGGATAAGCCCTGTTTCTTCCGATACCTGTATCGTCTGGACCGGCCTGAAGGGCAATGCCGAATACATCGAGGGCGGAGGGAAAAAGGCGATGCCCTTCCTGCCGGAACACTACCGCCGGTGGGCGGCCGGTCTGTTGGGCAACCGTGGCCCGGGGCTCGACATCAGTGCGGCCTGCGCCTCGTCCACCGTCGGGCTGGCGATCGGCGCCCAAAAGATTGCCCGGGGCGAGTATGGCGCCGTTCTTGTCTGTGCGGCCGACGTGGTCACCGGCTTTGCGGCAGCCGGTTTTTCGGCCCTGAAGGCGCTGACCGCCGGGGCCTGCCGTCCCTTTGACAGCGCCAGGGACGGGATGTGCGTCGGAGACGGTGCCGTGGCGATGTTGCTGGCCGATGCGAAAACCGCCGACGACTGTGAGCTGAATCGACTCGCAGAGATTTCGGGGTGGGGTATTTCGAACGACGCCAACCACATCACCGGCCCTGCCCGCGACGGTAGCGGCCTGGCGGCGGCGATTGAAGCGGCCATGGGCATGGCCGGGACGGCGCCGGACGACGTTCAGGCATTTTGTGCCCACGGAACCGGTACCGTTTTTAATGACGGCATGGAACTGGCCGCCATCGAAACGGTTTACGGTAGCCGCCTGTTCCCAATTTTTTCGATCAAGGGGGCGATTGGACACACTCTGGGGGCGGCCGGCGGAATCGATGCGGCGATCAGTGTCCACGCCCTTGCCAAAAAGCGGGTTCCTCCGACCGTGGGATTGAAAGCTCCTGAAGCAAGGGCGGTTGGCCGGGTGTCCAATCGAGCCCAGGCCTTTGGCGGCCGCACCATATTGACCACCAATTCCGGATTTGGGGGCATCAACGCGGCACTGGTGCTGCAATCGGTCGATAGTTGAAACTTGAAACTCGCAGGCAAGCTCCTCAACCGGATTTGAGATTACAGGGCCGAAACCAGAAACAAACCAAACCGACTTAACGGACTAACGGCCTTAACGGTCAAAACGGGCACAACGGACTCAACCGTTTCACGAGCGGTCGGGCCTGATGTCGGTGCTGGCGCGACGGGAAATCATGGTCCTCAATGTCATCGGTGGTGGTTGGGTCACCGCCGTCAGCTATGGTCGCATGACCGATGGAACCAGGCCGATCCTGGCTGCGGGTGATCCGGTGATCCCTCCGGCCGATTCGATTTACACCCGGCCGCCGGTCCGGTACCGGCGGTTCGACGATTATTCGCGGATCGGCTGTGCCGCGATTGCTTTGGCCTTGATAGATGCCGGACTGGACCGCGCCGAAAGCCCCGGACCGGTCGGCATCATCGCCGCCACCCGCTACGGATGTTTTGACACCGACCTGGCGTATTACGCCACCGCAAAAGAGGACCAGGGTGTCTTCGCGAGCCCGAATCTCTTTTCTTTTACCCTGCCCGGCATCGTACTCGGGGAAGCGGCTATCCATTTCCGGTTGACGGGGCCGACATTTACCGTCGGTGACATCGTCGGCCAGAGAGGCTGCACGGCCCTCGGCGTTGCCGGCGACCTTCTGTATTCCGGTGCCTGCCAGACAATCGTGGCCGGCTGGCTCGATGCGGCCGACCGTCGGTTCATGGGAAATTCAGCCGATCACGATGACGATGAACCGCAAGGGGCCGTTTTTGTAGTGCTTTCAACGCAGCATGCCGATAAAACCATCTGCAAAATCTACCAACGGGACTTTGCCCTCTGGACCGAATCCGGAACGGCGGTGGGTACCATCATGGACCTGCTGAGTTAGTTTGCGCCCAGAAATGGCCCCTTTTTCTACCATACGCGCAATGCCCTAATGGCCACCACGATGCATGGAAAGTGGTTGAGTCGGTTAGGTCAGTTGAGTCGGTTGCGTCAGTTATGTCCGTTGCAGGATATAATCGGTTTTATCGACTAGAGGCTCAAAACCCTAAGACCACCACGATGCGTGAAAATGACGCGTTGGAACCCGGATGAGCGGAGATGACACCACTGGTTTCGGGTTACAGGTTGCGGGTTTTGAGTTTCAAGTTTCGAGTTTCAAGTTTATATTTGCGATTTATTTTTATATTCGTACCAAAGTGGTCATCTCAACACGAGCTATCGGGACCACCTTTCACTGGCCCTCGGAATCGATCGCTTTTCCAAAGGCTTTCTTTCCCAACCTGCGGTTGCGCGGCCTGTAAGTGTTGTCGGCGATTTCTTTGCGAACCACCTTCTGAAACAGGTTGAACATCTTGATTTCCTGCGGCTGGTCGGCATAAAACGTATCCCAGGCATAGTCCAGGAGTTCCTGCAGCTTTTCGGGGGTCATGTGTTTGGGCGTGTAGACGACCTTGTCGGCCGAATACTCATCCCAGTCAAAGGAGAATATCCGGTTCTGGCACTTCAGGTCTTCATAAACCCGCGTGTGCGGAAAAGGGGTCAGGACCGTGAATTCGGCCAGATCGAGATCGATTTCCATCAGAAAGTCGATCAACCGCCGGATCCCGTCTTCGGTGTGATCGTCGAGCCCCAGTAGAATGGTGCCTTCGACCGCGATACCGTAATCGTGATAGCGTTTTATCCGCTCCCGGATATAGTCCGACGTGTCGAATACGGCCTGGTAGACGTACCAGGCACCGGCCCGGGCCGCCAGGTCGAGCACTTCGGGCTTGTCTTCGATCGGGTGGCTGCACCACTTTTTTTTCAACGGGATCATTTCCCGGAAAAGCGCCATCTCCCACTCGGTGTCCTGCGATAGAGAGTTGTCGACGATAAAGAGGCGGTTGTTGTCGATGCCGGCCATCTCGGAGATCGACTTCTCGATCGGTCGGGGTCTGAACTTCCTGCCCCCCAGATAGGCCACGGCGCAGGGGTAGCAATGATACCGGCACCCCCGCGACGCATGCACCAGGTCGAACATTTGAACCCCCCGGTAGTTGTAGAACTTTCTTTTCAGAATGTCGCGCCGCGCCGGTCCAACCGATTCGATCGGGGGCCGGTCCTGCAGGTAATTGTACACCCTTTTTAGTTCGCCGTTGCGCAAATCGGTGAAGACCTTCTCCATCCGGCCCTCGGCTTCGCCGATAAAGACCGCATCGGCATGGGCCATCGTCTCCTCGGCATGCAGCATGGTCGCGATGCCCCCGAAGATGACGTTGATCCCTTTGCGGCGATACCGATCGGCGATCGCCCAGCCCCGTTTGACCTGAAGCGTCAGCATCATCGAGATGCCGACGACATCCACCGGATCGTCGAAATCAATCGGTTCCACATTCTCGTCGATGAAATCCACATCAACGTCGTCCGGCAGGGCAGCGGCAAACACCACCGGACCATGCGGCGGCAGGTGGAATTCGGTCTGGCGGTCCAGTTTCGGCCACTTGGGGTAAATCAAACGGAATTTCATACGGACACACCTTTCACAGGCTATTAGGGAGCCTCTTTCGTTCTCTGAAACACGGGTGTTTCGGTTTCGTTAAGTGGCTTTGCCGGCAACAGTCCCACCTCGGAAGAAGTACCAATTTATCTTTTCGTAAACCATTGGCGATCGGCTACGGATTGAGCGGCACGCCTTCCAGGAGCGTCATGACAAGCTTATAGGACTGCTCCCCCCGAGCGGTCAGCTCAACAGTTTGCGGTATTCCGTCACCGGTACGGGCATCAGCCGGAACCCTGACGGTGCGGATCAGGCGCTGTTCCCGGTCGTAGCGCAGCGCTTCACAGGTCCCGGTGCTGCGAAGGACGATATCGACGACACCCCCGTCGGGGTTTTTGTAGCGGCAAACGGTCGAATCGTCCGTCAGTATTCCGCATTCGGCGGCCGGTCCTTCGGGCTTAAAAAAAATCAGTCGGATGTCCTCCATTAGGCCCTCGGCGAAACCGGAAGAATCGAACGGCGGCAGGGCCCGGTGGACCTTCAGTCCCTGATTGAATTCACCGTCGAACACCACGAAGCCTTCGAGGCTCATGATGACGCTGCGGTTGCTCCTGAGCCGGGAGGACAAAACCGTGAGGCCCATCATGACAGTGCGTCGGCCTCCCGGCAGATCGGCTACGATGGAATGGAGCAGCTGCCACTTGCCTACCGGAAAAATCCGGCTGCACACTTCGGTCGGGCCGGACGGGTCCGCGCCGGTAACCGCTATTATTTTCGGCAGACGGGCGCAGGACAAAACCAGCAGCACCGCTGTCAGGGCAAGGAGGCGTCCCTTCACGAAACCTTCCTGAAAAGGGCCGTGTCTATGGGTTGGTTGAGAACCGCGTTCTTAAATACGAGCTTTGTGAAAGAGTCTTCGCTTTCATAAATGAAAACCGAGTCGATGATTCCGGGCCGCTCGGAAAGCACGAGGTCGATATGGTGAATCATCCGGGAAAAGGACTCTTCCTTCGGGGTCAGAACGATTTTGGGACCGGGCTCGAGGTTGGCCGTGAACATCGGATTTTCATCGAACCGGCCGCCGAACCACTGGGAGATCTGCTCCAGAACGATCTGCATGGCCTGAAGCCCGGCGCCGGTTTCCTTGGTCAGGCCGCTGCCGGTTTCGACATAGCGTTCCATTCGGTTGTCGTGCATCAGCAGGATGTTCCGCACGGGTGCCCGGTATTCCCAGCGCAGGGAGGCCGGTGATTGAAAATAGAAGACGCCTGAGGAGACAAGCGGGCGGGCGAGAATCTTCATGTGTTTTTCCTGCACAAAATCGGCGCTGAGCGAGGTCACCGACCCGGCGGCCGATTTCAATTCTTCCCAGTTCGAACCCCAGCCGGTCAGCAGCCAGGCTGCCGCCAGGACGGCAATGATTTTTAAAGGATCGGCAAATTTAGTGTTTGTCATTGGACCCTCATTGCTCTAATCAACACATGCCGCCATTGACCGCGATAACCTGGCCGGTGATGTAGGAGGCATCATCGGAACAAAGAAATCGAACCACCCGGGCGATTTCCTCCGGTTGTCCGATCCGGGCCATCGGAATCAGGGACTTGATATTTTTCAATGGGAAATCCTTGATCATTTCGGTATCGATCAGGCCCGGTGCCACGACATTGACGCGGACACCCAGGCGGCCGACTTCGGCTGCAACCGTTCGGGTGGCGGCGATCAGACCGGCCTTGGCGGCGGCATAGTTGGCCTGGCCTCGGTTGACCATCAGTGCGGAAACAGAGGCGATGGAGACGACGGCCCCTTTCTTTTGCACGACCATCTTTTCGAGGACCGGCCGGGTAATATTGAAAAAACCGTTCAGGCTGGTGTCGATGACCGAATGCCACTTTTTACGGGACATCATCACGAAAAGCTCATCGGCCGTGATACCGGCATTGTTGACCAGGGCGTCGATGGTTCCGTGATCGGCAATGATGTGGCCGACAGCGGACTGCACGGCGTCGAAATCGGTAACATCGAACGCCATGATCTCGCCGTTCGCACCCAGTTCCGTGATCATTTTGAGCGTCTCCACGGCGCCGGCTTCATCGGTACGGTAATTGATGATCGGATAATAACCGCTCTTTGCCAATTCGACGCTGATGGCCCGGCCGATGCCTTTGCTCGCACCGGTCACAATAACCGGTCTTTTGATTGAATCTTCAGTCATGAATCCTCTCCAGTTTCCGTCCATAAATGGCCCTTTTCCACAATTTCGGCGTCAATCGGCGGAACCGCTTGTGCGGCATACAGGAGTATGCCTCCGCGCAGTTCCTTGATTTCCTAGTACTTGCAGAAAATTGCACATTTCTGGATCGGAAACTGATCAGTGTCATTAATCAAGCTGCGGATGGACACTCTCTGATTTATGCAACTTAAGAAAACTTTGGCGCTCTGTTCGGACCTTCCGGACCTTAGAAACGCGTCCGACTCTTGGCGGCTTCTACGCCGGATCGTCGGAACGCAGCAGCTGCAGCATTATTTCAGCAATGATGTTTGATTCCCATTCAACGGATCCGTAGATGTCGCGGAAACCGTCGAACACCATACGGTTTTCCGTCCGAGCGATCAAGCCTGTGTTGAGTGGGATAGTGTCCACAGCCAGGCGGGCCTGACGGATGCCGACAATCCATCCTTTTTTATCTGCTGTCGGGCCGTATTTTTTTTCCCGTATCCATCCGTTGTGAATCCCGGCTGTTTGGGCCACCAGCTCGATCAGCACGATGGACCGCACGTTTTGGCCGTCAAAAAACGGCCAATTTTTTGTCACCACCGACCGGGTAACGGCGCCGTTGTCGTCGACCGCGATGATGCTGTCGACCAGCAGCATTCGATCGCGATGGGGCAGGATGTTTTCGGGGTTCAAATCCAACGAGGTCATAGGGGACCCGGTTTCGTGGAGAAAAAAAGATTGAAACGAAGGCGTTTATTCAATATTATACTGTCCTCACACGCGGTTTGTTGATTCTTTTCCGTCCATCACCGGCTTTTTCCGCAAGCTCGGCGTCAGACAAGGCGAGAGGATACATTAATTTGGCAGTGCTGTAAAGAAAGAGCCGCCCGTCTGATGGGTGATCATCAGGGAGCGACGCGACCCAGGTGTATGTCCAACCATAAATGACTCTTTCCCGCAATTCCGGCGTCGATAGGCGCAATCGCCTGCACGGTGCATCCGCGATCGCCTCCGCGCAATTCCCCGATTTTATCGACCTTGCGAATCGTTGTGAATTCTGGATGGGAAACCGATGAAGAACCCTTTTGGGGAATCTTTGATGGAAACCAGCCTCATGGAAGAACTGATCAGTGAACTCAAAGTCAAAATTGTCGACCTGCTCGATCTGACGAACATTGAGCCGGAGGATATCGATGCGGACGCCCCGCTTATCGGCGGCAAGCTGGAACTCGACTCGATCGACGTGCTGGAAATGGTCATCATGATCGAAAAAGACTACGGCGTTCGAATCGAAAATCGCGAACTGGGCGAAAAAGTCTTTGCAAACCTAGCCACCATGGCGGCCTACATCGCCGACAATGCTCCCGGCCCGCTTAAATGACCGGTGTGCGGATCTTCATAACGGGTATGGGAGTTGTCAGTCCCCTTGGATCCGGCGTTGCCGAAACCCGTGCGGCCCTTGCCGCTGGAAGGCGCCATCTCGGGCCTCTGAGTCTCTTTGCGACGCCCGATAGCACGCCTCTGCCGGTCGGTCAGATCCGGATTCTCCTCGATGCGCAGCCCGTTCCCCGGACACACCAGTTGGCGCGCATGGCCGCCGACCAGGCCATGGCGAACTGCCGCGAGGCACCCGATGCGGTGGTGGTGGGCACCACGACCGGCGGGATGCGGACCACCGAGGACCTCCTGAAAGAGGGGATCGATGATCCTGCCGCATACCGTTGGCATGCCGCCGGTTCGGTCGCCGAAGACATTGCCGATCGGGTCGGATGCAAAGGCGCCGTTTTGACCGTGTCCACCGCCTGCTCGTCGGGGGCGGTCGCGCTCAAGATGGCGTCGGAAATGTTGAGGACCGGAAAGGCCCACCGGGTGCTTGCCGGTGGGGTCGACTCTCTGTGCCGTCTGACCTATTATGGATTTAACGCCCTCAAGCTTATCGACCCGCTTGGCGCCCGGCCTTTTGACAAGGGCCGGCGCGGCATGTCCGTGGGTGAGGGAGCGGCCATGTTGATGCTGGTAGCCGACGACCCCCGCAACGCGGTTGCCGAAATCCTCGGTGCCGGACTGTCCTGTGACGCTTACCATCCAACCGCGCCGCACCCCGAGGGTCTCGGAGCTTACGCGGCGATGGCGGCGGCAATCGATGACGCCGGACTGGCTGCGGCCGACGTCGACTACATCAATCTCCACGGGACCGGCACGCCGGATAACGATTTGGCTGAAGCAGGGGCCGTCAAGCGGTTGTTTGGGGATCGTCCGCCGCCAATGTCATCTTTAAAGGGTGCCGCCGGTCATCCGCTGGCTGCAGCCGGCGCCCTGGCAGCGGTGACGGCCGCGGTCTGCATCGATGCCCACCTGATACCCGCCAACACCGGCGCCTGCCACCCGGACCCGGAACTGAGGCTGACTCCCGAGATCAGGCCTCGTCAGGCGGACCTTGGCACGGTGCTGGTGAATTCATTCGGCTTCGGAGGTAACAACGCCGCCGTCGTGATCGGTGCCCCGGCGGTGGAGCGGCAGCGGGCGGATGCGGATGTCCCCCGCCCGATGCTGGTGACCTCGGGCGCGTGTATGACCGGCGCGGGACCAACCGACCGGACTCTGACGCGCCTGAGTGCTGGTGAGTCGTGCAAGGGCATTCTCAGCTTGGATGACATCTCCGCCATTCTGCCGGCCCATCGGGTCAGGCGGCTCAAGTGCCTGCCCCGGATGGTGATGGCGCTGGCTGAAGACGCTCGGAGTCGTTCAGGGGCCAAAGATCCGCCGGCGACGATCTTTTTCGGCACCGGCTGGGGAGCGCTGTCCGAGACACATGCCTTTCTCAAAGGCCTTTATGAAACCGGCGAAAGGTTTCCCAGCCCGACCGATTTTATCGGTTCAGTGCACAACGCGCCGGCCGGTCAGGTGGCAATGATGTACGGAACAACCGGTGCCAATGTGACCACAACCGGCGGAGATGCGTCATTCGAACAGGCGCTCATCGCCGCCGGATATCTCGGCCGGGGGCAGGACCGGACGACCCTTGTCGTCGGCGCGGACGAATACCACGAGCCGCTGTCGGCTCTATTCGACTCCTCCGTTCGGGCGGACAACATTCCCTCGGCCGGTGGTGCGGCGCTGCTGTTGAATCCGGAGTCGACGGCCGCCGGAGTGACCGTCTTTCCGGCGTTTTACGCCAGGGCAGGCAAGGATGCCGATTTTGCGCCAACGCTGGTGAACCGCCTGGGCGGCCCGGAGCGGATCAGGGCATGCTTCGGCGCGCTGCTGGCCGGAATCCCGGCGGCTCAGCGGCAAACCGGCGCTGCTCAACTGGAGGCCTTCCAGGCCTGCTGCGGTATTACGCTGCCGGTAATCGACTATCGAAAATTCATTGGGGAATTCGCCTCCGCGTCGGCTGTGGCACTGTTTATGGCGGTTACTTTCACGCAGGCCGGCACGATTCCCGCTCCGCTTTGCAACGGCCGTCTTAACGATCTGGCCGACAAGGGCACCCTGGTTTTAGGGTTCGGTAACCAAGTCACGGCCGTCGAGGTCCTTCGACGATGAAGGTACTGCTGGTCTCCGCCAATACTTTGACCCAACCGTATCCGGTCTATCCACTCGGACTCGATTATGTCGCCGGTGCGATTGCAGATCGTCATCAGGTTCGGATCCTCGACATGAATGCCGAAGATGACGAAAATGTTCTCTTTACGGCCATCGACGGGTTTGCACCCGATGTCATCGGTATGTCCATCCGCAACGTCGACACCACCGATGCCTCCAATCCGAAGGGGTTTTTTGCAGGATACAAAGAATTGACCGCCGACATGCGGGCCTGCTCCTCCGCCGTGGTTGTCCTCGGCGGCAGCGGATTTACCATCTTTCCAGGCGAAACGATGCGCGCGCTGGGGGCCGACTACGGAATCATCGGCGAGGGCGAACGGTTGGCCCCGCTGCTGGAGGCCTTAGAAGGACGCCGGTATGCCGCATCGATTCCCGGCGTCATCACGCAGCACTCCCCGGTGGTATTCCCGAGCCCGTGGCCTAACGGCATCGTCAGGAAGTTCGACCCGCAACTGCCGCACCTGGGCTACTATCTCGAGAATGGCGGCATGCTGAATCTCCAAACCAAGCGCGGGTGCGGCTTCAACTGCATCTACTGCACCTATCCGCACATCGAGGGGCATAGGATGAGGCTTTTCGACCCGCGGGAGGTCGCCGATACCGCCCGACGACTGCAGGAGGCAGGGGCCCGTTATTTTTTCGTGACCGATTCGGCCTTCAACGCCAATGCGGAGCACAGTCTGGCCGTGGCGCAGGCCTTTAAAAAGTCCGGGGTATCCATCCCTTGGGGGGCATTTTTTGCACCCGTCACTCCGGTCGGCGACTACTATCGGATTCTGGCCGACGCCGGATTGACCCATGTTGAATTCGGCACGGAATCCCTTTCCGATGCGGTACTGAAGGCCTATCGCAAACCATTTCGTGTCGGACAGGTGTTCGAAGCGCACGCCGCAGCCGTGGCGGCCGGTCTCTATGTCGCCCACTATATATTGCTGGGAGGGCCGGGCGAAACCTCTTATACCATGGCTGAAACTCTGGAGTGTCTCGAAAGGCTCGACAAGTGCGCCCTCTTTTTTTTCTGCGGGATGCGCATTTATCCCCAAACCGATCTTTACGAGATGGCATGTAGAGACGGGCAGATACAGGCATCCGGCAATATTCTGGAACCGCTCTTCTACCGGTCGCCCGAGATCGGTGGCCGCGAGATCATGACCCGGGTGCAGGAGCGCGCCGGCGGACGATTGAACTGGATTATCGGAGACGGCGGTGAACAAACCGCCGGTGTTATCTCCAAAATGCATGCACGCGGGTATTCCGGCCCCCTTTGGGAACTCTGCATTCGTTGAAGGACTCCGGAGCGGGTTAGTGGTTGATTTATTTATTAAATTCGATTATAAAATTAGCCTTTATGTGGCATGAGTTGAATCATATCGACATCTCTGAAACGGGTGAAATCTCGACCGAGGTTCGGGTGCCTCCGGAATCGCAATGGTTTTCCGGCCATTTCCCCGGCGAGCCGATCCTGCCAGGGATCGCCCAACTCGGAATTGTCTACGACACGTTTTGCGGGGCACGGAAACGACTCTTCAGCCTTGCCGGATTCAGCCGCGTCAAGTTCAAAAAGATCATCCGACCACAGGATTGCCTGAAAATAACGGTGACGCCAAAAGCGGACAAAGAAGGTGTTTTCACTTTTCGGATCGTCCTCGACCGCGACATCGCCTGCAGTGGCAGTATGACGCTCAGGTCTCGCGAAAAAGGAAATGAGTGAATATTTAAGAGCAAGGAGTGTACAAGAATGAATAGCAATGACAAAATCATCCTCCGGGTGGCCGAAATCATGATTCAGGAATTAAAGCTCGAAGATGTGACGCCTGAAACATTCGATCCTCAGATCGACCTCGTGGACGAGGTCGGCATCGACAGTATGGACCTGGCTACCGTCGCGTTGGTGATCCGCGACGAATACGCCATCCGAATCGATGAGGACGACTATCCGAAACTGACCAATGTTCAGTTGATTGCAGAGTATGTCGAACGCAAATTAAGCGAAAAGGCGGCCGAAGGAGCCGCTGCTTAGGATCGTGGCGATTGTGAACAAAATAATGGAAACGGGTGAGGCATCGGAACCCGTGGCGGAATGGAAGTTTTCCGATATTCTGGCCGATCCCCTGATCAGAGAACGCTGGCAGAAGGTTAGAAAATGGTTCTTTTTGCGGGAATCGACCTATGACATGACCAACCGCTGCAACATTCGCTGCGACGGGTGCTATTATTTCGAGGGTGACAAACAGTTTGCCCCCGAAAACAGTGATCTCGAGGCGTGGCGTCGGCTGATGCAGGCGGAAAAGAAACGGGGGATCACCTATGTCGTTCTGGCCGGTGCCGAACCCGCTCTGGCTTCCGAACTCTGTGAGGTCTGCTACCAGGAAATGCCGCTCGGGGCCGTTGCCACCAACGGGCTGAAAGCGATTCCACCCTCGATTCGATATCGGATTCACATTTCCGTGTGGGGGTCGGATGAGACCAGCCTGAATATTCGCAAGGCCAAAAACATGCTGCTGCGGCAGCTCGACAATTACGGTAATGATCCCCGGGCCGTATTCGTCTATACGTTTACGCGCGAGAATATCGAGCAGGCCCGACCAATTGCGGATCGGCTGGCCGCCGCCGGATGCCGTCTGACTTTCAACATGTTTTCGGCGCCGGTGGGATTCAACGGAAATCTGCGCCACTCGGCGGGGTCACTCGAGAGATGCCGAAACACCATGGTCGACCTGTTGGAAAGGTATCCGGACACGGTCCTTTTTTCCCGATACAACGCCGTCGTCCACACCCATTCGTCAGGACTGCATCATCTATTCAGCTGTCCCTACCCCCGCATGAATCCGTCCACCGCGATCGGGCTCGGACGGTCATTTCGGCAGTATCGGACGGACCTCACCTGGAATCGCAGCGCGGCCTGCTGTGTTCCGGACACCGACTGCGAAGACTGCCGGCATTACGCCGCCGGAAGCGCCGTGGTCACGGCCCGGATGTTTCGGCACGCAACGGATCCCGACACTTTCAAGGCCTGGCTCGATTATGTGGATACGTATCTTGCCGTATGGGTCATGGGGTATGAGAAGGGTGCCAATCTGTCGGATGCTTTGACCGCTCCGCCCGGAGGTCACCTTTTCTGATCGCGGAATACGAGGATAATGATTCTTTACCGGGGCTCTCATCAGGGAGATATTTTATGAAGACCGTCAGCTCCTTGCTGGATACGGAATGGTATGCACGCTATAAGCGGATTTCAAAGCTCAACATCCGCAGCTCGATCTACGACGTGACCAATCGGTGCAATCTGCGCTGCAAGGGCTGCTTTTTCTTTTCGTCGGACGAACACAAGGCGGCGCCCGAAGAAATGGATATCAAAAAGTGGGAAGCGTTTATCGACCGGGAAAAGGAACGCGGCGTAAACCTTGCCATTTTGATCGGCGGTGAACCCACGCTGTGCCTGGACCGGGTCGAAGCGTTCTACAAGCGACTGCCCACTTTCTGCGCCACCAACGGATTGATCAAGGTGCCGCGCGACCGGTTTCCCGATATGATGATCGGAATCTCGTTGTGGGGCGATGAGCAGGACGAAAAGACCCTGCGCGGAAAAGACACGTTTCGCATCTCGAGCCAAAATTACGCCGGTGACCCCTATGTCTACTATCTCTACACCATCACCCCGAACCAGATCGGAAAGACGGAAAGAATCATCCGCAAAATCAGTGATGCAGGCCTGAAGGTTCACATGCAGCTGCTCTCTAACGATGAAGGCGTCGACGGGTTCTCATGGACCCCGCAGCAGCTCGCGGATATCCGCACGGAAATGGACGCGATGCTGGATGCCTATCCGGCGGCCGTCATCTCATCGAAATATTACCACGAAATCATCACGAGCGGCAAAATGCTGGGCCGGTACTTCGGTTGGGACGAGTGCCCGTCAGTCACTTTGCCGCTGGACCACCGCAACCCGCAGCCGAAACGCCTGATCGAATTCATTCGCTGGGCTTCTGACCTGATGACCATGCACCGCTGCTGCACTTCGGAAACCAGGGACTGCTCGACCTGCAAGGACGGTGCCGCGCACATGAGCTGGGTAATGGTGAACAAACGCGCCCACATTCGCACGACCAAAGACCTGCAAAACTGGATCGAGGTCTACGAGATGTTTGCCAAGCTCTACCAGTTTATTCCCTGGTAATGGTTCAGCCCCGCCGCTGGCCGCGATCGGCCAGTTTGATCGAGGAAGAAACTGTGCCATTTTGGCGTAGTTTCATATAAGGATTTCAGGGTTCTGGTTTTCAATTGTAAATTTCGGATTGGTTTCGAATTCCTATTTGCGAGTTTCAAGTTTCAAGTTTCTATTTACCGGTTCCGGGTTATCCGCTTAGTGGGACCCAGTATATTTTCGCACTAAAACATGTGATCTATGACCACACCCCCTCCCGTCATCGTCGGCTACGATGCCGTTTCCGCTTTGGGGACCGACCTTGAAACCCAGTGGGGCCGGGCTGTCAAAGGACATAGTGGGATAGGGCGACTGACCCGGTTTCCTTTTCCGGAGGGATTCCCGGTCCGGGTTTCAGGGGAAGTGGCTGACATCGACACCGGCCCTTACCCCTTCCTCAGCCCCCGCAGTTTGGCACTTTGGCCTTCTCCGATTTTCAAGTATGCCATGCTGGTGGTTCACCGGGCCCTCGCCAAGTGCGGTATCGACATCACTCCCTCGCTGTCGCCTCGGGTTGCCGTCACTTTCAGCTCAGCGGTC
This sequence comes from uncultured delta proteobacterium, assembly GCA_963787235.1. GTDB lineage: Bacteria > Desulfobacterota > Desulfobacteria > Desulfobacterales > SG8-13 > JARFQH01. Next base: position 184,247 of record CAWBCG010000030.1, read on the forward strand.
GGCGGGCAGGATGCAGTCTTGGCGGCCGACCGGCGGATGATTGCCGAGGGCAGGCTTCCACCGCCCTATGCCAACCCCAACGCGTGCATCAATATGGTGGGCGGCAAAGTATCCATTCTGACCGGGGCGACCGGTCCGATCACGGCTACCATCACCGCCTGCGCTACAGGAGTGACCTCGATGATCATCGGTGCCATGCTGCTGGAGACCGGCAGGGCCGATATCGCCATCTGCGGGGCGGTCGATTTCGCCTTGGTCGAGCCTATTGTGGCCGGTTTTGCGACCATGAACGGCGCCTACCAGGAAAAGCCAGGCGAACCTGAGCCGCCGTCAATCGCCAGCCGGCCATTTTCCGTCGATCGTCGTGGATTTGTGATTTCCGAGGGTGCGGGATGCATCATCCTGACCACCCGGGACTTTGCCGCCGCTCACGGTCTGGAGCGCGGCATCGAGCTCGCCGGATGGGCAATGACTTCGGATGCCCGCCATTTCGTAGCGCCCCGACTGGAGACCGTCGCCCGCTGCATGGCCGAGAGCATTGACATGGCGGGGATATCGGTTCATGATGTTGCCTCCGTAAATGCCCATGCAACTTCCACGAAAGTGGGTGACAGGGTCGAATATCAGGCCCTCAGATCCGTTTTCGGCGATCATCTTCCGCCGGTCTCGGCCAATAAATCCTTGATTGGTCACGCCATGGGCGCCTCCAGTGCGATCGAGACCATCTTTGCCATGGAAGGCATGCTCTGGGGCACTCTCCTGCCGACCATCAATTACACGCTCGATCCGGAATTACCGCTCGATTGCGTGGCCGAGGGTGCACGGCGGCTGGACCAGGAGTTCGTGCTGAAGAACTCATTCGGGTTCGGCGGATGCAATGCTTGCGTTGTGCTGCACAGAAAAGCCTGACCGGTGCGGCACTAAATAGGTTGAAAGCTCATGAAAGCTCCTCTCAACAGGCGCGTCTTCGTCGTGGGATACGGGGCGGCAACGCCGCTGGGCAAGACGTTTGATATCACCTGGCAACGGGCGGTCAACGGCGAGGCGGGTTTCAGACGATTGACCCGGTTCTCGATGGACTCGGGTTTTTCCATCGTGGGAGAGATCCCGGACTGGGACCCGAGCGCACTCGAATTTATTGGGCCCAGGGAGGCCTATAACTGGAATGCCGGTTATGTCTTTCTGACCATGGCCGTCTGCAACGAGGCGCTGGTCCGGGCCCGTCTGCCCATCGACGGCGACACCGGTCCGAGAACCGCCTGCCTGATCGGGTCGGCCTTGAACGGCACCGACGCCTTCCGGGTCGCCATGGACAATTACGTGAACCGGGGACCGCTAAAGGTCAGCCCCTACCTGCTGCCCAACCTGTGCGCCAACGTCCCAGCCGGAAAGGCCGGCATGCTGAAGGGGTTTACCGGGCCGATATTTTCACCTCAGGGGGCCTGCGCTTCCGGCAACCATGCCATCGGCATCGGTGCCCGGATGATAAGGGACGGCGATTGCGATTTTGCCCTTGTCGGGGGCGTCGACACCGCTTTAATTCCCGAAATCATCCAGGGATTCGCCAACATGACGGCCACCATATATGTCGGCCCCCGGGACCGCGCCTATGCCGATCCGGAGCAGGCATCGCGACCCTTCAGCCTCGACCGCAGAGGGATCGTCCTGTCCGAAGGAGCGGGAGTCCTCGTCCTGGCGGCCGAAGAGTCGATGGCGTCTTGCGGCCTGACCCCGCGGGCCGAGGTCATGGGCATCGGTTGGACTTCCGATGCTCATCACTTCACATTGCCGAATGCCGCGACGATCGTCAACGCCATTAAAGAGGCTCTCGATGATGCCGGCTTGACGCCGGGCGACATCGGATACGTCAATGCGCACGGCACATCGACCCAAAAGGGCGACAGGGTCGAGGTCGAGTGCCTCAGAGAGGTGTTCGGTCCTCAATTGGCGAAGATACCGGTTTCTTCAAACAAATCCCAGATTGGACACACTCTGGGGGCTTCTGCCGCGATCGAGGCTGCCCTGGGAATCGAGGCGATGCAGCGGGGGCTGCTCCTGCCGACCGTCAATCATGTGCCCGACCCCGAACTGGCCGATGTCGACGTGGTTCCGCACAGTGCACGCCGGCAGAGGTATGAGTTCTTCCTCTCCAATTCCTTCGGATTCGGCGGGACCAACTGCTGTGTCATTTTCAGAGGAGTGTGACGTGAGACCGAAACCCTTTGTCCCGCTGGTGTTCGACGGCGACAAGCGCTATGTCAGGGACGAAACCGAGGGGCTGGTTTGGCACTGCAGTCGGCTCAGGACTCTCTATGCCGACACCGACCGCTCGCAGGTGGTGTATCACGCCAATTTCCTGCGCTTCTTCGAATTCGGGCGGGCCTCCCTGATGCGCGACACCGGTTATCCCTATAAGGAAATCGAGGAAAGCGGGACCATCTACCCGATCATCGAAATCGGCGTCAGCTATTACAACCCGGTCTATTATGACGATGCCATGTGCATCTACACCCGGCCGTCCCTTCTCGAAAGGGTCAAACTCCGTTTCGATTATGTCATTACGCGGGAAGAGACCCGCGAAATGGCGTGCAAGGGATTCACGCGCCACTGCGCGGTCAATGCCACGGGCATCCCGGTGGCGGTTGACGACAAGACAGCCCAGCTATGGAAGATCTTTCCGGAATAATCGAATCGGTGAGCCTACCCATAGAAATTCCTCGACAACCTTACCTGAGGGACCATTGCGTTGGCGGCCACGCCGTGTTGCCGGCGGTGGAAGCCGCGGAGATGCTGGCCCGGGCCGCCAGGCGGTTTCTGCCCGGAACGGATGTGACCGCCATGCTCGACCTGCGGTTTGACAAATTCCTGTTTCTCGATCCCGAAGCACCACCCTCAGCGGCTTTTTGCGATCTCGCACTGCACGAGAACGGCGACGTACAAACCGTGCTGGTGACCCGTACAACATCGAAAAAGGTGGCCATGACACGCGTCAAGGAGCATACCGCCGTGCGGTTTTCCAATCGGAAACACGACACGCCGGATCTGATGCCCGATCTGGCGCTCGATTTAGCCTCCGCTTTGGAGGGGGCCTGTTTTACCGTCGAGAACGATGACATCTATCGGGAACTGGTTCCCTTCGGTCCGGCGTTCCGCAACGTGACACGGGTGCACCTCACAGCCGGAGGGGCAATTGCGGAAATCAGGACTCCTGCCGACCCGGCGGGTGAAGAATGGACGAGACTACTCGGGTCGCCTTTTCCCCTCGATGCGGCGTTTCACGCCGCCTGCGTCTGGGGGCAGCGTTTCGCGGGTGTCGTCGCATTTCCCTTGGCCGTCGACGGGCGCAGGATTTACAGAAATACCCGCCCCGGCGATACGTATTTCGGACATGTGACCCCTGTTCGGGTGGAACCGGGGCTGCTGATTTTCGACCTGCGGCTATTTGACGGCGACGGCCGATTGTGCGAGACGGCAGCCGGTGTGCGCATGCGCGATGTGAGCGGTGGAAAGCTGAAACCACCCCGATGGATCGCGGGGGAAGGCCGGAAGCAGACTGCGGAGCGAATCGCCGCACGCTGTCGGGCAATTTCGGTGATCGAACTGAAATCCGTGGCGCCCTTTGCGAGCAAGGTGCTGTCGGCGGAAGAAAAAATCCGCTTCGAAAAAATGGGCGATCGGCGCCGAAAGAGTTTCCTGGCGGCGCGACTGGCATGCAAACGGGTTTCCAGGACCCTTTCCGGCCATGACGAAGTGACCGATCCACGGGACATCAGCACCGTCTGTGCGGACAAGCCGAATCCCCGTTGCCCCAGGACAGACGGGGGCGCTGATTGTTCGTGTTCGGTGTCACACGACAACCGGTTCAGCGTCGCGGTGGCTTGCAATCGGCCCGTGGGAATCGACGTCGAAAAGGTATCCGAGCGCGTGTTGAAATCACGCCGCCTTTACATGAGTGAATCGGAGATGGCCCTGGTTCCGGCATCTCTCCTTGGCGAGGCCGAAACTGCCGTGCGAATCTGGTCGATCAAGGAAGCGGCGACCAAGGCCCTGGACATTAACCTGGCCGACGCATGGCGACGCGTTCGGGTCAGGACCGTCGACACTTATGAAAGCCGTTTTCAAATCGATGACGATGCTCCGAGCCTTGCATTTCACGATGCTGTTGGACAACATGTTTTTACGCTTGTATGCTTGCCGTGAAAGAATTCGTTGCGAAGGCGGCAGGATGTTTTTCAGTTCAAGCAGCGGATGACCACACCCGCGCTCATGCCCGGGGCAATGAACGGGATCGGGGTGCTACTCAAGGATAGCGAGGGTTGAGATGGTGCGAGGCAACAAAATCATTTGGGGATTGACCGGGATCGTCCTATTGTTTGTTTTTCAGCTTCCAATCGGTTGCCGGTCAACTTTGCCGCAGGACAACCATTTCGTGGGACCGAAGACCTATCAGGGCGCAGTGGACATCCGCATTAACGGGTTTCGCCGCACGTACCTGGTCCATATCCCTCCCGGTTATAAACCGGAAATACCGTTACCCCTGGTTGTCGTCATCCACGGGGCTTTCGACACGGCTGAGGGGATGGAAAAATTTTCAAAATTCAGCCGACTGGCGGACACTGAAAATTTTATCGTCATGTATCCCAACGGGTTCGGAATTATGGGGTTTCTGCAGCACTGGAATGCCGGCCACTGTTGCGGGAAAGCTGCCGACGACAAATTAGACGATGTTGGATTTGTTGCCGCAGCCATCGAGGATGTCGGCGTCCGATTGAAGATCGATCGTGATCGAATCTATATGGTCGGTTTCTCCAACGGCGGCATGCTGGTATACCGCTTTGCAGCGGAGAGGGGAGAGCTTTTAGCGGCCATTGCACCACTGGCCGCATCCATTGGCGGAAGACCCGCGGCGGATGCTCCGGAATGGCATATCCCGGAGCCAGTTCAGCCGCTTTCCGTCATTACCTTTCACGGTCTGGCGGACGATGACGTACCCTTTGAGGGTGGCGTTAGCCGCCACAGGGGCGGGACCCGCACCTATTGGTCGGTGGAGGATTCGGTTGAATTCTGGGTTGACCGCGACGGATGCGATCTCCAACCGATCATTCAAAAAATGAGGGGCGAGAGCGTTCTGGTCAAAACCTGGGAGAACTGTAAAAACGAAACCACAGTCGCTCTCTGGCTGATTAAGGGCTGGGGCCACGTGTGGCCTGGACCATATTTTACGGCCGATCTGGCCGAAGACGACCCGCTGAAGAATTTCGATGCCGCCAAGATCATCTGGGATTTTTTCAAATCCCACCGCCGGTAAGACGGTAAACAGGTCCTTGTCGGATTCAGCCAAGACGAGACTGTTGCGTTTTTCTATTTCACAATTTACAGAAACTCGCTGAAGACTCGGTTATCTGTGCATAAATTTTTCTACGGCCATCCGGGTGGCCCACCGCAGAAAAATCCGGGTGTACTCTGCCCCGGCCAAATACATGCCGGCCAGAAAAACCAGGTGAGAGAGGCCGTAAGTCAGGGGTCCGCCGATAATCGCTACCAAGGGTTTCTGCAGGTAGACGGCCAAGGCCGAAAGTGCACCGACGGCCGGCCAGCCGATAATGTAGCTGAAGCCGATCAAAGATACGCCTGCGACGACCCTCACCGAGGGTCGTTGTTTGAAAGCGGTCAGATCTGCTTTGTCGGCAACGGCTGAACGCGCAAATTCGGTTTGTGCTATTTTTCTGATGAACTTCGATCTCATTTGCACGCGTTAGGGTCCATCCTTGGTTAATCAAACGACACGCATTGGTTATGGATCATACGCGATTCACCGTCCGGCGATCAATAATTTTGAACACTGGCGCACGATATTCTGCCGCCCATGGGATAAGGGTATCCGTTGAAAGCCGCCTGTCAACCTGCTATAGGCAATAAGATAAAGATTTTGGACTGCGTTATCGGTCGTCGGCGTATTACAATACAGCCTCCTCTCTCTGGCCTTGCCAAAACCTTTATCTTAATGCCTATATGAACTCCAGCTGAGTCACAACTCTGCCCGATCTGGAAAGAAAGATGACGGAAGCGTCTTTGACCGACCTGTGGGCTTATTTCGACAATATCTATTGCATTTCATTGAATGAGCGCCAAGACCGGCGCCGGGCGGCCCGGAGTCAGTTCGATAAAGTCGGACTGGCGGATCGGGTCGAATTTGTGATCGTGAAAAAGCATCCGGTCGACGCCGAAAAGGGAATATTCGAGTCTCACATGGCTTGCATGCGAAAGGGAATCGCAGCCGATGCCCAAACCATGCTGATATTCGAAGATGATATTGTTTTCGACCGTTTCAGCGTGGCGGTGCTGTCCGATTGCATCGGTTTTCTGTCGAAAGCGTCTTCGTGGAAGATTTTTTTTCTTGGATGCCTGGTGTACCGCAGCCGAAGGACGGAAAACAGAGCCGTGTTGAAGGTGCGCTACCGCAGTTTGGCCCATGCCTATGCCGTCGAACGCCGGTTTGCCGAAATGCTGGTCGCGATGCCTTGGAAGAAGAAGCCATATGATACCCTGCTGCGTCACGTTGCCAAAGACTCCTTTGCAGCCCATCCCGCTTTTGCCTTCCAAAGCAATGCCCGGACCGACAACAAGCGTCTGCTGATGCTCGACAGGTTTCGCCGGATGTGCGGGGGGCTTGCAAGGATTCAGAAGATGAATGAATGGTTTCATCACAATCGATTGGCCATCATAGGGATTCACATTTTTATCATCGTTTTCCTGCTGATGCTGGCCGCCCGTTCATGACCGCCGGATACTGTTATGCTAAATTCAAGGAAGAAGACGCCATTGAACTGGCGCTTCCTCTCGCTCACCGTACTGGCCGTGACCGCCCTGTTCGCGCTCGGGCTCTACCGGCTCACTATTGACACGGACATCGTCGGTTCTCTGCCCCAAAACGACCCGGTCATAGCAGACGCGGCCTACCTGTTCACGCATCATCCCATGCAGAGCCAGGTGATCGTCGATGTCGCCCTCGATAAGACCGATCTTGAGGTCCTGATCGCCTGCGGCCGGCAGATCGAAAAGCGGTTGAATCAAAGCGGGCTGTTCAGGAATGTCGGCTTGGAGGACGCCCAGAAGCTGATGCCCGACCTGCTCAATACCGTCACGGCGAACCTGCCGGCGCTCTTTTCGACCGAGGAACTGAGAGATCACATTCAACCGCTGCTCGAGACTGCAGAAATACATCGGCGGTTGGAACAGGTCATGACGAGTTTGCAAGGTCTCGAGAGCATCGGACAGGCGGAAATGATTTCGCAGGACCCGCTGAATTTCAGAGGCCTTGTTCTGTCCAGATTATCGCAGCTGGCCCCTTCGGGCGGGGCCCGCATTCACAGGGGGTTTCTCCTCTCCGCCGACAACCGCCACCTTCTGGTGACCGCCGCTCCGCGCTCATCGGGCACCGATACGGTGTTTGCCCGAGCGGCGACGGAGCTGATGGTCCGGCTGTCGACCGAACTCAACCGCGAATTCGGACGGGCGGGACAACGGGTGATTCTGACGCCGGTCGGTGCCTACCGTGCGGCCCTCGACAACGAGAAGATCATCAGAAAGGACGTCACCGTCGCCATAACGCTGGCCACCATCGGTATCGCGGTGCTGCTCGTCTTCGCCTTTCCGCGGCCCGTTCTCGGCCTTTTCTCCCTGCTGCCGGCCGTCGCCGGAACCATGCTGGCCTTTTTCGTTTTCTCTCTCTTCCACGATTCGATATCGATCATGGTCCTCGGTTTTGGGGGGGCGATCATATCGATCACCGTCGACCAGGGCATCGCCTATCTTCTTTTTCTGGATCAGCCCCACACTGCCAGCGGGAAAGAGGCGTCCGAAGAGGTCTGGAACGTCGGATTGCTGGCCGTGCTCACCAGCATCGGTGCCTTTGGTGCCCTGTGCCTCAGCGGGTTTCCCGTGTTTGTTCAACTGGGCCAGTTCACCATGCTCGGGATTGGAATTTCCTTTATTTTTGTTCACGCTGTCTTCCCGAAAATCTTTCCTGAAATGCCGGCGGGAAGGCGACGCTCGCTGCCGCTGCAGAAAGTTGCGGATGCGATGGCCAGAACCGGTGGAAAGGGGCTGTGGACCGCAGTTGGCTTTGCCGCAGTGATGCTGGTCGTCGCGAAACCCGTATTCAACGTGAGCCTGCAGGCGATGAACACCGTCGGCAGCGACACCCGCGCGGCTGAACAACTTCTGGCCGAGGTGTGGGGCGGCATCTTCGACAAGGTCTACGTTTTGACAGCTGGAGACAGTGTCGCAGAGCTTCAGCACAAGGGCGATCTTCTGGCTGAAAAACTGGAAAAAGACCTGAAGGCCGGATTTCTGTCCACGGGATTCGTGCCGTCCATGATTTTCCCCGGCCAAGACCGCCGGCAGGAGAATTTCGCTGCCTGGAAGCAATTCTGGACACATGGGAAAATTGAAGACCTTAAGCGAGATATCGGCAAACTATCCACTTCAATGGGATTTGCCGCCGATGCGTTCGCTCCCTTTTACAAAATGCTGCAGACCGATAACGAGCCGGCCGCCAGTGCCGTTATCCCGGTCGAATATCTGAACTTTTTGGGTATTTCCAAAATTGAAGACCGACCGAGCTGGATCCAGGTGGCCACCCTCACCACCGGTCCGGCGTATGACGCGCAGCGATTTCAAGAACGGTACCGATCGACCGGCCGGCTGTTCGACCCCGGGTTTTTTTCGGAAAGACTCGGAAAGCTTCTCTTCCACACTTTCTTGAAATTGTTTTTCATCATTGCGCTGAGCGTTGCCGTTCTGCTGTTCGTATTTTTTATCGATGTGACCCTCACCCTGGTCAGCCTCTTGCCGGTCGCGTTCGCGCTCATCGCCACTCTGGGGACCATGACCATTATCGGACACCCGTTGGACATTCCGGGACTGATGCTGTCGATTGTGGTTCTGGGGATGGGAATCGACTATTCTCTTTTCTTTGTCCGTTCTTACCAAAGATACGGCGCGCTCAGTCATCCGTCCTTCGGCCTGATCCGCATGACGGTTTTCATGTCGGCGGTCTCCACCCTGATCGGATTCGGCACTCTTTGTACGGCCGATCACTCCCTGCTCCAAAGCGCCGGTCTTACGTCGTTTCTGGGTATCGCCTATTCGATGATCGGAGCTTTCCTCATCCTGCCGCCGGTGCTCGACCACATTCAGACAAAACGTCAGGGCCAAGCCCCCAAAAGCGGGAGTCTGCACGACAGGGTGCTGAATCGCTACCACAACATGGAAGCCTATCCGCGACTCTTTGCGCGGTTCAAAATGCGTTTCGACCCGATGTTTTTGGAATTGCAACCAATCCTGAAATCCAGTGACAAAATCGAAACGATCATCGACATCGGCTGCGGATACGGGGTGCCGTCGAGCTGGCTCCTCGAGCGGTTTCCGGAAGCACGCATTTACGGGATCGAGCCGTCGAAAAAACGGGTCCGAATTGCTTCATTGGCGGTGGGAAAGAGAGGAACAGTCGTACAGGGGTATGCCCCGGACGTCCCGGGAGTGCCCCGGCCGGCCGACCTGACCATGTTGCTCGACATGATCCATTTCCTGAATGACGATACCCTCCTTTTGACCCTCGAAAGGGTAGGGGAACGCATGCGCGAAGGCGGCCGTTTGATCGTCCGTGCGACGATACGTCCATGGCGACGGCTTCCCTGGGTGTGGTGGTTAGAAAACGCCAAGCTTCGCCTTGCCGGCCTACCGGCTTACTACCGGCCTGCGGAGCAGTTGGAGAAAATGATCGCACGGTCCGGCTTCCAGATGACGGATACGCTGCCCTCCGGTGTTAACGATGAACTCGTCTGGCTGGTTGCAGGCGCGGCTCGACAGGAAATATCGAGAGTCGATGATGCAGGTGCTGAACCGTCGACCTTCACGGCCGATCCGACATGATGAAAGCTATTATTAAATTTGGAGAGAAACACCGGCCTTTGTCTGCCGGAGAGCGGATCGGGTGCTGGACGTTTCTATTGGCTATTCTGCTGGCTTTCGTGGACATCCGGCTGTCTCTGATGGTTCTGGCGGGGTTTGTGGTTATGTGCATTGCGGCACCGTTTTTTCCGGGTTCCAACTTCTACCTGCCGGTTGTCAGCCGCGGCTCGTCCGGCCGGAAAGCCGTGGCCCTGACCTTTGACGACGGCCCGGACCCGCAAACCACGCCGGAATTGCTGCGGTTGTTGAAAAAGCACCGGGTTGCCGGAACCTTCTTCGTGAATGGCCGCAAGGCCGGCCTTTACCCCCACTTGATAGAAGAAATCCTCAGCCACGGGCATAGTGTGGCCAACCATTCTTTCAATCACGACGTGTTTATGGCTTTCAGGGGCAAGCGGACCGTGATACGCGACATCGAGGCCGTCCAGGAGGTGTTGCGCCGCCACGGCATCGCGCCGCTGGCTTTTCGTCCACCGGTGGGTATCACCAGCCCGAGGCTCCGCGAGGTTTTACAGACAAAGGGCATGTTTGCAGTGAATTTCAGTTGCCGGGCCCGGGACGGCGGAAACCGGTGGCTGAGACATCTGTCGCTAAAAATCCTGCAGGCGCATAGGACCCGACGACATCGTGCTTCTGCACGATATCGCTCCACGGTCCGCCGCTCTGCTGTCTTTGTGGGTCGAAGAGATCGACCGTGTCCTGGAAGGAATCCGAACGAAGGGTCTGTTCGTTCTCCCGCTAGCGGAGCTTATCGGAAGACCGGTGATGATAAAGACTGCGGAAGGAGATGCGCACGATGGTGGTTCTCTATCTTCCGATGAAAAACCCATTGACAATAACAGTGACGAAGGGCCCGGCGATAAGGTGTCGTTGCAAAGACCCGATTTGCAGTAGTGATCCCCAAGTGCCTATCTCAGGGGTAGCGGTGGCGTCGGTCGAGCCTCGTCGTGCAGGCGGCCTTGTCATTCATCGCTCCGGTTGAAGCCACCTTGATGCCCTCGCTCTATTCAACGTGTTGATCGATCTTTTTTGCAGGAACTGCTGGCCGAAAGCCTCGACAGCGGTCAGAAGGTCGTGGTCTACAGTCAGTTTCTCAAGATGATTGCGATCATCGAAGATCACCTGAAGCAGCAGAACATCGATTGCGCGGTTCTGACCGGCAGCAGCCGCAATCGCAGGGCGTTGATCCGCCGGTTCAACACCGACCCGCAGTGCCGCGTGTTTGTCGGCAGTCTAAAGGCCGGCGGTATCGGTATCGACCTGACGGCCGCTTCGGTGATGATTCACTATGACCGCTGGTGGAATGCCGCGCGGGAAGATCAGGCCACCGACCGGGTCCAGCGCATCGGGCAGAGCCGGGGTGTGCAGGTCTTCAAACTGGTGACCGAGGGCGCCCTCAAGGAAAAGATTGCGGCCATCATCGCCCGCAAGAAAAACCTGATGGAGCGCGTTTTAAAGGAAGACGACCCGGGACTGCTCAAGACATTCACCCGCCAGGATTTGGTCGACATGCTGGCGCTGCCAGAGGCTTCCCCATAGTTGCAACGTCGGGGGTTCCTCAAATCCCTGATTGAGTGGGGAACAGATATGTCAAAACAGAAACAGTATTCTCCCAAATATCAGTTATGGTATGATGGAGGAAAGATGGGATATCCGTGGTATATTGACAGTCTATTATTGCAGCTGGCAGCCGCTAATACGTTAATCCCCGAAAGTTGAGTCAACAACTTACTTGTGTATGTATATCTTTATTCCAATAGGAATATTGCCGTCTCATTCCGAGACGAGCGATCTTAATTTGCCACAGTTCGATGAGGTTATTGATGAGTGATTTAACTTCCCCCTGGGAGATGCTCAGTGAACTGATCGCTGCGGGAAACAGCGTCGAACTGATAAAATTTATTGATACTCTCAGCCCGCCGGAAACGGCCAGGACAATCTCTCGACTGACAGGGGAGGAGCAGGTTCGTCTGCTCAGTCTTCTCAGTCCCGAGGATGCCGCCGACGTGATTGAAGACATCCCGGAAACCCAGGCCGCGGACCTGGTGGAGGACATGCCATCGGAGCAAGCGGCGGCTATTATGGGAGAGCTGACCAGCGATCATCTTGTCGATATGCTGGGCGAAATGGATGAGGATGCCAGTCGGGCCATTCTGGCGAAAATGGACCGGGAAGACGCCGAAGAAGCGAGAATGTTTTTAGAGTACGCGCCGGACTGCGCCGGCGGACTCATGGTTTCCGAATTCCTTGCCTATAAAATAAATAATACTATCCAAGATGTGCTCGATGACCTGCAGGCCAATCGGAGTGAATACGTTGACTACCATGTTCAATATTTTTATGTTGTCGACCGGGAAGATAAGCTGGCCGGCGTTCTTCGCATGCACGACCTTTTGTTTCCAGAACGGCAAACCCTGCTCAGCCAGGTGATGCTCTCTTCGCCTCTCAGTGTGTCGGACAAGGCTTCGCTTAAAACGCTTCAGGAGTTTTTCGAGGAACATCATCTGTTCGGCGTGCCGGTTGTGGACGATGGGCGGCGACTGGTCGGTGTGGTGCTGCCGAGTGCCATCGAGGAGGCGATCAATAAACGTAAGACAAAAACTTTTCTGCGGCTGAGCGGTATCATTGGCGGTGAGGAGTTCAGGACCATGCCGCTGCTATCCCGTTCCGGACGCCGTCTGTCCTGGCTGAGCATGAACATTGTCCTTAATATCATCGCCGCTAGTGTCATTGCCCTGTATCAGGATACCCTCGCGGCGGCCATTACTCTGGCGGTTTTTCTGCCTATGGTCAGCGACATGAGCGGCTGTTCAGGCAACCAGGCCGTGGCGGTATCCATGCGTGAACTCTCCCTTGGTCTGGTCCGGCCGGGCGAGCTGCTCTGGGTGCTGTTAAAGGAAGCAAGGGTCGGCATCATCAACGGACTGGTGCTGGGCTTGCTGCTTGGCGGGGTCGCCTTTCTCTGGAAGGGTAACCCGTGGCTCGGATTTGTGGTCGGCGGCGCATTGGCGGCCAACACACTGGTTTCCGTCCTCCTCGGCGGTGTGCTGCCCCTTGTGCTCAAGCGGTTGAAGTTGGACCCGGCCCTGGTTTCCAGCCCGCTGCTGACAACGGTTACCGACATGTGCGGCTTCTTTTTTGTTTTGAGTTTCGCCGCGGCGGTCATGCCAAAGCTCGGCGGCATTTAAGGAAGACACTGTCCGCAGGATGAATCAGGCTGAAATGAATTGAGCTTGATCACTTTCGAATACAACTTTTTCCAAAACCGCCACAAATCGATCCTTTGTCGCCTCAGTTACCTCCGACATTGGCCCTTGATGATTGACAAATTATTATCGATGTTGATATTGTAATACGAAAATTTTATCGATCGAGGTGTTATTATGCAAACAGTGACAGTTTCCCCAAAATATCAGGTTGTTATTCCTAAAGAAATTAGAAAGGCAATGCGTATTCGCCCTGGACAAAAATTGAAGGTCATCGAGTATGAAGGCCGAATAGAATTGATTCCTGACCGAGATATCTCTGAGTTAAAAGGGTTTCTAAAAGGAATAAACACAGAGTTCGCACGCGGGGGTGACAGAGTATGAACATTGTCGATTCCTCCGGGTGGCTTGAATACTTTTCCGGAGGACCAAACTCGGGACAATTTTTTACACCACTTCAAGATCCTTCCTCTTTAATCGTTCCTACCATAACAATATATGAAGTGTTCAAGGTTGTTTTACGCGAAGCTGGTGAAAATGAAGCGCTTCAATCAATAGCAGCGATGCAAAAGGGAACGGTTGTTGATCTAACGGCCAGCATTGCAATGAAAGCAGCGAAGCTGAGTTTGCAGTATAATCTTCCAATGGCAGACAGCATTATTTTTGCAACGGCAAACACGTATAAGTGTGTCATATGGACCCAGGATTCTGACTTCGAAAAGCTGCCCGGTGTTAACTTCTATCCAAAATACATTGAAGACCAACAAGGCCATTGAGAAAAACGCTTTTATCGGCTCGCCTCTCATGCCATTTATGTCGGAATATCCAGTGTTATGGTCCCTACGGGTTACCTGCTTTTACTCTTAACCATCGATAATAATAGGCCCTTAAAACCTTTCCGTTTTTCTCGACAACGAGCTTCCGAACCTTGCCGAGCGGCTCTGTCAGCAGTATAACGCGAGCGTCCTGCATGTCTTTCGGATCATCAGTGATGAACAGTATGGTTCGGTTGCTCAGCGTTTCCGGCGGATGCCAGTAACGGTACATCATGCTGTTTTTTCCGAAAAGCTGTCCGCCGGTGGTGTCGCGTGCCGCTTCCGGCATTTCGAAAACAGACGGGGACCCGGATATCTTGGTCCGATAAAACGCCAGCCAACTCGCCAGCCGGTAAGTATCCATGCAGACGATGATCGGCTTGTCGCCTGTTTGGTGTTCATACGTTTCCAACACCGTGTCGACCTTGCGGGCCAAATCCTCCATTCCCATGCCCATGAGCGCTTTCCGGGGATAGGGAACGGCTGGAAAGCCCAGCACCAGATAGTGCAGTGCGGCGCCGTACAGAAGCATGACGACAACGATCGTGGCCGGCCAGGCGCGGGAGGCCCAGGCGGCTACCCTGCCGGTTGTTTTGCGGTGATTCGACGCCATAAAGACAGCCATGTACGGTAAGATCCCCAACCAGAGGGGTCCGGTCCAGCTCAGCTTGATATTCCTGAAGAGGCTGAAGGCCACGAAGACCGCAAGAGGAAAAATCGTCAAGGTCAACAACAAGCGATATGTCCGGCTTCCACTGCCGGTCTGTTGGTCGAAAACAACCGTCTTCCTGGAGGTCACGGTCGCAATGGCGGTAGCAAAGCCGGTCGGTGTCAACAGTATGAGAATACTGCCGATCAGGTCAGGGAGATCGAAATTATACTTTCCCATTAACCGGCTGGGGCCTTGAAAATAAAAAGAGCCCCAGTCGTGTTGGGCGTTCCAGATGATGACCGGCAGGAAGAGCACCAGGACAATGAGAAAGGCCAGGTAAGGCTCGGGCCGTGAAAGCCATTTTCTCGAACGGCTGTCGACCAGCAGAAACACGAGCGTCGCTCCGCCCAAAAGGGCCGTCACGTATTTGGACAGCATGCCGAGGCCCAGGAAAATTCCGACGCCGATCCACGCCGCGCGCTTTTCCCCGATCAATGAGCGATAGAGGTAGTATAACGCCCCCGCCCAACAGGCCAGAAGCGGCGAATCGGGCGTAATGACCAAACCGAAGCCGAAAAAAATGGGCAGCAGCGCGACCAGCAGAAGGGCACGAAGGGCAATCTTCGCCCCGTGCACCGCATCGGTTAGCCTGTAGGCGTAATATCCCGTGACGGCCCAACACACCAGCGCGCCGATTCGAACGCTGAACTCCGAGTGCCCAAAAAGGGTTGTGGACGCCCAAATGAGCCAGGCCACCATGGGCGGATGGTCGAGATAGCTGATGTCAAGATGTTGGGCATAGTTCCAATAGTAGCCTTCCTCGAACAGGATTTCAAAAGGACCGCCGTAGAAAAGCCGCAACAACACCAGGTAAACGATGAAGGCGATGGTGAGGCGGCGCCCTCCATCATCCGGTTCAGTATCGGGCACTCTTTGTAAAGGGATCTGTAAATGGAGTCCCGAGAGAAAGACGGCTGCCGAAACGACGGTGCCGAAAAAGATGGCGGCCCTCGGCGACAATCCAACATCCGTCACCAGTGTCGCCAGAGATCCGCCGCGAAGGAACAGGGCCAGCATTCCGACAATCGCACACGTTGACAGGCACCGCGTCCATCTCGGCGTCGGTCCATTTTTCAGCCGCCACAAAACGCAGGTCATGGCAGCTGCGGGCAGAAAACTGATGACGTGAGCGGTGTTCCAGGATACTCCCGATCGAATGAAAAGAAAAAACGCCGTTAGATCCACGGCGATCATCAGAAGTGCACTCATCAAGAAACGGGTTTTATCGTTCATTGGCCGCTTTGCGATTATACTGTTTTGCCGCTTCTTGCCGTGTTCGATTATTGGATCGGTCCGATATCAATCGTCCCGCGGTTTCCAATGATTTAAGGGCGGATTCTGCGGTGGAGAATTCCCGGGTATCCCGGTTTGCCGAAAAGAGCCGGTTACCGTTTGCCCCTTTCGCCAAATCTAATTTTGACGATATTCAGCAGGAATTCCAACTGGTCTCTAAAAGCCAGCTTTGAAATTCCGTGCATTCTCGGTTTAAACAAAATTGGGACTTCTATAAACGTGGCGTTATGGCGCATCATTTCGCAAAGCAAGGAACTCTGAAAAGAGTACCCTCTGGTCGACAAATGGGTCAAGTCACACTCTTTGACGACATCTGCTTTTATGCAACGAAATCCGGATGTGCAGTCGTGGATTTTTTTGACCCCCCCCAGGCTGCGAATCAACCAATTTCCAAAATGACTCAAGAATTTTCTCCAAAGTGAAAAATCCGGTGTTTCTCCACCGGGTGCCAGCCTCGATCCAATCACAAGACTGAATCCGGAGTTCGAAAGGGCGATGAATTGCGGCAATTTTTCCGGATCATGCTGGCCATCGGCGTCCATTTGGATGATCACATCGGGCGAAAGGTGCTTCAGGGCATATTTGATTCCCCTCTTGTAGGCATCCCCCAAACCTCTTTTCATGCCGCCGATCACATGTAAGTTTTTGTATTCTCGCTGCAATTTTTGAACGGCAGCATACGTCCCGTCGGGTGAATCGTCATCGACAACCAGTACATGCAAGTCATGGCTGTCGCTGATTTTGGCCGCCTGCTGAAAAACCGCCGGAATAACCTGCGTGACGTTTTCAATCTCGTTGTAGGTCGGCAGGATGACACAGGCGATCGGCATTTTGTTGTGGCTGTCAACCGCGCAATCGACTTTTGTTGGTGTCGCCACCGGTTTCTCTTTCCCCTGAGTGGGGATCGCCTCGAAGGATATCGGTTCCATTAAAGACGGCCTCGCCGTTCTTTGCCCAGCGTATCGGCTTTTAACCCGCTTCCAAGTAAATAGTTAAATTTTCGGAAAAAAGTTTTTCTTATCATGACCGTCTTTGTTTCGAAAGTTTTTAATTGCAAATATTAAGCGGTAGTTTTCGAATGTTCGATTTTGAAAATGTCACAACGCAGTTGCAACGGACCTATCTTCACGTTTTTTACTGGTGGCTGGCCGCCAGGATATTCAGAAAAAGCGCAGCCGGCCGGGTAAATGTGCCGCGGGTATCGCAACAGGTAACTGTCAACCGCGCTGGGCGCGTTCCAGGCCGTAACTGCGGACAACCATGACCGGAATGTTCAATGCGTGCCGTACGGCCGATACGGTTTGACCGAAGACAAGATCGTCCAATCCGCGGTGTCCGTGCGAGCCCATGACCAGCATATCGATGCCGGCTTCGATCACGGCCGTCACGATCTCTTCAGGCGGGCGCCCGTGCAGCAGCAGTGACTCGACCGGCAAGTCCCGCTCTTCGATTTCGCGCGTCAGACTTTCGAGATAGGTTTCGTCTTCGGCGCCATGCAGGCTCCAACTCTCCCTGCCCAGCAATATGGTTCCGGGCGCATCCACAACGTGCAACAACGTGAGGCGGGCACGGTGAACCCGTGCTTCGGCAACGGCCGCTGAGACGATGACTGCATCACCGGCCGCGTGTTGGAGCGCCACGCCGATGTGCTTTATCTGCAAGGGCTCGATGGCGTCGGCCACTAAATGGGCGTCGGTGGTGATGGCGCTCTCCCAGGTGCGGCCGGGGCGGAACAGAGGGCCGAAGGTAATGTAAGCCAGAACACCGAGTATCAGGGTCAGCGGTATCATGGCCGCAACCCAAATCCAGGCCGGGCTGCTCCCGAGCCAACCGGAGAGTTCGTCGAACACCAGTTTGAGGTTCAACGCGACGATTATCGCCGCAATGCTCCAGGCGACGACCTTGATCCAGGTCCGGTTGGCGAAAACGCCCATCTTTTTGGTATCGGATGTGAAATGGATCAAGGGAATCGTGGCGAACGGCAGTTGGAGACTGAGGATGACCTGGGACAATATCAGCAGCCGGTAAAGGCCGTTGTCACCGGCGACGGCGAGCACGATAACGGCCGGAATCAGGGCGATGCCGCGTGTCAGAAGACGCCGCAGCCACGGGCGCATCCGCAGGTTGAGGAATCCCTCCATTATGATCTGGCCCGAGAGTGTACCCGTGATGGTCGAACTCTGACCGGCTGCCAGAAGGGCCACGGCAAAGGCGATCGGGGCAAGACTCGTGCCCAGGAGTCCGTCGAGCAAGCTGTGCGCTTGCTGGATCTCGGTCACGACGATCCCGCGGCTGTGAAAATCCGCGGCCGCCATGATCAGAATCGCAGCGTTGACCAAAAACGCGGCGTTCAGTGCAACCGCCGAATCGATCAGGTTGAACTTGCATGCCTCCTTCTTTCCGGTAATGGTATTGGACACGGCGCGTGATTGAACCAGTGACGAATGCAGATAGAGATTGTGCGGCATTACCGTGGCGCCGATCATCCCGATGGCCACGTAAAGCGCAGAAGGATCAAGGTGGGGGACGAAGCCCGCTACGATGCCGCCCCAATCGGGTTTGGCCAGGTAGACCTCGATCAGGAAGCAGCCCCCGATCGTTGCGACCAGCATCACGATGAAGGCCTCCATTTTGCGCATGCCGAGGCGTTGGAGTGCGAGAAGCAGAAAGGTGTCGAAGGCGGTCACCGCGCATCCCCAAAGCAGCGGTAGACCGAACAGCAGATTCAGACCCACGATGGTGCCCAACACTTCAGCCAGGTCGGTGGCGGCAATGGCGATTTCGGCCAGGAACCAGAGAAACAAGTTGAGGGGCCGCGGGTATTCACGCCGGCAACCCTGGGCCAGGTCGAGGCCGGTCACGATGCCCAGGCGTGAGCACAGCGCCTGAAGGAGAATGGCCATCAGGTTGGACATCAGCAGGACCCAGATGAGCATGTAGCCGAAGCGGGCACCGCCCTCGATGTCGGTGGCCCAGTTTCCGGGATCCATATAACCCACGCTGACAAGATAGGCCGGGCCCACAAAAGCCAAAAGTCTGCGAATCCCCCTCCGCTTTTTCACGTTAATTTTGGGACCGTAATCGGCTTCGTGGGAACGGTTTTGCGATGATGCCGCATTCATGGGATCTTATTTTCTCCTGAGTCAGACGGTTCAAAATTTGAAACCTATCAGTGTCCATCCACGGCTTCTTTAAGGGCGCTGGTAAGTTTCCGATCCAGAAATGTGCAATTTTCTGCAAGTTCAAGGAAATCAAGGAATTGCGCGGAGGCGCACTCCTGTACGCCGCACAAGCGATTTCGCAGATTGACGCCGAAATTGCGTAAAAGGGCCATTTATGGACGGAAACTATCTAACGCCAAACAGGCCCGGCAAGCAAGAACCATTTTGGAAGCCGATTCAGAACGGCACCAATCCGGTAAAAACCGGACCGCTTGCCAGCTAACTCACCGGCTGATTATTTTCGTCCAGCGCTCGTTTCCTACAAAACAAAAAGGGTCAGGGGAGTTTCAGTATCGAAAGGGAGGCTTGTTGCGCGCAGCCAAATGTACTAAGTTCACTTAAACGGATCGGTTCCAGGTTCAGGGTTCAAAGATTATAAAATGCTGATATCCCAAAAGTTATACTCTATTGTATGGATTGGGTCCTTTAATTCATTGGTGAAACATGGAATTCGACTCAATTAACTCTCAATACGAGTATCAAAGATCGTGAGCGTTCACAGGGCACCGCATCTGCTTTGTTGTCGGGCACTTGAAGTACAAAAGTACGTCTTCGCGCCCGACGCCTCGCATCTGCGGCACCCTGTAAACGCTCACAACTATGTGGCTTGAAGCGCATCGGACTTTGCAACTCTGTGAAAGGTTACCAAAGATCAGTTATGGCATTTTAACTAGGAACCGTTAATCCCGCCTGGCGGGAAACCGCTCAACTTAGGTTGCTAAAAATTTTTGTTACCAGACGGTAGATGATCGAACGTCAAGTTGCGCACTTTAGGCACACCGGCGCGAGAAAGGGTGGTCATGCTGAAAAAAAGAAAACTTGGACGGCAGGGGTTAACTGTATCGGCGCTTGGATTGGGCTGCATGGGAATGAGTCAGTCTTACGGAGTTGCCGACGAGCGCGAATCGATTGCCACGATCCATCGCGCGATCGATCTCGGTGTCACGTTCTTCGACACCGCCGAGGCTTATGGCCCTTACACCAACGAAAAGCTGTTGGGACGGGGCCTTAAGGGACGACGCGACAAGGTGATTGTTGCAACCAAGTTCGGTTTCCTTTTCGAAGAAGGAAAAATCGTGGGCCTGGACAGCCGACCGGAACATATTCGGGAGGCGGTGGAAGCTTCCCTGCACCGGCTCGACATGGAGTACATCGATCTGTTCTACCAGCACCGCGTCGATCCAGCGGTGCCGATCGAGGATGTCATCGGCACGCTGGCGGATTTGGTGAGGGAGGGCAAGGTTCGCTTCATCGGTCTTTCCGAGGCGGGGGAGGGCACGATCCGCCGCGCGCATGCGGTCCACCCGATTTCTGCGCTGCAGAGCGAGTATTCCCTGTGGGAGCGCAATCTGGAACCTCGCCTCATACCGCTCCTGCGGGAGCTCGGCATCGGCCTGGTGCCGTTCAGTCCGCTTGGCCGCGGTTTTCTGACCGGGACGGTGAAACGCGCCGAGGAATATCCGGAGAACGATTTCCGGCGAGGCGATCCCCGCTGGCAGGGCGCACATTTCGATGCAAACATCCGCGCTACAGCCATCGTTCGTGAAATGGCCGAACAGAAAGGTGCGACGCCGGGACAGGTTGCGCTGGCGTGGCTGCTGCACAAGGGCGAGGATATCGTCCCCATTCCGGGCACGAAGCGGTGCCGCTACCTCGAAGAAAATGTCGCGGCCGCCGCCCTGGCGCTCGATGCCGACGAGATCGAACGGCTTGATGCGGCGCTGCCGCCGGGTGCGACGGCCGGCCCGCGCTACAACGATCGCATGATGGCGTTCATCGACCGCTGATCACAGCACAGCACCTCCGATAAAAGAGTCCGACTTTAATGTGTCAAAAACGCATCGAACCGTCCGGTTGCACTCATTTGACGGTCAGACCGCGATGATGGAAAAAGAACCAGCTCAACAGGACAGTGGCGGCAAAGAAAACCAGCAACAGGGCTATTTGCGGAAAAACGCTTTGGGCGCTGCCGTTACGAGCAAACACGTCGACCAGGGCGTTCAACCCCCAAGCCAGAGGCGAAAAATGGCTGATCTGCTGCATCAGTTTGGGCATGGCATAGACCGGTACCATAATGCCGCCGATGGCCGCCGCGATCACAACCGATACGGCGCCGAACATGGAAGCCTGCTCGTAGGTCCGAGCGATCGTGCCCAAAAGAATGCCGTAGCCCGCTGCGGCCAGAGCGGCGCTGGTGACGACGATGGCGATGGCCAAGGGTGCGGACCCAATCTCCAGCTCCGGTGCGCCCAAGAGCGGCAACACGAATTTTCCCACCGCCAGGATGAGGGTAAACTGGATGCAACAGACCAGCACGTAGGCGCAGACTTTTCCGGCCAGAATGGTCAAATAAGAAACCGGAAGACTCATCACGCGCAGCAGAGTGCCCTCCTGCTTTTCCCTGATCAGGGACCCTCCCATCGGCACCACGATAAAGAACATGCCGAAGAGGGCCCAGGCCGGCACGTTTTGCTGAACCGAAGAGGGTCGCTTTCCGGCGCCTCCGTGTGCCGCCTGCAGGGACTCGATGCCCAGCAGCCGCTGATGGCCCCACTCCGGGTTCATCACGGGTAAGGGCTTGCCGACAGCGGCTGTGCTCTGGGGGCCCACGGCCTTTTGCAGAATCTGCCCCACTTGCTGCGGAAATATTTCCGAGACGGCCCGGGCTTTCATCTCCAGTTCCAGAGTGAGCAAAATAATGTGGAGGGCGTTGGTCACCGAGGCCCGGAACGTTCCCTGCACGAGGGGGTCGAAGAGAACCGTCACGCGCGGCATATCGCTGTTTGAGCCCGCTGCGGCATCACCAGGGGCAAAGGCCGACATGATCTGCCGCTTGACCCGTTTTTGTACGGCTTCGGTGGCGCCGGCGGGGATGACCACGGCAAACTGAAAATCGCCGTTTTCAACTGCGGCCCGGGCGGTTTTTTCGTTCACCGGCCGCCCGCTCAACTCCTTTGCAATCTCGATGGTGCCCGATTGCTGGAGCTGGTTCTCGATGACCTGTCCCAGCAACTGGCGGTCCTGGTCGACAAACAGGACCCGGATGGCGGTTTCGCCCGTCACCTTGAGGATGTTTTCCTGCACCAGCGACACCACGATAACGAGCACGGCCGGCATGAGAAACAAGACCAACAGGCCGGCTCTATCCCGGCTGAGAAGCAGAAGTTCCTTGAATATTGTGGCCGGCAGGCGTGTCATAACGGGTCAATCCCTCAGCTGTTTGCCGGTGAGCAACAGAAAAAGCCCTCCCAGGTCGGTACAGCCGGGGTACCGGGCGGTCAATTCCAACGGCGGGCCTTGAACGATGATCTCTCCCTGATCAATGATCGCCACCCGCGAGCACAGCGACTGGGCCTCCTCCATGTAATGGGTGGTGTATATCATGCCGGTTCCTTGCTGTATGAGTCTGGCCAGCATCTCCAGGATCATATTGCGCGATTGAGCATCGATGCCGACCGTAGGCTCGTCTAAAAACAGCAGTTCGGGTTTGTGCAGAATGCCGGCGGCGATGTTGGCGCGCCGCTTCATGCCGCCGGAAAAGGTGACCACCCGTTTGCCGGCACTGGCCGTCAGGCCGACGATGTCAATACATTCTTCGGTGCGGACTTTGAGGTGCTGGCCCTTCAAACCGGCCAGCCGGCCGAAAAAATGAAGATTTTCGCGACAGGTCAGACTTGGATACAGGGCGATTTCCTGAGGCACCAGGCCAAAATGCTTTTTTGCCTGATGGGTCTGTTTGAAAATGTCGATTCCGCAGATCGTTACGGCACCGCTGTCGGGGCGCATCAGGGTGCTCATGATGGATATCGCCGTGGTTTTGCCGGCGCCATTGGGCCCCAACAGACCCAGGGCTTCACCCGCATCGACATGCAGGTCCACATCCCGTAGCGCCGGTGCAGCCTCACCTGGATAGGTTTTTCGCAGCCGTCTTACGACGAGCGGTCGTACCGGATGCGTCTTCTCCATACGAAAGACTTTCATTGAGGTTGATTTTTTGGGTCGGGACGTATAAAAAAACCCCTTTTAGTGTATATAACCTAAACTCTGCCAATATCGAAGCAGAAAAGTTTCAAATATGAAGATACTTCTCATAAACCCTCCCAACAGCGGCAAGAGCATTCCTGAAGAGGCCTATGGCATACGCAACATCAAGATGATCTTCAGGGGTGAGCCCTTATCTCTGGAGGTCGTCGCCGGAAACCTGAACGGTCACGAGGTCTGCATTGCCGATTTGAAGGCCGATCCGGACGCTCTGGGGGATTGTTATGCCGCGCTCCAGCCGGATGTGGTCGGCATCACCGGGGTCACCTGTGAGGCCAATGCGATGCTACGAATTGCGGCGGAGGTCAAGGGGCGTTCAGATCCGGTTGTCGTCGTCGGCGGACACCATGCCTCCTGCGATCCGGAATACTTCAACCGCGCAGAAGTCGACTATATTGTCATGGGCCTGGGAAAACTGAGCTTTCGTGAACTGGTGGACGCGCTGGGGCGCGAGGGAACAGACGGCGATATCGCCGGGGTGGCCAAAACCGATCCGGGGCGGCTCCTCTCTTTTCGACCGCGCCGCTACACGACGGCGGATCTGGTCGACGATGCGGCTCCCCGTTACGATCTGGTCGAACAGCACCGAGACAAGTATGTGATGAGCGGTGTCGGCGGAAAAGCGGGATTCGTGACCACGGCTTTCGGATGCACCCATCGCTGTCTTTTCTGCTCGATTCCCAACATGACCGGCGGCCGTTACCTGTCCCACGGAGTCGAGGCAGTCTTGCGCGACATGCGCCTGTTGACGGATGTGCCGCTGATCCGTCTGGTTGACGCCA
This sequence comes from uncultured delta proteobacterium, assembly GCA_963787235.1. Classification (GTDB taxonomy): domain Bacteria; phylum Desulfobacterota; class Desulfobacteria; order Desulfobacterales; family SG8-13; genus JARFQH01. The sequence continues at coordinate 208,292 of CAWBCG010000030.1, forward strand.
ACACTTTCGGTGACGCCAAGATCGCCGAAATGCTGGGCCGCCGGATCATCGCGGCCGATCTCAAAAAGCATATCGTGGCTGATGTGCGCGCGGATACGGTGGTTCGGCACCCGGAACTCTTCAGGATCTGGCGGCAGGCCGGTCTGGCGGCAGCGGTCATCGGCTTCGAAGAGATCAGCGACGAGCGCCTCGCTCAATTGAACAAGCGCACCGAAGTGGCCACCAATGTCGCGGCCATGGCGATCCTAAAGGACCTCGGCATCAGGATCATCGGTGATTTCATCATCGCGCCGGATTACTCGGCAGCGGATTTCGACCGTCTCGAGCAGTTCGTCGAAAGCCACGACATCGACCTGCCGCTCCCGGCTATCCTGACGCCGATTCCCGGAACGCCGCTCTACGAGAAATGGCAAGCCAAAATTACCATCCACGACTTGGATTATTACACCTTCACCAATGCCGTGATACCGACGCGGATGCCGGAAAAGGAATTTTATCAGGCCTATTCGGCCCTTTTGGAAAAATTTATCGGGCATTTAAAACACTGAGGAGAAAGACCTGTAATGGACGTCTTTATCAACGACATCGCCGCATTTCTACCCAATGATCCCGTCGACAACGATGCCATCGAGGATGTTCTCGGCCGGATCAACAATATTCCCTCGCGGGCCAAGCGGATCGTATTGAGGAACAACAAGATCGAAACGCGCTACTATGCGCTTAACCCTTCAACCCGGCGCCTGACCCACAACAACGCCCAGTTGACGGCTGCCGCCATCCGCGGGCTAAAGCCCTATGCCGGCTTCAGCCCGGCAGACATCGAGTGCCTCTGCTGCGGCACGACCGCCCCGGACCTTCTTTTTCCGGGACACGCCCTGATGGTTCTGGGGGAGTTGGGGATAGATGAATGTGAAGCCGTGACGACCGCCGGCATCTGCATTTGCGGCATGACCGCCTTGAAATTCGCTTACATGAATGTTGCCGCCGGCTTATCCGCCAACGCGGTGGCGACCGGCTCCGAGTTGGCGGCTTCTTTTTTGAGAGCCGATTTCATGACCCCTTTTCTCACAGAAGGCAATCAGACCGATGTGGCCCGGCAACCTGTCCGCGCCTTCGACGCCGACTTCCTCCGCTGGATGCTCTCGGACGGCGCCGGGGCGGTATTCTTATCCGATCGTCGGAACCCCGACCGGATTGCGCTGAAAATAGAATGGATCGATCACATCTCCTTCGCCGGTCAGCTGGAAACCTGCATGTATTCGGGCGGCATCAAGGCAGATGACGGGCGGGCCATCGGCTGGCGGGTGAAAGAGGATATCGACTCAGCATCCCGCCCCTACCTGTTCGCTGTGCGGCAGGACATCAAGCTGCTCGACAAGCATATTGTCGGTACCATGGGCAAAGCGCTTTCATCCGTGGTGGCCAAACGCCGGATAACCCCGTCCGACATCGACTGGTTCCTGCCTCACTATTCCTCGGCCTATTTCCGGCCGAAGTTCTACGATGAGATGAAACGGATCGAATTCCATATCCCTTACGACAAATGGTTTACCAACCTGGCATCAAAGGGCAACACGGGCAGCGCGGCCATCTTTATCATTCTGGAGCAGATTTTCCACTCGGGGAACCTGCAAAGGGGACAGAAGCTGCTCTGCTTCATACCTGAGAGCGGGCGTTTTTCGCACTGCTTCATGCTGTTGACGGTCGTGTGAACTTCGATGGTGCAGTCGTGTTTACTTTTTATTTGGTGCTCAGAACGACCAGGCCAACGTCTCCGGCCAAGCCGAATTTCAGACAGCCGATATGCTGATGGTCTCTCACCTGAGCTGCGCGTAAAGGGGTCACTTTCTGCCGCCGGTCACCGGCGATGGCGGTCCCGGCAGGATATCGCTTCCCGGTTTTGAGCATGATCGCGGCCATGGCGATGTCAAAGGCCATTCCGACCGGCAGGCTGCCGTAAAGGTGTGCGAAGGAAGCGCATTCCGTGTTTCCCCGCTGGGGAGCCGTTCGGCGGCTGTCCGGATTGACGATCATCTTGGTCCCCGGCGGCGCGGCGTCGGGGCTGCCGTTCATGGCCGTAACACCGGCGGAACTGACATGGGCATAGGAAGAAGGTTCTTCCGAATCTTTTTCCAGGACGAAAAAAGCGCTCCCCTCGCCGACCGGCGATTGTGTGATGGCGTCATCAGGTGGGGGGCCGGATTTTCGTCCAGGCTGCAGATGCTGCGTGTAGAAGCCCATCGCCCTGCTGAATTCATCCGCCCCGCCTACCAGTACCGAATCGACCCGGTCCTCTTCGAGCCACTGGCAGGCCGTCTGGAATGCCAGAGGAACGGACATGTCGTATTGATTGATTGTAAGCGTCGGGCCGTGTTCGCCGAGAAATGCGGCAATGTGGGCAGCTGCGGCACTGTGGACCGAGTTGGCAAATCGGATGGGTGAACTGCAGGGATCGTCCTCGTCGAGAGTTGTGTTCAGAAAATCAAAAGTGTCGCACGTGGAACCGTAACCGGTGGCGACGACAATTCCCATCCGACCGCGCCGATTTTCGTCCAACCCGGCATCTGCGAGTGCCAGATAGCTTCCAAGGAGCGCCAGTCGCGCGAAGTGATCGATTCTGCGCAGCGCCTTTCGCGGGACAAAAGCAGCCAGCGAAGTGGTGTCCGCCAGAAAACAGGAAACGTCGGCCTGCACGTCTGTCGTGCGGATTTTGAACGTTTTGGCCGGGATGCCGGTGCTCTCTGCCGCCGCCTTTTCGAGGGCCGACACACCGCAACCGAACCCACCCACAACACCGATCCCGGTTATGGTCGCCTTCACCCTCAGTTGCCCTCAAGTCCCAAGGCGAGCACCGAGTTGTTGCCGCCGAAGGCCAGGGTATCCGAGATGGCGATGCTGCCGGTGATCGCTGTCGTCTCCGGCACCGGTGATACGGGTAATTCGGGGTCGGGTGTTGAAAACCCGGCACTCGGTGGGATCTTACCCTGCTCCAGGCAGGCGATGGTCAAGACAGCATCGATCGCGCCTGCCGCCCCCAGGGTGTGACCGATATAGCCCTTGGTCGAGAAAAACGGCGCCTGCGGAAACATCTGATGGAATACGTGGGCCTCGATGCGGTCGTTATCCAGCGTACCGGTGCCGTGTGCGTTGACAAATGCCATATCCTCCGGTTGCAGACCGCCGGCTCGCAGGGCCTCCTTGATGGCCAGCCGCAGTCCCTTTCCTTCCGGATGCGGGGTCGTAAAATGGTAGGCGTCACTGGCCGCGCCGTACCCCAGCACATAAGCGCGGGGAGACTTTCTCCTCCTGCGGACCGATTCTTCGGCCTCCAGAATCATCACGGCGGCACCTTCCCCGAGATTCAAGCCGCCGCGGTCGACATCGAAGGGCTTGCAGGGAGTGCGGTCGAAGTTCATGAGCGAAATAAAACCGTTGTAGGTGACCTGATACAATTCGTCGACGCCGCCGGCGATGACGGCGTCGCAGATTCCCTGGCGAATCCACGCAGCCGCCAGGCCGATGGCGTCGGCACTGGCGGCGCATGCATTCACCACCGTTTGGCGGGGACCGGACAGCTCGAACTCCCGGGCAATGTGAACGGCTGGATTGCTCAACAGGAACCGGTGATCCGGCGTGATAATGGGAGACTCCGCCTGTGAGACGGACTTTCGAAGCGCCCGGTTGCCGATCGATTCGTCTACGGATGAGCCGATGCAAACGCCCACCCGTTCGGCGCCCAGCATCCGGCGGTCCAACCCGGCGTCTATGATGGCTTCCGTTACCGCCATCAACGCCAGTTGGCTGTTGCGCAGCCGGCAGTCGCGCATGAGAAGGGTTGGATCGAAAAAGGGATCCGGCACTTCGAAAACCGGATAGGGAGGAGACGCGGCAATGGCCAGTCGGGAGGGCGGCGCCGGGTTGCGCTTTCCCTGGAAAAGAAAATCGGTACAGGCCGGTAAATCAAGGCCCGCTGCACACAGGCACCCCATGCCGGTGATGGCGACGGGCCGCAAGCGCCTCATGCGGCCCTTCTTTTTTCGATAAAGGCGGCCAGGGAGTTGATCGACTGAAGGGCCGGCCGCCCCTCTTTCATATCACGTATTACGACCCCGAAATTTTCTTTCACTTGGTAGACGATCTCGATCGCATCGACCGAATCCAGGCCGTACTTTTCACCGAAGAGCGGTTCGTCGTCGGCGATATCCGAGGGTTCGATATCGATGAGGTCGAGTTCGGAGACCAAAATCTCTTTCAGCCTCTCTTTCAGGTTTGTTGTATTCATGGCGAATTTCTATTCCGGTTCGGCATGAAAAAGGGTTTTAGGAAACAACGGCTCTCAGCTCCTTGTAGACGTGCTCTTCCTGTGCTGCGCAATCTCTCAGGATGGCCGCCATGGACGGGTAGGTTTCCATTTGAGAGGCGCGGCTTTTGCAGATGCGTGAACCGATAAGGGCAAAATCGCGCCACCGGTCGCCGATGGTCGTCATTCTCTGTGAGAGATCCAGCAACCGTTTTTCGTCAAGTATGGACGCGCTTTCCTGTAGAAATGCCGCATAGAGGAAACGGAAACCGGCGCCGCCGGTGCCGATTTCCTCCTGCATGCGGATGACCTGCCCGAGATTCAATGCCGCTTTCTCTTCGCCCAGCTTTTGGGGCCAGCGTTCCACTTTGTCGGCCAGGTAGCGGATGCCCTTTACGCCGATGAACCGGACGGGTGCTCTGGTCATGGCATTGCACACGGCCCTGATCCCTTTGACGATCGAACCGCGCAAGTCGATCTTGGCGGGAATCGAGGTGACGTAGTACATCTTGCCTTTGGGCGGCAAGGGGCCCCGGGCAAACCGGGCCTTCCTCAGATCTTTCTCGGGACAGGTGACCGGTTCCGGAAATACCGGATCACTGATCAGATAATCTCCGTTGCTGCGGCCATAGGCGACCAGGTTGTGCATGTTGAAATGAAAGCGGTAGCGCCGTGGAAAATAGGTGAGCCAATACGCACCGGTTCGACATCCGACCGGTGTTTGCTGTTCGAGTTTGCGGTCCAATGCCGCCATGGCGTTTTGGCGGTCGCGAAATTTTTCCCATTTGATTTTTACGTTCAGTCGGCCGGCAACCCGATCGATGATTCGGCCGTTACCGGCGCGAAACGTCGTCAGGGGAAGATTGTTGAGCCGGATGAACGGGAAATAACCGAAAAAAAGTCCGCCGCCGATTCCGAAAGCCAGCGGTTCGCTGAGAGCCAGTCCATAATGCGACAACAAATTGGAGGCCACACCGGACTCGCAGTGCGCCGCCTGCCGGTGTCTGAAGGGGATTCTTATATCGGTGTCAGTCCTCATGAAACGATGACTCCAAGCTGGTCGGAAATTTTTGGAGAGCTTCGGGGGAGATGCCGAAGATATCGGCATAGCGCTTCAACAAGTTGCGGTCGAGGCGCCTGAATCCGGCCGGCTTCAGGTGGCGGCGCACCCGCCAGCGAGACAGCCCTGCATAGCTGGCCAACAAGCCGACGTTCATCAGGTTTCTGGCCATGTGATAAGCCAGAGGACTGCGCTTGCCAGCCTGAATCTGCTCGATTTCCGATGTGATCTCTTTCCGGATCAGCTCCCAGGCCTGCTGATTGGCAATATTCTTCGGTTCCCACCCCAGGCTGGGGGCCTGGACATAGCTGCCATCTTCATCGACCGCGTAGGTGATTTCCGACTGTCCCTGGTTGAGGCCGACATCCTGAGGCACATCTTTTTTTTGCATAATGAAAAAACCCGTATCGATCACCGTTTCCATTTTAAGGCGGGGGTAAGAATATTGCGAAAAATCGGCTTCCCGTCAATCCTTTTGTCTCCGATAGTATCCGGGGTACCGAAGGCCAGGTTCATTTTCATGCTTTCAACGATGGCCATTTTCCGGTTTCATTCCGGCCTTTATGGCGGCTTCACTGCGGAAAATGGGCTAAACAGGCGTTCGGCCGTGACCGGCGCGGAGGCATCACTCCGGTCAGCTTTCTAAGGGGCCACGAAACCTCCCACGAAAAGCGGATGTCATTGTGATCGAAAGACGACATCGGCAAAATAGCTTTCCGCTGCGGAGGACGTGTGCTGCGAGTTGATCTGGATCCGTATACCACCGACCGGTGGCGGTTCGTGACCGAACAGCTTCTTGTAATCTTTATAGACGTTGCGGGTCTCGGTGAGCCACCGTCCGGTTTGGGACCCACCGGACTGCACGACCACTGCCTTGATGTTCATGAAGGGGGGTGACGGCGCATTTTCGGACAATCCCTGAGGCGCAGTGGTATCCCAGATGTAGACGATGGCTTTTGTCCTTGAAAATGCCAGGAAAAGCTGGGCTGCTTGGTCGTCGGTTTTCGACTTCCTGAAGTCACCGCCTTCAGGCAGACGGGTCACCTTCCATCGCCAGCTCATTACCGGATAGCGACTGACATCGACATCGACGGTTTTCTGGATGGAAAAAGAGCTGTCGTTACTGGTCAAACGCAGGGCGCTGACACCGTTTTCTTCCACGACCGACAGATTGGCCCGGCCTGATTTTTCTTTGAGCTGCCAGCCCACAGGCACGCCCTTCTGATCGGCACCGTTCGTGAAATCGCCGATCACGACACCCGTGGTGCTCCATGCCGGAACCAGGAATAGCGTCAGCAGGCAGACGAGAAAAATCCATAAGAAATGCAATTTGGTCATTTGCTATCCTCAAAAAAAAATAAAAGCCACCACGTGGCATGTGACCACTTCGATTCTAACATCCGTTCATAGGTTAACGACCAAGATGTTAGGTCCGGCAGGGCGTGCCGTCAAGTATATCGATGTCCGTCCACGGTTTCTCGTTGAGCAATGATTCACTATGCGCCGGGTGATGGGCCGGGTATCCGACGGTAGAGCGATTCGCCCAGCGGGATGACAATTGCGGCCGTCAAAACCCCCGCCAGGACATCTACGGCGTAGTGGTATCGGCAATAGACGGTCGCAAAACAAAGGGCGACAACCGCCGATAGATGCCAATAGCGCTGACCTGGAAAATAACGCCAGGTGAAATAAAGGGTGCAGATGGCCACGGCCACGTGGCTGCTCGGGAAAGCGGCCCCGTGACCTTCGAAATACCGATAGATCAGCTGCATGATGTGAAAAAAAATCCCGGAACGGACTACCGGTGGAAACTGCAGGGGATAAAAAGGCAGTTCTTCCTGACCGGTAAAGCCCGCTATGGGAACATAAAAAACCGGTGGACCGATGACCGGCAGAAAAATATAGATCGTGAAGCAGACGTAAAAAACGAAGGAAACAACGGCGATGAAGTGAAAAAATCGCTGCCGGTCCTGAAAGTAAAGGGCTATGCCGACGCCGACGATCATGATGTAGTAAGAGAAATAGGCGGCATAAAAGAACTCGCTCACCGCCAGGGAAGGAAAGGCTTCCATGAAGCGGACACTCGGCTGCAGGCCGAACAGGCGCTCTTCGAGAGCGATGAAGCTTCGGTCGAGATAGCGGTCGACAATCATGAGATTGAGGGCTTCACACTCGCGATAAAATACGGCGTACATCAGTATCGGGTAAAAATGACGCAAGAAGCCGATTGACCGCCGATTCGGAAAGGCTCCGTGGGCAGTGATCAGGGCGTGGAGGCCCAATATCCCCACGGCATGCGCCACCAATAGAACCGCCCCGAAGGGTATACGGCCACTACCAAAAAAAAGAATCAGGGCTCCGACAACAATCAAATACCCCTGCGTAGCGTAGTCGATGAATTGATAATGGCGGGTAACAGATAGCAGCGATACGGCCGAAAAGCGGCCGGGGGTTGCCGGTGGTGGGGGTCTCCCGGTCACAGCCACCCCTGCCGGCGGTACCAGTCGAGGGTCTGGGCAATGCCTTGGTTCAACGGCGTCGGCGCACTGAATCCGAGGTCCTCTTCGATCTTTTCGGTCGCGCAGACCCAGCCGGGAGCCTGGATTTCTCTGGCCTTGTCACGGCTTAGAATACCGGGTCGGCCTGTAAGCCGCGTCAGTACCTCCTGCAGTCCGCCGAGCGGGTAGAGGACCGCACGCGGAAGGGATACCCGCCATGGTCGAACGACCATCTGTGCCGCGATTTCCTGCAGCAATTCTTGGTTGGAGCAGGGTAGGCTGGCTGCTACATGGTAAATTTTTCCGTAGGCCTTTTCACGGCCGAGGCAGGCGAGTACCGCCGTGGCCACATCCGGCGCAAAGGCCAGGCTGAGGGGCTGATGACCGCCATCGAAAAGGGGCATCAAGCGTAATTTGACGGCCTTGAACACATTGAGGAAATCCCGGTCCCGCGGTCCATAGACCGCGGCAGGCCGCAGTATCGTCCATGTGACGCGGCAGTTCTTTCTCACCGCAGTTTCGCCGGCCAATTTGCTGCGGCCGTAGGCGGAAACCGGCTGCGGCGGAGCACTCTCGCGGGCCGGCTGTGTCATGGTTCCCGGCCCGCTGACCGCCAGGCTGGAAATGTGAATGAAGTGCCGAATCGAACGGGCGTGGGAGTTGACGGCCGCAACAATGTGTTGCGTACCGGCGTCGTTGACCTCGTTGTATTCCGAATTCCGTGTAACCTTCGTCTTTCCGGCACAGTGGACCACCGCCTCGGCACCGTGCAGTGCGGTGGTAAGGGCATCGAGGTCGCCAAGTGATCCGTAACGGATGTCGACGTGGTCCAGGTGGCGGGCGATGAAACGGGTATCGCCGGTGCGACGGAGCAATACGACGATCTTCATGCCGGCCTTCCGCAGACCATCCAGAATGTGACTGCCGACAAAACCATTGCCGCCGGTGAGACATACTTTCATAGCTTTTTTTCGTAAATGCGGTGGATCTTACTGACCGTGGCGCCCATCCGTTCCAAAGCTCTTCGCATTAACAGGTTATCCTCCAGGATCCAGGACAGGTCACCGCTCAGGTAGCCTTTAGCCATCGCATTCCGAAAGGTGTTTTCGATCAGCAGCAGGTCGATGCCGCTGCGACGGTACTCGCGCAGCACCCCCAGCAGGATGACGCGGATATGATGGATAGATCGCCGGCCGAAGAGAAAATGCAGAAAACCGAACGGAAAGAGCCGTCCCTTCATTTTTCGCAGAACGACATTATAGTCCGGCAGGCTAAGAGACAAGCCGACCATGCGACCCTCTTTCTCGGCCACGAGTACAAGCGACGGTTCGATGATCGGTTTAAACTCATGGGCGGCATAGTCGAATTCGGCTTCGGTCATCGGTACAAAGCCCCAGTTCTCTTCCCAGGCGGAATTGTATATCTGAAATGCCGCCGCAACCTCTTCCTCGAATCGGCGCATGTCTAAGGCACGAATGGTGACCTGATTTCTTTGCTGCACCCGGTGGCTGTAATGCACCAGGTATTCGGGTATGCTGCCGCGGTGACTGTATTCGTATGTCAGGAGGTCTTTGGCCGGTGCGTAGCCGAGATGGTCCATGAAATCGAGATAATACGGTTGAGTGTACGGCATCATAATCACCGGCGGCCGATCGAAGCCCTGAGCTAAAAATCCGCACTCGTCATTAGTGGAGAAATTAAATGGTCCTTGAATAACGGCCATGCCCCGGCTGCGCAGCCACTCTTCGGCGGCTTGCATCAGTTTCGACGCGGCTTCGATGTCGGCAGTGCATTCGAAAAAGCCGAAATAGCCGTTTTTGATGTGTGCTGCCTGGTTGGCGCGATGGTTGATATGAGCCGTCACCCGTCCGGCCGTTTTCCCGCGGGCGTCGTGGGCGAGAAAATAGGCCACATCGGTAAATTCAAAGATCGGGTTGGAACGGCTGAAGAATTTTTTACGCTCTTTAAACAGGTGTGGTACAAATCGGGGCGCGCCGCGGTAAAGATTCAGCGGATAGTCAATAAAGGTTTTCAGGTCACTTTCCGTGAAGACCTGCCTGACCGTATACGACATCGGACCCGTTTTCTCCCGGCGTGTTCGAGGGGTGATTTCTAAGGCACGCGCGTGCTTCAACATCTTGAACCTAGCCGCTTATATAAATGTTACCGGCGATAAAAGGGAAGAAAGAACTCTACCCCATCGTCGATTGATATTTTGCAAACGAGGGGGCAATACTCCTTATGCTCATCAAATGAGGCCGATCTCCGAACCGACCTTGGCCATCTTTTCGAGGGCGTAATCTATCTGCTTTTTGGTGTGGGTCGCCATCAAGCTGATGCGGATGAGCGACTGTTTGGGAAGGACGCCGGGCGGGAGGACCGGATTGACGAAGACGCCCTCCTTCTGAAGTTCGAGCGCCATCGACAGAGTCGGTTCCGATTCATGACAGTAGACCGGAATAATCGGTGCTTGACAGGTGCCTGTTTCGAATCCCAACCGCTGCAAGCCCTCCTGCATATGATGTGTGTTTTGCCAAAGGCGCTCGATTCGCTCGGGTTCACGGCGCATGATTTTGAGGGCAGCCAGCACGGCGGCGGTGTTGGCCGGGCTGATGCTGGCGCTGAAAATCAAGCTGCGGGCGGTGTGCTTCAGGTATTCGATGGTTACCGTGTCGGCGGCAATGAAACCTCCCACCGAGGCCAGGGACTTGCTGAAGGTGCCCATAATGATGTGGACGCGGTCAGTCAATCCGAAGTGGTCGGCCGAACCGGCACCCCCGGTTCCCATGACGCCGATACCGTGGGCATCATCCACCATCACGGCGGCCTTGTGCTGTTCTGCGAGGTCGACGATCCCCGGAAGCGGTGCGACATCACCCGACATGCTGAAGACTCCGTCGACCACGATCAGTTTTCCGGTGTCGAGGTCGATATTCCGCAGCCGTTCGGCAAGGTGGCCCAAATCGTTGTGGGCCCAACGCAGGAAATTTCCAAAGCTCAGGCGGCAGCCGTCGACGATGCTGGCATGATCTTCTTTGTCCGCCAGCACATATTCGCCGCGTCCGACAATCGCGCCGATCGCACCGAGGTTGGCTTGGAACCCGGTCGAAAAAACAATGGCGGCTTCTTTGCGGACCAGTTCGGCCAGCGCGTTTTCAAGTTCCAGGTGAATGTCCAGGGTGCCGTTGAGAAAGCGTGAACCGGCACAGCCGGATCCATATTTTTGCACGGCAGCTTGGACACTGTGTTTGATTTCGGGATGATTGGTGAGGCCGAGGTAGCTGTTGGATCCGAACATCAGGACCTTGACACCTTTGATGACCACCTCGGTGTCGCGGGTCGATGTGATCGTCCGGAAGTACGGATAGAGACCTCGCGCCTGAAGTTCCCGGCTCTTTGTGAATGAGATGGCTTTTTTGAGGAGCGGTAATACGGGTCTTGAATCAAGGTCAAGCTCGAGCTCATCGGCTCCAATCGGGCGGTTAGCCGGTTGGGGCGGATTCCCTATGGTCTTACGTGCAATATGATCGGCATCGTATGTCATCTGCTTCACCCTGGCACTAATGTTACACTTCCCCAGTCAAATAACAGAATCCCTCATTTATATGGCTTCGACGACTCTCGGATCTCCTTCGCTGTCCCGATGGTCGCTATACGCCGCCGAATGGTCCGAGGCAAGGTGTGCGGATGCCACTGATAAAGACATATAGATCCCCCCTCGTCGAGTGTCAAGAATGAAATTATTTCAGGATTTTGGTGAGCGTAGACATGTTTTCAGGCGTGCATTTTATTCGGTTTTGATTGGACGCTTTTGTGGCCTACTGAGCGGTGGATGTTTTCCCTATTCACTGTCAGCTTCGCATTTGATCCCTCTTACCGTCAACCCGACCGGTATTTCTTTCCCTTCAGAAATTCGCGGCAATTGAAATGGCACCGAAAAAAATTCGAAAGACGGAAAAAAGGGATAGGGACTATTTTTCGCCGCAGACGATGACCTCGTCGTGGCGCCAGATTCCAAGGATGCTCAACCGCTCGATGTCGGCATAGTAGACCGTTTTCAACCCGTGTCTTTTGGCAATTTCGCCGATTGCATTAGAATTGAACTCGGCATAGATTCCGTAACCGGAGAACGGTTCCTTGATCCGAACGATTTTTCCATTGCCGGTGTCGCCGGCGGCCGGTGTCTGGTTGAGATCGGTCGTCAGGGGGAACTTGACACGGGTGTACACCGCACCGACAAGAACGGCATGGCCGTTTTTAACGACGGCGCCGCACCCGGTCGACACAAGCGCGATTAAGGCCGCCAGACACGCCCAGCCTGTCAGTTTGTTGCCAAACACCTTGGACTCCTTCATCCGGATCAAGCCCCACCCTTCCGGCACCACTCATCCACTTCAATCCCCGTATACCACGATACGCCAGCGGGTGTAGAGGCCGAACAGAACCTGCAGGACTTCCTGGTCAGCGTGTTGCATCACCGTGATTTGGCCGTTTCTGGCGGCAGCGGTATAACTGGCGTCACCCCAAGCCACCAACCATAAAAGGCTGTAAGCCTCGGCCGTGCCGGTTTTCGACCCGAGTTGGGTCTGGTTGAGATCGGTGTCATAGGGCGTGCGTATATTGACGTAAGCGCAGCCGTAGAAAACCAGAAGCACTAGACCTGTCATTAAAACGGCTGTTCGAATTCTCACACCCGCTTCTCCTGAAAGGGTTGCTGTTACGAAACGGTGACGTGTTTCACCGGATATTGCCTGGAACGGACATATTAGGGGGATGGCAATATGTGTATCAGCTTTACATTAAAGGCGTACCGGGTCAAGGGCAATTTTTGCTGCTCGAGCTGGTTTGGACCAACGTTGACATGGGTGCGGGTTTCACGGAAACTATAGGCTTTTAGAAAAGTTTTTGGTAAGGCAAGAGGCAGGCGGCGGCTGTAAGATGCCGACGAACTTTTACACAGGCCAAAACTTTTTTTCAAAGATCATTTCTTTGATGGTACCCCATTCGAGTTTAGCGCAGGTCACATGGCTGGGATGAAAAAAAGCAACGTTATTTTATTTCAATCGCGGGCGCGCCTTCTGAAAAAAGCCCAAGTTTATGTCGAAGATCCAAAACGCTTCCTCGAAGAACGGGAGCAAGCCGTGCCGCTGTTGCTCAAAGCGCTCAAACATGTTGATCCCAACTTCAAGAGTCGGATCATTCTGCTCTTAGGCGGACTTGCCGGAGAGGATATTGTTTGGCCGCTCTACAACCTGCTGACCGACCCGGGCGAAGACGAAGAGGTGCGCCACGACGCCGCTATCCAGCTGAGCGTAACCGGCTCCTTTTTAAGGAAACCGCAAGCCCTTATCGATCAACTGGTGGCCACCTTGAAAAATACCGACCCGATCGTCCGGGCCGGAGCTGCCTTTGCACTGGGATGGCGAGGCAATGTCGCGGCCGCCATCCCCTTGATCGAATTGTTGTACGACCCGGATGTGCAGGTTCAGCAGGCGGCGGTCAACGCATTGTCGAACCTTCAGGATGACCGGATACTCGGCCTTCTGCTCGACCGGCTGAACCACGCTTCCCTTGAGCAGAGGCGCAGCATTCTTTACAACCTCTGGCGTTTTTCGGACCGGCGGGAAACGGTGGCCGAGGTCTACCTGCGCATTTTGGACCACACGGAAGACGAACTGCGAGTCGACGCCCTGGTTCTGCTCGGTATGATCGGCGGGATGAAACACCACCTGTCGGCTTACCGCAAGTTCCTCAAGGACACGAACGCACGCATCCGCGAGCTGGCTTACAAGGAACTGGCCGGTCTCCCGCCGCAGGAATTGGTTGCGTTCATAAGTGACATCGAAGCCGGGCTGGCCGATCCGGAAGCAAGGGTGAAACGGGCGGCCCTGAAGGCTTTTAAAAAGATGTCGCCGTCTTAGGTGAGCCGCGATGATAAAAGTCGGGTAAGCGTTCACAGGGCACCGCATCTGTTTTCGTTATGTGAAAATAGGATTTTAATAAATGACTGAATGGAAGCTCCCCGAAGCCTACGTTTTCGACGGGCGGACCGTACGATATGGGGTGAGTGGCGATGGCCCGCCGGTAGTTGTGGTTCACGGTACACCTTGGTCTTCGTTCAATATGCGACATCTCATTAAAGCCATTTCTCAAGATTTCACTGTGTACTACTATGATCTTATCGGTTACGGCCAGTCAGATAAATCTCCTGGCGATGTTTCATTGGGAATTCAGAACCAGGTGTTGGATCATCTTCTGAATCACTGGCAGCTCGAAAACCCCGCAATCATTGGTCATGACTTCGGAGGTACAACGGTTCTTCGAACGCTCCTAATCAGTGGACGCGATTTTGACAAGATCGTACTGATTGATCCGGTGGCGGTTTCCCCGTGGGGCTCGCCTTTTTTTAAGCATGTCAATGCGCATGAAGCCGCTTTTGCTGGTGTTCCAGACTTCATTCATGAGTCGATCGTTCGCGCTTATGTAAAAACAGCTGCCTTCAATCCGATAGATGACGCTACGCTGGATGCAATCGTCCTGCCGTGGACAGGGCGAGATGGAAAAGCAGCTTTTTACAGGCAAATTGCACAGGCGAATTCAGATTACACGGATGAAGTGCAACCCTTGTACGCCCAGATTTCCACCCCTGTTTTGATCCTTTGGGGACGTGAGGATACTTGGATACCGTTGGAACGAGGCGAGGTTTTGCACGGTATGATCCCGGGCTCGATTTTACAAGTCATTCCAGATGCCGGGCATTTAGTGATCGAAGAGCAGCCCGAGCAGCTTATGAAAAAGATTCACCCTTTTCTTCAAAATGAAGACATCACATAAAGCGACAATTGCATTTAGTCCGGGCGAATATTTGAAAGGCATCAAAGTAGCCGAAGAAAATAAAATGCTGACCAGACCAATCTTTGCTAAATTAGCTAAAAAGAAATTAAAGATGTGAAACAAGGGAGAAAAATATAATGGCAAACCATCAGGCAGACGTTTTAATTATCGGTGCCGGTCCTTCTGGGTCTAGTGCGGCAGCTCTTATTCAAAGAGCCGGGTTCAATGTCGAGGTCGTTGAAAAAGAAAAATTTCCCCGTTTTGTCATTGGAGAAAGCCTTCTGCCCCGGAGTATGGATCTTCTTGAAGAAGCTGGCCTGCTTGAAGCGGTGCAAAAGCAACAATACATCGTAAAACCCGGCGCTGTTTTTCTTCGCGGCAGCGATGTATGCGCTTTCAAGTTTACCGAGCAGTTCACCAGTGGTTGGGATTTTACTTACCAGGTTCCCCGTGACCATTTCGACCATACACTGGCCAGGGCGGTGGAAGAAATGGGGACGAAAATTCTCTGGGAACATGCGGTGGTAGACGTGCAGTTTGCCGATTCGGGACCGTTGACCACCGTGAGCGGAAAAAACGGTGAAAAATCGGTAATTGCATCCCGGTTTGTCATGGATGCTAGCGGCTACGGCCGGGTATTGCCGCGGCTGCTGGACCTGGATCAGCCTTCCGACCTTCCGGTAAGAGAATCTCTGTTTACTCATGTGACCGGGGACTCACGTCCTAAAGGGCCGGAGGAAGGTGTGATCTGGATATGTATGTTGCCGGACAATGCCTGGCTGTGGATTATTCCTTTTTCAAACGGAAGAACCTCAGTGGGGGTTGTCGCAGAACCGGATTTTTTTGATAGGCTCTCCGGCGGCCCGGGTGAGAAACTCCGCGCAGCATTTGAGATGGAAGAAAATGCCTCGAGGCGGCTGGCAAAGGTAGATTTTGTCTTTCCGGCAAAGCAGATCAAAGGCTATTCGATTTCGGTTAAACGGCTCTTTGGTGACGGTTATGCATTGCTGGGCAATACAACCGAATTTTTGGATCCGGTTTTTTCATCCGGTGTTACCCTGGCCCTTGAATCTGCCAATCGCGGTGCTAAAGTCCTCATTAATCAGCTGAAAGGCGAGCCAGTCGACTGGCAGAAAGAATACGCTGACTATTTGATGGCGGGTGTCGACACATTCAGAACATATGTGAACGCCTGGTATGATGGCCGATTACCGACGATTTTCTTCAGCCCGCAGCAGGACCCGGATGTGCGAAACCAGATTTGTTCTGTTCTTGCCGGATATGTTTGGGACAAGCAGAATCCTTACGTGACACAGCATGAAAGAGCCGTGTCCAGCCTGGCAAGGGTAGCGGCCCTGATGAATAAATAAGACAATTGGGGTCAGAAATTGGGAAGATGGTGACTTTAAAATATTAATATTGCTAATGAATTAAGCCATTGACAAGGATTGATTCATGCACAGCCAAGCCCGCATCGACATAGTTGGCGGAGAAGCTGAAAGATGGTCGGGAAAATGCTGGCGCATTTCCCGAGTATCGGCTCCAGCGTTCAAAGCAGTAGAAAAATCGTAGCCTTTCACAGGGTTGCAAAGTCCGATGCGCTTCAAACCACCTAATTGTAAGCGTTTACAGAGTGCCGCAGATGCAAGGCGTCGGGTACGCAGACGACCTTTTGTACTTCAAGTGCCCGACAACAAAGCAGATGCGGTGCCCTGTAAACGCTTGTGAAAAATCTTCCTGGCCTCTTGACTATGATACGTTACACGTGTATTGTACGTGTATAAACTAGGGAGGTGTTTGTGATGCAAAAAAAACTGACGGTGACCATAGACGAAGAGGTCTATAACGGTTTACGGGCAGTAATTGGACCACGAAAAATCAGTCGTTTTATCGAAGAGTTAGTCCGCCCGCATGTTGTCAAGAAAAATATGTATGCTGCATATAAGGAGATGGCTGCTGACCAGGTCAGGGAATCCGAGGCCCTTGAGTGGACCGAAGGCACATTTGGAGAGTTAAATGATGAAGAGAGGTGAAGTGTGGTGGATTAATTTCGACCCTTCCGTTGGTGGTGAAATCCGCAAGCAGCGACCGGCCGTGATCGTAAGCAATGATGCTGCCAACCAGTTCCTCAATAGAGTTCAAGTCGTGCCCCTGGCGAGCAGTGTTAGTAAACTCTACCCAAGCGAATCATATGTGACATTTCGTGGGAAAAAGGCCAAGGCTATGGCCGATCAGCTTACTATAGTGAGCAAAAAGCGGCTAATCAATCCGGCAGGATCGATTTCCTCCATTGAGATGGAAGGTATAGGCCAAGCTATAACAATTCAACTGGATCTTTAAGTCAGAAACACAGGTTGAACTTGACGCCGTGAAAAATGAAAAAAATTGAATATTTGAGCAGCGCAAGTCGCCGGAATGCATTCGGTCCCCGAGGGACTATATGGAACAAATTTAATAAAAATACGCAACTTTTAAAAAGAAAATGAGAACGAAAATTATGATTTTCGTTCTTTTCAATTCAGTGATAAAAACCAACACCCCCTTTTTTTCGCTCGTTGCTCACACGCGTTGATGACAACCAAAGGAGATAAAATGTACCATGTCATGATCCACCCGGCATCTTACGAAAGTTGCCGGGACGTCAGAACGTTTTCATGATGTCATTGTAGAGGTTTTTCGATTGCGGATTCCGGATCTGCTTATTATGGATGCAGTGGTCGGCATGGAGGGCAATGGACCGGCCTCACCTGAGTTAAGAGAGATCGGCCTCGTGCTGGCTGCTGAAAATGCCGTGGCCCTGGATGGGGTCGTTGCGAGAATGATGGGGCTTGATCCTGCCCGTCTGCGGTTTCTTCAAAAAGCAAAGACCATGGGACTTGGGGATTTTGATTCTCAAATGAATAAAATAGATGGGGAAATGCGAATCCTACCAGATTTCAAACTTCCACCCTTAGGTGGTGAGGCCATTTCGGGCAATCCATTAGGATAAAGTCTTCATAAGACAATGGGTCAGGTCTTCATTATTGACAAGATATTGATAATTATCCGAAAGTTTATAGTTTGGTGTTTACGTGCCTTTGAAAAAGGATTCATTCCTTGCTCACCTTTGATGGTGGACGTTCGGGTTAAACGTACATCTTGACAAAGACATTATTGTAAGTACGATGTACATATGAATGAATTGCGGTTTGAATGGGATAAGCGGAAGGAAAAAGCTAATATCAAAAAGCATGGCGTTTCTTTTGAAGAAGCGCGTACGGTCTTTTATGATGAAAATGCCATACAATTTTTTGACCCTGACCATTCAGAAAATGAAGACCGTTTCATCTTACTTGGAATAAGTATTAAACTTCGAATTCTCGTTGTCTGTCACTGTTTTCGAGAAAGCGAAACAATTGTTAGAATTATATCGGCTAGGAAGGCGGATGGCGATGAAGAAAATGAATATTGGAGGCATAGACGATGAGAGACCATTACGATTTTTCGAAAATGAAAGGGCGTAAAAATCCTTATATAAAATATTTAAAACAACCGGTAACAATGCGGCTGGACCGTGACACCGTCTCATATTTCAAGTCCATGTCGGAGGAAACTGGAATTCCTTACCAAAGTTTGATTAATCTTTATCTTCGCGACTGCGCTGTTAATCAACGAAAATTACATATTAAGTGGCATCCTGAAAATGCCGAAAATGGCGCTTCACATTGACAGGAAGGGCCGCGCGGGTATAGCTACCATTTTTTTTCAGATTCAATTTTCTGTTGATTTAGCCCGCTGCTAAACCCCCCTTCCAACAAGTGAGCTTTTCGTTCTTTTCAATTCAGAGCCAAAACCCAACATCCTTGGTGCCTCCAGGTACTGCACACACCTGTTGCCGGCAACCAAAGGAGAAAATATGCAGTACGTCATGATCACCCGGCATCTTACGAAAGTTGCCGAGAAGCAGTTGAGCGTTCCTTCGCGCTTTTCCCTCAAGCATTAGAATAAACTTGACAGTTTCGGGGGGTTGGAAATAGGTAATAGGTGATAGGTCATGGATAATAGGTTATAGGTCAAGGTAGAATCCTTTTTCAAAATGGTATCATCCATTACCTATTACCCATGACCCATTACCTATGTTTGTGAATTGATTTCAATGCCTTGGATAGGGAGGCGCACACAGGCGGATTAAACGACAATTCGGTATGTCTTCGGGAGCTTGGTGAAACCGGGCTGAGAGGGACCCTGAAAGGGATCACGAAAGGGGCCGACCGTCGAACCTGATCCGGGTAATGCCGGTGGAGGAAAGTGACAGGATATGAGCCGACCTTCATCGAGTCGGCTTTTTTTGTGCCCTTCTCCGGATGGACACAGTCAGCAGAAAGCGTGGTGCGAATGGACATCGAACCAGTCAAAAATGAAGATAGAAATCTTGGCGGATTCGATTATTTTTTGCTGTGGGCCGGTGTGGGGATATCACTGGCTGAAATTTGGGCCGGCGGCTTTCTGGCACCCATGGGATTTTGGGCCGGGTTTTGGGCCATTTTTCTGGGGCATGTCATCGGCAACACCTTTATGACCCTTGGCGGCGTCATCGGTTCGGACCACGGGATCATGTCGATGGTTGCGGTGCGACCGGCCTTCGGCATTCGCGGTTCCAACCTGGCGGCGGTCTTGAACATCATCCAGCTGATCGGCTGGGCCTCGATCATGCTGATCATCGGCGGCCGCGCCGGTGCCATGTTGGGTCAGGCCGCCGGGGGGCTGCTGGCCACCGATCATTTCTGGATTGTGGCGATCGGAATCGGGACTTTGTTGTGGGCGCTTTACACCGGAAAGCCGATCTGGAAATTTTTGCAAACTGCTGCAGTGATCGCCCTGCTGCTGGTGATCATCCTGATGACGTGGGTGTCGGTCGGAGAATTCGGAGACAAGGTTTTTTCCACCAACCCGCAGGGAATGCCTTTTATGATCGGCCTCGATCTCGTGATCGCCATGCCGATCTCATGGATGCCCCTGGTGGCCGACTACGCGCGCTTCGCCAAAAAAACCGCCCCGGCTTTCTGGAACACCTGGTGGGGGTATTTTCTAATCTCCTCCTGGATGTACCTGCTGGGGTTGATGGCAACGCTGGCGACCGGTGCAAGCGATCCGGCAGCCTTGATTTTGCAGGTTATGGGCCGCATCGGACTGGCGCTGCCGGCCCTGGTCATGGTGATATTTTCGAGCATAACCTCCGATTTTCCCGATGTCTATTCGGCTACCTGCTCGATGTTGAACATATCCAGGCGGGTCGGTGCGACGACTATCATGTGGGGGGCCGGGATTCTCGCCATCCTGGTGGCGCTGGTTTTCCCGATGGAGCAATACGAGAATTTTCTGCTCTTCATCGGGTCCATGTTCGTGCCGCTCTTCGGCGTTGTTCTGACGGATTATTTCCTGATCCGCGGCCGGCGGCTGGATCTCCAAGCCCTCTACGCCGTCGGGGGCGGTTATTGGTACAGCGGCGGCTTCAATATGGTCGCCATCGCCGCCTGGTTTGGCGGCTTTGCTCTCTACTGGCTGACCGTCAAGCTGACGGCCCTCGGCGGCTCACTGCCGTCGATTATTTTTGCGGGGCTTATCTACCTTATTCTGACGCGTTGGCAGGCCAAGATCAGGTCGACGTGAAAGAGAGCGCCGCTTCATTTCCACTGTGCTTCAATCGCCGCCATCTTTTCATCGAATAAGTGCGTTTTTTCGTCCAGCACCTCAGTTTGTCTTTCGAGGTCCTCAAAAAGGCCGTCGATGGCCGTCCGGCAGGCGTGAATGGCCTGTGAAAGCTCCGCGATTCGAGTTCCATCGCCGATCTGGCTGGCGCCCTGCATGTCTCTTGTGAGTGCATCGAGCTGCTTTTCATTGGCGTCGATCTCATTTTCGACCCGGGTGACTTCCTGCTCGATCGGCCGCATAATGCGGGCGCGTTCCGTCAGCAATTCGGAGCGGCGACGGCGCAGTTCCTTTTTGTTGACTTTTTCCGTTTTCCGCTCATCCGGGGCACCGCTATCGGACCCCGGATCGGCCGATGCCTCTTCCTGCCAGCCGCCTTTTTCCAGAAAACGCTGGTAGCTGCCGTCGAAGATTTCGATGCCTTCTGATTGAAACACCACCAGACGCCTGGCCAGGGCATGCAGAAACATTTCGTTGTGCGTCACCATGACCACCGCACCCTCGAAATTGTCGAGCGCGGCCAGCAGGGCGTCACAGGATTCCATGTCGAGATGGTTGGTCGGCTCGTCCAGCAAAAGGAGATTGACCGGTGTGGCCAGCAGTTTGCCGAGCATGACGCGGCTTTTTTCGCCGCCGGACAACACACCGATTTTTTTCAAGGCGTCGTCGCCCTCGAACATCATCGCGCCGCAGATGTTGCGGGCTGATTGTCGACTGATGTCCGGATTGGCATAAAGTAATTCCTCCTCTACGGTGCGGGCATCCACCAGGGTTTTCAAGTTGGTCTGCTCGAAGGAGCCGATCGTCACGTTCGGGTTGTAGTTGATGTTGCCTGCCTGCGGTCTGAGGGAGCCGGCCAGAAGCCTGAGAAGCGTGGTCTTGCCGCGGCCGTTGCGCCCGACGATGCATATCCGGTCGTTTTTTGCGATGGTGATGCTTAAGCTTCGGATCAACGGGGTTGGGCTGTGGTACGTAAAGGAAAGCTTTTGAGCGGTCAACATCTGCCTGCCGGGAAACGGTCGACTGCGAAAAGAAAAACCGAGAGTCTTGATTTTTTCGAGCTTCTCGTGTTTTTCCATCTTTTGCAGGGTCTTGATGCGCGATTGTACCATATTTGCCAGGCGGGCCTTGGCGCGGAAACGGGTGATGAAAAGTTCGATGTCCTTGCGACGCCGCTCGTCGTTGACCCTGGTTTTTTCGTGAACCTCCTCATCCTGGGCGATTTGAGCGTAATATTTATCGGTTCCGCCGCTGATCTTACGCAGTTTCTGCCGGTGAATGCCCATGGTGTGAGTGACGACACTGTCCATGAAACTGCGGTCATGGGTGATCAGCATCAGCTCGCGCGGCCATGTCAGGAAAAAGCGCTCCACCCAACGGATAGAGGTGATGTCCAGGTAGTTGGTCGGCTCATCGAGGAGAATCAGGTCGGGTTCGGATACGAGCGCCTTCGCCAGATTGAGACGCACCTGGTAACCGCCCGAGAACTCTTCCGGGTGCCGCTGCATGTCTTTTTCCGAAAAACCGAGGCCGGCCAGGATCTTTTCAGCCCGCCAGATCTGGTCACGTTCGTGGGAGGGCAAACCGGCGGCGGCTTCGTTAAGAACTGTCTCCTGGCTAAAGTCGATGGCCTGCCGGACATGGACGATACGGTAGGCTTTGGGGATGTTGACAAAACCCTCGTCAGGCTCTTCCTCGCCGCCGATGATTCGAAAAAGCGTGGTTTTACCGTGACCGTTGCGTCCGACAAGCCCCAGGCGTTCACGGGGATTGAGCTGAAAAGCGACGGTTTCGAACAGGACGTGATCACCGAACCGTTTTGAGAGATTTTCGACGCTGATCATAATGCTGCAGTATCGTTAAATTATGGATGGACACAAACCAAACGAAAAGTCTTAACGGGCGTGGAACTGCCGATCTCAAGCCTAACGAATCGGGCCCATGATAACGCGTCACGAGCCGCTCTTCAACCTTTTACGCTCAGTCAAAGATAACATCACATTGCATGCAGTATCGACACCGGATCATCAAAGTGATCCGGAAACTTTGCCCATTGCTTTCTTGACATAGATAAGCCATCAATATATGTTCACATATTTTATTTTTCCGTGAATCCTAAAAAACGGGCAGGAACCCTTATTGATGAACCGATCAGAAATCATTGCGTCACCGCTGGCGGCCCTTGGCCGTTACGCGATCGATCTGGTGCGGGAGATGGGCTCCATCATGATTTTTTTCGTCAAAGGGTTCGCCCTGATTTTCTCTCTTCCGACCATCCTCTCGAAAACCGCTCAGCAGGTATACTTTATCGGTTCGAAGTCGATATTCGTTATCTGCCTGACCGGTGCCTTCACCGGCATGGTCTTGGGTCTGCAGGGCTATTACGTTCTGGTCAAATACGGCTCCACCGGTTCACTCGGTTCGGCCGTGGCCCTGACCCTGGTGCGTGAAATGGGCCCCGTCCTAACGGCCATCATGGTCATTGCCCGGGCCGGTTCAGCCATGTCGGCCGAAATCGGTATTATGAGGATTTCCGAGCAGATCGATGCCTTAGAGACGATGAGCATCAATCCGATCCAGTTTCTTGTCAGCCCGCGAATTGCCGCTGCGCTGGTCAGTTTTCCGTTATTGACCGCGCTTTTCGATGTTATCGGCATTTTCGGCGGCTACCTGACGGGCTCTATTTTGCTGGGGCTCAGTTCGGGGATCTATTTTTCGCGGGTCGAATCGAGCGTCGATATGGTGGACGTGAGCGGAGGGTTCATCAAATCGATCGTATTTGCCGTGGTGGTCATCACCATCTGTTGCTATCAGGGGTACTATACCCATCGCCGATCGGACGGTCAGGGAGCAAAAGGTGTCAGTCTTTCAACCACCTCGGCCGTGGTCCAATCCTGCGTGTTGATCCTGGTCACCGATTACGTGCTGACCTCCTTTCTGCTGTGAGAAAACCTATGGACCGACCGCTGATTCAGTTCAAAGACGTCCACAAGCATTTTGGAGACAAACGGGTCCTGGACGGTATCAATCTGAGCATTTACGCCGGTCAGATTACCTCGATTATCGGCAAGAGCGGGGTCGGCAAGAGCGTCCTCCTGAAGCACATGATCGGCCTTATCCGGCAGGATTCGGGGGATATTTTATTCAATGGCAAGCTGCTGGTTGCACTCAGGAAGAAGGAGCGGGAAGCCTTTAAAAAGAAATTCAGCTATATGTTCCAGGGAACCGCTCTTTTTGATTCGATGACCGTGTTCGAGAATGTTTCTCTGCCGCTTAAAGAAAAATCATCGCTGCGGAGGGAAGAAATTGGGCGTCGGGTGAAGCAGAAGATGGAGCAGCTCGACCTGCACGCGATTGACGATGAGTATCCATCGCAGCTCTCGGGCGGTATGAAGAAACGCGTGGCCTTGGCACGGGCCCTGGTCACCAATCCGGAGATCGTTCTTTTCGATGAACCGACGACCGGGCTCGATCCGATTCGAAAAAGCGTGGTCCACGGCATGATTGCGGATTACCAGAAACGCTTCGGATTTACGGGGGTCATCGTCAGCCACGAAATTCCCGACATCTTTTATATCTCCCAACGCATCGCCATGTTGGAAGACGGCCGGATACTCTTCGAAGGCACGCCTGAGGAGATCCAGCACACGGAAGAGCCGGTGATACGGCAATTTATCACCGGGCTCGAAAGCCAACGTGACGAGCTCACCGGGTTGGCGTCCCAGCAAGCCGGCGACCGCAAGTTCCGCGAGGAGATGATGCGGCTGCAGAGCCACCAGATTGCATTTTCAATGGTGCTCCTGACGGTCCAGAACATCGACCAAATCAACGAAACTTTGGGACGCAAGGCCGGACAGACGGCATTGAAAAGTTTCGCCCTGCAACTGCAGCGACTCATCCGGATCACCGACACCTGTTCGCGTTACGGACTGAACAAGATCCTGTTGGTTCTGTCCAATACGACCAGGGAGCAGGCCCGGGCCTTCTGTGCCAAGCTCGACCGGGAAATCAAAGGAGAAATGATTATGGCATTCCTGCCCCGGCCGGACGTTTGTTTTACGGTCGGCGTCGGTATTGTCGAAGTTCAGCGCGGCAGTACAATCGAGAGCATCCTGGCGGAGGCCGAAGCCAACCAGGAAAAAATGTATGAATTCCGTGTCTGCTCGTAACAGGAGGAAATATGAAAAAGTGGTCCGTTGAAGTGGCGGTGGGTCTTTTCGTGCTCATCGGCATCGCCTGCATCGGGTATCTGACCATTCGCCTCGGCAAGATGGAAATCATCGGTGATAATTACTACACCGTTTCAGCCCGTTTTCAGTCGATCGCGGGCTTGAAGGCCGGTTCCGAAGTGGAACTGGCCGGCGTTCCGGTCGGTCAGGTCGAGGGGTTTTCGCTGGACCAGGAGCGCTGGATGGCGGTGGTCCAGATGAAGATTATGAAATCAATCGTTTTGACCGAGGACGTCATCGCTTCGATCAAGACCTCCGGGCTTATCGGCGACAAATACATCAAGCTGTCCCCCGGGGTGTCGGATGTGCCGCTCAAACCGGGCGGCATGATAATCGAAACCGAATCGGCACTCGATATCGAGGAGTTGATCAGCAAATTTGTTTTCGGGAAAGTATGATACCTGGGCACCATGGCCTAAGGGCTCGCGAAAAAATAACTTTACATTTTGGCCGCCGATGCATCCCGTCCGGTTGCGTTGCGAAAACTCGGAATATCCAGATATTCCTCCGTTTTCGCGCCTTGCCGGCCGGTCGCCTCAACGCCCAAAATTGCCAACTTATTTTTTCGCGAACCCTCAGCGAAAGAAGGAGTCGCTTGTGAAAAGAATCCCCTGGTTTGCGGTCCTGCTCCTGGTTGCGATTGTTCCGGCGGTGAAGGCCGAACAGCCGATTGAGGCTTTGAAAGGACCTATTGACAAGGTTGTGCAGATTCTCGAGGATCCTCAGTATGAGGATCCGGCCCGGCGTGGCGACCTACGGGGGAAGATCCGTTCGGTGACGAACCCCATGTTCGATTTCGAATTGATCGCCAAGCGGGCCACTGGTCGATATCACTGGGAAAACAGCTTCACCTCGCAGCAGCGCCAGGAATTTACGGACCTTTTTGCTGAATTTCTCGGCAACAACTACCTTACCCAAATAAGCGGAACCGTCAAAGGCCTGAAGGTCGAGTATATCGATGAAATGTTGGACGATTCTGGAAAAAGGGCCAAGGTCAGAACCAAAGTCCCCGGCGACAACGGTGATGTTGCCGTCGAGTACAGTATGTGGCTCAGGGATGGTAACTGGAAAATTTATGACGTCTATGTCGAAGGCGTCAGTTTGGTACAAAACTATCAGTCCCAGTTTCGCAGCCTGTTCGAAAAAGAATCGGCCACCCAGGTCATCGACCGGCTCAAGCAGAAGATCAAGGATCAGGTAGAGCAGGAAAAAACCAGTGGGTAAAGGATGCCCATCCATTCAAAGGAATGACTGGCGTATGAATAATTTGAAACCTGTCCTGACTTCTGTCTGCTTTCTCCTGGCGGTTTTTTGGGGGGTCAACACCCACGCCGACGGGGCGCAGCTAAACCCAGTTGCAAAGGCAGCGCAGGAGGCAGAACCCGCGGCGACGGAGCAGACGCCGACAAGGGAAAGTCCTGCCGAAGACTTGGCGCCGAAGAAAGGCGACGACGCTGAATTTAAGGACGAGTTTGACTTCCCAGAGGGTGAGGCATCCGTCTCTCCGGTCCGGATCGCGGATCCCCTGGCCCCGATCAACCGCATTACCTTTCAGGTTAACGACAAACTGTACTTCTGGCTGCTTAAACCCGCAGCCCAGGGATACAATTTCGTGATACCGAAAGATTTTCGCCTTATCGTCAGCAATTTCTTCAGCAACGTATTGACGCCGGTGCGTCTGGCGAACTGCTTACTACAGGGCAAATTTAAAAATGCCGGAACGGAAGTGGCCCGGTTTTTTGTCAATACAACTTTCGGGATTCTGGGTTTCGGCGATCCCGGCAAAGTAGTCTTCAATATGGACATCAGCGATGAAGATCTTGGGCAGACCCTGGGGCGCTGGGGTTTCGGTAATGGATTCTACATCGTCTGGCCGGTTGTCGGTCCTTCTACCATCCGGGAATCAGTCGGCTTCTTTGGAGATTTGTGGGTTAATCCAATCGGATACCTGGAGCCTGCTGCTGCCGCAGTCGGTGTCGGCGCTTATCGTCGATTCAACGATCTGTCTTTTCGTCTCGGTGAATACGAGGCTGTCAAGGCGGCCGCCATCGAGCCCTATACGGCCGTCCGGGACGGATACATCCAGTTCAGAAACTCACTCGTCGACAAGTAAGTGAACCAGGCCGCCGGCTGTTCGCGGCCGTCCTTTTGGAGTGGTTTCGCCCTCCAATCCGTTATCTGACGGCGGGTGAGTTCCTGCCGTACCCTGTCTGTTGAAACGACCCCGCTCTCTTACCCCCGAGCTTTGTCTAACTTTCACCTTGACAAAAGAGCCGGTTTCCATAAGCTATGGCTCTAAATTCGAAAAGCCTCAACGCAATGACATTACAAGAGGAGCATGTATGAAGGTATTGGTCAGCGACAATCTGGGGGAAATCGGTGTTCGAACGATGCAGGAAGCAGGCGGAATAGAGGTGGACGTCAAAACAGGCCTGTCTCCCGAAGAAATCAAGGCGATAATCGGTCAATACGATGCCTTGGTGATCCGCAGTGCCACCAAAGTAACCGAAGATCTCCTCGAGGTGGCTGTGAGATTAAAGGTCGTCGGCCGGGCCGGCATCGGGTTGGACAATGTCGATATTCCGGCGGCCACCAAACGGGGCGTGGTCGTCATGAACACCCCTACCGGCAATGTGATCACGACGGCCGAGCACACTATTGCCATGATTATGTCCCTGAGCCGCAACATTCCGGTCGGCACCGCCACGCTTAAAGCCGGCCAGTGGGAGAAAAAACGCTTGCAAGGCCGGGAAGTTTTCAACAAGTGGCTGGGCGTCATCGGTTTCGGAAAGATCGGATCGATCGTTGCCGATCGCGCCCGCGGGCTCAAGATGCGCGTAATGGTCCATGATCCTTTCGTTGCGCCTGAACAGATCGAGAAGGCCGGTTTTAAAAGCGTCGGCCTGGAGGAACTCTACCGGACAGCCGACTACATCACCGTGCACGTTCCCAAGGTAAAGGGCACCGAAAAACTGATCGATCGTTCGGCATTTTCCCAGATGAAGGAAGGGGTGATGATCATCAACTGCGCTCGCGGAGGAATCCTGGACGAAGAGGCGCTCGACGAAGCCCTGGCTTCCGGCAAGGTCGCCGGTGCCGCCCTGGATGTCTTCGAGAGGGAACCGCCGGGCGTCTGCGGGCTCTTCTGCCATGAGCGGGTTGTTTGTACCCCGCACCTGGGCGCGTCGACGCTGGAAGCTCAGACGAATGTCGCCGTTGCGATTGCCGAGCAGATTATCGCCTACCTGAAGGATGGTACGATCGTCAATGCGGTCAATGTGCCGTCCATTACCGGTGAGTTGCTGAAAAAACTGGGACCCTACCTTGCGTTGGCCGACAGCATCGGCCTGCTCCAAGCCCAGCTTTCCAGGGGTCCGGTTAAAAAGGTGGAGATCATTTACGAGGGTGATTTCAATGGTCTTGACCTGTCGCCGGTGTCCATGGCGATACTCAGGGGGCTGCTGACCCCTATGGTCAGGGATGCCGTGAATTTCGTCAACTCACCGGTGATTGCAAAGGAGATGGGAATAAAGGTCATCGAGAGCACCAGTGCCGAATCGGACCATTTCATCAACCTGATCTCGGTGCGGGTGTCCACTACCGATATGACGACCACGGTCGCCGGAACGATTTACGGCAAACGCGACCCGCGGATCGTGCAGATCGACAGCTTCGGGCTCGAACTGGTTCCGGAAGGCCATCTGGCCTTGATCTACAATGAGGACAAACCGGGTGCGATCGGCAGCATCGGCACGACCCTCGGCCGGCACGATATCAACATCAGCCGTATGCAGGTCGGCCAGGATCAGGACGGCGAAAACAATATTATCTTTATCAGAACCGACACACTGATTCCGGATGACGTTCTGGCGGAACTGCGGGCCTTGCCGCAGGTCAGAACGGTGACACCGCTCGAGTTCTGACCGATAGATGAGCGGATTAGCGCTGGTGCTCGGTAGAAGCAAGACAGGCGGTTGATTCTTACTCGGTCTTTTTTCTGTTTGATTTGACATTGCGGGTCCGAGCAGCGCTGATCGACTACAAGGTTTTTTTATATCTTGAGGTGTCGTCTCTGACGGTGCCAGGTTGATAGAACGGCCAAGACATCTTATGTTTCGTTACCGCTTCTCGTCGCAAGCATTCAGTTTGATTGAAGAGGAAACCTTTAAGTTTCGGTGAAAAATTCCAAATCGCAAATAACAGATAATAAACACATCACAATGACCAAGATATAAAACCACAAACCGATCACAAAGCCCAAAAACCTTACAGAAAACCTATAGAGTCGATGCTCGGCCCGAAATGCACAGGAGGTCAGATATGTCGGACGAAGAAAAGGGATTCAGTGTGAAAGACCGCCGGATGTTTTCCGGCGCAGAGAGTGAAAAGACGGAAAAGGACGAAAAACCTGACGGCAGTGCCAGCACGGATGAAACCGAAACGCCGTCCCGGCCGGAACGGGCAACCGAGACAGACGCCGATCGGCTTGAAGATATGCCCTTGCCGGAGGTCAGCTTTCCGACGTTTATCCTCTCGTTGAATGCATCTGCCCTAATGCATCTCGGCGCCATAGAAGACCCGGGGACCGGACGACCTTCGAAGAATCTGCCGATGGCCAAACAAACCATCGACATCCTCAGCATGCTGGAGGAGAAAACGCGCGGTAACCTGACGGATGAAGAGGAAAATATGCTCAAGAACATCCTCTATGACTTGAGGATCGCCTTCGTCAGAGAAAAAGCCTAAAGGGCCGCTACGACCTTGAGTGAAGAACGCTGCGATTTATAACGCGCACTCTGCCGGGCGTGTGGTGAGGGAAAACGGTTTATATGATTCAAATCATCGCCCCGGCCAAGATAAATTTATTTCTGCAGGTTACCGGTAAACGACCGGACGGATACCACGAGCTGTTCACCTTGATATGCCCGCTGAGGCTGGCCGACCGCATCCGGCTCGATCCCACCGGCCCGCGTATCCAGGTGACTTGCTCAGACCCGGCAGTTCCCGCCGACGCGACCAACACCACTCACCGCGCCGCCGAAATATTTATCCGAAATCTGAAAAAAGGCCGCCATCCGCCTTTGATCGGCGTGAAGGTTACTATCGATAAACAGATCCCGGTGGGTGCCGGATTGGGCGGCGGCAGCAGCGATGCGGCCGCGGTCTTCCGGGGCTTGAACCGGTTGTTGGGATACCCTTTCCAACTGGCGGAAATGATGGAGATGGGACGCGAAGTCGGAGCGGACGTCCCCTTTTTTATCTTCGGGCAACCGGCTCTGGCGACCGGCATCGGCGAGCGATTGGAACCGTATCGCAAATTGCCGCCATACACGGTTCTGTTGTTTTATCCCGGCGTCAGCGTATCGACTGCGGAGGTTTATAAAAATCTGGATTTAGGATTGACAAACTGTAAAAAAAAACTTAAAGACTTCGTTTTGAAACAGGGTCCATTTGATGCGGCATTGCATTTATGCAATGACCTTGAATCTGTGACGCTCAACCGGTATCCGCAGGTTAAGGCTGCCAAAGAAGCCCTCGACGGACACGGGTCGCTGGGTGTCTCGATGTCGGGCAGCGGTTCGACCGTGTTTGCGCTTTTTGCCGACGACAGGACGGCCCGCCGCACGTTACAGAGCCTCGAAGGAATAACCGAGGGGTCGTTTATTCTTACCCAGCTCATCGTCGATGCGAACACCGGTTGTCCGTAACGGTGATACCGGAAGCCTTCGGAGAGATCTTCCGATTCCAGCCGCGGCATCGTTTTTAGTTATTGGGGCGTCGTCAAGCGGTAAGACACAGGACTTTGGTTCCTGCATTCGGAGGTTCGAATCCTCCCGCCCCAGCCAAAAGCCTTTCGTTTCGGCTAATGATGCGGATGTGCGCTTTCGCAAGGCGCCGAGGCGGCGATCCTTAAAGCAGGAAAGCTAAAATACAGTCAAACGGTATCGGTAATGAAAGATTTGGTTATATTCAGCGGAAATTCAAACCCCGACCTTTCACAGAAAGTCTGCCAGTATCTCGACCAGCCGCTTGGCGGTGCCAAGGTGAAAACGTTCAGCGACGGCGAGATACAGATAGAGATCGACGAAAACATCCGGCTGAGAGACGTTTATATCATTCAGTCCACCTGCTCGCCGGTCAACGATAACCTCGTCGAATTGCTGCTGATGATCGACGCCTGCAACCGTTCTTCTGCCAAAAGGATCACGGCCGTTTTGCCGTATTACGGGTATTCCCGCCAGGATAAGAAAGTCGCTCCAAGGGTACCGATCAGTGCCAAACTGGTAGCGGATCTGCTGACAGTCGCCGGTACGAAAAGAGTCATCACTCTTGACCTGCACGCCGGGCAAATCCAGGGTTTTTTCAATATTCCGGTAGACAATCTCTTCGCGGCGCCGGTCTTGATCGAGTACATCAAATCAAATTTCCAAGACGATCTCGTCATTATTTCACCGGATGCCGGCGGAGTCGAACGCGCCCGTGCCTTTGCCAAGCGCCTCGATGCCGATCTTGCCATTATCGACAAGAGGCGCTCTGCACCCAACAAGGCTCAAGCGATGGCTGTCGTGGGTGACGTTCGCAACAAGGTGGCCGTTATTCTCGATGACATGGTCGATACCGCCGGAACGTTGACGGAAGCCGCTACCGCAGTCAAGAACGCCGGTGCCAAAGAGGTGCACGCGAGCTGTGCCCATCCGGTGCTATCAGGACCGGCGATCGAGCGGATCGACGCCTCGTGTCTGAAAAGTCTGGCCGTCACGGACACCATCCCGCTTAAACCCAATGCTGCAAACTGTTCTAAAATCAAGGTGTTGACCATTTCAGCATTGGTCGGTGAAGCCATCATCCGCAGTCACAACGGCGATTCGGTTACATCCCTGTTTATTTAGGTTGCGGTATCTATAAGGAGGAACCCAAGATTTGGAACAATATCAATTAACGGCAACAATCCGGAAGGCCACCGGAAATGGACCGGCCCGTGTGCTGCGCCGTAACGGCCGGATACCGTCTGTGCTTTACGGCCCCGACACCGATGCGACGCTGCTTTCGGTGAACACACACGAATTCGAGCAGGTGCTGAAGAACCACAACATCAAGCAGATGGTATTAAACCTGGTCATAGAGAACGGCGACGGCCCGCCTAAATCGGTGATGATCAAAGAACTCCAGGCCCATCCGGTTACGAACAACCTCATTCATGCTGACTTCTATGAGATCAGCATGACCCGGAAAATATGGGTGAACGTACCGGTGGTGGTTCACGGAAAATCGATAGGTGAAGAACGCGGCGGTATCGTGCAGATTGTACGTCGGGAGCTCGAAGTTTTATGCCTTCCGGGTGTAATTCCGGAATCGATCGCTCTCGATATCAGCAGTCTGGACATTAACGACGCGATTCACGTCGAAGAAATTCAGCTGCCGGAGGGTGTTGAGATTGCGCCCGAAACGAATTTTACCGTCGTGACGATTACCAGCGTGGCCGAGGAAGAGCCGGAAGAAGAAGCTGAAGAAGAAGAAGAAGGCGAGGCGGCCGAGGAAGACGAAGCAGCACCTGAATCCAGCGAAGAAGAGTAATACCCATGTGGGGCCTGGGAATTCATACGAAGGGCTTTGAGGGCTTACGCAGGTCCGGAATCGGCGAACCGGCATTACAGGAAAATCGGTGTTCGGGTGGACTGAACGGCCCAGATGCCTGAGTCGAGCGCATGGCTGATTGTCGGCTTGGGCAATCCGGGAGACGCGTACCGGGATACCCGACACAACGCCGGTTTCAAGGTCGTCGAGGAGTTGAGCCGACGCTTTGCGATACCACTCGACAAAAACAAGTTCCAGACGCGTTTTGGGAAGGGTAGTATCGAGGGCATCGAGGTGGTTCTGGTCAAGCCTCTGGCCTTTATGAACAACAGTGGACCTCCGGTCAGACGCCTCGCCGATTTTTTCAAAATTTCCAACAGCGGTCTGCTGGTCATTCATGACGATGTAGATTTATCTTTTGGACGATTAAAAATCAAAGAGAAAGGAGGGCACGGAGGACACAATGGGTTGAAATCGTTGATGAGCGTCTTTGGCGGCGGTGATTTCGTCCGCCTGCGCGTCGGCATCGGGCGACCGGCCGAGAGGGCCGGAGTCACGGGACACGTTTTGGGGCGGTACTCCATGGAAGAGTCGGATTTGCTGGACCAAATCGTTGTCAGGGCGCGGGATGCGGTGGTGACTGTTCTGACCAAAGGACTGAAGGACGGAATGAACCGTTTCAACGACAAACAATTTCTGGTTTCGCTTTAAACATTCAGATTTCAGATGGAGGAAAGAATGAGCTACAACTTATCGTTAATTTGTGCGCTAGTCGGTCTAGCGGGTGTGCTTTTCTCGATCATCACCGCGAGCGTCGTGAAAAAAGCGCCGTCGGGCAATGAAAAGATGAACGAGATTGCCAATGCCATCAAAACCGGCGCAATTGCCTACCTCAATCGGCAGCTGAAAAGCATGGGCATTGCCGCCATCATCCTATTTATTCTGATTGCGTTCTTCCTGAACATCAAGACCGCCATCGGGTTCATCTGCGGCGCGACGGCATCCTTCATCGCCGGTTACATCGGCATGCGGGTATCGGTCATCGCCAATGTGCGCACGGCCGAGGCCGCGCGGAGCGGGCTGAAACAAGGCCTGGCCATGGCGTTCAAGGGTGGTGCGGTTACCGGTATGATCGTGGCCGGTTTAGCCCTGACCGCCGTCGCCGGTTTCTATACCATCCTGATCGCTACCGGAACACCGGTGCGCGAGGCGGTCATTGCCCTGGTGGCGCTGGGGTTCGGCGGCAGCCTGATCTCCATATTCGCCCGTCTGGGCGGCGGCATCTTCACCAAGGGTGCGGATGTCGGTGCCGACCTGGTGGGTAAGGTAGAAGCCGGGATTCCCGAAGACGACCCGCGCAACCCGGCGGTTATTGCCGATAACGTCGGCGACAATGTCGGCGACTGCGCCGGCATGGCAGCCGACCTGTTCGAGACCTATGCCGTCACGGCGGTTGCCGCAATGCTGCTGGGAAACCTGCTGTTTCCCGACCAACTCATCGCCACCGAATTCCCGCTGGTCCTCGGGGCCATTTCCATCGTGGCCTCCATTATCGCGGTCGGCTTTGTCCGTCTGGGCGCCAACGAATACATCATGGGTGCTCTTTACAAAGGGATGTTCGGCGCGGCCATCCTGGCGGCGATCGCATTTGTCGTCGCCTGTAAACAGCTGATGCCGACGCTCGAGATTCCCGGCGTCAGGGTCATCACCCCCATGGCGGTTTTCTATTCGGCACTGGTCGGTCTGGTGTTAACCGTTGTTATCGTTATCATCACGGAATACTACACCGGTATCCGCAAGCCGGTTAAACTGGTGGCGGAAGCCTCCACTACCGGCCACGGTACCAATATCATCGCCGGCCTGGCCGTCAGCATGGAATCCACGGCCCTGCCGGTTCTGGCCATCTGTCTGAGCATCGGCCTCGCCCATTACTTTGCCGGACTTTACGGCATCGCCATGGCAGCCATGTCGATGCTCTCGATGACCGGTATGGTCATCGCGATTGATGCCTACGGTCCGATCACCGACAACGCGGGCGGCATCGCCGAGATGGCCGGTATGGACGAGAGCGTGCGGGCCGTCACCGACCCGCTGGATGCCGTCGGAAATACCACCAAGGCCGTCACCAAGGGCTATGCCATTGGTTCCGCCGGTCTGGCCGCTCTGGTTCTCTTCGCCGCTTACACCCAGGAATTCGTATTGCACGGCGGCGGTGAGAAACTCTCGTTCGACCTGAGCAACGTGAACGTCATTATCGGCCTGTTCATCGGCGGGATGCTGCCGTATCTGTTTGCTTCAATCTCCATGCGCGCGGTCGGCAAAGCCGGTGGGGCGGTCGTGGACGAGGTGCGCCGCCAGTTCCGTGACATTCCGGGTATAATGGAAGGGACCGGAAAGCCGGACTACGCGGCCTGCGTGGATATCGTCACCAAGTTCGCCCTCAAAGAGATGATTATTCCGGCTCTGCTACCGGTTGTGGTGCCGGTTGTCGTCGGCCTGGTTTTGGGCAAAATTGCTTTGGGCGGCCTCTTGATCGGCAGCATCGTCACCGGCCTGTTCTTGGCGATTTCCATGACGACCGGCGGCGCTGCCTGGGACAACGCCAAGAAGTACATCGAAGACGGCCACTTGGGCGGCAAGGGCAGTGATGCCCACAAGGCGGCGGTGACCGGTGATACGGTCGGCGACCCCTACAAGGATACCGCCGGGCCGGCCATCAACCCGATGATCAAGATCCTGAACGTCGTGGCCCTGTTGCTGGTTCCGCTTCTGATTAAAATGGGATGATAGCGACTCGGGATTTTTTGACGTCTTAACTCGTTAACCGATAAAAAGGATCGGCGCCTGACCACACCGCGCCGGTCCTTTTTTTTTGTTGATTGCCGATCGCAGCTGTGGTATAAAACCAACGCTAATATTTTATTTAATATCACTCAGTTCGGTTCGATTACGCGCCCAGGGCCGGTTGGTGCGAGCTGAAGGTTTCCTCAGGGCGCTGGTTGACGTGTTGTCCGGGTCCGGCAAGCGCGGCAGTTGTTGCTGCCGCTACTTAGTGAAGAAGATCAACCGGTGTCAGGCGGGTAATGTTTAATCGGCGGGACACAAATATTTCCTATCGGTGTATAAATGAGCAGTAAAAAAGCGAGCGCGCAGATGAAAGCCAAATCGAGGAAACCGAAGCTAAAAGAGTTTCGTGTCGGGGATCTTGCCGTCTATCCGGCCCACGGCGTTGGGAAGATTGAAGCCATCGAGAGTCGCGTGGTCAACGGAGAAAAGCATGATTTTTACATGATGAAGGTTCTCGAAAACAACATGCTGATCATGATTCCCATTAGCAATGTCGATTCGGTCGGTTTGAGAGACATTATCGATAAAAAGGAAATTCCCAAAGTCTACGAGGTGATGAAGGCCAAAAAGGAAACCTTGAACGACAACCAGACCTGGAACCGGCGTTACCGTGAATACATGGACAAGATCAAAACCGGCTCTCTTTACGATGTGGCCGAGGTTTTTCGGGATCTTTCGCTGTTGAAATTGACAAAGGATCTGTCCTTTGGTGAGCGCAAGCTTTACGACACGGCTCAGGTCTTGCTCGTCAAAGAACTGTCAACGGCCAGGAAGACCGACGAAGAGACCATCATCTCCGAAATCGAATCGTTTTTCACGCCGGCCGAAGCCCAGGACTCCAGCCTCTAATTTTCCTTTCAACATGCCCTCCACCGGTGTTTTTCACATCGTTGTCGAACCCGTCGACGCGGGGACGCGTCTCGATCTGATGGTTGCCGCCCGCGTATCCGCCGTGTCGCGCTCTCAGGCGGCAGGTTTGATTCAGCAAGGCAAGATTACGGTCAACGACCTGGTTAAAAAGCCCGGTTACCGGCTGCAGACGAAGGATGAGATCACCGGTCGTATACCGCCGCCGGCTGACACGGTGGTGAGACCCGAGCCGCTGGCCCTGGATATTCTCCATGAAGATGACGATGTGATCGTCCTCAACAAGCCTGCCGGGGTGGTCGTTCACCCCGCCCCCGGCCACGCATCCGGCACCCTGGTCAATGCCCTGCTGTATCACTGCCCGACCATCGGGCCCATTGGCGGCGAGTTGCGGCCGGGCATCGTTCACCGTCTGGACAAGGACACTTCCGGCTTACTCGTTGTCGCAAAAAACGCGGCCGCGCATGCCCATCTTGCAGCTCAATTTGCCGCTCGCAGCATCCGTAAAATCTATCTCGCCGTTGTCAACGGAGAGATGGCCGAGGACCGCGGCGTGATTGAGCTTCCGATCGGCCGGCACCCAGTGGACCGCAAACGCATGTCGATCAGCAGCCGCAAACCTCGCATGGCCGAAACCCGCTGGGAAGTGCGCGAGCGTTTCAAAGGCCTGACGCTGGTCGAATTGAATTTGAAAACCGGTCGAACCCATCAGGCCCGTGTCCATTGTGCCGCCATCAATCATGCCATCCTCGGAGACCCGGTTTACGCCGGCCGTAAGGTGTACCGGGCTCCAACGGCAGCCACGCTCGCGCTCATCCGACAGGTCAAACGACAAATGTTGCATGCGTGGCGATTGACCTGTACTCACCCAAGTCGTCTGGTGCCGGTTGATTTTGAAGCCCCGCTTCCGCAAGACATGGATCAATTGATCGTTCATCTGCGCCGCCTATCGATGCCTTCCGGTTGATCCTGATCCGACGATCCCTGGCTCTGCCGTAAAAATCGCGAGCTCAACAAATTGAGAAATCGATTTCGTTGAAATATTTGCCCTGTTGGTGTAGCTCAAGAGTGGCGTCGCCATGACGCTGAGATCTGTTTCGAGGAGATTCACAAATGATTCGAAAGTCCTTGTGGCACGCGATGAGCCGTGATGCGGTTTTGAAACAACTGGAGACCGACCCGCTGAACGGTTTGACGCCGGATGAAGCCATAAAGCGCCTCGAACGTGTCGGACCTAACGAGCTCGAACATGAGGCGGCCGTTTCGCCGATAACGATATTCATCCATCAGTTCAAAAACATTCTGATCGTCATTCTGATCGTCGCCGTGGTCCTTTCAGCACTGGTGGGCGAACTGGTTGATGCCGCTGTCATATTGATCATTGTCGTTTTCTGCGCCGTGCTCGGATTCGTCCAGGAGTATCGTGCCGAAAGGGCCCTCGAGGCGCTCAAGAAGATGCTGTCATCGACTGTGACGGTCATCCGCAAAGGATTGACGGCGGACCTTGCGGCCACGGAGATCGTCCCGGGGGATATCCTGGTGTTGGAGGCGGGCGATAAACTGGCGGCTGACATCCGGCTCATCGAAAGCCATTCGATCCATTGCGACGAAGCCGCGCTCACCGGTGAATCGGTTCCCGTCGAAAAGGCCGATACGGTTCTGCCGGAGGACACGGCAGTACACGACATGAAGAACATGGCCTTCACCGGCACAACGATCACCTTCGGACGTGGCCGCGGCGTCGTCGTCGCCACCGGCATGCAGACCGAATTCGGTAAAATCGCTGAACAGGTTGCCGCGATCGAGGTGGATAGAAGCCCGTTGGAGAAGCGTACCGACGAGATCGGAAAGTGGCTGGGTCTGATCAGTTTTTCGATTTGCGGTCTGGTTGTCGCCATCAGCCTTGTGCGTGAACTGCTGTTCGGCACGCTCGATACGGGCTTTGTCCTGAGAATGCTGATGTTTGCCATTGCATTGGCCGTGGCCGCGGTACCCGAAGCGCTGGCGGCGATTGTCACCGGAGCCCTCGCGCTCGGCATGCACGCCATGGCCCGCAAGAATGCCCTGGTCAAAAAAATGCCGGCCGTCGAAACCCTCGGATGCACCACCGTCATCTGCACCGACAAGACGGGGACTTTGACACGCGGCGAGATGACGGTCCGGCGGGTGTTCACCGCGGGCCGGTCGATCGAGGTCACCGGGACGGGGTATGATCCGGCAGGAGCCTTCAGGGATGCGGGCGACCTGTCTTTGATAAATGATGTCGCGCTCAACCAATTGCTGACGGGCGGGGTGCTGTGTAACGATTCGGAGCTTCGCAGTGGTGAAGACGGTTGGACCATAAAGGGTGATCCCACCGAAGCCGCTTTTTTGATTGCGGCCGTCAAGGCCGGCATTTCCCTCGAGGAAACTCGTTTGGTGCAACCGCGCGTTGAAGAGATTCCTTTCAGTTCTGAAAGAAAGCGCATGACGACAATCCACCGGCAAGAGAGCGGTGAGCCGATGGCGTACATGAAAGGGGCACCCGAAGTGGTCTTGAATCGCTGCACCTTTACGCTCGAAGCCGGCGAAATTGTCCCGCTGACTTCCGAAAAGCGTGCCGACATCATCCAAAACGGCACGGCCATGGCCGGCGATGCCCTGCGGGTGCTAGGGGTCGCATCCCGGCGTCTTCTTGAAGTCAAGGGTCCGGACCATGCGATCGAGACCGACATGGTCTTTCTCGGTCTGATCGGCATGATGGACCCGCCGCGCGAAGAGGCGTTGGCTGCCGTTCGAACGTGCCGTGAGGTCGGAATCAAACCGGTCATGATCACCGGTGATCACCTGCAGACTGCAATGGCCGTGGCCGGGGAACTCGACATATACCGTGACGGTGATCTGGTGCTGACCGGTAAGGAATTGGAGGAGATGACCGATGTGCAGTTCGAAGCCCTTGTCGACAAGGTCACCGTCTATGCCAGGGTTTCCCCGCTCGACAAACTGAAGATTGTCAAGGCCTGGAA
The DNA here is from genome assembly GCA_963787235.1 of uncultured delta proteobacterium. Classification (GTDB taxonomy): domain Bacteria; phylum Desulfobacterota; class Desulfobacteria; order Desulfobacterales; family SG8-13; genus JARFQH01. The sequence continues at coordinate 247,195 of CAWBCG010000030.1, forward strand.
GGCCAGGGGTGACGTCGTGGCCATGACCGGTGACGGGGTCAACGACGCGCCGGCCCTGAAGCACGCTGACATCGGCATTGCCATGGGCATCAGCGGTACGGACGTGGCCAAGGAAGCGGCCGACATGATTCTGAGCGATGACAACTTTGCCACGATCGTCAGCGCCATCGAAAGAGGACGCTGGATCTATGACAACATCAAAAAATACCTGGCGTACCTGTTGCAATGCAACATCACCGAGGTGATCGTCATCGGCGGCATTGTCCTTGTGCTCGGACCTGAATTACTGCCCCTGCTGCCGGCCGCCATTCTGTACATCAATCTGGCCTCCGACGGCCTCCCGGCCCTGGCATTGGGGGTGTCCCCGCCGGACAGGGACATTATGCAGCGCCCGCCGCGGGACCCGAAGGATAGCTTCTTCAGTTGGGACATCCTTTCCTTCATCCTGAGAGCGGTCCTGATAGAAAGCCCATTCTTTTTCCTTATCTTTTATCTCAACTTGTCCAACCTCACCCAGGCCCGCACCACTATCTTTTTTCTCTTTATCGTTGTCGAGTTCGTGATCGCCTTGAATTGCCGCTCGCTCACTTTCAGCATCTTTCAGGCGCCGCCGCACAAATGGCTTCTGATGGCTTTAGGTTGGGAGCTGGTCCTGGTCGCCGTTCTCGTCCAAATCCCGGCCGTGCGGGAGGCCTTCGGCATCACCGTACCGACCCTCGCCGAACTGGCACTTGTGTCAACCGTTGGACTACTGGTTTTTGTTCTGATAGAGGCCACCAAGTTTGTCTTAAGAAAAAGAAAGTAGGTAATAGGTGTGGTGACATTCAATTATATTTGCAGTGAATGCGGACAGCGGTTCGACATCGATCCCCGTCGGTGTGTCTGTCCTTTTTGTTCCGAAAGGCAGGCGGATGATCAACCCCTATCAGGCGTCCTGGAGGTCGAACTGCAAGGAACGACCTCGGGAAAGGAGGTCGATGTCGCAGAACTGCTGCCGGTGGAGTCGCGTTTCTTTCCGCCTATTCCGGTGGGGAATACGCCCCTGTGGGAACCGGGAATCCTGCGAAAAGAACTCGGCTTCGACGCCCTCTATATCAAGGACGACGGCGTCAATCCCACCAGTTCGTTAAAGGACAGGGCCTCCGTTTTGGTGTCCGCATTCGCGAAACAAAACGGCATCGATACCATCGTGGTGGCGTCCACCGGCAATGCCGGCTCTTCCATGGCCGGCATCGGGGCGGCAGCCGGCCAGAAGGTGATCCTCTTTCTTCCCAAAACCGCCCCTTCGGCCAAACTGATTCAGGCCTTGCAATACGGGGCAACGGTTCATCGGGTGGACGGTAACTACGACCGGGCGTACGATTTATCGATGGCGTATTCCCAGGCAGTCGGTGGTATGAGTCGCAACACGGCCTACAATCCCATGACGATCGAGGGGAAAAAGACCGTCTCTCTGGAACTCTACCGGCAGCTGAGGCAAGCCCCGGACGTCCTGTTCGTGGGTACCGGGGACGGCTGCATCGTCGCCGGTGTTTACAAAGGGTTCCGGGACCTTCGACAACTGGGGTATATCGAAGACATCCCGCAGATCTTCTCGGTCCAGTCGGACACATCGGACGCCCTCCACCGGGCATTCAAAACCGGACGATTCGACAACATTCCCACACAGACGGTGGCCGATTCCATATGCGTGGATGTCCCCCGTAACGGTATTTTCGCGCTGAGCCTGCTGAAGAAGTACAACGGCCAGGTGATCACCGTAACCGACGAGAAGATCCTCGCGGCCCAGGCCCGGCTGTCGCGCTCCACGGGCCTGTTCACGGAACCGGCAAGCGCGGCCGCATTTGCCGGATTCTTGAAGGTTCGAGAAGAACTTCCTCGCGATGCCGTCGTTGTGATCCTGGCGACCGGAAACGGTCTCAAGGACAGCGCGGCTGGCGCCAAGGCCATCACCATACCGGAGCGGGCCATTCGATCGATGGACGATATCGTATAACGCGACTTTCTCATTCGCATTTCTCATCGGCGATCGGAAGATAATAAAAAAGGAAAGAACATTGATCGATCTGAGTGTAAACACCACTATTCGTGACAAAACCGTCGATTACTGCCGTGAAAAGATGATCACTCTCCCCACCTTTGCGATGATGAATAATCCGCAAAAGGTGCCCGGGAAAATCAAAGACCAGCTAAGGCACATCGATTTGTGGGAAGTCCATCCGGCGAACCTGTATCGCATCTGCTGGAAAAACGACCCCCAGGAGTCCGGAGGCTTGTTCGGTGGGGTCAACCACCGGGTGTTGCCGCCGGAGTTCACCGGCTGCCGGGCGACGATCATTGTGCTCGTCGGTCGCTGGTTTCCCACCGGTGCGCACAAGGTCGGTGCGACTTTCGGGTGCCTGGTGCCGCGGCTGGTGACCGGTCAGTTCGATCCGCAGGAAACAAAGGCCGTCTGGCCCTCAACAGGCAATTACTGCCGCGGAGGTGCCTATATTTCGGCCCTTCTGGCCTGCCGTGCCGTGGCCATCCTGCCCGAAGGCATGTCGCAGGAACGTTTCGAATGGCTGCGGAACATCGCCGGCGAGGTCATCGCCACTCCGGGAAGCGAATCCAACGTGAAGGAGATTTTCGACAAATGCTGGGAGCTGCGGAAGTGCGGTGAAAACCTGCGGATCTTCAACCAGTTTGACGAACTCGGTAATCCTTTGTGGCATTTTGCCGTAACGGCCAAGGCCATCGAAGAGATCCTCCAATCTCATTTTTCAGCGGGAAAACGGTTGGCCGGTTATGTGGCCTCCTCCGGTTCCGGGGGCACCCTTGGCGCCGGCTACTATCTCAAGCAGCGGTTTCCGAGGGCCAAACTGGCGGTCGGTGAAGCGCTCCAATGCCCAACGCTCCTGTATAACGGTTTCGGTAGTCACCGCATCGAAGGCATCGGAGACAAGCACGTCCCCTGGGTTCATGACTGTAAGGAAACCGACTTCTTGATTGCCGTGGATGATGCGGTACCCATGCGGCTGTTGCGTCTTTTCAACGAAGCAAACGGCCGCAGGGCCCTTGTCTCCGAAGGCGTTTCGGAAGAACTGGTGGCAGAGCTCGACTTTCTGGGCATATCCGGAATCGGCAATCTGGTCGCTGCGATCAAATTCGCCAAATACGGTGAGCTGACTGAAGAAGATATCGTTGTCACCATCGCCACGGATTCCATGCAACTTTACGGATCCCGCCTGGAGGAACTCTCGAAGGAGAAAGGGTCATACACGGCCAAAGACGCCCAGAGGGATATCGAGCTTTTAAAATCGACAGCGATCGACCATATCAAGGAACTGACCTACTACGATCGCAAAACGATCCACAACCTCAAATACTTCACCTGGGTCGAGCAGCAGGGTCGTGACGTCAACGAACTCAATGAGCAGTGGTACCAGCATGACCCCTATTGGAACGGGACGTTCGCGCAGGCCGAAGAGATCGATGCGCTGATCGAGGATTTCAACGACAGGGTAGGGCTGCTGTAAAGACAAATAGAGATTAAGAAAATGGAACGTAAACACATCGAAGAAAAAATTGAACACCTCGGGCGATTGTCCACCGGGGGGCTGCACATGGCGGACTTTTTGCTCACATGGGAAAAGACCGACGAAGAGATCGCGGCCGTATTCACGGCCGCGGAAATACTGCGCGGCCTGCGACGCAACAACCTCTCGGCCCGGTTTTTCGACAGCGGACTCGCCATTTCGATCTTCCGCGACAATTCTACCCGAACCCGTTTCAGTTTTGCCAGTGCCGCCAATTTTCTCGGTCTGGCACTGCAGGACCTGGATGAGGGCAAATCCCAGATCGCTCATGGGGAAACCGTGCGGGAAACGGCCAATATGGTGTCATTCATGGCCGATGTGATCGGTATCCGCGACGACATGTATATCGGCCGGGGAAATGCCTACATGCGTGAGGTGGCCGCAGCGGTCCAACAGGGCTTTGACGCCGGGATCCTGGAGCAGCGGCCCACTCTGGTAAACCTGCAATGCGACATCGACCATCCGACCCAATCCATGTCCGACATGCTGCACTTGATCAATCGGTTCGACGGTCTCAAGAACCTGCGGGGCAAAAAGATCGCCATGTCGTGGGCCTATTCTCCCTCCTACGGCAAACCCCTGTCTGTCCCCCAGGGTGTCGTCGGTTTGATGACCCGCTTCGGCATGGACGTCGTCCTGGCCCATCCGCCCGGGTATGAAATCATGGCCGACGTCGAGGAGGTGGCCTTTAGAAATGCCCAAGCCTCCGGCGGTACGTTTCGAAAAACCAACAGCTTGGAAGAGGCCTTCACGGACGCCGACGTCGTCTACCCGAAAAGCTGGGCACCGTTCGCCGCAATGGAAAAACGGACGGCCATGTACGGCAAGGGCGACATGGACGGGACCAGGGCGCTGGAGAAAGAGTTACTGGACCAAAATTCCGAGTTCAAAGATTGGGAGTGCACGGAAGAGCGTATGAAAAAAACCCGAGGCGGCAACGGCCTCTACATGCACTGTTTGCCGGCAGACATTACCGGTGTGAGTTGCCGTGAGGGAGAAGTGGCCGCTTCCGTCTTCGACCGATACAGGACCTCATTGTATGCGCAGGCTGGCTACAAACCGTATATCGCTCCCGCCGATCCCGTGTATACTTCCAACGACGCCACTCCAATTACGGGAAGATATACTGCTGGCACGCTGAAGCCGCGCTGCTCTCACTGAAACGTGAATCTGCTTTTTCCCAACAAAGTTTTTGCTTGACACGGTGATGCTGAATTTATATATTGCTAAACAAGAATATAGGAGATGCTATGAAAGCGTTCATAAAAGTGATGAAAGCCCTTTCCGATCCGAACCGTGTCAAAATCGTCAAGTTGCTGCAGCACAAGCGGCTGTGTGTCTGCGAGCTGCAATGCGCCTTGGGAATTTCCCAGCCAACGGTTTCAAAGCACCTTAAAATTCTCGAAGAAGCTGGACTGGCCAGTTTCAAGAAGGATGGCCTATGGGTTAATTACCACCTGGCCGACGGCGGGGAAAGCGCCTTTGCGGCGAGTCTCCTGGGTAATCTGAAGCACTGGCTCAACGACGAACCCGAAATAGTCGCGCTGGTAAAAAAGGTCCCGCAACTCAACCGGTTTGAGATCTGCGTGAAAAACTGACGGCGGGCATTTTAAATACCTATATCACGATTTATAAATTAGCTTGACCATCCGACCCAACCCATTGATCGAGGGCAGAGTCTGGCGGGCCGCTCATGAGCAAGGGGGAAATTTAGAATGAGCAATGCTGCATCAATTACCGGAAAGAGACAGACGCTTGCGGACTCAAGGGAGACCGCAGAAAAAGAGCCCGACCAACCCAGCCTGATCGACTGGAAAAGCATTTGGAAGCCCTTAAGCATTATTATCGGCGTTTTTCTGGTCATTTTCTGGCTGCCGCTGGAAAGCAGCCGGTTTACCGGGGCGGTGATCGAGTCCCTGGCCCTGACCAAGTGGTACGCCCAGGAGCATGTGCTGCTCTGCCTGGTGCCGGCCCTTTTCATCGCTGGCGCCATCTCGGTGTTTATCTCCCAGGCCGCCGTCATGAAATACCTGGGGGCGGGCGCCAAAAAGGTGATGTCCTATGGCGTGGCCTCGGTGTCGGGCTCTATCCTGGCGGTCTGCTCCTGCACCGTATTGCCTCTTTTTGCCGGCATCTGGAAGCGGGGCGCCGGACTCGGCCCGGCGATCGCCTTCCTATACTCCGGTCCGGCCATCAATATCCTGGCCATCGTGCTGACGGCCCGCATACTCGGCCCCGAACTCGGCCTGGCGAGAGCCCTGGGGGCCGTCATTTTCAGCGTTGTCATCGGTCTGATCATGCACCTGCTGTTCAGAAAAGAGGAACAGGCCAAAGCCGAGGCCGCCCTGCACATGCCTGAACCCGAAGTGGAGCGGCCGCTGTGGCAGAATGCCGTTTATTTTGCAACCATGGCGGGCATCCTGATCTTTGCGACCTGGGGAAAACCCGAAGAACCGGTGGGTCTGTGGAACGCGGTTTACGGTGTCAAATGGCTCTTGACCGGTCTTTTCGCCATCGGCCTGGGCGTGCTGCTGGTAAAGTGGTTTCGCGTTAAAGCTTATAAAGTCGCTCTGGCGGCTGCCGCGGTTCTGGTCCTGGCGCTTCTTTTCCCGAACGAGCCGCTGATTGCCTTTTCGGCCGGCATCGTTGCGCTGGCGGTGCTGATAACCTCCACGCGGGGAGAAACCGAGAGCTGGTTCCTGGCCACCTGGGATTTTACCAAGCAGATCATGCCGCTTTTAATCGGTGGCGTGCTCGTCGCCGGATTTCTCCTGGGACGGCCGGGCCACGAGGGGATGATTCCCTCCAGCTGGGTCAGCGGCCTGGTGGGTGGCAACTCCGTAGCGGCCAACCTTTTTTCCTCGGTGGTTGGGGCGTTTATGTACTTTGCCACCCTGACCGAGGTGCCCATCCTGCAGGGGTTGATCGGTGCCGGCATGGGCAAGGGTCCGGCCCTGGCGCTGCTTCTGGCTGGACCGGCCTTGAGTCTGCCCAACATGCTGGTCATTCGCAGCGTGATGGGCACCAAAAAAACCGCCGCCTATGTCAGTCTGGTGGTGGTGATGGCCACAGTTAGCGGTCTTGTTTACGGACACTTCTATGCCTAAAAGAGAGGGAGGACACTATAACTGCCGATGACATCGCCCAGATCATCGTTGCCGGGCAGAAGACCGGTATTGTCGGGCTTTAAAAAGACGCTCGAAGAGGCCGCCGGCAGCGTGCCGTCAAAGGGAACCATCAAAGAATGGCTCTTGGAAATAAACAACAGGGTCTGATCGGTTTAACTGACTTAACCGACCAACGGGCCTAACTGACGTAACGGACTCAACGGACAGAAAGGATAAAAATCATGGAGATCAAAGTGCTGGGCCCAGGGTGCCCCAAGTGTCAACAAACCGAAAAGATCGTCAAGGAAGCCGTGGCCGAGACCGGCGTCGATGCCGTTATCGGTCATGTGACCGACGTCATGGAGATCGCCGGGTACGGGGTGTTCGGCACCCCGGCGGTTGTCGTCGACGGCGAGGTCAAAAGTGTCGGCAAGATTCCAAGGAAGGACGAAGTTAAAGCATGGATTTCAAGTAAAGGTTAACTCCAAGTATATTGCATAGGGAGGAAATCATGGTTGTCGAACAAGAAATGGCCGAAATTTACCCTCCCGATATGGAAAATGGGTTATGGATGAATAAGAACGCGTGAGCATCAAAAGCAACAAATCGATCAAGCGATGGCGAAACCATATTTCGGACCGCTTTGGTGCGGTTGATCCGGCACAGGAGATTTTTCACATATGATGCATCTGAGGCGAACCTTGGTTTTTCTGGTCTTTGCAGCCTGTCTGTCGTCTTTCGGAGCAGTCCTTGCCGATACCACATACGTTTACAGGTTCTCCGAATTGCCCGTCAAAGGGGTGGTTACAATGATCGATCTGGGAGCCGAAAAGTGCATCCCATGCAAGCTGATGGCCCCGATCATGGCAAAACTGGAAAAGGCTTACGCGGGAAGGGCGGCTATCGTGTTCATCGACGTGTGGAAAAACGAAGAGCAGGTTGGCCGTTTCGGCATCAGGGCCATTCCGACTCAGGTTTTTTTCAACGAGAATGGAAAAGAGGTCTACCGGCACGTGGGGTTCATGAGTGAAGAGGACATAGTGGCCCAGCTCGAAAAAATGGGTGTCCGTTAGGCCGAAGGCGGAATTGTCCGGGCAGGGAGACAAGGTTTGTGCTGGAAAACTTTTTCTTAACCGTTAACATGTGGATGACTGGCGAAACCATCCTGGCCGGCATTGGATGTTTTCTGTGGGGCATGATCAGCGTGCTGTTCAGTCCCTGTCACCTGGCATCCATCCCGCTTATCGTGGCCTATGTGGCCGGGCAGGAGAATGTCGTAAATCCGCACCGTGCCGGCGGATATGCGGGCGCTTTTACGCTGGGTCTTTTTATCACCATTGCTGTGATCGGGATTATTTGTGCCTGGTTGGGCAGAATGCTCGGCGATGTGGGCATCTGGTGGCAGGTGCTGGTCGGCGCAGTATTGATCTGGGTGGCCCTTGACATGCTGGGTATACAGGCCTGTTCCGTATCCGGTTCATTGATTTACCGCTTGAAATTACGCGGTTTCCAGGGTGCGTTCGGACTGGGGTTGGCCTATGGAATATTGTCCGGTTCATGCACCTTCGGTTTCATCGCCCCGATTCTGGCCATCGTTACCGTGCAGCAGAAAGTGATGACCGGCATAGGGATGATTGTTTTGTTCGCCCTGGGACATTGCTTGCCTATTGTAGCCGCCGGCAGCTCATCGGCCTTTGTCCGCCGGCTCACCGAGAACAGCTCGTGGCAGGGGGCCGGCTTGTGGTTCCGGAGGGTAGCCGGTGTTGTAATCGCCCTGTTGGGGATGTATTTCATCATCAATCCCATTGTTACCACAGTCTGAACTGCCGGATGGCGTCCGCTGACGGTTCTCGACCGGACATAAAACAGGTAAAGCTATATAATACGTTGCAGCCCAAAATCGGACATACCGTGCTCTTGTGGAAGAAACCCGGATTTCATCACCGGAGGCGAGATGATGCTGCTGGCAAGTTATCGACTCGAAATATTCAATAACAAATGCATGCCCGGGGCGGAGACGGTGAACTGCTTCGCTCACCTTGACCAGAATGTGAGTGCCGTGTTGCCGTATTTGAATTCCGTGCTGGGCGGATTCGCGTATGTTCAAGACCCGCCCGCGGTCACCTTCAAAGTGCATGGGAAGCTGATCACGGTGCACGGTCGCAGGATTGCGGTCAACGCCCTTAAAGATGAGGCGGAGGCGCGCAAAATCGTCGATTGGCTCAAACGCGAAATCAACGAAACCTGGGAAAACCGGGACAGCATCGCACCCAGCACGAAGGGCGCATCCCGGCCCATGATCATCGAAATCCTTAAACTGCTGCCCAAAACCAACTGCCGCGAGTGCGGTGAACCCACCTGCATGGTGTTCGCCACCCGATTAGCGGAAGGGGTCTGGGGTGCAAGCGATTGTCCGGCGATGGAAGCGGACAACCGGCAGCGACTGGAGCAGTATCTCTCGCGGTTTCATTTCGACACGTAAGGTACAAAGAATTGCATTTTCCGGTTTCAGGGCTCGACGTTCACCCTTTGATACCATTTTTCACGGCATTCGGGGTGGCCTTTTTCACCTCCATGGGCGGCGTCTCGGGCGCCTTCCTGCTGGTTCCCTTTCAGGTGAGTGTCCTGGGCTACTCCGCTCCCTCCGTCTCGGCAACCAACCACGTCTTCAACATCGTGGCCATTCCCAGCGGGGTTTACCGTTACATCCGAGAAGGCCGCATGCTGTGGCCCCTGACCTGGGCGGTTATCATCGGAACGCTACCCGGCGTTTTCATCGGGGCCTGGGTGCGCATCGTGTACCTTCCGGATCCAAGACATTTCAAGGTGTTTGCCGGCTTTGTTCTTTTTTACATCGGCTGGAGGCTGCTTCTAGATATCGTCAAGGACAAGAACAAGGATCAAAGACCGAATTCATCGGACAAATCCAACCCGGTGCGTCGGGTTGCCGTATCCGAATCTACCCTCCGGAGGGTGCTCTTTAAATACGGGAATGAACGCTTTGAGTTTTCGACACCGCTGGTATTTACGATCTGTTTCCTGGTGGGAATTGCCGGCGGGATTTACGGCATCGGGGGAGGGTCGATCATCGCCCCGTTCCTTGTGACCATCTTCGGTTTGCCGGTCTATACAATCGCCGGTGCGGCATTGATGGGCACCTTTGTGACCTCGGTTGCCGGTGCGCTCTTCTACCATTTTCTGGCCGGCTTTTATCCCGAGATGTCCGTCTCTCCCGACTGGCTTCTAGGTGGACTTTTCGGTGCCGGTGGGACCCTGGGCATGTATTTAGGCGCGCGCACGCAAAAGTTCGTTCCGGCAAAGATGATCAAAGCAATACTGTGCGCCAGTGTGCTTTTTGTCGCAGGCAAGTACTTCCTCGGTTTTTTCATGTGAGGAGTTGCGGTCCATTACCGCTGAGCCGAGAATCCGGGAGGACGCCCACCGGCTAGCGGAAATACTGACTATCGACCCGGAGGTGTTGTGCGGCCACCAGAGTGCAGGTTGAAGCGGAGAGCCGCTCGCGGTCGAAATGGTATAGTAAAAAAAATGGAAACTTCGGAACCGGAGAAAAAGATTCGAGAGGTGGTGGACGCCTGCACGGACTGCGACGTGTGCCGCCACTTGATGGACGCCGACTGCCTGTTTTTCCCCGAACTTTACCGACTGTGGGACCAGGAGCAGGCATCCGGCGAAGCGATTCCGGCCGACGCGCTGCGACGGCTGGTGGATCTTTGCAATTTCTGTGCGCTTTGTCCGTGTCCCAACATCCGAGCCGACGTCATCGAGGCCAAAACGCAGTTCATCGACCGTGACGGATTGAAATTCGGCGTGCGCACCATCGAAGATGTGGAACGCATAGGGAAAATCTGCGGTACGTTCCCGCGGCTTTTCAATGCGCTATTGCGCAACAGATCCACTGGCTACCTGATGAAAAATGCAGCCGGTATACATGCGGAACGTAAATTCCCGGAACTCCCTCCCACGAATTTTACCCGCTGGGCTCAAAAACGCCGTTTGAATATCAAGCGCAACCCGGCAATGAAGCGTAAGGTCGCATACTTTGCCGGCTGCACCGGACGCTTCCTGTTCCCGGAGGTGCCGCGGGCGGCGGTATCGGTGCTTCAGGCAGTCGGCGTCGATGTCTACGTACCGGAGCAGAAGTGCTGCGGCATGCCGAGTCTGCTGGAGGGTGACCGAAAGCTGACGCTGGAATTTGTAGGCTTTAATCTCCGGCAGCTGGTGGATGCCGTCCGGGACGGCTACGACATCGTTTGCTCCTGCCCCACCTGCGGTTTTATGCTCAAAACCGTTTTAAAAGAAGGCGCCTATTACTCGGCGGAATACCAGACGTCGGTGGGTAGCGGGGCAGCCCAGTTGAAAGTGCCGTCCGGCAGGGATCTGATCGACGGACATAAGGAAGGCGGCTTCGTCGTGCTTCAAAAATCGATTTACGGCGGCATCCTCAAAGACAAGGGCTATTTCTCTAATTTCAGAGCTCGGGACCGCATCCTGGTGGCCGAGCACACGTTCGACCTGGGCGAATACCTGAAGCGTTTGCAAAGTGCCGGGGAACTCGATCCTCCAACGAATACCGTTGCCGGCCGCCTGCTCTACTTCCCGCCCTGCCACGGTAGAGAGCAGAAAATCGGTCGTCCCTATATGGAGCTGCTGGGCCGGATACCAGGGGTTCAACTGGAATCCATCGATGGGCACTTTTACTGCTGCGGCATGGCCGGCATCATGGGGTTCAAGCGGGAGTTCCACGAGCCGTCCACTCGACTTGGCCGCCGACTGATGGACAAGATCCGTGGGATCGGTCCGGACCGGATTGTCACCGAATGCCTCAGCTGCCGCCTGCAGTTCAACCAGCTCCTGCCCTTACCCGTGTCGCATCCCAGCGAGGTTTTATCAGAGGCTTACGGCTGCAGTGGGGCATGAACAGGAAATTTTTCTAAGCGAACAGGAGATTAGATCATCATGAGTGAAACAACCACCAAAAAACTCTCCTTTCTGGACCGTTTCCTGACCTTGTGGATCTTTCTGGCAATGTTTGCCGGTGTCATTTGGGGCTATCTCTTTCCCGGCGTTCGCGATGTGATCAACTTCTTCCAAGTGGGGACCACTAACATTCCGATTGCCATCGGCCTGATCCTGATGATGTACCCGCCTTTGGCCAAGGTCAAATACGAACAGCTCCCGCAGGTATTTCGCAATGTGAAGGTGTTGACGTTATCTTTAGTCCAGAACTGGGTTATCGGCCCGGTATTGATGTTCCTGCTGGCGATTGCTTTTTTATCCGGTCACCATGAGTACATGGTGGGATTGATTCTCATCGGCCTGGCCCGCTGCATTGCCATGGTGATCGTCTGGAATGACCTGGCTGCCGGAGACCGGGAATACTGTGCCGGCCTGGTGGCCTTCAATTCTATTTTTCAAGTCCTGTTTTTCTCGGTCTATGCCTATTTTTTCATCACCCTCGTCCCGCAATGGCTGGGGATAAAAGGCGCGGTGGTGAACATTTCGATCAGGCAGATCGCCGAGAGCGTCTTCATCTATCTGGGCATCCCCTTCCTCGGCGGCATGATTTCCCGGTTCCTGGGCCTCAAATTAAAAGGTAGAGAATGGTACGAACAGCGATTTATCCCTAAAATCAGTCCCATCACACTGATTGCGCTCCTTTTCACCATTCTGGTGATGTTCTCCCTCAAGGGCGAATACATTGTACAGCTGCCTTTCGACGTTGTGCGTGTGGCGATACCGCTTTGCATCTACTTCGTGGTGATGTTTTTCGTATCGTTTTATCTGTCCATGAAAGTCGGGGCCACCTACGAGCAGTCCACGACATTGAGTTTCACGGCGGCCTCCAATAATTTCGAACTGGCGATCGCTGTGGCCGTGGCCGTCTTTGGCATCGATTCCGGACAGGCTTTTGCGGCTGTGATCGGACCTCTGGTCGAGGTGCCGGTTCTGATCGGCCTGGTCAATGTGGCCCTGTGGTTCAAACGCAAATATTTTCCGTTTACGGTGCAGACACCCACCGGTGTCTGCCATGTGACGTGTCAAACCTGACCTCAACAAAAAAATAACCCATCGCCGGTGATGAAATGGACAAGTTTACCGTCTTTCCGAACGCAGCCATCAAGGCTTCGGGACCGGTCTCAGATAAATTTCTAGACCTGGGTATCAATGGATTCATCGATGTCTGCCGCTATGTTCATGAACTGCCCTATGGATACAATTCAGATCGTAACAACCTAATGATCCTGTTCAAGGAAAAATATGGATATTTTTATCCAGCCATCGGAGACCGGCGTCAAGCGCCTTCTGAACGAGTCACAGCTCATTAGTTCGGATTTGACTCCCGAGCACCTGCGGCATTTCTTCGGCCTGGGGACAAAAGAGGAACCGGAAGGTGTCGTGGGACTGGAGTTGTTCGGCACCGTCGCCCTTTTGCGGTCGCTGGCCGTGGTTTCATCGCGCCGGAGGACCGGTTTGGGCTCAAAGCTCGTAGCACATGCCGAAGACTATGCTCGAAACAAGGGCATTAAATCTCTTTATCTGTTGACTAATACCGCCGAATCGTTTTTTCAGCATTGCGGGTACCAGCCCACCGGGCGGGACGATGCTCCGTCGGCGATCAGGGAGACAAAAGAGTTTTCCGAGATCTGCCCGGTGAGTTCGGCTTTCATGGTAAAATATCTTTAACGGATTGTTTTGCTTGTGGTTGGAGGCCACACTGATTTTGTTATTTTCCCAGCTATTGGAATAAAACTTCTTTTGATCGAGGGAGACCGGAAATGAAAGAAATGGATTCAGATAAAATAAGGCAAATGGTGAGGGATCGGTATGCCCAGGCGGCGGCGGGAGGGCCTTGCGGATGCCAGTCAAAGGCAACAAATTCCTGCTGCGGTTCTTCCGCAAGTATTGCCGATTCGACGAACCACGTCATGGGGTATTCCAAAGAGGAGCTCAACGGTGTTGTCGAAGGGGCTAATCTCGGTCTAGGTTGCGGCAACCCGACCGCCATCGGAAACCTCAGGCAAGGTGAGATTGTTCTCGATTTGGGTAGCGGAGGCGGGTTCGATTGCTTTCTTGCCGCCAAAAAGGTGGGAGATAAGGGCCGTGTCATCGGCGTTGACATGACACCGGAGATGCTATCCAAAGCGCGGAAAAATGCGGTGAAAATGGGCACCACCAATGTCGAATTCCGCCTCGGTGAAATCGAACATCTGCCGGTGGCGGACAGCAGCGTCGACGTGATTATCTCCAACTGCGTGGTCAATCTTTCGCCCGACAAGAGGCAAGTGTTCAAAGACGCCTACCGTGTATTGAAGCCAGATGGACGGTTGGTCATATCCGATGTGGTCGCTACAGCCGAAATGCCGGATCATATGCGTGAACAGGCTGCGCTTTTAACCGGATGCATAGCCGGGGCCGAACACATTGACAAAATACGAGGCCTTTTGGAAGAGGTCGGATTTAATGATGTCAAAATTGAGCTCAAAGCCCGCAGTAAGGAACTGGTCAGCGGGTGGTTCCCAGGAAGCGGTGCCGAAAACTATGTGGCATCCGCTGATATCGAAGCGCTCAAGCCATCCCAACTATCCTAATGCAAGCCTAACTTGGAATGAAACCGAGGAGGTCCGCCGCACCTTGAAAAACGCGCCGGCTGATGAAGACGCTTGGAGATAACTAAATGGAGCACAAGACGAATCTGGAAAACGAAAGCCTTCCCGAAAAAGTTTGCGTGCAGTTGGCATCTGAAATTGAACAACAGCTGCTGCCCAAAAGCTCGCCTCTAATCGACGCCGCAGAGATCGCCGGATGGACAGTATATTCCGGAATGCTGGGAGGCGATTTTTTTGATTATCACGATTTTAGGGGTGTTTGTTGCCCCTCGACGACACAAATGCACATCGCCGTCGGTGATGCCTCCGGTCATGGCTTGTGTTCATCCCTGTTGATGACTTCCATACGTGCTTATCTGCGTGCAAGGGCAATGCAACCGGGCGATTTGAGCCAGATCGTTGCGGACGTCAACAGGTTGCTGTGTTTGGATGTCGGGTCAAGCGGCCATTTTGTAACCGTTTTTTACGCTTCGATTTTCGGGCCTGAGAGGAAGATCGAGTGGGTGCGTGCCGGACACGATCCGGCCTTGTTGTACAATCCCGCTACCGACGTGTTTGCTCCCTTGCAAGGTAATGGTGTGGCATTGGGAGTAGACCCTTACGCCGATTACCAGGTCAACAGCCGATCTGGTCTCCCGAAGGGGGCCATTGTTCTGATTGGAACCGATGGTCTTTGGGAGATCGATCAGGGTGTCGGGCGCACCCATTGCAAAGGGATGATAAAGGATTTGGTTCGGAAGCATCGGCATGAAAATGCGGTATTCATTGCTGAAGTCATAAAAAGAAAGGTAAGCGAATGTTGCCGAGGTTTGCCAGCCGAGGACGACATGACGCTGATAACCGTAAAGTTCGGAGACTATCCAAAAGCCACTGGAGAAACGCAATGAACTTCAAACCGGTTCAGATTCGGCTATCGCCCGTTTTGGCGAAGGATTCGTGGCGTGCGGAAGATTTTGACGCCATCACTGTGAATATGGCCACTATCGATCGTTACATCTCCCAGGTGAATCCCCCATTGCGAAATTTCAAATGGGGGAGAAGGACTTCAACATACAGCGCACCGAGAATGATGTTTTTGAGGACAGCCGTGAATAGCGTTTTATGAATATGGTTACCAAAATACAGTAATCTGAAAACTAAATCAACACTGCTGAATTACATTTTTATGTGCTCAGGCTCAAAATATCAAACAGCGGTCGACAAGAGATAAGAGAATTTATGTGCGACAAGACACTCGTTTTTGCAAAGGCAGAATTTTGGGATTCTATGTTTGATAAAAGGCCATAATTTCGATAAAAAAACTCTGATCCATCCAATCCCAATATCCTTCTAACTTAGACTGTTTTATGGAAAAATTAAAACGAAAAAGTTCTGGCTATAGTCCTATATCAAGAAAAGTACTTTCTGATATACGGAAATCCATTAACAGGAAGGTGATAGACATTTCTGAATTTAAAAATGCCAAAATCGATGCTGAAAAATTAGAAAAGTCTGTGATTTCCGAGAAAGCGCTTTCCGAATTAGATCCATTACATGGTGTTTATGCTTATGCACAAAACAAAATTTCTGTTCTTGTTGAACAGATTGCCGAGTTGCCGGCACTTTCAAAACTTACTAATGCCTATGCTGATGCCATGGACATTTATATGCCCTCGGGACCTCCTATGAGCCCTCTCACCGCCTCCTATTTTTCCTGCTGGGGCTTTTTTGATCTTTGTGTGGGGCTTAAAAAAGAATCGTTTGGTACCATTATCATCGATATATGTAGATCATTAAACGTGGACCAGGGGTTGATAAAGATCTTTGAATACATGCAAAATTCAAGAATGGGCTTTTATGTTCATGAGGGAATTTCCGAAGGATTTGTCCATTTAAGGGAATTAATCACTCAGAAACAAGTTAACGTTATTGTGCCAAGCGGATATATGGGTAACCAGGGTGAAATATGGTTTGCCAGGATAATGCCGGAGCCGTTTGCCGAATTAAATTACGGGTATTCAGTTGTTTTTACAACCCCATATATTATTTCGGAAATGCGAAATGAACAATTTGTGCCTTCGAGTGAGAAGAACTGGGAGCTTTTTTTTGAAAGAAATCTTGGGAAAACGAAAATTGATAATAAAAATGGTGCTTATGAGTTTTTTGTGAAATTTGGCCTAAACCGGCATTATTGGAATGAGTATATCTTTGAGGGTTATGTCAACCATCAAGATGACATGATATTACTTGCCGGATTTCCCGATATCCCCTTAAGCAGACCGCATTCGAAAGAAAATAGTGAAAGATTTTAAATAACTATCGGTGGTCAAAAATTTAGTTATGACCCCAAACGATAGATAAACTGAACAAATCAAATAGATGAACTCCTCAATCTATTACCCACGCCCGGTTGCCCATATCTCCATTTTTTAGGCATCCGGATTGTAGCACAGCCGGCAACAGGACAGACAGCGCCGTGATTCGGCCAGCGCGTCCGCCTCACTGAGCACCAGGTCGGTTTCCTCGAAGGTTTTAATGCGTTCTTTGACCGGCATTTCGGGCATTTCGGCCCGTTTCCGGGGTTTGATTCCGGGGACGTCGTTGAAAAGCGACTCGGGGATGTGCTTTTTACGCAGCGACTTCGCCACGGGTTCTATCGGCTGCTCCGTGAGGAAAAGATGAATGGCTCTGGCCGCCCGTCGACCGCCGCCGATGGCCTCGACGACCAGCGAGGCGCCGGTGTAGGCATCACCGGCCGCAAAGACTTGCGGGATATTGGACTGAAGTATTTCAGGATTCGCATCGATGGTGCTCCAACGGGTGATGCTCATCTCTTTCAAGCGGTTGTCCGCTTCGATGAAACTGACGTCCGGACCTTGACCGATCGCAGAAACCACCATGTCGACTTCCATCTGGGTTTCGGAACCTTCGATCGGCACCGGCCGCCTTCTGCCGCTGGCGTCGGGTTCACCGAGTTCCATCTTCAAGAATTCCAAGTGGGTGGCCCGGCCGTTTTCATCACCGATGACACGGGTCGGTGCGGCCAGGAAGTGAAACTTGACGCCCTCATGCTCGGCCGCGACGATTTCGACCTCGTTGGCCGGCATTTCCTTGCGTGTCCTGCGGTAGACGATCGATACCTCTTCAGCCCCCAGCCGCACCAGGGTGCGGACGCAGTCGATGGCGGTGTTGCCGCCGCCGATGACCGCGCACTTGCGACCGATGCCGATCTTGTGGGCCGGCTGGTCGGCTTGCTGGTTCAGCGCAAACTTGGTCAGAAAATCGATGCCGGTGTAGCAGCCCTTAAGGTCCTCGCCCTCGACTTTCAGGCTGTAGTCCCTCCAGGCGCCGATGCCCATAAAAACGGCGTCGAAGCCTTCGGTTTCCAGATCTGCCAAAGTGAAATCATGGCCGAGTTTGACGTTCGGACGATGCTCGATACCCAGATTGAGGATCCCCTCGATTTCCCACTCCAGGACCTTCTTGGGCAGCCGGTATTCGGGGATGCCGTAGCGGATCATTCCGCCCAACTTGGGCATCATATCGAAGATGGTGACCGCGTGGCCCAGACGCCTCAGAAAATAGGCGTTGGTCAACCCCGCCGGTCCGCCGCCGATCACGGCAACCTTTTTCCCGGTGTCGGGAGCACAGGCAATCGGCAGCCGCTTGCCGCTGTTCATTTCGTAGTCGGCCGCAAAACGTTTCAACTGGTTGATCGATACCGGCTCGTCCTCGATGCCGCGGCGGCAATAGTCTTCACAGGGATGCGGGCAAACCCGGCCGCAGGCCAGCAGCAGGGGGTTGCGCTCTCGGATGGTGTTGACGGCGCCTTCATAGTCGCCCTCTCGAATACAGGCGATGTAACGCGGGATGTCGATTTCAGCCGGACAGGTTTGCTGGCACGGGGCCAGAGCGTCATCCACCTGGTTGAAATGCAGCAGCCGCTGTGACATGGTGCGGACTTGGAGAATCGATTTAGGGCAGGCGGTTTCGCAGGCGCCGCAACCGACGCATTTGAATTCATCCACCACCGGGTAACCGTCCGGGCCCATGTGAATGGCATCGAAGCGGCAGGAGCGGATACAATCGCCGAAGCCGAGGCAGCCCACGCGGCACTCACGCTTGCCGCCCGACAGGGTGGCAAGGGCGCGGCAGCTGTTAACGCCTGCGTAAATAAACTTGTCCTCCGCTCGCTCGCCCCCCTGGCAGGTGTTCAGGGATTTGAGCGGCTCGACCGTACCGGGATCGATTCCCATTACCGCCGCCACCTGAACGGCGGCTTCCATCCCGGCGATCACACAGACACCCGGCGACGCCTTGCCGTCGACCACGGCCGCCGCCGCTCCCGAGCATCCGGGGTATCCGCAGCCGCCGCAGTTTGCGCCGGCCAGCAGGCCCTCGACTTCGGCGATGCGCGGATCTTCGTAAACATAAAAGACCTTGGATGCGATCGTCAACATCGACGCACAGGTGGCGCCCAGGCCCAACATAACCAAAACGGCTTCTATCAAGGTTACCTCCATCAAACAGTAGTAAGAAATGGTAAAGTCCGATCGGCCGCATGGACATATTCGCTCCGGAGGCGGCCGACATGTTCAATTAAACAAAAACAAGAGCGCCATGTCAACGGTTCGACCGTATTCCATGGACCGATGGCGGGAGGTCAGCGCATTGCGGCCGGATACTGGACGAGACTTTACTACAGTTGATTTCGCCGGACGATGCACTGGTGGCCTTTGAAGCTAAAACGATTGTCTCCGATCGGGCAGCGAGAACTGATAGTGCAGAGGGTGGTTGCAGTCCGCTCCCGATGTGTTACACCCAACCTTTGAAGGCGAAAAAAGTCAGTGACAGGATTCCGGCCGTGATCAACCCGATCGAGGTGTCCTGCAACGGCCGCGGGACGCGGGCCAGCAGGATCCGTTCCCGCACGCCGGCAAAGAGCACCAGTGCCAGGCCGAAGCCGGCTGAGTAACCGAACGAGGCGACCAGGGTCTGAAGAAAGCTGTACTCTTCGTTGATGTTGATCAGGCACACACCCATGACGGCGCAGTTGGTGGTAATCAGAGGCAGAAAAATGCCCAGACCCGCGTACAGCGCCGGGATGCTCTTCTTCAGAAACATTTCGACGAACTGGACCAGGGAGGCGATCACCAGAATGAAGGCGATCGTGCGCAGATACTCGAGGCCGAATTTTTTCAGAACATAGGTGTCGACCACCCAGGTCATGGCACCGGCCAGGACCAGGACGAATATAACCGCCATGGCCATGCCGGTCGCGGTCTCCATTTTTTTGGATGTTCCCAGAAACGGACAGTTCCCCAGATACTGGGCCAGCAGAATGTTGTTGATAAGGATGCAGCTGATGGCAAGAACGAGGTAGTCGGCCATGGAAGTTCTCCTATTTTTTCCCCAGCAGGTTCATGATGCAGAGCATCAGATCCAAGGCAAATAAAAGCCCCAGGGGCCTTGAATAACAAACTCGAAGGGTTGAAATGAGGGCCCCAAGATCTGAATCGGCTTTTCCCAGATCGTCAGGGTGCCGCTGCCGAGCAAGCTCACGGACGGTCCCCAATGCTGCCAGCGCCAGGGTAAAACCGATGCCGATGCCGAGTCCGTCCAACGTCGACCGGATGACGCTGTTTTTCGATGCAAAAGCTTCGGCCCGACCCAACACGATGCAGTTGACGACGATGAGGGGAATAAAGATGCCGAGTTTGAGAAACAGCGGGTAGGTAAAGGCCTGCATCACCAGTTCGACGACCGTCACGAAGGTGGCGATGATGATGATGAAGCAGGCGATCCTGACCTTGGAGGGAATGACCTTTCGCAGCATCGAGACCAGGAAAGTTTGATCCCACCAGCACGAAGGTCGTAGCAATTCCCATCCCGATCCCGTTTTCGACGGTCTTGGTAACGGCCAGGGTGGGGCAGAGGCCGAGTACCAGCCGGAACGGCGGTATTTCGTCCCATAAACCCTTGGTAAATTCCTGTACAATCGTTTTGGCCATTGTGATCCCCCGTTTTCTACTTGGAAAAAGTCTTTGCCTTATCCTCTATCTGTGGTTTGAGTTTCTCATAGATTTTACCGGCTTCCGTCAGGGCAGCCGACACGCCGCGCGACGTAAAAGTTGCGCCCGACAGGGCGTCCACCTGTCCGCCGTCCGCTTTCACCTTGAAGGTTTCAGCGATCGGCTGGCCGGGAAACTGGGCGACAAAGGCCGGGTCGGTCTTGGCCCGCGAACCGACCCCCGGGGTTTCGCTGTGGGTGGTCACCCCGACCCCTACGATCTTGTCGTCTTCGAGTTTCACCCCGATCATCACCCCGATATCACCACCATAACCTTTCCCGGAGCTCTCGAAGGCCACCGTATCCGGCTTTCCGTCGAACACCCCCACGAAAAAGCTGCGTTCGGTATCGCCATCTTTGAGTTTGAAGCGATCTTTGATCGGATCGTTGGCGGCGCCTTGCAGGATAGCCTTGATGGCGGGGCCTTTCACGAAAGTGAGTTGCTGGACTTCTATCTTGTCCTTGGTGCCGTCTTTGACGTAGGCGAGCAGGCCACCCGAAACGAAGCTCAAGACCGTGAGAACAACGACCATTTGAATCATTTCACGCATCTTAGACCACCTTTCCTAACGCTTGGGGCCGGATTTTGTCGACCAGGGGTTGTATCAGATTGATGACGAGAATGGCATAGAGCACCCCATCGGCGTAGACGCCGATGTTGCGGATCAACACGGTAATGATGCCCCCGACGGCCCCGTAGATGAGCATCGGAATGAAGTTGACCGGTGAAGCGGAGTCTTCGGTGGCCAGGAAAAAGGCGCCGATCAGGGTATATCCGGTGATCAGGTGGAAAAAGGGGTCGGCATACCGGCCTGGATCGATAACATAAAAGACAGAGGCCATCCCAAAAACGCCGGCCAGAAAAGAAAGCGCGATTTCCCAGCGGATAAATCCTCTCAGGATCAGGTAGACGCCGCCCGCGATCAATCCCAGACCGAAGCCGGACCCGATCCCGCCGGTCTGACGGCCGAAAAGCAGGCCGACATAAGAATAGTCCTTAACCGCATTGACGCCGAAGGCCTTGAGTTTCACCAGAGGCGCCGCCATCATAAAACCGGTATCGTAATTGACCAGGGCGGCGTCGAAGTCGAGCAGGTACTTCCAGGATATCGCCAGAATGGCCACGGCCAGCACCACCGGATTGAAGACGTTGCCCCCGATGCCGCCGAAGATATGCTTGCCGAGCACGACGGTAATGAAGGTGCCTGTCAGGACCGCCCACCAAGGCACTGTGGCCGGCACCAGCATGGCGAACAGCAGCCCGATGAGCGCGGCGTTGCCGTCTCCGATGGTGATGGTCTGCTTGGTGACCTTGTTGATGGCCAGTTCCCAGCCGATGGCGGAGGAAACCGACAATGCCACGACGGCAATAGCCGGAACACCGAAATAAAAAATGCCCATCAATACGGCCGGCAGGGCGGCGAACATGGTGTGGTAACTGCGCTCGGTGATGTTGCTGCCGTAGTGCCAGAAGGGCGCATGTGAAACGATGAACTTTTTCCGATTAGTCATTCGCCGCCTCCGCTGCTCTGGTCCGGCCGAGTTCGAATTTGGCCAAACGGATGTATTGAAATATCGGTATTTTTGAAACGCACACGAAGCTGCACAGTCCGCATTCGATGCACGAGTAGAGGTCATACTGATCTGCAGCATCTTCGTAGTGCCCGGCTTCCAGGAAACGGACGAGCATGTTGACCGGTATATCGACCGGGCAGATCCGGATGCAGTCGCCGCAGTTGATGCAGGGATAATCGGAGACATACGGAATATCGTCCTTGTCCTGCACCATGATGGCACCGGTGTCGGGAGTGACCGGAAAATCTTCGGAATAAATGGCCGAGCCGGTCATGGGGCCGCCGATGATGAGCCGGTCGCGGTCCGCGAGGGTGATGCCGAGGGCGCTCAAGACGTTGCCGATGGGCGTTCCGATGACGGCTGAGACCAGCTTGCAGCCGCCGGCCTTGTCGACGACCGTGATCAGTTTTGAAACCGGACAGGTCCCGGTTTTAAAGGCCGTGCCGATGGCGGCGACCGCTTCAGCGGTTATGAATGTCACGCCGAGGTCTTCCGGTGTCTGGCCGGCCGGAACTACCCGTTTCAGAACATCTTTCATGATCATCGGGGGCAGGGCGGCCGGGTATTCGGCGTCAACCCGTTTCATTTCGGCGCCGATGTGACCGTAGCCCTGAATGATTTCTCCGGGAACCGCAATGATGATTCTTTCCACACCGGTGATCTGCTTCAAAAAACCGATGCCGGCTTTTACCTCGTCCAGCCGCGATTTGATGACGAACTGGTTGGTTGTCACCAGAAGGTCGGTGTCCCCGCCGTAGATCACGATCGTGTCGATCGGCACTTCGGGGGTCTTGAACTTCTTCAGCGGCGGCGCACCGGGGACACTCACCAAATAGTCGAGGGCAGTGTCCAGCGCCGGCAGTTTCGACTGTTCCACAAACTGGTCGTCGTTCTCCTCGGTCCCGTTCACACCAATCGTCACGGCCGTGAAAATCCTGCCGAAATCACCGATGTGCGGAGCGACGGACAACACCGATCCACTGACGGTGGCGGTCACGCTGGCTTCACCGGCTTCGGTAAGTGTCAGTTTTTGACCGCGTTTCACCGCGTCGCCCGGTTTGACGCCGGACGCGTCTTTGGTGTCAAAGGGCGCTTCGATCAAAAGGGTTGCCGTCTCCGGCGGAGGGATGGATTGCGGTTCCGAAAGTTCACCGGTCAAAAGGGTATACTCGAGGCGAGGCGTTGAAAGTCCGAAAAAAGATTTTCGTATCATAGGTCACCCTTTTTGGTTTGATCGCACGAATCAGGGAGAACAAAAAGTCGGGCAATGATCAAGAGTCGGCTTACAGCACATGACATGAATTGCAGTCAACGGGACCCGCGCCGACCGCCTTGTGGCACTCGATGCACTGCGTGTGATAAGCGTCGAGCCGCTTGACCGTTTCCGTTCCTTCGATATCACCTGCATCATGGCATTCGAGGCAAGTCTCTGGAATGGTTCCCTCCTCGGGTTCCATGGGGTGGCAGACGCTGCAGGCCTGCAACGCCGACTCGTCTTCCGGTGGATGGTGGTGGCAATCGTAACAGGAGATGCCGTATCCGGTGTCGGCCGAATGGGTTTTGTGGTCAAAGAGAACTTTCCCGGCAGTGGTTTTGTACATGACGCGGATCGGCTCGTGGGGTGGCTTGGCGGAAAAGGCTGTATATGCGTAGCTTGCGACTCCCACAATGAACAACGTGATCGCCAGTCTGTATGCCAGTTGCAGTTCTTTTCCGGAACGTGCCATATACATTCCTTTCAAGGGCGGGGCAGTGTTAAAGAAGAACGGGCGCAAAAAGACGGCCATCGACTATCACAATGAGGTTAACCTTTCAAGATTTTTTTTGATTTGGATCGCAAAAATGTCGCCGTTGCGAAGACAGGTCGGTGGCGTGCCAAAACACCGCGGAAGGTTTGCTTTTCCTATTAAATCTGAAAAGTTCGGTTTAGGCCTTGATGCCAGCCGGAGAGGCCGTTCGGTCGGGTTTTAGCGACAGATGCCGCAGCGGCGGCAGTCGTTCATGGGGCAGGGGGGAGAAGGGCGCCCGGCAATCGCCTTGTGGTACTCGCGGACCAGAAAGCTCTTTTTGACCCCATGGTCGATAAAGTCCCACGGTAACACTTCATCCACCGGACGCGACCGCACTACGTAAAAGTCGGCGTTCAGCGGCGTTTCCTTGAGGGATTGCGGCCAGTTTTGCCTGTTTTTATGCGCCAGTTCCAAAAGGCCTGCGACCCGGCGGTCGCCCCGTGACAGCAACGCCTGGATATAGGCCCAGCGCGGCACATCCGCATGAACCCGGACATTGGGCACTTTCTTGAGGCCGTCTTTGACGGTGCGGATCTTTTTTTTCAGGGTTGTCACATCGTCCATGGCGACCCATTGGAAAGGGGTGACGGGCTTGGGCACGAAGGAGCTCAGGCTGACAGTCATTTCGCCGATCCGTTTTTGACCGCGGCTGCGGCTGAGAAAGACGTGTTTGATCTTTTTACACAGCCCGACGATGGCCTCGACGTCGTCCGCGGTTTCGGTCGGCAGGCCGATCATGAAATAGAGTTTGAGATTCGGGATGCCGCCAGTGACCAGCATCTCGGCGGCCTTCAGGATCGTGTCTTCGTCGATACCCTTGTTGATAACCCGCCGCATCCTCTCGGACCCGGCATCCGGTGCGATGGTGGCGGTTTTGACGCGGCTGCGGCGCAGTGCGGCCACCAGGTCGCCATCGAGCGCATCGGCCCGCAGTGAACTGAACGATACCCGGATATCGTCTGAATCCGCCCGATGGCAGAGCTCCTTTATTCCCGGCAAATCCGAAACCGCCGCCCCGACCAGTCCGATGCGGTCGGTGACGGCTGCGCCTTGCTGCATGCAGGCCTGCAGCAGCGACAGCGGCCGGAAGCGGGGCGGGCGGTAGATGAACCCTGCGCTGCAGAACCGGCATCCGTGGGGACAGCCCCGGCCGACCTCGATCAAAAAGGTACGGGCGAAAGTCGTGTGTGGGGTGACCACGGTACTGCAGGTGGGAACCTGTGACAGGTCGGCCAGATAGGTTCGTTCAATCTTCTCGGGGACGTCGGCCAGCAATTCAACCGCTGCCAGGCCGCCGGTCCCGTCGTAGACGGGGCGGTAGAATTGCGGAACGTACACGCCCCGAACATGCCGGGCGCAGGCGGCCAAAAATTGCCGGCGCTCCCGATGTTCAGGATAGCCTTTATTTTGAAGGCAGTCGATGAACCCTTCCAGCATGGCTTCCGCTTCACCGATCAGAAAGCAATCGATGAACGGCGCCAGTGGTTCCGGGTTCAGAAAACAGGCGACTCCCCCTGCAATCACCAGGGGGTGGGTGTTTCCGCGTTCACGTGATTGCAGGGGGAGACCTGTTGCTGCAAGAACCTCCAGTATGTTCGGGTAATCGTTCTCAAAGGAGACCGAAAACGCGATGATATCGAACTCAGTCAGCGGACTTCCGGTCTCGACCGAGGCCATGCGAAGTTCTGCCGGCGTTTTGCCGTCCGGCAAAAAAGCCCGCTCGCAGGCCACGCCATCTAAGCGGTTCAACAGACCGTAAACCACTTGAAATCCGAGGTTCGACATCCCGACCGGGTAGCGATTGGGATACACCAGAACAACCCGTAGGCGATGGGGACCGCTTTTACGGATCGTTCCGATCTCCGCATCGGTGGGATTACTGGGGGTCTGCCGGTTATCCTTTTTATTTGAGGCTGCCATCAACTGTCGCTTGCACGCCGCCCTTCCTGACCGCGTAAGGCCATGACAGCACTATAGCGACGTTCACGTCGATTGGCAACGTGGCAGCCCCGGTTTTGTCAAACGACCATCTGCGAAAGAACCCGCCCAATTTCCAATTGATCGGGAGTGGCACGGATTCAACACCGGCGAGCTGGCGCGGATCGATCAGTCGGCCTTGCGCCTCAGAAATGTCGGCACATCCAGATCGTTGTTGTCCAGAACGATCCCCCGGTGTCCGCGATACGTCGCGCCACTGTTCTCGCCCACGGCTTCTTTCTGACGAATAAAGGTCGGCACGTCAAAGTCCTCGGCGTGCTGGAGGTCTGCGGGGGTGAGGTCCCGCACCTTGCCGCGCAGTTTGAAATCTTCACGTCGGCCTCGGATGGTCGTTTCGGCAGAGCCGCCGATGCCGGTGGCGATCAAGGTGACGCGGATCTCGTCGCCCAGGGTATCGTCGATGACCGTACCCCAAATGATATCGGCTTCTTCGCCGACCTCACTGTAGATCCGGTCCGAGGCCTCGGTCATCTCCTCCATGGTGAGATCGCTGGTGCTGGTGATGTTCATGAGCACGCCGCGTGCACCGGAAATGGAGATATCTTCCAGCAACGGGTGTGAGATGGCCCGTTCGGCGGCCAGCACGGCCCGGTTTTCGCCGTTGGCGGTGCCGATGCCCATGATGGCCATTCCGGCTTTGGACATGGTTGTTTTGACGTCGGCAAAATCGAGGTTGACCAAACCCGGCATCATGATCAGGTCGGTAATCCCCTTGACCGAATGCAACAGGACCTCATCGGCCCTTCTGAACATTTCGATCATGGTGGCATTCTTGGAGGCGATGCCGCGCAGACGGTCATTGGGGATCGTGATGGCGGTGTCGGCCATATCTTTCAGTGCCTCGAGGCCTTCCTCCGCCTGCCGGGACCGTTTGCGGCCTTCGAACGAAAAAGGCTTGCTCACAACGGCCACCGTGAGGGCGCCCAGGTCTTTGCAGATCCGGGCGATGACCGGTGCCGCACCGGTTCCGGTTCCGCCTCCCAGGCCGGCGGTTATAAACACCATGTGGCTGTCCTTGAGGAGCTCGCGGATCTCCTCTTCGCTCTCGATGGCCGCCTGGCGCCCGACTTCGGGGTTGGCGCCGGCCCCCAAACCTTCGGTGAGTTTTTCACCCAGCTGGATCTTGACCGGGGCATTGGAGGTCTCGAGGGCCTGGGCATCGGTGTTGGCGGTGATGAATTTAACCCCTTGGAGCTTGCTGGCAATCATGTTGTTGATGGCGTTTCCGCCGGCCCCTCCGACACCGATGACCTTGATTTTTGCCGATTTTTCATTGTCAACGAAAGTAAACATGTTTCACCCCCTGTGTGATAGTTGATCCAGGCCGCAGGAAACCGGACTCCGGAAATCGTCGGCGTCTCCCCATGCACGCCTTTTTGTCCGTTGACCGACATCCTTTATCCTGGATCGTTGGATTGACATTTTTTTCCGATGCCTGTTTCAGACGCGGCCGGAAAGCGACCGGCCGCAGTCCGTCTTTTACACCACTTCCTGAAACCATCGCTTCATGCGGGTCATGATGCGATTGAAGATATTGTTGTCGCGTATTCTGAATTTTTTGGAACTCTGTCGTTTGGCTCCGTAGATCACCAAGCCTACGCCGGTGGCATACATGGGGTTGTTGACCACGTCGATCAGCCCGCTGATGCCACGGGGCTTTCCCAATCTGGTCGGCAACCCGAAAACCGATTCGGCAATCTCGGTCGTGCCGTCGAGCATCGAAGAGCCGCCGGTGAGAACCACTCCCGAGGTAATTGAATTTTCCTGGCCGGCCCGGTAGATTTCACGGTTGACCAGGGTGAAGATCTCCTCCATGCGGGGTTCGAGGATTTCCGCCAAAATCTGCCTGGGCAGTTTGCGAGGACCGCGGCCGCCCATACCGGGAATCTCGATGTTCTCGTCGTTGCGGATATTGGCCGCCATGCATGTGCCGAACTTGGTCTTGATTCTTTCGGCTTCGGCATGGGGTGTCCGCATGCCAATGGCGATGTCGTTGGTCAGGTTGTTGCCGCCCAGGGCCAGAACAAAGGTGTGTTTGATGTTCTTGCCGGAAAATACAGCCAGATCGGTGGTTCCGCCTCCCATGTCGATCAAGGCCGTGCCGAGATCTTTTTCCTCTTCGGTCAAGACGGCTTCGCCGGAGGCCAGAGATTCGAGCACGATATCGCCGACGTCCAGACCGGAGCGGTTGGCGCATTTTACGATGTTGTGGGCCGAGGTCACAGCGCCGGTTACGATATGGATCTTGGCCTCCAGCCGCACGCCGGCCATGCCGACCGGATTTTGAATTCCGGTTTCATCGTCGACGATGTACTCCTGGGGCAGTACATGGATGACTTCACGGTCCATGGGAATGGCAACGGCCCGGGCGGCATCGATGACCCGCTCTACGTCCTGATCCGTGATTTCGGATCCCTTTATGGCCACGATGCCGCGGCTGTTGAAACCCGTGATATGGCCACCGGCGATACCGGCATAGACGGACGAGATCTCACAGCCGGCCATCAGTTCGGCTTCCTCGACGGCCTTCTTGATCGATTCCACGGTCGATTCGATGTTGACGACCACGCCTTTG
Source organism: uncultured delta proteobacterium (assembly GCA_963787235.1). Classification (GTDB taxonomy): domain Bacteria; phylum Desulfobacterota; class Desulfobacteria; order Desulfobacterales; family SG8-13; genus JARFQH01. The sequence goes on from CAWBCG010000030.1 coordinate 275,495, forward strand.
CGCAGTCCAATGGACGGGTGCGAGCCGATGCCGATGATGTTGAGCTTGTCACCGGAGACCTCACCAACCACAGCGCAAATCTTGGTCGTCCCGATGTCCAGACCGACAACGATTTTTCCCTGTCCCTGCATTTGCAAACCTCCTGCTAGACCGGCGATGACGCTGACGCGTCTGTTGCCGGCACATTAATCGATATCTTGCGGCCCCTGTGGCCGGTCTCCGATGCCTTTCCGTTTTCGTAAACCGGCTCCACGACGATGCGGTCCAGGTTGGTCAGATCCACCGTTTCGACTTCCCGCCATCCGTTTGGGCGATGCTGCTGCAGATAAGCGAGGAGTCGCCGCAGCACGGTGTACTTTCTCGCGTAATCCTGGAAGCCGAGCTTGACGGTCTTCGGGCCCTTGCGCGTCTGCAAGGTGATGCCGGTCTCACCGTCCACCACGATTCGGGAAAGATGCCGGTTGGGGATAATGCTGTCAGCCGGCGTTCCGAGCCGCAGCACGGTGACAACCGCCTTAAATGGAGAAGCCGGGTTCTGAACGACGATGGATCGATGGTTTATCTGTTTTGCCGGGAGGCCGGCACCGGCTGCGGACGGTCTAAGTTCGATATCCGCATAGCGAAGCCCCTCGATCACTGGCAGATTGTCGGCTTCCCGCGTTGCCACCTCCTTGAAAATGGTCCCGGCATCATCGAGCAGGAACTTGCGGCCCAGGTCGATAACGGCCAGGGCACGATGTTCCCGGATGGAGATGTGAATCCCGTCCGGTATTTCGCGTCGGATCTGTGCGTCGGCGATCCAGGGCTCGGCCAGCAATCGTTTGCGGGCGGCGACCGAATTGAGCGCCAGGATATTGGAACCGGGGAGGATTCCGGCCTTTTCCCAAATCTCTTCTCGATTCAGGCGACGGTTGCCCGTCACGGTGACCGTCTTGGTTTTTAACGCATCGCATTGGGTGACCACATCGTGGCAGAAAATAAAAATAATGCTGAGCAGGGCCACACCGATTCCACCGGCCGCCAGTTTCAGTCCACCGGAGATCCAATGGCGGTTTTTTTTCGGCCGCTGCCGTTTGAAACGGTTTTGCCTTTTGCGCCTAATGCCCAACAATTTTCACCTCGGGGACGAGTTCAACCTCGAATTTCTCGGCCACACGCTTTTGCACCAGTTCCATGAGGGCCAGGATATCGCGGGCGGTTGCGCCGCCGGTGTTGACGATGAAGTTGGCGTGCCGGGTTGACACGCGTGCGTTGCCGATCTGCCGCCCTTTGAGGCCGGCCTTTTCGATCAACTCGCCTGCCGACCGATCCGGGGCCGGATTTTTAAAGAAGCAGCCCGCGCTCGGCTGGTCGATCGGCTGCTTGGCAGTTCGCATCTTCAGGATTTCCTCGGCTTCTACTGCCAGCATCTTCGCATCCCCCGGTTTCAGTGAAAAAGCGCCGTCGACTATGATCGGGATGACGCCCTCGCCGTTCGGTACGCTCTCTTTCCAGGAAAGACACCGGTAGGAGAAATCGAGTTCGCGGCGGTCGAACCGAACCCGCCTGCCGTTCGGTTGCAGGCAGCCGATCGATTCCAGCACATCCGCCATCGATCCTCGGGCTGTTCCGGCGTTCATGACGATCGCCCCCCCCACCGTTGCCGGGATGCCGAGCGCGAAGTTCAACCCCGCAAAACCGCGCTCGATGCAGTACCGGCAGAGGGACGGCAGTTTGACCCCGGCCTGAGCCGTCAACCGGACGTCGCTACCGCCTTCCGTCGTCCGGATATCTTTCAGACACCGGACCAGGCTTATGACGACGCCGCCGATGCCGCCGTCTTTTACCAGCAGATTCGAACCGCCCCCGATGACCATCCAAGGCTGTCGGCTCGACCGGCACCAGCTCATCAACTGCTCCAGGCCAGCCGTATCGGGCGGAGTTACGAACGCCTCGGCCGGCCCGCCGACCTTGAAATAAGTGTGCCGGGTCATCGGTTCGTCGAAACGGACATGGCGGCCGAACCGTTCAATCAACCAGTTTTTTTCTTTGGTGCCCAGCGGCATCGAATCCGTTCTCGTTTGGAAATTGACTTCCTTTAAAAAAAGGCAATCGGTTATAGGTAATGGGTCATAGGTAATAGGTGGTGGATGAGGTCATTTTAAAAAAGATTTTAATTCCTTGACCCATGACCCATTACCCCTGGCCCATCACCTGGTTTTTTTACCCATAACCTCTTACCCATTATTCTTTACTTCCCCGCGGTGCCAGATCCCGCAAAATTTCTTCACCGACCTTCCACACGTCGCCTGCACCCAACGTCAGCAGGATGTCTTCCGGAACGAGGATGTCCTTCAGGCCGGCCACGGCCGACGCGATAGTGTCTTTGCAGATCACTTCCTTGTGGCCGTGCTGGCGAATGCCGTCGCACATGGAGCTGCTGTCGACGCCTTCGATCACTTTTTCACCGGCCGAATAAATCGGCAGGACCAGCAGTACATCCGACTGGTAGAAAGAGCGGGTAAAATCGTCAAAAAGGGCCCGGGTTCGGCTGTAACGGTGCGGTTGGAAAACCACCACCATGCGCCGGTCCGGCCAGGCCTCTTTAGCGGCCTGCAGTGTGGTTTTTATTTCAGTGGGATGGTGGCCGTAGTCGTCGACGATCGTGATGCCGTTGACATCGCCCTTGATTTCGAGGCGTCGTTGCACTCCCTCCACGGTTTCGAGGGCCGCCTTGACTGTCTCGAACGGTATGCCCAGTTCAAAGCCTACCGCCACGCTGGCCATGGCATTGTAAACATTGTGAATACCAGGCAGATTAAGTCGGATATCGCCCAAAGTTTCCCCTTTGTGGTGAAGGGTGAACCGGCTCCGCAGTCCTTCAAAGACCACGTTGCGGGCCTGAACGTCGGCCTGGGTGCTCATTCCGTAGGTTGTGTAGCGTTTCTTGATCTCGGGGATCAGGCTCTGAACCGACTCGTTGTCGAGACACAGAACCGCCAGGCCGTAAAAGGGGATACGGTCGATGAATTCGAGGAAAGCGGATTTGATGGCGTCCAGGTCCGGATAGTGATCGAGATGTTCACGATCGATGTTGGTGACAACGGCAATGGTCGGGGACATTTTCAGAAAAGAACCATCGCTTTCGTCGGCTTCGGCCACGATGAACTCGCCTTCGCCGAGACGGGCATTGGTGCCGATGCTCTTGAGTTTGCCGCCGATCACCACCGTCGGATCGAGCCCGCCGCGGTCGAGCACGGCGGAAACGATCGAGGTTGTGGTCGTCTTACCATGGGCGCCGGCGACGGCGATGCTGTACTTCAGTCGCATCAACTCGGCCAGCATCTCGGCCCGAGGGATGACCGGGATCGACGCCTGTCGGGCGGCCAGAACTTCAGGGTTGTCTGCATCCACGGCGGAAGAGATGACCACGACGTCGGCGTCACCGACCTGGTCTTCGGCATGGCCCTTGAGAATGAGTCCACCGAAGCGTTTCAACCGTTCCGTGATCTCCGATGATTTTAAGTCTGATCCCGATACGGTGTAGCCGAGGTTCAACAGCAACTCGGCAATGCCGCTCATTCCGATGCCGCCGATGCCGACGAAATGGATGTGGTATTTTTTACGGTACATAAGAATAAAGATTAGGTTACGGGTTTAAGGTTTAAGGTTTTAGGTGTTAGGTTTTAAATTTCAAGTTTCCAGTTTCTAGTTTCCAGTTTCGGTGATTTTTTCCCTTGACCTATGCCCCATGACCTATGACCTATTGCCAGTTATAAACGTATAACAGTCGTCGACGATCAGACGCGCGGCTTCTGGGCGGCCGAGTTTTCGGGCCTGATCTGCCATGCAATCAAGAGCCGTTCGATCGGATGCAAAGCGGTCTATTCTTTCCGCCAGATCGGCGGCGGTCAAATGCTTCTCCTCGATCATTTCGGCCGCACCCTGCGCCGTCAGAGCTTCGGCATTGAGCCTCTGGTGATCGTCCGCGGCAAAGGGGAACGGAATGAAAAGCGCCGCCTTTCCCACGGCGGTGATCTCGGCCACCGTCGTCGCTCCGGCCCGGCAGATGATCAGATCCGCTTGCCGGTACCGGCTGTCCATGTCATCGAAGAAAGCCGAGACCACAGCATTGATGCCCTGGGTCGCATACGCCTCCCTGACATGGTCTTCGTCCGCCGTTCCGGTCTGATGCACGACCTTGAGCCGTTCCTTTTGTCGGATGAGCCGAAGGGCGGCAACGACCGCCATGTTAATGGCGTGAGCACCCTGGCTGCCGCCGGCTACCAGGATGTTCAGAACAGGCGCCTGTTCCGGTCGTCCTTCATCTTTGCGGTCTTCGGCCGCTGGTGGTTGCAGAATTTCCCGGCGGACCGGATTGCCCGTCAACCGGACTTTGGCGGTATCGAACCGGCCGGCCGTGTTTTCGAAAGAGACATAAATGCGCCGTGCAAAACGGGCCAGGGCCCGGTTGGTAATTCCCGGCAAAATGTTCTGTTCGTGCAGCACCACCGGTATTCCTGTCATCCAGGCCGTCAGCACCACCGGACCGGCTGCATAACTGCCGACACCCAACACCAGGTCCGGCTTAAAGTTTCTAATGATCCCACCGGATTGAACGATACCCAGCGGAATGAGCGCGAGAGATTTGAGTTTCTGCCAGATGCCGTGCCCCTTGATGCCCGCGACGCTGACCGTTTCGAGGGCAAAACCGGTGCGCGACAGGGTCTTGCGTTCAAATGGATTGCCGGTGCTGACAAACAGAACCACGTTCTGGGCATTCCGGGCCATGAATTCCCGGGCGATGGCGATGCCGGGAAACAGGTGCCCGCCGGTGCCGCCCCCGGCAATCAACAGGCGTCCGGCGGTTGAGGAAACCACCGGTGTCGCGCAGAACAGGCCGGTAAAGGCTTTTTTGATATCACTGGTCCGCATGACCGCGCCTCCGTTTGGTGACGATTGCACGCCGGCCGGTGGAACTGATGTTCATCAGAATACCGATGGCGGCCATGTTGACCAGCAACGATGTGCCGCCATAACTTAAAAAGGGCAGCGTCAGGCCTTTGGTCGGGAGCAGGCCCAGGGCGACAGCCATGTTGACGCAGACCTGGAGAAGAATGCCGACCGTGAGTCCCAGGGCCAGAAACGACCCGTAGGTGTCGGATGCATTGCGGGCGATACCGATACCGCGCCACAGGATGACGCCGTAGAGCCCCAAGATGATGACGACGCCCACCAGGCCGAGTTCCTCTCCAATGACGGAAAAAATAAAGTCCGTGTGAGGTTCGGGCAGGTAAAACAGCTTTTGATACCCCTTGCCGACCCCAGTGCCCCAAAGACCACCCGTACCGAAGGCCATCATGGAGTGAATAATCTGGTATCCTTCGCCGGTCGGGTACTGCCAGGGATCCAGGAAGCTCATCAATCGTTTCAGTCGGTATGCGGCATGGATCAGCATGTAGTAAGCCGCCGGCACAAGCATCAGCACGGTGATCACCAGGTAAATGATGCGCACGCCGCCGACAAACAGCATGATCCAGGTTATGGTTGCCAGGATGACGACCGAACCGAAATCAGGCTGCGTTATAATCAGCACCGAGAACATCGCCAGCACGACCATGTGCGGCACATAACCGATCGAAAACGCCTTGATCTGTCCCTGTTTTCTGTCCATGGAATAGGCCAGGTAGAGTATCAGTACCAGACGCGCCAGTTCCGACGGCTGAAAGGTAACCGGGCCGAGACGCAGCCAGCGGGTCGACCCTCCCGCCTCGAAACCGAGGCCGGGGTAGTGAACCGCAGCCAACAAGGCAAGGACCAGAATCAGCAGCGGATATGTCAGCGGTCGGTACCAACGATAGGGCACAAACCGGCAGACGATTAGTATGGCCGCGCCGGCCAGGGCGAAGATCGCCTGTTTTTTCAAGAACAGGTAACTGTTGCCATAGCTTTCACGGGCGATTGCAGAACTGGCGGAATAGACCATCACCACGCCGATGCCCACCAGAAACAAAACCGGAAAGAGAAGCCGGACGTCGTAAGCCATTAGCGATATTTTAGGTTTGTTTTCCCCCACCGGCTGCCTCACTCCGCCCCTTCGAGTTTTTCGACATTGCGGCGGAAGTCTTCACCCCTGCGGGCATAAGTCTCGTACATGTCGAAACTGGCGCATCCCGGGGACAGAAGAACGACGTCCCCGGCCGATGCGATCCTGCTGGCGGTTGCAACGACCTCCGCCATCGACCCGGCGCGGCTTGTGATCACCGTGCCGTCGAGGGCGGCGGAAATCTCGTCACCGGCTTCCCCGAAAAGGATCACCTGTTTTACGCGTCGGCGGAGGCCCTCTTTCAGAAGTCTGAAATCGCCCCGCTTGTTGCGGCCGCCCAGCAGAAGTACGATTGGCGCGCTGAAACACTCTATGGCCCGCAGCACGGCATCGATGTTGGTGGCCTTCGAATCGTCGTAATAACGGACTCCTGCGATAGCGGCCACAAATTCAAGACGGTGCGGCAGGCCGCCAAATTGCTGTAAGGTGTCCCTAACGGCCGATAACCGGCCACCCGCGGCCAAGGCGGCCAGTGCGGCGGCGGCGGCATTTTCGATATTGTGTCGCCCGAACAGCTTGATGGCGGAACAGGAGACGACCGCTTCGGTCCCGTCTTTGGTTTTCGCTATGTCCGATTGCTCTTCTGGTCGCCATAACCGGGTGTGGAAGACGATGGCCTCGTCGGTCACGAGCGCCCCTTCGGCGCCGGCCCGCTGTGTGACGAGACCGGTTCTAGCGAAGAACAATTTTTGACTGACAACGTTTTTCGAAAGCTCCGCCACACGGATGTCGGCACCATTTAAGATGGCAAAATCAGCGGGCCCCTGATTCTCGAAAATGCGGCTCTTCGAGCGCATATAAGCATCGAGATCCGGGTAGCGGTCCAGGTGGTCTTCGGCGATGTTGAGCAATACCGCTACCTTCGGCCGGAAGCGTTCGATGGTGTCGAGTTGAAAGCTGCTGATTTCGACCACGATGACCCCGGCCTTTTGATCGCTGTCGACGTAGCTGATCAATGGCGTTCCGATGTTGCCGCCGACAAACACCTCAATTCCGGACCGTCTGAGCATTTCTCCCACCAAAGTGGTGGTCGTCGTCTTCCCATTGGTGCCGGTGATGGCGACGATCGGCTGCTCGATAAAACGCGACGCCAGTTCGACTTCACCCAAGACGGGAATGCCGAGTTTCCTGGAACGGTCAAGCGGTGCCGCGTCTTGGGGCACTCCCGGGCTGATCACCACCAGGTCCGCACTTTCGAAGGATTGCGGCCGGTTTCCCCCCAGTTCGAGTCGAACCCCCTTTTCACGCAGGGCCAGCGCTTCGGGTCTCAGTTCGGCCTCAGGGGCCGAATCGGTCGCCGTGACCACCGCTCCCCGCTTCACAAGAAAGCTGGCCGTGGCTACTCCAGTTGCGCCAAGTCCCACCACCAATATTTTTTTGCCGGCTAGTTGCATTAACAAAACAGGTAATAGGTTATGGGTTATAGGTTAAAACCAGGTAATGGGTCATGGGTTAAGGGAGTAAAATCACCGCAACTCGAAACGCGAAACGCGAAACTTGAAACTTAAAACCCGGAGCCTATGACCCATTACCCTCGTTTTTATCTCAGCTTCAGCGTGCTCATCGCCAGCAGCGCCAGGGCCAGCGCGATGATCCAAAAGCGGACGATCACCTTGGGTTCGGCCCATCCCTTCAGTTCGAAATGATGGTGCAGTGGGGCCATTCTGAAGATGCGGCGCCCCTTTGTGATCTTGAAAAAACCGACTTGAAAGATAACCGAGAGGGCTTCGATAACAAACAGCCCTCCGACGAGAACCAGCAGGATTTCCTGTTTGGTGATGACGGCAATTGTCCCCAGGGCGCCGCCCAGGGGCAGCGAGCCGACATCGCCCATGAACATTTGAGCCGGAAAGGCATTGAACCAAAGAAAGCCGACCCCGGCTCCGGCCATGGCACTGCAGAAGATGGCTGCTTCTCCGCTGCCGGCCACATAGGTGATCTGGAGGTAGTCGGCGATTTTAATGTTTCCAGCCACGTAGGCAAAGATCATATAAGTGACACCGGCGATCACCACCGGCCCGATGGCCAGCCCGTCCAAACCATCGGTCAGGTTGACGGCGTTCGACGTACCGACGATCACGAAGGTCGCAAAAACGACATAACCCCAGCCCAGATGAGGCGAAATGTTTTTGAAGAAAGGTATCGTCACCTGGGTGTTGAAATCGGGCCGCGTGATGACCAAAACACCGGCCATGACGGCGACAAGGGCCTGCAAAGCCAGTTTGCCGCGGGCACTGAGCCCCTTGCTGCGTTTTTTGACTTGCATCAGGTAGTCGTCGATGAAACCGATGCCGGCATAACTGGTGGTGACCATCAACAGGATCCAGACATAAAAATTGGTCAAGTTGGTCCACAGCAGGGTCGACACCACGATAGCGAAAATGATCAGGGTGCCGCCCATCGTTGGTGTACCGGCCTTTTTAAGATGCGCCTGCGGTCCGTCATCACGGATGTACTGGCCGATCTGCATCTCTCGCAATTTGCGAATAAACCAGGGCCCCAAGACGAAGCAAATCAAAAAGGCCGTCAGACTGGCGTAGATCGCCCGAAACGTGATGTACCGAAAAACGTTGAACGCCGATATGCTGGTGTGCAACGGGTAAAGGAGGTGGTACAGCACGATTTTCCCTATCTTTTTGGATTATCGGGTTGACGCCCGGTAAACAGGCCATCACCCGGACTGCATAAAAAACGAATGCGGTTGCCTCATCGATCCGACCATTTCTTGAGCTCCCAGACGACATCCTCCATAGCCATCGCCCGTGATCCTTTCACCAGGACCCAGTCGCCGGGCTTGAGAGTCCGCCGGAGTGCGTACAGCAGCTCATCCTTGGCTCCCGTAACGATTGCCCGGGCGTCCATTCCGGTCTCACGGGCGCCGCGGGCCACGACCGCGGCAAAGTCACCGGTGACAAAAAGACCGTCGATTCCAGAACGGGTGCAGAGGGCGCCCAACTCTCTGTGAAGTACTTCCGAGTGCTGCCCCAGTTCACGCATGTCGCCGGTGACGAAAAAGGCACGCTGCTGCCGTCGCAGGGTTTTAAGAGTCGCCAGTGCGGCTGCCATCGAGCCGGGATTGGCGTTGTATGTGTCGTCGATCACATGTATTCCGGTTTGGGTTGTCAGAATGTTCATCCGGCTTTCGGCCGGCACGAAGTTTTCCAGACCGGCCTTGATCTCCGCCGGCGCGAGGCCGATTTTGACGCCGGCCGCTGCAGCAGCCAGAGCGTTTGAGAGCATGAAGGCCCCGGGAATCTTCAGTACTATCCGCACGCGGTCTCCGGGAAGCACCAGATCGAACCGGCTGTCCCGGGCGCTGGCATCGATCGCCTCGGCCCGGATGTCGGCCTGTGCGGCCACACCGAAAAGCAGCACCTCGCGATTGGATTTTTGGGCCAGGCGCAGCACCAACGGGTCGTCGGCATTAAGCACTGCCGTGCCGTCGGAATCGATCTTGTCCAGCAGTTCACCTTTGGCGTGCATGACCCCTTCGATAGAGCCCACACCCTCCAGATGTGCCGGAGCGACATTGGTGATGACGCCGATGTTCGGCCTGCAGATGCCGGCCAGGGCGGCTATTTCACCGGGGGCGTTCATGCCGAGTTCGACCACCGCCCAGCGATGATCCGGGCGCAGCTCCAGCAGGGTTAAGGGCAGCCCGATATTGTTGTTAAAGTTCTTGCGGGTCGAGAGCGTGGGGAAGCGTTGTGACACGACGGCCGCCGTCATCTGCCGGGTGGTGGTCTTGCCGTTGGATCCGGTAATGGCTACGACCGAGACGTTGTTGCGGTTGCGGTGATAGGCGGCCAGAAGGCCCAAGGCGTCGATGGTGTCATCGACGACGATGCAGACCACTTTTTTTTCGATCCATTGGGTCCAGGGCAGCTCCGGAAGCCTGGCCCGCGCCAGCAGCAAACCACGACCGCCCTTCCGGACGACATCGTCTGCAAACCGGTGACCGTCGTGGGTCTCACCTTTGATCGCCACGAAAAGATCCCGGGGTGCTATCCGGCGTGAATCGATGCAGATTCCACCAAACCGGATGCCGGTCTCCGAACCGAGCACCTCCCCGCCGGTGGCATCGATGCAATCGGCCACCGTCCATTCCAGAGGCGGCAGCTCATGCGATATGGTTTGCTGACCTTGCGGCTGCGTCATTTCGGGTTTCCCCCTTTTGATGCGTCGTTCATGACGTCGGCCAGAGCTTGAGCCGCCACGATCCGATCATCGAACGCAATGGTTCTGCCGCCGAGGATCTGATAGGTTTCATGGCCCTTGCCGGCAATGAGCACCGTATCGCCGGGTCTGGATGCGGCGATGGCCAGACGGATGGCCTTGCGCCGATCCGGTTCCACCGCATAGCCTTTTTCCTGTGCGCCGTTACCCAGTTCGGCCGCACTGTATTCCTTCCGACAGACTTGACGGGTGCCGAGCAGGATCTGATCGATGATCACAAGCGGTGGCTCGGACCGGGGATTATCAGACGTTACGATCGCCAGATCGCACATCTGGGCGGCAATTTTTCCCATTTGGGGACGCTTGCCCCTGTCACGGTCACCGCCGCAGCCGAAAACGCACAGGACCCGTCGGCCGGCTATGGCGGTCAGCGCCGCAAGGACGTTGCGCAGGGCATCCGGCGTGTGGGCATAGTCGACATAGACAAATCGCCGTCCTTGGTTGGGGATCGGCTCGAGGCGCCCGGGAATAACGGCGGCATCTTCGATCCCGTCCTTGATGGTGGCCGGCGAAACATCGAGGGCAACCGCGACGCCCGCGGCACAGAGAATATTTTCGCAATTGTAGCGACCCACCAGCGATGACCGGAAATCAAACGATCCCGCGGGTGTGTCGATGCGGCCGGCGATACCCGACAGATCCTGCTGGGATATATCCGGCCGCACGGTATTGTCTTGCGCGTCACCGACCGTGATTTTTTTCAAATCGGCAATCCTGACCAGTTCTTCACCTTTCGGATCGTTGCGGTTGATCACTGCTGCGGCGTGCTTTTGTTTGGGACCGGAGCGCAGGATGTCGGTGAACAGTGATTTCTTGCAGCGCCAGTAATTTTCCATATCCTGGTGGTAGTCCAGGTGGTCCTGCGATATGTTGGTGAACACACCCACGTCCATCCAGCAGGCGTCCACCCGGTGCAGGTCCAGGGCATGCGAGGAGACCTCGAGGATCACGTGGGTTACACCGGCTGCCAGCATCCGGCTCAGAATCCGCTGCAGGTCAAGAGATTCCGGCGTGGTAACCGGATTGTCGTACGTTTCTCCGGCGTAGCGGTAGTTGACGGTGCCGATGACACCCGGCGCGTAGCCGGCTTGCAGAAGAATACGCTCGATCAGATATGAAGTGGTGGTCTTGCCATTGGTGCCGGTTATGCCGACCACGACCAGTTTTTCGGAAGGGTGGCCATAAAAACTCGCGGCGAGCGCGGCCAGCGCCTTTCGGGTATCCTCCACTTCGATCAAGGCGACACCGGAGGTGAGACGTACCGGTTTCTGAGCGACGACGGCGACTGCCCCGTTTTCGAGCGCCTGGTCGATGTAGTCGTGGCCGTCGGCGGCAAACCCCTGAATTGCCACGAAGAGCCCGCCGGGTTTGACGTTCTGAGCCCGGGAATGAAGCGAGGCGATGTCCGGATCGGGTTTCAGGAACCGCACGACATCGCCCTGTCTGCGGGCCCGACGGCCGTTGACCATAGATATCCGTATGTTTCCGATCAGGCTTGCGAGTTTCAAATGTGTCCCTCTGTTCCCTCGGCGGCTGCCAACTGACCGTCTTGGATGTCGGGGTGGACATTGAGATAGTTCAGGGTTTCCTGCGCGATTCTGCGAAATGCCGGTGCGGCCACGACCCCGCCGTAATACTGCTTGCGGGGTTCGTTGATGATGACCAGAACGGTGATGGCCGGGTTGTCCACCGGTGTAAAGCCGACAAAAGAAGCGATGTAATCGTCATCCGAATAGGTTCCGTCCGGCCCGATCTTCTTGGCGGTCCCGGTTTTTCCGCCGACCGAAAAACCCTGCAGTGCGGCTTTGGTTCCGGTGCCGCCTTCGGCCACCACAGTCTTCAAAATGGCGCTGATTTTACGGGCAGTACTCTCCGACACGACCCGCCGCACCACGTGTGGCGCAAACGACTGGACGGTTTGATTGTTTTGATCCGTTACGGCGGCCACAAGGTAGGGCTTCATCAAGACACCGTTATTGGCGATCGCCGAAACTGCCGTGACCAGTTGGAGTGGAGAGGCTGCCATACCGTGTCCGAAAGAGATGGCGCTCGTATCCATCCGGGTCCAATGTCGATAGTTCGACAGGCTGCCCGGGGTTTCGCCGGGGCAGTCGATACCGGTCTTGGCACCGAAACCAAAGTCCCTCAGAGTGTTGAACAAGTGCTTGGCACCGACAATTTCGCTGATTTTGATCGCTCCGATGTTGCTGGAATACTTGACGATCTGCTGCAGGGAAAGCCAACCATGGGCCGAAACATCACGCACGGTCTTGCGTCCGATGCGATAGGCCCCGTTTTCACAGAAGAAAATCGTATTCGGAGAGGAGTATCCAGACGCGATCGCGGCGGTGGCACTAAATATTTTCAGGGTTGATCCCGGTTCGATCGAATCGGTAATGGCCCGGTTGCGCCAGTTGGCCGATTTGAATTCGCGATAGGCATTCGGATTGAAAAAGGGATACTGAGCGATGGCCAGAAGCGCCCCGCTCTTGGGTTCCATGACGATGGCGATGCCGGAGTCGGCGTCAAATTCCGTGACCGTATCTTCCAGCGTTCTCTCGGCGATGAACTGGACGGTCTGGTCGATCGTCAAGATCAGGTTTTTACCGCTGAAATCCTGCATGTTTGTGCCATTGGAGACGAACCGTTTGCCCAGTGCGTCCCGCAGGCAGGTGTATTCGGTTTCGGTACCTTTTAAGGACCGGTCATAAAAGTGTTCGAGTCCTTCAAGACCGGCCCCGTCGATGCCGGTAAATCCGATGACCTGCGCGGCGAGGGTCTTTTTGGGATAAAAACGGTTGTACTCAGGGACAAAACCGATGCCGCCCAGATTCAGCGCTTTTATCTTTTCGACTTCCCGGGGAGTGGCCTGGCGCTTGACCCACACGAAGGTTTTCTTCGATCTGAAACTTCGTTGAAGCGAACTACGGTCGAGGTGCAACGGCTTGGCCAGTGCTGCCGCTGTCTTGGCCGGGTCGCCGATGCGCGCAGGGTAGGCGGCGATCGACGTCACCTGGATGCTCACGGCAAGCTCCGACATTTTGCGGTCATAAATGGTGCCGCGCTTGCCCGACGTTCTAACAGAAGCTTCGTATTGGTCCGCTGCCAGCTGTGACAGCCACGATCCGCGATAAATCTGCAGGTAAGCGGCCTTGGCGCAGATAACCCCTAAAAACAGACCGAAAAAAATGCCGATCGTCACGACTCTGAAACGAAGATATTTCTTTTCTTTTGGCTTCACGGTAGTGACATAATCTGCTCGGCCCGCGGTATGTCCAGGCCGAAGCGGTCCTTGGCGATCTTGACGATCCGCTCGGGTGATTTCAGTCGCGCCAGCTCGATTTTCAGATTGTTTTGCAACATGATCTGACGCTGTTGGGTTTCCATAGCCCGGCTGGTTTCATAGCCGATCTGGGTACACTGCACCCGGAACCAGGTGTAGAGCAGCAGTTCGGTAATAAAGATAACCATCAGCAGGGCCCACATGCCGGCGTGCTGCAGGTAAGGGGCTTGTGAGCGTTTTCTGTTCATCGCCGCTCCTGAACTGTTTAGCTGTAGGTGGTCTGCGCCGCGGGATCAGGCGCTTTCGGGCGTCAGTTTTTCCAGAACTCTGAGTCGTGTGCTGCGGGCCATCGGGTTGGCGTCGACTTCTGCCTGTCTCGGCCGCACGACTTTGCGGGTCACGATGCGTGCCACCGGTTTATTGCCGCAGACACACTGCGGAATTGCCGGCGGGCAGGTGCAGCCGCGGGCTAAAGCGACAAAGCGTTGTTTAACGATCCGGTCTTCGAGCGAATGAAAAGAGAGCACGCATAGCCGGCCACCCGGGTTCAAATAGTCGGCGGCATCCGCAAGAAACTCTCTGAGCCGCTCGAGCTCCCGGTTGACAGCAATGCGCAGGGCCATGAACACCCGGGTCGCAGGATGAATCTTACCGCCATAACGCGCCTTTGCGGGCAATGCCTCGATCACGATGCGGGCCAACTGACGGCTCGAGCGGATCGCTTCTTTTTTTCGCACATATGCAATTTTTCGGGCGATTGAACGGGCCCGCCGCTCTTCCCCGTACTCTTTGAGTATTCTGGCCAGGTTTGTTTCACTCTCGTTATTGACAATTTTCTCGGCCGTCATGTCGTCTGCGGTGTTCATGCGCATGTCCAGCGGCTCATCGCGGTTGAAACTGAAGCCGCGACCGCTGGCCTCGATCTGATGGAGGGATAGACCGAGGTCGAGCAGCATGCCGTCAACCGCAGGGATGCCCAGCCGCGCAAGAATATCCGGCAGATTGACGAAGTTGTCGTGGACGATATGGACATGGGCGCCGCAGCGTGTCAGCACGTTGCGGGCATTTTCGACGGCGTCGAGATCCTGATCGATACCGATCAGGGTTCCCCCCGGCACTATCTTTTCGCAAATCCGAATCGCATGACCGGCACCGCCCAGGGTGCAGTCCGCGTATGTCCTTGCGGGTCGGCAATTCAGAAAGTCGATCACCTCGCTTGGCATGGCGGGGAGATGGTGATAGTGCATTCAACTAAAGACCAATACCGGCAATTATGTTTTTGACTTCGGGCTTGTCTCTGTTTTGTTCGAAGCGGGCGTCTTCATTGGTCCAGTTATCCCGGGACCAAATTTCAAAGTGATCGACCACGCCGACCAGAACGATTTCCTTGTTGAGGTCTGCATATTCCCTCAGCGGGGGCGGAATCAGAATGCGGTCCTGTTTGTCGCAGAAACACTCGAAGGCGCCGCCGATGAAAAACCGTCGGAACAGCCGTAAATCATCGTCCTTTGTGGTTTGATAAAGAATTTTTTGCTCGACCTTTTCCCATTCGTCAAACGGATAGGCAACCAATGCACCATCCAGCTTGGAGACCATGACACCGGAGCGCTCCCCGTCTTTGATAGGCTCCTTGAAACGCGACGGAATAATAACGCGTCCCTTTGTGTCGATGTTGTGATATGAATAGCCGCGAAAAGACACTATTTTGTCCTAGAACTCCAAATAAATCCACTTTAAACCACTTTTGATATTATTTAATGGTATTTTGGGCTAATTGTCAAGAAAAACAATTTATGAAAAACATTTTTTTATAAATAATTATTGTATGTTAATGTAGTTTGAGAGTGGGTGGAGTAAAGTGGGTGATAATTAGCAAATTCGACCAGTTAAAAGGCGATCATTCGCCAAAAATAATCCTTTAAGACGTATTTTGTCCTTGAAATTCCGTCTCCGTCCCCTGTACAAATGAAACCGTCAATAGGTAGTGCCCATCCTCGGTTTCATTAAGGGCACTGGTATGTTTCCGATCCAGAAATGTGCAATTTTCTGCAAGTTCAAGGAAATCAGCGGCATTGCTCGGAGGCGGACGGTTCTGTGCGCCGCACAAGCGATTCCAGACCTGTCATGCCAAAGGCGTTATTGACGCCGAAATTGCGGAAAAGGGCCATTTATGGATGCAAACGAGGTACCGACCGGTGGAAGAGACGCCAAGCGCGGCGAGGAGGGCCGAATGCGACGAAAAGACAAAGAGATCACCGACCGCAATGCAATCGAATCCATCATCTCAAAGTCGAGGATTTGCCGTTTGGCGATGGTCGACGAGACCGGGCCCTACATCGTGCCCCTCTGTTTTGGTTTCAGGAACAACACCCTGTATTTCCACTCCGCCGCCGAGGGCAAGAAACTCGGACTCCTCAAGAAAAACCCGCGCGTCTGCTTCGAACTCGACTGCGACACCGAGGTGCGTACTGGGGAAAAGGCCTGTGACTTCAGCATGCGCTATAGAAGCGTCATCGGATTCGGAACGGCCGCTTTTGTCGAGGCGACGTCCGCCAAACGCGAAGCCCTTGACATCATCATGAACCACTATGCCGAGGGGGCGTTCGATTATCCCGATGCGTCGGTCAACAGGATATCGGTTTTCAAAGTCGAGATCGATACCATGACCGGCAAAACGTCACCCTGACTGGGCGCCGGCGCCCGATCGTTTGGCGCAGGCAACTATCAAAAAACGCATGTTTGATTGTCACGAAAAACGATTTTCGGCAATTCCGGCTAAATCCACCAAAGATCTCGCCGGGTATTGCCGCACGACCGGGAATATGATCGCGGCCGTGCGGTCGACGGCCGCAGCTTTTTTCACCGGCGCGCGCGGCAGTCACGACTGGGACCACACCCGCCGGGTTTATCGCCTTTGCGACCGCATTGGGTCCGCCGAACAGGCGGATCTCGATGTGGTCCGGATTGCGGCCCTGCTGCACGACATCGGCCGTGCACGCCAGGACACCTCCAGCGGCGGCGTCTGTCATGCCCAGGAAGGAGCCCGCCTGGCAGGGCCGATCGTCGAGGAACTGGCGTTGACCGAACGGCAGAAACAAAACATATTACACTGCATCTCCGCACACCGGTTTCGGGGCCGCCAGACGCCGGAAACATTGGAGGCCAGGGTATTGTTCGACGCGGACAAGTTGGATGCCATCGGCGCGGTTGGCGTGGCCCGCGCATTTCTTTTCGCCGGTGAAGTCGGTGCGCGACTGCACAATCCCGACGTCAGAGTCGAGGAGACACAGCCCTACACCACAGACGATACCGGTTATCGTGAATACCGGGTCAAGCTGTGCAAAATCAGAGACCGGATGTTGACCGTTGCCGGCAGACAGTTGGCGGAAGCACGCCACCGGTTCATGGAAGAGTACTTTCAACGCTTTCTTCAGGAATACGATGGAAAGGAATAAACATCATGAGTATCAATGTGGTTGAAAAGATCGACGCGTTTGTGACGTTGAGGCACGCCTTGGTGAGTGTGTCAGACAAAGGCGGCCTGGAAACCTTCGTTCCGCAGTTGCTGGAGATCAACCCGGGTCTGAAATTCTTTTCCACCGGCGGCACCTACAACCGATTAAAGGAGATCCTCGGAAACAGGGCCGAGACCTGTCTGACCCAGGTGTCGGCCTACACGGGACAGCCGGAAACCCAGGGCGGCCTGGTGAAGACGCTCGATTTCAAGATTTACCTCGGCCTTTTGACGGAAACTTACAACGACGCCCACCAAGCCGATTTGAAGCGGACCGGCAGCGTGCCGATCGATATGGTCGTGGTCAACCTATACCCGTTCAAGGAAACGATTTCACAGCCCGATGTGACGGTGGAGCAGGCCAGAGGAAATATCGATATCGGCGGCCCCTGCATGATCCGGGCGGCTGCCAAGAACTTCATCCGGGTTGCTCCGGTCGTCGATCCAGCCGATTATGGTCGGATCGTATCGGAACTGCGGGCCCATGACGGGCGGCTGCCTCTGGATTTGCGGTTCCGGCTCGCCGGAAAAGCGTTTGCGCACACGGCGGTCTATGACCGGGCGATTGCAGATTTTCTGGCGGGTCGCAGCATCGAGAATGTCAGAGGGTGTTACAGGGAATAGGTTGTGCCCGTTGAGCCCGTTTGTCGGTTTGCGGGTTCTGAGTTTCGTAACCGTTCACGGGGTTGCAAAGTCCGATGCGCTTCAAACCACCTCATTGTAAGCGTTTACAGGGTGCCGCACAGATGCAAGGCGTCGGGCGCGCAGACGACCTTTTGTACGTCGAGTGTCCGACAACAAAGCAGATGCGGTGCCCTGTGAACGCTTGCTGAGTTTCAATTTTTTTCGCATTAAAAGGAGACCACCATGGCCGAAGATCTCAAAAAAATGTACCGCACCATCGTAGAGGATCATTTTCCACCCCGGATGGAGATCAGTTTCGTTGAGGAAAAAGAGCGGCAGACGCTATTTTACGAGAAGGTCCTCTGGACCATCGACGGAGAGAATAAGGGATTGCGCTACGGTGAAAATCCGGGTCAGGAGGCCGCTCTTTACAAGTTGGTCAACGGAAACCTGATTCTGGGGGCGGCAGAATCGATTCAACCGGGACGGTACCTGGCCTCCGACATCGAATTGCTGCAGTCCGGCAAGCACCCGGGGAAAACGAACTTGACCGATGCGGACAATTCATTGAACATTCTGCGATACTTTATGGACACGCCGACGGCGGTGATCGTCAAACACAACAACCCCTGCGGAGTGGCGCGGTCCCAATCCCTGGAGGAGGCCTATCTAAAGGCCAACATGGCCGATCGGGTGGCGGCATTCGGCGGCTGCATCGCCTTGAACCGGCCGGTTGATCGGGCAACGGCAGAGGCCGTCAACCAGCAATACGCCGAGGTTGTGGTGGCTCCCGATTTCGAAGACGGCGTGATGGATATCTTTGCCAAAAAGAAAAATCTCAGGGTCATTCGGATCGGCAACATCGAACGCTTGGAAACCTTTGTCGGTCAGCGCGTGGTGGAATTCAAGTCCCTGATCGACGGCGGAATCATCACCCAGTGGTCTTTTGTACCTGTTTCCCGCACTCGCGATTCCCTGAAGACGGCGGAATGCGAGGTCAAGGGCGATGTCTACCGCGTGAAGCGCTCGCCGACCGAGACGGAATATTCCGATCTTCTTTTCGGCTGGCTGGTCGAGTCGGGGATTACCTCGAATTCGGTTATCTATGTCAAGGACCAGGTGACCGTCGGCATCGGCACCGGTGAACAGGACCGGGTCGGGGTGGCAGAAATAGCGCGTGACAAAGCCTATCGCAAGCTGGCCGATCGGTACTGTTTTGAAAAATACGGCATTGCCTACAACGACTTGACTGATAAGGACAAACGGGCCGAAATCGACTACCGGGTCGCAAGAGAGAAGGGCGGATTGATCGGCGCGGCCATGGTCAGCGACGCGTTCTTTCCATTCCGAGACGGGATCGACGTCGGACTGCGGGAAGGGGTTTCAGCCGTTATCCAACCGGGCGGCTCCACCAACGACTACCAGTCCATCGAGGCGTGCAACGAGGTCGATGCGACCATGGTGTTTACCGGGCAGCGCTCGTTCAAACATTGATGACCCCTAAAGAAAATCATAACCGTTCACAGGGTTGCAAAGCCCGATGCGCGTCAAACCATCTAATTGTAAGCTTTTACAGGGTGCCGCAGATGCAAGGCGTCGGGCGCGCAGACGACCTTTTGTACTTCAAGTGCCCGACAACAAAGCAGATGCGGTGCACTGTTAACGCTTACAAAAAATCAAGCTGCTGCGGTTCCCGTCACTGCCGACAGAATTTTGTAGGCCTGCCAGATGATGTACATGGCGGACCCGAGGAGAGTCCACAGCATCGCGGTCGCAAGCGGTACAAACAAGAGACCTTTGATATTCATATTTCACTCCTTGTTGTCAATTAACTGCACGCCCCAGAATTAGACGACTTTACTTCTGTGGTGTTCCTTTAATCTTCTTTGTCTGCGCAACGAAGATCGGGCGACATCACCACAGCAGGTTAGGAGCACTTATATCAAAAGTCATGCCAAGGAATAAATTGAGATGAATGTATTGTTTTCTTTAGGGTTCACGAAAAAATAAATTTGCAATTTTGGGTGTTGAGGCGCCCGTCTGGTAAGGCGCGGGAACGCAGGAATATCTGGACATTCCGAGTTTTCGCAACGCAGCCGGACGGGATGAATCGGCGTCTAAAATGTGACGTTATTTTTGAGTCAGCCCTTAGGTTACATGGGGGCAGCTAAAACGGGGAGACTTTATTTTTGGAAAATCAAGTACCCATTGCTGAGTAAAAAATTCCATATCGCAGCGTACGGGCGTTTCTAATCGATATGGAATAGGCGGTTTCGATTCTATAAAAAATACTGTGGTAGTGAATCAGAAGTTGAACACCTTGGCCTCAGCAGCGATGTCAATGAGATGGGGACCACCGTCCAGTATCATGTTAGAGAAGAATTTATTCTCGTCAACCTGACGAGCTTTTGCACAGGGAATTCAGACGCCTATTGGTATTTCATTTTCGACAAGGTATGGCAGATAATCATTGGGACAATCACCGGTAGCTGTTTTTTTCGAAAAATCCCTGGTGGAATCGGCCCATGTCACTCCGGCATCGATGAAGAAAACATTCACCGTGTGCCCTTTTCCATGGGCAATTTTTGCTAACTGAAAACAGCGGGTTGCTTTTTCATTGTCATCCTGGCCCAGTGTGAACAAGAAATTCGCCATATTCGACCTCCTTTCACTGTCATTACTTTACCTCAAAGTAGAGACGCCGCAGCACTTGGCCAGCGGCTGTTGCGATATCGACCCGCCATCGGCCTTTGTAGCGCTTGTCTGAGATGCTCTGGTAACTCCAGGTCCGCCAGGAATAAGATCGGACATTCAATGCGACATCGCTGATTTTTTGGTCGCCAAAGTAATAAATATGCCGGATCTTGGATGGATACCTCTCGGCTTTAATAAGGCTCCAGACATAGATGCGCGGAATCGACCAGGGAAAAGAATTTTGTGCGCCGGCTGGCATCCTGTCTTTTACCTTTTCACAGATGATTGCTTCTGCGACGCTCAATTTGGCCAGGGTTGAGGTTGGCTTCGGAGATGGCGCCGGTGCCGGTTTCTGACGGGATTCTGCAGTTTTATCTTTACCGGTAGTCGCTTTCGTGGAAGCAGTTTTTGAAGCCGGCAATTCTGTTTTCGAGTTCTGAACGCTTTTACTGGAAGTACTTCGGGAAAAAACACCGGTATTTGCCGAAGCCGAAGTATCACGGGATACTCCAGCGGCTGGATCGACCGGCGGTGATGGTGTTTTCAGACCGGCAGGCACTTCTATGAGCGGAGGAAGCGCCTCGTTTTTCTTAATTTCTACCAGTTGGTCGGATGGCTTGAATGCAGGTTGTTTTTGCGCCGGTTCGGCGGTCTTTGCAGTAGGTGCGTCACGTACGGTTTTGGCCCCCGCATCCTGCAGCGGTTGCATTTTCGCCGCCGGAGTCGGATTTTTTTGAAAGATGAACAGATGATAAAACCCGAAACCGGCCAGAACAAGAATGCCGGCGCTTGCCGAAAGCAAGCAGGCGGACAGCCATGTCCGCCGATTGAACAGTCGGCGATTTATATCGAGTGTACCGCCGGCTCTCTTCAAAAATGGCGCGATCTTTTTTAGTGAAGAGCTGGCTTTCAATATCGAAAGGCCAACCTTGTTTATTGAAACGCCGGCTGTTTTTAATGACGAGGCAACTGCCTCAGAAGAATGGACCACGGCTTTGAGGCCTGAGCCGGCTGTTTTCAAAAAATCCGAGAATTTTCTTAAAGGGGCGACAGGGGATTCGGATGAAGAAGTGCCGATCTTCAGCGAGGCGGTTTTGGCTTTAAAAGATGCGGATAGCTCCTTAATTGAAGATCCTATTTTTTCCTGTAAAGAATCAGTCGGTGCCGGTCTCGCAGCAGCTTCAGACCTTTCGGTCTGGGCCGCTTCAGTTTGATTCATCTGCTCTTGCAGAGAATTGTACAACTTGATGGCCTCATCCGCGTTACTTCCAATCAATCTGGCATAAGAAGATATATACCCTTTGATGTATGGCCCTTGCGGGAGTTTTTCGTAGTCATCTTTTTCGAGGAAATCCAGATAAAATTCCGAGATCTTCGTTAAGTGGGCAACTTCACCCAAACTGATATTTTTGGCTTCTCTCTCTTGCCTGAGATAATTACCGACGGTTTGCATTCTTCAGTCTCCAAAGTATCCAACCTTCTTGTGTTCACTTTGAAAACAAATCCGACATCGCGTCCAAAAAATCGGATGCAGTACAAGTCAACACGTTCAAGCCGAAGGCGGATCCAGATTTTCCTGCTGATCCCAGCATCGAATCAACGCTTGCAATCACCATGGAAACGGCGTTAACAACCACATGATATTTTTAATCGGGGAATTGAGCTTCCTTTTGTACCTTGGCACCCGTCGAATTGTCAAACGAAAAACCAGCGGTTTTGGGTGTTCCTGTGCATGGACCCGGTTACCAAACTTTTTTGAAAATGCCTTTGACCCCTTCCCGGACACCCTCTACAATAGAATCCTGGGTTTGATCTTTGGCCGCGTCGCCGGCTTTATCCGTCGTGTCCGTCAAGAAATCATCCTCTTCTTTCTGGGCCGGCTGCGAGGTCTGGCGCGGGGGCATTTTGCCCATTGCCGGCATTTCCATCATGCTGACACCCGCCGGCAGCTGGTAGTAGGCCATGGTCAAGGACGGCTTCTCGACGCTCTGGAGCGTCATATCTTTTCCGTACCGGAGCATGCCACCACGCTTCTCCATTTTTGCCGACTTGAGGGATTGATCCAGTCTGCGGGCGGAATCTTGACCGAGCATCTGCGCCATGCGCGCTGCGAACACGATCCAGCCCTGGTGAATTTTTATAATGTCTGGATCGCGGCTCAAAACGATTTCCTCTTTTTGTGTCTTTCCCGCGGAGTCCTTCTCCTCGACTTCATACACCTTGCCCTTGTAGCCGGCAATGGTTTCATAACGGCCCGTATCCGTGAATTTTTGCTGATCGCTTTGTGCGCCCGATGACTGGGTGCCTTTCGCAAAGCGCTGCATGATACCGGACATTTGGTCCATGTCGAAAGCCGACCATTGCCCCTTTTCCTTGCGCACCATGTATACCTTTTGGTTGGTCAGCAGCATATAGGTGTCTTTTTCATTGGTGTCGATGCGAACGTGTTGGTCATCATGAATACTGAGTTTGGTAACGGCACCATCGCTGAGTATCCAGGTTGCAACAATGTCAGCCCAGGCGAGATTGGCGGAAAACAGAAGAGCGATTATTCCAACGATAAGTGTGCGCATAGCAAGCCTCCATAAATCCGGGTTCGGTTCTTGTTTCACATAACTGATATGACCCCAACACTGATTTGTAAACCCGTTTTCGTCACATGTTGACCACGAAAAGGCCTGCTGCGACTAACCCGTCACCTTATCGACTATCTTCAGCGTGTAATCGATGTCCTCGGCCGTGATGTGGTAGTGGGTGACGGCCCTGAGCCGGCGCTTACCGGTGGGAAGGACGTGGACTCCCTCCGCGGCGAGCACTGCGGATAGACGATCGGCCGGCAGATCGTCTATCTTACTGTCGAAAAAAACGATGTTTGTATTCACGCGTTCGATATCGATGGAAATGCCCCTTGTTTCTGCCAGTCCTTCGGCCAGGCGCCTGGCCGTGGCATGGTCTTCAGACAGCCGTGCGGTCATTTCTGTCAGCGCCACAATGCCGGCGGCGGCCAGTACCCCGGCCTGGCGCATACCGCCGCCGAGAACTTTGCGGGCCCTGCGGGCCTTGTCGATGAAAGCTCGGGTCCCGCAGACCACGGAACCAACCGGCGCTGCCAGTCCTTTGCTGAGGCAAATCCCGATCGAATCCGCTGGAGCCGCCAATTCAGCGGCCGTAACGCCGAGTGCTGCGGCGGCATTGAACAGCCGCGCCCCATCCAGGTGAACTTTCAGCCCGCAGCGGCTCGCCAGTTGGCGGACCGACTGCAGGTAAGCCATATCCAGGGGGCTGCCGTAACAGCGGTTGTGGGTGTTCTCGAGAACAATCAGACGGGTTCGCGGAAAATGGACGTTGTCCGGGCGGATTGCCGCTTCGATGTCCTCAAGGAGGATTTTTCCATCGGGTTGATTGGGGACGGTGCGGGGGTGGATGCTCCCGACCGCGGCCGATCCGCCTTGTTCATAGTAGAATATGTGCGCCTGATTGCCCAGAATCATCTCGTCTCCCCGTCCGCAGTGGGTCAACTGACTGACGAGGTTGGCCATCGTTCCACTGGCCACAAAAAGTCCGGCTTCCTTGCCGAGGCGGTCGGCCGCCAGTTCCTCTAAACGTCTGACGGTGGGATCTTCGCCGAAGACATCGTCTCCGACTTCCGCCGTCGCCATTGCCTGCCGCATCGATGACGTCGGCAGGGTGATCGTGTCTGACCTCAGGTCGATGCGTCGGTTGCTCATTTCCTGCTCCTTTGCTCGCTTGGTCGTGTTTTCAGCGGTAACTCGATCTTTCGCTGGTCAGGTGGCGATACCGTGGTTTTCACTTGATTCGCGACCCACCTCTACCACGGCAGACGGGCGCCCACCTCATTTTTGTACTAAACAATCATGGCCCCGGGCTGCCACGGTGCATGAAAATTCCATTTTCGTGTTAGAGCAGTTGTGCCAGTTAAGTCAGTTTTGTCAGTTAAAAAATATCATCGATTTTAATGACTAAACGCTCATGCATTTAAACCACCAATGGCTGCGGGTTCAAGGTTCTGAGTTTCGAGTTTCAAGTTTCAAATTTCTATTTGCGGGTCTGATTCTATTTTTGTGTTAAAGGATATTGGATCAGTACGCAAGAAATATCAAACCAAGACCCGTTTTGGGATCGCTTCCGGTTTCAAGGCGCTCCTTGACGAATCGCTCCGGAACCGTGTAAGAGAAAACGCAAGCGGCTCGAAGAGTGTCTTGTCTTAGGGTTACGGTAAGACATAATTTCATACGATTGCGCCGGATTATCCTCGATGAAAGGGAGCAGATCATGGGCAAACTCTTGTGGCAACCATCGGAGCAAAGAATCAAGGCCAGCAACATGTGTCGTTTCATGAATGTGATCAATGAGCGATTCGACCGGAATTTCACGGAATACGAGGCCCTTTACCGGTGGTCGATCGAAAACATTCCCGATTTTTGGGCCTCCCTGTGGGATTTTGCCGGCGTTATCGCATCTTCACCATACGAGCAGGTGATCGATGATCTGAACAAGATGCCGGGGGCCAAATGGTTTACGGGGGCCCGGCTCAACTTCGCCGAGAACCTCTTGCGCTATCGGGATGACCGGTTGGCCATGATCTTCAAGGGCGAGGCTCAGGAGGCCGTCTACCTGACCTATGCCGAACTCTATCGCGAGGTCTCGCGGCTGGCCAAATCCCTCAAACAGGCCGGTGTGCAAGCCGGCGACCGGGTCGTGGGATTCATGCCCAACATGCCCCAGGCGATCATTGCGATGCTGGCGGCAACGAGCATGGGCGCCGTCTGGTCTTCCTGCTCGCCGGACTTCGGCATAAAGGGAGTTCTCGACCGCTTCGGACAGATACGGCCCAAGGTGCTCTTCACGGCCAACGGGTATTCTTTCAAGGGCAAACAGCTCGACTCGCTGGAGCGGATCGGCACCATCCTGAAACAGCTTCCGTCCATCGAAAAAGTCGTCGTGGTTCCATACACTCAGACGGACCCGGACATCAGCGGCGTGCCCAATGCGGTGATGTTCAGCGATTTCATCGCCCCGGAAACCGGTCCCGACATCGAATTCGAACAGCTGCCGTTCGACCATCCATTGTACATCATGTATTCTTCGGGCACCACCGGCTTGCCCAAGTGCATGGTCCAGTGCGCCGGTGGCATTTTGATCCATCATCTGAAGGAGCTGATGCTGCACACGGATCTGAAGAGAGAAGACAGAATTTTTTACTTTACCACCTGCGGGTGGATGATGTGGAATTGGCTGACCAGTTCTTTGGCCGTTGGGGCCACCGTGGTGCTCTTCGACGGCAACCCGTTTCACCCCCATCCCGGAGCTCTGTGGGAGATGGCCCAGAACGAAAAGCTCACGGTTTTCGGCACCAGCGCCGGGTACATTGCGGCCCTGCAGAATGCCGGTGTCAAACCCGGTCAAACGTATGACCTCACGCCCCTCAGGGCCCTGCTTTCCACTGGTTCGCCGCTCTCGATCGAAGGATTCGATTTCATCTACAGCGACGTCAAATCCGATTTGCAGCTGGCGTCGATTTCGGGCGGCACGGATCTCAACGGCTGTTTCGCGCTGGGAAACCCGATGGGCCCGGTCTACGCCGGCGAGCTTCAGTGCCGGGGGCTGGCCATGAAAGTGGAGGCCTATGATGAAAACGGCCGTCCGGTGATCGGCAAGCAGGGTGAGCTGGTGTGCTCGAAGCCGTTTCCATCCATGCCGATCTACTTCTGGGACGATCCGGACGGCGCCAAATACCACAGTGCCTAT
Organism: uncultured delta proteobacterium; assembly: GCA_963787235.1. Lineage (GTDB taxonomy): Bacteria > Desulfobacterota > Desulfobacteria > Desulfobacterales > SG8-13 > JARFQH01. The sequence continues at coordinate 301,700 of CAWBCG010000030.1, forward strand.
TTTGACGTGTATCCCAATGTGTGGCGGCACGGGGACTTCATCATGATCAACGATCACGGTGGGGTTACCATTTACGGGCGCTCGGACGCCACGTTGAATCCCGGCGGCGTGAGGATCGGTACGGCTGAAATATACCGCCTGGTGGAGCAGATCGAAGAGGTCGAGGACAGTGTCGTGGTGGGGCAAAACTGGAAAAATGACGTGCGGGTAATCCTGTTTGTCAAAATGGCGCAGGGATGCCGGTTGACCGACGACACTAGGAGCAAGATCCTGCGCATGATCCGCGAAAACGCTTCGCCGCGCCACGTGCCGAAGAAAATTATCAGCGTTCCGGCCGTTCCCTACACCCTCAACATGAAAAAGGTGGAGCTGGCGGTGAAGAAAATAATCGAGGGCAAGCCGGTGCTCAACCGCGATGCCTTGAGCAATCCGGACGTCCTCGAATTTTACGGGAACTTGAAGGAGCTGCAGGAGGATTAACACGAAATCATGGCCACAGCCTTCACAATTCATTCGATTGGCGTGATCCACAACACCGACGACGAGGTTCGGATCGAGATCTATCCACCCTACAGGGCGGGGCTGCTGGGGTTGGAGCAGTTTTCACACATCTACGTGCTGTATTGGCTGCACCTCAACGACACGCCCGAGGCGCGCGGCATCCTGCAGGTGCAGCCGCGCAAAAATCCCGCCAATCCGCTGACCGGCGTTTTTGCAACCCATTCGCCGCGCCGGCCGAATCCTATCGCCCTGTCACGGTGTCGCATCAGAGAGGTCACTCTCGACGGCATTCTGGTCGACCAAATCGATGCCCGCGACGGTTCACCGGTCATCGACATCAAATCCTTTTTCCCCCACGACGACGAAGGGCCGGTCAAGGTTCCCGACTGGCTATAACCTTGCGCGGTTTATTGCCGTCGGGGATTACTGCCGACATCCCAGCCATGCCAGTTGATCTCGTCGGTCAAATAGAGCACATCACCTACACCAGCGAAGAAACCGGCTACACGATCGCCCGGGTAAAGGTCGAGGGGCGGCCGGACCCGATCACCGTTGTCGGTGGTCTCTTGGCCCCGACTCCCGGTGAAGTTCTCCGAATGACCGGCGAATGGGTGCGCCATCCCAAGTACGGCGAACAGTTTCGGGTCGAACAGTATCAAAGCAGCATTCCCGTCACCGCCGACGGTATTCGAATTTACCTTGGATCCGGTATGATCAAAGGACTCGGACCGGTAATGGCCCGGAGGATCGTTAAAAAATTCGGCCGAAACACCCTGGAAATCATCGAAGGGGCCACCGAGCGCCTGGCCGAAGTCGAGGGGATCGGCAAAAAGCGCATCGCCATGATCAAAGCGGCCTGGGACGACCAGAAGGAAATCCGGGATGTCATGATCTTTCTGCAGTCTCACGGTGTGAGTTCGGGCTACGCGACCAAAATTTTCAAGCGCTACGGCAACCGGTCGATCGCCGTGGTCAAGCAGAATCCCTACCGACTGGCGTCCGACATCTTCGGCATCGGTTTCAAAACAGCCGATCGCATTGCGCAGCAGCTCGGTTTCCCACCGGATTCCGAGCTCCGGGTGGCGGCCGGGATCCTCTATGTGCTCGATCTATTGTCCGGCGAGGGCCACGTTTACGCTCCCCGGGAACACCTCGTGGCCGAGTGCCGTAAGGTACTGAACATCGACCGTGAGACCGTTCACAAGGCGCTCGACAAGTTGACCACCGAACGGTGCATCGTCATCGAGGGTATCGGAAAAAACAAAGGGAGCGCCGGGCTGAAAGAGTCGGCGGTCTATCTGACACATTTCTTTGTATGCGAGACCGGTCTTGCCGAGCGCCTGAAATTTATCCGGACGGCACCCAAGAGCCTGCGCCCAGTCCGGGTCGAAGATGCTTTAACATGGGTGCAGAAGCGGCTGGCTATCGGGCTGGCCGAAAAACAGGTCAGTGCCGTCAGGGCCGCACTGACGGAAAAGGTGCTGGTGATCACGGGCGGTCCGGGAACCGGCAAGACCACCATCATCAACGCTGTTCTACAGATTTTCACGCGGATGGGTGTCAGGGTTCTGATGGCGGCGCCCACCGGGCGGGCGGCCAAGCGCATGAGCGAGGCCTGTGGACATGCGGCCCGTACCGTTCACCGGCTGCTGGAGTACAGCCTGGCCGAAGGCGGATTTCAGAGAGACGAAAACAACCCCCTGCGGTGTGATCTGCTGGTCATCGACGAGGCCTCGATGATCGACACCGTGCTGATGTATCATCTGCTCAAAGCCGTTCCGGATGGCGCCACATTCGTTCTGGTCGGCGACGTCAATCAGCTGCCGTCGGTGGGTGCCGGAAACGTTCTCAAAGATATCATCGATTCGGGGATCACCGCGGTCGTGGAGCTGAATGAGATCTTCCGCCAGGCCCGGCACAGCCGCATTGTGGTTAATGCCCACCGGATCAACAGCGGCCTGATGCCGGAGTGGGCCCAAGCCTCCTCGGTCGTCCCGGCGCTGTCGGATTTTTATTTCATTCAACAGGAAGATCCCGAAAAGATTTTAGATATCATTCTGGAACTGGCAAAGGAGAGGATTCCGCGCCGCTTTGGCCTTGATCCCTTCGACGACATCCAGGTGCTCACACCCATGCATCGGGGTGTGATCGGGGCCGAAAACCTGAACCTGCGTCTGCAGGAGACGCTCAACCCCGACCGGGATCTGATCAGACGGGGAGATCGTGAGCTGCGGCTACTCGATAAGGTCATGCAGATCAAAAACAATTACGACAAGGATGTCTTCAACGGAGATATCGGGCGGGTCAGCCGCATCGATCCGAACGGACAAGAGGTCGTCATCCGGTTCGAAGACCAGGCCGTGACCTACGGTTTTTCGGAACTCGACGAAATCATTCTGGCCTATGCAATTTCGGTCCACAAATCCCAGGGATCCGAATACCCGGCGGTTATCATCCCAGTGACGACACAGCACTTCCTGTTGCTGCAGCGCAACTTGATGTACACGGCGGTCACCCGCGGGCGCCGCCTGGTGGTAATGGTCGGCACCCGCAAGGCCCTCGCGATCGCCGTCGGCAATGCCGAGCCACAACGACGCTACACGCGACTCAGGGAGCGTTTGGCAAGCCACGATTTCTAAGGTTCGCTCAAAAATAAATTTCCCTGCTGCAACGCAACAGGGAAATTTATTTTTATATCTTAGTAGCGGTTGGACCCGCGTTCCTTGCTCAGCGGGTCATTTTGGCGACGATGAAACCGGATTGGCCCCGCTTCAGCAACAGCATGATCGGGTCACCTTTTTTGACCTTGTTCAACTGCTTGCGGAAATCATCCATCCCGGTAACCGGCTTGCGGTTGATTTCCTTGACCAGGTCGCCTTGCTGAACGCCGGCCTTATCGGCTTTGCTGCCGCCTTCCACACCGGTCACCAGAACGCCCTTCTCGGCCTCGTCATACCCGAGCCGCGCGGCCATTTCCGGTTCCAAGGACTGCAAGCTCAACCCCAGCTTGTCGTCGTTTTCCGTCTCCTTGCTGGCCAGTGTCTGCTCGTCCTGACGTTTGGCGGTTTCGACCGTGACCGTTTTCTCCCGGCCGTCACGCATGATGGTGATTTCGGCCTTCTGCCCCACTCCTAAAGCGGCAATCCGGCGCGAAAGCTCCCGGCTGCTGGTGACCGGTTCACCGTTGACGGCCGTTATAATGTCATTGGCCTTGATTCCGGCCTTATCCGCCGGGTCGCCCTCAAAAATCTGGGTAACCAGCACGCCGGTTTCACCTTTGACTTTGTAGTATTCGGCAAGTTCGGGCGTCAGGTCCTGGATGCCGACGCCCATCCAGCCGCGGGTCACCTCGCCTTTGCTCTTCAGCTGGGCGATGATGTCCTTGGCCATGTTGATCGGGATGGCAAATCCGATGCCCTGGCCGCTGGCAACGATAGCCGTGTTGATGCCGATGACCTCGCCGTTCATGTTGACCAGCGGGCCGCCGCTGTTGCCCGGGTTGATGGAAGCATCGGTCTGAATGAAATCGTCATAAGGACCGGAGCCGATGATGCGCCCCTTGGCACTGACGATACCGGCCGTGACCGTCTGCTCCAGTCCGAAAGGGCTGCCGATCGCCACAACCCAGGTTCCGACTGCCTGGGTGTCGGAATCGCCAACCGGCAGGGGAACCAGGTCTTTGGCGCCCTCGATTTTTATCAGGGCCAGATCGGTTTTCGGGTCGCGACCCACGACAGTGGCCTCGTACTCTTTATCATTTGCCAACCGAACCTTGATTTGATCGGCTCCCTCGACGACATGATTGTTGGTCACGATGAAGCCCTCCTTGTCGATAATGAAACCAGATCCGAGACTGCGCTGCTTGAACTCCTTCGAGGGGCCTTCCTCGAAAGGCCCGAAAAAATCCTTGAACGGATCGCGTTCGCGGCCACCGAAGGGGTTGCCGAAAAAGTGCCTAAAAACCTTACCGCCCCCCTGGACTGTTTTCTCGGTTCTGATGTTGACCACGGCCGGTTTGGCAACTTCGGCTAAATGGCTGAAGTTTTCGGGTACCATACGCGGGGCATCTGCGGCTGCAACCTCGGGTGCAAGGATCCCTGCCTGAAAAACGAACATGACGAGAAAAACGAAGACGCCGGCACTTGTCGTCCTGATTCTTGACCAACTCATACTTTTCCTCCCTGGTTTAATACTCCCTGCCGACGTGTCCGGCAGTTAAAACTCGATCCTGCAGCCGAAAGGGGTGTTTGTGTGACATTTTTATAATTTAATATGAATTTAAGGTGGGCGCCTCCGCCCGGATGAACGATTTCGAAAGACGGCTGAAACTCGCCGCCAACGGGCTCTAAGCTAATACCAGTCCCGTCTTCAAATAATGAGTTTTGATGCAGCTTGAATATATTACCTTACAAGCGAAATCAGCATAGGGTCCGGTCTGAGACCCCGTAAGCGACTCAGACAGTCAGCCACTTTTCGTAACCGCCCATCCGGGCCCCAGCGCATCATTTTCATACACCGTGACGGCCCCAAAGACCACGTGCGTTTATCACTAAAACATTTTAATATATAGCGCAATTTTGTTCTGGCAACCCCATTGACAGTGGTACGTGACGATATTCCGGGGAGGAAAGGTGCACCTGAAGATTACCGTAACCTGACCGCGACATTACCGTTTCGTCACTCTCTTTAAGCTAAAGAAAGCAATACGATGAAAGCGCTGCATGCGCCGGGACGATTTTCAACGGTTTCACAAGGTTTGTTGCGCCCATTTCATCTTGACTTTTCAGAAATTATGGCTAAAATTATTCTGTTTAATATATTAAAGGTGCAATTTTTTTGCCAGTGATCAAGGAGGTGGCGAACCATGCCCGTATATGAATTTGAATGCAGATGCGGTGAGGTAACAGAGGAACTGACGAAGATGGACACCCGTTCCATTATCTGTCCAAAGTGCGGTAAAAAGGCCAAGAAAATAATTTCGGCGTGTTCTTTTGAGCTCAAAGGCGGCGGATGGTATGCTGACGGATACGCCTCCCGGAAACGCGGCTCGACATCGGAATCGACAAAATAGTCTGATAAAATTTGGTTTTGTTTTTTTTCCAGGTTTTGAACTCGGTTCAACAGAGCGCAGTGGTTCAGCGATGAACCCTGCGTTTTGTTTTTTGGCCTTTAGTACGAATCAGGCGAAATCCGGCATTCTGGTTTCTTGCCACGCCCCCAGGAACGACGGAGAGGCAATTTAATGGAATCGACGCTCACGCCCCTTACCGCGATCTCACCGGTTGACGGACGCTACCGCAAAAGCACCGAAAAGTTGAGCGCCTTTTTTTCGGAAGCGGCGCTGATCAAATATCGCCTCATGGTTGAGGTGGAGTATTTTATAGCCCTGTGTGAATTGCCTCTGCCGCAGTTGACGGCGTTCAACGGCACTCAGGCGACGGTGCTGCGCCAAATTTATACTGACTTTTCCCTGTCGGATGCGCGGCGGGTCAAGGATATCGAAAAAACGACCAACCACGACGTCAAGGCGGTCGAGTATTTTCTGAAGGGAAAATTCGATCAGCTCCAGCTTGCGCCATTCAAGGAGTTTATCCATTTCGGGCTGACCTCTCAAGATATCAACAATACCGCCTTACCGTACGGGCTGAAAAAGGGCTGGCTGGAGGTCGTCAAACCGGTCCTCATCGAGGTGATCGACGCTTTAACTGAAAAGGCCCGGCGCTGGAAAGACGTTCCGATGCTGGCACGCACCCACGGTCAGCCGGCATCTCCCACGCGCACCGGCAAAGAGATCTACGTGTTTGTGGAGCGGTTGAACCGCCAGCTGGCACTCCTCGATGCGGTGCCGTTTACCGCCAAGTTTGGAGGGGCGACGGGCAATTTCAATGCCCACGCCGTGGCCTATCCGGAAGTCGACTGGTTTGCCTTTGCCGAACGATTTTTGAGCGAACAGCTGGGTTTGGTGCGGTCCCGCAATACGACCCAGATCGAACACTACGACAACCTGGCGGCCTTCTGCGACAACCTGAAACGGATCAACACCATTTTGATCGATCTGGCGCAGGATGTTTGGTCTTATATTTCGCGCGATTATTTCAAACAGCAGATCAAGGCCGGTGAGATCGGCTCTTCCGCCATGCCGCACAAAGTCAATCCAATCGATTTTGAAAACGCCGAAGGCAACCTGGGGGTCGCCAACACCCTGTTTGCCCACCTGTCCGCCAAGCTGCCGGTTTCGCGGCTGCAGCGCGATCTCACCGATTCCACCGTGACACGCAACATCGGCGTGCCGTTGGCCCACACGCTGATCGCGCTGAAATCGCTGCTGCGGGGTCTGGATAAGCTCATTCTCAACGAAGAAGTGATCCGCCGGGACCTGCGCAACAATTGGGCCGTAGTGGCCGAAGCCATTCAGACGGTGCTGCGGCGCGAGGGGTATCCCGAACCATATGAAGCCTTGAAGGACCTGACCCGCACCCACACCCGTATCGATCAAGGTGCGATCACCGAATTTATCCAGAGCTTGGATGTTGCCGATGAGGTCAAATCAGAACTCCTGGGGATCACACCGGAAAATTATATCGGGATTTGCGAATTTTAACCGGCCCCGACCCTATTATCAAAACCGGATCTGCGATGGGTTTAGACCCACTTGACGCCGCGTTCTGCGCCGTATGAAACCGAAGCACAACATCCGGCGGCGCAATTGATCATGCGGTGTTGGAAAAATATGTACGCAACATCTGGACGAGCCAAATTCCATTTCCGTGGTAAACTAAATGGTGCGTCGAACCCGACCGCCAATCCAGCAGATAGCCAGTCATGACCTTCACCCCCGCACTGCACCCAGCGTCCGATTCGATCCGGTCGCAGAGGTGGTTTTTGTTCCGCGGCGAACGGATCCTGGTCCGCCGTGGTGCGGATGCGTCCGTCCGTCCTTTTTTTACCGATGTGTCCTTCGTCGAAGCGGGCTTGATGCACCGTCAGTATCTCGGATGTCTGAACGACATCGATTGCTTCACTGCCGAGCTGTCATCCGAAGCAGGGGTCTCTTCAGCTGCCGAATTGCAGCCGGTGAGGCAATTGTTGGGTGCGGTCGACGACGAGTTGGCGGCTGTTGCCGGAAGGGCCAACCAGATGATTCACTGGGCGCGGACCCATCAGTTTTGCGGCCTCTGCGGGCATGTTACCCGGGACGCCGAGAATGAACGCGCCAAGATTTGCCCGGCCTGCGGCCTCATCAACTACCCCAGGGTTTCGCCGGCGATTATCGTCGCGGTCCTTAATGCCGGCCGCATTCTGCTGGCCCGTTCAACGCGGAGAGGGGCTAGTTTTTACAGCGTCCTGGCCGGATTCGTCGAACCGGGGGAAACTCTGGAGGAATGTGTCAGCAGGGAAATACGCGAGGAAGTCGGTCTGCGGGTTAAGGATATCCGTTACTTCGGCAGCCAGCCGTGGCCGTTTCCAAACGCATTGATGGTGGCCTTCACCGCTCGATATGCCGGAGGTGACATCCGCTTGAATCCATCGGAAATCGCAGCCGCCGACTGGTTTTCCGCCGACGCGCTGCCGCCGGTTCCCGGCCGATGGAGCATTTCCCGCCGGCTGATCGACTGGTTTGAAAAAACAGAAGCGAGACGGTAAACGGCATAAGATTTAACTTGATAATTCCCTTTAGCGCGCTACAGGGTTACCACAGGTTCCCTCTCCCTGGGGAGAGGGTTAGGGTGAGGGGATAAAATCAAACAGCTTTGATACCCTGCAACTTGCTGCAGGGAGATTCATTAACAACGTCAAACGGGTGCGCCGGTTTCACTTCCGGTTTTCCTCGGCGATGACCTCGTTCATCCAGGCCGAAATGAGCTGCATGGCGACCGACTTGGCCTCCGGCAGCAAAATGGCCTTGTTGTTCTTGTCCGTAACCGACCGGATGTAAGGGTGGTTCTCGAATTCGTCGATGAAGACATTATCGATGATAAACTGATTGAATGCCTTTGAATCTTCGATAGGTTCCCGGCTCTGCACTTTTTTGCGATACATGGCCTTGGTATATTGCTTCAGTTTTGGAATCACTTTATCTTTGAAATGCTGGACCTGTTCGGTCCGAATTCCCAGGTGATCGGACAATTGATCGGCCAGTGACTGATCGGCCTGGCCGGCCTGACGGTCGACGAGCTGTTTGACCCGCAGGTCGGTCAATTCCGGAGCCAAGAGCTTGACGAGAAAAAGCATGACGCTCTTGTTTGCTTTCAGGTCATCGAGGGCGTAGTTCGACAGCACTCTCGGCAGCTCCTCCTGAAGGATCGTTTGAATTCGATTTTCGACTGGTTCGTTGGGGGTCGCGGCGTGGGTGAGCAGCGCGAACCGCCGGTTCAGGAACGGAATGATGTCGGTGGCGAACGTTTCCGCATCCTCCGGATCGATTCCCAAATGACCGGCAAGCTTCAGCAGTTTATCGGATGGCGGACCAGGCGAACCAGTGTCGTTTGTCATAATGGCCGAAAGAATGCGCGCGGGTTTAAAAGGGTCAGCGGTGGCACCGAAGGAGAGACCAACCGGCACCGGTTTCACCCCTGGTTTCAGAATCAGAAATATGAAATTTGACCTCATTTAACCGCCTTTGTCAAGTACCGCCATCGGCTGACAGCTGCGACCAGTCACAATTCCTGCCGGAACTAAAAGCCGTTTGATTGCGCCCGGTGCCCGGGTTGGTTTCGAGAATGCCACCCGGAAATCGACTGGGAGCATTCTCTTAAACGGAGATCAAGTGGAACTGGCTTTTATTGCCTGAGGAAGATTCAGAAAGCCCACCACGGCAGGTCTGAATATTGGGGATTGTTGCGCCTATGCACTGGCCAAGATATATACAATTTTTTACTTTGGAGTGTTTGGGTATTCCCGTATGATTTTTACAGCAAAAACAATAATTGATACAGAATGTCGCATTAAACTGAGAATGTAATAGCTGGCAAGAATATTGGACTCAGACGAGTAAGAGTTGATTTATTGAGCTGCGGATTATATAAAATTAGGCCGAAGACTGAATTTTTGCGCATTTCTTGATCCCTATTTGATGTTTAGCCCGACCTTGCTGAGGCCTTCAAGCATGCGGTCGAGAATATCATCGAATTTGATGTAGTGCTTGATCAGCACCCGGCCGCGATTCGTAAAATCGGGTTTGAGTTTGAGTAAATCTTCGATGGCCTCCTTGCCTTCGTCGATCCTTCCCAGCAGTCCCAGGGTAGCCGCCTTCATCAACGGGTCCCAGAATAAAAGCGGCGTTCTGAAGTGCAGAGTTTCCGCGTAGGCCTTTTCCTCGTCTCCCCGTCGGATCCAGTCTACCCACAGGGCATAGTGAACAATGACATCGTAGTAAGGGTTGAACTCGATTGCCCTTCGAATCAGCTCGGGGCCGCGCTCCCAATCTCCCAGTAAGGTCAGAAGGTATCCCAGATGCGGCCATCATGATCAGGGAGTTCGGGTTCAAAGAGATGGCCCGTTCGGCCTCCGCCAATCCATGCTGACAAGTCATTTTTCAGGAGCATGGTATAGCCATGATCGATCGAACCCGCTGGTTGGCCGGATCGAGCCTGACCCCTTTTTGCGGCGAAGCCACGGCCTCGTCCAGCGGCGTGTTTCACATCGAACAATTCGAGGGCATAGTTCGTAGCGTACAGTCGTGCCAGCATGGACCAGACGATTCCTTTTTCAGGCTCTTTGGCGACGGCCAGTTTAAGTGCCTCAAAGGCTTTAAAGAAAGTCTCTTCTGAAAAATTGGCACTGAATGCGTAATAGCGCAAAATAGCTTCATAGGTTTTCAGATCGGACGGCGGAATGTTTTTCGACTCGATGGACATGGCCCTATTGATAACTCCGAAGTTCGCCGCAGATTTTCGCCGCGATCACCCGGGCCACCGTCTTCCTGAAATGCAATGATCCGTGTCGGCCTTGAATTCGGATTCATGGATATCCGCCCAGACCTGCGTGTCGGGTTGCCAGATCGATCAATTGGATGGCGACTTTGATTCCGGCTGAGTCTTTGCGAATGCTGCCGTCAATGGCGAAACGGGCCCCGATGTCCGCCTCTCGTCGCCCGCGGTCTTCCGGTCCGTGGATGAGTACCCGGATGTCCTGAAAGCGGGTGATCTCCGTGGCCAATTCGGTGGCCAGCCCAATGGCCATATAATCCAGGTCCGGGTCTCCCGTGAGATTCTGAAACGGCCGAATGACAACTGCAGGCCATGCGCCCTCGAAGCGGGTAATGTCATGTTCGCCTCCCCGCTGCGCCGAAGGGAAAGGGTCGCCGATTTGTTCGATGAAATTGGGTACGTAGCTGCCCTTGGGAATCTCGATGCGAACGGGGTCCTTGTTTACCCGCCGTCAGGTAGTAGTGTTCCAATGCCCGGCGCAGCTTGTTGGCCTGGATGCTGACAATCGGATCGGTCGCCTGGTCGAAGTCCTCCCGCCGGCCGAATACCCGGGTGGCGACGGTGTAGCCTTTTATTTCCTCGGATTCTCCGGCCAGCATCTTTTTCACCACAAACTCCAGAAAAGCCTTCTGGGCATCGGTGGCCCTGAATGCCGGACTGGCCAGAATCCGCTCGAAGCTGCCTCTGAATCCGATCGGCAGGCATCGGCGAATCCGAATTCGCATGGCCGTTTTCAGTTGATTCATTTTCCGCGGTCATCTTTAAGACCCCGTATGTTTGAATTAGCGTATGTCTATAAATTCCAACCAGATGAGAGGAGTATTTAGGATAATATATCCTAAATTAGGTTCACAAACTATTTGGATTTTATTACACAAACAGATCATCTAAAGCAATCTCTTGCTGGACTTTCATTCTCAGCAAGCCGATCGGAACTGCTGATTGCTTTTCTGCTGAGCGGATTTATTCAGACAGCTGTTTTCCGAATAAGTTCATTGCAGCTTCTTTGTTAGGAAAGGGTTAGACATGACCGTCATCCAGCCAAGCCTTTTCATTCTTTTTGAGCGATTTCCAGATCGAAAGGAAACGGTCAAAGCGCTTTTCAAAAAAAGCGAATCCTTCCAGACTCTATGCGAGGATTACCGCCAATGTGCCGAGGCGCTGCGATATTGGAATCAATCTTTGGACGAAGATGCACCGGCGCGAATGCGGGAATACAAAGCCCTTCTGCGGGAGCTGGAAGAGGAAATTTTGCAAAACGTGAATGAATCAACGTAAAGGCACCTTCCTGTGCTTTGCTTTCAAAACGGGTTTCAAGATGGTAGCTGCGGGAAGGTCCATTCGCACATGTAAAGGAGGGGCATGAAAAATTCGGTCAACAGGTTCGCGAGGGTTTTCATTTGCGGCATATGTTGGTTGCTGATCGTTTGTTTTTCAGCCCACGCCGAATTGAACGGCGGCCAGGAATGGGAATTTCAACTGACTTTCTACGGATGGCTGGCCGGCCAGACCGGAACTGTCGCCACCTTACCCGGCCTTCCGCCGACCGACATCGACGTCGACTTTTATGACGATATCCTCGGGAACATCAATTTTGCGCTATTTCTCGTTGGTGAAGCCCACAAGGGGCGTTGGGGGGGACTGTTGGATATCGCCTATACGGATATCGAGGATGAAAACGCCCTTCCAAAGGGTATATTTTGGTCTTCCGCCGACTCCAGAACAAAGTCCTGGATGGTATCGGCGGCCGGGTTATACCGCTTGGTTGAAAAGCAGCGAGCATTTGTGGATGCGGTTGGCGGTATTCGCTATTGGAACGTTGATTCGGAGCTGGCCTTGACTGCCGCATTGCTGCCGGACCGGAAGATCTCCAACAGAGAAGACTGGATCGATCCCATCGTCGGTTTAAAGGGCCTGTCGTTTCTGGGGGATTCGAAGTTTTTCGTCAGTGGCGGACTGGTCATCGGGGGTTTCAATGTTGGATCCAAATTCATGTGGGACGTCTGGGCTAATCTCGGCTACCTGTGGACCCAACATATTGCAACCACAGTAGGCTACCGCTATTTGGACGTGGACTACGAAAATGCCGGCTTTCTTTACGATGTCGCCCAGGATGGTCTTGTTTTAGGGCTTTCATGGCGGTTTTAAAAGGTTCTGAGATGTTGATATTTATCAATAAAAATATGGCGTGAAGAATTACTCACGTATAAGGAGGAAGGCAGCCATGAGAAGAATAGCGTCAAGTTACATTTCAATGCTCATATGTTTCTTTTTCACCGGGCTTGCCCTGGCCCAAGATCCCATCATCTATCCAGCCAAGGGTCAGAGCCCCGATCAGCAGAAACAGGACGAGTACGAGTGCCACGACTGGGCCGTGGGTCAGACCGGCTTCGATCCCACAAAGGAACAGGCGCCGCCGCCCCAGTCTGCGCCGCAGCGTGGGGGCGCGCTTCGCGGGGCGGCCGGAGGCGCCCTGGTGGGGGTGGGCGTCGGGGCAATCGCCGGTAACGCCGGGAAAGGGGCGGCCATCGGCGCCGGCGCCGGTGCGCTGGCCGGCGGTGCCCGGCAGGCGGGGCGCAATCAGCAGAAACAAGCAGCGAATCAGCAGACCCAGGCCAGTCATAATGCCAGGCTGCAGGAATATAACAAGGCCAAAATGGTCTGTTTGGAAGGCCGGGGGTACACGGTGAAATGAGCTGTTCGACAAGCTCCTTCCGGCCCGAAATTTTAACAGCCGCTATAAACCCTCGTTCAACCAGAACCATGGTGGGGATAGGCCGAGGGAGGTTGTTCAGCATCGGCAAGCTGCCGGTGAACATGCAGGTGCAGGGATTCTATAACGTCGAGAAGCCGGACGATCTCGGCCCGGACTGGACCCTGCGGTTTCAGATACAGGTGCTGCTGCCCAAAGGCGGACAATAGCGAATGCCCCACGAGGAAATAAGGGTGAAAAAATCAATTTTACATTTTTTCTAAAAAGGAGTGATTTGATGAGTGGCAAGAAAATATTTTATATAGTGGCGTGTACATCGATAACCCTGCTACTTGCTTTTTCAGCATGGGCAAAAGACGCTCAAAAGCCGAAATATTCTGCTGATGTTCCGGAATTCCTGCTTACCCCGGACAAGGTGGAGACTAATCTTCTCGGGGACCTCGAATTTTTCGATGGTATGCCCAGTGAAGCTACGGTCAAAAAAACCTATGATTTTCTCGACCTGTCACGAGGAGTAGATGCGTTTCTTAACGGCATGCCGGCAGTCTCCTTATATGCCCTGCTGGAGGGGCTCAAACAAGCGGGCTTAGAACCAGGCGATCTGGGAATTACCGAAGACTTACTGGATGCCCGGGGCCTGTTATTAACGGCCCAATCAACGACGCCGTATGCCCTGGCAGAGATTGATTTGAAGAATGGGCCCGTTGTGGTAGAGATCCCCGGGCCTGTCCTGGGCACTGTTGACGACGCCTTTTTCCTTTTCGTTACTGACGTTGGCCTGACCGGCCCCGATCAAGGAAAAGGCGGAAAATACCTGTTTATCGGCCCGGACTATGATGGGGAAATCCCCGAAGGCTACTTTGTCGCAAAATCAACGACCTACCGTAACTGGCTACTCATGCGCGTTTTTGTGAAAGACGGCGACTTGAAGGGGTCTACAAAAGTGCTAAAAGAAGGCTTTCGCTGCTATCCACTCGCGAAAGCAAGCAATCCTCCTAAGCAAAAAGTCTACAACCTCTCCGGAAAGAAATTCAATACCATTCATGCGAATGACGAGCATTTTTATGACGAGCTTAACGCGGTGATTCAATATGAGCCTGCAGATGCATTTAATCCGGAACTTGTCGGGCTTTTTGCCTCTATCGGCATCAAGAAAGGGCAACCATTTGCACCGGATGCACGCATGAAGAAAATCCTGAAGGATGCGGCAGCAATCGGCAACGCTACGGCACGATCCCTAACTTTTAGTCCGCGCAGTAAGGCTGTCTATTTCTATCCGGACCGCCAGTGGTATAGCTCCTTTACCGGTGGCCATGACTTTATGAACAACGGTGAGCTGGTTCTCGATGATCGTATCATGTTTCACTATGTAGCTACCGGTATTACACCTGCCATGGCCACGCCGAAAGTAGGAACAGGATCGGCCTATGCAGCTACTCCCCATGACGCTAAAGGTCAGTACCTCGACGGCGGCAAAACGTATAAGGTGAAGCTGCCCGCGCCGATTCCGGTCAATAACTTTTGGTCATTCATGGTGTATTCGGGTCAACATCGCTCCATGCTGGAGACCGATCAAAAGTCAGCCGGTCTCGACAGCAACAGCCCAACCATCAAACCCAACGATGATGACTCTTATACCGTTTGGTTCGGGCCGAAAGCACCAGAAGGACATGAGGGCAATTGGATTCAAACGATTCCCGGCAAAAGTTACCTTGTCATATTACGACTCTATGGCCCCCTGGAACCGTGGTTCGACAAAACCTGGAAGCCGGGTGATTTAGAACTGGTGAACTAAATGATAAAGCAAAACCAACAGTAATATAGGAGATTTACGTTATGAATGATCTGAAAAGAATATGTAAAGGGGTTCTTATTATCTCCATTGCCACTCTATTCATGTCAAGCATTGTTGGTGCAGAAAAAATTCCAGAAGGCTATAACACGCCGATTCCTGACGCCATAATGACGCCAGACAAGGTAGAGACTCGCATTGGAACGCTTGAATTCTTTGACGGTGTTCCTACCCAGGAAACTGCACAACTGACGCTTGATCACCTTAATTTCCTTCGCGGTGTGGAGGTGTTTCTCAACGGCATACCCATGGCATCCATTCATGCGCTGGTGGAGGGATATAAAAGTCTCGGGGTCACCGAAGCCAACCAAATGTTGGTGACCGATAAATTGATGGACTCAAAGCCGTTATTTCTTACTGCCAACACGGATACGGTGTATGCCTTCAGTTTTTTCGATCTGGAAAAAGACGGTCCGATGGTTATTGAAGTTCCCCCGGGAACCGGTCCGGGAACAGTCAATGATGCCTTTTTCCGCTTCGTTGTCGATATGGGTGCACCGGGACCGGATCGAGGCAAAGGCGGCAAATATCTGATCCTGCCTCCGGGTTATGAGGGCGAGGAGCCTGAAGGGTACTTTATTGCCAGATCGCCAAGCTACATCAATCTCTTTGTTCTCCGAGGTTTTCTGGTAGACGGCAAACCTGATGCGGCAGCCAAAATGTTCTCTGAGCAGGTGCATGTCTATCCGCTGTCCCAAAAAGACAACCCGCCCAAGATGGTCATTACCTCGAGCTCGGATATCTCATATAATACCATCCACGCTAATGACTACACCTTTTATGAAGAGATTGACGATGTACTGCAGAAAGAGCCCATTGATTTTATCGATCCTGAGCTGCGCGGGCTGTTCGCCAGTATCGGCCTGCAAAAGGGTAAAGAATTCAAGCCGAGTCCTGAGCTCAAAAAGATCTTGACCGATGCGGTGGCGGTCGCTAATGCCACTGCACGATCTTTGGCTTTCCGTACCCCTCAGAAAGAGGCATATCTCTATGAGAACAGTTACTGGAAAGAATGCTTTATCGGTGGCAGCCATGAATGGTTGAAAGATGACGGGGCGGGTGGACGCTATCTGGATGCACGCACCTTGTTCTACTATGTTGCGACCGTGAATACTCCTGCCATGGTGCTTAAAATGGTAGGTCTGGGCTCGCAATATGCCATGATAACCCAGGACAGTAACGGTAATGCTTTTGATGGCTCCAAAACGTACAAGTTACACATCCCCCCTAACGTGCCGGCCAAAGATTTCTGGTCTGTTGTGGTTTATGATCCGCAAACACGATCTGAGCTGCAAACATCCAACCCGTTCCCAAGCAAAAACAGTGTGGCCGACAAGATGGTCGCCAATGCCGATGGTTCCGTTGATCTTTATTTCGGACCTAAAGCACCCAAAGGCAAAGAAGATAACTGGATAGAGACCGTGCCCAACAAATCCTGGTTTCCCCTTCTTCGCCTTTATGGACCATTGGAGCCATGGTTTGACAAGAGCTGGCGACCCGGTGAGGTCGAGTTGATCAAATAGGGGCTGTACTCTATGCCATGAATTAACAATAGCTTACTGTTCTCTCTCGGCCATACTGTCTGTTTACAGTGTGACACATTGTTGCCCCATAACAAGCTAATCAGCCGACGCAAAAAAACCGCGCGGCTGATTAGCGCCGTTAGTCGGTCCGACCAGGACGAAGAGTTACAATGGAGAAATAATCCATTACATTTATTTCGTTGATTATTTTGAGGAGGCAAAGGAACGAATTAGTGCTCGAACGGGTATCCAGAACATTTTGTAATTGTTGACAAATACGCATAAAAGAAAAACGAAGATTTTTCGGTTTGATGCAAAATTGACTTGCATTATTTACTCGTTGACGGGTAACAGCTCAATCAGTGGTGGTAGCAAATAGCGTCACAAAAGTAACTTGCAGTCACCCAGTTGGCGTTTGGTGAGAATTGATAGCAAAAAAAGAAGCAAAATAGTGTCATCCGGGTTTTAATGCATGTTCTCGAATCAACTCAGACAGATCCGGAATAAAACCGGTTTTCTCAATTCTATCTTTGAGATATTGCCAAAACGATACACCCAATTTGCGGCACGTTTTCTTCAGACTTGTAAAAGTGTCGCGGCACGTGCGGCCCGTATCGCTGCGGGTTCCTCCGCTGATTTTGCGTCTTTTGACATACTCTCGAATAGCGTTCTCAGCGCCATTGTTGTGCAACGGGATATCCGGACGTTCCAAAACCAGCAGCAATTCGGATTTGTTGTTATAAATTCGTTTGAGGACTAAATTCAACACAGCACTTGAGGTTGTTTGCATAAATATGTCGTCAAACATGTCATCCAGACGCTTTTTATCTTTCGACTTGGGGTTTTGTTTATATGCTTTTAACCCCTCATACAGCTGCCATACCTGATCTTTTACTGTTTCCAGGTCTTTTTGGGCCTGTTCGGTAAAGGGAATTATTTTATCGATGGCCCGATTGGCATGAATCCAACACAGCGCATGCAACATCACGTTAAACTGACCGGCATCATCGCTTACGATGACCAGCTGTTTTGATATGCCATGTTCGATGATGCTGCCGATCAGTGCCCCTTCTGTGGCGATTTGCACGTGCCGGTCGTTGACAATGCCGTTTTCGGCTAAGAACTCATTCCACTGGGAGTCATTGGCAAATATCATTCCCAGGTTGCTGTTGATGGTGTTAAGTGCTTCTTGGGGCAGTTTATTGGACTGCATATAGCAAACGGCATCCATATTAATGGCACAATCCGAATGCCCGGCGCGCATAAGTTTTAAAAAATTGATGCGACTCTTGCTTGTGGTGCTTTCAAACCAGGAAAATGATTCATTGCCAATATGGGTGCAGTAGCCGTTTTTGCCTTTATGCCTGGCACCGGTATCGTCCACATTGATATAACCGGACACCTCAAGGCCGACGGATAAAATGCGATCTTTTTCCTGGTGAAAACGCTCTTTTTCTTCAATTAAAAGATTGTTGAGCTGCCCGGTGGACATATCGATGCCAAATTCGTTAAGCTGCTCCAGCAATACCGGCTGGGTAACGTGACAGTGGTAATACTGATAGAGGATAAATCTGATCAGCGTCGGGCCAAAATGCTTTCCGTTTAAATATGACGGTAGTTTGCCGGTAACATAACCGCCATCAGGCGTTTGATAAACCTTGAGACGAAAGCGCGTATTTAAGGGCTTGATGACGATGTCTTGAACCACAAAATCCTTGTAGGATCTGAATTCAGATCCTACCGGTATATTTTCTGGCTCAATGGGTTTTGTCTTGTGAATCTCCAGATAGGCGGTCTTGGATCGTTTCTCGGAACCGGCACGCTTCTTACGCAAAGATCCTTTTAAGCGCTTTTTCTTTTTTCCCAAACTGCTGGGCTTGATATCGGGCCTTGGCGGTTGATTTTTAAGTCGGGCAATTTCGTCTTTTAACTGTTGGATAATGACGCTTTGACGTTCGATCAGTGCCAGGAGCTGTTCAACAAGCGCAGACTTGTCTTGTTCGGGAATTGGTGGAGGCTTTAGAGTTTCTTTCATGCATTATGTGAATAGCACAATGCAGTGGGTATGTCCAGAGCCTTTTGTGTTTTTACCATAATTTATTGAAAACTTACCCGTCAACGAGTTAAAAATGCAAGTCAATTTTGCATCAAACCGAAAAATCTTCGTTTTTCTTTTCTGCGTATTTGTCAACAATTACATATGGTTCTGGATACCCGTTCGTGCACTAATTACAATCTAACGTAGTACTTAACTGCTTTAGGTTGTTATAGTCTGGCTATCTATATTATTTTGGAAGTGGTCAGATTATGGATAGATAGCAGTTATGTTGCTGATTTTATTATGTTGCCAGTTTTATTCCCCATGTAATTCCGTTTAACAGGGATTTTCGCACGGTGCCACATGAGGCTCAATTTGACCAATTAAGCAGCCGGGAAAACGGAAAATCCCATGGTTACAATCAGTTAGCAGATACCTGCATTGATGGACCTTATATTAAATGACGGTAAAGAAATGCGTATGCCTTTGTTAAAACCCTACAGTTCAATTGTTACCTTCATTGGTACGCTGTCCGTAAAACAGGATAAATGGCCTAAAATAAGGGATCTGGCCCGGTTACAACTTCAAAGACGTTTCTTGTCGTTGCCGCTTAGTCTGTATTTTAACAATTTATTTATTGACATCATAAACGTCATATCATATAAATATCTCATGCGCGATGAGAGCTTCTTTCTTCACCCCGTTCATGAGTGGCAACGTCGCTATGAGGCGCTGCGAGCCTCCTATGTCGAACGCCTGCCTGCCCGCATCGTCGCCGAGCGCTTTGGCTATTCACTGGCCTATATCCACCTGCTCCGACATCTGTTCGCCCACCAGAAGATCGACTTCTCCGAACCCGTCCCCGAAGGCAAAACCAACCGCCGCAGGATCGATGCCGCATTAAAGGCCAAGATCTGCAACTGGCGCGAGCATCGTCTTTCGGCCGGAGAGATCACCGCACTTTTATCCGAAGAAGGCGTGGAGGTCTCGGTGCGCACGATCGAGCGGGTACTTGCCGAGGAGGGCTACCCAAGGTTGCCCCGACGCAGCCGTTTGAAACTCGGTCTAACCGTCAAAGGCGCTTCTGTGCCCGCCGTGGCACAGAAGCTGTCGCTGGGCGAGATGCCTAAAAGCTCCTTTGAATCGGAGGCCGCCGGGGTGTTGCTGTTTGCCCCCTTTATCGAACAACTCAATCTGTCCCGGGTCGTGCAGGAAGCCGGGTTGCCCGGCACAAAGACCATTCCCGCATTGAGCTACTTTTTATCCTTTCTCGCCCTGAAGCTCATCGGCACCGAACGCTATGCCCATCTGCCTGAACACACCTTCGATCCGGGTTTAGGCCTATTTGCCGGCCTCAACGTGCTGCCCAAGTGTACGGCCATGTCCACCTATTCTTACGGCCTGGATGCGGTTCACCTGCTGCGCCTGCAGCAAAGCTTCGTCAGGCAGGCGGCCCGGCTCAGACTCTACGGCGCCGATCTGATCAATCTGGACTTTCACACCATTCCCCACTTCGGGGAGCAATCGGTTTTGGAGAGTCACTGGGCCGGTGCCAGGAACAAAGCCATGAAGGGGGCGCTCACTCTTTTTGCTCAGGATGCCTCCTCCAAGCTCATCCTCTACACCGCGGCAGACATTCAGCGCGATGAGGCCAACGAGCAGGTCTTGGGATTTCTTTCCTTCTGGAAAAAGCAGCAGCGGGGACTTCAACCCACCTTTGTCTTTGACTCCAAGTTCACCAGCTATGCCAATCTCTCGGAACTCAATCGCCAGGGGGTTAAGTTCATTACCCTTCGGCGTCGGGGTAAAGCAATGCTCGATAGCATCGAAGCGCTTTCACCCTGGAAGCGCATCCACATCCCGCACGCCAAGCGCAAGTACCCCAATCCGATTGTCCATGAGTCGCATATCACACTGCCTGAATACCAGGGCCAGTTGCGGCAGGTGATCCTGCGCGGCAATGGCCGCGAGAAGCCCGCCTTTATCATCTCCAATGACTTCGCCGCTCCCACCGAGCTGCTCGTGGGCAACTACGCCCGGCGCTGGCGGGTGGAAAACGTGATTGCCGAAGCCGTCAAGTTCTTCAACTTGAATGCGCTCTCTTCCCCCATCCTGGTGAAGGTGCACTTTGATGTCATCATGACCATGATCGCCGACACCCTCTACAGCCTGTTGGCCCGAAAGTTGCGGGGCTTTGAAAACTGTGATGCCTCCAAGATCTACCGGCTCTTCGTCAAGGGCAAGGCCAAGGTGAGTCTGAGCAGCCAGAAGCTCACCGTCACTTTTCCCCGCCGAGCCCACAACCCCATCCTGCGCTCCGCGCCCTGGCATCAGCTGCCTCAATCCCTCTCGTGGCTGAATGGAGCCGGCTTTGAACTCAGATTTAAATGAGGCCCTTGCTATCAAAATCTTATATGAATGTGACGCTTAAACCGACGCGAAAATCGCTGTTTAATTCCAAAAGAATTCAAAAATCCTTATCATTCTTTTTATTCGGCCCACCTATCGTTTCACACCAATTTTCGAGACATCCCCTCCGTTTTTAGAGGTGACCGCATCGCTTGCGTCTTGGCGAGGGATCTGCAACCCTTACAGGCAGATAGATGGAAAAGCCCGAAGAGGCACCTTCGGGCTTTATGCAAGAGCTACCGCAAGCATCCGGAAGCTCCAAACAATACTTCCTTCCTACTGCACCTTCCGGCTGTTTGCAAGGCCGGAGGCTTGCCTGACGTTGCTATTGCTTCGCATTCACTGTCGATGGTGCGATTTTCAATTTTGCATCTGCCGAAGCTGCTGGAAAGGACAGGCATATTGTTGTGATGAATGCCGCCACGCGGCAAAGCTTACAAAACCATCGTGCAAGGCACAAAGAAAATATCGCCAGACCGAAAGGGGCAAAAAAGCCCACCGGGAAGCTGAAAACCGTCGTCGGCACGGCCAAAATCAAAATAAACCAAAAAACATGGATGATGCGACTTCAACACCCCGGCGCCCATGGGCTATGAAGCTATTAACCCGCATAAGCGAGCCGTAGCTGGCCTATACACATGGGGTCATTGTGCCATTTTTGCGGTATTGGTGGCCGGATTGTGGCTGTGTTTCCCCGCCGCGGCTACGGTTAACTCGGATCGGAAAGGCGGCCATGATGATAAAAAAGAAAATCCTCAACTCTGATCGTATCAGGCGCATCGATGGTGGCTTTAGCTTTATCCCTCACCGTTTTCTCTGCGATGGCTTTTTAGCCGCCTTGCAGCAAAAGGAGTTGCTTCTGTACCTGTTTTTGGTGATCGCCTCAGACCGCCATGGGCTCTCTTTCTACAGCTACGATGCCATCTGCAGGTTACTGCAGCTGGATCTTGACCAATACCTCAATGCCAGAAACGCTCTGATCGATAAAGATCTGATCGCTTTTGACGGCACCGTTTTCCAGGTGCTGGAGCTGCCTGCAACGCCCGTTTTGGCGGCGACGAAAAAGCGAGCGCATCCCAAGCCAACAAAGAGCCAAGCGACTATTGCCCGGCTTGTCGAGCAGTCATTGAAGCGAATGTGACCCTGATGGATGAGAGGTCAGTTGCCTTGGAACAAGCGAGCTAGACTATCTTGAATGGATGGCCGTCAAGGCCTATGCGCAAAGTACTCAGAGAGACTATAAACGCAGGTTGAGCCAATTTCTATCATTTATCAAAGCCGGTAGATACCGCTGGGATGAAATCTTTACCCGCCATACGCTCAGAGACTTCAAAAAAATCAGGGGATCAACTGCGACTCATGCCGTAACCGGACTGTCACGGTATCTCTACGGCCAGGGAAAAATAGCTGAACCGATACGGGTCCGTAAATCATTGCCGTTTTTACCGGTCATCTATGAAGATTATCTTCTCTATCAGAAAAAATGCCGCCAGATATCGGATATCAACGTAAAGCGGATCAGAAGCGTGCTTTGTGTTTTTGATGGTTATTGCCAGCGAAACGGCATTCAACTTCGATCATTAAAAATCGAACATGTTGATGCGTTCCGGGATGAATTTTTTAAGGATTTTACCGGTGCCACCTGCCGCCTTTACCGCAGTTATCTGCGGCGATTTTTAAGTTACTTGTACCATGAGCGCCAGGTATTGGCCAACGACCTTGCCCCCATGGTGATCGGCCGGCGTGAATACGCCCAAGCCAAACCGCCCAAATTTTTACGTCCGGCTGAAGTGCAGCAACTCTTTGCCAGTCTAAATCCTTCTTCGGCAAGCGGCATCCGGACCTATGCGATAGTGCATCTTGCCTACTCGATGGGGTTGCGTCCCAAAGAGATCAGCCAGATTCGTTTGGATGATATCGGTTTTAGTCAGCAACTGTTGCGCTTAACCGTGCGTAAAGGGGACAATCCGCTTGAGCTTCCCATCCCCGAGCATACCCTAAAGGCCGTTGCGGCCTACATCATCGGCGCCAGGCCCACTACCAAATACCGCCGATTGTTCTTAACCCGGCACCCGCCTTATCGGCCATTGCATCCCAATACGGTCGGGGTGACTATCAGTAAGGCGATGAAACAAGCCGGTTTGAACGCCAGCGCCTATTGGATGCGCCACACCTATGCCCAGAACCTGCTCGAGGCCGGTGCATCAATCTTTGAAATCAAGGAAATGCTTGGGCACGACAAGATCGAGTCCACCAAAAGGTATTTGTGTGTGCATACTAAGCTGATGCGTCAGGTGCTCTTTGATGAGACCCTTTGAAAGCTTCATGGCCCAAAACCTGGAAGCATATGCGGCCTATCGCCGGCAACGGGGCTATGCCAAAAAAGGGATCAATCCGCCTCTGGTTGCTTTCGATCGATACCTTAAAGCGCACGAGGCCAGTTGGGATCAACTGCAGCCGGCATTCTTCCTGCAGCTAAGAGCCAGCATCAGCAAACACCCCAATACGGCCAACAAGATATTGTCGAATCTTCGCAGCCTCTTCGATTTTTTGGTGCGGCGGCAAATCTGTGCGGCCAATCCGCTCAAAGATATCCCGCCGTTGGCCGAGCGTTATTTTGTTCCTTTTGTCTTCTCAACGGAGCAAACCGATCGAGTGCTGAAAACCGTGTGTGCAACGATCAGGCGCGACCAAACGAATTTTTTATTTGATCTGGGGATTTATTTGGCCATAGTGATGTTGGCCCGCTGTGGTATGCGAATCAACGAGCCGTTGCGGCTTTGCCGGCATCATTACCGCGCCGATGAGGGCAGCGTTTATATTGAACGGACCAAGTTCAGAAAAGATCGTCTGATACCGCTGCCCAACGCCGTCCTGGCTGATCTCGACAATTACCTGGCGGCACGCAAGTCCTCGTGTCCGGGTGACCAAAATCCCTACCTGTTGGCGGGCAGAAATGGTCAACCGCTTAAGGCTCAACGTGTCCGTACCGTCTTTCATCGCGCCGTCGAAGATATCGGCCTGAAGCAGCCCAGACGGACTATGGGCAACATGACCTTCGGATCGCCGGTACCCCACAGTTTGAGGCATTCATTTGCCATTAACACTCTAAACCGGATCAAAGCCCGGGGCATCTCCCCCCAGCAGGCGTTGCCGGTGCTGGCCGCGTACATGGGGCACCGCAAATATCAATACACCGCCGCCTACCTGAAGGTTAAAGGTGCCGAGGATCTTGCCGGCTTAATCGCGTTTACCAAATCCCAATTGGATGTCGTATGAGGCTCTCGGCGTTTATCCATCAATTTTTTGAGAAGTATTTGCCGCACATAAAAGGCGTGAGCCCTAATAGTATCAAGGCTTACCGGGATACGTTCAAACTGTTTTTGCCGTTTGCCGCAAGCCACTGCAAAATCAAGGTCGGTTCACTGTCGCTCAATCATTTTACACCGGAGATCATCCTCTCTTTTTTGGACCACCTCGAGTCCGAACGTAAAAATACCGCCAAAACCCGCAATCATCGCCTGGCAGCCATCAAATCGCTGGCCAAAATGATCCGCTTTATGTATCCGCAATGGTCGGCGTCGATGGATAAGATTATCTTCATCCCTCAAAAGCGCACCCAGCGGCAGCTGATCGGCTTTTTATACCCGGAGGAGATCGATACGGTCTTGAATGCGGTCGATATGAATACAGCGCTGGGCTTTCGTGACTACACCATATTGCAATTGTTGTTTGAGTCCGGCGCCCGTGCCAGTGAGATTGCCGCCTTGAATCTGGATTACTTGAATCCTGAACAATGCACACTCGCCATTCTGGGCAAGGGCAATCGCTTCCGCCAAATCGAATTGTCTCCCACGACAGTAAAAATGATCAAAGCGTATATCGTCAACTATCGCCGCAAGCCTATGCCGACTTACGCGAAGCGGCTGTTCATCAGTCAGCATGGCAAAGCATTGACGCGCCATGGCATTTACCGCCTGTGCCGAAAATACCTGCGGTTGGCGTTACCAGAAAAAAGACTCGAAGTTCTCAATCCGGTTCATAGCTTTCGTCATTCGTGCGCCGTGAACATGCTGGCCGCAGGCTGCTCAGTGACCGACATTAAAAACCAACTGGGCCACGAAGACATCCAATCCACGATGGTATATCTGCAAATGGATCTATCGCGCCGAAGAAAAATCCAGGAAAGGTTTACCGAATACACGCAGTCCGTAATGAGCCGCAATGCCGCCATAGAAGCGCTGATCGCTCAGGAAGAAAAAGACGACATTATGACATGGCTGGATAGTCTCTGAAACCGGCAGCAACCTGTTGACCGGATAAAAAGTGGTATACTGAAAGGCCATTATTTATGTTACCAACTTGCACAAAAGATGGGTGATAAAAACCGCTATGCAAATGATATCATGGCTAAAAATACGGTTTGCAGCTAAATCGTTTGAAATTGCAATGCTTTCAATGGGATAGGATAGATGACAACATAATAGCAGCTAGTGCCACTCGCCTTTTCCTTTTGCTTTGTTGGAGATAGTTCGCGAACTAAATATGCCGATTCCGTGGAATATCCGTTTGTAAGCTGAATTGTCCTATTGGTGAATTATGGAACTGGATGCCAATTCGAATCGATTTGACGAGACCGGTTCCTCTGTCAGCTTCGAATGAGACATTAAATAATTGACAATCTCCCATAATCTTTGTTACGAAAAATTATTCCTACCAAAATCAGCGTCCTGTAAAAAGCAAACTCACCGCGAGGTGGGGACGGAAAGCCACGGGTCTTGGGCGTCGGTGCTGAACGAGATGTTCGTGGTATGCACACAGATAAGATCGCCGGGCTACCGGGAGCGACAATCGTAAGTCGTTTCTTTCGGGTAGGACCAGCTTTTTTGTTTGTAACCACACGGCAATCCATAATGGGCATAGATCAACTTGCGGTGTTCCCAGAACTAAATGAAGGTTGGGAGACTGGAAAAGAATATTAATCAATCTCGCTGAAATAAAACAGTATCAGTTGGCCTGTCCGGTTTTTGAATGGCTGTAGCAGCCAAATGCGGTGAAAAGAGAGGGGGAACAGAATGATTTTTTGTAGAAGGCGTTACCCAGTTTATTTTCTCGTATTGTTCATCTTGATTGGATTTGCTGGTGGGGTTCAAGCCGCTTTTCCAATAGCCAACCAGTCAAACCAGGAACTCAAACCCTCCGTTGCCTATAACTCCCAAGATCGTGAATTCATGTCGGCATACCTGATCTTAAACTCGGGAAGCACCTGGGAACTCAAGGCTCGGCGTTTTGATATGAGCGGCAATCCCATAGGTGGCGAACTCTCTCCGTTGGCCGGGGTTGTCCATTTTGCCGGCGGTCGGCCGGACATTGCCTACAGCCCTCAGTCAAATACCTACTATATTGTCGTGCCGGTTCGTTTTTCGCTTCCGCCGTATATCTGGGATCACGTAATCGGCCTTGAAGTGGATGCATCTGGAACTCGGTTAGGAGTAGAAGATTCCCTTTTCAATGACAAGTTCATCGATCTTGGAAACCTTGGCATGAGCTCCATTCTCGATTTTGAGAGCCCGACTATCGTCCGGATAACTTACAATTCCATTCTAAACGAGTTCATGGTGACCTTTAGACGGGGCGCCGGCACTTTCGATCCAGACACAGGAGAGTTGGAGAAACGAATCGAGATTGTCGCCCAGCGTGTGAAAAGCGATGGATTGGTGGGTTCGATCATTATGCTCTCTCCGGATATTGATGACGAGAATGACCCTGACAACGATCCTCAATTGGACGCCAATTGGCAGGATATCGACGAGTTCGACACAAGGCCGGATGCCCATGCGATAGGCTATGCCCCCATTGCGACGTTGCCCTATGGCGGCAGGTATCTGTTTAAATATGCGAATAAGCTGCGCCTGCTGGACGTTGAAGGCAAAGTCGTACCCGTGAGTGTGCCGTATACAATCGGTGGTGTAGCCCAAAAAAACTATAGGGATGACATTTTGATTAATATGGGTGGGCCCTCGTATGAACCCGAGGGATCCTTTGATATCGCCTATGGTAGGCTTAAAGACGAGTTTGGCCAGTTCTGGGATCGGTTCCTGTTGATCTGGTTGGATTATGGGAACGATTGTTCTACTTGGGTTGATCCAGACAACTGCTACCCGGCGGATCTTAAGTGGGATGGCATATGGGGCACCTACATCGACCCAACGTTGATCGATTATCCTTGGGAGGAACCGAAGGAGGGGCTATTCCCGATTTCGGATCTTTGCTCATGGACGGGCAGCGATGAATATCTTCATTATGGGCGCGGCACAAGCGTAGCGTATTCCAAGGAAAAAAAGGCTTTCCTGGTGGCTTGGTATATGGCGCCTAACATATACGCCCAACCGCCTTGTTTGAAAGGTAGTCAGATCCGTGCCGCGTGGGTGGATTATTATGTAGAACATAGTCAAAAAGCCCCACTGCCAAACGCAAACTTTACGTTGTCAGATGTAACGAATCCCATTTGTGACCAGTTTTCGGGGGCATATAATTACTGCATCAGCAAGGAAGACCCGGCATATCCCGATGTTGCCGACGGTTGGGCGGTAGTTTGGCAGCAGAATGACCTTGCGGTGGCAACCGATCTGGATATTTATGGCAGCTTTTCGCCTTGGGTCACTGAAGATGAGGATGGCGATGGAATCGCCAACATCACAGATAATTGTATCGATGTATCCAATTATAACCAGGACGATGCGGATCAAGACGGTTACGGGGATGCCTGCGACATGTGTCCGGGTGGAAACGATGCGCTGGACCGTGATCTCGATGGCATCCCGGACGACTGCGATCAAGAGGGCGACTCGGACAATGACGGCGACGTCGATGGTAAGGATGTAGGAACATGGCCTACAAAAGTCCTAACCAACCTTGGTGAATATGCAGCCAACTTTGGGAAAGTTTTTACTCAGAGCAAATAAACTACAACCAGGTTGCAAATTAAAGCAGGCAGAGTTGTAAATTGGCTCTGCCTTTCATTTATCCATTACTAATCTCCAATTCGACCAGATATCAGATAGATTGAGATTCTCTGTCGAAAATTGGAAATCTCGAAACGTGTGTTTTCTTGCCAGTATCTTTATAATCGCAAAATTTCAGATACGTTAAGAGTATCTGTCTTTTGTCAGATTTTATTTGAATTCACATTTTAATATGTGAGATCAAATATCAGCTAATACGCTTTGTCCTATAATGTTCACTCGACTTTTCAAAATGATTGATAACAAATTATGATTTAAGGTAGACCCAGAGCTGGACTTTCTCATTTGAATTTGGTGGACCCCCTTTTAGCAATATCGACATTTGAGGACCCACAACCTCGAAAGTGTGGATTTCGTAATTGAGTGGAATGTCGAAGCCACAAGATAAAGTTGGTCCTGAGATTTTACCCATACTCATTTTGCATGACTTCGCTTTAGTAGATCCAATCATTATACTCACTCTTCTAAAGCCAGTTACATCAATTGGCCCAAAACTTGAAGGATCAAGCGGTACGGTCCCCTCGCCATATTTACTGTATTTTATATCCGCTTGATTATCTACGCAGTTTATAAATTTTGTATTTGGTATATCTGACATTATTCTTATCCTTTCTAAATCGTGGTTTTGAATTGACCAATATCAAGCTGCGAGCGACTCAACCACTGTGAAGTTTGCCGTTTATTTTTGGCCACTTCAACATTCCACCAATCACCTCCTTCATGGCAAAAAGCCCAATTCCGATTATTCCACAAGGAATCCTGATGAACGACAATTATATTTGAGGTACAACGACAATTAGAATTGCGGGTCAACGACAATTAGAATTGAGGTTTCCGAACAAACAAAAGATGATCCTGTGTTCCGGAAAAAATGACAAAGGAGGACACAGGGTGGTCACAGATCAACAAGTGAGGAAACTGATGAAGTTGAACCAGAAAGAGTGTCTATCGGTAGCGGCGGCGAAATCCGGGATGAGTGAGAATACGGCTCGCAAGTATCTGCGACACCGCAGGCTTTCCAGCCAGGTGAAAGCGGAGCGGGCCTGGCGGACCCGCGAAGATCCTTTTGAAGAAGACTGGAGCCAGGTACAGCTCAAACTGGAGATCAATCCCGGTCTGGAATCCAAAACGCTGTTTGAATGGTTGCAGCGGAGCTCTCCGGGGCGTTACAGCGATGGTCAACTGCGGACACTGCAGCGGCGCATAAAGCAGTGGCGAGCGCTTGCAGGACCGGCAAAAGAGGTTTTCTTTGATCAGCACCACAGGCCCGGCGAATTATGTGAATCCGATTTTACGCATATGTCAGCGCTGGGCATCACCATCAACTCGGTCCCTTTCGACCATCTTATCTATCATTTTGTCTTGACCTATTCGAACTGGGAGACCGGTACGATTTGCTTTTCTGAAAGCTTTGAGAGCCTCAGTGCCGGTTTGCAGAATGCCCTGTGGGAGCTGGGCGGTGTGCCGTTTATGCACAGAACGGACAGGCTGTCTGCAGCCGTTCAAAAGCTGGACAAGCCGGGCAGAGATGAGTTCACCCGCAGATACCGCGCACTGTTGCGCCATTATGGGCTTAGCGGCCAAAAGATTCAGACCGGAAAGGCCAATGAAAACGGCGATGTGGAGCAGCGTCACCACCGCCTGAAACGGGCGGTTGAACAGGCGCTCTTGCTGCGCTGCAGCAGGGATTTTACAACCCGTGATGAGTATGAGCTTTTTCTGCGCAAAGTGTTCAGGGAGCTCAATGCCGGTCGCCGGGAGCGCTTTGATGAAGAGTTGGATGTGATCAGATCACTTCCGGCAAAACGTCTGGGGGACTACACGAGCTACCTGGTCACTGTCCGGGCGAACAGCACGATCCTGATCAAGAAAAACGTCTATTCGGTCCACAGCCGCCTGATCGGTGAGCAGGTCACGGTGCGCCTGTATGCGGATCATCTTGAGCTCTGGTATGGCCAACGAAAGTTGGAAAAAATCCCCAGGCTAAGGGGTGAGAGAAATCACCGTATCGAGTACCGGCACATCATTGACTGGCTGGTGCGCAAGCCGGGTGCATTTGAAAATTACCGATACCGTGACGATCTGTTCCCGACCAGCCGGTTTAAAATGGCCTATGATCACCTGAGGGTTCACAACCAAAGCCGGGCGGCCAGAGAATATCTCAAGATTCTTGATTTGGCGGCAAAACAGAGCGAGTCCGGCGTTGACGATGCGCTCAGGTGGCTCATGGATCAGGATCAGCCCATCAGCTTTGATGCGGTTGAAGTCATCCTGATGACCAATCAAAGTATCCCGGAAGCAACGGAAGTTCAGATCGATGCGGTAGACCTGAGCCTCTACGACAGCCTTTTGCAAGCCGTGGAGGTGAACTGATGGATATGCGATCCGAGTTGACCCGCCACCTTAAGGAACTCCATTTGCCAGCGTTCCGGGAGAACTTTGAAGATGCGGCCCGTTTTGCCGAGAAGGAATCCTTGAGCTATGAGCAGTATCTTCTGGAGCTATCCATAAAGGAATGCGAAGCCCGCCGTCAGCGGCGCATCGAACGATATTTGCGCGAGTCGTGCCTTCCGCTGGAAAAGACGCTGGAGGTCTTTGACTTGAAACGGTTGCCGGGAAAGCTCGTTCACCAGGTCAAGCATCTGTTGGAAGGGTTTTTTCTTGATAAAACCGAAAATGTTCTGGCTTTCGGCAATCCGGGCACCGGCAAAACCCATTTGCTGTGTGCGATTGCCCGTGAATTGATCCACAAAGAAAGAAGGCTCTATTTTTCCAAATGTGGCTTTCTGGTTCAGAAGCTTCTGGCTGCCAAGAAGGACCTGAGGCTGGCCCAGGAGCTTAAAAAGATGAATAAGTTCGATGCGGTCGTGATTGATGACATCGGCTACGTTCAGCACAATCAGCAAGAGATGGAAGTGCTTTTTACCTTCCTGGCCGAACGCTATGAACAGAAAATGGGAAACAGACGAGGGGTTCCAGAGAAGCAGCTTTCAACTTATTGCCAACAGCATTGAATTCATCAAGACGGACGGACGCGGATTTGAAAATGACCCGGCGATGAGGACATCCCCATTTAACGTCAATTGAAAATCATATCAAGATCAAGAAAGGAGGACCAATAATGACAGCTAAAGAGCTTCAGAAAAGAAACAACAAGGCGGAGAACCTGAGGGTGCTTCAGGCGGAGAACGGGACAGTTTTTCTGTGAATCCGAAAAGGGAAAAATCCTGTATCAAGTGACCCTTGCAGACGATGAGGCGTCCTGCACATGCGGTGATTTCGCCAAGAATTCACGCAAGGATCCCAATTTCAGGTGCAAGCATATCCTCTCTGTCATGAACAGCGTTCCTCTGGGTGAGATTGAAAACGGGTGCTTTCTTGAGAAGAAACGTCCCAAGCTGGATGAGCGCTGGATCATCGAGATCGAGGGCAATCAATTTGTTAAATATGCAGGTCTCCTTGATTACGCGCATCAAATCGGGATCGGTTCCATTGAGGTCGAACCCTTGCAGCTTCCCACCAAGGACAATGGGAATTTTGCCATCTGCAGGGCGTCTGTCGTCTCCAAAGTCGGGGAATCGTTTACGGACATAGGGGATGCCAATCCCACCAACTGCAATGCCAAGGTGGGAAAACATTTATTGAGACTTGCATCCACAAGAGCCATTGCCAGGGCGCTTCGCAGTTTTACAAATGTTGGATTGACCGCTCTTGAGGAGCTTGCCGATCTTAACGATGTCCTGGGGAATGGGGATCAGAAACCAAGACCTGGGCGAAAAAGAAAGCGACCCCAAAGGCGAAAGCATCTCCATCTGCCAAGAAATCCGGTCCCGTCAAATCTGGCAAATCTGACAATTCTGACAATTCAAAATCAAAGGGAAACGGTGCCGGGAAACCTGAAGCGAAGGCGCCTGAAAAATCACCCGATGCCATCCATCCTAAAATGAGCGAGGCACAAAAGCGGGCGATTTATAACCTATCCCGTAGGAGGGGTATCTCGGTTGAGGAACTGGAACAGCGGGCATTTGAAACCTATGGGATTGAATTGGAGAATATGTCCAGCAAGGATGCATCCTCATTTATCCGGGAGCTTCAGCAAGCCGCTTAACCTACTGCCGTAAGAATCCAACCTAACAAAAATTCATATGGGCGATAGGCAATCTGCGCGCAGGAGAGCGGGCAACCTATCGCCTTTCTCATTTACAGAAACGCAGGATACTGCGTTTTTACCCACCTATCGGGAGGGCACTCAAAATGATTTTAAGTGAATTGCGTAAAGGTCCTCATCTATCAGCATCGGCCATAGGCGAGTACGTTGAATGCTCGCTGTTATATAGGTTCGGGCGCATCGATAAACTCCCCTTTGAATTCAGATCAGACAATCTGGAATTCGGGACCGTGATTCACCGGGTGTTAGGGGAGTTCTATCAGGCAAAGATGACCGGAGACAGGATGCCGTTATCGCCCTGATCCTTTCATCGAGTTTGTCAATTCGCAGCGGCATTTGTAAGGAGATCCGAGATAATAAGGCTCTCGATGAACAGGTTCAAAGATTCCTGGAGAGTCGTAAAGGCACATGGCGTGATTGGAACATCCCCTATGCTGATGGTAAGGTCCTGTATGACCTCGTTCTCAAGAATAATTACAAAAAAGCGTTAGAAATCGGAACCTCAACAGGGCTTTCAGCGATCTGGATCGCATGGGCTCTGAGCAAAACAGGGGGAAAACTCATAACAATCGAAATTGATGAAGACAGATACAAACAGGCTCTTGCTAATTTCAAGGAGGCAGGGCTTTCTGAATATATCGATGCCAGGCTTGCCAATGCCCATGAGCTGGTGGAAAAACTGAAGGGTCCCTTCGATTTTGTCTTTGTCGATGCAGATAAGGAATGGTCCAAGAATTATTTCACAGCGCTTGCACCGAAACTTGAAGTGGGCGGCTGCTTTACGGCGCATAACGCAAGAAACACTGGAATGAAGGGAATGAGGGAATTTCTCGACTACGTAAAAGGCTTGCCCAATTTCAAAACCACCATCGACACCACCAGCAGCTCCGGGATTTCGATCAGTTATAAGATTGCAGAGGATTGAAAGGCGTAATGGAAATGGTTCCGAAAATAATTGGTATAATTCTCGGTCTCGCAGCAGTCGGTCTCTATGCCTGGAAATTCAAAGAAACGCCACTGTGTAGACCATGAATCATGCTGCCATTGGGATTCGGCGTAGGTTACGCTGCATATTGGTTACTGAAACGATTGATATAAGGTAAACACAGTCACGATATGTTCATCTTCCTCGACACAGAAACCACTGACATGGGTCCGGCCGACAGACTATGCCAAATCGCCTTCAAAACTGAAGGGGGTGATGCGGTCAACGAGCTTTTCAATCCCGGCATGCCGATAACAATCGACGCCATGACCGTCCATCACATCACAAATGAAATGGTGCAGGGCAAACCCTCTTTCCGCGGCAGCGATACGTGGAAGCAGCTTCAGGATCTGATGAAGTCGGATACCAATGTCATGGTCGCACACAACGCCGCATTCGACGTCGATATGCTCAAGAAGGAGGGGATAGAGCCAAAAAGAGTTATCTGCACCCTGAAGCTGGCCCGATATTTCGACAAAGACGGCGTGATTCCGAAATACGGTCTGCAATATCTGAGGTATTATCTGAGACTCAATGTCGATGCCGTCCCGCACACCGCCTTGGGGGATATCCTGGTCCTGGAGGCCATTTTTAAAAGAATTCATGCAAAAGCGGTTAATGAATTTGGGGATGATGCCGTTGCCAAGATGATCGAGGTGTCAAGCAGGCCTGTCCTTTATCGGAGGATGCCGTTCGGAAAACATAAGGGAATGAAGATGGAGGAGGTGCCGCTTGATTATCTGCAGTGGCTGGCCGGGACCGATCTTGAAGAGGATCTGCGGTATACGATTGAGCAATATTTGAATTTTTAAGCAATCATGGCCGGTACTTTAAAAAATGGATTGAAGCAGCCCGTATGAATAAAAAGGAATGGGTCGTTTATCTGGTTCGATGTGCTGACGAATCGCTATATTGCGGAATTACCAACGATATTGAAAGGCGGTTGGTTGCTCATAATTCCGGAAAGGGTGCCAAATATACCAAATCGCGGATGCCTGTTGAGATGGCAGGGGTCAGCTCCAAAATGACGAAAAGCGAGGCCCTTAAACTCGAACGCCACATAAAGCAGGTTCCTGCCGGTAAGAAAGTTTTTGAATTAACCCAAACAGGGCCTTTTATGAAATGTCCATTCTGTCTTAATCCGATCACTGATTCCAATCCGGGTGAAAAAATCTGTCCGAATTGCCACGCCGAATTTGAGATCGACGACAGAGGGGAATGTGTATTTGCCAATCCAGACAACTTGAGATTGCCGATAAACGGAACCGTCTGCAGGATGTGTGGATTGGTTCAAGGGGAGGGGAGGGATAGTTGCGGGTATTGCGGAGCAGCGTTGTCCACCAGTTATCATTGATGATAATAGTCTGACAGCTGAAACTCAATGACAATTCTTGCCGGTGTTGATGGTTGCAGCTTCGGGTGGCTTTGCATAACAAAAGACCTCGAAAACGGCACCCTCAACTCAATGATATTCAAGTCAGCCGCCGAGTTGTTTGCCCAGATCCCTACTCCAGCCATATTTTCAATCGATATCCCAATAGGATTGACGGATTCCGGTCCTCGTCAATGTGATATTCAGGCAAGACGCTTACTCGGTGCCCGTCGCGGTACAAGCGTTTTTCCGGCACCAATCGGCCAGTATTAAAAGCGGTAAGTCGCGAAGAAGCTGACAAAATTCATCGATCAATCGATGGGCGAGGGGTGAATGTATTTTCATGGGGTTTGTACCCGAGAATCCGTGATGTTGATACTGAGCTTCAGAAAAATTCGCATTTGCGAGATAAGGTATATGAAGTCCATCCCGAAATCTCATTCAAGGCATTGAACGGCGGCGATTCTATCGTAGCGGCCAAACGAAATCCGACAGGTGAGTCCATCAGGCGTTCATTGATCGAAAATTATTTCGGGCCAGGCGCATTTGATGAGATTCGAAAGAATCATTATCAGAAGGACGTTGCAAACCACGATATCAATGATGCCTTTGCGGTGCTTTGGACTGCGGAACGCATTTATCGAAGGGAGGCGGTGTCGATACCTGCGGAAGCTGAGTTTGATTCGGTGGGTTTGAGGATGGGGATTTGGTATTAGCTGTCAAAAGACGAACATCGCTTTACATTCCCGCCTTGCAAGATATACTTGAATTGCCAGTTCAGAATGATGTTGTCTGTAATTACGCTAAGTTGGGAATGTTCTCAATTTATCCCAACCGCAACACCTCCATCACCCACCCCAAATCTTGTATTTTTCCATCAAATTGATATGCTCAAAAAATCCACACTAAACGACTGTTGTTGA
This sequence comes from uncultured delta proteobacterium, assembly GCA_963787235.1. Classification (GTDB taxonomy): domain Bacteria; phylum Desulfobacterota; class Desulfobacteria; order Desulfobacterales; family SG8-13; genus JARFQH01. The sequence goes on from CAWBCG010000030.1 coordinate 337,138, forward strand.
TTCATGCCCACTCGAAACACTGGCGATTGACAATTTCATGATTCAGGATCGACTTTAGGATACCAATCCTATTGTAAACGGTTGCCAGATTTACGGATAATGC
>CAWBCG010000031.1:0-93312 GCA_963787235.1 uncultured delta proteobacterium
GTGTCAATCCCAAGTTTTTCCAATTTGCGATAAATCGTACGCCGGCTCATGCCCAGCAGCAGGGCGGCCTCGGTTTTGTTGCCGCCGGCCTGCTTGAGAGCCCTGCGGATGGCTTCGGCCTCGTCCTCCGGGCTCATGTCGGCGGGCAGGGCGTGCGACTCGCAATACCGGCGGAAGTCGGAGGGCAGATTTTCGGCGGTGATTACACTCTGGCGGCAGCGCACAAAGGCGTGTTCCATCAGATTTTCCAGCTCACGCACGTTGCCGGGCCAGGGGTAGTTGAGAAACATCTGCTCCACTTCCGAGGAGACGCCCTTGATCTCCCGGTCGAATTTGTGGTTGAAATTGCGGCGGAAGTGCTCCACCAGCAAGGGGATATCGTCCCGGCGCTCCTGCAGCGATGGGACGTTGATCTGGACCACTTTCAGGCGGTAGTAAAGATCTTCCCGGAATTCTCCGCCGGCCACCCGTTGCTGCAGGTCACGGTTGGTGGCAGCCACGAGACGCACATCGACCTTGATGGGTATCGACTCACCGACGCGCTCGAACTCCATGTTCTCGATCACCCGCAGCAGTCTCAACTGCATGCGCTGGGTAATTTCGCCAATCTCGTCCAGGAATATGGTGCCGCCGTCGGCCCGCTGAAAGCGGCCGATTTTATCCTTGACCGCACCGGTGAAGGCCCCGGCCACGTGCCCGAACAGTTCGCTTTCCAGTAGGTTTTCCGAAAGGGCCGCACAGTTGACCTTGACCAGGGGGCCGTTGTGCCGCTCCCCGCTGTAATGCAGGGCATCCACCACGAGCTCTTTTCCGGTGCCGCTGTCGCCGGAAACAAGGACCGTGGTCTGCACATCCGCCAGCTCGCGGATCATGGCGCGCACCTTTTCGATGCCCTGGCTGCGGCCGACAATGTTGTCGATTAGTTTGCGCTCCCGCAGCCGGCGCTCCAGGCTTACCAACCGGGTCTCATCCCGGACGACCATCACCGCACCGGCAAAACGGTCTTTGACCCCCAGGAGCGGAGAAGCGGTCACGCTGATCACCTGTCGCTGCTTGTTGGCGTGACGGCACTCGACGAACCTCAGTTTCACCGGCTGCCGGGTTTTCAGGGTCTCTTCCAGCGCACCAAAGCAGTTGCCGTCGCAATGGTCCGCCAGCTCCGTCAGCGGTTTGCCGATAACCGCATCCCTTTTGAATCCGCAGATCTGATTGGCGGCGGTGTTGATTTCCACCACTTCCATGTTCTCATCCACTGTGATGATGCCGTCATTGACGCTGCGAAAGATGGCCTCGAAGTTCAGGCGGCACTGTTCATTCTCGTCCCGCACGGCTTTGTGTTTGAGGGCGATGTTGACCGCCTTTAAAAGCGTCTCCTGGCGGACGGGCTTGACGATATAGTCGAAGGCCCCTATGCGCAGCGACTCGGTGGCGGTATATAGGCTGGGGGCGCCGGTGATCATGATCACCGGCACATTGGGTACGATCTCCCGGGCCTCTTTCAGCAGGTCGATGCCGGTTCTGCCGGGTAGAATAATGTCGGCAAAAACCAGGTCGATGTCTTTCTCTTTTAGCAGCGCGATACCCTCATCACTATCGGCAGCAGTGGAAACCGCGTAGCCCTCTTCGGACAGAAAGGCCTCAAACGTGTACCGTATACTTTCCTCGTCGTCGACGACCAAAATGTGTGGCTGCATGGCTGCTTCCTCGGTCTTCTATTTTTGATAAACCGGTAGTTCCACCACAACTTTGGTGTAACGGCCCTCCTCGCTTTCGATGCTCAATCGCCCGCCGTGCTCCTCCACGATGCTGTGGCTTATGCTCAGCCCCAGACCGGTGCGCTTCCCCTCGGTTTTGGTCGAAAAAAAGGGATTCATGACCTTATCGATGACAGCAGCCGGGATTCCGGTGCCGTTATCCTTGAAAATCATCCGGATATAGGGCTGGCCGTTGGAAGGAATTGTTTCGGCGGTTATAGCCAGGACTTTGTCCGCGTGGGAGCCGGAAAACTTTTGGTTCAAGGCATGCCTGGCGTTGCTGATGATGTTCACAAAGACCTGCTCGATCTCGTGGGCCTGGGCTTTGATGTTGGGCAGGTCGTCCATGAGGTTTGTTTTGATCGTGATGTTGTCGTTGCGGAGCTGGGCAGCGGTCAGCGTCATCGAATCCGACAGGATGTCCTTAATGGAAACATTGGTTTTGTCCTCGTGGCGGCGGCGGGCAAATGACAGCAGTCCTTTCACGATCCGGGCGATGCGGTCGCCTTCCTTGATCAGGCGCACGGCAATATCGTGCATGACGTCGCCTTCTTCGGTCTTGTTGGCCAAGATCTGGGCGTAGTTGATGATGCCATTGATCGGGTTGTTGATCTCATGGGCTACGCCGGCCGCCAGCTCGCCCAGGGCTGCCAGTTGCTCGGCGCGCATCATGGCGACCGTTGCGGCCTTCTTATCGGTTACATCCCGCCACAGGGCAACCACCTTTTTTTGTTGGTCCACGTCCATCAACGGCGTGTAGGCTTTTTCAAAGCTTCTGCCATCGGGAGTTTCGAACTCGGTCTGTTGAATCTGGCCGGTTTCGACCGCCGCTTTCATCAGGCACGGTTCGCAGGGTTGCCCCTCGCCGTGTATGGCCGCATGACAGGTTTTGCCCTCACAATCTCCGAAATACGTATCGAAAATGGCGTTTTGATATTCCACCACGAGATCGTGGCTGATGATGCTGACCCCCTCTTGGAGGTGTGAAAGAATCTGCCCCAATTTGTCGCGCTCGGCCGCGATGGCGTCCTGGGCCTTTTTCAGCTCGGTAATGTCGCGAAACGACTCGACAACACCGATCACGTTGCCATTGGGGCCCATAAACGGCGTGGCGTTGAGAATGCAGGGTATATTTTCCCCATCCGGACACTTCTTATCCACATAAATCTCGACCGTTTCCAAGCTGTTTAAAATTCTGTGGATGGGACATTCATCGGTGAAACAGGTTGGGCCTGAAAATATCTCATGGCATTTTTTACCGATGGCGTCTATCTCATTGATGCCGGTTAATTTCTCAAATGTTTTGTTGATTTTCAGCACGTTGTAGTTGTTGTCCACCAGTCGCATGGCCACCGAGGCGGTTTGGAAGATCTGGTCCAACTCGGCATGGGCCTGCTGAAGATCGCGCTCCATTTTCTTGCGGTCCGAGAGATCAAAAAATGCTTCCAAAAGGTGTTCTCTTTCGTTGTAATTCACGCGGGTGAAGCTCTTTAAGATCGGCAGGTGGTTGCCCCCGAAGGTCAACAGGACGCGTTCGGACATGTCCATGGTTTGCCCGCCGTCCAGAATCGGGCAATTGCCGATCTCAGCCGGGCACAGGAGTTTGTGACAGACCTGGTTTTCGACCAATTCTTTGGTGGACCCGATCAGTTTAATGGCGTTGGAGTTGGCCCAGCTGACCTTGCGGCTGTCCGCATCGACCAGCATGATTCCCGCCGGATTGTTCTCGAGAATCCTGTAAAGCTCTTTTTCCCGGTCCTCAATCACTTTTTCCGTGCGCCGACGGATATTGATACTGCGCTGAGCGTAAATGCTGAAAAGAACGATTAAAACCACGACAAGCAGGCGCTTCCAGATTTCGTGAACATCAGGGGTAAAAACATGTTCCAGAAAATGGCCCTGGCCGAAAACGGTGATGTGCATCAACGACTCCAGAAGCCAGTACAGCAGTGCGATTCCAACACCGATCCATATAAAGCTCTGCGCCGAAATAACCGAGTTTGAGTAGCGATAGTTTTTCATGTCACGCCTCCTTCAAACAACGGATTGGGCTGCAAATTGATTAACGATGTTGAGTTAGCTTAGAATAATTCATTCAGACCAGAGGGCGAGATCAACCGTGGTGCCTGTATTTAGATCAGCTCTAATTGACCATTATAACGGTCGTGAATACAGATGATGTGGGTTCCCCATGAAGAGCGCTTTTGCCAACTCAGTCATATTATGAAGCAAAAAATATACCGAGTGTCAGGGATAGAGATTAAATAATAATCTTAATATATTAAGTGTATTACGCGATGGTGATGAGGGTCAATATGAAATAATTTCGCGAATAATTGAGAAACTTTTTACACAATTGAAAGGATGGATGGAGCAGCGACTAATTATTCCCTTATAAAAAATAGCGTCACCACGACCGAGATTTATCTTCACTCCAGATGAGATCGACCAGGCGGCGATGGAGTATTGGAGGGCCCAAATCGAGAAAAAGTCTCACGCAGATTCTCACACAGAAAAAATTAAGGGATTGCGCTAATCGCGTAACCTCTTGATATCTTTGGTGGGCCGTATTGGAATCGACCCAATAATCTACTTATTTAGAGGCAGTCACTGTTGTCCCTTGTAGCGCTTTTTCTTGTTGGTCACTTGACGAATCTGGACGGTTCTGCCGTCGAGGGTCGCGTTATTGACGGAATTACAAACGTGCCGGGCCGCACCCTCTTCGACTTCGAAATACGAAAACTTCCGGTCCAGATCAATTGCTCCAATCATATTCGACCGGATGCCGGATTTTTTGCAGATCAGGCGAACAATCGCCCCGGCATTGATCTTGTCCAGCCGGCCGACGTTGATGAGAAACCGTTGGGTCTTTTTCGCCATCCGGCGATCTGATCTTTTCGCCGGCGAAGAGGCGGGTGCAGTCGCCGAGGCAACCTTGACGTTGATGTCGTCGGCATTGCGGTAGTTCCTAAGCGTGCGATTGAACTCCACCGAAATCAGACGCCTGATCAACTCTTCACGGTCGAACCCGTCCAAGGCATCTTGGATAGCCGGCATAAAATCGCCGATCTCGTTCTGATCGACCTTGGTCTGAACGATTTTATCCACCAGGACCGCCAGCTGTTTCTCGCAAATCGAGTGGCCGTCAGGTAATTTGCCCAACCCGAACCGGACGTGGCATTTTTTTTCCAACTCCCGAATCCGGCCTTTTTCACCCGGGTTGATCAGGACGATGGATGTGCCGGATTTTCCGGCCCGGGCGGTCCGGCCACTGCGATGGATATAAATCTGGGCTTCAACGGGCAGTGTGTAATGGATCACGTGGGTAATGCCGTCCACATCCAGCCCCCTTGCGGCAACGTCGGTCGCCACCAAGATCCGCAGGTTTGCCTGCCTGAATTTTTGCATGACGAAATCCCGCTGTGCCTGAGACAAATCACCGTGGAGGGCATCGGCCTGATAGCCGTCCCGCACGAGCGCCTCGGCAACGCTGCGGGTCTCACTACGGGTCCGGCAAAACACCAGACCGCGGATTTCGGGTGAGTATTCGATGATCCTTTTCAAGCCCTGATAACGGTCTTTTTCACGCATAACACAGCAGGTGTGAAGGATGTTTTCAGGGCTGCCGTTCCGGCCGCCGACAGTTATTTGAACCGGATCTTTCAGGTAATGTCGGGCAATAGCGGCCACTCCGGTCGGCATTGTTGCGGAAAACAGCCAGATTCGCCTGTGGTTCGACATTTTGGCCAATATGCGATCGATATCTTCCTTAAAACCCATGTTCAACATTTCATCGGCCTCGTCCAGAATCGCATAGGCCACATGGGACAGGCTGACCACTTTTCGGTTGATCAGATCCAGCAGTCGGCCGGGAGTGGCCACGATAATGTGTGCTCCTTTGCGGAGCTGCCTGACCTGCTCGGAGATACTGGAACCGCCGTAAACGGCTACAATTCCAATCTGTTGCATGAAAAACGCAAACGCCCTTAAGTCGGCCGTGATCTGCAGGCACAATTCCCGGGTCGGGCACATCACGATTCCCTGCGGTCTTTTGAGGGCGGGATCGATCCGATGAACCAACGGCAGTCCGAAAGCACCGGTTTTTCCAGTGCCTGTCTGTGCCAGCCCCACGAAATCTTTTTCACCTGCGAGAAGCAGGGGGATCGCCTTTTCCTGTATCGGCATCGCTGTATGAAATCCCAGTTTGTCCACGGCCCGAACCAAATCCGTCGCAAGGCCCATTGTCTCAAAGTTCATTGCGTTTTTCCCTTCACGACACAGCCGGAAGCGAACACCAATAACCGTTCACTTCCGGCCGTGTCATATCGATAAAAAAGCCGCCCAGGCAAATCTGGACGGCATCCCTCGCGTGCAACTCACCAAGCCGGAGCCTGCCATTCATGGCGGATACGCTCCGGCTCGCATACCAGTTTTGATCTCTATACCGTCATGATGCCCTAAAATCAATCTTTATTCTTATTGCCTTGACCTTTGTTCCCAGGTCCAGTACGTAAATCCGCGTGCAAAATGGGCGACCCCGCTTCTCGGTTTGCAAAATATTACCCGTGCGAAATCAGCTGTTCTCGGTAGATTTTTACCCGGCGGCAATCTATAGGATTATTATTTTCTCCGAGAAATTCTAATGCGAAACAGACCGGCTTGAAAATTTCAGGGCCTCGAGTTTGAGGGTCCGGATCGATGGATTCAGAGTTATGCGCGATCGAGAGATTCATGCCGTTTTTCGAATCCTGAAAGAGGCGGTTCAAAAGTGGCGCCTGCCGGCAGTCGGCCATTACGCAGAAACGCCTTTCACCGTGCTCATATCGTGCCTGTTGTCCTTGAGGACGCAGGACAAGACGACCTATGCCGCCAGCGAGCGGTTGTTTCAGTTGGCCCGAGAGCCGCAGACGATGGCAGGCCTGCCTGTTGCGACCATCGAAAAGAATATATACCCGGTGGGATTCTATAAAACCAAGTCCAAAAACATCAAAGAGATTTGTCGAATTCTCCTGTCCCTTTACGACGGCAGGGTACCCGACGACCTGGACGAATTGATGAAACTACCCGGTGTGGGCCGTAAAACCGCAAATCTGGTCATCACCCTTGGATTCGGCAAACCGGGCATCTGCGTTGACACCCATGTTCACCGTATCACCAACCGCTGGGGATACGTTCAAACGAAAACGCCGGAACAGACGGAAATGGCTCTGCGGCAGAAACTTCCCCGGCGTTATTGGCTGACCATCAATGATCTTCTGGTGGCCTTCGGCCAGAATATCTGCAAACCGATCTCGCCCCTTTGCAGCGAGTGCGGCATCCGGCGTTGCTGCGACCGGACGGGTGTAACCCGCTCCCGATGAGCCTTCAAATCGGAAATTAACAGGGCGTTCTTCAGATTTTTCGAATTTGACCTTATATTTCCGGAAATGGTTTGATCCTTCAAGATGGAAAAAAAGAATGCGCGATATCGTCAAACGATTTTTTAGCAAAATCACTGCAGATAATGTAAAACCGGTTGGTCATGCAACCGAACACGACGCCCGCGTCGCGACCTGTGCTCTTTTTCTCGAGATGGCCAAAATCGACGAAACATTCACACGCGAAGAAATGGAAAAAATTCTCGCGATCCTCAAGGAGAAATACGGTCTGTCTTCCGAACACGCCGATGAGTTGGTCGCTGCCGCCGAAGAGGACTTGGAAGGGAGCATCGACTACTGGCACTTCGCCAGACTCATAAATGAAAATTACACGACCGAGGAAAAGATCGACATCATCGAGACACTTTGGCGAATTGTCTACGTCGACGGGAAATTGGACAAGTTTGAGAATCATCTGATACACAAGCTGGCCAACATACTGCGCCTCTCCCACGAACAACTGATCGACGCGAAAATAAAGGTCCTTCATGATAAAAACCGTTCGTAAAATGCCGGTAAGCGTTTACAGTGCACCGGATCTGCTTTGTTGTCGGGCACTTGAAGTACAAAAGTACGTCTGCGCGCCCGACGCCTTGCATCTGCGGCACCCTGTAATCGCTTACAATTAGTGGTTTGAAGCGCATCGGACTTTGCAACCTTGTGAACGGTTACAAATACCGAAAAGCGCATACCTGCCGACATCGCCGTTAGGTCAGATAACAACTGAAAATTGACAGACGGATGATATTCTAATACTATATAATCATTATATATCGCCCGATAACCCCATACGAGTGTGCTGCCAACATGGCGAAAAAAAAATCTAATATCAATATCGTGCGTTTGGGAAATTTTATCTCCTTCAGCAGCCTCAAAGAAATCGGCAACAAAATCCTGGAATCATTCAGCGGTATGATCGATGAGTTTCGGCTCTCACATCATGAGGCACCGGCAATCGATCGTATCGATGCGTACCTTTTGACGATGATTCTTAATGAGGAATATGGCGGGCACACGCTGGGGATAACTGCTGCGGACTTAAAAACCGATGACGAGGATGAGTTTTATAACTCTATATTCGGTGGTAAAAACCCCCGCAATGATACGGCCGTGGTATCGATAAAAAAGCTCAGTCCCGAATCGATCGACTCTGAAATTGATTATAATGTACTGATTGCAAGGACGTTAAAGGTTTCGCTGCATGAGGTGGGACATAATTTCGGCTTGACCGATCATGCGTCCTACAAGGTGGCCAACGATGGGGCCCTGTGTCCAATGAGCAAGGGCGAGATCAACAAATTCGGATATCGTGGGTACGTCCGGGCGATAATCGATGGGCGCGGCCAGACATTTTGTGAGGAGTGCACCAACTTTTTAAGCAAAGTACACGGCTACAAACGGCAATTGATGTCGCTGGTAAAAGACGGGCTCGAATCGACCCCCACCCCTTCAAAACCGCTGCGGCAGCTTCCGGTTTAGATCGCGGATGCCGACGACACCCTGTTCGATATCTCGCAAAGAATGTTGTCGATCACAGCCGCGATTATTCTCACTCTCCCGCTTTTATTAGTAACCGCGCATTAACGTCAATCACACGAACTGCCAATTCATCTTCTCTCGAGCCAACCGTTTTCAAGATATGAACTTGACAGCCGACTTAGCGAAACTATTGTATTAGAATTAATTTATTTTTTTATAGTTTAGTATGAATAGAGTCGACCGGCACAGATTCGCAGGCTACAAGCGCTTGGGCATTTTAGCCGAGAGCCTCTGCACTGCTGATAGTGGTGGTCACTACCGTTAAGAGGAGGTAACGCCGATGAAAGCCTTGATCGTTTTTTATTCAACCTATGGCCACGTTTACAAAATGGCGCAAGCGGTCGCGGAGGGCGTCAAAGAGGTCGCCGGCGCGCAGGTCGATTTGCGGCGTGTGCCGGAGACATTGCCTGAGGATGTTCTGCAGAAAATGGGTGCGGTTGAAGCCCAAAAAGCGTTTGCCGACATTCCGGTATGCAAGGTCGACGAACTGGCGTCGGCCGATGCTATTATTTTCGGCACACCTACCCGATTCGGCAACATGTGCGGACAGATGCGGCAGTTCCTGGACGCCACCGGACAGCTTTGGTTACAGGGTTCCTTGGTGGGCAAGGTCGGCAGCGTTTTCGCCAGCACGGCCACGCAGCACGGCGGCCAGGAATCCACCCTGCTCTCCTTCCACATCACGCTGCTGCACCAGGGCCTGGTCGTGGTCGGGTTGCCGTATGCTTTTCAGGGACAGATGCGAAACGATGAAATCACCGGCGGCTCGCCATACGGAGCAACCACGATCGCAGGCACCAAAGGTGAACGAACCCCGACCGAAAACGAACTGGCCGGTGCCCGCTTTCAGGGCAAACACGTGGCCGCCATTGCCGCCAAACTGGCCACATAATTATCCCGGCCATACCGTCGGCACGGCGCACCGATTGGTCGATGCGCCGTTTTTTTTTCTCTCAAGGCGTCTTTTTCTTCATGATCGCCAGCATCGTATCGTCGACCTTCGCCATTCCGATGGCACTGATTTTGCTCAGATTCCGGATGGTCTCCTCGGGGGTCTTGCCCACAAATCCTTCGGCCTCTGTAATGCCATGATTGTTCAGTGCCATGTAGGCCGACCGGATAGCCGAATCAGCGGAACTCACCACCTTCAGCGCACATCCCGCCTTCGCCCCGTCGCACAGCATGCCGCCGAGATCACTGATGAGATTGTTTACGGCAAAGGTGATCTTGCCCGTGTGGTTGCCTTTTTGCTGGTAGACGATGGCCACCGCAGCCCCGACGCCGGCAGCGATCGAACAGCCGCACAGCGGTGACAGGTCGCCGGTAAAGCACTTGATGTAACTGTTCATCAGATGAGACAGCGCGATGCTCTGCAGGATTTTTTTCTCCGGAACTTTAAAGTGGATGCCGACCGTATAGGGAACCAGAATCGCCACGATTCCCTGATTCCCACTGCCGCCGCTTGACATTACCGGCAGACTCACACCCGCCATGCGGGCATCTGAAGCCGATGCCACAAGGGTTTTGCTGGCGGTAAAAACATCGTCCTGCAAATATCCTTTTCTTGCCAGATCGGAGAGATAGTAGCCGACCTTCTTTATCTTGCTGCCCGCATCGGCCGCTCGCAGATTCATTTCAACGCCGCGCTTGATGTATTGATAGTCGGAAGGATCCATCCTCGCGGCCAAATCGACCAGGTCATTGATTCTCAGTTTTTTGAGTATCTTTTTATAAGCCATCCCGGTTTTGGAGCGGCCTTTCGATTTCGCGTCGAATACCGTCCGTTCATTCTTTTCCACCCGCACGAGGTTGGTGTGCCCATGTTCGATCACGGCCCTGGCAGAATCGCCACGAGCCTTGATCCGGACATCGATGTAAAGGCCGGTCCGGGTCGGATCGTAGAGTATGGTCGCCCTTCCAGCCTTGATCATGTCGGCTGCCCGACGGATCATTTTCTTTTGAACGCCTTGAAGAATCTCCATTTTGAGTTCCGGCTTTTTGACCAGCGCACCGAGAACCCCGGCAATCAGATTGCCCCTCTGACCGTTGGTGTTGGGCACTGTTACGGCCATGCCGTTTTTATAAACCCCCGGGTCGACGGTGATGACGATCTTTTCGGGGTCGCCGTCGATTTCGTTGGCAGCAACACTGGCGGCATAGGCCACCGCTATCGGCTCAGTGCATCCCAGAGCGGGAAAAACCTCGTTTTCGAGTACTTCTTTGAGAATGTTGACCGGTACTGTTTTCATTTATTGACGCTAGGCCGCCCTTTTGTTCTTGCCTCTGGAACCGCGCTGCATGTGGCGCTTCTGGGCCGGCAGCAGGGCTTTGCGCATGCGCACCGCCCTTGGGGTCACCTCCACCAGTTCATCTTCGCGAATAAAGCTGATGGCCTGTTCGAGGGTCGGTGGTTTGATCGGTGACAGGACGACGTTTTCATCCTTGCCGGCGGCCCGCATGTTGGAAAGTTTCTTTTCCTTGCACGGGTTGACGTCGATGTCTTCGCCGCGATTGTGTTCGCCCACGATCATGCCCTCGTAAACCGGATCCCCCGGTACAACGAAGAGGCGGCCGCGGGGTTCAAGATTGAACAGAGCATACGGAACGGCCGTACCGGTGCGGTCGGCCACGATAGAGCCGGTAAACCGGCTGGGGCACTCCCCCCGGAAGGGTTCGTAGCCGTCAAAGAGAGCGTGCATGATGCCGGTGCCGCGGGTGTCGGTCAAAAATTCGTCGCGGTACCCGATCAAGGCGCGGGCAGGCACCGAGAACTCGATTCTGACCCGGCCTTTGCCGTTGTTGACCAAATTGGTCATCTTGCCCTTGCGCAATGACAGTTTTTCAGTGACCACGCCGAGGAAGCGCTCCTCGCAGTCGACCAGCAGCCGTTCGATCGGCTCGAGCTTCAAGCTGCCTTCGTGGCGGTAGATGACCTCGGGTCGGCCGACACAGAATTCAAAATCTTCGCGCCGCATGGTCTCGATGAGGATCGCCAATTGAAATTCTCCCCGGCCCTTGACCACGGTCGCATCCCGGTCTTCACCTTCCTCCACCTGGATGGCCACGTTACCAAGGGTTTCCTTCAACAGGCGATCACGGATCCGGCCTGCCTGGACGTACTTGCCGTCTCTGCCGCTGAAAGGAGAGTCGTTGATCACGAATTTCATCGACACCGTCGGTTCGTCGACGCTGATCCGTGGCAACGCCTGCGGTGCATCGAGATTGCAGATCGTATCGCCGATCTTGACCTCCTCGATGCCGGCCAGAACCACGATATCACCGGCTTGAACCTCCTCGACATCCCGGAGCTTCATACCCTCGAAAACCTGGAGCTTGGAGACCTTGAGCGGCACGCTTTCGCCGGACTTACCGATGCACACCAGGCTGTCCCGGGAACGTGCCGTGCCGTTGAAGATCTTGCCGACCGCCAGCCGGCCCAGGTAATCCGAATAGCCGAGGTCCGACACCCGCATCTGGAACGGTGCCGCGGGGTTGTGGGTCGGTCCGGGAATCGCCGTCAAAACCGTGTCCAGAAGATCGTGCAGGTTTTTTCCCTTTTCATCAATGCTCTTCTGAGCAATGCCCTCGCGGCCGATGGCGTAAAACAGGGAGAATTCGAGTTGATCGTCGGTGGCGTTCAGGTCGATCAATAGATCGTAGATTTCATCCAGGACCTCTTCGGGTCTGGCGTCCTGTCGATCGATTTTATTGATGACCACGATGATTTTCAAACCGGCTTCAAGGGCCTTTTTCAGAACGAATCGGGTCTGCGGCAGCGGGCCTTCGGAGGCGTCGACGAGCAGAATGGCACCGTCGGCCATGGACAGGGCCCTTTCGACTTCACCACCGAAATCCGCATGCCCGGGCGTGTCGATGATATTGATCCGAACGTTCTGCCATCTAACCGAGCAGTTCTTGGCCGCGATGGTGATACCACGCTCCCGCTCCAGGTCCATCGTGTCCATGAGACGATCATCGACCGTCTGATTGTCCCTGAAAAGACCGCTCTGCCGAAAAATGGCATCGACCAGAGTGGTCTTACCGTGGTCGACGTGGGCGATGATGGCGATATTTCTCACGCTGTCGTTTGTCAGTGCTGCGGTCATGGTTCCTGCCTTCCAACAAAACAGGCAGAGCCGCCTTTTGACTCTGCCTCAAAGATCGGTTGAACACCTGCTGCAGGGCTGCGCTTGATCCGTCGGGCTAAAATATTCCGCCTGATAAGCGGAAACTATGGTGCGATCGGGTTGCGGTTGCAGCCGCCGGTATATCCTCGGACAAACACAGGTGTTGAATGAGCGTCCACAGATTCATCGGATGCATCAGCAAGGTTTAGAGTGCTTTGACATTCAATGCCTTCTGACCGCGTGGGGTCAGTTCAACTTCAAATGAGACGCGATCAGACTTCCGTAATCCGAAGTGTCCTTCGAAATCGACATTATTTTTGTGAAAAAAGATCTCGTTTCCGTCTTCGGCTTCGATAAAACCGTATCCTTTATCCTCACTGTACCATTTGATTCTGCCCTCAGCCATTATAATGGTGCTCCTTTCTCGAGGATACCAGTGTACAGGTGTCAAGAGGTGTTTTCGGGATCAGTCCTGGCCACATAAAAAACAGTATGCGCTGGCAGCACCATTTATCCCAAATATAGTTCCCTATAAATGTACACAGCCTATTATGTGTAAATATAATGATTAAAAACGATTTTAAAACCTTCCATTCATATCCGAATGGCGTAGAGATGTCAAATGCTGCATAATCGATATTAATGGTTCACGAACGAACTTGACAAGAACACCTGCGATCGATACGAAAACCCTATCTCTATCTCACCGGAACACTTGAATTCCAAATGAGGGTCACGGTAAGAAATAATTCCATAAGATTGCGCCGTATTTGGGTTCGTCTCCAAGGCACCTTCAGCGGCGCATATCGAGATACGTGTCGGTGGATGTAACGCAGTAGACGATCCAAAAGACAAGCAAGATGTGGAATTATTTCTTTCTGGGGCCCTATAAACCGCACAGGAGACGTCGATGCTCACCGAACCTTACGCATCCTTATATGAACGCCTTGCCGCTATTATTCCGGCAAAGCGGTTGATTGTCGACCCGCTGCGAACCCTGGCCTACGGTACGGATGCCAGCTTCTATCGCCTGATCCCGAAAATCATCGTCAAGGTCGAAAACGAAGCCGAAACCACGGCTGTGTTAGCGGCCTGCCGCGCGCTTCAAATTTCCGTCACTTTCAGGGCCGCGGGCACCAGCCTTTCCGGCCAGGCCGTGAGCGATTCGGTCCTGATGATTTTGGGCCCCGAGGGGTGGCGCGATTATCACATCAGCGCGGACCTGGGCGAAATCACCCTCGGCGCGGGCATCCTGGGTGCCGAAGCAAATGGTTACCTGGCCCCATACGGCAAGAAGATCGGGCCGGACCCGGCTTCAGTCAACTCGGCCAAGATCGGCGGTATTGTTTCCAACAATGCCTGCGGAATGGCCAGCGGTGTCGAGGACAACAGCATGGGCACGGTTACCGGTATGCGCGTCATATTCTCGGACGGCACAGTCCTCGACACGCGCGACGAGGAGAGCCGCAACGCGTTTATCAAAAACCGAGCGGACATTATCGATCGGGTGGCCGGTCTCGCCCAAGACCTCAAGGGCGATCCGGAAACCATGGCGCGCATCCAACGGAAGTATCAGATCAAGAACACCACCGGATACAGCGTCAACGCCTTGATCAATTATGACGACCCGATCGACATGATCCAGCACCTGATGATTGGAGCGGAAGGAACGTTGGGGTTTCTCGCCGAGGTCACCTTCCGCACACTTGACGAACCGACCCACAAGGCAACCGCATTGATGCTCTTTCCGGATATCGCCAGGGCCTGTGAAGCGGTTTGGCTGTTGAAAGAATGCCACGTGAGTGCCGCCGAACTGATGGACCGGGCGGCGCTCCGGTCGGTAGAAGACAAACCCGGCATGCCGCCCTACATCAAGACTCTCGAAGGATCCGTCACCGCCCTTTTAGTCGAGACCGCTGCCACCAATCCCGAAAGCCTGCAACGACAAATTAAAGAAATCAATTCTAAGTTCGACGGTTTCGCCATGGCCCGTGAATTCGAATTCTCGACCGATCCCGATCAAGCGGCAGCCCTGTGGAACATCCGCAAGGGTCTGTTCCCGTCGGCCTGCATCGGTCGTCAGAAGGGAACGACGGTCATCATCGAAGACATCGCCGTACCGATCGAGCACCTCAGGGATTGTCTGCTCGAACTGCAGGAACACTTCAAACGCTACGACTATGAAGACACCATCATCTGGGGGCACGTCTTCGACGGCAACGTCCACTTCGTGCTGACGCTCGACTTCGCGGACGCCGGAGAAATCTCGAAATACAAGGCCTTCATGGACGATATCGTTACGATGGTGGTAGACAAATACGACGGCTCATTGAAGGCCGAACACGGAACCGGCCGCAATATGGCACCCTTCGTGAAGCGGGAGTGGGGCGACCGGGTATACGCCGTCATGCGCGAGATCAAGGCCATATTCGACCCGGACAACATGCTCAACCCCGGCGTCATCATCAACCCCGATCCGGAAGCCCATATCAAACATTTCAAACCAATGCCGAAGGCCCACGACATTGTCGACACCTGCATCGAATGTGGTTTCTGCGAGCGCAGCTGCATGTCGCACGACTTCACTCTTTCGGCGCGCCAGAGAATCGTCGTGTATCGGGAGATGACGCGACTCGCCGCTTCGGGACAGGACCCCGAACGGCTTGCAGAGCTGAAAGGGGAGTATGGTTACTATGGCGACCAGACCTGTGCAGCCGACGGGCTCTGCGCCCTCACCTGCCCGGTGGAAATCGACACCGGAAAATTAATCAAGGCACTGCGGGCGGATCAACTCACGCCGACCGCCCGTCGAGTGGGTCAAAACGTGGCCGGACGAATGGATGTTGTCACCGAAGCCGGCCGTATCGGCCTCGCCGTGCTCGACAAGGCGCATGCCCTGCTGGGAACCGAGCGGATGACAGCCCTGACCAGTACGGCACGTCGACTGTCCCGCAATCGACTGCCACTCTGGACACCGGCCATGCCCGGAGCGGCGGCGAGGGTAAAACCGAAAAACGGTGGACAATCCGGGCCGAACGCGGCGGTCTATTTTCCGTCCTGCATCAACCGGACCATGGGGCCTGCCAGGGGAAGCGAAGCGGTCTCTCTGATTCACAAGACCGAAGAGTTGCTTTTAAAAGCCGGATATGAGGTCATATATCCCGAACGGATGAACCGCTTGTGCTGCGGTATGCCGTTTGCCAGCAAGGGTATGGACGCCGCGGCCGCAGACAACGCCCGCGAACTCGGCGAAGCCCTGTTGGCAGCCTCAGACAACGGCCGCCTCCCGATTCTCTGCGATATGAGCCCGTGTCTGTATCACATGAAGCAGACGCTGGATGAGCGTCTGCGGCTTTACGAACCGGTCCGGTTCACCCTGACCTATCTCGTGGACAAACTCGAATTCAAAAAAATCCCGCAAACGATCGCCATTCACACGGTTTGCAGTGCTAAAAAAATGGGGCTCGAAGCCGATTTTCGGCGGCTGGCGGAGATGTGCGCCGCCAAGGTGGTTGCGCCGGACATCACCTGTTGCGGCTTCGCCGGTGACCGGGGCTTCACCGTGCCCGAATTGAATGCCTTCGGACTAAGGCGGTTGAAACAACAGCTGCCGCCGGAGGTCAGTCATGGGTACGCGACCAGTCGAACTTGTGAGATCGGACTCTCTGAACACGGCGGAATCGATTACACTTCCATCCTCTATCTGGTCGACCGCTGCACCCGGCCCAAATAAAAAAGGGGTAAGCGTTCAAAGGGCACCACATCTGCTTTGTTGCCGGGCACTTGAAGTACAAAAGGTCGTCCGCGCGCCCGATGCCCTGCACCTGCGGCACCCTGTAAACGCATACAGTGAGGTGGTTTGAAGCGCATCGGACTTTGCGACCCTGTGAGCGGTTACAAAAAGGGCGGCACCGATGCCGCCCTTTATTTATGCGTCAGTTGCTGCCTGCAGCTCTTTAAATCCTGTGGCTGAAGAGATTTCTGAAGTGGAAAACGCGGATCAGGTCTCTGCGAAATTTCACATTTTCAGCGTGCTCACTCTGGAAGTTGATGCCGCATTCATAAATTCCGGCGGTAATTTTGCGGGAATAGACCACCTGACCCTTGATCTCCATCATCTTGTCGTCTAAATCCTTGGCCAGTATGAGAACATATTTTGAATCGATGGCCCTGCTCGTTTCGATGAGTATCCCATTCTGGCTGATGTTGATCGTTTTCCCGACGCCCTGCCCTATTTTTGCACCTTTCTTATTGAGGAGAAAATAGAAGACCAGTGAACTTGTCGCAACTCGCGGATATCGTCGTCTTTCAGGAAAAGCCATGGCAGCGGCACCTCACTCTAAACTTCCGATGAACCCCTGCGCCATCGAAAGCTCGTAGTTCAAAGAGTAAAGCGTATCGACGATGGCGCATTGGAAATCATCGTCGGGCATCGAAACCAACTTTTCGTCATCGTAACGACGAGGGCCTTTGATGACAAAATCGAGACAATCCGGGCAGGTCACGTTGTATTCAGCAAACAGTATGAGGTTGCCGTCGAATACATGTCGTCTGAAGTTGGCCTCGCTCGCCAGGTGGCTACAGACACACCATGTTCTCGAGTGGCGGTTCAATTCTTTCCGGGAGGGGTTTGGGTTACCGAATCGCAGATTGAGTTCAAAAAGGGGATCGAATATCTGCCCTTGTAATTCCTTGTCGGTCAAGGCCGATGATTCCTTTTCCATTTTCAAGAAAGCCGCCTCGCCGCCCAGCATGTTGTTTTCGTTGCAGTCATGACAGAAAACATGACTGTCGAAAACCACAAAATACCGATTCCGCAGATAATTAGTGATAAATTTTTCAGGCGTATCGAGATGGTTGCAGATCAACCAAGTTTTGACGTCATTTGGTCGCTGAGGCAACTCTATTTTCGAATCACCGATCGAAACGAAGTGGCCGTTTTCGGTTTCGAATAAAAATGAATTTCCGATCGGAAGAGCCCCTGCAACCGTTTTTTTTCTGTCGTACCTGATAACACATCGAACCGTACGGTCGACGAACGCTCCCATTCAGCTACCTCCGCATTGGGTGTTGGGTGACAGCCATCTCACCAAGCACATCGCTTGCATACACAAAAAAAGCCAAGCCACCTGACAGGAGGTACCTTGGCTCATTATCTGGAAATTCCAGGCAACCCGGCCGTCTTCGTAAGACCCGTGGCTTTCCGTCCCCCGATCACTCGGGGTTTGGCTTTATAATCCATTTTTATTGAACTAAATTTTAACTGAAAATGACCAATTTGTCAAAATCGATGCCTGCAGGTGATACCCGAGTTCTTCGTCTTGCAACTGCAATGTTGCATTTTCTTTCAATATTTATTACAAAAAAGCATCTTATATCGTTGGGCTTTTCCCTGCCGGAGCGTATGGACGGAAACAAATTAACAAAGAGGCACCGTACACCATCGGTCATCGTACCACGATTCATTTAACCACAGAGAGAGGGCCTATGCGTTGGAAACAGTTTTTCACCCCCGTCAAATCAATGGACGCCCTTCAGGCTAAAAGTTACATCACAGGCAAGTCTTCGGAAGAGTATGCCCTCTTAGACGTAAGACAGCCGGGGGAATATGAATCCGGCCACATCCCGGGCGCCAAACTGGTTCCTCTGCCGGACCTCAACAACCGGTTGGACGAGATCGATGCGGACAAACCGACCATCGTCTACTGTGCTAGCGGCGGACGCAGCCGGGTGGCATCCCAGATGCTGGTCGGTAAAGGTTTCGATGAGGTCTACAATCTTTCCGGTGGATTCAAGGCCTGGGAAAGTGAACGGGCGATTGGTGCGGAGGATCTTGGTCTCGACCTGTTCACCGGCAAAGAGTCGCCCGAGGAAACGCTTGCCGTAGCCTACTCCATGGAAGCAGGACTGCGGGAGTTCTACCTGTCCATGATTCCATGGGTGAAGAACGAGCCGGCCCGCGATCTTTTTGACAAGCTCTCCGCCATCGAGGCCAAACATCAGGATCGGATTTTCGACCACTATCGCCAGATAACCGGTACGGCGATAGACCGCGACGAATTCGTGAAAACCGTGGTGACCCCTGCGGTGGAAGGCGGTCTTACAACCGAGGAGTACGTGCAGCTCTACAAGCCTGACCTGGAATCCGTGCCGGATATCGTCGGCCTCGCCATTGCCATCGAAGCCCAAGCCCTCGATTTGTACCGGCGGGCGGCAGACCGCAACAACAATCCGGAAAGCCGAAAAGTGCTGATGCAAATCGCCGACGAAGAGCAGATGCATCTGACCCAGCTGGGGAAGTTGTTCGCTTAGGTTGGCTGATATTATTGATTGCGGAGAAGGCGATGAAAAAGCGTCTGGTCTTGGCCGGCGGTGGTCACGCTCACATGATGACACTGGCCAACCTGAACCAATTCGTTGAGAGAGGTCACCGGGTGACGGTCATTCAGCCGTCGGCGTATCACTATTACTCCGGCATGGGCCCGGGAATGCTCGGCAAAACATACCGGCCTGAAGAAATTCGCTTCGCCACCAGGCACCTCGTGGAAAAAAAAGGCGGCACCTTCGTCTTGGGAAAAATCGCGCGGGTCGATCAGGAAGCAAAGACGGTCGCGTTGGAATCCGGGGAGTCTCTGCCG
Source organism: uncultured delta proteobacterium (assembly GCA_963787235.1). GTDB lineage: Bacteria > Desulfobacterota > Desulfobacteria > Desulfobacterales > SG8-13 > JARFQH01. Next base: position 19,476 of record CAWBCG010000031.1, read on the forward strand.
TTTGACGTCATTTCCTTTAACGTGGGCAGCCACGTTCCCCAAACCCACATCATCGGCGACGGTGCCGATATCTTTACCGTCAAACCGATCGAGAAGCTCTTGGAAGCCCAGCAGCGGATCCTCGACCTTGTGTCACGCAGAAAAATCACTATCGGAATCATCGGCGGGGGGCCTTCGGCCGTCGAAATCGCCGGTAACATCTGGCGTTTGGTCCGCGGCAATGAAAACCACGGGCCCGAGATCATCATCTTCACCAGCAAGGATCTCTTGCCCGATCACCCGCAAGGGGTTCGCACCAAAGCCTATGCCTCATTGACGTCAAGGGGAGTCAAGGTCTTGAAGCAGAGCAGGGTAAAAGAGATCGAGACCGGCCGAATTCGACTGGACTCGGGTGAAGAGCATGAAATGGACATCATTTTCGTGGCCGTCGGTGTCAAGCCGTCTGCGGTTTTTAAAGCCTCCGGCTTGCCGACCGGTCCGGACGGCGGACTTCTGGTCAATCGTTATCTTCAGTGCCCGGACCATCCGAACATGTTCGGCGGCGGCGATTGCATCTACTTCGAAGAGCATCCCCTGGACAAGGTTGGCGTCTACGCCGTGCGCCAAAACCCGGTCCTCCTCCACAACCTGATGGCCGCATTGGAAGGCCGTGACCTTCAGCCTTTCGATCCGGGCGGTGACTACCTGCTGATCTTCAACCTGGGCGACGGAACCGGAATCTTCAGAAAGAAGTGGCTCCTGTTCGGCGGCCGACCGGCTTTTATCGTCAAGGACTATATCGACCGCAAATTCATGCGCAAGTTTCAAGCCATCGAGTAAACCGGCCGGAATCTTCACTTAACCTGAGCTTTAAAAAAATTAGGGTAACGTTATACTCCACCGAATCTACCATTCCTGACATCTCCACAATACTAACTGATCGATGGCCGAAAAATTTACGACTCCTTTGCGTCTCTTTTTTGGTTTGGCTTCATTTCAGATGCTGGCCATGTTCCGGCGCGGCCTTTTTTACGCTTACCTTTCCATCTATCTGCGCCACCATCTCGGTTTGTCGGTAACGGAAACCACCCTCTTTGCCACCCTGCCGATGATCTTAAACGTGCTGGCCCAAACCTTCGTCTGGGGCGGCGTCTCGGATCGATACCAGCTGCGGCGCACCTTGATTATCATCGGTGAATTGTCGGCCGCTGTCGGCACGCTTTTCATCTGGTACCTCCACCGTCGCTTCCTCAATCCGATTGCATCGGGCTACACCATCATTTTTGGCCTCACTGTGATCGAACTTTTCTGGTCCATGTCCAATATCAGCTGGAGCGCCCTTGTTTCAGACATTTACACGGAACAGGAGCGAAGCCGAATTCAGGGTCGGCTCACCAGCATGGGAGGTGTGGGGCGCCTGATCGGGGTCTGGATCGGCGGTCTGCTTTACGATGGCTTGGGGCTCAGGTACGAAGGATGGGGATTTTTTGAAGGCCCGCTCTTTTTTGTGGCTTCCGGCGTGATGGTTATTTCCGTTGTTCCCCTTTTCTTTCTTCCAGAAGGCGGTATCGGGTCCAATCCCCCATCCGCCCAAGCAAGACCGCATCAACAGGATGCACAACCATCCGTTGCGATCTTTATGATTTTTCTGGCAGGAATGGTCCTTGTCAATTTCGGCCGCAACTCCATTGCCATTATCTTCACCCAGTATCTGAGTTTGGATTCCGGCCTGGCCCTCAACAGCCGGGCCATCTCTTATGTCGTCAACACTATGGCTCTGGCCGTAGTGGTCATGGGCTGGACTGCCGGCCGGGTTTGTCGGCGCATTGGAAACGGGGCGGCTCTGTTGGCAGGAACGGCGGCTTCGATCGTCGCCTTGGCGCTTCTGGCCGGCACCACCGAACTACAGCTGATTTACGTCAGCTTCTTTTTACGAGGTTTGGGAGAAGCGCTCATTATGGCCGCGGCGTACACGATTGCTTCCGTTTTGATACCGCCACGGATGCGCGCTCGACGCTTCGCCTGGTTCAACGCAACCTTTTTCCTCAGCTTCGGGGTGGGCGGCACCCTGATCGCGGGACCCATCGTAGATGGATTGATTGGTGCCGGATATCCCCAGACGTGGGCTTATCAGATGTCATTCGCAGTGGCTGCCGGTCTGACCGCGGTCGGCTTTCTCAGCCAGGCCGCGCTGCTCCACTGGCTCAAAACGACAGGCGGACCGTCCTTCAGCGACAGGCGGAACATCAATTGTCCTGAGGTTGAAAAAGATGAGAATATGCCGGATCAGCAGCGTCACGGGTGACGCCACAGCCATTCACTGCGCACCATTGACAATCCCGCCATTGCGTGAGAGATGAGGAGTTATCGGCTTGCCCAGAGAGTAAAAAACACGGTAAACAAAGCCACTCTCTCTGGAGATAACCATGAATCGGAAGGATTCAGTGAATTCACGCCCGATGAAAACCATAGCTATTAAAAAAACACGTTTTACTGAAATGCTAATCGAAGAAAACGGTTTGGACCAAAGCGGGTTTGAAAGCTGGCTTTTTTGTCCGGGTATGCTGTTCAATTCGCCGCAAAAATGGTGGGGAGATCATGGCCGGCGGGATTTTCCCCATGAGGGTATCGACTTGTGCCTTTACAGTGATCGTTCCATGCGGACGCTTTGCCTTGATGAAAAAAGTCGGATCCCGGTTATGCACGACGGTGTGGTCAAGGCTATCTTCACTGACTATCTTGGCAAAGCGGTGATCATCGAACATGAAACTCCGGAAAGCGAAAACGAAAGGTTCTTATCGGTCTATGCCCACACAAAACCGCGGGCCGAAGTGAAAATCGGCACGATGGTGAAGGAAGGAGACATCATAGCAAACATTGCCGACACCGGAAGGTCAAAAGCCAAGATCATCCCGCATTTACACTTTTCGCTCGGGCTCCCATCCCCATCTCTATCTTATGACCCGTTTGTTTGGAACATAATGAGAAACCCCGACCTGATCACCTTGCTGGACCCCCTGGAAGCCATAGATTGGCCCTATCAGCAGCTTGAACCCGAAAACCCTTACTGCCTTGAGCTTTAAGCCCAATTGATCTTACTTTGTATACGTCTTGGCTATCTGAAAGCGTTTAGAGGTAGCCTTGGTACAGATTAATAGCAGCAGGTCTCGGTTCACCCAAACGGTTGAGTCGGGCAGACCGGAGGAATCTCACCTCCAGTCCCCCACAGATCCGTACGTGAACCTCTCGATTCATACGGCTCCTGCCAGCCATTCTCTTGAAATCTCGCGATTTCAAGCCTACACAACAAAACCCCGGTTCCTCCCCCGCATTAGCAGGGTTGACCATTGCTTGCTGCGAACTGGCTCATCCCCTTCGCTCTGGCCCTATTACAGAGCTTTCCATGCTACTACTGGATGATCCGCCCCCTTCATGTGCATCGATACTTTCCCCTTTCGTGGGTTTCACTTATAGGGTTTTCTCTTGGCATCACATGAAGAGTTCCCAAGTTCCGCGCAAAAGCCTAACTCAGATTCACGCCACCTTTACGCCGGAGGCCGCTTAGGCGGTAAACAGGTTTCCCCCTAAACTTTTCCTGGACCTAACGTAGGGGCCCAGTTTTGACCCCGTCCTTACTCTTTCGACGCCTCATCGAATGGTTCGCTTGCGCTCGTCTCTCTGAGTCATACCTGCCGCAGTCTAATGCCGCGACTTTTCCTCAACGCTCACCACCATGGCTTTTGGACACAGCAACTTGAGGTGGTTTGAAGCCTGCTCCTGCAAGCCGGCTCCGAGGGGCCGACCCTCATCTTATGCGCAACTTCTTGGCGCACTACGTTGATCAGTATCTGATTTTTTTCAGGGATCCGATTTTATAAAGATACATCGACCGTATCATCACCATCAGCTGCTGTTGGATACGGTATTGTAATCTGGACCGGCACTATAAAAGGTTTCAGCCGAACGGGTTGAATATATCTGCAATCGGAATCGACTGGAAATTAGTTGGTGCTGTAATATTAAGCTGAGCGGTTTGCGGTGTGGAGGGAGCGGAGCGACCGGAACACTGCAAATCCGCTTGAGAGCCGGGTTGGGCGGTTTTTATTGTAAAAGATTATTTCTACAAAGCAACTACTTGATAAAGATCAATATCTTCGAAATATATATTACTCAAAATAATTCTAATTTGATTATTGATTAATGTCGCAGTATCATCATTATCTATTCAGGAGTTCCCTAATAGCTTAACTGAAAACTGGTATTATGTATTAAGCTGAAGAAAATCTCCTACTGGTGAATAATTTATTTTCCGTTTTGCCTTCTCAATTTCTGTGAAAGCGTTTTTAATATTAAATCTGAATTTGGCTACTCCAGAAGGCGTTTGATCATATTCTAAGCACTTATAGCTCTGCAAATCAAATGGAACATCTTGGATGTTTTGGGTAATTAAAATTGTCGGAAAGTTGAGTGTATGTCTTACTCCCAACTCGTAAAAAACGTTAGCATTTCTATCAGTCAAATCCGCAATTACAATTTCAGCCGAGTTTAGGTTGACAATAATATTTTTAATAATATTTCCAACATTTTGATTGTTTCTTTCGCATCGATAGTCATAGCCTGTTTCTTCGACGGCAGGCTTAATAATATAATTAAAAACTTCTTCCCATTCATTATCATTACAGGATTTTGTTCCTGAAAAAGGCATAATTACAAAACACAGTTTTTGAACCTCTAGATTTTTATATTTCTCCAATTCGTCGATTAACTGTTCGATAGGGTTCCCATGCTCGCCTTTATATAAATAGGTATTGTATTTTAAATTTTTAAGTTTTTCTTCGATTTCCGGGCTAAACTTGTGCCCAGAAAAAATAATGATTTTTGTTGATGGTTGAATTTTGTTTATATTTTCAATAATCCTTGTTCCTCCGTATAGCAAGCCGTCAAGGAAATCCAAATCAACAATTGCAATATCAATTTCTCTTAATTTTATAATGGCATTTGCCTCTCCTATGGTTGATGCGACTGTCACATCGTAACCTTGATTAGAGATGTGTCGATTTAGTTCTATCCTGATATTTTCAAAGTCATCAACAATTAATACTTTTTGTATTAAATCCATGATCATCTCCTGGTTTCTATTGGAATAATGATTTCAAAGCATGCTCCCCCATTAGGTAAATTTTTCTCATTTATATTACCTCCATGCTTTTCAATAACTTCTTTGACCGTTGCAAGTCCTAACCCTGTGCTGTCTTGATAAGTTGATTTATATGGTTCAAAAATTGGAAAATTTTCTTTAAAACCGGGTCCATTGTCTTCAAAAGTAATGAGCGCATAATGCGATTCTTCAACCATTAGTAGTTTTGTCTTTATTAATACCAACCCCCGATCTGTATTGCTACTTAGTATTGCTTTTCTCGAATTTCGAATAAGTTCTTTAATTGATTCAGGGAAATGAACAGGATCCAGCATAAATAATGGAATTCGTTCGTCTAGATTTGAAGTATCGATGATATATTCATTTTCTTTTGGCTTCATTAACCATGCTTCATTTTTAATAATTTTATTCAAATCACACAATTTTAAATTTACCACCAACGGTTTCCCAAAATCTTTTATCTCGTTAACTAATACTTTAAGATTTTCGGTTGTACCCCGAATAGAGTTATATGCTTCGTGAAGCCTACGCATATCAAAGGGAATACAATTAAGAGCATTCTTTATATCTAACTCGATAGACGAATAATTGAACAGTTGATTGTTAATTCGGTGAGCTGCTCGTGCCGATATTGATTTCAATTGGTTTTCGATCTTGTTTTGTAATCTAATATTTTCTATAGTCAATCCTATGATTGTTCCAATAATCTTCAAACTTTCTAGATTATCTTTTGTAAAAGGTAAATTTTCTTTGCTTTTTTTATTTTCTGCCTTGATTACGCCAAGAATTTTGTTCTCTAATTTAATAGGTACAGCAATAAGGTTTTTAAACATCCGGTTTTCACCCCATTGCTTGTCATCAAATTTCCCCAACCATTTACCCTTCGATTTATACTCTTTCAAGTGGTCCATATTAATAATTAGAACATCTTCGCCATTTTTCGCGATTGAGCCTGTTAGACCTTCTCCCAATTTGTATTTTGCAATGCCAACAATACTCTCAGCAAAACCAGCGCCAGCTATACATTCGAACGAGCCGGAGTCAGTTTCTTCCTCAATATAAATAGAGCAGGCTTCCGCTTGAAGTGTATCCATGGTTGTTTTTAATACACTTTCCAGGACAAACTTCTGATCAAAACTACCCATTACGGCACTAGTAATATTATCTAATACTTTTTTTAGCTGCTCAGCCTTTTTCGATTTTTCAAATTCTTTTGTTATCTCAATCCTTTGTTTTTCTTTTCGTGAATTTAAAATTGCTGTAGCGGCATAATCGGCAAACGTAGCTAATGCATCTTTTTCATCAACGTTAAACTCATGCTCACTTTTATAGTTTGCGAAAAGAACCCCTACGATTTCTTCATTTGGATCTTTATAGGCACGATTCGGTAATAAAAAAGCGGCCATTGATTTTATTTTTTCTCTTTCAATAAATCGAGGCCGTTCTTTTCCTTTTTTCCTTTTTATTTTATTTGCCAGAAAATCAATTTTTGTGACATCTTTAAAAAAAATAGGACCATCTCGCTTCTGCAATACCTGATATGGCACATCTTCTTTATAGACTTTAGTTCTCATGTAAGTATCGTCATTTAATATTCCTCCAATTTTTGGCCCACCTTTGTCTATAACAAATTCATCACTCGATTGGTCATATTCATACAAAGAAACAATATCGATACCCAATGATTTTACAGCCACATCTGATATAATCTGAAGAACTTTGTCGACATCTCCTTCTGAAGGCGATTTCGACAATTCAATACTAACTTCCTTTATTGCGTCTAGAAAACTAATCCTTTCGGATATAATAGGTGCTACCTCTGCCGCGATATCCACAAGCACTTTTTCTTTTTGCTTGTTAAAAAAATTTTTTTCTTCAGAATCGGCATTGATTACTGCTATAGCTTCATCTTTATGAATTATTGGGACGGATAAGATGGACCGAATTTTATTATCTGACCTTGACGGAACATATTTATCTTCAGATTCGATTGATAAATCATTGCTCACAACAAGACATTTGTTATTTGCAGCCCGGCTAGCAATGCTGTTTCCATGAATTCTGTATTCTGGTTCACCCCTTCTGCCTTTTTTCGGTATTCCTAAACGTGAGCGAATTTGTAGAATTCCACGCTTTTTATTTACCGTCATTAGTGATCCAGCCTTGGCATCAATACTTGATAGAATATGATTTAATAAAAGATTAAATAAAGATTCCAAAGGAATATTGGTTTCAATGATATTTTTTATATTCTTATTTTCCATGAAAACTCCTTTATCGACTAATAATGAAATATAATAGCAATCCTTTAAATGTTTCTCTTGTGTATGGGCCAAAAAATTCAGCGGCCTTCTATGGAAAATTGTAAAAGGTTTGGTTTCTGGCGCCTGCTCTCTTCAATATGTGGAGCAAGTTATCTGAACAAATGTGGTTTTCACAGGAAACAATATCTGATTATAAAGGCTACTTATCAGCCAATTGTGCGACATTGTATAGCCCAACGAAGGCGTAACCTGCTCGGTGATTTTGACTTGCGACTTGGATAGCAAGGATATTTGGCCACGTCCTCACGCAGGCGGGAGCGCAGCGATAGCCGGGTCAGGTTTACACGGGGTTGTGCGACCTTTATCTTTTTGATTCTCCTGCGCTTATTTGCTTCACCCAAAACTCTCCCCATTCGCGGAGAAATTCAGAGCTATTCCACATTTTGTCATACCCAACTTGCGGCACGACCTCTATTCCTAACTCTTTGCATACCTCCCACTCTGGAATATTTGTGTAATCTGTTCGATCTCCTCCTTTGGTGAAAATACAGGGACGAATACGCCGTAGTGCTTCACATACTGTTTGATCGTTTTCGATTTCAAATGGTATCACGAAATCCACATTCCGGATACACGATACGATTTGGCATCGTGTCTTTAGATCCATGAATGGCTTCCCTTTTTTCTTTGTTAAAAAGTTGTCCCCATTTACTATTACAAATAACGTATCACCATACTTTTTGGAATTAATAATACACGATGAGTGTCCCGGATGTATCGGATCATATCCGCCTGATGTACAGACGATACGACCTAATGTATCCCGAATTTGATCGAATTCTTCAAAGCTAATTATTTGCGCATAATCTTTCATTTATGATATTTTTATTGACTTGAAATTTTCACTATTGAATTCCCATGATTGCATTTGGCCCAACGCCGCACAACAAGTTAGTATATAGACTTGTATATCATCAAATTTGTAATGTTAGAATGAAATAAGCTGATTGGAGCAGGTTTGACATCCAGATATATACCTTGCGTCGGCCAGCCCTGTCAAATGTTGTGATAGACAGTATTATGTAAAATCGTTGGTAAATGAGTACCGACGGAAGATACGTACAGGATATCTTGATAAAATTGAGACCGTCAAATCGTTTGAATACATATACCAGTATCTCCAAAACCGTTTAAATAAAGAGTCGGGTAGACCGGAGGAATCTCACCTCCAGTCCCCCACAGATCCGTACGTGAACCTGGCGCTGGTCCCCAAAAACTGGACAATGTGATAAGCTCTGAGTCAGCCTAAAAATTAGAAAGGATCTGACAATGAGCAACAAGCGCAAACGGTACAACCCCGAGTTCAAGGCCAAGGTCGCGCTGGCGGCCTTGAAGAACGAGGAGACCATGTCTGAACTGGCCGCCAGGTTCGGGGTGCACCCGACCATGATCACCTCCTGGAAGCGCACCCTGTTGGATGGTGCACCCGATATCTTCGACAAGGGACAAAAGTCCAGAAAGCAGACCGAGGAGCATGTGGACGAACTCTACAAGCAGATCGGCCGGCTACAGGTGGAACGCGATTTTTTGTCCAAAAAGCTCAGTCTGTAAGCTTGAAGCAGCGAAAGCAGATGGTAGATCCGAATCAGCCAGAGCTGAGCATTGCCAATCAGTGCCGGCTGCTGAACATCAACCGATCCTCGTTCTATTATCGGCCCGCGCCCATTAAGGCCGAGGATCTGGAGCTGATGCGGCTCATCGACGAACAGTACCTCAAGACCCCCACCTGGGGGTCACGCTCGATGAGAAACCATCTGCGCAGGCTGGGCTATAAAATCAATCGGAAGCGTGTACAGCGCTTGATGCGTCTTATGGGTCTGGAAGCCATTTACCCTAAGCCCAGAACCAGTCGGCCGCATCCGCAGCACAAGATCTACCCGTACCTGCTGCGAGACTTGACAATTGACCGGCCAAACCAGGTATGGGCGGCCGATATCACCTACATCCCGATGAGCCGGGGTTTCATGTACCTGGTGGCGGTCATGGACTGGCACAGCCGCAAGGTGCTCTCCTGGCGAGTTTCCAACACCATGGAGGCCGACTTCTGTGTCGAGGCGCTCGCCGAGGCTATCGGGCGCTACGGCGCTCCAGAAATATTCAATACCGACCAGGGCGCTCAGTTTACCAGCGAGGCCTTTACGGGTTTGCTTCAAAGCCACAGCGTTGCCGTCAGCATGGATGGCCGAGGCCGGTGCCAGGACAATATTTTCATAGAGCGGCTGTGGTGGACAGTCAAGCACCACTACGTTTACCTTCACTCTTTTGGCAGCGGGTCCGAACTTCGGGACGGTCTCCGCTATTGGTTCAATTTTTATAACAGGGATCGCTTTCACCAATCTCTTGACAACCTGACCCCGGATGAGGTTTACTACCATCTTCCTCATCCATTCGCGGAGGCGGCCTGATGTCTCCCACTGCGAATCGGCTTAGAGCTTATCTACCCCCTCAGGCTGTCCAGCCTTCGGGGTCCATCGCCCCTCTCGATTCATACGGCTCCTGCCAGCCATTCTCTTGAAATCTCGCGATTTCAAGCCTACACAACAAAACCCCGGTTCCTCCCCCGCATTAGCAGGGTTGACCATTGCTTGCTGCGAACTGGCTCATCCCCTTCGCTCTGGCCCTATTACAGAGCTTTCCATGCTACTACTGGATGATCCGCCCCCTTCATGTGCATCGATACTTTCCCCTTTCGTGGGTTTCACTTATAGGGTTTTCTCTTGGCATCACATGAAGAGTTCCCAAGTTCCGCGCAAAAGCCTAACTCAGATTCACGCCACCTTTACGCCGGAGGCCGCTTAGGCGGTAAACAGGTTTCCCCCTAAACTTTTCCTGGACCTAACGTAGGGGCCCAGTTTTGACCCCGTCCTTACTCTTTCGACGCCTCATCGAATGGTTCGCTTGCGCTCGTCTCTCTGAGTCATACCTGCCGCAGTCTAATGCCGCGACTTTTCCTCAACGCTCACCACCATGGCTTTTGGACACAGCAACTTGAGGTGGTTTGAAGCCTGCTCCTGCAAGCCGGCTCCGAGGGGCCGACCCTCATCTTATGCGCAACTTCTTGGCGCACTACGTTAAGATTATTTGCCAAAAATTGGAATCCCTAAAACGACAGGTTTCTTGCCATAAGTCAAACTATTTGAATTAACACTATTTATGCAAATAAGGTATGGTAATCCCAAATGCTGTCGAATTGATAGGTTTGAGGTTTAACTGTATCTTTCACCTATCGGTTCGTTTCGCTGCTTCCCAGGCGCTTTCAAGAAGCGTTAAGGTTCCTGGACGGGTTTCGATCTTTAGACCGTATTTTTCGTTAAATTCCTTTGTATTTTTCCTTAGTTGATCTTCGCCCAAAACGGTTGTGGACAAAAGAAGGCTTCGCTTGTAGTTGCCCATAATACACTTCACGATCTTGTCTTTTTTGTGGAGCAGTTTATCGGGCACATCAAAAGCTAAGATCTTTTCCCAATGCCTCGAAAATCCTGCGTTCATAAACATCGTACCGGCGCACAAACATTGCTCGGCATAATAGTTGTTCCTGCCACCGATGATAAGGCCAACACAGTCATCCACAGGGTCTTCATTTTCCATCGGGAGACTCACCGGAACCGGTATATCTTTGAAGAGTTCGTTCGTGTTTTTAAGGGCGTTTCCGCATAAACCATATCCCAAAAGGACGGAGTCCACAAATGGGGCGAGTTCTTTGACCGCCGTTGTCACTTCGCTGGTTAAATTCGGTATGTTTGAATGAAGCCCCACCTCCATCACCCGAATCAGCACGGCGATTCCGTTGATTTCATCTGTTTTAAACTCGTTGGCATGCCTCACCCTTAGCACCGGTTTCTGGTTATCTTTTTCCAGAACCCGTATCAGTTCTTCGGAAAAATCATCATGTAAGACCCAGATTTCCGAAACATCCGGGTCTCGTGAAAGAACGTGGGCGAACTCCAATTCCAATATTTGACAGGTCACCACACCCAGTTTGGGCATATATTGATCCTTTTTTTGTCAAAAAGTTCATTTGACGAACTATCCGCATAACAATGATAGTTTCATACGCGTGAGGTATCTTGCCATTATCGTAACCACTTAAAATAATGAAAATATTTAATATATGGTCTGGCTATCGAAAGCGTTGATAAGAAACTTTAAGTTTGTTTAGATAAACGATCAGTACTTTCTTGGGACCATCCTCCTCTTATTGGTTTTTGATAAAGGTGCCTTCGTGATACTCACGGAAAGCCGTTTCCAGCTCAGCCTGAGTATTCATGACAATGGGGCCGCGCCACGCCACCGGCTCATTTAATGGCTTGCCGGTCAACAGCAACAATCTCAGGGCCTCGTTGGCTGCGCTGATGGCCACGTGGTCACCCGCGTCGAACAGCACCAGAGTTCCGTTTTCGATTGCTTGGCTGTCGGTGCTGCCTTTGCCGCCAATCACATAGATAAATGCCGTGTAGGCTGGATCCGTTTCGTGGGTGAACGTTTGTCCGGATGGCACGGTACAGTCGAAATATTCCGGATCGATGACGATGTCGTCCATGGGCCCTTTGGCACCACCAATCGATCCGGCTATGACTTTGACCTGTACGCCGTTTTCCAGTTCGACCGCCGGAATCTGATCCGCAGTGATCCCGCGGTAGCGGGGCGTCATCATCTTTTGCGCAGCCGGTAGATTGGCCCACAGCTGAAACCCGTGCATGGCACCGTTGGCATCGCCTTTGGGCATTTCCTGGTGGATGATGCCGCTGCCGGCGGTCATCCATTGAACGTCGCCCGAGGAGATCACTCCCGTGTTGCCCAGGCTGTCCCCATGTTCCACATCGCCTTTAGTGACGTAGGTAATCGTTTCTATGCCGCGGTGAGGATGCCAGGGAAAGCCTTTCAGGTAATGCGCGGGGGTGTTGGAGCGAAAATCGTCGAGCATCAGAAATGGGTCGAATCGTGGAGTTTGGCTATAACCGAAGACACGATTCAGATGAACCCCAGCCCCTTCCATCGTCGGTTGGCGGGTTAAGGTCATACGGATTTTCCGGGTTGTCTGCATGCCTACCTCCTATTGGTTTTTGTTTTACTATTCGAACTGGTTGCGCAGCTATCGATGAAGCCGGTAAATCGTCATCGACCGACGGGCAACATCAGCACAGGGGTAGTCTGCACGCCGGCGGCCTGGATTTTGAGCCGCACTAAAGAATTGAGTACCCCATCGTTCGCTTAGATGAGATGTCGTTATCATCAAAATAATACCAAAACCCCCGGTAAGGAATAGCCAAGCTGGCCTTAAGCGGCTTTTCATCCTGAACCTTGACGGTAAACAAATCGGCAAGGATCGTATGGGAGGATGCATGGCGTTGGTCATAGACAACCACCCCGCCGTCGATGCGCGCCTCAGGAACCGACACCCCTTGTGACAGATAGGCTGACTGACCGTTTTCAACGATCATTTTAACGGAATGGGCGTGTGGGTGTATACTTTTTTTTGTAAATGCTTCTCTTTGACATACCAATCGACGTTTGCTTTAGGTTTTGACTGTGAATTTGCTCAGTGCAGGACAGATCATAAGAACTGAAGATATTCGCTCTTGCAAAACCTACATGTATCTTGCCAGTAGTCCAACTATCCGAAATCGTATCGACCGTAAGGATACGGTGCGGCTATCTCAAGGAAATCGGCCGGATGATAGCACAGGGATCATAGCAGCAGGCTGCCGCTTACCCGTTCAGGTCAAAAGGTCGGTCGCCTCTCTCATCATCCGTCCAATCGGCAAGTTTCGAGGGCATGACTTTTCCGCCTCATTAAAGTCCAGCTGAGTCAAGAGCGTTCTTGTTTGAAATGGCAGCATTTCGAAGGTGGAACGTGCCAGCATTAAATCCTGGTAAGAATGAACGTACATCAGGCAGCGCATGACATCGTTTATGGGCACCCCATGGCCAAGCGCTTCTGAACATAGACGACCGCATCCAGCGCAGTAGTCACCGCAAGTTTCCCGATCGTATTTATCCAGCAAGTTACGGTCGGACTGTGAAAGGTGTGTTTGATCGACTGCTGCAACCGCGTTGGTTGCCATAATGGTGAGATTGGGCATCTGAGAGCAAATGCTCGCAATACGTTTATCTTCCCAAACAGCCATTAGTTTTGCTTGATGGTGTGTAAATCCTTTCTGCATGAAGTTTCCTGCCATTTCCAACTCAGCATCGGAATCACTCATGACTGGACCGCCGCCTTGGGTTTTCATTGCAGTGAGACCGATACCAGCTCGGTAGCAAGCCTCAACCGCCGCTTTCATTCGATTCTCATGCATCAGGCGGTAGTTATAGGTAAACATGATACCGTCTATCCACGGTAGCCGAGCGGCCCCCTCAAGGCAGTCTTCCATATTGGCATGTGTGCTAAAACCGAACAACCTCAACTTACCAGCCTTTTTCATTTCCTGGGACCAAGATTCCAGGTGGGGGGACATATCATCAATGCCTCTGATGCCGTGTACAAATAGAAGATCAATGTAATCGGTATGCAGCCGTTTCAAGCATGCTTCAAGCCGGGGCGTAAAATCGGTACCTTTTCTCAGTGAAAGTTTGGACACCAGAAACACTTGTTTGCGGGTATCGGGATATCGAGCGAACCAGCGACCGATGCCCTCTTCACTGCGACCCCTGCCGTAGCCTTCAGCAGTGTCCCAATAGTCGATTCCCCACTCAAGCGCTTTGGCAAGCATTAGTCGATTATTCAATATGTCAAACATCCCGCCAAGCGAAAGTGTAGAGACCTTTATGCCCGACCGGCCGAAAGGTCTGCGGGGCATCGGCGCCTTAGGAAGGGTGATCTGAGCCGATGCCGGACGGGGCGACCGGAGAACGGCACCGCCTACCGCAGCCCCTACCCCTATGGAAGCTGCTTTTTTTAGGAAATCCCGTCGATTGGATTTATAAGATTTATTCTCATGGAATGACATGATTTATACCCTCCTTGTATTTCGATCTACTTAACTTTGGCGGCTGGTTCCACCCGGCTGCCCGCGCCGAGATCGAAAACCGGTTTCATGTTGTATTTGCTTATGATTACGTCCTCGGGGACCTGCAGGTTGGTCTCTCCGTTCTCTATCCAAAAGCGAAGCTCAGAGTTAATGTTAAATCCTTGATTCAATGCACGTTCAATCTCACTTCGGGTTTCTCCGTAATATTCATCGGCTTTTCTTCCGTGATAGGCTCGCCTCGCATCGTACCACGCCTGCGCACTTTCATAGGGCAGCACTACGAAAACCCAGTATTCCGTGCGATCAGTTAAAACCGCTTCAAGAAACAACGAATATTCGATTTTCTTACCATCGGCAGAGGTCGCTTTCAGGCGTTCTAACTCCAAGTCCTCGATCAACCAGGTGGTTGTACCACCAAGTGTATCTGCAAAATCCTGAACCGTTCCAAAAACATACTTTGGTTTTTTTTCACTGGCAATGAAGTATCCCCTTAAAAACCACTCGGGCGGAACATAGTTCTGGAGACCGTTTTCTTGCCTAAAAGCCTGGGAAGACTCCGCTGAAATAACCGGTGCCGTTATCACAAGGTTTGCTGCTATGCACACTGATAATACCTGCAATGAAATTAATTTTACGAATAAAGTTAAATTTTTCATAAAATCCAACCCCCTCTGTCATGAACAAAAAAACCCTCCTCTCGATTGAGAAACAGGGTTTCGGAGTCAACGCATGAGAACCTCACTTTTTGTTCTAAGAAAGTTCGTTTTGCATTGGCTTACTATAAAATCAATGATGCAGAAAATACAATGATGTAATTTAAAAATTTAATGTGATTGCTACAACATACTGATTTAGTTAAACCGCGTTTTCCATAAAAACAGGCCTATAGCATATATGGCATTTATGATGACCGGAATATTGAAAACATCGAATCCCTCTAGTATCGCCCACTTTACATTATTTTTTGGGTATCGGTATGTTAACGGTGTGATATAATGTTACAATTACCTTGCCATAAGCCAAACTATTTGAAATTACATCATTTATACAAATAAAGTTTGGTAATCACCTTGCAATCAGAGAATTGATGGCTTTGGAATCATAGCAGGTATATTTAACGTTTGAAGTGAGCAGCGGCCCAAGTTCATACCAAGCTTGAACGGCCTTTACGGTGAACCGCGATCGCCGCTTATCGGCCGCTCAGGCTGGCGATCCGGCTGCGAATAAGCTGCTTCGCCTCCCGCGACCAGCGCTTCTTCATGATCTCCTCATCAGCGCGGTCACATCGATATAAGCCGAAATGCTTGACCCTCGTGTGCACGCCGTCGCTGATCTGAGCGAAGTTGGTATCGTAGAAAAAGCCGCTCGCGGTGCTCAGAGTATCGTCGTCGAATACGATGTGCCCTCCACCCCCGTAAATTTGCGCGTGTTGCTGCTCTTGCTCGCCTTTCCATCGATAATGGATCTCTGCTTCCTTCCCGAGGATTGTGCCCGTGACGACGGTTTTCCAGTCCGCCAGGGGTTCCCCCTCGAGGCCGTATGACCAGCCATGCAGCTGTGGGGTGTTCGTTACCTCGTCAACCGTGATGGTGACATAGCTGATTGCGGATTTGTCGTCCTCTCCTGTGCGCATGCGTTCCCACCAATGGCCCGCCAATCGGGTGCAAAACTGCCACAGAGCTGCTTGGTCACGACGCACATCCGGTGAAGGCTTGTAGCGAACGTCCTGATCCAGCATCTGCTTTCTGAGTTTCTTCATCTGCTCGTCAAGGCTTGGCCGACTGGAATCGGTCAAAGCGCCGTCGCGGTAAAACCTCACGTAGTTGATGCCCGAAAGATCCGAGGCCACCTCAGTACCAGACATCGCGTCGATCACGAAAAAGCAGCGCTTCCGCCCAAGGCGTCCGGTGAACAGCCCCAGTTCAAAGATGACATTATCGCGCGGCAGATTCACCTTCTTGTTGCGCACGTTGGCGGGATCGTCTGCTGTGAAGACGACAACGGCGAAATCTGCCCGTTCCAGCTCCGTCTCGAGCGATTCCATATATGAATCGCTGAAGTCGAACGTTTCCTCATCCCATACTTTGGCTTCAAGCTGAGGTGACTGAAGTGCAGCCGCAGCAGATTTGGCGACTTCAATCTGCTCAGAGGACGACGCGACAAACACCCGCATTGCTTCGGACATGGCAACCCTCCACCGCTTCCTTGTTAGCCTAGTGATTAGTGCGAAAAAGTCTTAATATCAATAACGAAAACCCAGACGTATAAATAAATATTTAATTAATACAGTTATATATATAACCTTCGATAGAATATTGAAGCCGGATAAATGAGAAAATTTGCTCAATATCCCAATATGCGAGATTTTTTTCTTAATATCGCTGAAATTCAGGTGATATTGAGAAAAATTTCCTAATATTGAATAGGGTTGACAGGCTAATTGACCAAACTACAGATTTATTAAGACTGTCCAGCCTTCGCCGAGTATTGTGTTATGCTCTAATTCTGCTTCAAATCTGACTACGTTTCGATTACAGATTTCTTGCCAAAGGTCAAACTATTTGATTTTGTATCGTTTATACAAATAAGGTCTGGTAATCCCAACATAATCGGCAAATCGATAGGTATGGGATCAAAATCAAAATGTTTGAAATTGTAAGGTCTACCCCTGAGGGAAGGAATCAAGCTGTACGAACAGATATGGTTGAAACAACTCAGAACCATAACCAAAGGGGCAGACCTTGAAAAAAAACGTTATATGTTGATTTTATGCTCCTTTCGGGCTGGCGCAGCTTCAGTTCCAGCTCACTGTAATCAACCCGTATACCATCCGGCCTTCTCGATAGCGTAGGCAGCCTTCAGCACCTTATCGTCTTCGTAGTGCTTTCCTATAAGCATCATACCGATGGGAAGGCCGTCACTCTTTGCGATGGGAACGTTCATCGCCGGATGATGTGTGCAATCGAATGGGCTGGTATTCTGGATCATGCCGAGGGCTGTTGAGAAGTAGGTTCCTGTATCCGGGTCCTCGGGTATAGGCGTTGCTTTCATTGGGATGGTTGGCATGACTAGAAGATCGTATTTGTCAAGCGCATCGTCATACCCCTTGGTCAGAACTGGGACCAGGTTCTGGGCCTTGGCGTAATACCTACCAAAATATTTGTCCGCCATGTACTGACCTAAAAGGATGACGAACTTGACCGTGTCAGAATAGTTGTCGGCAAGGACGCGACGGGCCCGTCCATAGTAGTCCACGATGCTGGTTGTATAGTAGCCCTGCCAATTCAGACCCATGCCGTCGTGGAGCACCATCTGGGCCAGGGCACCTTCGGTGGCCACGCAGTTCCAGATATGGATTCCGTCCCGGTGGATAGGAATGCTCACCTCCTCCACTTTCGCGCCCATGACCTTGAGCTTACTACAGGCGTCTTTTACAGCATCGTCCACATCTTTCTCACTGACCCCTTCCCAGCCGAAACCTTCCTTGACTACGCCAAAGCTCATGTCCTTAACGCTGCCATTTAGGAGTTTGGTGTACTCCTTGGTAACAACATTATATTGCCTTGGGTCGAAACCGTCCGTGCCCGCCACGACTTCGAGCAACAGGGCCACATCCATTGCGCTCATGGCCAGTGGGCCTGTGTGGTCGAGAGTGGACTCTATTGGAAATACCCCAGTATAAGGCACCAGGCCGTGTGTGGGCTTGAGCCCGTAACAGCCTGACCACGCCGACGGGATGCGAATGGACCCTCCCTGGTCCCCACCCATTGCTATGTCCACCTGGCCAGTAACTACTAAAACTGCACTTCCGCTAGAGCTGCCGCCCGCGTTATGGGTCTTTTTATGGGGATTGAGTACCGGACCAGTGGCACTGGTGAAGGAACCACCAGAGAAACAGAGGTCCTCGCACACTGCCTTTCCGATGATAGTTCCTCCAGCGTCCAGGATCCGTGTAGCAACTGTGGCGTCCACGTCCGGTACGAAGCCCTCGAGAATGGCGGAACCGTTCATCATGGGAATTCCCGCCAAACATGTGTTGTCTTTGAGGGCGATCTTCTTATTGGCGAGCTTGCCGGAACTCGCCCCTTTAACGTTGCACTTCCAATACCACGCATTATAGGGGTTTTCCGAGGCGCTTGGCCGGTAACCTATCTGTCTGGGGTATTTGACAGGTAGCTTCGGCTCGGCCAATTCACCCACACGGTGGTATGAGCCGATTGCCCCCTCACAGATACTTTTATATACTTCTATATCCTCCTTGCTGATGTTTAGAAAATACCTCCGGGCGATATCCGATAGCTCATCAACCGTGGGCGGCACAATACCTTCAGTATTACTGCCCACTTTGGCAAAAGCAGGTTGAACCCCAAGGCTTGGCATTAGATAAGGCACTCCGGCTACCAAACTAGCAGCCAAACCGATCTTAAAGAACTCCCTCCGGTCAAATCTGTTCTCGCGCTTATCATCTTCAATCATAGCTCCCTCCATTCCTCAAATTGGTTGTTGGGTTTATTCAGAGAATCTCATTTCCAATCCGAAGAGCCAATCTTTCTGGCACTTTATTGACCTAAAAAGGGTACGACACCGAGTTGTTGGAGCATCCCCAAGTCGTCCAATGTTACCCAAAATTCCGATATTTTACCGTCTCTGAAATGATAAATATTAATTCCATTTACGGTAATATGCGCACCGGTTGGGGGGATGCCCATCAATTCGCCTTTGTGTGTGCCAGTAAATGTCCATCGCGTGGCTACCCTGTCTCCTTCCCCGAAATGATCCTCAATCGTAAAATGGATATCTGGGAAAGCATTGCGAAAAGCAGTGATAAATACTTTCCAGTTATCTTGACCGTGAATGTCAGGGCTGTGGACCATATGGCAGATTACGTCAGCGGTGAAAAGCTCTGGTATTACATCCAAGTTTCCCTTGTTCCATTCCTCTTCAAAGCCCCGTTGGATCAGGGCTTTGTTTCCAGCCACATTACCCATCTTATGTCTCCTTTCATTAATTCTGATCGTTGATGTAAGTTTTCTTGAGTGCTTTGCCTGTGGGTTTTACTGCGTTCTACCCTTGATATTTGTTTGTAAGTCGTGGTCAAAGTCGTCAACATAGTTTGTTTTAGCCCAGCCGCTGGCCTGAAAAGCGGCCAGTTTGATCAGTAAGAAACAGTGCCATTTTAGCGTAGTTTCATACGAGGGGTTTAGAAACTGAATATAAAATCCGTTTATAGGGCTGCTGAATCGTTTTGTCAGATTTCGGAGGTAACTCAATCGAGCGGTTGAAAGCGGGACGAAGGTGAGTCCATTTTTGGCAGAGAGAGCCGGGTCAAGACCAGATGGAAGTACCGCTTATGTTGATTTTGTATAAATTTTCACACCCACCGATGTCAACACAATTTTACCGCCTGACAACGTTCGATACGGGTGTTAAGATATCTTGCCACAGGCGCAACGCCATAAAATCACGCTAAACATCACGATACCGTATGGCTATATTAAGGAAATTCGACAGATAATAGGTGCGGGACCATTGCAATTTTCCAACACTGGATTTTTACTATAGTAGATACTATAGTTTATTAGAAAGAGTAGTATTTTAGCAAATTTGCAGTAATTCAGATTATATTTAGCCTCATTTTTCTTTTTGTATATTTTTCAGTATATTCGAGAGCCTCTGGATGTTTTTCTGTTTTTCTTTCTCTCTCAAATTTTTCCGGGATTCAGTATAAAATTTATGTTTTTTTATCAAATCGAGAGTTCCATTATACCATTTTTCGTCATCACTGACATCTACTCCCCGATTGCTTCGTCCCTGCCTTAATTTTGCATCAAATTCGAGAAAATCAGGTCTGCCAAGATGGTCGAGATCGGCATCACACAGGATTTTTTCAACATGAGTTTTCGGCTCAACCCCAAGATCAGTTGATAGAATCATATTTTGAATCTTTTCAATTTCGTTTGGTTTATAACCGATCAGCTTTAGTATTCTGCCTGCCATCCGTGCGGCAATTGGCTCGTTTTTATCATATTCTCTGATATAGCCAGTGTCGTGGAAATAAGCCGCGGTGATTAACAGTTCTCTATCATGTTCAGAGATATTCTCAGCTATTGCGATCTCGTTGGCAATAGCAACGACTCCTTTAGTTGGATGAAGTGTGTGATCAGCGTCATGGTATTTGATGCCATTTGGCAACTCATCTCTGAACAATGCCCTTATATACTGGTCCACGATTTTTAGACGCGGCGTATGAGCCTTGTACCCTAATTTCATACCAAGAGACCTCCATAACTTTACGCGACTATAGTTGAATAGATGGTCGAGGAGGAGTTACTCGATGGGGAACGCAGCGAAAAACGACAAGTCAGCTTTAGATTGAGTGTCAGATAATAACCATTAATGTGATGTGGCAAATATTGTCAAGATATATGATGCGTTGATTCAGAATTGGATTATACAAGGAGGGTTTCCAACCTGGTTCAATGTTACCACTGCAAATGGATATATGGGCTGGTGGTTTAGATTGGCGTTTGTGTATCTTGTCCATAAATGCGGTCATCCATACCGATTTATAATTTGAATTATATTGAAAGGTTATTATCACAGGCATTAGATAAGGCACTCCAGCTACCAAGCCTGCGGCCAAACCGATCTTAAAGAACTCCCTGCGGTCAAATACTGAGTGAATAACATCACGTACCTGGTGACCAGTTCGGGTTATTGAATATGGGCCGGTAAGACGCTGAATTCATCATCCAAATGGATATTCAGCTTTAGCTATGGCGGTGAAGGCTGGAACGGGCAACCGCCGGACGACGGCGGCCGGGCTCTGGCTGTTCGCCAACGAACAAAATATTAAACCTGGATGCGACATTACTACATTAGAGAAGTTACACATTTAAACTTCGCCCAGGAGGGTAGGAAAAGGTCGCTTACCTTTCGGCCTTCACACGGCTGATCACATCCAACATCACCGGAGAAACATCGGTATGGTGATGGACTATCTTCCACACCCCCGCTTCACGACGATAGATGTTCGTGACGCGTTGCTCGATGGCAACCTGCTGTCCGGCAACCTTAAGCTGCCCGTGCTCGTTGCCCACTTCGTAGGCCATATCCCCGGCAGCCTGGATGAATTGATTTTTGAGTTCAACTCTCCCGTCTGAAGACAGTCGGGCTACTTCCTCAAACGATCCCCTGACTGCATCCCAACCGATTTCCCGACCGCCGATTGGGTGCATGGTCGATACGGCCGCACCGTGCGACCAGATGTCTACCAGTAAACCGGCATCCCCATTGACCATGCGGTTTAACGCTGCGTAGAATTTTTCTGATGCTTTGCGAACTTCGTTTTCTGTTGACATCGATCATTCTCCTTGAACAAATAGGGCGTGAATCGTTGGGTATTTATCGATATCGTCATTCGACTCTATCTATAGATATTGTGCATTTTACCGCCAAGTTTCTCGGCCAAACTGGCGAATGCTTTACCCCGATCTTCCCGATTTTTTGCAAGAGCTGCCCATGCTTCAGGGGTGTATGAGAATTGAGTCAAATAGGTAGCCATGGTTATACCCTCCTCTCTTAAAAAAGTGCCTTATATCCTTAAGGACCCGCCTGAGACAACATTCTTCACATGAGAAAAATCGTTTTAAATGGTTATTAGAGGAAAATCGTAGAGTGAGTCGCTTTCAGTTACCGCTACGTTGGCAATAGGGGGGAAATAAAAAACGAACAGGGTAAGAAGGAAAATTCGAAGTAGCGGTTAAAAGACTCGGTAAAGTATATAATACCGATAAAAATATGCACCACACCAACTCTGTCAATAGTGAGTCGATTATCGTCGGATGATGGATTTTGTCCAGAACCGGTTCAGGGCACATATACCGGAGCGGCTTTTTTTTCGGCGTCGTCCGGAACCGGGGCGGTGATGACCGCTTCGATCCGTTCGACAAATTTGATCCATTCGGCGCCGACGTAGTCTCCCGCCACCGCCCTCAACGGGAAACCGTGTTTTTCCGGCAGGCGCTTTCCGTTGACCGCATAAGCCAGAAAGGCTTTGTTAGTTTGAACTTCGCGTAACGGAAATCGTTGGACCTTCTCATAGGGTCCCGTCGGCCCACCGACATCGATGTAAGTGGTCTTCCTGTCGACCCCGGCCTGCTCCAAGAGGGGCCAGATCGAAATCCCCCGCCAGCGGGCATTATAGGCGAAAACACCCGGACAGATGAGCAAAACGTCCCGCGAAATAACCGGCATCGCCGTGATTTGATCGTAGGTGAACCGGGTTGGTCGCGCAACGGCACCGCCGATAGTCAACTGCCAGCGCTGCAGGTCCACCTGGTGCTCGCTCAAACCCATGGTGCCGAACTTGTCGATCGGCGTAATCGGTAGATTGCGCGAGTCCAGATGTTTCGGACTTTCGAAAAGAAGGGTTCCAAGATCGGTATCGGCCGGCAGGAGCCTTCTGCGAAGCGCGGCGCAGCTGCGGCGCACCAGAAGAGCGAGAGGGCTGCCTGCGACGACCGCCCAGCCGGCGACAGCCGTGAAAAGTTTGAGTATCTGCCTACGTTTCATACTTTTCCTTTTTGTTTGGAGCACCCTTTGGCGGCACAGTCGACAAAAACGTTCAACCACCGGCCCAGCTGGTTGAAGACGAGAAAATGGTCGAGAACGCGTTTCCGGGCATTGTAGGCCCACACCTGGCGCCTTTTAACGTCCGCCAGAATCTCGTTGAGGCCTTCGACAATTCCGATTTTATCCTCGGGGTTCGTGATGAGAAGCCCGTCCACCCGGTTTCGAACCTGCTGGCGCAGTCCGCAGGCCATGCTTCCAATAAAAGGCACCAGTTTCCACATGGCCTCGGTGGCGGTCAGCCCAAAGCCTTCGCGCAAGGAATTCTGCACGATGATGGTGGAACTTCGCTGCAGAGAGTTCACGATCAACTCGTTCTCTTTTCTTGAAGACATGGGCAGAAGTAGAATAGCAATGTCCTGCTGAATTCCGGAAGAAAGCGAGAGGTAATATTGCTTCAGTTCTTCGAGAACTTCCCGGCCTTCGGGATCGTCTTTAATAAAAGTCGGATCAGGACCTGCGAGAACAAGCCGCACGAGTTCGAGGCGGCGTTTGTGGCGGGCCGAGCCGTTGTGGTTTCGATCGATGTGTTGTTTGAGATGGCTGAAGCCTTCCATGAGCGGCAGGAATCCCTTGAGTCGATCCCAGCGGGATATCTGGGTGACGATCGGTCTCGAGAACAGGCCGAAGTCACCGGTCTCGGCAGGCGTTAAAAAAGATCCGTCACTGCGCAGCCGCTTGACCTTGTCCGAGAAGGGCGGTGTCAACATCGGGTGATCTGTCGGCAGCATACCGGCATTGGTCAGAATCCCCACCATTTTATGGACATTCAAGTCGCGGTTTTTGTGCGAAAGCGGATCGATTGCCGGGGGTATGACCGTAAATTTATCGGGCTGATAATCCGGTATATACTCCGGTGCGGAGAAGACGCTCAGGTCGTAGGCCTTAAAATATGGTTCTAAAAACCGCCAGGCGGCTTCGGTTTGCGGCCTTTTTTCGTCGAGGCCGATATGGCAGCGCCATATGGCGTGGACGGCAACCTTATCTTTCAAAAAACCGGCCATTGCCATCGGCTGGGGATCATGAATAACCACTATGTCGCCGGACTGCAGAAGTTTAGACAATTCATCGGCGCACTTCCTGTTCACCTGCTCGTAAATATCCCGCTCTTCTTTCGAGAATTCAGGAGTTCCATTGCCATGGATCAAGTTGTGGATTTTCTTGGTAAGTGGGAAAAAGGCTTTGTGCTCGGTTCCCATGACAACCCACTTGGCGTCTATGCCCAACTGACGCAGCAGATCGATCATCGTCGGCAGCATTTCAGCGACACCGCCCCCCCTGTCGGTGGAATTAACCATCCACACCCGGCGTTTACCTAATTTGGGGACCAGTATCTCGGCCTCCGAACGAAAACCTTTGACCACCGGACTGAGCGAAACATAGGCTTCATAGTCTTTAAGCCGATGCCTGCCTTTGACATCGATGACTTTAATCATGCAATTCCCTCCTCGCCGACAATCAGTCGGCATCCGCTAAGAGACGGGTGATAGATGCGCAATTGATGCTTAGTGTTGTCTTGTGAGGATTGTGGACTCAAAGCCGAAACCAAAACCCTTCGCTATTTGGGTCAATTTATTTCGCCGCCGACCCTAAAATGTCTCTTTCGCGACCTAATACCATTAACCGATAAACTGTTGCAACCAACAAAAATGACCACCACTACTAAAGAACTTAAGCTCGCCGAGTCTGTTCGCAAGGCCTGCCTGGAAAACCTGCAGCGCTCTTACGAAGAGGCCGGAATCAGTGGGCTCTGCCACGAGGGGCGTTGGGAGTATGCCTTGGATGTCCTGCGCAACCTGTCCATGGCAAACCTGTTGAAAGATATCAGCCGCCCTCATCGGCCGAGCCGTCGCACCCTGTAACCTGCGATCTTGACGTGCCATTAAACGGCCATTAGTTTCAAGGACAAACCGTTTCGGGATCGACCGGGACGTAAGGGCCCCAGCAAAAAATTAAATCCACATCTTGCTTGTCTTTTGGCCCGTCTACTGCGTTACATCCACCGACACGTATCTCGATATGCGCCGCTGGATGTGCCTTGTAGACGAACCCAAATCCGGCGCAATCTTGTGGAATTATTTCTTACCGTGACCCTGAGAGGAATGACATATGGATTCCCGAAGATTATGCTTTCACGTGAACCGGCCACCGCGCAGGTATGCAACGTCCGGTTGGAAAGGCATCGGTGTGCGGCCGACGCCATTCCTTATCATTGCACTGACGTCGGTATTTTTCTTCGGCTGCGACCTATTTTACAGTAAAGAATCTAAAGATACAGAAAAAAGTGAAGGAATTAAAACAATGGAAATGCTCGCAACAATCGAAGAAAAAGCGGCTGTGATACCGCCCATCGATGCCGCCACGCCGCTTAAAACCGTAACGGCCACGTTCGCCCTGGGCTGATTTTGGGGGCCCGACTCCCGGTTCGGGAGTTTGAAGGGTGTGGTCAGAACTCGCGTGGGCTATGCCGGCGGTACGAAAGAGGCCCCGACGTATCACAGTCTGGGTGACCACACGGAGACGATCCAGATCGATTATGATACCTCCCAAATCTCTTACAGCGACCTTTTGGACGTCTTCTGGCGTAATCACAACCCGAGCTCGCGCGCCTGGTCAAAACAATACATGGCCGCGGTATTTTATCACGACGAAGAGCAAAAAAAGCTGGCCGAAGAGAGCAGAGAGCGCGAAGCGTCCATACGGAAGGAAGAAATTCAAACGAAAATTCTGCCGTTCACCGCTTTTTACCGCGCCGAAGATTATCACCAGAAATATCAACTGCGCCGCGAGAGAAATTTGTTGAAGGAATTCGAAAGGATTTATCCTGCAGATGGTGACTTGGTCGATTCGACCGCAGCGGCGCGGGTGAACGGTTATCTCGGCGGCTACGGCACATCGGCCGACCTGGAGACCGACCTTAACCGGCTCGGCCTTTCCGCCGAAGGAAACCGATATCTTCTTCGAATCGTCGAATACAGAAACCCTTAAATGAACCTTCTATGAAGTATGGGAACAGAAGCGAAAAAAAGACGCGTCATCCTTTGGGGGATACTGGTCTGGGCCGTCATTGCCGGTTGTTTCGTAACGGATCTATTTTTCTGCCCGTGGACGGCCGTCTTTTTGCATTGACGGTGAAAACAAAGAAAACAAGGAGAATGGCTTGCTTGAATCGACGATTGCGGGCAGTCTGCCCAAACCGGAGTGGTTGGCCGAGACGGAAAAACTCTGGCCGGCTTGGCGTTTAGAGGGTGACGATCTCAAAAGCGCTCATGAGCGCTCTGCCGCCGAATGGCTGAAACATCAAACAGAAGCGCTGATAGGGGCCGAGAGGTTGGGATACCGGGTGATCGCGGGGGTATGCCCCAGAACAATTCCTTCTGTCTTCGGACTATCGATCTCGAAATCCCAAACCAGTGGGGCGTGATCGGACAGCTTGATCTGGGGGACCCGGAAAGCGGTGGAGTGAATTTCCGGGCTGTGAAATATATAATCGAGTTGCCGGTGAGGGTTGCGACTGGGATAAGAAAATTGATTCATGACGTTGGCGCTGGCCAAGCCGCTGGCGGCGAGAAAAAGCTGCAACTCACGGTCTCCCCACAGGGCATTGAAATCTCCGGCCACGATAACCGGTTTGTCGCAACCGGCAATGAGGGCGTGTAAATCGTTGAGTTGATACTGACGGTGACGGAATTTGAGCGACAGGTGGACGAGAAAGACGGTGACCTCCTGCAGTTCAACCTCTATGACGAGGCGCTTGACGCCTTCGTTAAAGAAATGATACCGGCGGGCGACAATCGGAAGACCGGTCAGAATCGCATTGCCCTGTTTGTTCAGCACCGGTACCTTTCGTGCCATCGATGCCTCGGCGTACTTGGATTTGCAGGCCACCTGGTGGTTCAGCTCTCGCGCAATCGTTTCGGCCTGATTGACCTTCTCGACCCGGTAAGAACCGAAGTCCACCTCTATCAACCCGATGATGTCCGGTTTAACAGATTTGATGAAGTCGACAATTTTTCCGAAATGGCCGTTGGTGGGTTTGAAGTAACCGCTGTAAGGCACCGGAAGGTGGAAACGCCTTCCAATGCCGGCTCCGTAACGGATGTTGTACACGATTAATCGCATCAGTTTTTGATTTCCTTTTAAATTGTAATCACCAATCTTATCACTCCGTTGTGGTTTTTCAAGGGCAACTTGGTTGAAACCGAAGAAAAAATGCCTAAAATTCGGCAAAAAACAGTTCAAGGTGTTGAAAAATTTAAGGAAACAGGAGCGTGAAATTTTGAAAACCTTTTCCCACCAACAATCATTGCGGTCCTCAAACGCCAATGCGCAACCCGAATTCTGAATGCCACGCATAAGCAGGCTGGCAAAACCGGCAACGTGAGAGGTTGTTATTGAGTGGGCCCTAAAGCCCGGGAGAGGTGGACGAACCTTTTTTTTTGCCTGTCGCGGAAGGTTGCCAGCTCGCTCGGAAGAGGGTGCCCTGTGGGAAGCAACCGGGAAATTCTCTCGAGACGACGATCCATATCGATGGAATACAGCCGGCCGTTTTCGATGAAAGCGGGCTTTGCCCCATCGGACTCCAATCTTTGACAGACTTCGTAGGTTCCGTAATAGGCCTCGTTGAAAAGGACAAGCTCCCTGGCGCATTCTGTTCCGTAAAAACTGCAGAGAACCTTCCACAGCGCGAGCTCCGGGTTGTAGGCCGCGGTGTTCCATTCGTAATCGGCCACGGTCGCGAATTTTATCTTATACACCTCGCTGTACGCATTTCCGTTGGTGTACATGTGACGGCCATCGTTGTAATTGTGAAAACCCTCGGGCCTGTCGGTATCGAAAGGCTCAAAGAGGTTGCACATCCTCACTTTGCCCGGGTAGTAGGTCGTGTACCCGCCGTATCTTTTCGTTTCGAGGTTTCTGGCATACAGCGTATTGTCCCACATCATGGGCCATCTACCAATCAGGATGCCATAGCGGTGCAGATCGGCCATATCGACCGATAGCGACCGCACCGTCGGTCCGGTCCAGACGATTGCGACATCGCGAGGAATTTGTGCCGTCAGCTCATTGAAATACACTTCGGCCTTGCCCTCGCCGCGATCGATAAATTCATTGGCATACCAGGGTGGACAAAACTCGATCCGCGTGCCCGGATAAGCACTATCGACCCATTGCTTCAAACTGTTGATGACATGCGCCTGCGCATTTTGAAGGTTGCCAAAACGGTTTTGGTCTTCCTTCGTGTAAAGACTGTAATTTTTTCGGTTCCCGCCGGTGTGCGGCACCGAATCATCCGCCTGGAGCATGATTGTTTCGGCACCGGCATCCAGGCCGGTTTTAAAAAAGTCCTTGAGCAGGTCGACGCTTTCCGGGCGGCTGTGCGCCCAAAAATTTCGCGCCTGGTCATCGAGTTCCTCGACCGACGGCTCGAATCCGAGATGAGAATATGGATTCACCATTATTGCCAGGCTCATCACGCCGGTTTCCCGGCACTTTCTGCCGGCCTCTTCGACACCCTTTCGAAAGAGGTCGTCGATGAGATGCCAGTCTGCGTTTGTCCGGTTGTGACCGCAGTAAACCTTGTTGAGCTTGTAAAGGCTCATCCGTTCGATCGCATCGATATCGTGGCGCAGTTCGGCGGTATTCTGCCAGTTTTTAAGACAATACGAGCGGCCTAAAAAGTCGGGAAAATCGACAACAGTGGCGTTGTGATAAATACATTTTTCTTCTTCGAGGAGTTGAACTGACGTGGCGGCGGCATTAAAGGTCCCTACGGGGGTCTCACCGAGCAAGAAAACGACCAGCGCATCGCCGACCGGCTTTGATCGTATGACGTATCCCTGCGATTTTTCTCCGATGACCTGCAACGGAAGATCGGGCCACGCCTCGCGATAGAGTTTATTTCGGCCGATACTGAAAACCAGCCGGCCGTCACAAACATCATCTGAACCATAACCGTTGACGACCCGGACATGTCTTTCAGCAGGCACTTCAACCGGCATAACTTTGTGTATGACCGCATTCAGTTTATGTTGCAGTATTCCAGCCGCCGTGCGCTCGGCGGCTGCCGGATTCTCGGGGAGAACGATAATCGGCGGGTCCAATCCGGGGTTTTGGGGGTCGAAATAGATAACGTCGTTTAGCAGCTCGAGGCTCCTGGGCGTCGGAATGATTTTGTCGGCCGCTGTAAGCCGCCGTCCGAAATAAGGCCGCATGCGTTCCAGGGCCGAAAAATTCCATTTCGAGTACCGATAGACAATATTGTCTATCCACATGGTTCCCCTGCCCTTCAAACCGAAAAATAAACGGACGAAACGGGTCCCTTCGGGAATATCTCCTTCGGAAAAAGGGTAGTTGTAGGTTCGACCACGTACCGTTGCCCAAGGGAAGTCGTCAATCCTCCAGAAATTCGCAAACGCATAGCCTTTGTCCGAGTTGTCGATGAGGCTTCCGGCGACCGGGTTGAGAAAAGCCGGGTCGAGCTTTTTTTTCTGCGCATCGAAGAAAAATATCTTCACAACGAGGGCATCATAAAGTCGAAAACCCAGTCTAACTCTTTGACTCGTAATGTTCTTCAACCTGACATCATAAAAAAAATCATAGTTTCCCGGGATCACGGGAATGAAGTCGCTGATGATCCCCTCCGCCTTATCCAGTTCACCGGCTCTTCTTTTGACAATTTTAACGGCGTGCCGGCCGTCGGCAACCTCTTCAGACGCGTCACGTCCTGATGCGGCTTCGACCCACTCAACACTAAGGCCGGTTCTGATCCAATGCCGAGGGTTGTCGGAATTTTCTGTTGCCGGGTCGCTCTCCTCAAATGAGGGATTGGCGACAAGGTTGCCTTTTTCTAATTGCGCCAGCCGAACCTCGTAAGGAATGCTCAAGGGCTCCAAGCTGGACCACATAGCGCCATCGACAGCCTTTTGCGTGTGTTTCACCGTCGAACAGGCGCCCAGCAAAAAAGATGCGCTCAACAAAACAGCCGTCACACGTTTCAACCGGTAGGCCAAATCGATATCTTTCAAGAGATCACGCAGAATTTCCCGTATCAATGCTTATTCACCGGCCGTCAGAATTCGTCTGGCGGTCCAGAAGTGCCGTTTCCAGTAGGTCTGATCGATAGGTGAGATGGTCACGCCTTGACTCTTGGATGCGTGGACAAATTGACCCTCGCGCAAATATATTCCGACGTGGCGGGGGTAGTCGGGCGGCCTGAAGAAGACGAGGTCGCCGGCCCGTTGAAATATTTTAACACAAGCCTGCCCGTGGCGTAAAGCAGTACGCCTGCTTCTTCTGCGGGTGGACACGCGTGCGTCGAACAAGCGGTTGCGTCAATTGACACCCAGATCGCATGTAAGGCATTTTCTATCCTTCGTTTTTCTCCGCTCGCTTCTGCTGCATCGCCCGGTCCTCTTCGGCCAGTTCAGTCAACAGCGCCGCCAGGTTCCAGTTTTCCGATACCGGCGTCACCGTGGCCCAAAGCTGGCGCGGAAGCCCGGCCTGGCGAAAGGCGGTCATGAGGGTGTGAACTTCGCTTTGCAGGAATCCGGACATGATAATCGCCCGGTGCATGGTCGAGGAATACCCCATCCCCGAGCGATCCTCTGCAGAGAGCACCTCTTTGAGTGTTTTTGTCGAATCCTTTTCCACGGCAAAGATAAGCGGCCGGTCGTTGAAACCGATTTGATCCAGGGCATCTGCCAGCGGCGCGTGTTCTGCAGGGGGAAACCCGCAAACCACCAGCCCCTTTGGACCATACATCCGCTTCTCTGATGACGCCATTTTATGAAAAGTGCCTTCGTTCATATCGAGTCCTCACCTCTAACGACGATTAAACCAAGAGTAACGGCCGAGGGCAGCAGCCGCCCGCTATCCGTGTATTATTAAGCCGTATTCCTGTAAAGAACGCTTTCACATTGATCCCGCGATACGGTTTGTGTATGATACCGTTGTCGACGGGGCATATCAATTTTCCATTCGTAAACGGCATCTTTCGATCCTGATTGACGTTCTTGCTCTTTGCAATTCTCGGTCACACCGCAGTATGATGGCTTCACCATGGCAGGGACCGAAATCTAACATTTACGGACAGTCACTGACGATCTTATCGAAGTGCGGGAGGAAACAATGATCACCGTCAGAGATATCATGACCAAAGACCTGATTACCGTCACCCCGGACATGAATATTTCCAAAGCGGCCAAAATCCTACTCGAAAACCGGATCAACGGAGCACCGGTGGTGGACGACAACGGCAGCCTGGTGGGAATCCTCTGTCAGAGCGACTTGATCGCTCAACAGAAGAGGCTGCCGATACCGACCCTTTTCACCTTGCTGGACGGCATCATCCAGCTCACCTCCAATAAGCAGATCGAAAAGCAGATCCGCAAGATTGCCGCCTTAACGGTTTCAGCGGCCATGACCGCCAAGGTTGTCAGCGTTCATCCGGATACTGAGATCGAAACCGTCGCGGCCTTGATGGTCGACAGCAATTTTCACACCCTTCCGGTGGTGGAGGAAACCCGCCTGGTGGGCGTCATTGGCAAGGAGGATGTCCTGCGCACCCTTCTGCCCCCCATAGAAGGCAACTGATATCCTCATTCGCGTGTTAAAGCTGTTATGTCAGTTAAGTCGGTTAGGTCAGTTAAATGTTACCATCGATTTTATCGGCTAAACGTTCATAGCCCTTAAACCACCTCTGGTTAAGGGTCCCGCGTTCTGAGTTTCAAATTTCTATTTGCAGGTCTGATACTATTTTCATACCAAGGGTGGTTATACACCATGCCGCCGCCGTCACTTCACCATCCTCAATCGATATGTCTTCTGCAGTTTTTTCCAGAGTTTTCTGACAATCAGCGGTCCGGCCTCGTCCTGATGCAACTGCGGATCTTTTGCAACCGTTCTGCACGACGCCAAAAGTGCCGCGTTGTCATCCCAAAGCCCGAAATCATCACGAATGTGGGTCATGAATGTCGGGTACAAAGGCAAAAGGTCTTCTTCCGCCATGTTGCCTATTTTTGTGCGTTCCTTGAACGGCAATTCGGCAATGAGTCGGTTCACGGCATCATCGAGCGTTTGAGGCCGTCCTGAAGGATGCCGCATCCGCCGTATCTTGAGCAGTAAAAGCGCATTGTTCAGGATCCCGAAGACGTTGTCGTAAAGGTCCGGATCCTCACTGGCTCTCGATCCGGCCACGTTCAAAACCGCTATGTGGTTTTCCACGATCCAGTTGACGATCGCATACAAAACATCGTCACCCCGAAGCACGTCGAGATCGATGTGAAGATGGGGTTTTCGATGCTTGAGGGCGTATTCCCTGGTCAATCTTGATCCGCCTTTCAGCTCGCCGCAGGTAATGATCAGGGTTCCATCGGAATCGGCCACATTCGCTTCGGTCCTGGCCGGATAACTCTCGGTTGGCATTTCCTTGAGCTGGTAGTGCGCTGGCACCGATCCGTCCTCGGCCTTTCTTCTCTTTGGCACCCAACCGCCGTGCGGAATATGCAGGTTGATAGCGACGTCAAGGGCCGCCCGGTCGGCTCCGGTCTGGCCGCCGGATATGATTTTCTTAATCATGGATTTATATTTTCTGCACTGCCGATGTCATGTTTTCCTTCCGGCTATCTCCGGGTTTTCGAACGGTAGACTGCCGATACCGGTTGCCATACCGCCCGGTGCAAATGCTGCCTGTCCGTGGTTCACAGCTCAACCGTCATCGACTGCGCGAAGCGCTGCAAGAATTTTAAGGCCCGAGTGTACCGAAAGCGACCGGCTGTCTTTGGATTGCTCATAACAGCGGTTGTGCTGCGAATACACATGTCCCTAATCTCTAATCACTTCAAAAGTGACACGACTCTAAATATAGACCGTCTTGATGTTGACAAACTCCTTGATGCCGTAGTGCGACAACTCACGCCCGTAACCGCTCTCCTTGATTCCGCCGAACGGCAGGCGCGGATCCGATTTGACAAATGCATTAACGAAGCAATTCCCGGCGTCGAGGGCCGTTGCGGCAATACGTTCGCCCCGGGCGATGTCGCGCGTGAAGACGGCCGCCCCTAGCCCGAAGACGGTGTCATTGGCTACCCGAATCGCCTCTTTTTCGTCTTTGACACCGATAACAGCCGCAACGGGTCCGAAGGTCTCTTCGTCATAGGCCGGCATTCCCTTGTGCACATCGGTCAAGACCGTAGGCGGATAAAAGGCACCCGGGCCGTCCGGAAGTTTACCTCCCAACAGACAGCGGGCACCTTTTTCAACACTTTGGCGGACCTGGCGGTGAAGGTCGTCGCGCAGGTCGAAGCGCGCCTGCGGACCGATCTCGACACTTTCCTCTAAGGGATCGCCCATTTTTTGGGCCCGCATCTGATCGACGAGCAATGCTTCGAAGGAATGCCGCACGGCCTCAACCACCACGAAACGTTTGGCGGCTATGCAGCTCTGACCGGAATTCAAGAGCCGGCTGGCTGCACACGCAGCCGCGGCTGCCTCCAGATCGGCATCCTCGAGAACGATGTAGGGATCGCTGCCTCCCAACTCTAAAACCGATTTTTTTAACATTCGCCCGGCAGTGGCCGCCACAGCCTGTCCGGCCGGCTTGCTGCCTGTCAGGGTGACCGCCTTGACCAGCGGATTTTCGATGACTTTTTCGACCCGGTCGCCGCCGATCATCAGGGTTTGAAAAACGCTATCGGGAAAACCGGCCTGGCGAAACACATCCTCTATGGCCAGGGCGCAGCCGGGAACGTTGGCAGAATGTTTCAAAATCCCCGCGTTGCCGGCCATCAAAGCCGGGACAGCAAACCGGAACACCTGCCAGAAGGGATAGTTCCAGGGCATGACGGCCAGGACCACCCCCAGGGGTTGAAAGGTCACGTAACTTTTGCCGGCGTCGGTCGCGATGATTTCAGGAGAGAGGATTGATTCGGCCTCTTCGGCATAGTGATCGCACACCCAGGCGCATTTTTCAATCTCCGACCGGCCGTCCCGAACCGGCTTGCCCATTTCCAGGGCCATGAGTCGGGCGAATTCAACGGCCTTGTCCCGCAGCACCCCGGCCGCCTTTTTCATCATTTCCGTCCGCTCGGAAAAAGCCCGTGTCTTCCAATCCGCAAAGGCTTGCCCGGCGCGGTGAATCCGGCTCTCCACCTCGCCATGCGTCATTTCGGGATAGGTCTTGATTTTTTCACCGGTAGCCGGATTGACAGCTTCCAGAGCCATCATGCCTCCTCTTTAGTGGTAGTATTGTAGAATACACTCATGCGCCGAGCTCTTTAAGAGCGGCCAGGGTGTCTTCAGGCTCCGGTCGCTCCGTGTAATCAGGGGCCTTATCGCCGACCTTGACGGCGCGTTCCATTATACCCGAATTTTTCAATTCTTCTGCGGCCCGGCGCATGATATCCTGGGCTTCTTTGTGCGCTTTAGCCTTATAGCCCTCTTTCATCTGGTTGAGTTTATCTTTGAGTCCCAATGTTCGTGTCTTCCTTGAGGTAACCTTTTAATTACAGGCACAGGGCGAGCATTTCTTCCACAAGCAGCCGCCACTCTTTTTCCAGCGGCATGTCCGGCCGCTCCCGGCCAGCCCGCGAATACCAGTAGTCTGCATTCCACAAAACCCCTTCCTCGCGATGAAGGTAGGCATGCACGACGCTACCCTGCACGGATCGAATATTTTGGGCGATTGAATGGGCTTTATCCCAGTCCCCCTTTTTATCCCACCATAGAGATATAAGGGTTTCGGGAAGTTGCGGCGACGGCCGGTCTTTATCGATACTTCCGATAAACTCCTCAATAGACATTACCCCTCCCGATTTGATACCTTTTCAATCAGTTTATAAATGCGTCATAGCCTATTGGCCAAGACCCATATTACCCGGGCTACGTCATAGGCTGATGCGATTTAATAAACACCGTGAAGTCAGACTTATTTAAAAACAGGCTTTTTATGGCTTTTCAACCCAGAACGTTGAACCCTATGCCTCTCAACCTTGGTTTTACATCATTACAGGTAAGGTGGCCTGCCGCCGGAAAAAATCAGCTTCTGATAGGTGCGATCGCCGGGCTTCAACTGCCGACGCAGATAATCGCGCACGTAATGTGGAATGGCGCCCCGCTGGAGATAATTTTTAAAATCGACCTCACATTTTTCAGCCGGTAGATTCCAGGTGGATCCCGCGGTTTTAAAAACCTCATAAACGCTGTTCCCGTTTGCAAAAGCCAGGTCGGAGAGCTCGCGCTCGTCGCCGACGGCGTCCAACGGCGCAAACCTTTTTTCGAGGTAGATTTTTAACACGAGGTAGATTAAACCAATAACGACAAATAATATCGTATTAAACATTGGGTCGACTCCTTGGCAATGCGCTGCGCGGTGAAAAATACCTTGGATAAAACATCAGTCGCGTCGACACATCTGTCAAGACAGGCGCCAGGACCAGCCGTCGGTGATCGACAGTTTAACCTATAGGCTTTTAGATAAAGGATTTGGGCTGCGTTATCGGTCGTCGGCGTGTCACAATACAGCCTTCTTCTTCTAACCTTGCCAAAACCGTTACCTTAGAGCCTGCATCAATGTTATACTGTTAGAGCACGCATCTGCATCACCCGACCTGTCTGACATCGAGGACCTCCCCGTTGTACGACAAATGATATTTGACAACACCCTCGATCCGTGGTTGAAAAAGGCTGGGGACGCTCAATAGCCCGGCACAAATAAGGATGCCCGCATGTCCGAAGAAAGGTCACCCCGAACAGTCGCCGAATGGTTCGAACAGGGCCGAAATTGCTTTCACAAGCCGGATGGCCTGGGTGCCGTCAAGGCCCTGGAACAGGTTATCGAACTCGATCCGGCCTATCGCCATTCGGACGGCGACAATCCCTATTTCTACCTGGGCAAGATTCACGAGGTCGAAGGCCGTTTGGATACCGCCATCGTTTATTATTCCCGCGCGCTTTCCGTGGATCGTTTCGATGAGGAAAGCCTGATCGGCCGCGGCAGTTGTTACACAGTGACCAGGCAACACCAAATGGCCATCGATGATTTTACCAAACTTCTGCAGGTTCCGGACCGACAGCGGAGGGTGCCGCGAAAACATTTGCTGTACGTTATTGCGGAAAACTATCGCCAGATGGAAGATTGGGAAAACGCGGTCTACTGGGGTCAGAAAGCGCTGGCCGCAGATCCGGAGAATCAGCGCCATCGAGAATTGCTGAAAGAAGCCACCGCAAAAATAAAAAAAGAGAACTGAATCAAACGGGCGAAAGCAGGTGACGCATGAAAACGGAATGGATACGCATTTTTGGAACCATGACCAACGGCGTTTACGTATTGACCACCACACTCGAAGGCAGAATAAACGGCATGATCGCTTCCTGGGTTTCCCAGGTATCCTATGAGCCGCCGCTGATTGCCGTGGCAGTTCACGAGAACCGTTTGTCCCATGGGCTCGTCCGGGAGAGTGGTCTTTTCGCGCTACACGTAATGGGCCGGCAACACAAGATGATGGTGTCCCGATTCATGACTTCCGACCCGGAAACCAAATTCTCGGGAATCGGATGGAAACCCGGCCAAACCGGCTGCCCGATCCTCGAGGATTGCATAGCCTGCTTCGAATGCAGGGTCAAGACAAGCATACAGCCCGGCAATCACATGGTGTTCTTCGGTGAAGTGGTCAACGCGATGACGATCTCAGACGCCGAACCGCTCACGACAAGAGATTACCACGGTCAGTATATCGGCAAGGCTTAAGGGCCCCGGCAAGGAATATCGGAAACTATTTATATTTTTCGTCTTTATTTCCCAAGACCAGGAAGCCTTGAGGCATCGGGCTCTCGAATTCGACGAATCGGCCGGCGACAGGGTGGGTAAAGCCGAGATAAAAGGCGTGCAGGCGGATTCTGCGAATTACCTTCGCGTCGGCTCCGTAGCGCCGGTCACCCACCAGCGGACACCCCATCTCTGCCACGTGCACCCTGACCTGGTTTTTTCGACCGGTTTCGGTCTCAATTTCGAGCAAGGTGTGCCCGTTGAGCCTTTTCACCACCCGATAATGTGTCACGGCCAGTTTTGCGCCGGCCGGTTTGTCCGACGAAGCCATTTTTCGGCCGACTCCTTCCCTTAACCAGCTCTTAATCGTTCCCCGTTCCTTTTCCGGTCGGCCTTCAACCAGCGCGTGATACCTTTTTTTCGTTCCTTTCCAGTTTTTTTTGATTTGCTGCTGCACCTTTGCATTCTTGGCAAACAGGACAATACCGGATACCTCCCGGTCGAGTCGGTGAACGACATGCAACCGCTGTCTGCCACCCGAGCGTTGATTGAAAAAGTCCTTTAAAAGCCTGTACAACGAGGTACCTCCCGTACCCCTCTCACCAAATGTCAGAAGGCCGGCCGGTTTCTCTGCTATTAACAGGTCGTCATCTTCGAAAATGATCGGCACAGGTGGCGCGATCCCCTTTTTCCGACCGGTTTTTTTCACATATTCGATGACATCACCGGCGTTGACAGCGAAGTCTGCACGGGTGATCGGTTGGCCGCTCACCTGAATCATATTGTATTTCAGCATCTTGCGCACATGGGTCCTGGACGATGACCCGAACGCTTCGACCAAAAGGTCGACAATCGGACCGTCTTTTTGTGCTGTGATCTTCATGGGTGAACTGGTAATTTCAATTGGTCTGCGGCTGATCGGGAACCTGATCTTGATCTATCGCGGCTTCTGTATTGCCGCACTGTTTTTCGAACGGAAGAATGATACGGATGATCACCTCATCGTTGAGGGGCTTTGATCTGACATATTTCAGCAAAGATCGGAACTGTTTCGGATTGATCACCGGTATACCATCCGGCGAGGTGCGTTTGACATACCACCCCGGCAATGCGACGACGGCCATGACTTTCACCGACTCGCCCACGGTGCCTCCGATCCAGTTTGAAAGCCAGGATGCCTGCCGTTCGGCCTGATTAATGGTATTGACATCTGTTCCATGGGGGTAAATGAGCGCCCTTCCATTGTATTCGACTACTGCACCAAAGCTTTGACCCCTGGTCGCCGGCCGTGACCGGGCCTTTGTTTCGACGCTGAAGACACCCTTTGGACCGACGACGATGTGGTCGATTCTGAAGTCGTCGGCTTGAAAATCATGATAGACACAATAGCCTTCCAACATCAGACGATTGAGTTCCTGTCCAACCGATACCTCTCCCTCATATTCGATCCGGATATTCCGACGTTCTTCCAGATGCCGGCGCCACCTGGTGATAAAAAATACGGTCAAACCGATACAGGGCAGCCCGATAATCAATGATCCCTCGAGGCTGATAGTTTTGCGGCCAAAATAAAGATAGGACAGATAGAAGGCGTACAAAAGGAGCGGGGTCAGCAGAAAATAGACGAGATGGGCGTCGACTTTTTGATCCAACTCACCGAGTCTCGTCAAAAGTGACTGTCCGGGAGACCTCAGCGCA
The DNA here is from genome assembly GCA_963787235.1 of uncultured delta proteobacterium. Classification (GTDB taxonomy): domain Bacteria; phylum Desulfobacterota; class Desulfobacteria; order Desulfobacterales; family SG8-13; genus JARFQH01. The sequence goes on from CAWBCG010000031.1 coordinate 58,002, forward strand.
CTTTGAACAAGCGGATTTCGCCTCATCCTGGCATTTTGGTATACAGAGATGACTTTTAACGAACCGATTACAACGCCAACCAGGCCCAAAATAATCAAAGCGGGCAAATTGTCATAAATAATCTGCACGACTTTCTCCAATTTCCAGCAGAGGCATTCATGGTTATGAGCTTTTCCATTTTAAGGCGAATAGGCTACCACCTTTTATAACGGTACTCAATGTTTTGGTATCGTATGAAGCCTAATAGTTAACCGAATCGGATATGCTTGCGCCCATCCGCTGATTGAAAAGATTGACAACCCGATCGAAAATTATATATGAATATTATTATGGTGGTGAATGGTGTTTCGCTGAAACGGAATCCGCTGATACTTTTATAGCTGAACATTCTGGAATTTCGTCGCAGGAACGGCCGAAAGTCACCATTTGTTTTCGATCCGGAAACGGGTCATTCGCACAAGGTTAAGGAATCAAGAAATCGCACGGCGACAGACTCGGCCGCATCCCGCAATGGTTTGTAGCAAGACGGACGGAGCGCGCGCCACAGACTCGCAACATCCGGCCCTGCTTCCAATGACCAGGCCCGAGGGAAAAGACCATTTATCGGAGGTCTCCGACGAATGAGACGATTTATTGAGTTCGCAACGAGAAAGATCCAATGAGTTCGGACAGTCATACGAAATTTGCAGGGATTGCTTCCCTTTTCGAGTCGAAGGAGATCAAAAGATTTTTTAAGAATTATCTTTTTGCGATATGCCTCCTCGAAACCCTCATTTTTTTCATCAGCCTGTTTTGCCTGCTGGAACCGTTCAGCATGAATTTCCCCTGGCGGTATTATCTCCTGGCTTCCTTTCTGACCCCGGTTGTCATGACCTTCTTATTGGGCTTGGTCGTCAAGGCGTTTAACGTTTTCTTCATCGAGAGCGGTTATGAATCGAGGGCAACTCCCGAATCTGCCGACCAGGATGTCCAACGGGACGGCACTTTTGCAAAGCTGAATTCTTCGATGAGTTTTCTTCGCCAGGCTCCTTTTCTCTTGAGTCTCCTCTTTCTGATCGTCGGTGCGGTTATTTTTTCCCAGATCGATCACATCTTCGCCGTCATCGGGACCGTCGGCGAAAAAGCGGTGGTGTATACGCTCATCATCCTCGGGGTGTTGTTTCTCGTTTTCACGATTTTCGCTTTTGTCTGGCTCATCTTGAAGTTCAAACTCGAAAAGGTGAAATACCAAACCGATCACAAACGCGAGGTGATGCTGCAACTGGGAATGTTTCTGACCGATGACGATCGGCTCATCAATCATGACGGTCAGATCATATCTTTGGAAAACAAGAAGCAACTCCCCAATATAGAGGCCAACTCTCGAACGGCAGTCGAGTCTCAAAAACAGGCCGCTCATTAAGTAAGGGCTCGCGAAAAAATAAATTAGTGACTTTGGGCGTTGAGGTCTTCGGCCGGCAGGGCGTAAAATAGAAGGAATATCCGGATATTCCGAGTTTTCGTACCGGCAGCCGGACGGGATGGATCGGCGTCCAGGATGTGACGTTGTTTTTCAACGCGCCCTCAAAACCCCCGTACTCTTCAATCAGACGGTTTCTGCACTTCACAGCCCCCCGGATACGGATCACGGCAAGGAAATTGTTTCGCGCACATTCCCGTTTTCATCCGTTATCGCGATTTTTTCGTAGGCGCCTTTAGGCAGCGAAACAATGAGACAGGGACTGGTCAATATCTGTGTAACGATTGATCCGGGTGCCGGTTCGATCCAGCGCAGCCGGATGAGCGCCTCACCGTCTTTGAGGGTTGCATCGGGTTCCACCAATTCAATCCCGTAGCCGCCGGTGGGTTTCTGGCCCATTTGGATGGTGACGACATGTTCCGCATCGAAGTCGACCGTCGGCACCGGCGGCGACTGACCGAGCATCCGCCCTTTTGATTCGATAAGAATCCGTTTCAACTGGTCTGAATCGGCCACGAGGGTCACCGATGGGGTCGGGCGGTTTCCGCCGCAAAGAACATCCTGATACAGAATCCGCACCGGAATTCGCTTGCCCTCTGCGCTGTCAACGGCCGGCATAGGTATGCAGGCAAAAAGACTGCAATACAGAAGCAACAGTAACTTGACCGGCAAATTCGGCATCATTCCCCAACAATTTAAAAAGCGGGAATAAATTCCGGGCGGTGTCCCGGTAGAGAGGCCTGGCGCGGTTGTGTGCTCAAAATCAGATTGAAACCCGTATCGAAATTCAGCCCGCTGAGGTTTTGGTCGACCTGAAGCGTTACCGGCTGAGCCAGTGAGAGATAAGCGCCGTTGACCTCCCCGGCATCACCGATTAAGGCATCATTGTCCAGGTTCGTCCCGGCAAAAATCAGGTAGCGGCCAGCGGCAACGCCGGCAAAGCTAAATCGATAAAGCCCGGCTTCGGAGTGAACGGTCTGCCGATAAACCGATTCAAAGGAATCCGGATCGATCAGCTGCACATAAAGGGCGCCGTCGGCAACATCGGCGACGTCAGCTACCTGCATAACGACGGGAACCTCCACGGTGTTGTTATCGGAGGCAAAAGTAATTGTCGCCTCGTACTCTCCCGGATCGAGACCGGTTCGATCGGCATGGACACGGTATTGCGTCGGGAAGTCTCCTATCTCACCGGCACCCGGATTGATCTCTTCAATTACCAACCAATTCATGTCAAAAACAACGGATTGTACGGTAATCGAATCGGTTCCATTTTTATCGACCGTTAGATCGGCGCTGGACAATGTGGTCCCAAGATAAATAGTGCCCGGCCTAACCGTTAAAACGGATGGAATTGTTACTTCCATAGTAACGGGAATCTCCACCGGGTCCACTGGGATGCCATCGGATTCGATTGTGATTGTCGCCTCGTATAATCCCGGAGCCAGACCGGTACGATCGGCCAGAACGCGGTATTGCGTCGGAAAGTCTCCACTCTCGCCGGCACCCGGATTGATCTCGTCGATGGCCAACCATCCCGCATCAGCACTGACAGATTGAACGTTGATCGGACCGGTTCCAATCTCGTCAACCGTTACAATGGCGCTGGACAAGTCGGTACCGAAATCGAGGCTGGCCGGGCTCACCGTCAAATTGGTGGAAGCCACCTTCATGGTAACGAGAACGTTAACGGTGTTGTTGTCGGACACAAAGGAAATCGTTGCCCCGTAGTCTCCCGGAGCCAGACCGGTTCGATCGACCTGGACGCTGTACCGCACCGGAAAGGTACCATTGCCGACAGCCGGTTCTTTTACGATGGTCAACCACGCCGCGTTGTCGGTGACGGATTGAATGTTGAGCAAACCGGGTCCGATTTTATCAACCGTCAGATCGGTGCTGGACAGCTCGGTGCCAAAAGCAAGACTGGCCGGGCTCACCGTCAAAAGGGCTGGCGCAGCGGCCAAGACAGCCCTTTGGGCATCGATCAGCCCGTAACCGTAAAGGTCATCGCGGCCCGGGTCGCCCAGATCCCGGGTGATGCTGCCGTTGATCAGCAGTTCGTCCAGTTCATCCGGTGTCAGCGCCGGATTGACGGCTTTCATCAGAGCGATGACACCGGATGCATGCGCCGCAGCCATGGAAGTCCCCTCCAGATAGCTGTAGCCGTAGCTCAGGTTGCCGATTAAATCCACGCTTGCGGCGGTGCTCAGAACACCATCCCCGTTGCCGTCACCGTTCAAGTCAACTGAATTATCGCCACCCGGTGCGGCCAGATCGACATATGACCCGAAGTTCGAGTAGGGGGCCTGTTGTTCGTTGATGTCCACGCCGCTCACGGCCAGCACCCCGTCATAGGCAGCCGGATACACGGGCTGGTTGGAAGCGTTGTTGCCGCCCGCGGCCACGACTATGATGCCCTCAGCACGAACCGTGTCGTAGATATCCTGCTCAAGGAAAGAGTAATTGGTGCCGGACAGGCTCAGATTGATGATATCGGCCTTTTGGAGCGGTACCGTCCCGGAATCGTTTTCGAGCCCCGCCGCGTAGCGCACCGCTTGCATGATGTCGTAGTTGGCGCCGCTGCCGCCCTTGCCGAGCGCCCTGACCGGCATGATGCGCGTGCTCCAGCCGGCGCCGGCGACCCCAATGCCGTTGTCCGTCTGCGCGGCGATGGTGCCGGCCACATGGCTGCCGTGGAATATACTGGTTCCGGGGTTCTGAGCCCCGGCGTCACTGGGGTCGGGATCGATGCCGTCGCCGTCCAGAGCGCTGGCGGGGTCGCTGACGAAGTCGAAACCCGTCGCGGTCAAGCGACCGCTCAGGTCGGGATGATCAAACAAAACGCCCGTGTCGACAACGGCGACAATCACGTCGGAATCTCCTGTGGTCGTATCCCAGGCCTCGGGCAGATTGATCAAGGGATAGTGCCACTGCCGATCAAAAAATTCATCGGACGGTGACATCTGCTGGTGGCGGATGTAGTTGGGCTCGGCATAAGCCACGTCGGTGCGGTTCCGCAGCTCCGTAATGACCGTGAGTGTTTCCAGTTTGCGCTGCAAATCGGGATCCAGGGTAAGCGGTACATCCAGCCCTGGCGTCAGGGATAGACGGCTCTGCGCCTGCGCTTTGGTGTGTGCACCATTCAAAGCGAACAACATCGCTTGGCCCGGTTCACCGGCCTTGTGCATTAATCCCGTTGGCGTCATTTCGGCCGAAACGAACCCGGCACTGTCGGCCCGGACGCCCGCATCCTTGTATTTGATGATGACGTCACCGGGGACAAAATCGTTTTCGACGGCAAACGAGGCGGCTTGAGAACCCGCCGCATCGGCGGCAATGTTCAACGTGTAGGTGGAAGCCCCGTTCACGACGCGCACCTCGATGAAATACGTCCCGGGCGAATCAACCTGGATTTGTTCTACCTTCCCGGCCGCATTTGTCGACGACGCAACGGGATCAACGAAATCCTGGTCCATGTAAAGAAAAAGATCGATGTTGCTGTCCGACTCGGCGGTGTTCAGGGTGATCGTCTGGCCCGCCGTCAGGTCTGCCACGAAATAGTCGCTTTCATCACCCGCAGCAAACGAGCGCCCGTCTGCCCCCTGTCCCGGCTGGTTCACGTAGCCGCCGACGGTGACCAACCTGGAAACCCGTTGAACCAGATCAAGATCAATTAAACCGTTAACCGGATCAATTAAGTCGTTGGATGCATACGGCGCCTCCGGATCATTGACGTCGCTGTCGATGGCGGTATTGGCGGCAAATGTTATTTCTCCGCTAACGGTAAATGTCCCCGTATCCGTCCCCCTGCCGGCGACTTCGCTACTACCGCCGCCACCGCCGCCACCGCAAGCCATGAGAAGAAAGCCGACGAATGCCAGCAAAACCGCATTGGCAGCCAAGGTTGTCCACGATCGGGGTAAGACGGAGGTTTGCATGGAATACCCGTTCCTTTCTGATGTCGGATAATGCGGATATGAATCAGGATAACGTTAAAACTAATTTTCGGATCTCTCCAAGGCGGGTTTTATTTTCAATGTGCCGTCATTGTGCCTGATGACGAGAACCATGCTTCTGAGGTGGAAGAGATTGGCACGGGATCAGAGGGTTTTCCGCTCAGTCGAGATACGAAAATGGTCACCTATAAGCGATCTCACGGATTTATGCAAGAAACCTGATCGCATTGAGGGATGTTTTTAAATTATATTGTTTTCGCTTGAATATCGTAAAATCAGGTATGGCGATATACGTTGTAGTATTTTTTCAATGCGTATATCTGCCAAAAAGGTGTGCTGGTGTCAACCGATAAATGTAGAAATGCGGTGTCTTTGGTTTTGGGGAAATCGTCAGGTAAAATCTCCGACCGACGCGAGCACTCTCGTCACGTAACGCCGGGTTTCTGGGAAAGGGACCTCGCCGCCGTATTTATGCACGTTGCCGGGTCCCGCATTATAGGCCGACAACGCCAAGCGGGTATCGCCATCAAAAAGATCAAACATTTGACGGAGATAGCGGGCCCCACCGTCAATGTTCTGGCGAATGTCGAACGGATTTGTCACCCCGAGGTCTTTGGCGGTGGCCGGCATCAATTGCATCAAGCCCTGGGCTCCAGCCACTGAAACGGCATCGACCCTGAAACCGGATTCGGCATTTATAACGGCCTTGATCAATCCTGGGGTCAGATGGTATTTTTGCGAGGCTTCCTGAATGCATTTTTCAATAGTCTCTTTCACGTCCGTTTCGTCATAAGTGCCGCTGTTCTTGCCGGGACTATCAAACGCCGGTGAGGGCTGATTGTTTCGATTTGTGGGAGATGTGGAAGTCGGTACCGGAGAGAGCGCGCCCGGTGACGATGGTGAATTATCGCAAAGATGGGCTTCGTTGCATGAAATCGATGGCCGGGGGTCATCCTGCGGCATCTGCCCGGCGGGAACGCGCCCAGAAATCGGATTGGCCAAGTAATCGACGGCCGTCAGCCCGGCGCTCGCTCGGTTCGCCTTCCGGGCGCTATGGGACAAACTGGATTGGAGAAGACGGGCAAACGGGTCAGTGCCGCCTCGCGGGCCCTTGAGCGCTGTATTCCATTGTTTCAAGAGGTCTTTAGAAAGGGTGTGACGGGCCAAATAGTCTTGAATCCTCATCCCAATTTTACTCACCATGGTTTCCTCCGTGACATATCGACGGATGAAAACTGCAATTTCCATTCCAAACACCGGCACTCTTCCGTGCCATCAATGAATCACGCACCACCTTCACCGGCAGGCCTCCTGTTGGTCCTCAACCGGTTCATCGCGATCCCGCTTGCCAGGATCATGAGGCCCCCGGCCCAGAAACGCCAGGTGGCGGGATCTCCCAGAAAAACAATGCCGACGACGGCGGTAAAGACGACCTCGCTGGACATGAAGACCCCGCCTTCCCAACCCCGGCAGTAGAAAAAACCCTGGTTCATCAGAAGCTGGGCCGTCGCCGAGGAAAAGATAATCCCGAGGATCATGACCCATTCCAAGGGGGTCGCCGGCCAAACAGGGTGCAGGGCGAACTTTGGCAGTGTCACAAGGGTTCCCATGGTGCATAAATAGAGATAGATGATGACCGGGCCGTTGTTTTCTCGGAGAGACCGGATGAGCGTTACGGTGAGACCCGCGAATATGCCGCCCAAAAGCGCCACGGCTTGACCGAGAAGCCCGCCCGCAAGCTGAAAATCAAAAAGAATCCCGACACCGATCAACACCCCGAGAGTGCAGGCGATCTCGTACCGCCCGATCCGTTCCCCGTAGATGAGGAAAGAAAAAAAAGCCGAAAAAACAGGAAAGGAATAAAAAATGACCAGCGCGGTGGACACGGGCAGCAGTCGGATCGCGGTCACCAGGCAGACGAAAGCCGCGGATCCGGTGCAGCCTCTTATGACGAGCAGACGGATGTTGTAGCCCCTATAGGGATTTCGCCGGCGCCCGAAAACAGCCAACAGCAACAGGACTCCCCCGCAGAAGCGGTAAAAGCCGATATCCCAGACCCTGAACTGAGGCCCTATGAGTTTGATGAAAATGTTGAGCAGCGTAAAAAGGAGCGCGGCCGACAGCATAAAAAGCGGTCCGGCCACGGCTGCATCGAGCGGTACTTGTCCTCGCGCTTTACCATGATAAGCCATATCGATATTTGTAACCGTTCACTGGGTTGCAAAGCCCGATGCGCTTCAAACCACATAATTGTAAGTGTTTACAGGGTGCCGCAGATGTACTTTTGCACTTCAAGTGCCCGACAACAAAGCAGATGCGGTGCCCTGTGAACGCTTACGATATTTTGAGTGAGCCCTAAGAAACGAAGCCGAAGATCAGCTGCCGCCACCGAAGTATTTCATGAACTGCACTCTTTCGTATACTGCTGGATTGCTGCTCTTGGCCTGGCTCAGCTTGCCCCTGAAATCGGAAAGATTATTGAAGCCTTTCTTTTTCATCCACTCCTCCAGGGTTTCGAGCATCGTCGCAATGTGCCCTTTTCCATGTTTGTATAAAGCCGAGACCACTTGAACGGCATTAGCTCCGGCCAGGATCTGTTTGATCAGTGCTGCGCCGTCGTGCACGCCTGTGGACGCCGCCAGGTCACAGTTCACGCGTTCCGCCATGATGCCGATCCAGCGCAGGGAAATCGTCAAATCGGAAGGGTGGCTGAAAACATTGGAAGAAATCACTTCGAGTTTCTCGATGTCGAAATCAGGGCTGTAAAAGCGGTTGAACAGCACCAGGCCGGCTATGCCGGTATTAGAGAGGTTTTGGATCATCGGTCCCAAGTTGGAAAAATAATAGCTGATCTTCAAGGCAATCGGAATGCTCACTTCTTTTTGAACTTTCTCGATGATGTGAAAATACGCCTTTTCTTTTTCTTCGGTGGTGCGATCAAATTCCGACGGCAGGAAGAACATGTTCAACTCCAGTGCATCCGCCCCCGCCTCTTCCAGTTGCTTGGCGAAGGAAGTCCACTCGTGAGAATAAACGCAGTTGATGCTGGCAATCACCGGGATGGAAACGCTTTTTTTGCACTCTCCGATCAGGTCGGTGTACTTTTTTATCTTACCGCTCTTTAGTTCAAAATCGTAATAATCGAACTGATCCAGGTTGACGCCTTCCTGGCTGGCTTCCCGCAGTATATCCTCGTACTCGTACATGATTTCTTCTTCGAAAATAGATTTCAAGACCACGGCGGCCGCGCCTTTTTCTTCATACTCGCGCACGCCTTTTGCCGTGGCACTCAATCCGGAACTGCCGGCAATCAAGGGATTCTTCAGTTTCAACCCGAGGTATTCTGTTGACAGATCGACCATTTCTCACAATCTCCTTTCCAGGTTGGTGTTTTGGATCAAACCACTATTTTCTTACAGACACCCCTTCCCGGATTCCCCCGGAAAACAAGCACCAGACCCCCCGTCCGGAAATATCTTCAATTGCGCAATCCCGACCAAACACCTTTTGATCTCTGTCGGGTGGCACCTGGTGCCGTACGGCAAATTATGCGCAATGTGCTAAACCCGATACCATTTGGTATGTCTCGTGGTCAAACAGTTTCCGTCCATCCGTATGAAACTTCTTGACTTGGAAGAGGCTTTTTGGTCTGAAGGTGGGTAAAAATCCAAATGAATGCGACCCGATCGAGGGAGGAAGCCTTTAAATGGCACTAATTGACAGGTTTGAAGAAATATTCGGCACCCTAAGGAAGGGAGAAGAGGAACGCGTCGATTTAAAGGAGATTTTTTGCAAACGCAAGGACGATGGTTTTGTCAAGCGCGTTCGAACCGCCGCTGTCGGATGCGAATACAACAACACCGATGGCAGTGAGCGTCAGGATAGCCTGAGTCAACTGAAGGCCGGCGAAAAGGTGCGCTTGATTTGGGGAACCACCGGTTCGGGAACCAAAAATACCGTTTACCTGGTACGAAAAGGCAAGAACAAGGAGCTTGCAATGCCCGACTGTTTCGGCCGTTTGAGTGACAAGATCGCCGCAGAAGTCATCCGGCGGTTGACTCAGGACAACATCGTCACCTCGGCAAAAGTAGTCAAAATTACCGGTGGTACGCGGAAAAACCCGCGTCTGGGTTGCGTGTTGGAATTGTCGATGTATCCAGGCCCTGAAAAGAAAAAAAAGAGGTTTTCGTTTTTCTAGTTGATTTCCCGCGTCTTTTGAAACTTTATGTCCGGCCATTTTTCCATGTAGTAGCCGAGCTGCCACTCACTGGTTGTCAGAAACGACAAGCACCCCTCGGCATCTCTGGCCAGGTTGGCCGCGTTCGCTCTCTCGAAATCAGCCAATTTTTTCCGATCCCCACTGTCGACCCAGCGGGCCACGGCAAACTCGACCGGCTCGTAAACGGCCTCCACGCCATATTCCGCCTTGAGCCGGGCCATGGTCACCTCGAACTGCAGGAGACCGACTGCCCCCAGAATGGTGTCATTTCCTCTTAAAGGCCTGAAAACCTGGACGGCTCCTTCTTCCGCAAGCTGCGTCAATCCCTTCTGAAGATGCTTGATCTTCAGAGCGTTTCTCAGGCGGATCCGCCTGAAATGCTCAGGCGCGAAATTCGGAATACCGTTGAATTTTAAAGGTTCTTTCTCGGTAAACGTGTCGCCGATTTTTATGGTTCCATGGTTGTGAATCCCGATGATGTCCCCGGGAAAGGCCTCTTGAACATTCTCTCTTTCCTGCGCCATAAAAATAGTGGCATTGGCAAGGGCCATTTCTTTGCCGATCCGGTGGTGAACGACCCTCATCCCCCTGGTGAATTTGCCCGAGCAGATCCTGACAAAGGCGATCCTGTCGCGGTGGGCGGGGTTCATGTTGGCCTGGATTTTGAAGGCAAAGCCTGAAAAAGATTCCTCGTATGGCGAAACGTCGCGGGAGGCAGCGGTCCGAGAACCGGGAGGGGGCGCCATTTCCACGAACCCGTCGAGCATCTCTTTGACACCGAAATTGTTGATGGCACTGCCGAAAAAGACCGGTGTCTGGCTACCTCTCAGAAATTGATAGATTTCGAAAGGATCGACGGCACCCTCGATCAACTCGATATCTCTGCGCAGATCATTGGCCTGTCCCCCCAGAATTCGGTCGAGGGCCGGATCGGACAGATCTGTGATGACGACCCCTTCCAGCGCACGGGTTTCTTTGCCGGGTTTGAAAAGGTGCAGCTGTTTGTGAAATAGGTCGTAGACCCCTTTGAAACTCTTGCCCATGCCGATAGGCCAGGAAAGCGGCGTGCATTCGATCTGTAGTTTATTTTCGATGTCGTCGAGGATATCGAGCGGTGCCATTCCCTCACGATCGAGTTTGTTAATGAAAGTCGTGATCGGGGTATTGCGCATCCGGCAGACTTCCATGAGTTTTTCGGTCTGCGGTTCCACTCCCTTGGCGTTATCGATCACCATCAGGGCGCTGTCGACAGCGGTCAACACCCGGTAAGTATCCTCTGAAAAATCTTGATGTCCCGGTGTGTCGAGGAGATTGATCTCAAAGCCGTTGTAATTGAACTTCATGACCGAAGTGGTAACGGAAATCCCCCGTTCCTTCTCAATCGACATCCAGTCGCTGGTCGCGTGTCTGGTGGCATGCTTGGCCTTGACCGCCCCGGCCTGCTGGATCGCACCGCCGAAAAGGAGCAGCTTTTCCGTTAAAGTCGTCTTTCCGGCATCGGGATGACTGATAATGCCGAAAGTCCGTCTCCGGTTAATTTCGCTTCGATACCGCTGATCCATGACTCTTTCTTCATCTTTGAGCGAGCACTTAGTCGACAACATCCGTCACGCCGCCTCCCCAAACCGGTTTTTCACCGGCGATGCGCACATCCGGTTTGCCCTTGCGGCGACGGATGACCCTGGTTCCGCATAATCTGCTTTTGGCGGGTGAATTTTCCAGGACAACCCTTTCGGCCTGGGCAAACAGTTCACATAATTTGGCTTCGATCATTCTTTTCTTGGCTTCATCCATCAATTCTTTTCCTGTGTTTATGGTAATTGTCCGTCCAAGCGGTCGTTCCCCATCATTAACATATCCGGTTGTATCCGGTCATCGAAGCGTCCGAAGACAGCTTCCCGGACTGCTGATTTCCACAATTCGTCCGCCAATATCAGGAATGACGGAACAAAAAAAGAAAAATGGGAAAAGTGCCGGGCGGTGAGTACCGCTTTTTATGAGGTGGGTTGGTCCTTTGTCTAAGGCATACAAAAACATGATAAATCACATGCTACGGTTTGGCAAGTCTTAAATAACCGATGGTGCGTTTCGGAAATGGTTTCCGGTGCGGTCATCCAGAGTCTCACATTTCATGACTATTTTTCCGGAAATCTGGTAAATCCGGAAATCTGGTAAATATTGATAAATCCAGAATATCTCAATGCATTTGGTTATTCGTTCTCGTGGCCCCTTGAACTTTGTCTGTTAGAGAAAATGTTATACGATCATATGTCACCGTTTTTGGACGACCCAAGTGGTGAATGCACTTGCCCGCAAATCGCATATTTCCATAATTTCTAAAAATACCAAACTTTTACGGTTGACAAATTGTCAAATTCAACTAAAATATAGTCCCTGAGTTTTACACCTTACGAGAGGGCAAAAATACCGAGCGGTGATGATGCTAAACCATGGCACTAAGGGCTCGCGAAAAAATAAGTTGGTGATCTTGGACGTTGAAACGCCCGGCCGAAAAGGCGTAAAATCGCATGAATATCTGGATATTCCGAAATTTTGGCCGATGGCCGGGCGGGATGCATCGGCGTCCAGAATGGTACGTTACTTACGAGCGAGCCCTTATGGCGTCGGCCATGACAGCGGTTGTCCAGCGTCGGCGTTTTAGGGGAACTCACTAATGAATACACATTAGATTTTCCCTATCCGCCTATTCGTATTTGCCAGCTGTCCATACATCCCGCCACCACTCTTCCAACCAAACAGGTGGAACCGTGCAACAAATCGAAAATAGCACAGAATCTCCATTAAGCGCTCCCGACGCCGAAACGGAAACCGACTCACCCGATAGACCCTTGGATGTTGCTACGATAAGAGCCGTTTTGCCGTTTGCCGAGCCGTTCTTTTGCCGGGCCAATGAGGACGTGCTGAGCCATGGCAGTGAGTCGCGCTGTTTTTACTATGTCGAGAGAGGTAAGGTTGAGGTCTCCTACTCCGAACAGGGAACGAAAATCCTGGTGTCTCTGATCGGGGCGGGAAATTTTTTCGGTGAAATCGGCTTTTTCGACGGGACCTCTCGAGTTCGGGACATTCGCGCCACCGAAGAGGCCGTGATCCTGCGCTTTGACCCGGAGACCCTGTCTCGTATCGAGAGGGAGAGACCGTCACTCTATGGACGCTTCCTAACGGTTGTCATTCGAAAAGTCTGCTCCAAATTCCGTGGAATGCTCGACGAACAGGCCCCCTTGACCGCCTACGGCGTCTCACTTTCCGCGGGGCGACGCAGCTTCAGCATGCCCAAAGCGCTGCCGGAACGATTCTTTCAGACCGATGAATGGCGGTCGGTCAATCGGATCATAGAAGAATTCAAGTCCCAGTTCTACCACTTGTCGTACACCTTGCAGCAGGACGCCTCGCCGGAGCTGACCGAGGAGATGCAGGCACAGGGGTATCGCGTTCTGGGACGGTTCAACGAACACCTGCAGGAATTTCAGAACATCCCAAGCGATCCGGAAACCGAAGACCTGATGTGGGGCTACGTGTTCAAGGAGATATTTCCCTATTTCATGCGCAGCCGGTTCGCCGAGAGGGCCTATTTCAAACCGCGCGGTTACGCCGGAGATTATCTTCTGATGGAAATGATTTATCGCGGCAGGCCAAATGGTGACGGCAAACTCGGCCGATTGGTGGACGGATGGTGTTTGAACACCACCGCGGCCAAATCGGTTCGTGGGAGGCGCAGGCTGCTCAGCCGGGAGCTGACCGCCTTGTGCTGGCCTTTTTTGACACAGAGCCGGCCCGTGCGAATCATGAATCTGGCGTGCGGCCCCAGTCGCGAACTGTTCGATTTTATCGAAGGCTGCGATGCCAGCGATCTGGTCGAAGCCCTGTGCCTCGATATCGACACCGAAGCCCTGGCCTATACCCGGAACCAGGTCGATCATGGAAACCACCGCGCCTCCATCCGGCTGATGAATGAAAACATCGTCAAGTGGGCCCTGGGTCGCAACCGGCAGGCCATCGAAACCCAGGACATTATCTATTCGGCGGGCCTGACAGACTACTTCGATGACCGTCTTTTTGAAGCCCTTATCCGGCGCTGCCATGAACATCTGAAACCGGGCGGGGTGATGCTGATCGGTAACTTTGCCCCCCACAACCCGGAACGGATGTTCATGGACCACATCATGCAGTGGAAACTCAACTACCGGGACAAGGATGCCATCGGCGCACGGGTGGCCGGCACTCCCTTTGGAAAAAATGTCGAGATCCTAGCCGAATCGGAGGGTGTCAACCTGTTCGTCAAAGCCGTTAAAACGTAATGAACCGGAAATTACAGCAAAACGGGCGCCAGGCGAAGTCTCCCCTGCCGCCGGCGGCTGCAATGTCAGTCAGCAGCTGCGCAGCGGCGTCTGAGCGTTGCAACACCGATTATCGCCTGGAAACGCAGAAATTGCTCTATCATCGGGTCCGCGCCATCCTCTGGGTAGGCGTCGTCCTTTATCCGATGTTTACCATCCTGGATTTCGTGGTGGCCAGGCAACACCTCGAGTTGTTTGTCACCTACCGGGTTATTTTCGCCCTGTTCTGCCTGCTGTTGCTCTGCTTGTTGCGCCTCCCCGTTGGACGCCGGCATGTTTTTGCGATCAGCCTCATCGCCTATATCGCCGGCGGTTGCACCATTTCCACGATGATCGTCAAACTGGGAGGGTACGACTCGAGCTACTACGTCGGCATCCTGATGGTGCTGGTGACCTACAACGCCATGCTGCCGCTGACCGTTCGCCAGGCGATCCTCTGCGGTGCCCTGCTCTACGTGATATACGTGGCTCCCATCCTCCTTTTTAGCCAGCCTACGAGCGCCGGCCTGAACCTCTTTTTCAGCTACAACTTTTTTTTCGTCTTCCTGTACGTGATATCCGTGTTGCAGTGCAGCGCCGAAACAAATGCCCGTAAAACAGAATTTGCCTTGCGCACCGAACTGTCAAATCTCAATGACAAGTTGGCCTACCACGCCCAGAACCTCGAACGCGAAGTCGACAAACGGGCCAAGGATTTGGAAGAGTCCGAACTGCGCTACCGGGAGCTTTACGAAAACATCGTCGACATGGTTCTGCTTGTCGATCGCCGGGGCCGAATCTTGAAAGCCAACCCGCGTTTTTATGAGACTCTTGGCGCGGCAACTGGCATCAGTGGCCGCACTGTCGTCTTCCGGGACGTCATGCACCCGGATGATGCGCAGCGAGTCGAAAACCAGCTGCAGGCCTGCCTCGCGGTGGGAAAGGATCTCAAGGGGCTTCAGTTCCGGGTAAGGGCCCGAGAGGGCAAGGTTCTCGAAGTGGAATGCAATGCCCGGCCTATCGGTGGCAAAGAGCACACGGTGGGCATGCAGATGGTGATTCGGGACATCAGCAAGCGTAAAAAACTGGAAAACGATTTGCGGTCCTCATTCGAAAACCTGCGGCAGGCAAGGACCGCCACCATTATGGGACTCGCCAAGCTGGCGGAGTTCCGGGACAAGGGCACAGGCCGGCACTTGGAGCGGATCTGCCGATATACCCGCATCCTCGCAAAGGAGCTGGCTCGCAAGCCGGCCTATCGCGGTTATATCACCCCGCAATATCTTGACGACATCAGTCTGTCGGCCATTCTGCACGATATCGGCAAGGTCGGTGTCCCGGATGCGATTTTGCTCAAACCGGACCGGCTCACCAGCGCCGAGTTCGAGGTGGTCAAGAACCATTGCGTCCTGGGTGGCAGCGTTCTCGAGGCTGCCGAATCCCAGGTGCGGGGTGAGTCATTTCTCACGATCGGCAAGCAGATCGCCTACCACCACCATGAAAAATGGGATGGCTCAGGCTATCCGGCCGGGCTGTCCGGCGAAACGATTCCACTGTCCACCCGTATCGTCGCCCTGGCCGACGTCTACGATGCACTCACCTCCCGACGCAGTTACAAGAAACCCTATAGCCACGAAGAAGCGGTTGCGATCATCGTTCGCGAGAAGGGGTGCCACTTCGATCCCGACGTTGTCGAAGCCTTTCTCGCCCACGAAAAGGAGTTTAACGAGATCCGCCGGGAGATGCAGGACAGCCAGGAGGACCCCCGCGAAACACGCCGTATCTGCGGTCTATAACCTTGCCGGTACCCAAACATCCGCCGCTAATCGAACGACGTCATACTTATGCCTTTTTGAGAGGTTACCGATTGATATCGACATACGATAAAGCATCCGACATCGGCGGCCGACCAAGTCGTGAACGAACTCTCGTGCGTCACATCGCGCGGCAGCGACGTCCGGGCGAATCGACCGCGAATCAAACCGTCGCGGGTGATTCCAAAATCGGTGAACACTTGTCCAATCGCCTCGTCATCATGCTGACACTGGTCGGGATCCTGCTCACAGCCTGCAGTCTGTTTACCCCGACTATGCCAATGGCCCCGGCCGAAACTCTTCCCCGGACTTTCTCTCTGTACACGGGTGAAACGGAACCGGACCGGCACTGGTGGGAAAGTTTCAACGACCCGGAACTCAACCATCTGGTTTCAACAGCTCTGACCGGGAATTTTTCTCTGCAGGAGGCCTGGTCCAGACTGAAGCAGGCCAAAGCTATTTCGGTCCAAGCCGGAGCCGAGCGCTATCCCCAGATGGCCGGGGTTGGAGATGCGCTGGTCGGGCGGGAAAAGTTCACCGATAGTTCTTCCAACAGCTTTGGTATCGAAGACTTCAACCTGGGGCTGATTGCCGGTTACGAGGTGGACCTGTGGGGCCGCACACGGGCCCAGTGGAGCGCGGCCCTCCTTGAGGCCGCGGCCTCGCGTGAAGACGTAAACACTGCTGCCGTCACCATCGCCGCTGAGGTAGCGAACCGCTGGATCCAGATCATTTCCCAGCGCATGCAGAAGCAACTTCTGGAGGAGCAGCTGCGGGTAAACGAAACGCTCCTGGAGCTGGTCGAGCTCCGCTTCCGGATGGCAATTGTATCGGCTTTGGACGTCTACCAGCAACAGCAGGTTGTTGAAGCTGTCAAGGCCGAAATCCCGCTCGTTGAAAGAGATGAAGAACTGTTGCGCCACGAGTTGGCGATTCTTTTAGGCCGGCCGCCCCTTATCGAACTGGGCATCACCCGCTCGAAGCTGCCGCAACCCTCGGCTCTGCCGCCCACGGGACTGCCGGCCGACTTGCTGGCGGCCCGTCCCGACGTGAAAAGCGCGGGACTACGGCTCGAAGCGGCCGACTGGCAAATCGCCGCTGCCCGGGCCGCACGCCTACCGGCACTGAGCCTGACGGCCAGAGCCCGATATGGCCAGGGCGATTTCGATCTGCTGTTCAGCAACTGGCTGCTGAGTCTGGCGGCCAACCTGAGCGTTCCGGTACTGGACGGCGGCCGGTTGGCGGCCGAGGTCGACCGAACCCGGGCGTTGGCCGATGAAAACCTGGCGGCGTACTACAACGCGGTTCTGACGGCCGTCAAAGAAGTCGAAGACGCTCTGGTCAGCGAGGCCAAACAGCGGGAGCACATTCAGGGGCTCAAGCAGGTGATCGTCAGTGCCCGCAGCGCACTGGAAGAAGCGGGTGTGCGCTACCAAAACGGATTAAATGACTACCTGCCCGTATTAACGCAACTGCTGACGGTTCAGGGTCTCGAAAGAGACCTGATACGACGTCAGGCCGACCTGCTCACCTCAAGAGTCCAACTCCACCGGGCCTTGGGTGGGACATGGCCGCAAGAGCTGACACCGTTTAACACACAAGAAGAAAATATCGGCAACCGCAGCCCCGACGAGCCGTCACGAGGATAACCATGATCCAGGACCGAAACCGTCCGGAAGTGTTGTTGGAACCACCCCCGGTGCGCTGGTGGAAAAGGCTGCTGCGCATTCTGGCCGCCGTGGTCATCGTCCTCATCGGAATTGCCGGCGCTACCTATTTGCAGAAATCGGCCTCCAAGCCTCAAAGGCGTCCACCGGTGAAGTGGGTACCGGTGGTTGAAACTCAACCGCTGCAAAGCATGGCCCACCAGGTTGTCGTCACCGCCATGGGTACGGTTGTCCCGGCCCGCACAGTCGTGCTCGAATCGCGAGTGTCCGGCCAAGTTGTGGCCATAAACCCCGAGTTTGAAGAAGGCGGGCCGACAAAACGCCCCTCCCTTGTTGATCGGAGAATATGTACGCGCGGAAGTGGAAGGCCGCCGATTGAACGACGTATTTGTCATCCCGCGCGCGGCACTGCGAAACGACAGTACCGTTTGGATCATGAACACCGACAGAACACTCTCAACTCGAACGGTGTCGCCTGTCTGGAGAGATGAACGAACAGTGGTGCTGCAAAACGATTTGCATGCCGGGGAGTTGCTCATTGTTTCGGATTTGCCTGCCCCGGTAGAAGGCATGGAACTTCAGCCGAAGCCGGCTCACAACCAGGCGTCCACAACCGTCGACGTCACTGAAGATCGAAAAAGCGGAGGCCCTGAACGTGAGCGACCATAAAAACCGATCGGTACCTGCTGAAAAAGGCCCCATTTCCTGGATGGCCGGTCATTCGGTGGCCGCCAACCTGCTCATGCTCGTGCTGCTGCTGGGCGGATTGTTCTGGGTTACCCGCATCAAGCAGGAAGTCTTTCCCGATTTCGAACTCGACATCGTAAACGTCACCGTCCCCTATCCCGGGGCCAGCCCGCAGGAAGTGGAACGGGGCATCCTGCTGGCCATCGAAGAGGCCGTATCCGGTCTGGAGGGAATTGAAAAGGTCTCCTCTAACGCCCGGGAGGGTTCGGGTACCGTGACGGTGGAGATGATCGAAGGCGAGGACATTCAGCGGCTGGCGCAGGACATCAAGGCCGAGGTGGACCGGATCTCTTCATTCCCGGAAGAGGCGGAAGAACCGCAGGTCACCATCGCCTCCCGCAAACGCTACGTCGTCTCTCTGGCCCTATACGGCGACGAAAGCGAACAGGTGTTACGGGAGTACGCCGAGGTCGTGCGGGAGCGCTTATTGCAGGATTCCGCTATCACGCAGGTGGAATTGCAAAATGTTCGCGCTCATGAAATTACCATCGAAATTCCGCAGGACACGCTGCGCACTTACAACCTGACCCTTGGTGAAGTGGCGCAGCGCGTCCAACAGGCCAGTGTGGAGGTGCCGGGGGGTGCCATAAAAACCCCCGGTGGAGACATCCTTGTGCGCCTGAAGGAGCGACGGGATTTCGCCCGCGAATTCGGTCCCATTTCTATCATCACGGCAGCTGACGGTACGCGAATTTTGCTGGAGGACATCGCCGTTATCAAAGACAGCTTCGAAGAAACCGACAGGGAGGCCACATACAACGGCCAACCGGCCGTTCTCATCGATGTTTACCGTGTGGGGGAGCAAACCCCCCTGACGGTATCCGATGCGGTCAAGCAGGTGGTGACGGAGTTGAAAGGCACCTTGCCCGCGGGGTTGTCCATCGATCTGCGCAGCGATCGATCGGAAATATACCGCCAACGGCTGGGACTCCTGGTCAGAAACGGCATTCTCGGACTGGCCCTGGTGTTCGTGCTGCTGGCCCTGTTTCTGGAACCGCGGCTCGCATTCTGGGTGAGTCTGGGCATTCCCATATCCTTTTTAGGCTCCCTGCTCTTTCTGCCCACCTTCGGTGTCAGCATCAACATGGTTTCCATGTTTGCCTTTATCGTCACCCTCGGCATCGTTGTAGACGATGCCATCGTGGTGGGAGAAAACGTCTACTACTATCGTCAGAGCGGAAAACCCTGGTTCGAGGCCGCGGTTACCGGCGCACGTGAAATATCCATGCCGATTGTTTTCAGCGTGCTCACCAATATGGTGGCCTTCGTGCCCATGTTTTTCGTGCCCGGTTTTATGGGTAAGGTGTTCAAGCAAATTCCCGTTGTGGTGGTCTGCGTTTTTTTTATATCCCTGATCGAAAGCCTGTTGATTCTTCCCGCCCATCTGGGGCATCAAAAAACCCGGCGGGCCTATGGCATTTTCGGATGGCTCGAACGGGGTCAGAATCGCTTCGGTCGGGCCTTCCTGCGGTCGGTGGATCGCGTCTACGGTCCTCTGCTGGGCTTGATACTGCGTTGGCGCTACGTTTCGCTGGGGCTGGGGATTGCGATTCTCCTCATCACCGTGGGGTACATTCGCAGCGGACGCCTGGGCTTCGAATTGTTTCCCAAAATCGAATCCGACTACGCGTTTGTCAGGGCGACCCTGCCCTTCGGCAGCGCGTTTTCCAAAACCGAGCGGATCCAGGATAAACTGGTTACGGAAGCCGAGTCGGTGGCAGCCGCCAACGGTGGCACGCAATTAGTGGAGGGAATCTATGCGGTTGTGAACGCAAACATTGCCACGGTGCGGGTCTACCTGCAACCGCCGGGGATTCGGACTTTGTCCACAACGGCTTTCACCGATCTCTGGCGCCGGCAGGTCGGGCAGTTGCCCGGGTTGGAGTCGCTGCGCTTCGAGTCTGATTCCGGTGGTCCGGGCAGAGGCGCGGCCATCAGCATTGAACTCAATCACCAACGCATGGATCTTTTGGAGATGGCGAGCGCCGATCTTGCCAAAGCGCTGACGTATTTTCCGAATGTGGAAGATGTGGACGACGGATTTGCGCCGGGCAAACAGCAAATCGATTTTCAGGTGCGCCCCGAGGCGCGCAGCCAGGGATTGACGTCACAGGCAGTGGCCCGGCAGGTGCGGCACGCCTTTTACGGCGCCGAGGCCCTCCGCCAGCAGCGCGGCCGCAACGAAATCAAGGTCATGGTGCGGCTGCCGAAACAGGAACGCATATCCGAGTACAATCTCGAAGAGATGATCCTGCGCACTCCGGCCGGGGGAGAACTGCCGCTTCGATCCGCGGTAAACGTCAATCGCGGCCGGGCCTACACCGATATCAACCGCCGTGACGGCCGCCGTATCATAACCGTTACGGCCGACGTGAAACCCCGCAGCAAGGCCGGGGAAATCCTGGCCGCCGTCAAAGCCGATACGCTGCCCATCCTGCAGAGTCGATATCCCGGGCTGGGGTTCAGTTTCGAAGGCCGCCAGGCCGATCAGCGCGAGAGCATGGAAAGCCTGTTCAAGGGTCTGGCGATCGTTCTCATGGTGATCTACGCCATGCTGGCGGTGCCCCTGAACAGCTACGTGCAACCGGCCATCATCATGATGTCGATCCCATTCGGTATCGTGGGGGCGGTTATCGGCCACATGATTATGGGCTACAGCCTGAGCGTCATCAGCATGTTTGGGGTTTTGGCCTTGACGGGCGTGGTCATCAACGATTCGCTGGTGCTCATCGACGCAGCCAACCGCAGGCGCCGCAGCGGGTTGCCGCCCTACGCCTCTATTTTTCAGGCCGCTTTACAGCGCTTTCGCCCCATCATCTTGACCACCCTGACCACCTTCGGCGGACTCACTCCCATGATATTCGAGACCTCCCGGCAGGCGCGCTTCCTCATTCCGATGGCCGTGTCATTGGGATTCGGCGTTTTGTTCTCGACCTTGATCACACTAGCGCTGGTTCCCTGCCTCTATTTGATCGTCGAAGATTTGAAGTCAGTTTATGGCCGCGCGGCAGGTCTAAAGAAAACCCGCACCGGATTTGCCGATTTTCGACCGTAAGGGTTAATCACGCTTTGCCATATTGTTTAGGAACGATAGGGTTAGGGTCCCGGCAAAAAATAATTTCACCTCTTGCTTGTCTTATGGCCCGTCTACTGCGTTACATCCACCCACACGTATGCCCGATATGCGCAAGTGGATGTGCCTTGTAGACAAACCATAATCCGGCGCAATCGTGTGGAATTATTTCTTACCGTGACCCTTAACTCTGGGTCGGAAGCAGCTTGTTCTTTTGTAAATCCTTTATGACCAGCGCTATCACTTCATCGATGAGCTTGTTGATCGATTGAACATCCTCTGATTGCGACTGCCCGGACCACAAGAGCTGTTCCGTTTTCACATCGTAAAGATTGGTCTCCAGCCGAACGGTGGCGATCTCACTGTAGAAACCCGGGTCCTGGACGGCTTCGAACGTATAACCGTAGTAGTTGTAGTAACCGCCATATATCGGACCGGTGCGGGTGAAGACTTCTTTCTTATCAAGGCCGGTCAAATGCGATATGATGACGGCGTCATTCCCGTATTTGTCAACTGCCTGCAGAATAACGTCCTTTTCCAGCTTGAGATCACGTGGCATGGGGATGACATCCGCGCTCGAAACGGCCTCGACCCCGGCGGCCTTCAACTGTTGAACGAACTTGTGCTCAAAGGCTTCCCGATTCTTGGCTTTGTCCGCTATGACGATCACCAGGACATCCGCTACCGGTTTTCCACGCCGGGCCTCATCCACCCAGGTCTGCGACATCCGGGTGCCGGCGCAGGAAACCGCCAGAACACTGCAGAAAACGGCCCAACCAAACCATTGTAAAATGCTTCGTCGCATTACGTACCTCCCATTCTAAAGCCGGTGTCCTTCCGCAAATAATCAGATGGCACAAGTTGTCTTAGCCCTGGAAATGGACGTGCAGGGGCCGGTTCAAATCGTTGTCATAGTGGCCATCCTGTTGGTCCGTTGTCAAGCGAATATCTTTCATTTTTATAACTGCAGGATAGGACCTCGCCCGAAACCGCTCAATGGTGGCAGATGGTCGGTCTCGAGCTGATAAAGCGGATGGCAGTGCAGTGCTTTCCACTCGGACCGGTCGTTTCGAGCAAAGGCGTGAATGTTCCCGCGGCCGGTTATCAGGATTTTTCGTAACCGTTAACAGGGTTGCAATGTCCGCTGCGCTTCAAACCACTAATTGTAAGCGTTTACAGGGTGCCGCAGATGTACTTTTGTACTTCAAGTGCCCGACAACAAAGCAGATGCGGTGCCCTGTGAACGCTTACGATTTTTCAGGCAGGGGGCCCCGACTCACGGCCGGACGACCTCGAATTCGGGAGTGGCGACCTCCGGCGGCATACCCTTCCATTCGACGCCGCAGAATCGCGCGCGAACCGTGTAGCGGCCCGGCGGCAGATCGTCCGGCAACCGCCAGCGGATATGCGCCATCTGGTCGATATCTTCAAACACCGGGCAGGTCGGATCCGCCGCTATCTTTAAAGATGGTGTGAATTTGACCGTTTTCTTCGCGCCGCCCGACCCGACCCGGCGGTCGAGGGTGAATTCGGATGCCACACCGATCGGAAAGGCCGTCATGCGGATAAAACGCAGGGCCACCGTTTCCCCCGGCCGGTAGCGGTCATACTCGCTCACGAGGCCGATCAGCTTGTTGTCGTCCGAAATACCGGTTCCGACGCCCGAAGTTGTTTCGTCCCAGGATCGTGCCGGCCCCACGTCGATGTGGACCGTGGCCCCGTGATAATAACCGGCGCCTCCGAAGCCGAGCGTCTTGACCGTATTCCAAACGCGCTTCGCCGGCACCCCTTCCATTTTGATGTCGACGGCCATGCCATACTGGTGGAGACTGGCCTTGGCCGCCAGGCCGCCCCGGTTGCGCACCCTGGTGTTGTATTCCGGGCTGCGGTATCCGGAAGTGATCGTGATTTTCGCCTCCCGGTGAAGGCTGTCCTGCAGAAAGTCGAGAAATTCGAGCAGCCTCAGGGACAGGTTCGACAGTTCCGGATCGTAGGGTGCATCGAAGACGCGGCAAATGGTCTGGAGGGCCGTTTCATCGTAGCGTTGCGCTCCGTTGCGGTAAGGGCCGGCAAACGAGTGCCCGTTTTTTTCGCTCAAAAGGTCGATCCGCCCGTCGCCGCTGAAGAAAAACCGGCTATCGTCGAGAGCGGCCGCCCGAACCGGCGCTCCTGACGAGATCAATCCCAGCACCAGCAACACCGCCAGGAGCGATGTCAGGGTGCACCGCCTGACAACCGCCTGGCGGCGGTCGATAACACCGATCGGTAAACAATCTCCCGGTTTGTATTGACCGTCGTCGCCGAGAGTTCCGGCCGCTGGATTACCGCCTTTCATTCGAAACATACTCCCTATTCGGACACGTCCGTAATTTCCGCTCCGGTGACGCGCACCAGGTCAGACGGCGTCAGCCGCATCATGGCGTCGATATCGCCGCCTCCGCCGAAAATCAGGTCCAGCCGGGTGATGGCCGGTGCCACCAGCGTGCGCAACATCTGACGATGACCGAAAGGCGGCATGCTGCCCACCACGAAGCCGGTGATGGCCAGGGCCTGCTCGGCGCTGGCAAATTTGACCCGCTTGCGCCCTACACTGAGGAGCGTAGCCAGTTTCTTCCGGTCCACGCGCGCCGTTCCGTTGTTGATCACCAGCAGCGGTTTATTTTCGATCATAAAAACGAGTGATTTGATGATCTGGTCGGCATCGACCCCGAGTTCCCGTGCCGCGTCGCTGACCGTGGACGTGTGCGCGTCCAGGTGCAATATAGTGGCATCGATGTGATGGGCCGCGATAAACTCCCGCAGGTCGGCGCTGGTCATTGTTTTCGGTGACATGGCTGCAGTGTCCCCTTTTCCGACGGTTTTAACTACCAATAGATTTCCGCATTCGAACGGGTCCCCAGGCCCTCTTCCTTTGGTCGATCCAGTTCCTCGGCCGCGTCGACAGCGTCGTGCCGACTCTGAGAGCCGAAGAAAGTTTTCACGAGCGCACCGATCTTCCCCGATGTCGACGAAACGCCAATGAAGCATCCCCCTCCATCCCCGCCCGTGTCACTCGTGTCGCTGAGCACCGGTGTCTCCGTCGCAGGCGGGGCGGCAACCGGTGCGGGGCATTGTGTCACGCCGGCGCGTCGGCCGAAATCCTGGGTCCAGTAGTGGTAATACTGACTGCCGTCCACGGCGGCGTAACCGACGCCGATGTCGCAGTAGTCCGGATCGAGAATGTTGGCACGGTGACCGTCGCTGTTCATCCATCCCTCGACGACGGCCTCCGGGGTCGCGTAGCCGGCCGCGATGTTCTCTCCGCAGGTCTGGTAATTGTAGCCCGCATCGGTGATGCGCTCGTTAAATTTTCGCCCGTCCAGGCTCGTGTGGTCAAAGTAATTCTGATCGCCCATGTCCTGCGAGTGCCGTCTGGCCGCAACGGTCAGTTCCTGGTTGTAACTGAGCGGGTGCAGGTTGCAGTTGCAGGCTTCACGCTCCACATTGACCAACTCGATGACCTCTGACTCGAAGTCGGCCTGGGCCACGCCGACAAAGAGCAATAAACTGCTGATGACGATAAGCCGTGTGCAGGGCTTGCAACGCATAGGCAACTCCTCTGAATAAGAATAGGTCAATGAAACGAACCCATGTCATGGAACCCTAACACTCGAGCGTATGCAGAATCAGCTCTGAAGCGTCCATAGTATTTTCGGCCAGTTCCAACGAGGTGGCGGTGATGGGTGAAAAAAATCACCTGGGTCTTGTGCGAGAGTTCCGCCAAGACCTGGAGCGTCGCGGCGGCACGGTCGTCGTCGAACATGATCAGGATGTCGTCGACAATCAGCGGCAGCGGTTCGTTGTTATTCAGATAGGCGTCCAACCCCGCCAATCTCAGCGCCAGGTAGAGTTGATCGGCCGTCCCGTCGCTCATGCCTTCCACGGTGACGATATCCCCGCCGCCCGACCGCACGCCCACGATCACCGGCCGTCCGTCTTCGGCGAACTCCGCCCTGATGCCGGCGAAAGAGCCGCCCGTGATCCGATTGAACAGGGCTGACGCCTGCTTCAGCAATGGTCCCTGGCTTTTGTCCCGGTAGCGTTCGATAGCCAGGCTCAGCACTCTGGACGCAAGCTTCAGTCGCGCGTATTGCGCGACATCGTTATCAAGACCTCCCAGGATGATCTGAATCTCCTCGGCCAGCTCGGCCGCTCTGGCGCTGCCGTCCATTTTGCTCAACTCGGTCCTCTCGCTTCCAATTGTCTGGTCGAGTTCTGATTTTGCGATCTCGCGGTCTTCAATCGCTACCGTCAGACGGTCGATCTCACCCGCGATACCGTCCGGATCGAGAGCCAGGGCCTCTTCGATAAAGTCTTCCACGGTGGCGCCGGCGGACAGTTTGTGCAGCCGGGTATCGATTTTTTTCAGATCGGATTCGATCTGACGGCGTCGGTTAGAGCGCCGCTCGGCCTCGGGAAGTTCATCGGCACTGTTGCATCCGGCCTGCTGGCACTTGTTCATGAGCCGGGTCCCGACCTGCAGAATATCGTCGCGGGCCTGATCGAGACGCCCCCGCTCCTGCGCCAACTGTTTTTGAAGGGTCTCCAGCTTGGAGCGCGCCTCCCGCGACCGGTTGAGTCGGGTGTGCAAGTCGAGTGCCGCTTCATCCGAAGGTCGATCACCTAAATCCCGCGCGACGGCCGCCACCAGATGGTCAACCTGACGCACAAATGCATCGCTGTCGCGGTCGATGCCGGCAATGCGCTTTCCCAGAATTCCGGCCTCCTTGAGCTTATCGAAAAGGCTTCTGAGGTCATCCATGACGGCATTGGCCTCGGCCGGCAAGGCTTGGGCTGTGAGGCCGATCGACCTCACAGCTTCTTCCCACTGCTGCTGCCACTCCCGCCGCTCTTTTTCATTTTGTTCCAGGCGCGATTGGGCCGCTTCCAGCTCCCTTTCCCGCCGAGCTTCGTCCCGTAGCAATTGATCCCGTCTGAGAGAAAGATCGTCCGCATCTCGGACCCATTTTTGAGCCCGTTTGATCAGACCGCTCAACGATTCGTCCGTCGCAACGGCGAGACCGGAAAACCCCCGCAGGCCTTGAACCAGCTTTGACCGCTGCGCATCGATATCCTCTTTCAACGCATCGGCCTTGGTCTGCCGTATCCTCACCTCGCTCACTTTTTCGGTCAGTGACCTAAAACGGCGCGTCCACTGCCCCATTTCCTTCGGAGACCGCGGTAAAATTCCCAGGGGTTGCCACGCAGCCACCCACTCGGCCGTGAGGTCATTTTTTTCTTTCTCGGCCGAAACGAGGTCTTCTTCCAGCGTTGCCAGTTGACCGCCTGCAGTAGTTTGGTCGGCCAACAGCCTGGCCTTCGTGGCAACGCGGTCGGCTTCGCGTCGGAGCCGATCGGATACGGCGTCCGCCTGCTGCAGATCCGCCTCGAAAGCTTCGGCAAGGTTTTTTGACCCCCGCGAAGCGGAGACATAGGCCTTCAGATCTTCCTCGGACACCGGTGCTTCGTTCAGCCTTCGCAGGATGATCTGCCAGCCGCGATCGCGTTTTTCCCGGACCGCCTGCAAATCTTCTTCCGTGGGCACTTCCCGTTCCAGTCGGTGGGCCTCGATCTGCCGCTCCACCTCCTGGAGATGGCTGCGTGTTTTACCGATATCTCCCCTCAGATCGTCGATACGCCGCTCGAGAACGTCGAAACGATCTTCGAACGCCATAACAGTATCCGCCGACGGTACCGCCAGGCCTTCCAAAACATCTGTATTATGGTGTCTCAATTCCAGCCTGGACTGCTCGAGCGCAATGGTTTCCCGTGCGGTCATTATGTCAACCTGCTCGGCCCGGTTGTGCTTTTCGAGCGGAGCGAACTCGGCGGCTTGCGCCAGCGCCGCTCGCAATTCTTCGACCGCAGGTGGGGCATCGAGGGCCCCGATGTCCTTTTTGATGTCGGTGATCTCACGGGACAGTGCCGGCAGTTTGTCGCGCGCATCTTCGATACGGGTTATGATCCGCTCGTACCGAGTGCCCAATTCCTGAATCTTCACCGCTTCATTTTTTTTAATCCGCAGTCTTTCGGCTTGTTCTAACGAGAGATCCTCGCGCAGGCTGCGCAGGATTTCCCTTGCCTCTCCAAGCAAGGTGTTGCGGCGTGTCTCCAGCGCCAGCCGGTCCTTGGACGCTTTACGCTGGCTTCCCAGCTCACGGTAAATCTCCTCGATCGGTTCGGCACGGTCCAGAAGACCTGAGTCGGTGTCCAGAGCGGCCATGGCCTGCTCGTGCGCCGCAATGTTCTTCACCGCGCGGTCCCTCCCGGTTTCGGCGATTCCGATCTTCACGAGCAGTTCCTGCCGTTCTTCCGCGAATTCTTCGGGCAACAGAACGGCATTGCCGTAAGTCGCAAGATCGCCGGCCAACTCCCGGCGTTCGGCAATGAGCGGCAGGGCTTCCCAGATGCGCTGTAATCGATTCAGGTCTCTTACCAGGACAATCAGCTCCTCTTCGACGGATTTCTTCTTATCCAAGGCCGCCTGAAGAGCCGCATCGTGCCGGACCCATTCCCGACCCGGCAGCTGGGCCTCCCGGAGGTCCCTGCGGTTGCGACTCAACCGACCCAAGGCATCATTGATTTTCGGCTTCTGCCCGGAAGGTCGAAACAGCGCATCGGCTTGCAACTGCAAATCTTTCTGAATCTCCGTCAGGTTGACGATCCCCGATCCGGCGGCAAAAACCAGTTGCCCCGAATCACCGCCCCCCTGAATGATATCCCGGCCGCCTCGAACCAGATCGTCGTACCCCATTCCGAACATGGTAGCGAAAAGGTCGACATTGACTCCGCTCAAGAGTCTCTGCAGTTCGGCTTCCTCCACGACGGACGTATCGTCGGCAGCACGCAAGGTATGGCCACGCCCCTTGCGCCGAATATACTCGGAGATGTCTCCCTTGCGGGTTCTTATTGTCGCGCCGATACGCATCTTGGCGTAAGGGTGTATGAAGTTGTCCGCCGATCGCTCGGGAATACCGTAGAGCATGTGCCGCAGGGCGCGCAGCGCCGAACTTTTTCCGGCCTCGTTGAGGCCGTAAACGAGATGGCAACCCTCCCGGCCCTTGCTCAGGTCGAGGTTGACATCGGTAAACGGCCCGTATGCGATCAACCGCAGCGCATCGATTCTCATTCGGTCGTTCCCTTTTTGAGCAGGCGCCGGATAAGCATCGGCCGCACCTGGTCCAGCATTTCCCTCAGCCAGTCGGGATCATCGAAACTTACCGCATCCGCACCTTCTTTGAGTTCACGGGGGAGTTTTTTCCCCAAGTCTGACAGCTCTGTTGCCAGTCGAAGACGGGATTCGGGTTCGGCGGCCAACTCGTCAAAAAGTTTCAACAGCTCGTCGATGGCCCCCTCGGCGTGCTTGAGACGTTTTACGGAAGCCGGTGGTGTAAGCTTGAAGTTGACTTTTTCCACCCAGACCCTTCCGCTGCCGATTTCGAGTGCTGATGAGCGGATCTCGTTCGACCAACGTTCCAGGTCGGCCAGGACCTCATCGCAGGCAGGGGTTTCGCCTTCGATGTGAACACGAACCGCCATGGGCAGGCCTTCATTTTCATCCAGTAATTCCGCGAGGCGTCGGACGAAAAAGTCCACTATATCGTATCCGCTCTTCGAACCGGCCGCCTCCACATCGGCGGCCACCCAACGAACCACATCGGTCGGTTTAAATTCGACGTCGACCCGAGTGCCGTCCTCCACACTCACCAATATGCATCCCTTGGGACCCGTCTCCCGGGCGTGGCGACCCTGCGGATTACCCGAAAACACGATCGGAGGTTCCTCAAGCACCATCTCCTTCTGGTGAACGTGACCGAGTGCCCAGTAGTCGTAGCCCTTGTTTCTCAACCCCTCGGGTGAGCAAGGGGCGTATGGTTCGTGGCCTTCGCGGCCGGTAAGGCACGAGTGCAGGAGCCCGATATTGAAAAAACCGCTGTCCGCCTTCGGATAACCGGCCGACAGGTCCTTTTTAACGACCGGTGACGCAAAACTCTGCCCGTGCACCGCGACGTTGATCTCCTGCATTCGAAAAGTGGCGGGATTTTCTGCGGGAAAGGTTATGACATTGTCCGGCAGCCGAAGCGTTTTGCTGATCTTATTGGCCGCATCGTGATTCCCGGCGACGATGAAAACCTGAATACCCGCGTCACGCAGCCTGGCCATCTGGGCCACAAAGAAAAGACCGGTGTTGTAGTCCTTCCAGTCACCGTCGAAGAGATCGCCGGCGATGAGAACGAAGGCAACCTTTTCCGATAGGGCCAACTGTACGAGGTTTTCAAAAGCGCGTCGGGTTGCCTGGCGAAACTCATCGACCGGAGCGCCCTCGTATCTGTCGAGTTTGTGCAGGGGGCTGTCCAGATGAATGTCGGCGGTATGGATAAATTTGAACATCTATTCGAACCGCTTTTTAAATTCCATCATTCTATTTTAACATGAAACCCAAATCGGGTGTAGACCACCACATCATTTTGTAAATCGGTATTCGGCCAAATGAACGGCAGAGCTTCCTATTGGCGGGACCTGTCTAACAGTCCTCTGATCCGGCAAAAAGGGGACCTTAAAACCGGTTTTCCCCTCCATCGGTCCGAACGATGGATTCCGGATCGACCAACCGGTGAATTTGTGTTCGAACAGGCGAACGGACGGTCCGCACTTTCAATTCTTTCAACTATATGATATCATATAAAATATTTTCGGCAGTCGAAAGCCGAAATCCCCATAAGGATTCGAAATTAGAACAAAAAATGAATAGAAAATGATCCGCGATTAAAAAAAGATTGACCACACTATATATTGTGTACTATACTAAAGTCTATCACAAAATAGGCAGTTACACGAAAAGTGTCCTTTTTCCCCTAAAAGGCAAGGTAGTGTTCACAACCAACAACCACTCAAGGGAGGAATAGATGGCAACAGCAAAAAAAACAACAGCTACCAAGAAAACTGCCTCGGCCAAGAAACCGGCGGCGAAAAAAACGACTGCTGCTAAAAAAACAACCGCTAAAAAGGCCGTTGCTGCTAAAAAGCCTGCTGCTCCCAAAAAGACCGCTGCCGTGAAGAAGCCTGCTGCGAAGAAAACAGCGGTAAAAAAGACAGCCGCTACCAAAAAAAAGGCTGCCGCTAAAAGAACGACCGCAAAAAAGGCCATTGCTGCTAAAAAGCCTGCGGCTCCCAAAAAGACCGCTGCCGTGAAGAAGCCTGCTGCGAAGAAAACAGCGGTAAAAAAGACAGCCGCTACCAAAAAAAAGGCTGCCGCTAAAAGAACGACCGCAAAAAAGGCCATTGCTGCTAAAAAGCCTGCGGCTCCCAAAAAGACCGCTGCCGTGAAGAAGCCTGCTGCGAAGAAAACAGCGGTAAAAAAGGCAGCGGCTCCCAAGAAAGCTGCCGCAAAGAAAAAGAGTTAGCGGCGCCATCCCCTCGCCCGTCTAAAGCGGGGCAGCAAGGATCATTTCTGTGTTTTATAAAATGGTCATGCGCCCCGTTTTTTCTTTTTTTTGCGACGCCTGCTTTCGATTCACCGAAAACTCGTGGCGACCCGGGCGGAACAAAAGATAATGTGAATGTTCTAGAGATATCCGGAAAAAAGATAACAGAAAGGTATTTTGGCCGGACCGGATTTGCATGCCACTGGCGATTCACCACTCTGATGTGCAAAACCAGCCGGATATTTGTCAATTGTGAAGCCGGCGGCCGAATTTCAAGAAAAATAGACCAACGCGTTGCGATAGCCTTCATCAAGGTCGATCATCATCTTCTCAACGTCGCTTATCACTTTTTCCAAGCCGGAGCCTTTTTCCTTTTCGAGGTCTTTTACGAAAAGGTGAAGTGTCTGAATTTTCTGTTTCAGCCCGTCAACTATATCCAGGTACTTCGCCTGCATCTCGGGTTTTACCCCAGCTGCCTGTTGGTTAAGATCATCGATTTTAGCCTTCCAACCGTTCAGTTGAAATTTCAATTCCTCCAATGATTTATTACCTGCCATGATAGAGCCTCCTGCCAGAATATTTACGTGACCTTGTATCATTTGCGCGCTTGAGGATCGAAAACCGATTCGTCCGAATGCGGGGGTGTTATTAGGTCAATATTGTTAAATTTTTCCCGTTTGTTCAAGAAAAAAATTATGGGTCAAGTACGTTGACAGAATTACCGCCATTGCTCCGTGAAATTGTCCCCAGCAGCCCGGTGCCTTGAATCCCAGCGGAGGCCGCACTATGTTTTAATGTAATTGGTCGACCTGAAACAAGAGTCCCATTTCAAATCAAACCGGAGCGCACACAATGAAGCTTGATCAGTGTCCCGTCACCAGTGACGAGAAACAACGGATGGTAGCAGAGGCCGCTTATTTGCGTTTTGCAAACAGAAATTTTACCGGGGGCGATCCGGTCGAGGATTGGGTCACTGCCGAAGCGGACATCGAAAATTCCCTGAAGGTTTTCTGTAGCGTGAAACCGCAAAGAAAGGCGCTGGCAGACTACCAGCGAATAGGGGTTGTCGAAACCGTCGAAAAATGGTTCCATCGGTTGGCATCCTGGGCCAAGTAGGGAAAACATGAAGAACGACCTCGCAAGCAAGCAATGCGTACCCTGCAAAGGCAACACTCCCCGGCTTAAGGGAGAGAGCCTGGAAAAATTACACCGGCAGTTGGATGACGGGTGGACGATCGTCGATGAACACCACCTGGAGAGGGAGTATAAGTTTAAAAATTTTCGTCAGGCCCTCGACTTTACGAATCGAGTCGGTGAACTCGCCGAACAACAGGGGCACCACCCGGATATCTACCTGTCGTGGGGCAGGGTCAAACTGAAAATCTGGACACACAAGATTAATGGACTGACGGAGAGCGACTTTATTTTTGCCGCCAAGGTTGACAGACCGTAACTTTCAGAAAATACCAAGCGCTAATCCTTCACCCGTTCCTCACCAATGCGTTCAATCCGGCCGCCGTTTCATCGTTTTTTGAGACGCTTCCGACATCAATCCAAGCATTAACTGATTTTCGTCATCAATTCTTATTTATTCGACTTGGCGGCAACGCGTAATGATGCTATGCATGCCTTCTGAAACGATCTCAATTGCTGAATAAATGGAAACATCACCATGGGCCTGCTCGAATTTGCGATAATCCTTTCCATCACAATCGCGCTGTATAATCTACAGCAAATCAAGATGATTCTGAAAAACAAGGGGTTCACGGTCGATGCGTTCAAGGGGTGGCTCGAGGACTATCGGCGATTCAAAGGCTTGATACGCAATGAACCCGACCCGCAGGTCAAGATCAAATATCAGAAAATCCTCAATGGGCTGCATTTTTCCCTGGCGGGCGGGGCCGCATTTACACTGATAATTCTCATCAATCGACTGTAAACACCTGACCGGGGATATGGGAGGCCCAACCTTTCATTTGCGTGTGCCTTTAAAACAGGAGGGGCTGATGAATAAAACAACTGTCGGAATCGGCATCGCCTCAGTGTTTCTCGGGGTTTATTCTTTTTACCTGCGCGCTACCTACAATGACAAGTTCTCGAAATTAAAGCGCCTGCAAGACCGATTCGGTACGAGTAAGGGCAGTATCATTCATTTTATCTCCTATTGCATCTTTCCGATCGTGTTCGGCATCGGTATGATTTATGCCGGTATGAGAGGCCTTTCTCTGTTTTAGCGACCCGGAATGAGTCTTCGTCGCCGCACTCGGTCGCGCAGGGCCACACGCCGCTGCGCTGCACGGACGGCGGAGTCCTGAAGACGCCCGTGCCCCGCCATCTCGTTTATGGCCAGGAGCCTTCACGCCTCAAGGTCGATGGTTTCCACCAACACTCTTGCCGTCCCGCTTTTATAAAACCCAAGTTTTTTGGCCGCTCCCGCACTCAGATCGATGATGCGTCCGTCGACGAATGGTCCGCGATCGTTGACCCGCAGGATGATCTGACGGTGGTTGTCCAAGTTGGTTACGCGCACGAAGGTCGGAAGCGGCAAGTACTTGTGCGCCGCATTCAGACCGTCGGGATCGAACGCTTCCCCGTTGGCCGTCATGTGCCCGCCTTTTTGCCGGTACGTTTCGTACCCGTACCAGGAAGCCGTCCCTTCCTGTCGATAGGTTCGTGCTTCTTCAATGCTCATCGGGACGTAGCGCTGGCCCATGACCACGTAAGGCGATGTTTTGACGCGGCCCTGTTCGATGGCTTCTTTGGGCGACAAACCGTCTATCGACTCGAGACCGGAATGTGTCAGCGGCCAGGCCAAGGGTGCCTTGACCACGACGAAGGTGTATTTTCCGATCGTATACACGGTTTTGCCTGTAAATTTTGCCACGTGGTATCCCAGCTTGAGTGTGCCCTTCGCGACAGTGTAAGTGCCCTTTAGAACGGTGTAAGTGCTTTTGAGAATGGTGCAGGAAAGCAGAACAAAACAAGTGCCGATCAAAATCAACCGCAGAAGGTCGTGTGAAATGCCCCGGGGCTTCATCATCATTTGTCGCAAATCCGACCGCCAGAAATGGTTACAGATAATATATATTTTGTAACCGTTCACTGGGTTGCAAAATCCGATACGCTGCAACCCAACTAATCGTAAGTGTTTACAGGGTGCCGCAGATGCAATGCGTCGGGTGCGCAGACGTACTTTTGTACTTCAAGTGCCCGACAACAAAGCAGATGCGGTGCCCTGTGAACGCTTACTAAATTTTAGTACACTTAAACCGATTATGTAAAGAGCCGGTTCACCAGTGGCAGACCCGTTGTCCGGAGCGCCTGGTTTTTGCCAACCGGAGAAAGGAAGGCGGAGGCGCATGAGAACCGAGAAAATTTCCATTTGACCTTGACTGTGGAGTGGTCCTATGGGAATGTCCGTTTGCGATCCGCGGCATGACCGGCAGCCTCTCGACCTCTGGGCAGCGCTATATTGCCGGTCAAGTTCCGCAAAAGGCGCCTTCTTGCCGGCTACGGAAAAAAAACAATAACAGGGCTTCCCGGTCGGGACCAGTGGAAACGAACATGAAAAGCGGCCCCTCACACAAATTTGGCTGGAGCAAGACCACCTTGCTGCTGCTGGCGCTTTTCATTTCGACCCTCTTCATCTCGATGATCCGCCAGTTCCTGATTGTCATTTTTCTGGCCGGTATCTTTTCGGCCATGTTCCAGCCAATTTACCAGCGGTTCGTGCAGTGGTTCAAGGGAAGAAGAAACCTCGCCTCCGTCATGACCCTGGTGACGATCTGCCTGATCGTCATCCTGCCGCTGTTCCTGCTCTTCGGCATCGTGACCGCCCAGGCCATCAAGATCAGCAACGAAGTGGGGCCGTGGGTGACCAACCACATCAAGGAGCCGACTAGCTTCGCCGATTTTTTCCAATCGCTGCCGTTTTACGACTACTTCCAACAGTACAAGGAACTGATCCTCAAAAAGGCCGGGGAACTGGTGGGAAGCATCAGCACCTTCCTCGTCGAGAACTTGGCCCAGGTGACCCGCTCGACCATCGTTTTCATTTTTCTCTTCTTCGTATTCCTCTACACAATGTTCTTTTTTCTGAAGGACGGCAAATTGCTCCTGGACCGCATACTCTATTACTTGCCCCTGGCGAGCCACGACGAAGAGCGGCTGCTGGAGAGGTTCTCCTCGGTCTCCCGGGCCACACTCAAGGGAACTCTGGTCATCGGCGTAATCCAGGGGGGGCTGGCCGGTCTGGCCTTCTGGGCCGTGGGCATTGATGGATCGGTTTTCTGGGGGGCGGTGATGACCTTTCTGTCGGTCATCCCGGCGGTCGGCTCCGCACTGGTCTGGGTTCCGGCGGTGATCATCCTGGCCGCCATGGGGCATTATCTAAAGGCCATTTTGCTTCTGATCTTCTGCGGACTCCTGGTGGGAAGCATGGACAACCTTCTCCGACCCAAGATGGTCGGGCGCGACACCAGGATGCACGAACTGCTCATCTTTTTCGGCACTCTGGGAGGCATCAGCCTCTTCGGCATCATCGGCTTCATCATCGGCCCTATCGTGGCCGCGCTTTTT
>CAWBCG010000032.1:0-283401 GCA_963787235.1 uncultured delta proteobacterium
ATGGATCGAGGTGTGCGTCGAAAAGACCTTCTTTCTCCCAGAACGCATACCAGCGACTCTCGACATCTTGCGGTTCGTAGCCTTTGGTCAACAGATCCTGATTCATACCCATGGTCTCCTTCCAGAACGGGGCCTGCCCGATTGGGTCCCCATGAAACTGCGGCATCAAAACGAAATGCCATTCTTATAAAACTGTCGTTGTTTTTTCAACAGGTAATCGCGTGGAGATGAATGAGGAGTTTCGCATTACTTAATCCGGTTCTCAAAATGAACTCAAGCATTTTGCGGCCGGTTTCCGGGCGGGTCAGCGTTGGAGATGGAAAAACCTCAGATTGTGACCGTCCCAAAATAGCATCTTTCGGCTCGGGCCGGTGTTCTCGCTCTTTGCGATCCTCGACGTAACACTACTACGACTGCGGTTGCAAAATCGCTGCGGCCTTGGCCGGATTCGAAATCTACCATTTCTGGACGGGCACTGAACAAGACGGGATTATCCGAAGCGAATAATCCCATGTAAGCGAGGCGTGTTTCGATCCGACGGACGATCAGTGATTGTGATCGAGGTCCCCCAATATGAGGGTTTTCAGGCGGTCGATTTCTTTTGTCACTGCTTTATCGATGGCGTCGGAGAGCATCGACTCGATTTTTTCGCCGAATAATTTTTTGACCGCCTGTTCAACGACCTTTTCGAGCTGCGCTCCGGAAAGGGCTTCCGGTATCGTTTCATTCAATTTGTCCTCAGGCGCATCGTTGTCGGCACGGTGTTGGGCCGACAGCCCCGTGGCCGGGATCGACATGGTATCTTCGGCAATGAGCTCTTCGTGCGGTTCGGGCGTATCCGGCGGATCGAGGTTCATTTCCGATACACCGGCTGTCTGAGTCTCCATGTCGAATTCGGTTTCGGATGGCTCCGGCGTTCCTTCAGCCCCGTCGAATGGTTGTTGGTACGGTTCGGCATCGCCGATTGTGTCGCTATCGGCCAGGAGGGATTCAACCGAAAGTTCTTCATCATCGGCTGATGGGGTCATCGGCGGTTCGCTTTCCGCCGTTGCGTCGTCTTCGGCGGCCTCATCGAAGTCGAAATCAAAGGTTTCAGGCGTTCCACCACCGGACGCCTCTTCAAAGTCCGGCTGAGCGGCCTTTGCGGTCAGTGATGCCGGGGCATTTCCGGCGTCTGCAGATTCGTCATCTTCGGTGCGGTGGAAACTGCCGGGGTCGATCGTGTCATCGAGTGGCTGGTTCGCGTTTTCAGCCCCATTCCGGTCGTCGGTTATATCGGTCGATGTGTCATCATCGCTATCGAGGCTCAATTCTTCTTCGAGTAAGCGCCGATCTGCTTCAGTCAGCTCCAACTTTTCCTGTTGCCCGTCGGTTGCCTGATTCTCTATCCGATTTCCGATATGGCCACCTATCAGGTCCGCTACTTGATCCTCCAGCGGCTGCGTTTCCAGGGCGGCCGTCATCGGGTCACCCTCTGCGGGGTATTCCGCGGGGACCCGGTCCTCGGGCTCCGGCAGGGTTTCCTCTTCGCCGGTATCCGCACCCAGCGGCGATTCATCTGAGTTACCGGCCAAATTTTCAACAGCGGGTTCGAAGTCGAAATCGGTGTCTTCGTCCTCCAGTTCTGATGAGGCCATGTCTACTTGATCTTCTGGAGACAGGTCGAAGGTATCCTCTTCGTCGTCAAAATCATACGGTTCTGATATAGCCTCTCGATCGTCTGCATCATCTTCGGCCGCACCCGCCGGATCGTCCACCTCGTCATCGACTTCAATGACCGCATCGTCTTCTATCATCAGATCTTCGATATCGTCTTCCAGTTCGAAGGCCACTTCATCCTCACCCTCCGCATTTTCGGCGATATCTTTCAATTCCAGGATGTCTTCTTCAGCGGACGGGCCCAAATCGACATCCTCGGTCAGCTCGAGAAAATCGTCACTGTTTTCGGGTTTGTCGGCCACCTCGGTCAGATCGATGATGTCATCGTCGTCTTCTACCAGTGCCTTATCTTCATCTTGTCCGGCGTCACTGCCGTCCAAATCGGCCAGAACCGTTTCGGCGAATTCGATGATATCGTCATCACTCAATGGATTTTTTGCTTCACTCGCCATCGGGGGTTTATCCTCGTTTTGCATGGGGGTCCTCATTAATTGGGATGTTACCAAATCTATAAATTTCTTATTAATTTTAATACATTACCATAGGGGGGCGTTTAAGTCAAGATGTTTGGCGTGTCGCAATTCGCGGTCATTAGACATTTACAAGGACTCGGTTTTAACGCTATAGACCCGACATGCGCTATTTCTTTACAGAAAAATCGATGAAGCCTGGCGAGAAGATGACCTTGAAAGGCTCCGATGCCCGGCACATCAGAAAGGTATTGCGGCTTCAACCCGGAGATGGCATCGGGCTTTTCGACGGCTTGGGTGCGGCTTATACGGCGCGCATTGATAACTTTGTTCGCGACGGCATCGTGATCGAGGTCCTCAGCAGCGCTCCGGCAGTGACCGATTCGCCGGTTCAGATCATTATCGCCCAAGCCTTTCTAAAAGACAAAAAAATGGATGGTCTCGCACGACAGTTGACCGAGCTGGGCGCTGCCAAATGGATACCATTTTTCGCGGAGCGTTCCGTTCCCGCTCCCGACCGTCAGCGACTGGCGGGCCGTCTGGAGCGGTGGCAAAAAATTAGCCGCGAAGCCCTCAAGCAATGCAAGAGGGGGCGGTTTATGGTGATTGAGCCGGTCGGCACACTGCAGGATGTTTTGCTGCAGGCCCGGAACTGCGATGTCAAAATCCTTTTCTGGGAGGATCAACCGCAGTCGTTAAATCTGCAGGAAACGTTTCAGCAAGGCGCCTCACCGGAAGGGATTTTCGCAATCCTGGGCCCCGAAGGCGGATTTTCGCTGGCCGAAGTCGAAACGGCCGTCGCGGAAGGTTTCCTCACCGCCGGACTCGGTCCGCGTATCCTGCGGGCCGAAACCGCCACAATAACCGCAGCCGCTCTGCTGCAGTTCCTGTTCGGTGACCTGGGAAAAAGTCCTTGACAAAGCCATGCACCTTCAATAGAAATGGCACTTTCAAAACCAAGCGCCGAGGTAGCTCAGTCGGTAGAGCAGGGGACTGAAAATCCCCGTGTCGGCAGTTCGATTCTGTCCCTCGGCACCAGTAATTGTTCAATGAGTTAAAGGGGTTAATCAGCTTCACTGGTTAACCCCTTTTTCTTTGATCAGGTGCCTGTGTGGGGATAGTGTGGGGATTTTTGTCGTGCCTGTTCAAATACACGCATCGCATCTCGCTCCGAATCACCCATGCTGTGCAGGTAAATCTCGGTTGTCTTGCGGTTTTCATGACCCAAGATCCGCTGGATGGCACCCAGCGGGACACCATTGCCATCCATGATGGATGCGCCGGAATGCCGGAGTCGGGTGAAACCGGAAATAGCGAACACCAGCTTTTTTGCACAAGTCTTTTCATCAGCTTTTTCCGGTCACCATAAGGCCCTTCCACAAACCGACCATGTTTTCGGCTCCAGTACCGGTGCCAGAAAACCCATGGCTTGTCCGGATTGCGGTTTTCGTACCGTCGGGCAAGAATCTCATACAGCTTGTGGGTCATTGGTACCCGCCTGGGCGTCAGATGCCCGCCTTTCTTTTTGCGAGTGTATAATGTGACAGACTGATTTTCCAAATCGACATCATCCCATGTTAAACGATCGATTTCGCTCACCCTGGCTGTGGATCAGTGAAACCCCTTGACATGCCATCTGTTTTTGATAAGATTACCGACATAAATTAATTAGTGAAGGTGATTTTATCAAAGCAGCAGAAAAAACGGATAAGCAAGGCTCGCGATTCGACAGGGCAGTCGCTGTCTTCAGGAAACACGGTGGTATCCTACGCACATCTCAGGCGCTGCAGGCGGGCATTCATCCGAGCACGCTATATGCCATGCGTGATGACGGTACGCTGGAGGCAGTCAGTCGTGGTGTATATCGTCTTGCCGACAGTGAACCACTGGGAAACCCTGATCTTGTAACCGTAGCAACACGAGTTCAGGGTGGTATTATCTGTCTAATCTCTGCGCTTGCGTTTCATGAAATCACAACACAGATACCCCACGAGGTCCACGTGGCTCTCCAGCGTGGATCAGAGATACCCCGGCTGGACTATCCGCCAATAACACTCTATTGGGTTTCAGGTAAGGCTTATAGTGCCGGCGTTGAGACCCATAAACTCGATGGTGTTAGCGTGCGTATATACAGCCCCGAGAAAACCCTTGCCGACTGCTTCAAGTTTCGCAACAAAATCGGTCTCGACACAGCGGTGGAAGCGGTTCGGTTTTACCGTGAACGGAGAAGCGTCAATGTAAACGCTCTCATGCGCTACGCTGGAATATGTAGAGTGGAAAAGGTCATGCGGCCCTATCTGGAGGCCCTCCTGTAATGGCCAAAGGCATCACAAACATTGCCGCATCGGTTCATCAGCGTCTTCTTAACAAGGCCAAGGAATCATCCCGTCCCTTCAACGAACTCCTGCAATATTTTGCCATAGAACGATTTATATACCGGCTTTCTAAAAGTCCCCATGCAGATCAGTTCATCCTCAAAGGAGCCCTGATGTTCTCTGCTTGGTGTGGACCTGCATCACGTCCCACCATGGATATTGATCTTTTGGGAAAAATCGATAACCAGACTCGACACAATCACCGCTGTCATGAAAGACGCTTGTCTGACAGACGTTGAGCCTGACGGTATCTCTTTCAATGCCGAAACAGTGGAAGCCGTTAGGATAACGGAGGATGCCGAATACGAAGGCGTCCGTGTGCGCGTTCACGGCAGCCTGGGCAAGATCCGCGTTTCGATACAGATCGATATTGGATTCGGGGATGTTATCGTACCAAATGCCAGTACGGTGTCGTACCCTGCAATTCTCGACTTTCCAGCACCTGAATTGAAGGGTTACACCATGGAGAGCACGATCGCGGAAAAATATCAGGCCATGGTCAAGCTCGGCGTCTTGAACAGCCGCATGAAGGATTTCTACGACATTTGGTTTCTATCCCACACGTTTGATTTCAAAGGCGTAATCCTCAGTGAGGCGATTGAAAAGACATTTGAGAAAAGGAACACACCTGTCAATCTGGAAGCCGCTCTATTCGATCCTTCATTCGGCATGGATAGGGACAAGAATGTTCAATGGCGGGGTTTCATCAGGAAGGCCAAGCTGATCGGCGCACCGGACACGTTTGAGGAAATCGTTGCCGCTGTGAAACTTTTCCTCGAACCTCTCACGGCAGAAATAGCTAAGCGAAAAGTCGTTCAACAATATCTGGACTGCTCCCGGACCGTGGCGATGACATCGCAAGTACCATAAGGAGGGCTTTGACCCTTGGCCTATTCAGCTTAAAAAGTGTGGGGAAAGTGTGGGGAAAATTGTCGAAAATCTGCTAAAGTGTGGAAAATTAGCAAAAGTGTGGAATTTCGGTGTGCAATAATATAAATATGTTAAGCTATTTTAGGAGGTTAGGGGTAACCTGGCAATGGTTGCCAGTTGAGCAGGAGTGATCCGCAAGGATCACAGGCCTGCCCGGGTAAGGTTTAGTCAACCGCCCGGTAGTGTAAGGTTGTATTGCGCAAGCAATACGGCGGATAAGCGAGTGTGGCGAGGTGAAGGGTGAAGCCCTGAATCTGACACGAAGCTCCGAGAACCTATAATTTTGGGACCGTGCCGATCCTTTCTTAACGGGCGCAGGCCATGCGGCGGGCACGCTAATGACGAGTGCAGCGTCGACACCCCGGGGTCTAAGACAGCATCGAGCCACACAACGACGGGCAGTTAACCAGGCGAGCGACGATCAAGGTGCCCTTGGGGAATCATCCGCAATGGCAGTACCCGAGTACCACGGCCAATGTAAAAAGAGGCTGTGGGATGGCCGCGTCGCAAGTGATGGGAACCGGAGAGCCGCAATGGCCTAGCGAAGAAGCGGCTAATCCCCGCTGAGCGAAGGTTCCCACGGTGAGTCGCCCACTGAAGGAGAAACACGGACACCATGCAAAGGGTGATTAATCGGTGGCAACAAACCTGAAGTGGATAGGTGAAAAGGCGGGCAAAGAGCCGGATCTGGTATTTACCAGTCTGTATTACCACATCCTGGATGTGGACAACCTGCGCGCCTGCTACGGCAGTCTGGAAGCCGGCAAGGCGACCGGAGTGGATGGCGTAACCAAGCAGCAGTACGGCAGGGATCTGGAGAGCAATCTTCAGGATCTGTCGGAGCGACTCGGGCGGATGAGTTACCGTCCGGGGGCCAAGCGCCGGAGCTATATCCCTAAACGGAGAAAACAAATATTTTCCTACAGCCTCGGGAGGCTCCTGCCTACTCGAAAAGCTGAGGGTTAGTTTCTGAAAATCCCCGTGTCGGCAGTTCGATTCTGTCCCTCGGCACCATATAAAGAAGGGAGTTATGCGATTCGCCTAACTTCCTTTTTTAATTGAACCTTTAAATCCATGCCCTCAGGGCATGGTCAGAGTTCAAAGGCTTTGCCATTTGAACGACTCATTGTTACCCCAGTACTGAGTTGTCCCCACAATCTCAGTAGGAGGAGAAAACAATGAGTCGTTTCAGAAAACTAACACATACCATTTGGCACTGCCAATACCATATCGTTTGGGTGCCCAAATACCGCCACAAGATACTTACTGGAGCAGTCGGAAACGAAGTTGGGAACTGTATCAGGGCCTTTTCCCAGCAGAAAGAGGTCGAGATAGTTGAGATGAATATTCAACCAGATCATGTGCATATATTGGCGCTGGTTCCTCCCAAAGTATCCATTTCCGACTATTGCGGTATCGTAAAGGGCAGAACGGCTATCCGTGTCTTCAACAAATATCGAGATCTCAAAGATAAGCCCTATTGGGGCAATCATTTCTGGACCGAAGGCTACTGTGTTGACACAGTCGGTTTGGATTCAGAAATGATCAGAAAGTACGTCAAGTATCAGGAGAACCAAGAGCGCAAAGCCGAAAGACAACGCAAACTGTTTTAGAGCGTCAGCAGGGGGCAACTCGCTCCTTGCCCCCTCTGGGGGCAAGGCATACTCACCCCCTTCAAGGGGTTAACTCAATACCACCCCTTCGAGGGGTGGATCTTTATTTTTGTATCCGTCGAAATTTCAACTTGCAACTCTGACTTGACAGGCATATGAACACCACTTCATTCATGAAAAAGATGACTTGACAACTCAATAATTGATGCTATGATGCCAGCATGAGAACAACACTAACCATAGATGACGATTTGGTGCGAGAGCTGCGTGAGAAAGCCCACAAAACAGGATCTCCTT
Organism: uncultured delta proteobacterium; assembly: GCA_963787235.1. Taxonomy (GTDB): domain Bacteria; phylum Desulfobacterota; class Desulfobacteria; order Desulfobacterales; family SG8-13; genus JARFQH01. The sequence goes on from CAWBCG010000032.1 coordinate 7,345, forward strand.
TCAAAGAGGTCGTCAATAAAGCTATCAGAGCCGGTTTAGAGCATATAGATAGACCCAAGCAGATAAAGCCTTATAAGTGTAAGGCTTATTCCCTTGGATATCCGCCCAGTGCAGACCTCGACCATTCACTGAATCTTGCAGATCGTTTGGAATCAGAAGAAATCGCACGGAAGCTCTCGTTACGCAAATGAAAATTGTCGATATCAATTTGTTGATATATGCTATCAATAAAGATACCCCTCATCATTCTAAGGCAAAGAAATGGCTCGAGGATTCCCTGTCAAGCGATGAACCTTTCGGTCTTGCCTGGATCGTCATTTTAGGCTTTCTGCGAATTGTTACAAATGGCAGGATTATGCCGACGCCACTAATGCCTGAGGTTGCAATAGACTTTGTTAACGATTGGCTCCAACAGCCGCCTTCTCTGACTATTGTACCGTCTCATCAACACTGGTCAATTTTCAAAGAACTTCTCATGCCCCTTGGAACTGCTGCCAATTTAACGTCCGATGCGCATCTTGCCGCCCTGGCCATTGAACATGGTGCCCGTCTTTATTCAACAGATAATGATTTCAGGCGTTTTCCATCGCTGCGATGGACAAATCCAATCGAATAAAATATTCCTATTGTCTAATTCCGCTTCGATGGTGGCCAGCAGCAGGTCTTTGTCCGTTTCTTCTGCGGTGATCAGGCCTGCAATGTGCGACCAGGCGGCATCCACTTTCCAGTTTACCGCGACGCAAACCACCTGGTAGTGAATGTACTGGTTTTCGGCTTCCAGCGCCTCGAGAATCTGGTCTCTGAACTGTTTGAGAGTAACCGACTGTTTGCTGGGCAAAGCTGGTGGAGGAGCCCGGCTGTTGATGAATAAATGCCGCTGCTGTCATGACGATTTGTAAAGCTTGAGTGCTCAAAAAAGTTTCGAGAAAAAATCAGCGGTATGTGATGTGATGATTGGATGGTAATAGAAAATTGTGCCCTAATTGTGCCCGTCAAGGTCAAATATTTACAAACGGTTCCAAACGAAACCAAAAATAGCCTGAAAAATTGAAATAGAATCAACTGCTTGGATTTACACCATTTTGGAATTTTCAAAAATTTGGTCTGAAAATCCCCGTGTCGGCAGTTCGATTCTGTCCCTCGGCACCAGAAAAAGCCCTTTCAGTCTGTTGGCTGTAAGGGCTTTTTTACGGAAATCTGTGGGTGCCGTCACTCAGCGTTTCATGGTCAGATGCTATAAAACAGACCAGGAATAGATATGTGTATTTGAACGGATATATGATCTTTCACCACCATATACCAGCGCGGCCTTTAATTTGCTTACTTTCGCAAGCTTTTCCCAAAACCTTATCCCTTTGAAAAAGTCAGAGGCTATCGTTTGGCCCGCTTTGATCTCCACCGGCATCAATTCATCGCCATTATCAACAATGACATCGATTTCGTTTCCGGTGGAATCCCGCCAGAAGTAGATTGCATGTTCTTCACCACGATTCATATAGTTTTTTAAAAGCTCGGAGATCACATAACTTTCAAAAATGCTGCCGTATAACGCATGAATTCGCAAATCTTCAGCGGCGCGTATTCTCAGCAGGTAACTTAACAGCCCGGTATCCAAAAAATACAATTTCGGACTCTTGATGAGTCTTTTACTAAAATTTTTAAAATGCGGTCGAAGCAGGAATACGATAAAGCTGGCCTCCAAAATGGAGATCCAGCGCTTTGAAGTGGTATGGGTAATACCGCAGTCGTTTGCCAGAGATGATAGATTCAATAGCTGGCCGTTGCGGCCGGCACACAGGCGAACAAACCGGCTGAACGTTTCGAGGTTCCCAACATTGAGAACATCACGTACATCTCTTTCGATATAAGTTTGAAAGTAGTTTCCCAGCCAATCGACAGGATTTAGGCTCTTTTCATGGATTCTCGGGTAAAAACCTTTAAATAAAACTGATGAAAGCTCCTCGTTTAAAGAACGATTTTTATCCGGCAGCTGTCGGCCAATGGTATCGATAGACAACGGCCGGCGTTGTCTTATTTCGCTCAGAGAAAAGGGTAACAGATGTAACACGGCACAGCGACCGGCCAGAGACTGACTGACTTTCTGCAGCAGCAAGAAATTTTGTGACCCGGTAAGGATAAACTGGCCGGAAATATCCTTTGTATCAACGATCGTCTGAATATAAGAGAACAAGTCGGGTGCTCGCTGAATTTCATCGAGTATGACCTTCTCAAGAAACTGAGACAGAAATCCCCGCGGGTCTTCCAGCGCAAATGCGCGATGATCCGGCTCTTCCAGCGATATGTAATCGTAATCTGGAAAGGCCATTTTGACCAGTGTCGTTTTACCGGACTGTCGCGGACCGGTTAGCGTAACGACCGGATACTGTTTAGCAGCTTCTTTGAGCTTTTTGGCAAGTGTTCTTTTCAGCATTAGCTTTTGCAAATTGAATATTTAAAATTCAATTTACAAGTTTTTTAACGTTTGTCAACATATATATGATATCATTTTCAAATTTGTGGGAGACAGGGGGATTTTAATTCCTCGTGTCCATGAATACGCCAGAAATGAACCCGTCTATTTATTTGAAACCGGGTGAATGAGCCTGTGATTTCATCAATCTTGTTTGAATAATTAATAAAAACATAATAAGGTATTGATTAAATATTTCTCAAAAACAAATGTCGTTCATTGAGATTAAAAGGGAAAAAAAGATGGAATCATCTCCATTGAAGGAAATAGCGAGCGAGCTGCCATTTTTCAAGACGGTAAAGGAACGGGAGAAACTTTTGGGCGTAGTGGGTGCTCTGGCGCTACGACATATAAGTCTCAGCAAAGCTGCCGAAATCATGGGAATGGGAAAGGAAGCCTTTCTTGAATTACTGGATGTCATGAGGGTGGAATTTTCCTATCTTGAGGAGAGCGATGTCGAAATGGAACGGAAGTGGTGATGAAAGCCGTTTTTAACAGCTCTCCCATCATATTTCTAACCAAGCTTGGCATAATCGAACCTGCATTAGACTTATTTGACCGGATTGAGATCCCTTCAATGGTATATATGGAGATCCGACGGAAGCCGGACGCTTCAGCCGAGGCAGTCGAAGACCTGATTAAAAAAAGGCGCGTTCCGGTTTCAAAAGCAGAAAATGAACGTTTCGTTGGTGCGCTGGGTCGACGATTGGGGAAAGGCGAAGCAGAAGCCATAGCCTTGTCTATTGAAACGGGAGCCGATCTTGTCATCCTGGATGACCATGCCGCAAGAGTGGAAGCCATGCGACTGGGTCTTGCGGTGAAAGGTACATTGGGTATCGTCAGGCGGTTAATGGAAAGTGGTGCATTCGAGCATGATCTTGAAGAATTGTTCATCAATTTAAAAGCAATGGGATTTAGAATAAGAGCGGAACTTTTCTGGGAGATCTTCAGTGGAATTGACCAGAAGAGGTGAACGAGCTTTCACTGGATTGGGCTTCGATATATTTCAGTTTCAGGAAAATCGATGGATGCCAGCTCACGCCGATAAACCGATAGCTTTCATATCTCGCCACAGGTTTCGGCGACGGTTATGTTTTTTGCGCCACTGCGCAAGTAAGGCCGTATAGGAGTTTTGATTCAGCTCTTGCACGGCTTTGCACCAAGCTGCATGATCGGTGTAATCTGATTTATAAGCATTTGCCGGATCGGGCACAATCAGGTGCAGAAGCCCCTTCCATACTTCCATAGCCACGAGAAGGCCAGGACCGGCGTTCATTTTCTTCAAACCCTTGCACCGAAAATTACCGAGGAGGTCATCCGCAGTTACTTCTGTCGGAAGTGCGGTTTTGTAAAAGACTGGATATTTTTTGACAAGACGGATGCTGTCGGGCAAATCTGAAGTCAAACGAGCTAACCGATGCCACTGTTTTTTGAAGATCTTGTTGTCTTTCTTCAAATCGTTTAACCAGCCGTTGAGTTTACCCAAAAACCATTCTTTTTTCTTTTTCGGGTCCAAACTCGCCTCTATCAACCAGTGAACCCAGGAATCGGAAACATTGGGAGCGTCCATATACCGATAGAAGCTGCGATTAGCCATTTCAGTTTTCCACTGTTCAAAAATCGGATCTACGGTCTTTCTCGTTTTGGGTCCGATCACGCGTTTGTATTCTTTGATGACAACCTCACAGTCTTCTGGCAGACGAAAAATGGCTCCTTGTAATTGGGCGGCTGCCCCACGCTGTGAATTACCCAACTTCAGGGAAACCTCACTCCACACCCGCAATAGGGCCGCTATTTCCTCATGACCCTCTTCCATGTAATACTCAATCTGATCCATTAGCAGGGATGATTCCGGGTACCATTTTCCCTTTCTTTTCCGCTCCAGCAAACTGGAAAAAGTTTTCACCAGCCACTGCTCCGTTTCTTGAAATTTTTTCCGATTTAACGCATCATCGATCAACGGACGACCATATCGCCAATTAGTGTCCAAATGGCGCTGGCAGGTTTCCAGGTACTTAGTTGAATCAAATCGGGATTCATAAACATGATTGATTTGGTGCCATGGTGAATAGACATTACTCAGATCAATCTCTTGCGCCTCATCCTGCAAGTAGGCATAAATTTCACGGCAGGAATCAGCGGGGAGGTTTACAAAAAAATCAACAAGCGCAATCTGATTCATGCAAACCAGTTCGTATGATTTTTCGATTTCATATACCTTTTCAAGCAAGCTAATACCGGAACGGGACTGATGCTGCAAGCCCGACCATAGCCACTTTAACACACAGCTGGTTGCATATTTTTCAAGCTCGCAGGGCTCACCGTATTCGACCCCCATCCACTCCGGATACGAAGCGATGCTTGCCTCGATGTCCTCCAACGTATCAACAAAAAGATCCGAATCCCCAACCGACACATAGACGTCATCAATCAAGCCCAGCATATCCCGCGCAATCGGTTCGAGATCAGAAGCAAAATAAGAGCCGTCAAAATACGGTTCCTCCCAGTGGTGATCCTGGACAGCATACTTTCCTTCTTCATTTCCGACGTCGGCAAGAATTTCATGCCAATGACGCCATAATGAATTCCAATATTCCATGGTCCGTTTATGCGAAACCGGCCGGCTTTTTGTTTTACCGTCGGCCACGGTCCGACCCCTTTTTAGAATTTCGTCAACGGTGGCGGCCATATCCGGATCAGCCCTCATAAAATCGTTCATTAAGCTTTTCAAATCTCCTGCCGACGCAACCACTTCCAGCATGCACGCGATTTGATCCTTTGTCAGAGATTCTATCAAAAGCTGCCCCATCGTGTTTTCTTTATCTTTCATAGTGCAATTCCAATCACTTCATTTATATGCTATTGCAGAGCTTATCTTGTTCGGGTCTATGTCTTCGAAGATCTTTAGGTCTATGTGGCCGCCCTTAAGCTTTCTATTTGAATTCGCGCTTCTTCCATTCTGTTCTTGTTTTGACATCATCGATCAGGAAGCGCACGCCCTGGTTGTCCGACGGATTGAGCCAGAGCATTCGGTCGAACACACATTCGGCGTCGTTAAAGTGACCCAACCGCCAAAGACATAGACCGTAGCTGTGCATGCACCTCAGAAACGGGCGGTTGTCAATTAGACCCCAATGAAGCACGCCGTCAAAATCATCACCAAGAGACAGCTCTCCAATGCGCAAACCAACCTCGTAATGGCGGATGGCTTTTTCGGGCATGCTGTCGAAGTTGAAATTACCGAGGTGTGCGTGGGCGTCCAGGCATCGCAGGTCAGCCTGGCAGAGCTTCATGAGGATTCTAATGGCTTGCAGGCGGTCTCCGGCATCCTTGAGAAAGTTGGACTCGGAGATGGGATCAGAGAACGGATCAGTGGGGTCGGCTCCGGGCAACACCTGCTCCATCTCAAACTCCGGACGCGGGCCACGGGCGATAATCGGTTTAGCCCATTCGTCCATCGGCTCATCCTCTTCGCCCCAGTATTGCCCTTTGGGGTCCCACATCCCAAATTCTTTGAGCCGTAACGGCACAAGATCTATCGCGGCGACATTGAGCTCAGTGGATTCAATTTCTCCGGAGAGGTACGGGTGGCCGTTGTAGCGCCACTGCTTGCGGGGCTTGATCGTTACGATTTCCCCGGGCACAGCATCCCAGAGTCCACTTGCCCGAAGGGTGATGACTCGCTTGCTCCCCAGTAGGCGGCAGCGCGCAGAGCGCTCCTTGACCGAAAGGACAACGAGTTCGACAGGTTTTCTCAGATCGAAGTCGTCTTCCGTGGCCTTGTGTTGACGCTTACGGCGTGTATTCTTTTGGGTTGCGGCAGGGTAAGGTTCGAGGCTGAGCCACCTGCTGTAGGCAGCTAAAAACAACGAGCCACTTGATCCTTCCGGAAATACGACATCGGAGGCTGCGACCACGTGTTCTGAACCGTCTTCACGGCGGCATTTTGCTATCAGTTCGCGACGCTCGTTACCATCGTAGTCGATCTCAACAACCGAGACAGGCTCGCCGCTGACGAATCCGTCCACCGGGAGGTTAACATCGTCCTCGAAGGTCTGCCGAAAGGCCCATAGTATCTCGTTATCGCCGTATGCATTGACAGTAATTTCATCGAACAGCTTATCAAGGGCAGTAAGGTCGTTTTCTCTGTTACCATTGGTGCTCATCGTTTTTCCTGCGCAAATTTTTTTATAATGTCCGCTTTAGAATGATCATTGAAGAAAGTCAATTCCTTACTTCCGTGCGAGTGCTATAAGATTTCTAAATATGCTGTGATGATAGGGTGGTAATGGGAAACTGTGCCCAAATTGTGCCCGTCAAGGTCAAATATTTCCAAATGGTTCCAAACGAAACCAAAAATATCCTGAAAAATTGGATTAGAATCAACTGCTTGTAGTCACAACATTTTCGAATTTTCAAAATGTTGGTCTGAAAATCCCCGTGTCGGCAGTTCGATTCTGTCCCTCGGCACCAATTAAATCAAGGGCTTACGGCTATGGCTGGAATCCCTTTTTTATTCTGGTTGCGTATAGGTTGCGGATGGTTGCGTTCCTTGCCGAGATCGTCTAATTCGGAAACTTCGCTGCTGTTCTGGTTTGGGAGCCAATGATAGTATGTGTCCACGGTAATTTTTATTGATGCATGCCCGAGCTGACGGGAGACATCTGCAATGTTATGACCGGCAGCTATCCGTATCGTAGCGTATGAATGACGGATATCGTGAATGCGGATTCTGCGAAGCTCGGCTTTTTCGCACGCCTTATAATGGACACGTCCTCGTAAATTACCTTGATCGATTGGTTTGCCATCCTGATTTATTAAAATCCATTCTGGTACTTTACCCCACCCCTGTCTTAAGGCCTGCTCCTTTCGTCTGAGGTTAAGTGACTTCAGAGTTGCCATCAATTGAGGGGATCCACCGACTCGCCTTGTCTTACCTGTTTTAGTGGTTGTCAACCGGCCTTCTACCAATGCTCGTCTGATCTCTATGAAGTTGCCACGGAAATCTAAATCACCCCACTGCAGGTCGAGGGCTTCTCCGAGCCTCATGCCCGTTCTGGCTAAAGTCAGAAACAGGGGGTAATATTCGGGTTCACCAGATCCTTTTACCTTCTCCCGAACTTTAACAGCCATCTTGGTCTGTCTCAGAAGCCTGTCTGGAAATGCGGCGCATTAATAATAAATGACCCCTTCAACCTGTCTAATTGACTGAAATCAAACAATGTGTTAAACTTCCGCTAACAATTTGAGCCTAAGCTAAAGCCAAACCTGCTGTGAGGCAGGGACGGAAAGCCACGGATCTTAATAAGACAGCCGGGTTGCCAGAGAATTTAGAATGACAAGCCGGGTTGCCCATTTTCAGGGGTGCTCGGCTCTTTTTTTGGTGCGACAGGCTGTGCGAATGGTGAAGAACCCAAACAGTGGAGGTAATTTATTGGAGCTGCAGGAATTAAAAGTCAGAGTCGAAACTGTAAGGGAGGCACAGAAGATTAAAAACATCGACGCAAAAGCCTCAGAGATTGCATTGCTGTGGGATTTTGTGTCAGACATTGCCGAAAGTAGCGGGTCATACGAAAGGAATAAGGCGAAATTTCTGTTATGTAGTGGCATAAAAAGCGTGAAAAACGGTAACATCGACATCGCCGCTGTTAAAAATGCAATGCAGGAAGCATTCTGTAAACTTGATGAATCTTCGCAAAACGGCACTCTTGAGATTGAAAAATACGACGGCAAGCTCATTGCGAAGGCGGGGGGCCTCAAGCTCGAACTGGACATTTGCTGGTAAAAAGAGAGGAGGGATGTAATACAGAATTTTCATCCCTCCAACATCTTAAGACGTCGAATAAAGATTTTACTTTATTCCCTCTTCATAATAAGCCAATTGCCATTTTCTTTTACCAAAGTATAAAGGCCTGCTGTTTTGAAATGTGTCCCATGTTTTTCAGTCGCCAGAACTGTCGCATCTTTGCTGTTGATTTTGATTTCAGGATTTAATAGTTCAAACTTACCCCCACTTACCCACCATTCGGATTCTGTTTTCACTATTTCTGCCTTCGGAACTTTAATGCCGTCATTTGAAATGTAGACGCCATTGTCTTGGAATGTAGACTGAAGACGATTTAAGTCGCCTTTATTGCGTGCATCAGCGTAGGTATTCAAAAGGGCAATTATCTGTTTTTCATCATCGCTTTTAGGTTTGTATTCATTTAGTGGTATGTCGCATGAATTGAACAACAAGAGTGCGGAAATGATAATCCCGATTAACAATGCTCTTTTCATCCTGTCCCTCCCGTCAGTTGGGTATAACTGTGCAAAAAGACGGCAACACTTCTGGTGTAGAGGAGCCATCTAACGCAGAATGAAATCGAGCTGAAGTGAGTGAAGTGGGACCGGGTACTGAATGTGATCCGTATCAGGACGATACCGAGTCGAGCAAGCCGTTCAGATGCAGCTTGTGCTAAATGATGTTTATGAAATAATGGTTTTGTTTGTCAAGGAATTTCAGAGCAAGGGATCATTGAGCCACAGAACTCATTTCAATCTAAGTGGACAGCTGCCATCGTGTTTTGGCATTCCACTGTGGGTCAGGCCAAAACGTCGGGGAAAATAAGAGGGTTCAGGGCATTGTCAAGAGGGGTCGAATACGAAGGTGGTATATTGGCATGTCTTGAGTGTCACAGGAGGGTTGGACAAAAAAACGCAAGGAAACGGAAATAGGATTAAGCATCACGGTTTCGGTAAGAGAGCTTTACGCTGATTTCCAATTCCTTGCGTAGTCTCAACATCATCATTCTGGCCGATGTTTCAACATCTTTTCTGAATTAAACATCTGTTTATTCCGGCAGGAATCAAGGTGGGCCTCCTTGTTGTCCCGGATCAATGGTTAACATATATCCCTTACTTCTTGAAATGAGGAGTACAAGATAACTATGAAGGGGATTTAGCTGAAAGAGCCTCCTATCCAACCATTGATTTCGTTAAGATACTGCAATCCTTTGTCTTGAGATATTATGTTCCTGCATTCCTTGCAAATACGGATATCGTCAACAGAATATTGTATATCTCTTAAAGGGCTGTCGGTCTTCGAGTCTCTCCGTATTTCATTTGGTAAATAACCTCTGTCGATACATAAACGAAAAAAATCATTCCCACTTTTTTTTATTGAAATCATTCAAGATTATTATTAATCTTAAAATATATAAATAAGTAGCAATTGACTCTTCAAACTTTAATAATGTCGATTTAATTGTGTGATTATATGCCAACCATCAATGAAATTCCGCCATTCAACGTTCAGGCCGATTTAGATTCGATTTCAACTGCCTTGGATGCGGTCATTCCAGGAAAAGCAGCGGGATCAAATTTATTGATTGCGACCTGGAATTTAAGAATGTTTAGCTCATTAACCCGCAAATGGACCGCAAAATCCAACGACAATCCCAAACGTGACTTGCGAGGATTACGTGCAATTTGTGAAATTATATCACGCTTTGATGTCATAGCAATTCAGGAGGTCATGGGTGATTTGCGGGCATTGCGCGATATGTTAGATTTCTTGGGATCTAATTGGTCTTTTCTTATGACCGATGTGACCTTAGGTGACGCAGGTCACAATGAGCGCATGGCATTTGTTTTCGACAGCAGGAGGATTAAGGCCTCGGGTCTTGCCTGTGAATTGGTTGTTCCGCCGGAGTGGTTGAACGAAATTTCAGCAGATGCACTTAAGAGCCAGTTTGCAAGGACTCCGTATGCGGTTAGCTTCCGTTGTGCGGAAACTACCTTTATTCTGGTTGCCTTACATATTAACTATGGATATAGTTCCAGTGATAGAGTCTCCGAGTTGAAAGGTATCGCACGGTGGATGTCAGATTGGGCAAATCGATCCAATAATTGGCACCACAATCTGATTGGATTAGGTGACTTTAATATTGATCGTCGCGGAGATAATCTATGGCAGGCGTTTACATCGACGGGTTTAACGGTTCCGGCAGATTTAAATCTTGTGCCCCGATCGATTTTCGCTGATCCGAACCAGCCGGTGCTTGAAAAATATTATGACCAAATTGCATGGTTTCAAAAGGAGAGTGGATCAATTGCCCTGTCGATGAACTACAGTAAAGGTGGCGGATTTGATTTCTTACCCTATGTTTATACCGATACCAATCTCAGCAAAAACTCTATTTCTTATCGTATGTCTGATCATTATCCATTATGGGTTGAATTTACTCTTTGAGAAACATTAGCCCGTGTGCTGACAAAATTACCATCTTTAAAAAAAATCCTCTGTCTCGGAAGGCCTATGGCCAATTATCGTTGGAGGCGGTATTGATGATATGCGAAATTTAAGAGGCTTTTTAAAAAACTCTTATCTTAGATTTTTCCTTATCGTCTTGATCTTTTCATCGTTCTTTTCAGTTCGTAGCGGTATTTGTGCGGAACTACGGGATAACAAAGCACTTGACGATAAGGTTGAAATGTTCCTGGAGACCCACAAAAGCTCCTGGCATGATTGGAATATCCCATACTCTGACGGAAAGATCCTGTATAATCTCATTCTTAAGAACAAATATACAAAAGCATTGGAAATCGGAACCTCAACGGGGCATTCAGCGATCTGGATAGCGTGGGCTCTGAGCAAAACGGGTGGTAAACTCATAACAATTGAAATTGATGCTGATCGATACAAACAGGCCCTTGCTAATTTTAAAGAAGCCGGACTTTCTGAATATATCGATGCCAGGCTTGCTGATGCCCATGAGCTTGTGGAGAAACTTGAGGGATCCTTCGATTTTGTCTTTGTCGATGCAGATAAGGAATGGTCCAAGAATTATTTCACAGCGCTTGCACCGAAACTTGAAGTCGGTGGATGCTTTACGGCCCATAACGTAAGAAATATTGGAATGGAGGGCATCAGGGAATTTATTGATTATGTAAAGGGCTTGCCCAATTTTAAAACCACCATCGACACCACCAGCAGCTCTGGGATTTCAATCAGTTATAAGATTGCAGAGGATTGAAAGGTGTATTGGGAATGGTTCCGCGTAAAAGGTATCTAACTGATTATATTTTATTGCAAATCACGAATGTATTGTGAGACTCCTACTTCCAGTTTGTCGGTAATTTCGATCGTATTAATTATCGGCTCATCATACAGAAAACACGAAATTCAGTTGTGTCACTATTGAGTCGGGATTAAAAATCATGTGGGTGATTAATATCCAGCATTGGTTGGACGAAACAAAGAGCGGTCCAGCGGTTCCTCAATTGAAGGTGAAGGTGAAGAAGCTGAGCGAAATAATAATCTACGCTACATCTATTGCCGCAGGACTATCAGTGGGAACGACCCCGAAATGTTGGCGCAGGCCACAACGAAAACCTTGCACAGGTGAAATGGACATAGAACTCGACCGAACGTCCGGAAATATTCATTGGCGTTGCAGTGTTTGCGACGATGAAGGCGTTGTCTCGGGATGGGAAGGACTGATCTGGGATATGTTGGATACAGATGGCAAGGTTCATTGATAAAATGGGTATTAATATCACCAATACAGAAAAGATGGGTGATCGGGTAAACCATTCTTTAGAGGTTTTTAAGAAATCATCTCCCAGATCCAAATTCAAGTTACGCTGCATATTTGATTCTGAAACGATTGATATAATGTAAATCCAGTTACGAAATGTTTATCTTTCTCGGCACAGAAACCACCAGAAACGGTCCCGCCGATCGCCTTTGCCAAATCGCCTTTAAAACTGAAGAGGGCGCAGTCGTCAACGAGCTCTTCAATCCGGGTATGCCGATATCCATAGACGCAATGACCGTTCACCACATCACAAATGAAATGGTACGGGACAAACCTATATTTCGAGACAGCGACACATGGAATCAACTCCAGGATCTCATAAAGTCGGATGGTAATGTCATGGTCGCCCACAATGCCGCATTCGATGTCGATATACTGAAGAAAGAAGGAATAGAGCCGAAAAGCGTTATCTGCACCCTGAAGCTCGCTCGCTATTTCGACAAAGAAGGCGTGATTCCGCGTTATAGTCTGCAATACCTACGCTAATATTTGAAACCTAATTACAATGGAAATCTTCAGAAAGTTCTGAAAATCCGCGTGTCGGCAGAAGGACTGCCGGGAGTGTCATATTGACCCCGATTGGTCGCTGATTTATCGAATCGAAGGCAGCGAACTATGTCTCGTACGAACTGGCAGTCATGCGGATTTCTTCGAGTGAAAAATACGTTTTGTCATCGATAATAATGGGGTCGTCTGACATGCAGGTGGTTCCATCTTATCTGTAACCTTCTGCAATGAACCGGCATTATAAAAATAAGGCTACAATTTCGCCATCCGGCTATAAAAGCGTAGCCTCTTTCATACGACCTCCTTTCTCTGGGTGGCTCACAATTGTGTGGGCCACCCTTTGTGTTTTTAGGGACACTTAAAATTTACCGGATGTATTAGACGTCATTATAATAAATGAATATGATTTGTAATTTATGGTTGACATAATTTCATGAATATGAAACAGATATCATGTCAGTGGTACGAGAGCCATGCGGCTATATGAAATCTCGAAACATAGATCTGTTTACCGTGAAAAACTGAGACTCATTCAGGAAATTGATGATGACTTACGATGAGAAGGTAAAGCTATATAATGCAAAACGTTATCTGATGCCGCTGCCCCCTTTGGGAACCAGAAATTGGACCGTGCGGGATTACATCAGGTACATCGATCAACACGGCAGATGGTGCCCGGATGGCCGGGATCAATGTGAATTATACGGTTAAAACACCCTCAACAGCCTACAATCATCGCCCAACTGGATTCAGGCAGTAGAACTGAGTATTGCCCATATTACGGAAATATTCTGGCCGGAACAGGCTCCAAGTGTCCAAGGTGCGGGTATTGTGTTCTCTGCGGATGATGGATGGAAGGTCTAGTGATCCGAGTTTCAAAGGGTTTGTAACGTAGCCGTCTGATCCGGCTTTCCAGATCAATGTAAGGTTAAAAACTTAACCTTCTACATTGATCGGGATCAATTTGGGATTGATTGGATGAACTGATGAAATCCCAGTAAGAAGGTTTTTAAGGTCGGAGGATCATGATTGCGAGCAAGCTTCCAGCACTATTGCGTTAACCACCACAACGTAGTATGTTTATAAAGCGCATAGAGGGCATCGCAGGAGGTGCCAACTCACTGCTCAGGTACTCACGTATCCTGACCCCTATGCGCACTTCTATTGTTACCTAAGATAGGTTCAGCTTGTCAATACAAGGTAATGCGTTTCAGACGGCGAATCCTATTTTCAATACTGGTCTGTTTCCACCGGGCCGTCCGCTGACGGTTTTGATCGTCGGTATCCGGCCAGCCACAAAGATTCAGTTGCCCCCACTGTCCCCTTTAATCCTGTTTGGCGCAGCCAATCGAACGTGATCATCTGTCTGCTGGGTATCATTTCCAGAAGGGTCGAAGGCCCGAAACAGCCACTCCAATCGTAGAGAGAGGCAGGACTGCAACGGTTTGATAATACTTAGAATATTTTTGTCTTAAAAAGGCTATTATTTCAAGTACTTATTTTGTAGAATACATGTACATTGCGTACATGGAAACCTAACCGATCAAGAATTCTGGACCCATCCCTTGGAGGAGCTTGAGATGAGGTTGGCCCTATTCGGGGCTGTGCATGTCGACAAGATGTTTTTTGACCCGGGCAATCAGGTCTTCATAACGAGGGTCTTCGATTGACATAAAGCGCTGGTAATAGCAGCGGGACAGATTGGGTCTGCCGGTTTTTTCGTAAGCCAGTCCGAGGTTGAAATACGGGCTGGCATTGTGTGGATTGGCCTCGATCGAACGCAAAAAATGGGCAAACAGCTGTCTGAATGGACAGGTGAAGATAGTTTTGTTATAATAAATCTCAAGTTAAACCAGACAAAAAGTCGTCATCCATGAAAAAGCCAAACCTGTTGCAAAGCAGGGGCGGAAAACCACGGGCCTATCGACAGGCAGCCGGGTTGCCAAGGGATTCTTCAGTGACAGCCGGGTTACCCGTTTCAGGGGAACCCGGCTTTTTTGATTAGGTGAATCATAGAATTCGCTTGAATTGACGCATGATGATAGTGCGAAAAACATTTTATAAAACGTCAACCTGGAACCATTGTTCCCGCCTGGGTGGGAAATCGCGAACTCCAGGTCTTCAATTGCTTTTCACTTGAGGAATTCGAAATGAAATTGATCGTGTTGATCTTTTCTACTTTTCTGCTCGTCGTCAATTCAGGATATGCTGAAACCGATATTCGAGATTCGATCGTTAAAATATTCTGCGTCAGCAACAGCCCTGACTATGACAACCCCTGGAACCGTCGGGGTCCTAGAAGGGGGCATGGCTCGGGGTGTATCATAAACGGAAATCGAATCCTGACCAATGCGCATGTCGTGAGTGACCACACCTTTATTCAGGTTCAGCTCAATGGGCGACCGAACAAATTCAATGCCCGGGTCCAATTCATTTCGCACGAAGCCGACTTGGCCCTCTTAACGGTTGAAGACCCGAATTTTTTCAAGGAAGTTAAAGACCTTGAACTGGCTGAACTTCCCCAAGTGATGGATAAGGTCATTGTTTACGGGTTCCCGGAAGGTGGCGACACTCTCAGCACGACAACCGGAGTCATCTCCAGGATAGAACACCGCCCATATGCCCATAGTCTGAAGAGACTTCTGGCCATCCAAATCGATGCCGCGATAAACCCCGGAAACAGCGGGGGACCCGCTATTGTGGAGGACAAAGTCGTCGGAATTGTCATGCAGCAAATGAAAGGTTCCGAGAACATCGGCTATATCGTTCCGACAAACATCGTGCAGCACTTCCTCGACGATGTGCTTGACGGACGATACGACGGTTTTCCACGGATCGGCATAAACACGCAAAATATGGATAACGGGAACCTGAAAGCCTGGTACAAATTGGATAAGTCACAAACCGGCATATTGGTGACCAAAGTCATTCCGGGACAACTCTCGGACGGCATCCTGTACCCTGATGACATCCTTTCCATGGTTGACGATCATCCGATAGCCGACGACGGGACAGTCGAATTTAGACGGAATGAACGGACGAGCTTCTCTCATTTCATTCAAAACCATCAATATGGCGATGTATTGAAGTTGAAAATTATACGTCAAGGCGAGGAGCATTTGGTCGACATAAACCTCTATAAGGGTTCAGAGGATCATCGTTTTGTATCGAGATGCGAGTATGATGTTCAACCGCGATATTATATTTATGGCGGCCTTGTATTTTGTCCGCTAACCTTTAACTACCTTAAAACCTGGTCTGATTGGCAAACCAAGGCGCCGTCGAACCTTTTGAACTTTTTCATAAATGGCCACCCGACCGATGAAAATGAGGAAGTCGTGATCCTGACCAAGGTACTCGAAGCAGAAATAAATGTCGGGTACAACAAGCATACGGATCAGCGGATTGTAAAGGTGAATGGAAATAAAATTATAAATCTAAAGCAGATGATCGCATCGATCGAGTCCCAAAATTCATCTGACTTCATCGTGTTTGAAACGGAGAAGGGTGAACAGCTCGTTTTGAACAATCAAAGAGCGACGGGTATTCATGACGAGATTCTAAGAACCTACGGGATCGTTCAAGATCGGTCGGGTGACTTGTTGAGATTGGCGCAGTTGAATTAACCCTTCGGGAAAGCCGGAGGACTTCAGGTCCTGCGATTTCAAGGGGTTGCAGTAGGTCTACTACGGCATCACCCTTGACGCCTTGGCCCTGAAGCCCACCAATTTTTGCAATGTTAGGGCTAAAAATTGAATTCTCCTTTTTCGTAGACGGTTTGCTTGCCGCCGCCTATTAAAATGGCGGTCACTCTTTTGCTTTCGGTGTTAACCAGGTCCCAGTGCAGGGCCGAGTCGTTGAAGCCGAGTTCTTTTCGAAGCCTCTCGTCGAGGGCCCTTTTTCCGGCATAGGCATCCGTGTAGGCGGAGCCGAGGGCCAGGTGACAGTTGCCGTGAGGTCCGCCGAAGTTCTCGTCGAAGAGTGTGTTGGCCATGAACGTGTTGATGCGTGAAAAACGCCGGTCGGTCAGAGAAAATTCCCCGACTCTTTTAGCTCCGGGGTCCATTTCGAGCTGACGGCGGACAAAGTCTTTGCCCTTCCGGGCCTCTACCTTCACAACAGCTCCCTTCTTGAATTCCAGCCTGACGCCGGTTACATAGTTGCCGCTGCGAAAAGAGGGCTGGTCGGCGTAGTATACGCCTTGCGTACCCCGCCAGTCAGGAGAAATGAAGACTTCGAAACTCGGAATGTTGCGGCCGGAAAGGCCAAGCCATTTTCTCTTTTGCCCCGGCGTGATCGTCAGGTCAATGGTATCCGACTCGATGTGAAAATGCTTGACCGGCAGCCGGTCGAGACGTTTTTTGATCGACTGGATCTTTTGATGGACATCCTGCCACGCTCTGACCGGATGGCGCTGTTCCAGGAAGCACGCCGCCGCAATTTGACGGGCATAAGCCTTGAGGGACATCTTGGCGTGCCTTGCCAGGGCCATGGTGGGAAACACGCACAGGGTCCAGCTGAAAAGGCCCTGTTCCTCGCGCTGGGTCAGGATGTCGCGTAAATATTTGCGTGCCACGGCCGTTTGGCCGATTTTTTTAGGATCGATATCGCTCAAGTGCGTGATCGATTCGGGGGCATACAGATGAATGCTGCCGTTGAGATGTTGGTTCATGACTTCGTCGCCGGCGGGAACGAACTTCAACTGGCGGGGTGTGGCACGGACATAGAGGCTTTTTTCCATTCGGGGTGTTTCCAGTGCGCGCGGCACCGGGTTGAGCCCCATCCGGAGCAGCCTGTCATAGAGGATTTCTGCCAGTTTTCGGGCCGGCAAATGATACCGGATGGCCACAACGTCATTTTTTTTGAATTTTCTACGCCGCGCTGTCTGCAGTCCCCAAAGAAGTACTTCGGCATACTCTTCCAATTCTTTTTCGGAAAACATGTCCACCCCCCGGTTTCTTTTACCGTCCTTTTGGCCGTTGACAAATATCGCGGCGGCCGACCGGCAGCAAAGTATAATTTATTAAGGGTGATCGTCTTTCAGAAAGAGGCGATGATACTCTGATTCCGTCAGGTGGCGTTTGAGCAGACGGGTGATGAGGCTGAAGATCTCGTTCAGTTCGTCATCGCTGAGCCGTTTGATAAGGGTTTGCAGCAGTGCATCGTCGGAAAATTTCTGCAGGTAAAAGACGATGGTATTCTGGTCGTTCTCGCGGTCGAGCCCGAAGCCGACCAGCCCCTGGTAGGTTTCGACGAACTGATGAGAATGTATGGCCATGGCGCGGGTCTATCCTTTTTTTCGGGGTTCGGGGTTCCGGTTTCCGGGTTCAGAGTTCAAGGAATGATTTCAACCCTTCAACCTTCGTGTGAAAGTTAACGGTCTCGATCATACTGGGTGCTTACGGCCATAGGCAGTGCTGAACGGAGGACGGTGAGTCTTGAACCCAGAACCAATAAGTTCATTTTCGAAATAAACATAGGCGATTCGCCCATCGGGGTCAACCCCGACTGCCGCCACGCGCCACGATCGAGCGACAGGTCGATCCATCAATTGTTTCCGATCCGGCACCGTGCTATACGGGTTTGACGGTGGATCGGATCAAAAGGAGTAGGCATCACGATGATAACGCCGGGCCCAATCGACGGGGCAAACGTTAGTATAGGTTATTTCACTACCTCAGATGGAACGGCTATCCGCAATGCCCTTTGGTCTCCCGAGGGTAAAAATCCCCTTGGCAGCGTGGTGCTGCTTGGCGGCCGCAAGGAGTTTCTCGAAAAATACACCGAAACCGCAGCCGACCTCAACCAGAGGGGATTTGTGGTCTTCGGTTTCGACTGGCGCGGGCAGGGGCTTTCGAGCCGCATGCTGCCGGACCGGCTGAAGGGCTTTGTGCGGAATTACGATGACTACGTGCAGGACCTGGAGGAATTCTTCCAGAGGGTCGTCCAGCCTGAGGCCGTGCGTCCGATCTATTTGCTGGCGCATTCGATGGGTGGGCATGTGGCCCTTCGTTATCTGCATCGGCAGCCGGCAGGCATCGACAAGGCAGTCTTGGTGGCCCCCATGCTCGACATCAACACGAAACCGTTTCCACGATGGCTGGTGAAAGGGTTGGTTTGGCTGGGCCAACATATCGGCTCTGAAGAAGCCCTTGTGCCGGGAAGCGACAAGCGCACCAATTTCGATCGGCCGTTCGAAGGAAATGCGCTCACCGCGGACCCGAGGCGCTTTGCCGTGGAAAAAAACGCCGTGGCCCAAAATCCAGATTTGGCCCTCGGCGGCGTGACATTCGCGTGGCTGACGGCAACGCTCGCATCGATCGCGAACATCCGACGCCCGGGCTTTCTCGAGGAAGTTCGAGTTCCGGTGCTGATGGTTGCGGCTGGGACCGACCGGGTTGTTTCGGTTACGGCCCAGAAGTCGGCTTGCAGGAGATTGCCGAACAGCCGGCTTCTGATCATTTCAGAAGCGCGTCACGAAATCCTGATGGAGACCGATGACATTCGGACGCGATTCTGGGAGGCG
Organism: uncultured delta proteobacterium; assembly: GCA_963787235.1. Lineage (GTDB taxonomy): Bacteria > Desulfobacterota > Desulfobacteria > Desulfobacterales > SG8-13 > JARFQH01. Next base: position 26,429 of record CAWBCG010000032.1, read on the forward strand.
TTTGACGCGTTCATCGCGAACCAACCGGTGCAACCATGACGTCAGGACCACTCAGCTTGGTCGTCAACGCCTTTACGGCCTCCAAGTATTGCGACAGGCCGCGTGCGAAGATGTCGTTGTGGTTGGCGCCGGTAATGGTGAGCAGCGACTTCTCGGCGGCCGGACAGGCGTTATAGAGGGCCTTGCCCTCGGCGTAGGGAATGATGTGGTCGAACTCGGCATGAATGATCAGGGTCGGTTTGTCGACCTGTTTGATTTTGTCGATGTTGCGAAAGCCTTCCTCTTCCCGGAACCCGATCGCCGCCGTTGAAACCCCCAGCAGCTGCAGGAGCGGTGCGGCATATGCAAAACCGCTTTCGATGATCAGACCGTCGATATCCGCCGCTCGACCACCGGCCAGTTCGAGGGCCGAGGCGCTTCCGAGCGATCGGCCCATGACGACCAGCGGACCGGTGTGGCCGCCTTTCTGCAACCATTCGACGGTCCAATCGAATATATTGTGGCAGTCCGACATCATGGCCGCCACCGACGGTCGTCCGCCGGAGCGGCCGTAGCCTCTGTAATCGACCGCCATGAAGTTGATACCCATCTGGTTGTAGAGCGGCCCCAAGTCGTTGTAGTCGTCGACAATTTCACCGTTGCCGTGAAAAAAGAGAATGTTGGGTCCAGCCGGATCTCCGGCGTGAAAGCAGGCACCGACGGCGATCTTGTCATCGACCGGAACCATTAACTCGCGGGAAGGCAAACTGAGTTTAGCGCCGCCGTATGAAGGCCGCGGGTGAAACAAGACCGCCAGGATTTCCGGCTGATCCAGGATGCTGTAGTCGATTGAGTTGCGTGAGCTCATAACCGGTTGCCTTACTGTGTGAAAGATTGTGAGGGTTCCGAGGGCGCTGCGGCCTGAAAACGCCGGCGGATTTCTTCGATCCTTTTGCGGTTGACGCCGAAATCGGTGTAGCCGACCCGCGAGGCGGACCGCAGATCGATGCGACGGTTTGCCGCATCGAAGCGGAAGTCGACGTCATCCACGAAACCGAAGACGGTCGAGGTGAACTCGGCATGGATAGAGGTATCGGTTCGGGAAACGATTTTGACCCCTTTCATCTGTTCCAGCACGGACAGCAGACGCGTGTCGGCCTCTGCCATCGAGCCTTCATATGTGAGCGGTGCGATGAAATGCTCTTTGTCGTCACTGAGCGAGGAGACGCAGTTCGGCCGGTCTGGGCAGGCGGCGAGTTCACCGTTCTTGCCGTCCGCGTCCACCGGCCGGTTGGCGCTACAGTTTGACAGCATCAACGCTATCGCTAAAAATATCGGTATGCTTCTCGCCATCGCCACATTCTGCATTACGATGTCCGACTGCCGGTATAATGCCGGGAGTCGATGTAGGGCTCCAGTCGGCGTTTCAAATAGCGCTTGACGTAACGTCGGGTTTCGGGAAAAAGGAGCAAAAGCCCCATGGTGTCGGTTAGAAATCCGGGCGTCAGCAGGACCAAACCGGCGGCGAAAATCAGCACTGCATCCAGCAGTTCCTCGGCCGGCATCCGCCCTTGCTCGAGGCTGTTGCGCACGCGCAGCATGGTCTGCATGCCCTGCAGGCGCGCCAGATACGCTCCGGCAAAACCGGTTGCAATGACCAACAGTACGGTCTTAAATGCCCCGATGTGGCCGCCGACCTTGATCAGCAGGTAGATTTCAATAACGGGCACAAGGGTAAACGCCAGGAAAAGTTTGAACAGCATGGTTTTTTGTCACATCGGTATCTTAATCAAATGTCAACGAATCGTCTTTCGCCAAGTCCTTTTGGTTGAGAAAATCGCAGTATTCTTCTGCCCGCCGCTGCGCCTTTGATTTTTGTCCGGTCTGCGTTTGCGGGTCCTTGTGAAAGGATGCAATCGCAATCTCATTGTCACCCTCTTTTTCGAGTACCTGAAAACCTCCCTCAAAATGTTTGACGAAATACTTCATGATCGCGACTTCACCTCCATTTCGTTTGAATACTTATCTAAAGGCAAATATTAGTTATTTTTCCCATGGCGGCGGCATTGAACCGCCATGCCGCTCAACCGATCCGACCCAGAAGGTCGGCAATGCGGTTGCCGGTTTTCATTTCATTCAGCCACTCGGCGGGAATAGCGTCACGTCCGAGGTGCGCGCCCAGGATCATTCCGACCGCCATCCCCCTTGCGGCTGAGTCTCCGCCGGCCATCACGTTTTCAACCAGGGCCGTTTTCAAGTCGGTTTCATAAGTGGCCACCAGGTGGATGACGCCGGGCAGGGAGGCGTCGGTTTCGCACATTTGACCGAACTTTTTGATGGTATCCCGAGTCGGCCGACCCGAACTCTGGAGACCGTCAGTGACCATTTTTCTCAAAGCCGTCCTGTCGGCGGATGCCGTTTGGAGCGCCGCTGTCGGTGACGCGCCCTTCAGGACATGCCAGAGGACATCGGCCAGAAGGTCGGCGCTTTCGACCACGACGGGGTCGTTGTGCGTCATAGCGGTTTGGGCTTTTGCGGCCGAGCGCAGGTCATCCCGTTTTTCCCGGTAAACGTAAGCCAGCGGTGCAATTCGAACCGCCCCTCCCAGTTCCGTCGATGAGGAACCGGCTGCGGCTGGTTCTTTGTTTTCGGCAAATTTTTTCAAGGTTTCCCTTGTCGCGTGATCACGGTAACCGGTGTAATCCTGAAACAGGTTTTGCCAGCTGCGGGCAAAGTGGTCTATATCGAAACCACCGCAGTCTGCGATCGAAGACAACAGCACCAACGTCTGATCGCCGTAGTGGGTGAACTCACCGGCTTCCTTGGTACCGTGAAATGAGTCCGGGGCCGGTTTACGCAATCGATCCACGCGTCCGAGTTCATTGTCGATCACCGCGGTGTCGTAAATCCAGTGGGCCCCCAGCGCCAGAGAATCAGCCACAAAGGATGCCAGTACCATGGCTTCGGCCTTTTTCTTCATGATTTCCGCCTCCCCAGCTGAATATGAACCGGTATACTTTGAGAGGTTTTTTCCTCAACTCAGCGTTTTAAATTTTGAAAATGTTTAAATTTCTTACATTTAAAGGATTCTACCCTTCGAGATCCTCCCGTCGAGAACCTCAGGGTCGTATGATCGGGTTTGGTTTTTAAAATCTGAGAACCTTGGTATTTGCGATCATCCCGCTTCTCACAAAAGCGGTGCCAGTTGGACTTTGTCTTTAAAATCACCGGCATCGGTACCGAAGAAGTCGACCGTAACCACGCTTTCGCAGAGTTTTTTAATCTTTTCCAATACTTTCAGGTGTTCGGGATGCTTGCTGTAGCGCTGCAGTGCCTCTTTGTTTGCGAACAGCGCGACAAGGGCGAAATCATAGGATCGCTCCGTGTGCATGACGTCCCGGCCAAGTTCGTACATCTGGATTTCGACGATCGAGTTGGGCAGTTCATCCAGACTTTTTTCAAGGTCGTCGATGTCCGCTTCGGCAACCCCGGACTTGAACTTCATCGAAACCACGTGTGTCAGCATCGCGGCGCTCCTTTCAATGAGGAAGGTCTACAGGGAATTCTTGACCGCCGTACCCGTGTACCGAACAATGGGCCCTTAGGTTGACACCACCAACGGCGGCGGGAATCTTTACCGCCGAAAGGCTCCGGGTGAACGGCTGTTCGTCCACATGCGGGTGATATAGGATTCTGGTTGCCAGGACATTTTGGTCTAAATCGAGGACTTCCCATTTATCGGCATAGTGTTCCCAGCTAGTGTCATCATGACGGACAGTGACAGAAAATCCGTAAACATCCGTGGCGGTTTTGACGACCGTGACGTTGATGACCTCGGCTTCTCCCGCCACGAGTGGGCCGGCGATCAAAATCATCACGGCTGTCAGCAGTGGGGTGAGTCTCACGCGGTTGGCCTCTTATTCTGGTGGCTTGCTCGAAAAGTATCCGAGAATTGGTATGGAGTGTGACATTCCTACACGTAATTTGTCAAACCATAAGAATTTCTTCACGAATAGCAAGGGCAGTGTTTCCGAACCGGCGGTTCCCGGTGACCTTTCATGCGGTATCGGTATGGGGTCCGGTCTGAGGCTCCATAGGCGACTCAGACAGTCAGCCGCTGTTCTCAACCGCTCATGCGGTCCCCGGCGCATCATTTTCATTCGCCGGGGCGGCCCAGGGTCATGAGCGTTTAGTCGATAAAATCGATGATATCCTTTAACTGACAAAACCGACCCAACCGACTCACCTGACACAACTTCATGTATCGGGCCGCCCGAGATCCCGTAAAATCGGTTGATTTTTAAAGCTCCCTATATTATCAAATCCCCCGAACCCGGCGATCGGAAAGCACCGCCCCGCGTGTATTTCCGCCACCAGAATTCCTTTTTATAAAACGAGCGTTACAAACTTTAAAAATAAGGGTAACTCTATCAATAGTGTTCGTTTATTTTTTTGTGAGCCCAAGGGAGCCGGACATGACCCAGTGTGTTGTGCTCAATGCGGACTACTCTTTTTTGAATGTGGTGGATTGGAAGCGGGCCCTGTGCTTGCTGGTGAAGGAAAAGGTCAAAGTGCTGCGGTATTCGGAAAGGACGGTCAATACCGGTGAGGGCATGACCATCAAGATTCCGCTGGTGATCAAGCTCATTAAGTTTATCCGGACTGTTTACCGGGCGCGGGTGCCGTTCAGCAAGAAAAACGTTCTGATCAGAGACGGTTTCAAGTGCGCTTATTGTCGAATCCACTGTGGGCGGCTGACCATCGATCACATCGTACCGAAATCGAGGGGCGGTCGCACGGAGTTCGAAAACTGCGTGGCCGCATGCAAGGCCTGCAATCACAAAAAGGGCAACCGTACCCCGAGTGAGGTAAAAATGTATCCGCAGGTCAAGGCCTATCAGCCGACCATATCCGAGTTCCTGCGGCGCAGAGTTCAACTACTGGGGATTGATGACTTGATAAAAGATATGGTAGAATGGTCCATAACACCGGATAACCTTCCGGAACGCCTTTGATTTTGCCCGCCCATTTCGGGCTGAAGTCCGACGCGCTGCAGAACATTAATCATCATCAGGGGAAGCCATGAAAATTATCGTTTTAGGCACCGGATACGTCGGTCTCGTGCATGCCGCCGTTTGCTCCGAGTACGGTCATGAAGTGTATGCATACGACAACAATCAGGAAAAACTGGAGGCCTTTTCTTCCGGGCAGACCCAGGCAATCGAACGCTATGTCAACGAACCCGGCCTGGTCAACATCATCCGCGAAACCCTGGGCCGGTACCTGTATTTTTCGTCCGATTTGGAGGGGATTATCGAGGGGACGGATGCCGTGTTCATGTGTCTGCCGACCCCGCCCAACCTGGACGGCTCCACCAATTTGACGTTTTACGATGCCGCGGCCGAACATCTGGCCGAACTGCTCGCCGGGCGCAAGGACAAGCGTCGCGTGGTAATCGTCAACAAGAGCACGGTGCCGATCGGAACGGCGCGTCATCTCGAGCGCATCATGTCCTCGCACAAGGTCAAAAATTTCGGCGTCTCCTCCAACCCGGAGTTTCTGGCGGAAGGCACCGCCGTGATGCAGGCGCGCCGGCCGGACCGGGTCGTGGTCGGCTGTGACGATACGCAGGATTTCACCATCTTGCGCCGGGTGTATTCCCAATTCGTCAATCATGTCCGCATCAAATACATCGAAACGTCGCCCGAGACCGCGGAGGCCATCAAATATGTGGCCAACACCATGTTGCTGACCTACATCTCTTTCTGGAACGGCGTCGGGGCGAAGATCGGAGAAAAATTTCCCAATGTCGTCATCGACGACCTGCGCCTGGGGGTGACCTCCGATGAACGCATCAGCACCTGGGGGTCTTTTGTCAGCAACGGAGCCGGCGGCAGCTGTTTCGGAAAAGACATCGCTTCGCTGATCAACCAGCTGCGCAGGGTGAACGTCAACACTAAGATGTTGGAAGCCTCGTACGAGGTGAACGAATACCAGAAAGTCTACCTGGTCGACCGAGCCATCACCGAAGCCGGTTTCAAGTTCAACAACAAGACCATCACGGTTCTCGGTCTGGCTTTCAAAAAGCACACCAACGACATGCGTGATGCCTCTTCGATCAAGGTGATCGAGTCTCTGCTGGGCAAGGGCGCCGCGAAAATCAAGGCCTACGATCCCTTGGCCAACGATTCCGCCCGAGCTGTTTTCGATCCGGCAAGAAACATTCTCTTCGACAAGATCGACTACTACGAGAGCGCCAAAGAGGCTATCGAAGGATCGCATGCCCTGTTCATTTCATCGGACTGCGAGGAGTTCCGCGGTCTGTCGCGAACTATCGAGCAACTTGTCCAACCACCCTACCTGGTCATGGACGGCCGGCGGATGATCCCGGATTTTAGTGATTTGACCAGCAGGAACTACACTTACCTGGCGGTCGGTGCGATGGCGATGGGCCCAACGCCGTGTGACGCCGAGGTGCTGATACCGCTGAGACAGTCCGCCTGATTACACTTCCGAACCGACTGCTGTTGAGAGTTGCATCGGCTTGTGCAGCCGCAGTCCCCGGCGTGCCCCATTTTCCCGCCTGCAGGTTGCGGGATCATGACCCGCACCGGTGTAAGGCACTTCTGCGCGCGGCGAGCTTTTAATGCACGGCCAGGCCGAAAAGGTTTAGAAATTCGCGAGATAAATAGGAACCCAGTTGATTGCGTCGGGTGGCCGGAGTTAACCCGAAAATAAGGTGGGCGCCTCCGCCCGGATAACCGGTTTCGAGTCGCGGCTGAAACTCACCGCCAACGGGCTCTAAGCCCGGGCCAGTCTCCTTTTCAAATCAAGGGTGTAAACTGATCCCCAAGTTTGTGCCTTCCATGCGGCGTTGGCATTGGGTCCGGTCTAAGACCCCGTAACCGACTCAGACAGTCAGCCGCTTTTCGCAACAGTTTATCCGGCTCAACGGGCTAAACCGGCTCAACCGGCTAAACGGGCACAACCGCTCATCCGGGCTCAACGGGCTAAACCGGCTCAACTGACCTAACTGATCTAACCGACCCAACCGACTCAACTGACCCAACTGACCCAACTGACCCAACTGACTCAGCACGAAAATAAGGTTGTATTCCCTTGACATACCGGGGCTTGTCTATTAAAACTTCCAAGTTTATAGACATCACCAAATTTCGGAGGCCAAATGAACTATAAAAAGACGCTCAATCTGCCGATCACGAAATTTCCCATGAAGGCGAACCTGGCCGACCGCGAACCGGAGCAACTAAAAGCCTGGGAATACGTGCGGCTGCACGATAAAATCAGAGCGGCTGGCGACGGGCGGGAGCGATTCATTCTGCACGACGGCCCACCCTATGCCAATGGTCACATCCACATCGGCACAGCGCTCAACAAAATCCTCAAAGACATCATCGTTCGGTCACGGCAGATGACCGGCTATGACGCGGTATACGTGCCCGGCTGGGACTGTCACGGTCTGCCGATCGAACACAACGTCGACAAGGAGCTCGGTCAGAAAAAAATGGACATGACCCTGGCCGACGTGCGCCGGCTGTGTCGTGCCTACGCCGAGCGTTTCATCGATATCCAGCGGAACGAGTTCAAGCGACTGGGCGTCATGGGTGAATGGGACGATCCCTATCTGACGATGAACTATGCTTACGAGGCCACCATTGCCCGCGAGTGCTGGAAATTTGCCCAAAACCAAAGCCTCTTCAGGAGCAAGAAGCCGATCTACTGGTGCAATGACTGCCGTACCGCCCTGGCCGAAGCCGAAATCGAATACGCCGACGAGTCCTCGCCCTCCATTTACGTCAAGTTTCGCATGAAAGACGACCTGAGCGCCGAATTTCCGAGCCTTGCCGGTAAAACCGTTTCTGTCGTCATCTGGACCACGACCCCCTGGACCATACCGGCCAATCTGGCCGTGGCCCTGCACCCGGATTTCACATACGCGGCGGTGGATGTGGGCGGCGACGAGGTCCTGATCCTCGCCCGGGACCTAGTATCTGACTGCATGCACACCTTCGGTATCAGCGACTACCGGATCCTGGCCGAGATCGACGCCAAGCGTCTGGAACGAAAGCGCAGCACCCACCCGCTCTACGATCGCGATGCCCTGATCATATTAGGCAGCCACGTCACGCTCGATGCCGGCACCGGCTGCGTGCACACCGCTCCCGGGCACGGCCGCGAGGACTACGAGGTTGGCCTGCAATACGGTCTGGACGTTTACTCGCCGGTAGACGATACCGGGCGCTTCTCCGATGAGGTGGGATTTTTCGAAGGGCAGTTTGTGTTCGACGCCAACCGCAACATCACGGCCAAGTTAAAGGAGGTCGGGGCCTTGATCGCCTCCGAGACGATCGCGCATTCCTACCCCCACTGCTGGCGCTGCAAGCAGCCGGTCATTTTTCGGGCCACACCCCAGTGGTTCATCTCCATGGACAAGACCGGCCTGCGCCGGAAGGCCCTGGAGGCCATAGAGCGGGTGAAGTGGATTCCCGGTTGGGGCCGTGAGCGCATCTACGGCATGATCGAAAACCGGCCCGATTGGTGCGTCTCCCGTCAGCGGGCCTGGGGGGTGCCGATTGCGGTTTTCTACTGTGAAGACTGCGGCTCGCTGCTGGAGGACGAGGAGGTCATGCAGCGGGTTCACGAACTTTTTGCCACCCATGGGGCCGACATCTGGTTCGAAAAGCCGGACGCCTTCTTTCTGCCGGCCGATGCCGTCTGCGCCGCGTGCGGCAGCAAGGCGCTGACCAAGGAAGACGACATACTGGATGTCTGGTTCGATTCCGGCGTCAGTCATGCGGCCGTTCTGGAACAGCGTGCCAATCTGAAGTGGCCGGCGGACCTGTATCTGGAAGGCAGCGACCAGCATCGGGGCTGGTTTCACAGCTCCCTGCTGACCGCCGTTGGGACGCGCGACCGCGCCCCCTACGATGCTGTCCTCACCCACGGGTTCGTCGTGGATGCCGACGGGCGCAAGATGTCAAAGTCGCTGGGCAATGTCATCGCGCCCAAAGAGGTCATCGACCGTTACGGGGCCGAAATCCTGCGCCTTTGGGTGACGGCCTCCGACTACCGTGAAGACATCCGCATTTCCGAAAACATTCTCAAGCAGCTCAGCGACGCCTACCGCCGCATCCGCAACACGGCCCGGTTCATGCTCGGCAACCTCGCGGACTTCGACCCGCAGACCGATGCTGTGCCTTATGAAACGATGCCGGAAATCGATCGATTCGCACTGCACCGACTGCAGGAGTTGACGGAAATCGTGCTCAGGGCCTATGAAAATTTTGATTTTCACGTCATCTACCATCGTCTTCACAACTTCTGCACCCTCGATATGTCGGCCTTTTATCTGGACGTTTTAAAAGACCGGCTCTACACATCGCCGCCGGATTCCAGCGCAAGAAGAAGCGCCCAGACCGCGATGTATCACATCCTGGATACGATGACCCGCCTGATGGCGCCGATCCTGGCTTTCACTGCCGAAGAGATCTGGGCTCACCTGCCGATGCATCCGGACAAGGAGGAGAGTGTTCATCTGGCCGCCATGCCCGGTGTGCGGGAAGAATGGAAGGACAAAATCCTTCAGAGGAATTGGGAGAAACTGTTGGCGGTGCGCGGTGAGGTGACCAGGGCGCTCGAAGCGGCGCGGGCCCGCAAGCAGGTCGGTCACCCGTTGGACGCCGCCCTCACCCTGTCGGTTCCGGGGGATCTCTACGCCGTGCTGGCGCCCTACAATGATGAGCTGCGCTCTTTTTTCATTGTTTCCAGGGTCGAACTCGAACGTGAAACACCGCTCGAAAATGCGTTCACCAGTGAAGACATCGAGGGATTGCAGATTCTGGTCGAACGGGCACCGGGCGAAAAATGCGAGCGCTGCTGGGTTCATGAACCGTCGGTTGGAACCGATGACGCTTACCCGACAATTTGCAGCCGCTGTCAAAATGCTCTGGAGCGCATCAACGCAGGATGAAAAACAAAACGGTCAAACTGCTTTCGATCGCCGGTGTGGTTGTACTGCTCGATCAGTTCACCAAGGTGCTGGTTCTGCGGTACCTGCCGTTGTATCGCTCCGTTACGGTCATTCCCGGTTTTTTCGACCTTACGCACGTTCAAAATCCAGGGGGTGCGTTCGGTTTCCTGGCCGGTTCGGATCCGCGTCTGCGAGGTGTGGTGTTTCTGCTTTTCTCCCTTCTGGCAGTGGGTTTGATCTTGTGGTTCTACTTCAAAACGCCGGCGACGCATCCCCTTCTGGCCGGTGCTTTTGCCATGATCTTCGGCGGGGCCGTCGGCAATTTGATCGATCGGGTCCGATTCGGAAAGGTGACCGATTTCCTCGATTTCTACGTCGGGAACCTTCACTGGCCGGCCTTTAATGTCGCGGACAGTGCCATCACCATCGGCATCGGGATTTTCCTGCTTCATCTGCTGTTCAAGAAGATGCCCGAATGAACTACCCCGCGGGGTAGTTCATTGTGATGCAGGCCTTATAAGGCCTGCAGTCATCATCTGGATCGTTATGAGTTCGAGAAATGTCGGGGGAAAATGAGTTTCGGCGCCAACATGCTGTCGGTCGGTATACTCGGCCTTTTCGTGAGCGCAGCCCTCGGCACGGGGGTGGTCGTCGTGCGGCACGAGGTCAGGGCTTCGGGGGGAGATGAAGACCGGATCCTCGACCTTTGCTTCTGGCTGCTGGTCGGAGCGATTATCGGTGCGCGGCTTTTTGATGTGGCGCGGCGATCGGCTGGACCGGCGGCCGATCCGTTGGAAATATTCCGCTTCTGGAACGGCAGCTCGTTTTACTACGGCGGTGCAGCGGCCGCAGTGGCTGCCGGAGTGATTTTCATCAATCGCAACCGTTTGCCGCTCTGGAAAACCATTGACCTCTTCGGTCCGGCACTGGCCATCGGACACTTTTTGGTTTACTTCGGCTTATTTTTTTCCGGCCAGAGTCCCAACGACTCTTTCGGCTTCATTCCGAACCTTGTCATCGCCCGGCCGGGTGACGGCCTACTCGGCTCGCTGCCGCGGCCGAACCCGGTCGCCTTGTATCTGGCGTGCGGGAGTTTCCTTATCTTCGCCATTTTGCTGATCGTGAAAAAACACCGAAAATTTGACGGGCAGGTGTTCTGGACGTTTACGCTTCTCAACAGCGGCCTTCAATTGGGTCCGGCGGCCTCCGATTTTTCAGGCGGCCGACTACTTTACGGCGGCGAGTTTTCGCCGGAAACGGTCATAAACGCTCTTATCATCGCAACCAGCCTGGCCATGTTTATTATCCTCAACCGCAGGGCGCGTCAGGCGGCCCAAACTGATGTTGTCGGTGAAGACCGGATCGCAGTGTCAAAATCGAACCTAAACTGATCGGGTTTCCGCCCAGGCGGGCTTCAGGGTTTAAAGGTTAGAACCGAATGAGGCTGAGAATATCCTCACCAAGTCTTTTGATAACCTATATAACCCGTTGGGCGAGCTTAAAACCGAACGCGGCTGATATTCGAAAATGGTTGAGTTGAACTACAAAACCATAGAGGCTTATCTGAAAGGTCTTAAAAAAGATCGCAATCGGAATGATGCGCCGCACGGCAGTCGGCCGGCCCAGGTGTACCTGATTTACGGAGAAGAAGTCCTGTGCAAGGCTGCTTTCAAAAAACTATTGGAAACCCTGGTGCCTGCAGACCGTCACAGGTTCAACTACGAGCCGGTTGATGATGCAACCGGCGGTGTATACGAAGCGATCGAGAAGCTGAATACTTTCTCACTGCTTTCGGGCCCTAAAGTGGTGGGTTTGCTGCAACCGCGGCTATTCGATTCCGGTCCGGACGCGGACCGGTTGTTGCGCAGTACCAGGCAGGCCCACGCCGCCGGCAACATGAGCCGCGCTGCTGCCGATCTGCTGCGTTTCATGGCCCTTTCGAACCTGTCGTTCGAAGATCTCTCCGGCGCGAACCGCCGACAGGGCCTTCGGGCGGCGGCAGAACTATTGAATGATGACGACTGGCTGGACGACATCCTGGCCTTTTGCCGTGATAGCGGCCTTGTTGTGCCACCGCCGACGGACAGCGAAAGCGCCCTGTGCCGGGCCCTCGAGAAGGGTTTTCCGGCCGGAAATCATCTGCTGATCACCACCGACACGATTGACAAGCGGAAAAAACTGTTCAAGATGATCCGCGAATTCGGCGTGGTCGTCGACTGCTCTGTCCCGACAGGAGACCGGAAGTCGGACAAGAAAATCCAGGAAGCCGTGCTGTTGGAGACCACGAACGCCGTTCTGGCCGGGAGCGGTAAATCCATAGACCGCGATGCCTTCACGGCCTTGCAGGAGATGACCGGTTTTAACATTCGGGCTTTTACCGGCAACGTTGAAAAACTGGTCGACTTTGTCGGTGACCGGCCGCAGATTACGCGATCGGATATTGTCGCGGCGCTGCAACGAACGAAAAAAGACCCGGTCTACGCGTTGACCGGTGCCGTCGCCTCCAGGAATCTGGATGACGCCCTTTTTTACCTGAGCACATTGATGTCTGAGGGACTGGACGCCATGCGTCCCGAACAGATCCTGGTTGCCATTTTGAATCAGATCAGAAAACTATTGAGGATCAAAGAGTTTACCGCCGGCTCGCATGGGAGCGTCTGGTTTTCAGGATGCCCTTACAAACAGTTTACAGTTGCGGTCATGCCGGTCGTGCAGCAGTTCGATGCCGGGCTTGTCGAGCGAAAGCAGCAGTGGCAGGACCAGTTGTCCGGTGCGGACCTCGACCAGAGTCTATCGCCCCCCAAAAAAGGTGGAAAGAAGAAGAAACAGACGGCGACGGATCTGTCGATCGTCAAGAATCCAAACAATCCCTATCCGGTGTATCAGCTGTTTCTCAGCGCCGAAAACTATACGAAACAGGAGCTGGTGCAGGCCTTCGAACATCTTTCGAGGGCCGATTTGCGGATAAAAACGAGTGGAGACAGCAGGCGTTTGATACTGGAAGAGGTAATTTTAGGCATCTGCAAGTGTGCGCAGTGAGCTGGTATTCGTCCGAACATAGTATCAGAGCCGCTAGTAGAAACTTGAAACTCGAAACTCAGAACCCGGAACCAGTGGTGGCCTGAGAGCCATGAGCGTTTAGTCGATAAAATCGATGATATCCTTTAACTGACAAAACTGACCTAACCGACTCAACTGACACAACTGATTTAGCACGAAAAAAAACACAAATTTCAGAATCAAGATACTAAGGGCTCACTCAAAAATAACGTCACATTTTGGACGCCGATTCATCCCGTCCGACTGTGTTGCGAAAACTCTGAATATCCAGATATTCCTGCGTTTTCGCGCATAGCCGGCCGGGCGCCTCAACATCCAAAATTGGGAACCTATTTTTTCGTGAACCCCCCAGAGGACTAATTCAAGTGGGCTTTTTCAGACAGCAGGAAGAACGTATGGCCGTGCGTTTGTTGGCTTGGCAGTGCCAGCGCCTCAAGATCGCGCTGCCGCCACAGGACGAACTGGAGACCCGGGCCGTCGTCCTGGTGGATGAGGCTCATCGCATCGCCCGGGAAAGGGGGCGCAACGTGCTGTCCATTATGAAGGAATTGGTCGGGGATCTGAGAAAGAAGTAAGCCGCCGGCTCCTCCGGAAAGATGAAAGCACACCCAAAATCCCGAACTTATTTTTTCGTGGCCCCTATACCGCCGGGCGGCCTTAGACGGTTTCTTCCACCGGCAAGTTCTCGAAGTCCTTCAGTCTGCAAGACTGTGGCCCAGAAAGCCATTCCGATATGGCATCCAAATCACGGGCCGTTATCTCATGACCGGCATCCATCTCCCTGGTTGTCACATCCGCCCCGGCCCGTTTAAATGTTTTGACCAGCCGGTCGGTGCTTGCCGAGGGTATGATTGTATCGTTCTTTCCCTTGAGAACGAGGATTTTTTGACCATTCAAATCCGGCAGCGGCGGGTTTTTCAGCGGCAGCATCGGTCGTATCAGTACGGCGCAGGTGAACACTTCCGGGCGCAGCAGGATGACCGCCGCGGCAATGTTCGCCCCGTTGGAGTATCCCAGAGCAGTCAGTCGATCCGGGTTGCGATCGTATTTATCAGCTGAGGCGAGAATGAAATCCGACAGCTCGTTGGCCCGTCGCACGACATCGTCTTCATCAAAGACGTTGGCCGCAATTCGTCTGAAGAACCGCGGCATACCGTTTTCGAGGACTTGCCCCCTGGGACTCAGGATTGCCGAGGCGGTACTGACTTTTCTGGCGATGTCGGTAAGATCGTTTTCGTTGCCGCCGGTTCCGTGCAGCGTCACGATGGTTCGGTCATCATCGGCCGATTCCGACCCTTTTTGGAATACATGCCGATAAGGTTCGGAACGCAGCTGTGGCAGCCGCTGTTCAATTTCGAAACGCATGGGTTCATACTGCTCCGGCAACTGAAGAGATGATCCGAGTTCGTGTACGGATTCATCGATTGAAAATCCTGGAGGGTCCGTGGCGATTTCAAAGAGCACCCCGGCCGGGATATGGAAGTAAATCGACCGAAAGTATTTCCTGTCGCGGACATCGGTTACACCCACGCCCGATTTTCTCAATATCGATTGCCACTGCAGTTGCGAGGCGTCACTTTCCGTGCGAAAGGCGATGTGATGAACCGTGCCGCCGCCCGGTCTTCCCAATGGCGCCTTCGGATCGTAGACAACATCCAGAAAATGCCCCGGTGCCTCGGTGGCGCTCATCCTGAACCGGTAACGATTGTTTTCCTGCTCATGAAGCGTCATTCCCATCACGTCGCGCAACAAAGTGTTGTTTTCTTCCAGCCCATTGACGGTGGCAGTGGCAGAATGAAACCCGGCGACGGCATGGTCTTTCTCAATCGGGCCTTCCGGCCAGTGCGCGGTCGACGGTGGATCCGATGTGCCGATCAACTCGATGGGCAGACCGTGCGAGTCGGCAAATTGAAGCACCGGATCGCCGAATCGGTCACTTCTTTCGACGCGGATGGCCTGCGCGCCGATTCTCCGGGTCCAGAACTCTATCGATGTGCGGGGGATGGCAAAGGCAATCGCGGTTACCATCCCGGCGCCGGGTTTTCCGCGGGGCAGGTTCTCCCAGGGGAAGAATGTCAGGATCGTACCCGGAGAGCCGTTCGCATCACCGTAATATAAGTGATACGTAAATGGATCGTCAAAATTGACGGTTTGTTTGACCAGCCGTAAACCGAGTATCTTCTCGTAGAAAGCCAGGTTTTCGGCGGCCGAAGAAGTCACCGCAGTTATATGGTGAATACCGGATACATTAATGTCTGTGTTCATCATCGCCCTTTCTTTGTACCGTTACGTTTATATTACCTTTTGCGCATGTTTGCCCATTTTTTTTAACAATCTGACCAGTTCGGCACGCTCTTCAAGCGTCAATACACCGGCAATCTTTTCGAGTTTTTTTTCGTGTTGCGCATATGCCGATTCGATGATACCACGGCCGATTTCAGTCAGATGGACATAAAAACAACGACCATCCGAGGAGTCCTGGATTCGTCTGACAAATCCCTTTTTCTCCAGTCGATTGACGGCAGCGGTCATCGAGCCGCTGGTCAACAGAACCTTTGCACCAATGGATTTGATAGGAAGCGGTCCCTTGTGCAGCAGAACTTCCATAATGGCGAAATCGCTCAGGTGCAATCCGGTGTCTGAAATACTGGCCCGATCGGCCCTTTCGACCGCCTTAGCGGCTTTCCATAGAACCAGTCTCAGATAAGGTGCCGTCTCCATGATGACAAGTTATGGCAAAATATCTTGATGTCAAGATATAAATCTTGCCTCTTTCTCCCCCTTTTTCAAGCGACGGGCATGTGTTAAAACGGAGGCCGATTTTAAAGGACCACCTGACCTCCTCCACCTTAAGCCTAACAGGAAATAGAACCTTGACCCCTTCCATTGGGCACCCGATAACCGGTATCGTCAACTCAAGAGGAAATTTCGGATTTGCCCACCTGCGTCTCAAACAGCTGGTCGCCGGTTTGCGATCCCAGCCGGTTTTTAAAGCGGTCGACCTCAAGTTTACGTCCTTCCCCGGCCATGCTGTCGAACTCACCCGCCACGCCTTGACGGAAGGCGCGGATGTGATCTTGTCCATCGGTGGTGACGGCACCCACAATGAAGTCGTGAGCGGGTTCTTCGACCGCAACGGTAGGCTGATCAATTCGCAGGCCAAACTGGTTGTTCTGCACCTCGGAACCGGCGGAGACTTCCGCAAAAGCTTGGGAATAAGCGCGTCTGCCGGTGCCGTCTTCAGGGACCTGGCCGAAGGAACACCTTGCCCGATCGACATCGGCCTGATCCGGTACATCGACCCGAACGGCCGTCAGACACGGCGCTATTTTGTCAACATCGCCTCTTTCGGCATCAGCGGCATTATCGACAACCTCGCGCGCGATCGGCGGCTCGCTCGGCTTGGCGGCAAGGCCGCTTACCTGCTGGCTACTTTGCAGGCCTTTCGGCACTATCGGAATGCACCGATGGGGATTAAAATGGACAGTGACCCCGAGCTGGAACAGCCGGTATGCGCCTTCGTGGTCGCCAACGGACGTTTTTTCGGCGGCGGCATGAAGGTTGCGCCGCATGCCGTGCTGGACGACGGGCTCTTCGATGCCGTTTGCCTCGGGGATTTTAAACCGACCGATTTCCTGTTGAAGGGACACCGCCTCTACCGCGGAACCCATCTATCGATGGAGAAGGTCTGGATGCGCCGGGTCCGGACGGTAGCGGTTCGCGCCAGAAACCCGGTTCCCATCGACATCGACGGTGACGGCCTGGGCTACACGCCGGCCGAGATCACAGTGGCCCCGGAGAGGATATTTGTCATTGTGGGCAAGGGGGGCTGTATTTTGACGTGTGCGGGCGCTGCTCGATAAACGTGGCGTCAATTGCCAGAAACGTTCGGACTGAAACGCGGCCATGTCGCAGGGATTCTCGGTGAAAATTCTATTTTCGTGTTAGAGTGACTATACCGGTTGAGTCGGTTACGTCAGTTTTGTCAGATAAAGGGGTATTATCGATTTAATGGGAAAATAAGGTGGGCGCCTCCGCCCGGATAAGCGATAGCGAAAGGCGGCTGAAACTCGCCGCCAACGGGTTCTAAGCCCGGACCTTTTCCGTCTTCAAATAAGGGAGTCGGGTTTGTCCCCAATGGTGTTTATTTCATTTGGCCTTGAAAAACACCGCCAGCGCCTGGTTGAAAAGGTCCGGTGCTTCTATGGGGACGGTGTGGCCGGTCTGCGGCAGCAGGCGGTGGGAGCCGCGGCATAAGGCAGCGAGGCGAGCGGCGCCGTCCGGGGAAACCAGCGGGTCCTGGTCTCCGGAGATGACGAGGGTGGGCTGACGGATGGTCGCGCTGAGCAGGGAAGGGGGGGGGTAGCGCGTCAAGGCATCGAGGTGTGCCAGAAGTGCATCGGCTCGATTGCGGGTTGCGACGGCGGTGACCATCTTGTCTAAAATTCTCCGGTTTTCCGCCAGATAGGCTTCTCCGAATATTGTCGGCAGAGCGGCCCGGGCCATCGCTTCGAGTCCGTCGGCGCGTAAAATCTTTCCCCACGACTGCAAAGCCGTCCTGGCGCGGGCGCTCGGTTCGGCGGCCATGCTGCACAAAACAAGTCTGTCGACCTGTGCGGGATTCTTGGCCGCCATTGCCAGTGCCACGTGGGCGCCGTGGCTCAACCCTACCAGCAGGGCCTTCTCCAAGCCGATGTGCACCAGGAGACTGAAAAGATCGTCGACGTGGCTATCTATGGTCAGCGGCGATTGACCGACATCACTTTTGCCCTGGGCCCGGGCGTCGTAGAGGAGGATGTGGTACTCTTTTTTAAAATACAGGGCCTGGGGGCGCCAGTGCACTGTGGTCTGGGTGGTGCCATTGAGGAAGACGAGGGCGGGTTTGAGTGGTTCGACGCCGAAGGTTTCGTAAAAGAGGCGGCAACCGTCTTTTGTCTTGAAATAAGGCATAAATCCCGGGGCTAGAATTCAAGGGGTCAAGGGTTCAAGGATTCGATGCATTGAAAAGCTCTTTGGCGTGATAGGAAGAACGGACAAAGGGTCCGCTGGCGACCTCGCTGAAGCCCATCTGAAAGGCGGTCTTTTGCCACTGGTCGAACTCCGCCGGCGGGACGAATCGTGCCACCGGCAGATGGTCCTTAGATGGCTGGAGATACTGTCCCATGGTCAGCATGCGGCACTCGACATCCAACAGGTCTTGCAGGGTTTGTCGGATTTCAGCCGTGGTTTCACCGAGGCCGAGCATCAGGCCCGATTTGGTCGGAATTGACGCATCGATGGTCTTCACGCGCCCGAGCAGTTCCAGCGAACAGGCGTAAACGGCGCCGGGACGCACGGCGGCGTAAAGGCGCGGCACGGTTTCGATGTTGTGATTCAACACTTGCGGTCGCGCTTCCAGGACGGTGCGCAGGGCCTCGGCATCACCCTTGAAGTCGGGGATCAGCACTTCGATCACGGCTTCCGGGATGCGGCGGTGTATCTCGCGGATGGTTTTTGCAAAGTGACCGGCCCCGCCGTCCGGCAGGTCATCTCTGGTCACCGATGTGACGACCACATAGGCCAACCCCAATTTTTCTACTGTTTGAGCCACCCGCATCGGTTCGGCCGGATCCGGTGGCTCTACCGGATTGTGTGCCACGGCACAGAAGCGGCAGTTGCGGGTGCAGCGATCCCCCAGGATCAAGAAGGTGGCCGTCCTGTTGGAGAAACACTCCCAGATGTTCGGGCACTTGGCTTCCTGACAAACAGTGTGCAGCCGTCCCCGGTTCATCAGCCCGCGGATTTTTTCGTACTCAGGCCCGCTGGGCAGCCGCCGGGTCAGCCAGGGCGGTTTCTTGGTTTGGCTCCCCAATTCTAGTCTTCCTCACGATTCAGATGTCGTTATATCGTCCACCTCGTCCCATTCCAGCGCTACCAGCTCTGTGTCGAAAACGGTCTGTATGTGACCCTTGAAAACGCGCCGCACGGCCGGCATGCTCAGCGAACGGCCGGATGCCAGTTTCAGCGATGTGACCCCCACGTCGGCAAGGCCGCACGGGTTGATCCAGCCAAAGGGTTCGAGTGACACGTCGACGTTGAAGGCCAGGCCATGGTAGGTGACGCCGCGGCGAATGGCGATGCCGATGCTCCCCATTTTGCTGTTGCCGACCCAGATACCACGGTTGACCGGATTGCGCTCGGCGGCCACTCCCCATTCGGCGGCGGTGCGGATCATGACTTCTTCCAGAAAATGGACGAAGTCTTTGACACCCATTTTGGCCGCCTCCAGGTCGCGGATCAGGTAGGCCACCAGCTGGCCCGGGCCGTGATAGGTGATGTTGCCGCCCCGTTCGGCCTGGACGACCTGGATGCCGGTGTTTGCAAGGAAGTCGGGCGGAACGATCAGGTTCTCCCGGCCGCCGCGGCGGCCCAGGGTGAAAACCGGCGGGTGTTCGAGCAGTATAAGGAGATCGCAAGCCAAAGTACCGGTCTTGCGCGCTGCAACGAAGCGGTGCTGCAGCCGCAGGGCCTCGCCATACTCGAGCAAGCCCGGTTCGAAGACCCGCCAAGTTGCGGGGCGCTCAGATTGCTTCCGATGCTCCATGTTAAAAGGTCACCGAGAACCTGACGAACTCATCCGCAGTGTCTTTGCCAGGTCTGCCCTTCATCCTGCCAAGCACGGCTTGCGGGCGGCGGCCACCTCGTCCAGGCGGCGGACTTTGCTCTTATGTGGGGCGTCGTGCAGGAGCTGCGGGTTTTCCGCGGCTTCCCGGGCAATCTGTTGCATGGCGTCGATGAACCGGTCGATATCCTCCTTGCACTCGGTTTCGGTGGGCTCGATCATGATGGCGCCCGGAACGACCAGCGGAAAATAGATGGTGGGGGGATGGAACCCATAGTCCATCAAGCGCTTGGCCATGTCGAGGGTCGTGACGCCATAAGACGCCTGGTTCTTGTCGCTGAACACGCACTCGTGCATGCAGGGCCGGTCGTAGGGGAGGTGAAAGGTCTCTTTGAGCTTCTCCTTGATGTAGTTGGCGTTCAGGACCGCCAGCTGACTGGCTTTTTTCAGGCCGTCGGGTCCCAGGCTCAAAATGTAGCTGTAGGCGCGCACCATAATGCCGAAATGCCCGTGAAAGGTGTCGAGCTTGCCGATCGATTGTGGAAACTCCTCGGAAAGTGTGTAAGTCTCGCCTTCCTTGATGACGCGCGGCACCGGTAAAAAGGGCTCGAGTATTTTGTGGACGCAGACCGGTCCGGACCCCGGCCCGCCACCGCCGTGCGGGGTGGAAAAGGTTTTGTGCAGGTTCAGATGCAGGACGTCGACGCCGATCGATTTCAGGTCGACGATGCCCATCACGGCGTTCATATTGGCGCCGTCACAGTAGACCAGGCCGCCCTTGGCGTGGACGATGTCGGTGATCTGCCGGATGTTCTGTTCGAAAAGCCCGAGGGTGTTGGGATTGGTCACCATGATGCCGGCGGTTTCCTCGTCCATAACGGCTGCTACGGTATCGGCGGTCAGGACGCCTTGTGCTCCGGAGTGGATCGGAACCGGGCGGAAGCCGCACAGGGCCGCGCTGGCCGGATTGGTACCGTGGGCCGTGTCGGGAATGATGATTTTGGACCGCTGGGAGCCCTTGCTGCGGTGATAGGCATAGATCAGCAACATGCCGGTCAACTCTCCGTGGGCGCCGGCGGCCGGCTGCAGTGAGACCGCATCCATGCCCGTTATTTCCGCCAGAAAACGCTGAAGGTCATGCATCAGCGCGAGGGCGCCCTGGGCGAGCTCCGGCGGCAGCAGGGGATGGGCGGCGGCGAAACCCGGCAGTCCCGCCTGCCGTTCGTTGGTCTTGGGATTGTATTTCATGGTGCATGAACCGAGCGGATAAGTGCCGGTATCCAGCCCGAAATTCCAGGTCGACAGTCGGGTGTAATGGCGCACCAGATCCACTTCGCTCAGGTCCGGAAAATCGGGGCCGGAACCGGTCAGGTCGGGATCAAGGGAACTGACCGGAACGTCGCGGCGGGGCAGCGAAAAGCCGCAGCGGCCTTTGCGCCCTTTTTCCCACAGCAGCGGTTCGTTGAGGATCAGGCCGGTTGTTCCAAGGGTATCGGTCATGACCGCACCTCCTTGACCAGGTTGTCCAGGTCGTGTTTGCCGGCGGTTTCCGTCGCGCACAGCAGGGTGCAGTCGGAAAGCTCCGGGTAGTACTTCGCCAGTGGCAGTCCGGCGACGATTTTCTTGTCGAGCAGTCGTCTGTAGACAGTGTCGAAATCGCCCGGAAAACGAACCACGAACTCATTGAAGGTCGGGCTCGAAAAGGGCGTGTCGAAGCCGGCTTGCGCCAAACTGTTTTTGAGGTATTCGGCCTTGTCACGGTTGAGCTGTGCCAGTTCGCGAAAACCGGTTGCACCCAGTGCGGCCATGTAAACGGCTGCGGTCAACGCGCAGAGGCTGTTGTTGCTGCAAATGTTCGACGTGGCTTTTTCGCGGCGGATGTGCTGTTCGCGGGTGGACAGGGTCAGAACGAAACCGTCTCGGCCGTCTCTGTCCAGCGTTCGGCCCACCAGCCGGCCCGGCAGGCTGCGAACGAACTTCGTGCGGCTGCCGAGCATGCCGAGGCCCGGCCCGCCGAAAGAGCGGGGCAGCCCCAGGCTCTGTCCCTCGCCGCAAACGATATCGGCGCCAAGGCTGCCGGGGTTCTTCAGAAGGCCGAATGCCAGCGGTTCCGTGAAGGAGGCGACGAAAAGGGCTTCTTTGGCGTGGGCGGCGTCCGCCGCGGCTTGGAGGTCTTCGATGCAGCCGAAAAAATTGGGCGACTGGACGGCCACGGCGGCCAGGTCCTCGATGCTGTCGAGCGCGGCCAAATCGGTCCGGCCGTCCGCCAGATAGGGCAGTTCGACGATCTCGTAGCCGGTGGGGTCGAAATAGGTCCCGACCACCCGCCGGTGAAGGGGGTGGGCGGCGGCCGACACGGCCACGCGGTTCTTGCGGGTAACGCGAATCGCCATCAGAAGGGCCTCGGCCAAGGCCGTGGAGCCGTCGTAGTGGGAGGCGGTGGCGACCTCCGTTCCCATCAGGCGGCTGGCCAGCGTCTGGTACTCGTAGATGGCCTGAAGGTTGCCCTGACTGATTTCAGGCTGGTAGGGCGTGTAGGATGTCACGAATTCGCTTCGCGTCAGAACATGCCGGGCGGCAGACGGTACGAAGTGATCATAGCTGCCGGCTCCCATGTACACTTTGAAATCCGGTGATACCGCCGTGCGAGACGCCAGGGCGTCCATGTGGTCGTTGAGTTCCCACTCGGTCAGCGCCCGCGGCAGTTTCATGTCGAGACGGCAGCAGCAGTCTTTCGGAATCGTGGCGAAGAGCTCATCCAGGCTTTCGACCCCGACCTGCGTCAGCATGTCCGCGATGTCCTCCGGGGTGTGGGGTAGATAGCGCATGTTTAAAGTCCTTTCAACATCTCGAGATACGCATCATTGGTCATCAATGCATCGAGTTCGCCTGGATCGTCGGGTTTGACATCGATCATCCAGCCCTCTTCGTACGGGCTGGTGTTGACGAGTTCCGGAGATTCCTCGAGGTTCTTGTTGATGGCACTGATCTCACCGCCCAGCGGCATGAACAGCTCCGAAACCGCCTTAACCGATTCCACGCTGCCGAATGCGTCGCCTTTAGCGAATGTGTCGCCGACCTGCGGCAGCTCCACGAACACGACATCGCCGAGCTGGTCCTGGGCGTAGTCGTCAATTCCCACCCGGATGGCTCCGTCCTCCTTGCGGGCCCATTCGTGATCCTCAGTAAAACGAACGTTTTCGGGCAGGTCGAGCTGGCTGATTTCTTTCATGGGCGTCCTCCTTTTAGAGCGTTTGAGTATTCATTTCCCCAAAAATTTCGCCAACGGCTTACGGGCCGTGCGGTCGGGGCGGATGTCCTCGACGATTTCGACTTTAATCGTCCGGCGCTTGTCCTTCAGCCTGACGATCTGGCCGGGCTCAAGAGGTCTGGTGACCTTGACGAAACCGCAGCTCAGACCACGCGGCGTAAATTCGGCCGGTTTGTCCGGGCTGGCGATACTGAAGATCCGGCCCTCGTGACGTCCGATGGCCATGTCGGTGGCGCAGGTCAGCACCCGGCCGATGTCACGCTCGCTGTCGTCCAGCACGACGGCCGGGTCCGCAGCGGCCACCTTGCGCAAGTCTAAGCCGGCAAATGGTACGGTGTATTCGCCGGAATCGCTGCGCTGCAGGGCGACGGCACCCACGAAATCTTTTGTAAATCCACTTCCATCGACCTCGTAGGGCAGGGCGAAGGGCCAGGGGTGGTTCTTGAACAACCACGTACCGATGTCCTGGTGCGAGAGCGGCAATACGGCCCCGGCGCGCAGCGAGTCTCTTGCCGCAAGTCCGCAGGGGATCATTCCAGACGGTTGGCCTGCGTCGATGAGCATCTGCCAGAGATCGACAAACTTATCCGGCGCGACGAACAGCTCGAAGCCGAACTCGCCGGTATAGCCCGTGCGGGACAGCAGGATGGGGGTGCCGTCCGTGAGGGTTACCGTTTCAGCTGCCGGTAGGGCAGCATCGAAATGACCCTTGAACGAGAAATAGGGCAGCTGCACGAACACCTCTTGCGGACTCTTGAGGATGCGGCTGATGATCCGGGCCGCCTGAGGCCCCTGCACATCGAGCTTGCCGACCTGATCGGTGAGATCGACGACCGCCGCCTTGCGGCTGCCGACATAGCCCTGCAGGTGGGCACTGACGACACCGCCCATGCCGGCGTTGACCACTACCATGAAGAGAGTATCGTCAAATTGAAACACGATTGCATCGTCGATGACCTCGCCGGCTTCGTTCAAAAAGACACCGTACACGCTTCTACCGGGGGTCAACGGCTTTTGATTTTTTCCGACGCAGGCGGCCAGGTTTTTGGAGAAACAGACCTGCAGGAGGTCAGGCGCCCCGGATCCCTTGACCATAACGACACTCATGTGGCTCGTGTCGAAGATACCGGCACGGGTCAGCACTACAAGGTGTTCCTCTTTGGCACCGCTCGGATACCACAGCGGCATGTCGTAGGATCCGAATATTGCCATGTTGGCGCCGCGGTTGACGTGCCAGCCGTGAAGGCGGGTCTTCTTGACGGGATTGCTCATGGTCTTTTCTCCGGGTATGATAAGGTTTTCAAACCGTCAATCAACTCTATGAACCAAATAAAAGTAATTGAATAATTTGTCAATAATTTATAGTTGATTATGTCTAAACCGTATGCTAACAGACCGGTTCTGATTGGAGCAGACATTTGTGGTTTTCTTCCCTATAAACCCGGTGCAGTTTGATAAAGGAGGTAGAAATGAAAAAAAGACTCATCTTTATCGGTATCGTTTGTGGCCTGATTCTGGGCGTGGTCTTCCTGGCCTGCGGGCCCGAGGCGCCGAAATCCATCAAGATCGGCGTCAACGCGCCGATTACCGGTGACATACCAAAGGTCGGTGAAGGGACCAAATACGCGGCCCAGATGTGGCTTGAAGACGTCAATGCCGCCGGTGGACTCGATGTCGGCGGAAAAAAATACAAGGTCGATCTGGTGATCGAAGACAACGAATCCAAAGCCGAATCCGCCGTCAAAGTCAACACCAAGATGATCACCGAAGACGGGGTCCTGATGATCGTCGGTCCGCAGTCTTCAAAACAGGCTGTACCGGCGGGCGAGGTGGCCAACAATTACAGCACTCCCATGATCAGCCCCTGGTCCACGAATCCAAAGACCACTGCGGACCGGCCTTTTGTCTTCAGGGCCTGCTTCCTGGATCCGTTCCAGGCGCCGGTGGTGGCCAACTTCGTAAAGGATGAGTTCGGGTTCACCAAGGCGGCGGTTCTCTATGATGTTGCCAGTGATTATCCCAAGGGACTGGCCGAGGATTTCAAAAAAGCTTGGGAAACAGCGAACGGACCCGGATCCGTAGTGGCTTATGAGAGTTTCACCACCAAGGACGCCGATTTCAGCTCACAATTGACCAACATCATCAACTCCGGTGCCGAGTTCTTGTTCACCCCCCAATATTACAACGAGGTGGCGCTGATCGTGCAGCAGGCCCACCAACTCGGATTCAACAAACCGATCGTGGGCAGCGACAGTTGGGGATCGGCCGAGACAGTTCAGCTCTGCGGTCCGGATTGCTATGGGCTCTTCTTCAGCACTCACTATGCCGCAGCCGGCGCCACCGGCAAGACCAAGGAGTTCATCGACCGTTACCAGAAGCAGTACGGCTACGTGCCGGACGATGTCGGCGCCCTTACCTGGGATGCGATCGGACTGGTTCAAAAGGCCGTTCAGGACTGCGGCACGATCACCGGTGACCTGAAGAAGGACCGTCAGTGCGTCCGCGATGCCATGGCTAATATAAAGGAATACGACGGCATCACCGGCAAAATGACGTTCGGCGGCAGCGGTGATCCCACTAAATGTGCGGTCATCGTCAAGATCAGCGACAAGGGTGAATTCGAATTCTACAAATCGGTTTGCCCGTAGGCCGAACTAGAGACTCACGCAAATATAACGTCACATTTTGAGCACCGATGCATCTCGGCCGGCTGGGTTGTAAAAACGCGGAATACTTAGGCATCCTCATGTTTTCGCGCCTTGCCGGCCCGGTGCCTCAATGCCCAAATTGCGATCTTATTTTTTTCTTGAGGTCTGGTTCGGCAACGGATGCGTCACCGAACCCTGTTCTTCCCACGTGTTACTTAATTCTCGGACACGCCAACCGGACCAAACAGCGATTTGCATATCGGCGGGCCAGGGTTACCCTGAGCCCGCCTTTTTGAACTGATTGGGTTAGTCGGTTTAGCCAGTTTAGTCCCGCCGACGGCGGGATTGAGCCGGTTAGGGCGTTCAAGTCGGTCAGGCTAAGGTCATCTTAACAGTTGGATCGTTACGACCGAATTAGAAAATGCCGGTAACATTTTCAATTGACCCAACCGGCACAACGGGCATAACGGGCTCAACGGGCCCAACCGGCTAAACGGGCACAACGGGCTCAACCGGCTAAACGGGCCCAAGGAGCAGACTCGATGGTATTTTTTCTTCAGAATCTTGTGAACGCCTTGCAATGGGGCAGTTTCTACGCATTGATCGCATTGGGTTACTCCATGGTGTACAGCATCTTGATGCTCTTCAACTTCGCCCATGGTGACATCTTTATGACCGGAGCCTACATCGGGTTTGGCGTTGCAACCGGGTTGATGGTCCTCGCCTCGCAGTGGGTGCTTGTTTTGCCTGGTTGGCTGATTTTGGTGCTGACGATCCTTCTTTCGATGTTTTTAACCTCTTTTCTGGGCATGTTCGTCGAACGGGTGGGCTATCGCCCCTTGCGGGATGCCCCCCGGGCATCGGCCGCCATTACCGGTCTGATGATCGGCATTATTCTCGAAACCATCGTCTTGTGGGCTCTGGGCACTCAGCGGGTCAGCTTTCCCTCTCTGATCGAGACCGTTACCTACAATGTAGGCGGCGTGTTTGTCACCAACAAGAAGATTATCATCGTCGCGGTCTCACTTTCGTTCATGCTGGCGCTGCATCTGTTTATAAGAAAAACGCGGTGGGGAATGGCCATGCGCGCAATGGCATTTGATTATGTGGTCGTGCCGTTGATGGGCGTGTCGATAAATCGCATTGCGGCCATGACGTTCGCCATCGGGTCGGCCCTGGCGGCCCTGGCCGGAATCCTATTCGGTCTGGCCTATCCGGTTCTGGATCCTTACATGGGAATTGTTTTCGGCTGGAAGGCTTTTGTGGCTGCGATTCTGGGCGGAAGAGGGTCCATCATGGGAGCGACCCTGGCCGGTTTCCTGCTCGGTTTTATTGAGATATTCGTGGCCATGATCTTTCCGTCGACCCTGCGGGATCTCATCGCTTATTCTATCGTATTGCTCATTCTGGCCTTCAGGCCATATGGATTCTTCGGCGAGCCTTACAGCGCCAAGTTGAGACTGTAATTGCCGGCGCCGCACACAGGCCAAGCCGGTGGTTTTTTCAGAAAGGGAATGTAATGGAAGCAGCCAGCAGCGCACTATCTGCCCCTGAAAGCGGGTTGAAAAATAAAATATGGCAGATGTATTCTCAGGTGCCGGTCCTGGGATGGCTTTGCGGTGCCCTGAGTGCGGTCTTACTGGAACAATTCGTGGGCAGGCCGTTGGCTATAGGCCTGGGCCTGTCGAAAATTCCCGCGCTTTTCGGTTTCACGATCATTCTGAAATATCCGGCACTTTTTCCCAGCGCGCTGCTCTACGTCTTCTTGATATACCTGCTGCCGATCATCATCGTTGCCCGGTTGAGCCTCGCACCGACCAATTGGCTGGCGGATAAAATGATGGATTACTCGATCCAGGGATCGGTGCTGATCCACTTGGTTCTGCTGTACGCCATCTTTCATATCTGGGCCGGAATGAGCGACTACCGGGACATAAGCCTTAAGTTTACATTGATTGCCATAATGGTCACTGTCAGCCTGAATGTGATCAACGGATACATGGGGGAGTTCTCTTGTTCACACCCCGGGTTCATGGCGCTGGGGGCGTATACCGCTTCGGTATTTTCCGTATCCCTTTTTGTCAACGACAGCCAGTTCGGTCAGGCGCTGTTGCCTTCCTTCCTGGGCCCGTTCGCGTTTCCGCTCGGTCTCATTCTGGGCGGGCTCGTTGCAGCCGCAGGGGCGTTGCTTGTCGCCATTCCTTCATTTAGAACGCGGGGAGATTACCTGGCGATTATCTCCCTGGCATTTTTGTTCATTGTCAAGAGTCTGGTCGAAAACTTGGAATTTGTCGGCGGCCCGCGCGGTCTCAGCAGTCAACCGAACTGGGCCAATCTGCCCACGGTCTTTGCCTGGACCGTCGTGTGTATCTGGGTGATCAACAATTTTGTCCGCTCCACCCTCGGCAAGGCGCTCAACGCCGTACGGGACGATGAAACCGCGGCCAACGCCATGACCGTCAACACGCGTCGCACCAAGATGGTGGCCTTCATGTTTGCCGCGTTCTGGGCCGGTGTGGCCGGTGGATTGTTCGCCCACGTCCTGCGCTACGTGAATCCGGGCTCATTCGGCATTCAAAAACTCGCCGAGGTCCTGGCCATGGTTTACTTCGGCGGTCTTAACTCGGTGTACGGATCGATTCTCGGCGCCGTGAGTCTGAGCCTCCTCAGTGAAGCTTTACGACCACTTGAACTCTTCAAATGGATTGTGATTCCGCTTCTGCTCATTCTGGTAATGATTTTCCGACCGACGGGTCTGATCGCGTTCAAGGAGTTCGATGTCAAGAAACTGATCCGACCGCGGCGGAAGCCGGAAAACGAGGTGTAGCATGTCGTTGTTGCAGGTAGAGAGGATGACGCATTATTTCGGCGGGCTGCGGGCCGTGCACGATTACAGTCTTCGAATCGAACCGGGTCAGATCAGAGGGCTGATCGGTCCCAACGGGGCCGGCAAGACAACCATTTTCAATCTGATAACCGGTATCTACCGACCTTCAGAAGGCACTATCCGCCTGGAAGATTTTAATCTGGTGGGTTTGCAGCCTCATCAGATTGCTTCCGTCGGTCTTGGCCGGACCTTTCAGAACCTGCTTTTGTGGCGCCACATGAATGTACTGGAGCACGTGGTCATGGCGCAATACTCGCGGATGACCTATGGTTTGATCGGTGCCTTCTTTGGAACAACCAAGCGAAAACGGCAGGAAGCCGAGGCCGAAGAGAAGGCTTACAGGCTTCTGAAACTCGTGGGAATTTCCGATCTGGCGGACCAGAATGTCCTCAATTTGCCTTACGGGGATCAGAGAAGGGTCGAAATGGCCAGGGCCTTGGCCATCGAACCGAAGATCCTTTTTCTGGATGAACCGACCGCCGGAATGAATCCGGAAGAGTTGATCCAGATGATGCAAATCATCCGTCGAGTGCATAAAGAATTCGGGTTGGCGATTTTCTTAATCGAACACCGGTTAAAAATGGTGATGGAGTTGTGCGAGATGATCCAGACCCTGGTTTTCGGCGAGGTGATTGCCGAGGGCACACCGGAAGAGATCCAGAACAACCCGAAAGTGATCGATGCTTACCTGGGCAAGGAGGCAATTGACTGATGCTGTCAGTGGAAAATCTGCAGGTGTCTTATGGGAATATCAAGGCGCTGCAAGGAATCAGTTTCAAAATAGACGAAGGCGAGATCGTCACCATTATTGGTGCCAACGGAGCCGGTAAGAGCACGACGCTGAAGGCGATTTCGCGCATGGTGCCGGTCGCCAAGACGAGCCGCATGATGTTCAAAGATAAAAACCTGCTGAGATATTCGGCCGACAAGGTGGTTAGCGAACTGGGCATATCGCATGTCCCCGAGGGCAGACGGCTTTTCGGCAATCTGACGGTACTTGAAAATCTGCAACTGGCCACTTTTGCCCGCAAGGACAGGGAAAATGTCGAAAAAGACATCAAACGCATGTTCGCGATCTTTCCGCGGTTGGAGGAGCGCAAGGTGCAGAAAGCCGGGACCCTTAGCGGCGGTGAGCAACAGATGCTGGCCATCGGGCGGGCTTTCATGAGCGGTCGCCAGATTATGCTGCTGGACGAGCCGTCTATGGGTCTGGCACCGCTGCTGATGCGCAATGTTTTCGAAGCCCTGAAGGATATCAACGGGGAGGGGACCACGATATTGCTGGTGGAACAAAACGCCCGCATGGCGCTTAAATTCGCCCGTCGCGGCTACGTCCTGGAGAGCGGCAACCTGGTCTTGGAGGGTGATTCGGAGTCGCTTCTGCAAAATCCGGATGTGAAGAAAGCCTACTTGGGGGGGTAGAAACAACCCGGTTCGGGCGGATCAAAGTTCTGGGTTCAGAATTCTGGGTTCAAATGTTCAGGGCTCAAGGTTCAACACGAAAATAGAATGCGATACGGTAAAAAGGTGGGCGCCTCCGCCCGGATAAACGGTTTCGAATGGCGGCTGGAACTCGCCGCAACGGGCTCTAAGCCCGGACCAGGCCCGTCTTCAAACAAGGAGGTCGGTTTTGTCCCCAAAGGTGTTCCCTTAATGCGGTGTCGGAATTGGGCCCGGTCCAAGACCCCGTAGACAGCTCAGACAGTCAGCCGCTGTTCTCAACCGCTCATCCGGGCTCCGGCGCATCATTTTCATGCACCGTGGTGGCCCGAAGGACCATGTGTGTTCAGCACTGCTTCTGGCCGCAAGCATCTCGTCCGATCCAAGAGGAACATTTTGAGTTTCAGTGAAAAATTCCAAATCGCAATGACCAAAATTCAAAATGTCAAAAATGCTCGCCGGTTTCTGTCGGCGAGCATTTTTAGTCGGAGATGGTTTTGCTGAGGTTGGGGACGGTGTCGGGGCGGTCGCGCAGCATGTACCGGCTGTCGCCGTCGCGGCGGGTGACGTTTTCGTAAACGCCGTCGTCGCGCTTGACGAGTTTCGTGAAGCCGAGGTTGCGCAGGTCACTGTCGCTTTTCGGGGTGTTGACGAAGTTCAGGGACATGATCTTTCGCACGGCTGCTCCGCAGTCCGGACATCGGGTCAGCGGGCTCTCCTCGAGCGACTGTCTGGTCTCAAAAACCCATCCTCTTTCACAAGGTGTGTTCAGATGTTCATACTCGTAAATCGGCATGATCCGCCCTTCTGCAATTTGAAAGGCTCAATCACGAATATTGAGAGCCTCTTCTTGTCGTTGTTGTCGTTGCATGCACGCTAAAAGCGCCTCACGTACCCAACATGCGCGTTTTAGGGCCACGGTAAGAAATAATTCCATGCGATTGCGCCGGATTATGGTTTGTCTACAAGGCACATCCACCGGCGCATATCGGGATACGTGTGGATGGATGTAACGCAGTAGACGGGCCATAAGACAAGCAAGAGGTGGAATTATTTCTTACCGGGGCTCTTAAGCTTGCATTTCATATCGTTCGGGTGATGGCATTGTAACAAATGACCCGACCATGTTCAAAGGTCGAAAAACCACACGGTGAGCCTGACGGTTCACCGTGTGGTTTTTTTTCCGCTAATCGGCTCGGACGGCATCGGCCACATTAATATTGATGACTATTATACGTGAAACCCGACGCATCGGCAACCGATTAGTACATGTCGTCATCCATCGGCGGCGCGGCCGACCCTTTCTTCTTCTCCGGCTTTTCGGTGATCATGGCCTCGGTGGTGATCATCAGACCGGCCACCGACGCGGCGTTCTGGAGCGCGAAACGGACCACCTTTGTGGGGTCCATCACCCCGGCTGCCAGCAGGTTTTCGAATTCCCCGGTTTCGGCATTGTAGCCGAAGTCGTCTTTGTTTTCGGCCACCTTGTTCATGACGACCGAAGGTTCCGCCCCGGCGTTTTTGGCGATCTGCCGCAGCGGTTCTGTGAGCGCCCGTCTGAGAATACCGACGCCCAACTTTTCGTCACCTTTGGCTTTGACGGAATCCAATGCGCCGATGCAGCGCACGAGGGCGACGCCGCCGCCCGGCACGATACCTTCCTCGACGGCCGCACGGGTGGCATTCAAGGCGTCTTCCACGCGCGCCTTTTTCTCCTTCATTTCGGTTTCGGTGGCGGCCCCGATGTTAAGCACGGCCACGCCGCCGACCATTTTTGCCAGGCGTTCCTGAAGTTTTTCACGGTCGTAATCCGAAGTGGTTTCATCGATCTGGGCCCGGATCTGCTTGATACGGCCCTCAATGGCGGAACGTTTGCCGGCGCCGTCGACGATGGTGGTATTCTCCTTGTCGATCTTGACCGTTTTGCAGCGGCCGAGATCGGCGGTGGTGACGGTCTCGAGTTTGACCCCCATCTCTTCGGAGATGACCTGGCCGCCGGTCAGAACCGCAATGTCTTCCAGCATGGCCTTGCGCCGGTCACCGAAGCCCGGGGCTTTGACTGCCGCCACCTGAAGGGTGCCGCGCAGACGGTTTACGATCAGCGTGGCCAAGGCTTCACCCTCGATGTCCTCGGCGATGATCAGCAGCGGTTTGCCCTCGCGCGCAACCGATTCCAGCAGCGGGACCAAATCTTTCATGTTGCTGATTTTCTTTTCGTGCAACAGGATGTAGGCATCGGTCAGGGTAGCAGTCATTTTCTCGGGTTGGGTGACGAAGTAGGGTGAAATATACCCGCGGTCAAACTGCATCCCTTCCACCACCTCGAGGGTCGTCTCCATGGCCTTGGCTTCCTCTACCGTTATGACGCCTTCCTTGCCGACCTTTTCCATGGCTTCGGAAATCAGATTGCCGATCATCTGATCGTTGTTGGCTGAAATGGTACCGACCTGCGTGATTTCGTTTTTGTCCTTGGTCGGTTTGGACTGTTTTTTCAAGGCCTCCACCACGGCGACCACGCCCCGGTCGATACCCCTTTTGAGCGCCATCGGGTTGGCACCGGCCGCCACCAGTTTCTGGCCTTCGCTGCAAATGGCCTGGGCCAGGACCGTTGCGGTGGTGGTGCCGTCACCGGCCATGTCGCTGGTTTTGCTGGCCACTTCTTTGACCATCTGGGCGCCCATATTTTCGAACTTTTCTTTCAGGTCGATTTCCTTGGCCACGGTGACACCGTCCTTCGTGATCGTGGGAGAGCCGAAGGATTTTTCAAGGACCACATTTCGCCCCTTGGGGCCGAGCGTCACTTTAACGGCATCTGCCAGGGTGTTGACACCCTTGAGCATACGCTGTCTGGCCGAAGGTCCAAAAGCAATCATTTTCGCAGGCATTTTTCTTTTCCTCCATTTTCGTATCGAATTATTCCAAGACGCCCAGGATGTCGTCTTCTTTCATGAAGACATGCTCGATGCCGTCGAGTTTTATATCCGTACCGGCGTATTTCGAGAACAGGATCCGGTCGCCTGCCTTGACCTCCGGCGCCACGCGCTTGCCGTCCTCCCCGACCTTGCCGGAGCCGACAGCGATCACCTTGCCTTCCTGCGGTTTCTCCTTGGCGGAATCCGGTATGATGATGCCGCCGGCTGTTTTCTGCTCTTCTTCGACCCTGAGAACCAGCACCCTGTCGTTCATTGGTTTGATCTTCATTTCTCCCAAGTCCTCCTAATTTAGTATTTATTATTAAATTAATAAGTTATGAAACATTTCATGGCTAAATGCTAAGCACCATTTATTGCCTGTCAAGTGGCCGATTTTAAAAAATCATAGGCCTTTTCTACTCGCCGCAATGATTCGAGAAAACACCCCTACCCATTCCTATTCAGGTTGTTCTGCCTCCTTGCAATCGATTTTCATCTCTGTTAGGAAGGATTGGATTTTCATAGAAAAAATCGGTTCGATTTTGTGCGCATCGACCGGAAGAGGATTCTGGGCGACACAGAGGAGGAGAAATGACCCGAGTGGCTGTGGTGGGTGCGACGGGATATGCGGGCGCCGAGTTGGTGCGCTTGCTTGCCGGTCATCCGCACATCGAGTTGACCGTTCTGACATCCCGAAAATATGCCGGCCAGAGCTTTGAAAGCGTCTATCCGGCCATGTCCGGAGTCGTGAAATTGAGGTGCGAGGCCTTCGACAGCCGTCGGGTCTGTGAACAGGCGGATGTGGTTTTCACGGCCCTGCCCCACAAGCTGCCGATGGAAATCGTACCCGGGCTCATCGACCAGGGCAAGCGAGTGATCGACCTCTCGGCCGATTTCAGGTTTCGGGATGCCGCGCGATACGAGGCGCACTATCAGCCCCACACGGCTAAAAACCTTTTGATCAGCAGTGTTTACGGCTTAACCGAAATTTATCGGGACGAGATTCGGACGGCCGCCCTCGTGGGCAATCCCGGCTGTTATCCCACCAGCGTACTGCTGCCGCTCGTACCGCTTGTTCGGGCCAGGCTGCTGGATCTGAAAACCCTTATTGCAGACGCCAAATCCGGTGTGAGCGGTGCCGGACGCTCACCGTCTCTGACCACACTTTATTGCGCGGTGAGCGAATCGTTCAAAGCTTACAAAGTTGACGGTCACCGGCATACTCCCGAAATGGAGGAGGTTCTCGGCCGGGAGGCCGGCCAGGCGGTGACGCTGACGTTTGTACCGCACCTCGTGCCGATGTCACGCGGCATGCAGACAACCATCTACGCCAACCCGGTCGCCGGCGTCGAACGCGGGGACATCGCGCGATGCCTGAAGGAATTTTACCGCGAACGGCCTTTCGTGCGTCTTCGTGTCGACGGCCAACCGCCGGACACCCTCAATGTACGCGGGACGAACTTTTGTGACATCTGCCTTGTCTTCGATGGGCGCAACAACCGCCTGATTCTCTTGTCGGTCATAGACAACCTGGTCAAGGGAGCGGCCGGCCAGGCAGTTCAGAACATGAACGTCATGCTTGGCTTTCCTGAAACGGCTGGATTGATGCAGGTTCCCTATCCGTTGTAGTTGGAGGGCTCATGCTGTTGCCGTTGCCGGCAGGAGCGGTTGGCATCGGTTTTCGGTGGGACTGTAATCGCAATAGGTTGCGCCAGGAGGTTCTTGACATCGGTCGTGTATTGAAATAGGAGAGACCGGAAATCATACGGTCCCACCCGCTTACTTGGAAACACACTTAAAAAGGAGGTTGACGATGTCGGCAAAGCTCATCAAAGGCACGGAAATCCGAGAAGAAATCCTGGAGGAAATCACGGCAGAGGTTGCCCAAATCAAAGCAAAGCACGGCGTGGTTCCCGGGCTTGTCACGATTCTCGTGGGAGAAAATCCGGCCTCCATCTCTTACGTGACTCTCAAGATCAAGACCGCTCACCGCGTCGGCTTCAAGGAGATCCAGGACAGCCAACCACCGGATATTTCCGAAGCGGACCTGCTGGCGTTGATCGACAAGTACAACAAGGATGATTCGATCAACGGCATTCTCGTCCAGCTGCCGCTCCCCAAACACATCAATGAAAAAAAAGTCCTCAATGCCATCGATCCGGATAAGGACGTTGACGGTTTCCATCCGGTCAACGTGGGGCGCCTGATGATCGGCGGCAGCGAGGTCAAGTTTCCACCGTGCACACCGGCCGGTATCCAGGAAATGATCGTCCGCGCCGGCGTGGAAACCAGCGGCGCCGAGGTCGTGGTGGTCGGACGCTCCAACATCGTCGGCAAACCGATCGCCAACATGATGGTGCAGAAGGGCCCCGGCGCCAATTCGACGGTTACCGTGGTTCACACCCGCACAAAGGATCTCGCCGCGCATTGCAAGCGGGCCGACATTCTGATCGTGGCCGCCGGTGTTCCCGGCCTAGTGAAACCGGAGTGGATCAAGCCGGGGGCTTGCGTTATTGACGTCGGCGTCAACCGTGTGGGCGAAAAGGTCAGCGAGAAAACCGGCAAAAAAATTGCGATCCTGAAGGGTGATGTCGACTTCGATGCGGCCAAGGAGATTGCCGGTTGGATCACGCCGGTTCCGGGTGGTGTCGGACCGATGACCATTACCATGCTCATGCAAAATACTCTCAAATCCCTCAAATTCCGACTGGGAATTGCCTGAAGACAGAATGACAGTTCACAGGGGGAGGCGACCGGCCTTCCCCGTGACTTGCAAACCAATTACACCTGAAACATTTGTTGAACGCGGTCTACAGGTCCCAATGCGTGCGCGCCTATGACTGGCAAAGCTTTTCGAGTTCACTCCTGACAATTTTCTTGACAGGCAGCGAGGTTTAGGGTAGGATTTAGATAATCAAAAAAATGCAAGGGCAAAGTCACCGAAAGGCGGCGACGCAAAACCATGGGTCTAAAGCCGTGAGGCCAAGATTGCCAGGTTGCCAAAGTCAGATTTCATGCGCCTTTGGGTATTTGTCCCAAAGGCGTTTTTTTTATTAAAGCAACGGTTGTCGATGGCCGATACTACTATCAGGAAACAACGGATTAAACGGTTTACCAAACTTTTGAGGTGGGATGCCCGATAATGAGGGCTGCGAGGTTAGCGTCACCTGGAATTCACGGATATCAAGATAACATATTGTCATTATTATAGGAAATAGTTGCCATGCGAAAAAAAATCTCCCTGGTTATCCTGAGTAATTCCGGAGTTTCAGCCAAGCAGTTCACGATTTCTGCCATGTTTCTAAGAGTGTTCATTGCCGGCTGCCTGATTGCCGTCACCGCTCTGGGTTACGATTATTATCGTCTGAAGATATCAGCCGTTACCGCGATTGATACCACTTTTCAGCTCACTAACCAGACCGATGAAATCATGCGCCAGCGCGAGCAAATTCAGGAATTTGCTGAAGAAATTTCGACCCTTAAGACCAAACTGGTCGCACTCAACGATTTCGAGAAAAAAATCCGCATTATTGCCAACATCGAAAGCCCGGAAGAACAGGACAACCTGTTTGGCATCGGTGGTTCGATCCCCGAGGACCTCGACACCCAAATCCCGTTGACCCAGAAACACAACAGCCTCTTAAGGGAAATGCACGAACAGGTCGGTCAGTTGCACCTCGCCACCCACAATCAGGACCAGAATTTCGATACTTTGCTGAAACGTCTTCAGGAACAGCAGAATCTGCTGGCCTCAACCCCGGCCGTGCGACCCTGTCCGGGATGGACGACCTCCAGTTTTGGTTACCGGATATCCCCTTTCACCGGGCGCCGGGAATTTCACAAAGGCTTTGACATCGCCAATCGCAAGGGAACCCCGATTACCGCCACTGCCGATGGGATGGTTGCCTTTGCCGGACCTAAAGGACTTCTGGGCAATGCAGTTGTGGTCGACCACGGCCACGGTATGGTGACCCGTTACGGCCACCTCGAAAAAGTGATGGTCAAACGCGGCACGCCGGTCAAGAGGGGCGACACGATCGGTTTGATGGGCAACACCGGCAGAAGCACGGGACCGCATGTGCACTATGAAGTCCACCTGAACGGCATTCCGGTCAACCCGAACAAGTACATCCTCAACTAGTTCCGCGCCCTAATTTTCCGGTCAAGGCATTCAATTGCGTTGCTCAAGGTAGTCGAGACACTTCATAAACAACACGACAACAGCAGCCCCTGATCGATGTCCGATAGCCTCTGCCACCGGCAGAGTGGCGGCCCATTCGAGCCTTCTCCTTTTACGCCTCTAGCAGTGCCTTCCAGTGGCCCCTGGTGGTTTCGTCCCCGGATCCTGATTAATTGACGTTTTAAGGTTGAGACCACAGGTCCATGTGCTATAATCACCCCCTTCGGTCAGCTTTGACGTTTGTCTTTTTTCCCGGGAGGTTTAAGCCATCATGCTTTCAAGTTTTCTTACCAAAGTTTTCGGCAGCAAAAACGAGCGGGAGTTAAAGAAGCTCCAGCCGATCATAGAACAGATCAATGCCCTCGAGACCGATCTGATGGTGATGAGCGACGACCAGTTAAAGGGTCATACCGCCAAATTCAAAGAACGCCTGAATAACGGCGAACCGCTGGATGACCTGTTGCCGGAGGCCTTTGCTGTGGTCAGGGAGGTGTCGCGGCGTACGCTCAACATGCGCCACTTCGATGTGCAGTTGCTCGGCGGCATCGTTTTACATCAGGGCAAGATCGCCGAAATGAAGACCGGTGAGGGGAAAACGCTGGTGGCGACCCTGCCGGCCTATCTGAACGCCCTGACCGGCAAGGGTGTTCACATCATTACGGTGAACGACTATCTGGCCGGCCGCGATACCCGATGGATGGGAACCATCTACACATTTCTGGACCTGACGGTCGGGACCATCGTTCACGGCCTGGATGATGCCGAGCGAAAAAAGGCCTATGAGGCGGACATCACTTACGGCACCAACAACGAGTTTGGTTTCGACTACCTGCGGGACAACATGAAGTTCGATCGCCAGAGCCTGGTGCAAAGAGAACTTCACTACGCTATCGTCGACGAAGTCGACAGCATCCTGATCGATGAAGCCCGAACGCCGTTGATCATTTCCGGGCCGGCCGAACGGTCGACCGATTTGTACTACCAGGTCAACAACATCATTCCGCGCCTCAAAAAGGAGAGCGACTACTCGATCGACGAAAAGGCCCGCACCGTCGTTCTGACAGAGGAAGGGGTGGCCAGGGCCGAGAAACTGCTGCAGGTCGACAACATCTACGACCCCAAGCACATCGAACTGCTGCACCACGTAAACCAAGGGCTCAAGGCCCACACCCTGTTCAAGCGCGATGTCGACTACATTGTAAAAAACGGCGAGGTAATCATCGTCGACGAGTTCACCGGTCGACTCATGCCGGGAAGGCGTTACAGTGAAGGGCTGCATCAGGCATTAGAGGCCAGGGAAGGCGTCAAGATCGAAAACGAAAACCAGACCCTCGCCACGGTGACCTTCCAGAACTACTTTCGAATGTACGACAAACTGGCCGGCATGACCGGTACCGCCGACACCGAGGCGGTCGAATTCAAAAAGATTTACTCTCTCGAGGTCATGGTCATTCCGACCGACAAGCCGATGGTCCGCAAGGACTCCTCGGACGTCATCTACAAGACGCGCCGTGAGAAGTACAATGCGGCCATCGACGAAATCGTCGAACTTCATCGCAAGGGACAGCCCGTTTTGGTGGGCACCATTTCGATCGATGTGTCCGAGCAGGTCAGTGACAGCTTGAAGAAAAAAGGCATCAAGCACACGGTGCTCAATGCCAAGATTCACGAAAAGGAGGCCGAGATCATCGCCATGGCCGGTCAGAAGGGGGCGGTGACCATATCCACCAACATGGCCGGGCGCGGCACCGACATCGTTCTCGGCGAGGGGGTGACGGAGCTGGGTGGTTTGCACATCCTCGGTACCGAAAGACATGAGAGCCGCCGGATCGACAATCAGCTCCGAGGGCGTTCCGGCCGCCAGGGTGATCCCGGCTCTTCACGGTTTTATCTTTCCCTGGAAGACGACCTGCTGCGGATTTTCGGTGGTGAGCGGATCACCGGCATCATGGACCGCCTCGGCATGCAGGAAGGCGAACCGATCGAACACGGCCTGATCAGCAGGGCGATCGAAAACGCCCAATCGAAGGTGGAGGGCCACAACTTCGAAATCCGCAAACAGTTGCTGGAATACGATGATGTCATGAACCAGCAGCGCGAGGTGATTTACCGCCAGCGGCGCGAGGCGCTCTTCGGAAAAGACCTGAAGTCATCCATTCTGGAAATCATCGAGGAAAAGTCGGAGGAGATTGCCGGCGCTTTTGCCGACGAACGGGCACCGGCCGAGGAGTGGGATTTCAAAGGTCTCAACGAAGCCGTGTTCAAACAGTTTAACTTCCGTCTGCCAACCTTAGAGGGCGATACACTCGATGGGCTTACCCAGGAGGGTCTATCCCAGTTGATCAACGACGAAGCCGTCGGGATCTATGAGGAAAAGGAAAAAGTCATCGGGTCGGAGGATTTCCGCCAACTCGAGCGCATCGTCATGCTCCAGAACGTGGACAATCTCTGGAAGGATCATCTGCTGTCCATGGACCACCTCAAGGAGGGGATCGGTCTGCGGGGCTATGCCCAGCAGAATCCGCTGCTGGTATACAAGAAAGAAGGGTTCGAGATGTTTCAGGAGATGATCGCGAGAATAAAAGAAGAAACTCTCGGGATCCTTTTCCGGATTCAGCTTGCCGAACCCCAGGAAATGAAAGAGATTCAACGGCCGCGGGAACAACAGCTGACCTATTCGGGGTCAGGCGAACCGCAAAAAAAGAAACCGGTAAAACGGGCCGATAAAAAAATTGGTCGCAACGCTCCTTGCCCCTGCGGCAGCGGCAAGAAATACAAAAAATGCTGCGGTAGATAGGGATCGGTCGAGGGCAGTAATCGGAGGGAGGCCTTCAGCATACAGCGGCTGTCGGCGGCTGTTTACGCAAAGAATTGCCGGTGGACTCCCCGCCTTGATTTTGGTATCATAAATATATTCGGGTGTCTTTCCGGATAAAGACAAGGTTTTTGAGCGCAACCCTTTACAAGGTTCAAGCCAAGTGCTTATATTGAAAATTAATGGTGCGAAGGCGTTTGGGATTTGCGCCAGTTTTGGGGCAAAGCCGGATTTAATGATGATTTCCCCGGGGCTTGTCTGCCGCCAGGGTTCGTGAACTGAGAGTTCAATACCAACAGTTTATCGGTACCCCAGATTTAAACGGCATCATCGAACGGTTCAACAACTTTCACCGCGCGGCGCATTACCGATATCCGGCTTTCCGCAAAAAAACCCCTTTCCGATGGCCGTTCGTTTCCCGGGGTAATACGTTTTTTTGAGGGAATACACATGAGCGAGTACAATCCTGAATTCGAAGGGGACATCGCTTCAGAAACGGAAACGGACCTTACTGAACCGCCTTTGTATCGGGTGTTGCTCCTCAATGACGATTACACAACGATGGATTTTGTCGTGGAGGTCCTCAGGTCTGTCTTCAACAAGTCGACGGAAGAGGCCACACGAATCATGCTCAATGTCCATCATGCGGGCGCCGGACTTTGCGGCGTTTTTTCCTTTGAAGTTGCAGAAACCAAAGTGGATACCGTTCATGCCCTGGCAAGGGAACATGGTTTTCCGCTCAAAAGCACCATGGAGAGAGAATAAAAGATGATAAGCAAGGAACTCAGCGTAACCTTGGGCCTAGCCGTGCGGGAAGCGAAAAAGCGGCGTCACGAGTATGTGTGTGTCGAACACATCCTCTTCGCCATTCTGTACGACAGCGTCGGCATCGAAATAATCGAAAACTGTGGCGGCAACATTGAGAACATGAACAAGGCCCTGGAGGAATTTTTCAACGAAAAACTGGAACGGGTTGCCGACGGCACCGAATACGTGCTTCAACAAACCATTGCTTTTCAGAGGGTGATCCAACGAGCGGTCAATCACGTCAGATCGGCCGAAAAGCAGGAGGTTGAAGTCAGCGACATCCTGGCCTCCATTTTTCTTGAAAAAGATTCCCATGCTGCCTTCATACTTCAGCACGAAGGCATTACCCGCCTGGATGTTTTGAATTTTATTTCCCATGATGTGTCGAAGTCCCCATACGATGCAGAGCAGGAGGGTTTCGCACCCACCGATCGGCGCGACAAGTCGAAAAAGGGGGATCCGCTTTCGATGTTCACGGTAGACTTGGTCAAAATGGCCGCTGATGGGAAGCTGGACCCACTGATCGGCCGTGAGATCGAGACCGAACGCACCATGCAGGTCCTTTGCCGCAGGCGCAAAAACAATCCGGTCTTCGTTGGGGACCCCGGTGTCGGCAAAACGGCCATGGCAGAGGGTCTGGCACAGAAAATCAATTCAGGCGAGGTACCCGAAATCCTCAAGGACGTGCGGATTTTCTCCCTCGATCTGGGCGGCATGCTGGCGGGCACCAAATTTCGCGGCGATTTCGAGCAGCGCCTCAAGGGCGTCATCCAGGCGCTGCAGCGGATGCCCAATGCGATTCTGTTCATAGACGAAATTCACACCATCGTGGGCGCCGGGGCGACCAGCAGCGGATCCATGGATGCGTCCAACATTTTGAAACCGGTACTGGCCACCGGCGACATCCGCTGTATCGGTTCGACCACCTATGAAGAGTACAAAAATCATTTCGAAAAAGATCGTGCCCTGTCGCGCCG
Organism: uncultured delta proteobacterium; assembly: GCA_963787235.1. Taxonomy (GTDB): domain Bacteria; phylum Desulfobacterota; class Desulfobacteria; order Desulfobacterales; family SG8-13; genus JARFQH01. The sequence goes on from CAWBCG010000032.1 coordinate 67,997, forward strand.
TTTCGAAAAAATCGAAATAACCGAACCGCCGATCAAGGAAACGATTCTGATCCTCAAAGGCCTCAAGTCCCGCTACGAAGAACATCACGGTATCGTGTACACCGATTCGGCGTTGAAGTCGGCTGCGGAGCTGAGCGCGAAATTTCTGAACGACCGTTATCTGCCGGATAAAGCCATAGACGTTATCGACGAAGCCGGGGCCTTCATCCGGCTTACCGGTTCTCCGCGCCGCAAAAACATCAATCCGGCGGACATCGAAAAAATTATCGCCAAAATGGCGCGCATCCCCACCCGCAGCGTTTCGACCTCGGACCGTATCAAGCTCGAAAACCTCGACAAGGAACTAAAAGAGGTCGTTTTCGGCCAGGACGAAGCGATCCAATCATTGGTGACGGCCATCAAACGGACGCGTGCCGGTCTGGGCGCCCCGGGAAAACCGGTCGGCTCCTTTCTTTTCACCGGTCCGACCGGTGTCGGCAAGACCGAGGTGTCGCGACAGTTGTCCCGCATCCTGGGTGTCGAGTTCCTGCGTTTCGACATGAGCGAGTACATGGAAAAACATACTGTGGCACGCCTGATCGGTGCCCCTCCGGGATACATCGGTTTTGACCAGGGCGGTCTGTTGACCGACGGGATCCGAAAACACCCTTACAGCGTTCTGCTGCTCGATGAGATCGAAAAGGCACATCCGGACCTGTTCAACATTCTGCTGCAGGTGATGGACCACGCGACCCTGACCGACAACAACGGCAAAAAAGCAGATTTCCGGAACGTCCTCCTTATTATGACCTCCAATGCCGGTTCGCGTGAAATGAGCAACCGCTCCATCGGATTCGGCGACGGCCATAAGGATGCCGAGCACAAGGGGCAAAAGGCGATCGAAGGCTTTTTCAGCCCGGAATTCAGAAACCGTCTGGATGCCACCATCTCCTTCCACTCCTTGACCATCGACATCATGGAGCTGATCGTCGATAAATTCATCAATGAACTGAACGATCAGCTGTCTGCCCGCAAAGTGTTTCTGACCATCACACCGGAGGTCCGTACCTGGCTGGCGAAGAAAGGCCACGATCCGTCATACGGTGCTCGTCCCTTGGGCCGCCTGATTCAGACCGATATCAAGGACCGGCTCTCCGATGAGATTCTGTTTGGACGGTTGACCAAGGGCGGGGTCATCACCGTCGATCTCAAAGACGACCAGCTTGAATTTGCATGATCGAATCCGCTGATGGCGTTAGCGGGAACCGACAATCCGAGTGCAGGGCCGGCGGGCTGACCGCCGGCCTGAAACCAGATTCACCAAACCCTGGCTGAAGCACCGCGAACAAAGGGCTCACACAAAAACGTCCAAAATCGCAAACTTATTTTTTCGTGAGCCCCAAGCGTCGTTATGCCGGTATTTCTTCTTTCCGATAAAGTCGCCTTTCCCCCACCCCACTTCGCAACCCCCGAAGGCCTGCTGGCCGTTGGTGGCGACTTGAGCCAAGAGCGCCTGCTGTGCGCCTACCGTATGGGGATCTTTCCGTGGTACTCTGAAGACGAGCCGATCCTCTGGTGGTCGCCCGACCCGCGACTCATCCTCTATCCGAGCACGCTTCACGTTTCCAGAACCCTGAAAAAGATTTTTAATAAAAAGGTGTTTACAGTCACACTCGACAGGGCCTTCGAGGAGGTGATCACCGCCTGCGCCCAGACCCGCTTGCAGAATCGCGAGGGGACCTGGATTGTCGACGGCATTCACGATGCCTATTGCCGTCTGCACCTTTCCGGCTATGCCCACTCGGTGGAAACATGGAAGGACGGACGGCTGGTCGGCGGGCTGTACGGCGTTTCTCTGGGGCGGTGTTTTTTTGGAGAATCGATGTTTTCACGGGTCGACAACGCCTCCAGCATAGCCCTGGTAGCCCTTGTGCGTTACCTCGAGACCCTGTCCTTCGACTTCATCGATTGCCAGGTGACCACAGCCCACCTGAAGCGCTTTGGTGCCTCCGAAATTCCGCGGTCCCGATTCCTAAAAGAGCTGCGGCATGCGCTGACGACCCCCACATTGAAGGGGCAGTGGAAAATGAATTCTGTGGTCAACGCGGGCATTGCAGAGGGGCCAGCCGGCCGGTAACCCGCACGACAGTCATCCAGTTGACAAAACGCCAAAGGTCCGGCTACAAGACTGCGCATCGCCGGCTGCCGGTTGGTTAGGGCGGGAAGAGCGATGTGAACGAACAGCTAAACCGTTTGCCCCGGAGGAAGGTCATGGAAAAAGAGTGCATCTTCTGCAACATCGTTAACGGCAAGACCGATACCCGTCTTGTATTCGAGGACGCTCAACTGGTTGTTTTCAAAGATATCAATCCCCATGCCCCGGTCCATGATCTGATCGTACCGCGCCGGCACATCCGCAGCATCAACGACATGACCGATGCGGACCAAGGCCTTGTGGCGCATATGCTGGCGGTAGGACGGGACGTGGCCAGGAAGCGGGAAATAGACGCCTCCGGATACAAATTGGTGTTCAACGTGGAGTGGGGTGGCGGCCAGCGAATTTTTCATCTGCACATGCACCTTCTGGGTGGATGGAAACCATAAAGATGTTCAGCCCTAAGACGGCCGGTGCGGCAGGCCTCTACATTCACATTCCCTTTTGTCGAAAAAAATGCAGGTACTGTGATTTTTTCTCCGTCACCGATCCTTCTCTACAGCCCGGCTTTCTGAAAGGCTTGCAGAAGGAAATGCGGCTTGCCGCAGCCTTGCAACCCGCCCTGACCTTCGACACGCTTTATCTTGGCGGTGGCACGCCGTCCGCATTAGGGGTATGCGCAGTAGAAGAAATCATCACTGCGGCCCGCCGGGTTTTTCCTTTTCTGCCGGATACCGAGGTTACAGTCGAGGTCAATCCAGGAACGGTCGACTTCGATTCATTGCAACGGCTTCGCCAGGCAGGTGCCAATCGACTCAACGTCGGGGTCCAGTCCTTCCAGGATCGGAACCTGTCGTTTCTGGGGCGAATCCACAGCGCGATCGAGGCCGAGAGGGTTCTGGCATGGTCGCACGCGGCCGGCTTCGACAATATCGGCATCGACCTCATATACGGCATTCCCGGTCAGACGCCGGACACCTGGAAGCTCGACCTGCTAAGGGCACTTGACTGCGACCTCTCACATCTTTCCTGTTACAGTCTCACTTACGAACCCGGCACCGCCCTGGAAGGTGACTTGAGGCGCGGAAAATTCCTGGCTGTCGGCGAAGACCGGGTTGCAGAGCTATACCTTCAGGCTCTCGAGGTATTGGAAAGAGGGGGCTTCGAGCAGTATGAGACCGCCAACTTTGCCCGATCCCGCGATCGACGCTCGCGCCACAACTACAAGTACTGGTCTTTTTTACCCTACCTCGGGTTGGGCCCCTCGGCCCATTCGTTCTTCGAGCCCAAACGATTTTGGAATTGTGCGGATGTAGACCGTTACATAAGGCAATTGGATAATGGTCGATTGCCGATCGAGGAAAGCGAAACCCTGACCCGAAAAATGATGATGACTGAAGCGGTATACCTCGGTCTGCGCCTCATAGACGGGATCGACATGTCCGCTTTTAACGATCGGTTCGGGATCGGTTTCATGGAGCATTTCGGTACCAAGTCGGCGGCTTTCGAAAAGGAGGGATTGCTGACGACAACCGACGGCCACTGCCGCTTGACGCCTCGCGGCATGCTGCTTCTCGACGCCGTAGCGGCTGCTTTTATCGATTGTATCGTCTGATGCGGATTTCGTTAATCTAAGTGCTCTTGCGCAGTTTGCGGATGTCGCCGATGCGGATTGTAAAATTCTGGGCATCGAAGAATTCGATCAACGGAATGACGTACTTGCGGGAGGCGGCGGTCATCTCCTTGAACTGAGGGGTTGAGATTTCCCCGTGGACCGTCAGGAATTCGACCAGTCGTTGCTTCAGACGGGTGACGGCATCGGTGTCGAAAAAAAGATCCTCTTTTACTTTGACGAGTCGGCCTTCTTTCACCAGCAGGTTTAGCACATCCCGGGCGCGCGCCGGGTCGGCGGTCAACTGCTTGCCGAGCTCCTTGAAGTAGGGGGGCTGAAGGCCGCTTTCCCTGTAGGTTTTGATGATCTTATCCCGGATGTCTTCCTGGTCGGCGCCGAGGGCAACCGTGTGCGAGGCCAGATGCACGGTGTCTTCCACCACGCTAATCTCGCCGTCTTTGAGCATCTGATTTATCAGTAGGTTGAACAGCTTGGGACTCAGGTTCGGCGGCAGCTTGGTCTTCAGTTCTTCCTTGGGCATGCCGGCCTTGAGCGGATTGGTTTTATGATACCGCTCGAGATGTCCGGTCAGGTCTTGCTTGAGTTGCTGAAAGCTGCTGGTGTGCATGAAGATGCGGCTGTCTCGATCCACGAGCAGCGCGGTTTTACGGCTCAGCAGGGCCTGCAGTTGCTGATCGAGAGATTTTTCGGAGATATTAGTCATCAAAACGAGATCGGAAAAAGAAGCCCCGGCGAAGCCGGTCTGGTCGATATTATAAGCGATCAGATCTTCCGCCGATCGTTCGGCGATGGACTGCAATCCCTCAACGACATCGGCCTTGAAGCGCTTGTGTTTTGGAGGAATCGGATTGAGCACCTGCCCGCCGCCGATGGTCCTCACCGGCGAATAACTCCGGATGACGAAGCGGTCGTCCTTGACCAGACAGACCGGTTCATCCAGACGCAGTTGTATCGCCGCTTTTTCTGCCGGCGGGAGCTCTTCGCGGTCGAGCAGCACCAGGTTGCCCAGAATCTCGCTGGTTCCGGTGTGAAATCTGACCCGGGTGCGATTTTTGATCGGCTTTTTGTTGCTGGCCAGATACTGCAGCTGCAGGTCGACCATGAAGCTTGGTTTGAGGGTTCCCGGCAATGCCAGCATTTCCCCGCGCTTGATGGCGGCTTTTTCGAGTCCTTGGAAATTGATGGCGGTTCGCTGGCCGGCTTCGGCCATATTGACGCCCTGGTTGTGGACTTGAATCCCGCGTACCTTGGAGGTGATCATCGACGGGTAAATCATGACGGTGTCGCCGACCTGCACCCGACCGGAGATCAGGGAACCGGTGATCACGGTGCCGAAACCCTTCATGGTGAACACCCGGTCGACCGGCAGCCGGAACAGGCTCGACATACCGCGATCAGGCAACTGGTTGCAGATAGTTTCCAGAACACGGGTGAACTCCTGCAGGCCCTTTTCTTTCACAGCGGAAACCGGCACGATCGGGGTATTCTCCAGAAACGTACCGGCCGTAAAGTCCCGGACATCTTCCATGGCCAGCTCAAGCCATTCTTCATCGACCATATCGATTTTGGTCAGCGCCACAAACCCGTGTTTGATGCCCAGCAGGGTGCAGATTTCCATGTGCTCCCGGGTTTGCGGCATGACGCCTTCGTCGGCGGCGATGACCATGACCACGATATCGATACCGGTGGCGCCGGCCACCATGTTTTTGACGAATTTTTCATGGCCGGGGACGTCCACAATGCCGACATGCTGACCGTTCGGCAGGTCCAGGGAGGCGAAGCCCAACTCGATGGTGATCCCGCGCTCTTTCTCTTCCTTCAGACGGTCGGTGTCGGTGCCGGTGACGGCTTTGATCAATGAGGTCTTGCCGTGATCGATGTGACCGGCCGTGCCGAGTATGATCTGCTTCAATGGTCCAGCTCCCGGGTTCGCAATACACCGCGATAAGTCTTCTGTATAATGAAATATACAGCACCGTCGTGCTCATTAATGTTCAATTGCCGAGCCTTAGCGGGATTGCGTAAAACCGATATCGATTGGCGGTCGATATCAGCGATTTTTACGATGACGCAGATATTCGGCGAAATAGGCCAGCCCCACCAGGATCACCGCAAGGCCGACGATGTAACCGATGTCGACCCGGCCATAGAACATGCGGGTGGCGACGGCAGCAAATCCCAGACCGAGGATGGCCCTGATGACAAACTTTTGAAATCCGGTCACGTGCCGCATCCTTTCATGTATGAATCCCTGAGGTGTTCTATAGTTCGCTGGCCTTGCATCGTCAATACCCAGTTTGTTCAGAGCGCGGACAGACGGTCAGGGGGCATGGATATGCACCGACAGGAGAGTCGGTCGATGGTAGGAATTGCCCCGATTTTATGCGCCAACACCTTGTGAAGATCTCGATAAGATTACGCTTGAAATGCCGAATAGGTTCTGATAAATGGGTAAGACTTAGATATGGTGGGTGTAGCTCAGGTGGTAGAGCCCCAGGTTGTGGCCCTGGTTGTCGTGGGTTCAAGTCCCATCACTCACCCCATAAAATCTTATCAAAAAGCCTCTGCAAAGCGCCCGTAGCTCAGCTGGATAGAGCGCCGGACTTCGAATCCGTAGGCCGGGGGTTCGAATCCCTCCGGGCGTACCAGTTTAAAGAGATATAACAATAGTTTAAGGCCCTCGCAAGAAATTTAGTGGGGGCTTTAATTTTTGGTGTCAACATAGTGTCAACTTGAATCCCTCATTTTAAGACCCTTCAGTCCGGCTTATAACCTGTTTATAACATCAAAACCATTTAATGTTGCCATAGAAGAAATTCATGAAAAAGGCTTATTTGGTTGCGCTGCTATGGTTTGTTCTAAATGCCGCTGCATTAGCCGGACCGCCATTTCTCACCGATGACCCCGTCCCAATCGACTATCACCAAAGTGAAATATACCTTTTTTCGTCTGGTACGCGTGACGCAGCCGGAAAAAGTGGGGTGGGACCTGCGGTGGAATTTAACTATGGCATCCTGCCGGATGGCATGGTGCACCTAATTGCCCCCTTGGCCTACGATAACCCTAAGGATGGACCTTCCAATTTCGGTTACGGTGACACAGAAATTGGGATAAAATACCGCCTTGTTCATGAAACCGACGTTATGCCGATGATCGGAGTCTTTCCGCTCATCGAGATACCTACAGGTGATTCCGAAAAGGGACTTGGCAGCAGTCAGGCGAAATACTTTTTACCGATCTGGCTTCAGAAAGACTTTCACAAATGGACCACATATGGAGGGGGCGGATATTGGATTAATCCAGGTACAGGAAACAAAAATTATTGGTTAACTGGTATCTTGCTGCAATACGCATTTTCCGAGAGTTTTTATCTTGGCGGAGAACTTTTTTATCAGACGACAGATACAGACGATGGCGATGCCAGCAGTGGTTTTAATTTTGGGGGTGGCCTCCCATTGATTGGTAATGTTCAACTCCTTTTCTCGGCAGGCAGTGGACTGAAAAACAACGCGACCAACCACTTCTCCTATTACCTCGGCCTTTATCTTGCTTTTTGAGGCAGGTTCTTTCTTTGAATTCCAATCAGATTGACCGTAATCGTCTTTATGTGCCTTCCGGGTGCCTTTTTTCAAGGAATCAGGCGATAATTTGCGATAACGTTCGATAGCAGACGATTCGCGCCAGATTTTCACCTTGTAGCTACATATGCCCTATTGTTTCTTTTCCCTTAGGGTGAATCTCATTCAGCTATATTAATGAGAGAGTTCATGTTGCTTGTGCAAAGCACAATAGGCTTCGTTTAGTTGGTCGTATGTTAACGCTTTTATCGAAAACGGTTTTTTCAAGAACCTTGTCTCTGAATCGAAATTACGGATTATCTCTGCGAAGGTTTGATAATTTAGGTAATCCGTTTTCGGCCACCCTTGTTCCCGCTCTACAGGTTCATCCTTTAGGGCAGTGAAGGGAACAAAACTCTTACCGTCATCTATGAACCCGGCAAAGCCACCTTCGATTTTTTCTATGCTTATCACTCTCATATACTAAAATTAAGGGTCAGGCTTTCGGTTGTAAACGGGTTATCCGGGTGCAGGACACAAAGAGTTCCTCCGTGTTGTGGGTTGATGTTGACGCCATACTGCCACGAAGGAAAAGGCTTGCAAGTAAATATTTATTATAAAATAAGATATTTATGTTAATATTGAGTTTTAGGGATTTTAAGGTGCCAGAAAGTGTCAACATAGTGTCAACTCAGAGGGTCTGGCAACGGGTATTTGGGCTATTTTGTTCGGTAGGGCAGGGGAGGAGGAGTTGCAAATAATATATTGAATTTGCACTAAATAAAATGCCGAAGGCTTAGAAATCCCGTAGCTCAGCTGGATAGAGCGCCGGGCTTCAAATCCGTAGGCCGGGGTTTCGAATCCCTCCGGGCGTACCAAAAACATTTAACGGGGAAAGGCGCACAGTCTTCTTATCTCCGTTTTATTTTGGATTAATGAAGGATTCGAACCAAATAGGCAGGTTGGAGTAAATAAAATCTATGAAAATGTCGCCTACAGGTCCTATCAGGCGGCGTCTCTCTTGTCTTTATTCTGTCTATTAATCTGTTCACGCATAATAAGATTAGCCCGTCGGTAGTTGAACACTCCGCCCGTAAAAAACAGTAAACTGCCGATCAAATATTGCCACGCAAGATATGCGTAAAGGGTTGTGCGGTCCGATTCGGCCTGAACCTTCCAAAGGTATGGCACCGAAGCGACAGTGAAAAGAACCGACCCGACCACAAAAGATACCGCCGTCAGATTCATCAACTGAAGCGTAGTGATTGAATCAGACTTGACGATTTGAAGGACGTTAATGCAGGCACCGATAACGAACAATAAGCTACCGAAGACAAAACACCAGGCTCCGGCTTTGAACCACCCGACGTAAGAGAGGAAAAAAACGCTGCCCAAGATGAACAGGCTCGTGCCCCACACATAACTTGCGGCTGCGGTATATTCAAGGGTATGGTCACGGTCGTGGTGATGGCTTTTCCCCCAATAGCGACGGACTTCAGCAAAATCATGCAGTGTGACGATAAGATAAAGCAACGAGCCAGTAAAGAAGGTCCATGCCCCGATGTTCACGTATTCATTAAACCTCGGAAAGAAAAAAATACTGCCGACGATAAAAACGATTCCGCCAATTACATATAGAACGGCATTTATCGTCTCCCATCGAAACTGCGCGCGCAAGTCTGCCCTGTCTTTTGTCAGGCCGTGCAACCTACCCCGATTGACGAACAAATGGGGCATGATACCTTCTCCCTAAGTAACGCTATGATAATAGCCTTCTCATGTCATTGGTATAGGATTATGACCAGGAAAAAATGGCTCATTTTTTTACGGCATCCTCAACCAATCCCGGTGACACGACATTTATTCTGATTCCATATTTCAATTCTAAGGATACCGCTATGTCCAAATAAACCCAGCATTTCCAATCTCAACGATCCACCCGTTCCTTTAGCTCCTTGCCCACCTTGAAAAAAGGCAATTTTTTCGGTTTGATCTTAACCTTCTCGCCGGTTTTGGGGTTCCGGCCGGTATATGCCCCGTATTCTTTTACGAAAAAGGAACAAAGGCCCCGGATTTCAACGCGTTCCCCCTGTGCCAGTGCTCCGGCAATTTTATTGAAAAACAGGTTTACGATCTTTTCAGCTTCCGATTTGGACAAATGGTTTGAATCTTTCAGGGTCTGGATGAGGAAAACCTTGTTCATTTGTTCAGTGCTCCTGAAATCTGGTCTGCTTGGGAAAAGGAGGATTGAGGTTGAAGGGAGGATAAACCTTTGCGGAAAATTCTGTCAAGAAATTAATTGGTTAGACTGTACCTGACCCGACGAATTGTCGGGACGGCCGAACCTCACCAGTATCCGATAGGACATTTTGCCTGAGATCTTACCGGGTACGAGCCTTTCCCCGTATCTGTTTTCCTGCAGTAGAGCCTGTGCTGACCATTCCCATCAAGGTGTCCTTCCATTGTGAATGCATGTTTGCATCTGTGACCAAATGGTTGGCATAGAGGCCATTTGCGAAAGAACCTGTCCACAAACTTCTGACTAAATTTTATTTCCTCTCTGGGAACCATTGGTTATGTCCTTTCGAATATTTGTAAGCGTTTACAGGGCACCGCATCTGCTTTGTTGTCGGGCACTTGAAGTACAAAAGGTCGTCTGCGTGCCTGACGCCTTGCATTTGCGGCACCCTGTAAACGCTTACAATTAGGTGGTTTGAAGCGCATCGGACTTTGCAACCCTGTGTACGGTTACAAATATTTTTGTACCGGACGTGCCGGGTAACCAACCGCACATGGTGGTAACCCCTGTTCATGGGACTGCGCAAATCAACATGCTTTCATATGACTTTTGGTCCCCGAAACCCAATGGATACAAATATCCGAACCAACGCAAAGGTCAAGGAAGAATGTCGAAAATGTTCAAGGCCCATTTTTTATTTTTTTCTTGACAATTTTCGGTGAACCCCCTAAGAGTATTTTATAGCTATATTGTAACTAATTTATAGCTAAATTCGCGCCGCCTCCGAGCACCGGCCGGGACGGGTCATCGGTAAAATCATAAACAAATTCACTCGCCTTACTGAGCCACTTGCCCGTCATCGGGAATTCGGTCGGTGCCAACCTGGAACACCGGAGGATGCGGGACGACGGGAAAAATAAACGTGTTCGGGCGAATAGGGGAGGATGTGGTCATCCTGAAAAGAGAATTGGGCCTGAAAAAGATCAGCGGGAAACCGGAAGGTCCCGGAAAGTCCCCCAAGGCCAAGCTCACGGTCTTCGGGGAGGAGGTCATTGAAAAGGAGGTCAGACCGGGAGGAAATGCCGGCCGGGTCTACCTGCCGTTGGGCTGGGTGGGCAAGCTCGTCAAAATCATTCGCACCGATTGATGGAGAGAGGGATGGACTTGAAAACGATCAAGATATGGATTCAGGTAATCTAGAGAAGGGTGAAAAATGAGATACGCAGAGACAGGGTACAATCTGGAAATTGATCTAACTCGGGGAAATATTGAACGAGTTGCGACGGACCCCAAAGAGACTGAGCTTTATTTAGGGGGGTTAGGCACCAACGCCAAAATAATTTGGGACAGAGTTCCTCCAGAAGTTGACCCTTTTTCTCCCGATAATCTGCTCATATTTGCTTCCGGGCTCTTATGCGGCACGCCGGCCACGGGTTGTAATCGCACCATTGTCTCAACCATCTCCCCCCAGACAAGATTGATGGCCTTTTCGATGATGGGAGGGTTTTGGGCACCGGAATTGAAATACGCCGGTTACGATAAAGTGATCCTGCGCGGCAAGTCCCCCGATCTGGTTTATTTGTGGATCAAGGACGACAAGGTGGAAATACGCGATGCCGCTCATCTTAAGGGTAAAGGCGCGGTTGAAACGGCAACGCTCATCTGCCAGGAGTTGAAGGAGCCCAAAGCCCAGGTGGCGGCGATCGGCCTGGCCGGCGAAAACCGGGTTTATTATGCCTCCATCGAGCAGGGCCGTTCCAGTGCCAGCCGGGGGGGCATCGGTGCCGTGATGGGAGACAAAAGGGTAAAGGCGATCGCCGTTCGTGGAACCAGGGATCTCAATATCGCCCGCCCGGCAGAATTCATGGCGCTGTGCAACGAGGTGCTCGACTATATAAAGTTCCGCAATGACAATCCGATTCCCGGGGTCATGCCCATCTTGGCCGGGTTGGGCTCACCGCAGGAGATGAAAGTCCATGATGAAAAGTGGCACACCGAGAACTTCATGTGGGGCAATTCACGCGTGCGCAGAAAAGATTTTTGGAACGAAGAGGTCGCCACCGCGTGGATGGAGACGTTGGACAGTATGCGCACGCGGCTGATCAGCTGTTATAACTGCCCGATGACTTGCGGGGCAACCATATCGCCTCCGGGCAAGCCGACATACATGATGAAATGCTTCTCGAAGCTGACCTATACCATGGCGGCCTTTTCGGACCTGGAGTTCGGGTTGGGTATCGCTCAAAGCGCCACGGAGTATGGTGTTGACGCCTTCTCGACCCCGCAGGTGATGGCTTTTGCGCTCGAGCTGTACGAAAATGGCATCCTGACTGACGATGATTTCCCTGGAATGCCCGCCGATAATGAGGGCCGCTTTTACTGGTTGCTTGACCGCATTGTGCGGCGGGAAGGAATTGGTGATGTTCTGGCCAATGGGACCTATTGGGCGGCCAAAGAGATCGGCAAGGGTGCTGAAACATATGCGCATAATACGATTAAAAAACATGAGCAGCTGCCGCTCAAGCTGTCCATGCTCAATCCCATTTATTTTTTGATGTATGCGACCGGCGAGAAGATGAACATTACCCAGATCGAAGGGCAGTTCCCCCAGGCACCGTTTCCCAAAATGGAGCAAAGGGAAGAGTTCGTAAAGGATTGGTTCCAGGTCCCCGATGAAAAATTCAAACAATATTTTCTGGACTGGGAACTGCGTGGGGAAAAATCCATCCCCTATTACCCGACGCCTGAGATGTGCTGTGACATCGTCGACTGGCAAGAACGGATGCACTACATCGATGACGCCCTCGGCATGTGCGCCGGGTTGTCGTCATTCCCTTTGAAGCCGCCGTATCATATCCACAATTACCCCAAATTTATCGCAGCCGGTGCCGGTATCGATATGGATGAAGACAAACTGACGCAGGCGGCCAAGCGCTATCGGACGTTGGTCAGAGCCAATAACATAAGACGAGGCATGCGCAGAAAAGATGATAAGCCTCCCAAGAACCATTGGAAGAAACGATTCCCCGAGCTGGAAAAGGAGCTTTTAGATACCTATTACCAATTCAAGGGCTGGAACGACCAGGGAATTCCTACCAAGGAATCTTTAGATGAGCTGGGATTGGATTACGTGTCCACAGACTTTGAAAAGAGAGGGATCTATTCAGACGATGGAGATACACCTTCCAAAGAAACTTCGGCCGAGAAAGAGAAGGGGGTGTAGCCGTGGCTGGTGAAAAGAAAAAGAAAATCATTAAGACCATAAAAATTGATGCCGACAAATGCAATGGCTGCCGAGCCTGTGAGATGATCTGTTCCGCCTTTCACGCCCTGCCCAAATACAGCAGCAACAACCCGGCGCGGGCCCGTATCCGGGTTGTTCGCCACCCGCTGGAAGACATCTATGTCCCGGTTTACGCGGGTGAGGCAGCAGGCGCCGAATGCGCCGGAAGGGACAAGTATGTAATTGACGGCAAGCAATACGACGAATGTGCCTTCTGCAGGGCGTCCTGTCCGTCCAGGGACGATTTCAAGGAGCCCGATTCCGGTCTGCCCTTAAAATGCGATATGTGCGAAGGCGAAGACGAGCCTTTGTGTGTTAAGTGGTGCATCACCGATGCGCTGGTCCTCGAAGAACGGGAAGAGGAGGTCGAGGAAGAGGACACTCAGGAAGAGCTGGCGATCGGATTGGCGTCATTGGCCGACAAGCACGGATTGCAGAAAATCATCGAGGCCGTTGCCAGGATGTCCAAGGCAAAAAAGGGTTGAAACAAGAGGGGCGGTATATACAGTGGAGATGGTAGCCGACTACAAAGAGATCGTCGATGAAATCAAGGCCAACGGTGGCGAGGCCTTCAACCGCTGCTATCAATGCGGGTTATGCGATGCGGTCTGCCCGTGGAACCGGTTGATAAACTTCAGTATGCGCAAGATCGTGCGGCAGGCGACCTTCGGCATGACCGATATCGAAAGTGAGGACATCTGGCGCTGTACGACCTGCGGCAGTTGCCCCCAGCAGTGTCCCCGGGATGTTAGACAGATCGAATCCGGGATTTCCCTGCGCAGGCTGGCCACGGAATACGGAATTTTCCCCAAGGCGGTCAAAGCGCTGCGTAGCGTTAGCGCCAACCTGGTGGGTACCGGCAATCCCATGGGTGAAGACCGGCAAGCCCGGGCCGACTGGGCCAAGGACCTTTCCGTGAAACCGTTTGCCGAGGGAATGGAGATTTTATATTTCCCCGGCTGCTATCTCAGCTACGATCCACGCTTGAAGAAAGTGGCCAAGGCCACGGCCAGTATCCTTAACCATGCCGGAATCGACTATGGAATCCTGGGAACCAAGGAGAACTGCTGCGGCGAAAGCATCCGCAAGACGGGCAATGAGGACCTGTTCAAACGCCTTGCACGGGAGAACATCAAAACCTTTATCGAAAACGGCGTGAAAAAAATCCTGGTTTCTTCTCCCCACTGCTACCATACTTTTAAAAACGAATACTCCGAATTCATGGTCAACTTCGAGGTCGTTCACATTTCTGAATTTATTTTGGAGCTGATTGATGCGGGCCGGCTTGACCTCACGAAGGAATATAACCGGCAGGTCACCTATCATGATCCGTGCTATTTAGGGCGCCATAACAGCATATACGACGAGCCCCGGCAGGTGCTGAATACCATACCGGGTTTAAAACTGGTCGAGATGCCCGAATCGCGCAAAAAGAGTCTTTGCTGCGGCGGAGGCGGCGGCAGGATCTGGATGGAAACGGTTAAGGGTGAACGCTTTTCCGACCTCAGAGTAGAACAAGCCGTCGGGGTCGGGGCTGAGGTGCTGGTGACGGCCTGCCCGTATTGCATCACCCATTTTGAAGACAGCCGGTTGATTCTGGAAGATAGTGAGTCCCTTGAAGTCAAGGACATTACAGAGGTTATTCAGGAAGCAATTTGAAAGAATCCGATAAGGAACGAGAAACGTGGAAAAACAACAGATCGAAGAGCTGTGTCAGGGATTGAGAGAAGGCAATTTTGGAGACGTCATGGTCGTCGGCGGCGGGATCAGCGGTATTCAGGCCTCGCTTGATCTGGCAACGGCCGGTTTCAGGGTCTACCTGGTCGAAAAATCCCCTGCCATAGGCGGCCATATGGCCCAGCTGGACAAGACCTATCCGACCAATGACTGTTCCATGTGAATTTTGTCACCCAAACTGGTCGAGGTCGGCCGGCATCCGAACATAGAGGTTTTAACCTATTCCGAAGTCGACGGTGTAGAAGGGGATTCAGGAGATTTTACGGTCACCATAACCAAAAAGCCCCGCTACGTTATCGAAGACAAATGCACGGGGTGCACGACGTGTGTGGAGTACTGTCCGGTCGAATACCCTGATCGATTCAACCAGGATATATCCAGCAACAAGGCCGTGCATATTTATTTTGCGCAAGCCATTCCACTGATCGCATATATTGATGAAAGCTGTCTTTACCTTAAAGAGAAAAAATGCCGTATTTGTGAGGGCGTGTGTAAGAACGACGCCATCGACCTTCACCAACCCCCTGAGAAGATACGTGTAAATGTTGCCGCCATCGTTTTGTGCCCGGGCTATGATGTTTATGATCCCAAGGTAAAAGGCGAGTATGGCTATGGAACGATTCCGAATGTGGTGACCAGTATGGACTACGAGCGGCTGATGTGCGCCACCGGGCCCTACGAAGGCGAGATACTGCGCGCTTCCGACCAGCAGCATCCCCATAACATCGCCTGGATTCAATGCGTGGGGTCCAGGCGGGTCACCGAGGGCGATAACAGCTATTGTTCGGCCACCTGCTGCACCTATACCCAAAAACAGGTGATCTTGACCAAAGATCATGACGCCGATGCAACGTGCACCATCTTCCACAACGATATCCGTTCCTACGGCAAGGGTTTTGAGGCTTTTTTTCAAAGAGCTGAAAATCTTCCCGGGACTCGATTTATCAGAAGCTACGCATCGATTGTGGGTGAGGACCCGGAAAGCGGAAATGTCCTTGTCAAATACGCAACAGCCGATGAGGGTGTCAAGGAGGAGGCCTTCGATATGGTGGTGTTGTCCGTTGGCCTGAATCCACCCTCTGATTATAATGAGCTCGCAGACACGTTCGGCATCGAGGTCAATGCATACGGATTTTGCAAATCCGAGTCTTCCAATCCCATGCAGACGAGCCGGCCGGGCATTTTTGTCAGCGGTGCCTTTCAGGGTCCCATGGATATCCCCGAGTCGGTATTTACCGCCAGCGCTGCCGGGTCCCAATGCGGCCAACGCCTTAATTACCGACGAGGCAAGTTGGCCAAGGCCAAGATCTATCCGCCGGAAAAAGATGTCTCTTCCGAGGAGCCGCGCATCGGCGTATTTGTGTGTCATTGCGGCACG
Organism: uncultured delta proteobacterium; assembly: GCA_963787235.1. GTDB lineage: Bacteria > Desulfobacterota > Desulfobacteria > Desulfobacterales > SG8-13 > JARFQH01. Next base: position 83,958 of record CAWBCG010000032.1, read on the forward strand.
AATATCGGACGGGTGGTGGATGTCCCTTCCACCGTGGAATACGCGCTGACTTTGCCCAATGTGGTCCACGCTCAGGAACAGCTGTTTTCGTGCGCGACCAATTCCATCAAAGAGATTACCGACACCATTGTGGAAAAAGGGCTCAATCGGGTGGTTGTGTCTGCCTGCAGTCCCAGAACCCTCGAACCGCTATTTCGAGACACCCTGCGCGAGGCGGGCATCAATCAATATTTTTACGACATGGCCAATATCCGCGAGCATTGCTCCTGGTGCCACGCCAAGGAAAAAGAAGCCGCCACCCAAAAGGCCAAGGACATCACACGACTCTCGGTGGTGCGGTCTGCCGTTTTGGAACCTTTGCAGGAATTTGACCTGCCGGTCAACAAGGCGGCCCTGGTGGTCGGGGCGGGGCTGTCCGGCATGACCTGTGCGCTCTCCATCGCCGAGCAAGGCCATGAAGTCTTCCTGCTGGAAAAGGATGCCGAACTGGGCGGAACGGCAAGAAGAATTCACTCCACCCTGGACGGGCAGGATGTCCAGGCCAATCTGCGCGATCTGGTCCGCAAGATTTACCAGCATCCGTTGATCCATGTCTATACGGATGCCGTTATCACCGAGGCGACCGGCTATGTCGGCAATTTCGTAACGCGGGTGACCTCCGAAAGAGGGCACACCGAAATCAAACATGGTGCCGCCGTCATCGCGGTTGGCGCCGAGGAATATAAGCCCACCGAGTACCTGTATGGGGAAGATGAGCGGGTCGTGACCCACCTTGAACTGGGAGAGAAAATTGCCCAGACTGACGAGACGGTCATTAATGCTAAAAGTGTGGTGATGATCCAATGCGTCGGCTGCCGGAACGAAGACCGCAATTACTGCAGCCGGGTATGTTGCGGCCATAGCGTAAAGAATGCCTTAAAGCTGAAAGCGCTCAACCCCGAGATGGATGTTATCATTGCGTTCCGGGATATGCGAACGTACGGGTTCAACGAAGATTATTACCGGCAGGCGTCGAATCAGGATGTCAAATTTATCCGCTGGACTCCGGAGGACAGACCCCGGGTGGAAGCGATTAATGACGGCGGTCAGTCTGTGTTAAGGGTTGTTCTGACCGATCTTATTCTGGGTCAAAAGCTGGCGATAGACGCCGATCTTCTGGTACTGGCCGCTGCGGTCGTTCCTTCGGCCAAAGCCCAGGAAATATCGCGCTTCTTTAAGGTGCCGTTGGGCCCGGATGGTTTTTTCCAGGAAGCTCATGTCAAATTAAAACCGGTCGAATTCGCTGCCGATGGCGTTTATTTGTGCGGCATGGCCCACTATCCCAAGCATATCCCCGAGGCCATCAATCAGGCCTATGGCGCCGCCGGTCGCGCCTTGACCCTGCTTTCCCATGATATCGTCACCGTCTCGGGCTCGGTTTGCGAGGTGACTGAGAAAAAATGTATGGGCTGCGGGGCCTGTCTCGCGGTGTGCACCTATGGGGCCATCGAGTTTCGTCAAACGCGCCAGGGCAAGAAGGCGATCGTCAATCCGGTGATCTGCAAAGGCGATGGTCTGTGCAACGCTGTGTGTCCCACAGGGGCTATTGTTTTAAAGCACTTTACCGACCAGGAGATCTTGAGTCAGATCGATGCGATGGTTCCGGAGTCTGCCGACGACGAATGACCATTGTACCCGAATGGCTGGGTGTTTGGACGGGCACCAAGTAGAGGAGACGCGTAAAAATGAGTGCAGGACATATGTTCAAACCGAGAATTATCGGTTTTGTATGTCATTGGTGAGCTTACGGCGCTGCTGACCTGGCTGGAGTTTCCAGACTACAATATACACCGGATATCAGGCTGGTTCGCGTTATGTGTTCCGGCAGAGTCGACCTGGAATTTTTACTTCGTGCCTTCTCCAACGGACTGGATGGGGTATTTATCGGTGGTTGCCGTTTGAATGAGTGCAATTACATTACCCACGGTAATTACCATGCACTGAATCTGGTACTTCTATGCAAAAGAATAATGGAACATATCGGGCTGAACCCCGAACGGTTAAGGGTCGAATTCATGTCTGCCGGCGACGGCATCCTTTTTACCGAAGGGATTGAAGATTTTGTCAAGACGGTGAAGGCGTTAGGGCCTTTGGGCGAAGCCGAAAAAATGAACAAGAGTGAACTGGCCTCCAAGCTTGCGGAAGTCACCCGGCTGGTGCCCTACATCAAGATCGCGAAACAAGAGAAGCTCGCTGCGCGACTTGAAAATGAAGACGCATATGCGGGCCATTTTACAAACGCCGAGATAGACCGGTTGTTCAAAGAGGTCGTCTCATACTATATCGACCCGCAAAAGTGTCAGGCCTGTATGATTTGCCTTCGAAAATGTCCGGTGGAGGCGATTGCCGGAGCCAAAAACCGGATCCATGTCATTGACCAAGGAAAATGCATAAAATGCGAAACGTGTTTTGACGCTTGTCCTTCTCGCTTTGGTGCGGTGAAGAAAATGACCGGCGAGCCTGTGCCGCCGCCGATCCCCGAAGAAGAACGAATCATTGTTAGAAAGAGTATGAAAAAACGGTAAGCGTTCACAGGGCACCGCATCTGCATTGTTGTCGGGCACATGAAGTACAAAAGTACATCTGCGGCACCCTGTAAACGCTTACAATCAGGTGGTTTGAAGCGCATCGAACTTTGCAACCCTGTGAACGGTTAAAAAAACGAAAGAAATTTTAATCGTTTAAAACCTGACGATGGCCGGACACCATGCTTTTCAAAGAGCAGGAACAATTGAATGGTACAGGAAAGATTACGGAATCTTATCAAGTTATTTCGTGCGAAAAAGGGGTTTGCCGGACTCGTTTCCACGAATTGATCGGAGAAGAACCGCTTTTGATACGTATAGACGAGAAGCCCTACTCGGTGGTGATGAGAACACCCGGGGAAGAGGTATTTCACGCTGCAGGGTTCTGCCTCGGGGAAGGAATTGCGGACTCGCCGGATGATTTCATGACAATAGGATATTGTAAAGATCTGGATCCGAATGTTATTGACATCAGGCTCCAACCCGAACGGCGTGGAAAGGTTCGTAATATTCTTGAGAGAAGAGGCTTCGTCAGCCAGACCAGTTGCGGCATTTGCGGCAAGGAAATGATCAAGGACCTTTATCAGGCATTAACTCCGGCAGAAAATGGCCTCAAGTTTGAAATCAACAGCATTTTTGATTGCATCAACAGGCTTCCCGAAAATCAGAAGTACTATAAGAAAACCAGGGGTTCGCACGCTGCAATGATACTGGGCAAGCAGCTGGAGATAGTTTCATTTGCAGAAGACGTGGGGCGGCATAACGCGCTCGATAAGGCCATAGGAAAAAGCTTTATCAACGGGAAGCTGCACGAAGCCGCCATCCTGGTTCTTTCTTCAAGAATAAGTTATGAATTGGTTCAAAAAGCTGCCAGAGCACACCTGCCGATTATGATCAGCAAGTCCAGACCGACAGCTCTTGCCGCCGAAATGGGAAGGGCCCTCAACATGACTCTTGCCTGTACGGGCAAGGACTCCGAATTCATATTGGTCTGCGGCGAAAACCGCATCGCTTTCTGATTCATAACACACCATAAAAATGCTTCAACACCTGGTAAATCAAGGGGATGAATATCGCCGGAAGAATGTTGCCAACTTTTATTTTCTTGATTTCCAGCAGGCCGATTCCAATGGCCAAGATGAGCAGACCACCGATAGCGGACATTTGAGAAACAACATCGGGCACCAAAAATTGTCCTAAAAAAGATGCGGTCATAGTAATGAGTCCCTGATATACAAATACCGAAGCTGCGGAAAAAATGACGCCTATTCCGAGAGTCGATGCAAAAAAAACGGAACTGATTCCATCGAGGATTGATTTTGCGAAAAGCGTCTGGTGGTCCCCCGAAAGACCGCTTTCCATCGACCCCACAATTGCCATCGCCCCGACACAAAAAAGCAAACTGGCGCTTACAAATCCCCTTGCAATTCCTGTGCTGTCCTTGGACAAACGCCTCCCAATCCAATTTCCCAATTGTTCCAGCCTATCTTCGATTCCAAGCAACTCTCCTAAAATACCTCCGATAGCGAGACTGAGGATAACAATCAAAAGTGCATCGGTTTTCAGAGCTGTCTTGACACCGATCAGCACGACCGCGAGTCCAATGGCTTGCATCATGGTACGGTTGTATTTTTCGGAGATACCACCTCTGAAAAGTAAACCGATTAGACTGCCTGCAATAATGGACACGGTATTGACGATAGTACCTAACAATTTTATCTCCCTCCAGCTCAATCAAATCCAGGCACTGATAGACTTGGAAGAGGCCGTCTTATAGTCTATAAAACAATTAATGGCAGCCGTTAATTCCACGCGGTTTCGTAAAATCAGAATGCGTTAAACCCTGTTCATGAAAGGAAGTCTCTGAGCTCGATGACCATGGCGAAGATCGCTGTCACAGCGGCAACGATATATCCAATACCGGCTATTACATTTTGCTGCCGCGTCGATTTATTGTAAGTGGTTATGTACTTGTTTAAATCCACATAAAATTTTCGTAACCGCGTTTCGATGTCAACACCGGTTGATGGCTTCTCCAGCTCGACACTTCCTTTTCTGTACTGCATGTCCTCGATGTTAAACTGGCTGATGGACGCCGACGCGGCGCCGAAGTGATAGACGCCTAATCCAGAAAATATAAGGGCAAATACGAACCATATTGCCGCTAAAGGATTCATTCGTTTCCTCGCCTTCTTCTCTGCACGGACGTTACGACGCGGCCAAAAACGCGCCGAAGCCTGCCGTTGAATTAATCGATCGGAAGATGCTTTCAATCCCACCATTTTTAACATCTTGCAATGATAAGCCGTCGATAACATCCGGGGCTAAGGGCGTCAACACACAAGTAATAAATAACCTTACCGGTTCTTCATGCAGGACAAGCGGCAGGCCGCTGTCGAGAGGATGGAGATGGACTTTCAGGTTGATAGGGTGATGTTGAAGGGTAAATCTTGTTGGGCGGCGTGGGGGGGGGCCGAATTTCAGGTCGGCACTGACCACTCAAGCCATCTTCAAGTTCTATTTCTTGACAATTCCGGTTAGTTTGACGCCGATTCCGGATGACGTGGCACGGACGACCAACGCTCTGAGCATGATCCCCTTGTCAAACTTGGTTCTGGGGACAGTAATTTTAATCTCGTCGCCAACATCTAAATCGGTTTCGGATTCAATGAACAGACCGCTCTTGCTGACGTTGGTGATGGTGCCTTTACAGAATTGATCGGCCGATGTGAAAATGATTGATTTATCAGCCGGTTTACGCGGATATTTTCGGGATTCCCGTCCATCTTCCATCATGAGTTTGAGATATTGCGGTATCTCGTAAAAGTGCTGTTCCGCATCTCGTGAATACGCACCGATGGGGTCGAGGTGTTGGGCACCGTATCCATACTTGAAATCCGAATTGTAGAGATCTTTACACCATTTTATCTTTACGCGATGGCATTCGTATTCGGCCGCTGATTCGCTGTAGGGCGAGCCGAATATGCCCAGGTAGATGTTGGTGCCGGGAGTAATCAGCGTGTCCGATTCGAAGTACAGACCGCCGCTGCTGTAGTTTGCAACACAGGCGCTCACCGAAGGGCTTGGATCGAGTGATTCGATTACCGCACCGGCCGTGTATTCGACGCGGTCGTTTTTCCTCTTGTCCCGGTTGCTGATAATAGGGGTCATCTGCTTTTTCGACACATCAAACTGCGGCTCTACTCTCATCATAATTTCTGCTCTCTGTTTTGCGTTTTCGGTTTCGAAATCCAAATTCGTTGGTTTTACGAGGTCTGATGTTCATTTTCCTTAGAGCAGGATATATGCCAAGCCGTTAGGAGCAAGTTTCAATGTTGAAATATATATAAATTACAAATAGATAACAAGATATACGGTATCATGATACGGATGGGTGTGCTCTGTAGAATGGGTTACAATGCGCAGCCTTTTTGGGTGAAATGACGCAAGGTTTTTTAAACAACAGGGGGTATTCGGTAGGGGCCGCGCCGCTTAAAAGGCAAATTTTTTGATGAGGAAATTAAGGTGTGAAGGTCTTCTTGGCTGCATCGGCATCCTCCTTTTGCCGATTCGGGCGTGAACCCTAAAGGCTGAACAGTTTTACGAAGTCATTTATATCGTCGATGAGTCTAATGCCGATGCCGTAACGCACGAATACAACCATGCCGGTTAGTTTCCGGTACCACCTAACTTGACCGTAATATTTGCGGATATCCTCCGGTTTCGCGGCTTCCGAGGCATAATTCTGCATGTGAATGATGATTCCTGATCGCAGCCTCGGGGCAGTTTCAGATTCGATGTACATTCCGGCGCTGCTGAAGTTCAAAAGGGTGCCCGGAAACATGGCGTGTGAGTCGCCTTCCTGCACCATGACCGGTGACTCGATGGCGACCCGTTCGTGAATGCGGTCGGTGAGTTGCATCGCTTCGCGTGACCTTTTCGGGCGGAGCGCCTTATCGGTTTGGTCGCCCCTGAGACCCTGTTTTCCAAGAAAGGTCTGAATCGCCCGATTGAAAAGCTGCGCCTTCTGTACGAACCGATTCGGCTGCTGCGCATCGGCTTGACGCGGCTTGCCGGTGCGGCGTTCGATGATTTTTCGTCTCTCCGGCCCAAAATACACAGGTGGATCCATTCGCCGCCGGTCGATACCCGTTCTTCTCTCTTTGAGACCGGTTGAATTCATGCGTTGTCGGTTCATTTTTTTGATTTCCGAAGAAACGGACTACTCCGGTGGGACCTGCGGATTCGGGCCTGAAAACTGGTCCTGATGACGAGACGCCCGTGAAGTCAGTCAAGGTCAGAGACCGCGGGCGGAACGATAAGGATCACATACGGAAAACGCTTCCCGGCGCTGCTCGGAAGAGGCGTTGATAAGCAGTACGAGTTGAGCGGCGTTACAGGAGTAAGAAGCCTTATATCTCTTCCGTAATATGATAACAGATCACAAAAACCCTGTTATCCTTAACGAGGAAAACCGTTGAATAGCAGCGGCCAAGCGGCGAAATGACGTTCACGCGTATCTAAATTGAAGTTGGCCGTCGGTGGGTGTCCTGCTATCATCTCGGTCTCGAGAACCGCCGCGGTATCATGGGTTCCGGCACAATTCCATATACCCATACTGCGAACAGCAAAAAATGTCAATAATGTCCTTCAAGCGTCTTTTTTACATTACCAATTAATAATGCATGAAATATCCTACATAGATCCATTGGCTCCCCACCCCATCGATCCTAAGGCGAATGAAAGCCGGCTCACCACGGGCGAGGTCCGCGACATTCCTTCATATCTATTTAATATTATTTGAAATATTGTGTATCCGCCATGGCGGTTGTCTTGTAGCCGTTCGGTTCTCCATAGAACCGTCACAGCCCCTGGTGCATCAAGGGGCCGGCTGTGATGCAGGGGATTCCAGTCATTCCGAGGACCTGCTTGGCGCCGATATTTTTTATATTTGTAAAAGTTACAATGACTTATAAGTATGGCATGGCGTTTGCTGTTTACATCGACAGCAGCAATTCGAAAAAGAAAAGGTGAAAAAAATGAAAATCTTGGTCGTCGACGACAACAAATACGTGGCGGAATCCCTCAAATGTATTTTACAGCACAGCTCTCATCGGGTGCAAACAGCTGAAAACGGGGAGGACGGCTACGTCAAGTACCTACAATTCGAACCGGACCTGATTATCACGGACATCGAAATGCCGCTGAAAAACGGATTCGCGTTGATGCACGACGTGCGGTCCCATAATCCCAAAATCAAGGCCATCTACATGAGTGGTGCTCTGGAATTTTTTAACAAAGAAATCGAAGCCGAAAAAGAGAGCTATGCCGTCGACCTGCTCGACAAACCCTTTACCCTTCAGCAACTATGGCACGCCATGACGGAGTCTCATAGTTAGGGCAGGTCCTCCCGGTCCGAAATGTCGGGCCCCTGCAGTGGTTTGTTGGTTTTGTGCCGGCAGGACGCGGTGTGAATCGGCTCAACGGGGCATAATTGTCGGCGCCGGAACTTTTTTTATTTTGGCGGTCGGAATATCAGCTCTCGAGGCTGGGGGTGTCAACATGTATCCCGCCCCTCATAAGGCGGCAGCGGCGGAAATCAACAGCGGTTGTCGCGTGGATTTTTTCAACAGAGTATTACCACCAGGTGATCACCTCGTCGAACTCGAAGATCAAATCGATCAGTTCTTCGTAGTCCGGGGCTTCCCCGTCGAATTCGAATAGCGGAAACTGCAGGCAGTTGTATCCCAACGAAAGAGTGTACATGAGTGTACGTTGGAGATCGTCGGGGTCCGATTTCAGAATGTGCAGCATTTTTTTTCTTATCGGCATTTGACCTTCTTTCGAAAGTAGCGGTTCATGTTCGATTTCCGAACGGAATTACCAGATCCATCTTTTTAAGTTCTCTGGCCAGTTTCTCCAGCGGCATGATGTCGAAACCGTATTGGCTGTTGACCTCGAGGTTGGAGATGCACGGGCACTCCATCTCCTCGAGCCACTCCAGGTTTTCCTCAAGTGCCGCGGTCATTTCGATGCTGACATCCAAGACGAAAAGGTAGGCCCAGTAGTTGTGCGCTGCCAGGCCGAGCGTCGTTCGCGTCCCTTCCCAGACATCGTCCGGTCTGCGCACAACGACGGCGCAGTGTTTGATATTTTCCATAGGTAAAGATCCTCCAACACCCCATCTATTATTTTCAAGCAGCAGTGACCTTGCATCCAATCGGCCCGGCTTTCAGAAGACCAGGTAGCGGTCACAGTCGTAAATCATCTCGGCATGCCATGATTGAGACAAAAAGGCCTTTTCTTCTACCTTGGCGTCTGCGGTTTCAAGCGCGTTGGCTTCGAATCCCACTTTGCAGAGCGCAATGGTGGCCAGCCCCTCCAGCTCCTTTAGCCGCGGGTCCGTGCAAAGCCGCGTGCCGTTGTGGGTGAAAAAGAGACGGACCTCGACCTCCTTTTTTTTCGCCGCCCGGCACAACTTTATAATCTGGTCCAGATACTTTTCGGAGCTGATGTATACTCCCAATAATTTGCTCATTCCGCTTTCCTCCGGAAATTTCAGTCGAACACGGAATTTATCCGCTAAATGGATTCAACTCGCTGCATGTGAGGGGTCTTTTTCATTCAATCGAGTATGGATATACCACAAGTCGATATAAAACAGTTATTAAACCTGACAACTTGGTCTGTCAACACTAAGGGTTCACTTATAAATAACGTCACATTCTAGACACCGGTCCATCCCGTCCGGTTGCCGGTGCTAAAACTCAGAATATTTCGAGGGTCGCTAACGAAGTTGACATTGCGAAGCTGAAAATATATTAAAATCAAGGAGTGACTTTTTTTTCGATGACCGGCCAACGCCCGCAAAAAAATGCGGATTTCTGGGGATTGCTTCCCGATAACGCCGCGGCCGGCGTTTTTCGTAGCAGTGAGGGGGCGCACCCGCCGGAGATGAATCTCCAAAGGTCTTTGACGGGAAAGTGAACAACCGTTTGCATGGGAGGTGCGGCATGATCATCAAACAGGCGGACCTTTTTTACGGCCTAAGCCACAACTTCATCAAGGACCTCATGGCAATTGCTTCGCGGACGTCCTGTGCCAAAGGCGACATCATTTTTAGGGCAGACGAACCGGCCATCCATTTCTATATCCTGATTCAGGGATGTGTGAGGTTGCGTCTCGGTCACGCCGGTCGCGAGGTCTTCACCAGCTGCCGGATTGGCGAGATATTCGGATGGTCGAGCCTCATCGGCCGGCAGACTTACTCGGCCTCGGCCGAATGCATGGAGACGGCAACGCTGCTGAAGATCGACCGACAACAGTTTCAGTCGATTTTGGAAAAGGATCTCTCCAGCGGGTTGCTTTTTTTCAAACAACTGGCCGCAGCATTAGGCAGTCGCTTGATTCAACTCTATGAACGCGAAACGGAAACCGTTCCGGCAGCGTCACCTTCAACCTAAGGGGCTGCAGTATGAATCTGCAAAATATCGAAGACGTCCTGGCAGCCAGTGAGTTCTTCAAGGGTTTCGACAAAACCGACATCGAGAAAGTAGCTGAGATTTGCATTGTCAGGGCCTGCGAGGGCGGCAGCATTCTTTTTCAACAGGGCGATTTCGGCGAGCATCTGTTCATCATATCCGACGGTTTGGTGCACCTGGAGCGCTCGATGTCGATGGGGGGTCGCAAGGGAAATGTCGTCATCGAAACGCTCGGCAAGAGCCGGGTGCTGGGTTGCTGGTCGACACTGCTCAACGAACCTCACATCGTGATGTCGACGGCTGTCTGTCAGCGGCCGACGAACGTACTCGTCATGCAGGGGGCCCGATTGCGGGAGTTGATGACCAGCAACTGCGACTTGGGCTTCAACATCCTGGAACGGCTTTGTTTTTTGTTGCGGGACCGTATTCAAGCCGCTTATGGTGCTTTGGACAAGATTTAATGCGCCATTGATTTCACAGGCCGGTTTCGGTAAGATAATTGCCTGGTGCCCACCCGCGGTTTCATAAAGGGCACTGATCAGTTTCCGATCCAAAAATGTGCAATTTTCGCAAGTTCAAGGAAGCGGCAGCATTGCGCGGTGGCAGACGGTTCTGCATGCCGCACAAGCGGTTCCGCCGATTGACGCCGAAATTGCGGAAAAGGGCCATTTATGGACGGAAACTATCTGGCATCGGTCCCGCCGGCAAATGCGAAAAGAGGATGCGATCATCGTCTAGGAGTTTCTATGGATCTTGAGCTCAGCGCCGAAGAAGCGCGAACTCTCGACGATCTTAAAGGGCAGTTGATTCGATTCAAAAAGGAACGCGGCGAACTGATACCCATTCTCCAGATGTTCCAGGCAAGGCTCGCCTATCTGCCGCCGGAGACCATCGAACTGGCGGCCGATTATTTGGGTGTTTCTCCCTCCGAAGTCTACGGCGTTGCCACCTTTTACAACCAGTTCCGGTTCAATCCGCCCGGGAAAAATCCGATCAAGGTTTGCCTGGGGACTGCCTGTCACGTCAAGGGCGCCGATATCATCCTCGAGAATTTCGAGCGCAAGCTTGAGATCAAGGAGGGGGAAACCACAGCGGACCGCGAGTTCAGCATCGAGCGAGTGGCCTGTGTCGGTTGTTGCGCCCTGGCACCGGTAGCATTGGTAAGCGAGACGGTCCAGGGTCACATGGCACCGAGCAAGGTCGAAGGACTCATCATGAGGGTCGAAATCGAAAAAGGGATCAAGGCACGCGCCGAACAAAAAAATGAATCCACCCGATGACATATTCAACAAGCGTTTTCGGGCGATGCAGGCCGAGGCCAGGCAGCGGAAAACGGCTTTTGACGAGGCGCCGATTCCAAAGATCCACATCGGCATGGCCACCTGCGGCATAGCCGCCGGTGCGCTTGAAACCCAGGCCGCATTCGAACAGGCACTGGTGGAACGGGGTATCGACGCCCGCATCCACCTTGTCGGCTGTGTCGGGCACTGTTACGCCGAGCCGGTGGTCGTGATCGACCACCCGGCTTCCGGATTTCCACCTATTTTTTATCCCGAGGTCAATCCCGGCAAGGCCACGATGCTGACCAAACTCTTTCTGGAAGGCGGTGATCCGCGGCTGGAACACATCCTCGGCGCCACTGTTGCCAACGACCTGATTCCTTCGGTCATGGAGTTTCCCCGCTTCAGTCAGGAAAAACGGGTCGTCATGGAAAAATGCGGCCGCATCGATCCCGAGGACATTTACGACTATCTCGCCGAAGACGGCTACACCGCCTTGTCAGCGGCTCTCGAGCGTTCCCCGCAGGCAATCATCACGGAAATCGAACACTCCGGCTTGAGGGGTCGCGGCGGCGCCGGTTTTCCCACCGGGACCAAGTGGGAGTTGGCCCGTCGGGCCGACGGCGATGACAAGATCGTCATCTGTAACGCCGATGAAGGGGATCCCGGTGCCTACATGGACCGCACGATCCTGGAGAGCAATCCCCACCAGGTATTAGAGGGCATAATCATCTGTGCTTACGCCGTCGGCGCCCGACATGGTCTCATTTATGTTAGGGCCGAGTACCCTCTCGCCGTCAAGATCATTCGCAAGGCCATCGCGCAAGCCAAGGAATTGGGGCTCTTGGGGCAGGGTATCCTCGATAGTGCCTTCGATTTCGATATCGGCGTTTTCGAGGGGTCCGGCGCTTTTGTATGCGGTGAGGAAACGGCGCTGATACAGTCGGTCGAAGGCCGACGGGGGATGCCGCTTCATCGACCACCTTATCCGATCGAGGCCGGATTGAGCGACAAGCCGACAGTCATCAACAACATTAAAACCCTGGCCTCGGTGCCGCCTATCATTGAAAACGGTGGTGAATGGTATCGGGGCATCGGCAGCGCCCGCAGTCCCGGGACCGCGATTTTTTCGGTTGTCGGCAATGTGACCCATCCGGGTCTGGTGGAAATCCCGATGGGAGTTTCGCTACGGACCCTGATTTTTGATATCTGCGGCGGGATACCGAATAAGAAGAGGTTCAAGGCGGTTCAGATTGGTGGACCCTCCGGCGGATGCCTGTCCGAGGACTTTCTGGATACGCCGATCGATTTCGATTCACTGACCGCGGCCGGGGCCATGATGGGCTCGGGCGGCATGGTGATCATGGACGAAGATACCTGTCTGGTGGATGTCGCCCGCTACTTCCTCGACTTTACCCAGAAAGAGTCCTGCGGCAAGTGCACCTTCTGCCGCATCGGCACCTACCACCTCTTGGAGATTTTAAAACGCTTGACAGAAGGGAAGGGACAGCCTTCCGATCTGCAGCTACTGCAGCAGTTGAGTGAGGACATTAAACAGGGGTCTCTCTGCGGTCTCGGCAAGACGGCTCCGAACCCGGTGCTCACGTCGCTCAAATATTTTGCGGACGATTATACGGCCCACGTGGAGGAAAAGCGATGCCCGTCCATGATGTGTCGGCCCCTGATCGCTTTTTATATCGACCTGGACCGATGCGCACGGGGATGCGATGTATGTGAGGGATGCTGTCCGGTGGATGCGGTGTTTACCACCGGTAACCGTAAAAAGGGGATTGACCAATCCCTGTGCGTCAAATGCGCCGAGTGCAGGGTGGCCTGCCCGCCGGAGTACCAGGCCGTGATGAAAGTTTCACCACCGCATCTGGCACCGATCGTTGAGCGGCCGGCAGGGCCGCCCAAAGACAAGCGATAGGGGCTCGCAGTCGCTGGTGTCGTATCATTTATATTGATAAGACAGTGTTTATGCGTGGATAGGCACTAGGCCCCGGGGAATTGCTCTCATGGTGTCGATTCTGGTCGACCAAAAAAAGATCGAAGTGCAGGAAGGCACGCCGCTGCTCAAGGCCTGCCTGGATAACGGAATTAGCATTCCCAACCTGTGTTACCTGGAAGAGGTCGATGCGGCACCGGCCTCCTGCCGACTGTGCTTCGTGGAGATCGACGGCGTCGACCGCCCGGTTGCCGCCTGCAGTGTGCCGGTGCAGTCGGCGATGGTGGTCAGAACCGATACGCCTGCCGTCCGGCGTCTGCAGAGAACCGCACTGAAACTGCTTCTCTCGGTACACGACGTCGACTGCAAGAACTGCCCTGCCAACCGCAAATGCGCCCTGCAACATCTGGCCCGATTCCTCAATGTCGGTTTGAAACCCAAAGGGTTGCGGCACCGCCTGAAAGAGCCACCGATCGACGATCGCCACCCCTGCCTCGATTATTATACCAATCGCTGCGTTCTGTGTGGCCGGTGTGTCACGGTTTGCCGGGCGGCGAGCGATTGGCCGGAGTTGACATTTGCCAAACGTGGCTTTGACACGGTCGTCAGTTTTTTCGGTCGAACCGATTCAGTCCGGAGTGATTGTGCGGCCTGTCGGGCCTGTATCGACAACTGTCCGGTCGGTGCGTTGGCCCTCAAAGGCGGGCTCAAGAGTATGTCCTGATATGATCGGGGTGACCGGCCCCTGTTTTGAGGGCTATCACTTCGATTTTCGAACCTCTGGGTTCGGGTTTTCGATGAACAACAAAAGAGTAAACAGAGCGAACCGATAGGATCTCGCTTCTCGAAAACATCCATTATCTATGAACCTTCATTCGGAGGCAAACATGCGGCGAGCGTTCAGCGGGTTTCTGGTGATTGTTTTGACGGCCGGCTTTTTTTCGGGTTGCGGGTACAACCAGCTGCAGCAGCAGGAGGAAAAAGTCTTTCGGGCCTGGAGCGATGTCGAGTCCACATTGCAGCGCAGAGCGGACCTGATTCCGAACCTGGTCGCGACCGTCAAAGGCTATGCTGCTCACGAGAAGGAAACCCTCGAGGCGGTTACGGCGGCAAGGTCCAGGGCCACAGGCGTGCAAGTTGCCCCCCAGGACCTCAGTGATCCGGCCGCGTTGCAGCGGCTCCAGCAAGCCCAGGGGGAACTCTCCTCGGCCCTCTCGCGGCTGCTCGTCGTGGTCGAACGGTATCCGGACCTCAAGGCCAACCAGGCTTTTCAAGATCTGCAAAACCAGCTGGAGGGTACGGAAAACCGCATCAACGTCGCCCGACAGCGCTACAATCAGGAGGTGGAAATCTTCAATGCATCAATCCGAAAGTTCCCCTACAGCCTGACCAACAATCTGCTCCTGCACCTTGAGCGCAAGGCCTATTTCAAAGCCGAAGAAGGGGCGGCGGGTGCTCCGAAAGTCAAGTTTTAAGAGAAATGGATGAAAGGCAGCCCGTCTTGAAAAGAGGCCGAATCTACCGGACGGCCACCGGAGCTGGAGAGCGGCGCACCGGATATCCTTGTTTCCTCACGATTTGTCGCCTCTGCGGCATTTTCGCATTTCTGTGGCTGCTATCATCCGGCGTCGCTGGCTTTGCGCTCGATGTCCCGCCGCTCAAAGGAAGGGTCAACGACTACGCCGGTATGATGTCGCCGGCGACAGAGCGCCTCCTCGAGGCGACCCTCCAGCGCTTCGAAGAGGCGGAATCGACCCAGATCGTGGTCCTCACGATTCCGTCTCTATCGGGTGACGCACTGGAGGATTTTTCGATCCGGGTGGCCGAACAGTGGAAGATCGGCCGGAAGGGTCGCGACAACGGCGCTATCCTTGTGGTGGCCAAGGCGGAGCGTAAGGTGCGGATCGAGGTTGGGTACGGTCTCGAAGGCCGCCTCACCGATGCCGTCTCAGGCCGGATCATACGCAATGTAATTGTGCCGGAGTTCAAGGCCGGCCGCTTCGAGCAGGGAATCGTCAACGGGGTCAACGCAATGATCCAGGTGGTGCAGGGGGAATTCGAGGGTGTGCAAGGCGGGCGCGATGGGCCAAAGCCGGACACCGGCGCCGGATCGGCAGTCTTTTTCCTTATCGTGTTGTTTTTCCTGATTAGCCGACTGGGGCGTATCAACCGATGGGTCGGGGTCTTGTCCGGTGGCGTGTTGGCACCGGTCTTCGGGGCACTGTCCCTTTCGATCGGGTGGCCCTATCTGCTGTTGCTGATCCCCGTCGGTTTGTTCTTCGGATTTTTCGTCTCGACGTTGTTTTACGCTTCGGGGGGCGGCGGCTTCCCAGGCGGGTACACCCACGGCGGCCGTCACACCGGCGGATTCGGTGGCGGATTCGGTGGTGGTGGTGGCGGATTCAGCGGGGGTGGCGGCGGTTTTGGTGGCGGCGGTGCCTCCGGAGGGTGGTAGGAAAATATTGAGGGTTCGAGGATTCGAGGGGTCAAGGATTCTGGGAATGAGGGAATGAGGAGTCGAGGATTCGAGCTTTTAACCCCCTGGAACCCTTTTCTTCAACCAGACCTCAGACCCTTGAATCCCCGAACCCTCGACCCCTGATGATTAATAGGACAAAAATATGCGGAATTTGGCCAATGAATTTATGAGCGAAGAGGATCGCGGTCGTCTCGATGACTGCATCCGGCAGGCCGAAAAGAGGACTTCCGGCGAAATTGTGGTCATGGTCGTCTCCTCCAGCGACCACTATCGGCAGGCGGATGCCATCGGCGGTATCTTTTTTGCCTTGCCGGCGGCACTGGTTTTGATGCCGCTGGTCGGCGGCTGGCTCTGGGCCGGTACCCGAAATGTCTGGGTATTTCTGGGCCTGTTTTTCATTTTTTTTCCAATTGCGCGTGAAATTGTCAAACGCACCCTGTGGCTCAAACGCCGTTTCATCTCCATCAAGGAAATCGAAGCCGAAGTAAAGGAGGCCGCCGTCACCGCATTCTTCAAAGAAGGGCTCTACCGGACACGCGACGCCACCGGCGTTCTCGTCCTTATATCCGTGTTCGAGCGGTGGGTCTGCGTGCTGGCCGACAGGGGCATCGACGAAAAGCTGACATCGGATGTGTGGCAAGAGGTGGTCGCATCGATCGTTTCCGGCATAAAGAAACAGCGCCAAGCCGATGCCATTTGCGAGGGAATCGGTAAAATCGGTCAAATTCTGGCGGCCCACTTCCCCATCAAGCCCGATGATACCGATGAACTCAAAGGCGTGATCATCGGCGACTGAACCTCTCGGTTCGGTTTACGGCCCACCGCCGGAGGCCCCCAGAATCGAAAAGCGCTCAATGCCGAGGCGATCGGCCAGTTCGGCCACATCGTCGGCCCAGTCGCTCAGGCTGCGCCCTGGGCGGTCATCCGACAGACAGTAACCCGGTCGGTCGACACCGATAAGTCGAATGCCCTTTTGAACGGCGATCCGGTCCGCCAGCAGGACCTCCAGGCGTGAGCCCGGGAATCCGTGGCAGTAAAAGACCGGCCGGACGCATCGCCGCAGACCAGAAAACCCACCCGTCGTCCGTCGCGAAGATATAGCCAATTGTCCCTTTGCGCTTCCACTGCGGCTCCCGTTGTCTCATTATTGGAAGGACGCCTTTCGATCGGCTTTGTTTGTAAACCAAGCGTCTGACCTATTGCAACCGCAGCCACCAGAATACATAAATTCTAGTTGAACGGAATAGCGGCTTGACAGAAGTCAAATCGGCTCAAATATGTTTAATGTGAACACCGCCTCCTTTTTTAGATACTGATTGTCATCGACGCGATGCAGCTTGCGAATGCCTGACTCACCGGGCACGGGTCCCTTTATTACAGTGAAACCAGCGCCATACAAAAGGGCTAAAAATCCAGATATTGATATCAATTATAATTGACACACTACATGTTGTGTGATATCCATACAACAAGGTCTATGAATAACCACCGCTAAGACTGGGATTTTCCGTTCAAAAACGGTAGGAAGCGATCGTCGGCAGCTGTTTACCGTCCATTTTCTAACCCTAATTACGAGCATATCAACGGTAACCGTTGTTACCGGATGATTGGGAGACAACCAATGCGTCAACAGGGAAAGGTGTTAATTACAACAGACGGTCGTTTTGATTTGAACGAATACCGCTGGGACGACGATCGGTTCGCCGATCTGCTTGTCCGCCAGAACGCCCTCAACAGCGAGCAGGCCATGACCATCAGTCGATTTCTGCGCGAGGAGATCGCCCGGATGGACCAGGACACCATCAACTCATCCATTATTGAGAAGCTCATTGGTGCTAAAATGAATGAATATGGGGTGCGATCAACTTCCTCCGTACATCTCGACAAATCGATTTTCGTGAAAAACGAACTGGTTTTGACCGACAATGCTCGGACCGTCCTGCAGCGACGCTATTTGAGAAAAGACAGCGATGGAAAGGTAATCGAGAGCCCGGAGGACATGTTCCGCAGGGTGGCCCACCACATCGCGCGGGCCGAGGAAAATTACAGCGATGCCCAAGAGGCGGAGAAGATGGAGGCACTGTTTTACCGGATGATGACAGAATTTTATTTTCTGCCGAATTCGCCCACCTTGATGAATGCCGGAAGGCGCCTGGGCCAATTGGCGGCCTGTTTCGTGCTGCCTGTCGATGACAGTTTAGACGGTATTTTCTCGGCTTTGAAAAATGCGGCCATGATCCATAAATCCGGGGGTGGAACCGGTTTCTCCTTTTCACGCCTGCGTCCCAAGGATAGCCGGGTTGGCAGCACCGGCGGAGTGGCGTCGGGGCCGGTCTCTTTCATGAAAATCTTCAATACCGCCACCGAACAGGTCAAACAGGGCGGCACCCGGCGCGGGGCCAACATGGCGATTTTGCGGGTCGACCACCCGGACATTCTCGAATTCATCACCTGCAAGAAATACCATCATGATCTGAACAATTTCAACATATCGGTGGGGGTCACCGACGGTTTCATGGAATCCGTCAAGATGCTGACATCTTATAATTTGATCGATCCCAAGGAAAAGCAAAAAGTCGGCGAGCTGAATGCGGCCGAAGTTTATTTGCACTTGGTGGAGCAGGCCTGGGAAAACGGGGATCCCGGTATTGTCTTCCTCGACCGTATCAACCGCGACAATCCCACCCCGGCTTTGGGTGAAATCGAGAGCACCAACCCCTGCGGCGAGCAACCACTGCTGCCGTTTGAGGCCTGCAACCTCGGGTCCATCAATCTGTCAAAATTCGTTACATCCGTAGACGGAAATCCGGCCGTCGACTACGAGGGGCTCAAGGAAATCGTCTGGTTGGCGGTCCGTTTCTTGGACGATACGATCGACATGTCACGTTACCCGCTGCCGGAAATCTCCGCGATGGTGGAGGGCAACCGCAAGATCGGACTGGGGGTGATGGGGTTTGCCGACATGCTATATCAGATGGGTGTGCCTTATAATTCAGAGGAAGCGCTGCAGTTGGTTGAGGATCTCATGGCCTTCATCCAACTTCAATCACGGGAGGCCTCACGGGAGCTCGCCAAGAAGAGAGGGACCTTCAAGAATTTTGACAACAGTGTCTTCAAGAATAAAAAGGGGTGCCGGTACCGAAATGCGACGATCACCACCATCGCCCCCACCGGCACCCTGAGCATCATCGCCGGGTGCTCCAGCGGCATCGAACCGCTCTTTGCTCTGAGCTTTGTCAGGCGTGTCATGGACAACGACGAATTGCTCGAAGTCAACCCTTATTTCGAACAAGTTGCCAAGGAACACGGATTTTTCAGCTCCGAGCTTATGAACCGGATTGCCGGGAGAGGAAGCATTGCCGATTTAGAGGATATTCCCGAAGACGTGCGCCGTGTATTTGTGACCGCCCACGACGTAATTCCGGAATGGCACGTGCGGATGCAAGCCGCTTTTCAGAAATACACGGACAATGCGGTTTCGAAGACCGTCAACCTGCCGCGCGACGCCACTCCCGAAGACGTTCTCAAGGTTTACAACCTGGCGTATGAGCTCGAGTGCAAGGGCATCACGATTTACCGCGACGGCAGCAAGGAAAATCAGGTGCTCTCTTTTTCAGAGAAAGACAAAAAAGGGAGCAGCGGCTTTATGACCGCCGTCAAAGATCGACCCGAAACGCTCGAGGGGTTCACCACCAAGATCAAGACCGGCCTCGGTCAGCTCTACGTTACGGTGACGGAGTTTGAAGCTCAACCATTCGAGGTGTTCGCCACCATCGGCAAATCAGGCCGGTCGACGACCGCCAAGACCGAAGCCATCGGTCGTCTGGTGTCACTGGCGCTGAGAGCCGGTGTCAAGGTGAGCGCGATCGTGGACCAGTTGAAAGGAATCGGCGGAGAGCACCCTGTTTTTCAGCATGGGGGGCTGGTGCTCTCTATTCCGGATGCCATCGCCAGGGTCCTGGAAAAGCGCTATCTGGCCGAGACCACCGGTGGCGGCCGGGCAAACCGAAAAAATGCTCTGCTGGGGGAGAACTGCCCGGAATGTGGTCAGACGATCAGTTTCGAGGAAGGGTGTATGATTTGTCACTTCTGCGGGTATAACAAGTGTGGTTAACTGGGGGAAGGGTTCAAGGATCCGAGGGTTCAGGGGTTCGATCGTCTGTTACTTGAATCCTTTCCCATTTATCCTTGACCCCTCGAATCCTGGAATCCTCGACCCCTTGAATCTACTTACAAATTCCGGTCTTTTGGGCCCAGTTGATGCCGTCGCAGTCGCCGAATTCGCAGGCTTTTAGGAAATCGAGACATGCCAGGTCGTCTTTTTTCAACTCGTGGTAAGCCAGGCCACGATTCAAATAGGCCAAATTGTAAGACGCATTGAGCGAGAGCGCCTTGTTGTAGTCTTCGATCGCCATCTGAAAGTTGCGCTGGTCGAAGTAGATGTTGCCTCGATTATTGAAAGTCTTCTCGAGGTTCGGCTTCAGACTTATCGCCTTGTTGTAGTCCTGCATTGCAAGGGCATACTGCTTCATTTCCCGGTAGGCGTTACCGCGGTTGTTGTACGCTTCGGCAAAATTCGGCTTTTCCTGAATGGCTTTCTCGAGATACGCGACCGCTTTCTTCACATCCACGTATTGAGCATCCTTCCACAGTGAGGTTGCCCGTGTGTTCCAATCGGCATCTTTGAGCGGGTCGGTGACCGATTGCTTGCGGCCGACGGCGGTTTTTTGCGGTTTTTTGGCCCGATGTTTCTTAAAATCCTTGGCGGCTGTTTTTTTTGCGGGACCCGTGGCTACAAGGCCTAACTCGCCCGCCCATGGAATCGACTGGAGCATTTGTACCGGGCCGGTGACATAGACCAGCGCGCCGCCCAAGATGAGGCAGACCGTCCACAGGAGCATTGGCTTGGTCAATTGCAATCGCCGCGACCCGAGCCAGCCCCACACAAAAGTATAAATGCCGCCGGTGAGCAAGCCGAGAAGGCCGTGTAAGACGCCGCCTTCCTTGAACGATTTGATCAGAACCAGAATCAGCATGATGGTACCGATGAGAAGTGCCAGTGCGCTTAGCGCCGTGTTGACCAAAGCAGTGTTAAAAAGATCCATGATGTCCCCTTTTGGTGCGGTTTATCAGCCGAGTTGCCGGTGTTGTTGGTCCGGAAACACTCTTTTGCGTCCCGATCAGCGCTTTTCCATTTCTACTTTCCCTCGTGCCGTCTGTGATGAGTCAAGTCGCACAAAAACCTGAGCACTGAACGATCCGAATTCACTCTTCTTCAGATCGGAACGGCGTATTCCCCGAGGAAACTAAAAAAGGTTAGGTGTCAGCCGAAGCTCAATTTTGTGGATATATTCTACCACTTACGCTGCTGAAAAGCAAGTTGAGCAAAAGCGAACCGACGGTTCGGCAGCGCCGGATTTCCTTTCGGTGATGGTTTCTTTGGCACTCAATTCCGGGGAATAATGGCAAGAGAGGAGAGTCTTACCGGTTTTTGCACCAATCGAATCGGCTTAGGGGAAAGTCGTTTTCTCGATGTTGCTTTTTGTTGAAATTTAACCTATAATTACTTGTTATCGATACAAATTGACACCATTTTCTCAAACTTGCCGGAGCTCGCATGTCTCAAAAAGTATTTGTCACCAGTGACCAGACGATCACCTTCACCTGCCCGGCGTGTCAGCAGCCCCGAGTGGTCAGGGTGGCCGATCACAAAGAATTGGAAAGTGCCGACAAACTGCGCGTTACCTGCAGGCATTGCGGGCACAAGTACCCGGTCTTGATTGAGAGACGGCGCCAGTATCGCAAGCCGGTGGATTTTTCAGGGACCTATACCCACTATGTTAACGGAAAACCGTTGGGTAAAGGCTCTATGCGGGTGATTGATTTATCCCGCACCGGATTGAAACTCAAGATGAATGAAAAGGCTGGTTTTGGTCACGGAGATAAACTTCGAATCGAATTTCACCTGGATGATGCCAACCATTCCCTGATCAAAAAAGAGGTTGAAATCAAGAAGGTATTTGGAACGGAACTGGGAGTGGCGTTTACTTCTTCGCATCCCTCCGACCCTTCAGACCGGGCGCTGGGCTTTTACATGTTCGGTTGAATTTTTCGAGGAGACTATACTTTAAGACATCAATAGGAATTGATCATGAGAAACGAGAGGCGAGGGCGAAAATTCCCCCGCCTTTCGTTTTTGCTTGGTAGGCGGTACTGGATTTGAACCAGTGACTTCTACCGTGTGAAGGTAGCACTCTCCCGCTGAGTTAACCGCCCGAACCTATCAGCCGTCCACCCGTTCCTTCAACTCTTTGCCGACCTTAAAAAACGGCAGCTTCTTGGAGGGTACGTGTATTTGGGTGCCTGTTTTTGGATTACGTCCGGTGTAAGGCTTGTAGTGGTTGACCGTGAAACTTCCGAAGCCCCTTATCTCAACCCTTTCGCCGCGCGCAAGGGTTTTCACGATCATCTCGAAAAATAAATCCGTCACTGTTTCAGCGTCCTTGCGACTCAGGTCCGCTTCTTCTTTTAACACACTGATCATTTCCGATCTGTTCATGCACTCTCCTCAACGCTTTTTGTACTCCCGAGCCCTGAGGTGGTGTCCGAGAGAGAAAAAAAAACGGTTTAACTCATAGTTGGTTGGGGGTGTTTAAGTCAAGGAATTTTTCAGTAATTTTGTCCGATGATCGATCTTGTTTTCTAAGTGGTTGAAATTAAATGATCGCTGCTTCATGATGGCCGGGGGTAACCGCTATCGGCATCGGAATCCGTTGGTTCGACTCCCTCCGCAGATTCGGGCGGTTCCGCACCGTCGTCCGGATTGTTGGAAAGATGTGTGGGCTCGTCAGTTTCCGATTCTTCGAAATCAAGCTCGAGTTGCGATTCCCTCGTCTCGTTTGTCGTGTCGTCTTCGATGACGACATTGGACCGATCGGCCAGGGCCTGCCCCATTTCCTCTATCTCCTTCGGAGTCGGCAAGTCTTTGAGGTCTTTCAGATCGAATACTTCCAGAAAGCGTTTAGTGGTGGCGTAGATCAGAGGACGTCCCGGAATTTCCTTGCGCCCGAGAACCCTGATCAGGTTGCGTTCGAGCAATACCCGGATGACACCGCCGCAGTCCACGCCGCGGATGTGCTCAACATCGCTACGGATGACCGGCTGTTTGTAGGCGATGATCGCCAGGGTTTCGAGGGCGGCTTTGCTGAGCCGCGGCGCTCGCGGTTGAACCAGTTTGGTGATCCACTCGCTGAACTCCGGCCGGGTGCGTAGCTGATATCCACCGGCGATCTCTTTGAGGTGGAATCCACCACGGCGGGCTTCGTACTCCTCGGCGAGAAGATTCAATGCGCCGCGAATATCGCTGGCGGCAGCCGGGCTGAGAACGCTTTTCAACCGCTCGATGGTCAGAGGCTCATCGCTGACGAACAACAGGCTTTCTATGATGCTTTTCAGGTTTTCCATTACTCGTAGAACAATCGAATCAGCCCGGTCTGTGAATGTTGTGCCAGGCGGACCAGGCAAAGCTTGACCATTTCCAGGATGGCCAGAAATGTGATGATCACGTCGCTTTTATTGGGAGCACCCGCAAACAGCTCTTCGAAAGTCAGAGACTTTTTTTCTTCAAACAGATCGACCAGTTCCGATATGCGGTCTTTGACGGAGATGCTGTCGGACGTCAGTTCCAGGCGCTCTTCGGCGGAGATGTTTTTCAAAATCTGTTGAAAGGCATCGATCAGCTCGAACAGGCCGATTTTGATGAACTCTTCATCGCGGGGCACCAGATCGCGAACCTCTGCAGGTTGACGCACAAAGGTGTTTTCTCCGAGCAAGGCCCGGCGCGACAGTTCCTCGGCGGCCGATTTCAACTGCAGGTATTCGGCCAGAGGTCGGGCGATTTCCATCCGTGGATCTTCGTCGTCATCTTCATCCGAAACCGTGGGCAGCAGCATTCTCGATTTAATGTGGGCCAAAGTCGCCGCCATGACGAGAAAATCGCCGGCGAAATCGATATTCATCGATTTGAGCCACTCCAGGTAGCTCAGATATTGTTCGGTAACCATGGCGATTGGGATGTCGTAAATGTCGATCTCGTTCTTTTTGATCAGGTGGACCAAAAGGTCCATCGGTCCTTCGAAGATGTCGCTCAGTTTTACCTGGTACAGCTTGTTTTCCATGGGCTGCGCGTCGACATTCGGTTGCGTGATGGGTCATCCGAATCCGTTAACGGACGCGGTGGTGACACGAAATGTGTCTCTACACAATCACAGAATAGAAACTGATCGAAAAACTAAATTTTAACGGCACTCCTGACTTCTGCCATCGTTGCCCGCGCGACTTCGCGGGCACGTTCGCTGCCGGTGTGCATGATCTCCTCGACCAATTCCGGCCGGTCCTCGTAATAGTGCCGTTTTTCGCGAATCGGTTCTAGGGCCTTGATCAGGTTGGCGCTCATGATTTTCTTACAGTCGACGCACCCGATGCCGGCCGAACGGCACCGGTGCTCGATGTCGGTCACTGCGGCCGGTTCGGTATACATCTTGTGAAAGCTGAAAACGTTGCACACATCGGGGTCGCCGGGATCGCTGCGCCTTGCCCGCTGCGGGTCCGTGATCATCTGGGCCACTTTGGCAGCGATTTCATCAGGTCCATCAGAAAGATAGATGGCGTTGTTGTAGCTCTTGCTCATTTTGCGCCGGTCGGTACCGAGAATTTTGGGGGTCTCGGTCAGAAGCGCTTCAGGTTCGGGGAAAACGTCACCATAGAGAAAATTGAACCGCCGCGCGATTTCACGCGTGATCTCGACATGCGGAACTTGGTCGACCCCGACCGGAACACCGGCCGGTTTGTACATAATGATGTCGGCGGCCTGTAACACCGGATATCCCAAAAAGCCGAAAGTCGACAAATCCTTGTTGCTTAGTTGAAGGATCTGGTCCTTGTAGGTCGGGTTCCGTTCGAGCCAGGGAACCGGTGTAATCATGGAGAGCAGCAGGTAAAGCTCGGCATGTTCTTTTACCCGTGACTGGACGAACAGCGTGCTTTTTTCGGGCGAGAGGCCGACGCTGAGCCAGTCGATCATCATTTCGCGGATAAATCCTTTGATATGGGTCGGTTTCTCGTAGTCACTGGTGAGGGCATGCCAGTCGGCAATAAAGAAAAAACAATCGTAAGTTGCCTGCATCTCTACCCAGTTGGCCAGAGCGCCCAAAAGATTACCGAGATGAAGGGGACCGGTTGGCCGCATGCCGCTGAGGACCCTCTTTTTTTTCATTTTATCCTATCTCCTGTCCGCAAGTAACGTCGCACAAATTGAATCTCGTCTTTTTGGGTTATCAGCCGCCCGTTCAGTTTGGCATTTAAAACGGCCCGTAAAATATCGCGGAAGATCGGGCCCGGCTTCAGTCCCATATTTTTAAGATCTTCGCCCCTCAAGGCCACCGTAACGTATCGCAGTCCGGTAATGAACTGCGATATAGCGCGCTTGACATCCTCCCGAGCGGTCGAAGCCATCATGTAAAGGACCAGTTCGGTCTTGAATGCAGAAAGCTCGTTGTAGAGAGTGCTGCTTTTTACCGGTTGATTGCGTTCGAGCCAAGCGAGACATCTCTCGGCCGCAAACCGTTCGGAGAGAAACAGTTTACGGTAGCGGGGTGCCAGTTCAAACCGACGACACAATTCTGCGGTTACGGTGGCGTCACAAGTGCGGATGATCGCCAGAAAATAAACGGACCACTTCATATAGGATTCTTCGATAAAAAGCAAATCATACCAGGCAAGGACTTTCTTCACGGCATTGAAAAGCGCCGTCATTTCCGTTGTCAACGCGATCGATGGGTGAATGACCTGCAAGAGGTCATATTCATGCAGCCGGACGATCGCCGGTGTCGGGTTTTCCTCCTCGAGGAGCTGGCGCAGTTCGGCAAAAACCCGTTTTCCGCTCAGCCGTCTAAAAAAATCCATTTTAACGGCATTGGTGATCAAGCCGGCGGTCAGTTTGCCGATAGTAAATCCAAAGCGCTGCTCGAAACGGATGGCACGAAAAACACGCGTCGGGTCCTCGACAAAGCTCAGGTTGTGGAGCACTCGGATCGTTTTTTCTTTGATGTCCTTCTGTGCGGCAAAGAAGTCGATCAGAATTCCGAATTTATTGGAATTAAGCTGAATGGCCAAGGTGTTGACGGTAAAATCACGTCGGAACAGGTCGAGCTTGATGGAGCTCATTTCGACAATCGGCAAGGCCGCCGGGAAGCTATAGTACTCCATGCGGGCCGAAGCGACATCGATTTTGAATCCATCGGGAAAAATGACGACCGCAGTGCCGAATTTGGCGTACGTGTGTATTCGAGCCCTTGCCAATTTGGCGAATTTACGGGCAAAGGCGATGCCGTCGCCTTCGATGACGATGTCGATATCTTCGTTGGCACGGTACAGGAAGAGATCGCGGACAAAACCGCCGACAACATAAGCCGGCTCGCCGATCTCGTCTGCAACGCGACCGATTTCATGCAGCATTTCCAATATTCGTGCCGGAAGACGCTCCTGCATAAACTTCAGCACCTTGCGGGTGCGGGCATGAACCGAGCGGGACGGACGGTCCGGTGTTTCACCGTTTTCCTGAACGTGTTTTCGAACCAGTATATTGAGCAGGTCGGTCCGCGTGATGACGCCCAGGATTTGTCCATTTTCGAGGACCGGCAGAACCCGCTGCTTGTTTTCGATTATTTTTTCCTGAATCTCCATCAGGGTTGCCTGCGGTCCGACGGTCGCCAGTTCCGAGGTCATGTATTCGCCCACCGCCACGTGATCCAGTTTGTGAAAAAGGGCTTTTTCAATCACTTGGCGGGTGATGAAACCGACCGGTGGCCCGCTGTTTTCGTGTCCTGAGGGTGTGTTGATTACCAGCAGGGCATTGATGTTGTAACGTGTCAGAAGATTGCCGGCTTCGCGGCAGGATACGCCGGCTTCAACCGTAATCGCCGGTGCGGACATCAAGTCTCGGGCCAGGCGACGGGACTGGATATTTTTGTACAATAGATCGACCAGGATGTGTTCGACCTGCGGCAGGGTCTTGCCTTTGACTGTGGCTGCGGCCGCATAGGAGTGACCGCCGCCGCCGAATTCTTCGAGAATGGCGGCGGTGTCGACCTCTACAACGCGGCTGCGGGCCGTTATATAGATTTTGTTCTCCATGAGGGCTATGGCAAAAATGGCCTCCAGGTTTTCCATTTTAACCATTTTGTGGACGAGGAAGGCGAAATCGGGTACGAATTTTTCGGTCGTTACCACGGTCACGACCACCTCGATGCCGGAGATGGTATACCGGGTTGCGGCCTGGATCATTTCGTTGAGCAGGCTGACCTGCTCCGGGCTGATTTCCCGCGAAATCAGGTTTGAAACGATATTCAGGTTCGCCCCTTTGGACAATAAAAAAGCAGCGGCTTTAAAATCCTCTTGAGTGGTCGATGGAAAGGTGAATGAACCGGTGTCCTCGTATAGGCCGAGGCACATGATCGTGGCCTCGTCGGAACTGATCTCGATTTTTTTATCCGCAAGGATGCCGGTGAGGATGGTCACGGTGGCACCGGTCAGTCGCAGGACTTCATAATCGCCCTTTATGTCGCCGGGTTGGTTCGGGTGGTGATCATAGATGTGAATGTCGACACCCTCGCGCTGCAGCAGATCGGAAAGCTTTCCGATGCGGTGAGGCTGGCGTGTGTCGACCAGGACCAGACGGCTGATCCGGTCGAGTTCGACATCCTTGATGTCGAGCATGTTAAACAGATAGGCCATTGAATTTACAAAGAAATTACGTAAATTCTTTTCCTGCGAGCCCGGGAAGACGACCTTGGCATCGGGATAGAGTTTCTGGGCTGCCAGCATCGATGCCACGGCATCGAAATCGGCATTGATATGGGTCGTGATAACGGTCAGATCCATGCGATGTCTTCTGGAAGGGTTAATGTTCGGCTCAAGGATTTAGGATTACACATCACCCTGCCTTTATCAAGCATGAGGAAAGGTTGAGCCGGTTTAGCCCGTTGAGCCGGTTAGGCCGGTTGAACCGGACGGTGCGGGGAAATGGATGAAAGCCGGTCAATTGGCGGCCGGTGCGGGAGTGTGCACGGCAATGGGGCTAAAGGCGTTGAGAGCTCAAAATTTTTAGCTAAAAGCTCAAAACCAAATAAAACGCAAAAGCAATACAAGCCTTCTCCACA
Source organism: uncultured delta proteobacterium (assembly GCA_963787235.1). Lineage (GTDB taxonomy): Bacteria > Desulfobacterota > Desulfobacteria > Desulfobacterales > SG8-13 > JARFQH01. The sequence goes on from CAWBCG010000032.1 coordinate 111,928, forward strand.
ACTGGTTAAGCCAGTCCAACGGGCACAACCGGCTAAACCGGCTCAACGGGCTCAACCGGCCTCAACGGGCTCAACGGACTAAAACAGTATTGTAGTATGATAGACATTATGCTACAATGTATCTCATTAGTTGCGTAATAAAAGAGTCGTTTTGCTAATTAAAGGGGGAATCGACATATGCCGGTCTATCTTTGGCAGGGCAAAAACGTTCGCGGCGAAAAAAAGAAAGGCGAAATGGAATCGTCTTCGGAGGAGATCGTCCGGAGCAGTCTCAGGCGGATGAAGATCGAGCCGACCAAGATAAAGCAAAAGCCGAAGGATCTTTTCGCAAACGTTGCCTTTCTGCAACCGAAGGTCAAACAACACGATATCATCCTGTTTGCCCGTCAGTTCTCCACCATGATCGATGCCGGCCTACCCATTATCCAATGTCTGGATATCCTTTACGCTCAGCAGGAGAATGCCACCTTCAAGAAAATGCTCAAAAGCATCAAAGAGTCGGTTGAAGGCGGTGCCACGCTGGCCGAGTCACTAAAAAAATACCCCAATCAGTTTGACGATCTTTTCGTGAACATGGTGGCGGCCGGCGAGGCCGGCGGTATTCTGGACACGATTTTACGCAGGCTGTCCGTCTACATGGAAAAGGCCGCCAAGCTGAAGGCCCAGGTCAAGGGCGCAATGACTTACCCGATTGTGACCTTGATCATTGCCGCCATCGTACTGGCGGTTATACTGGTTTTCGTCATTCCGGTTTTCCAGGAAATGTTCGCCGATTTCGGCAGTGAACTACCGGCATTTACCCAGCTCGTTATCGACGTCAGCAACTTTGCCAAGAAAAACATCATATGGATCGTCATCGGCCTGATCCTTTTTATCTTCGCGTTCAAAAAGGTATACGGGACTGAAAAAGGACGCGAAATGGTCGATGAAATGGTTCTTAAACTGCCGGTGTTCGGAGTCCTGATCCGAAAAGTGGCCGTCGCGAAGTTCACCCGTACCATGAGTACCATGCTCTCGAGCGGGGTCGCGATTCTGGAGGCCCTCGATATCGTGGCCAAGACCGCCGGCAATAAGACCATCGAAAAAGCGGTCTACAGCGTACGGTCCGACATTGCGGAAGGCCGCACCATGGCCGATCCCCTCCAGGAGAGCGGCGTTTTTCCATCGATGGTCTGCCAGATGATTGCGGTCGGCGAGTCAACGGGCGCCCTCGACTCCATGTTGGAAAAGATCGCCGTTTTTTACGACGACGAGGTCGATCAGGCTGTGGAGAACTTGACAGCCCTGATCGAACCGTTCATGCTGGTTTTTCTCGGCGTGACGATCGGCGGTCTTGTCATCGCCATGTACCTGCCGATCTTTAAAATGGCCGGGACCATCGGCGGCTGAGGCAGCCGGCTGATGACTGCCCGCCGGGAAACAAAGTGCCGAACTTGGCTTTTGTGAACCCTTGCGGCGGCGGAAAAGTCCGGCGCCCCGTTCCCCCGCAGCCACGGTTAGAAAATCGTCGGCCGTGACTGATTCCACCTGTTAAAGCACCAGCCATGCGAAACTTACCTGTCCTTACCGCTTCAAAACGTGACGAGGATATGCGCTTCAGGTTGAAGTGGTTGATGTTGGCGCGGGTGCTGTTCACGACACTTCTGCTCGGCTCTACGATCGTTCTGCAGCTCGGCGTTGCCGCGTCCCCGCTGGCCCCCGGTATGCTGGTGCTCTATGGGCTGATTGTCAGCATATTCTTCCTGTCTTTTCTCTACACCCTTCTCCTCGGCCGGGTCGCAAACGTGGTTGCCTTTGCTTACGTCCAGATCGGCCTGGATACGGTGATCGTGTCTTTGGTCATCTATGTGACGGGCAATTACTCGAGCATTTTTTCCTTCCTCTACCTGGTGGTCATCATCTACTCGAGTATGCTGCTCTATCGCAGGGGCAGCATGATCATTTCGCTGCTGTGCAGCGCTCAGTACACCTTTTTGGTCATATCGGAATACAGGGGTGTTTTAAAACCCTTCGAACTCGAAGATGGACTGGCGGCCGGAAACGGTGATTTAAACCAGGTTTTCTATAAAATCCTGATAACGATCTTCGGTTGTTTTGCAGTGGCTTTTTTAAGCAGTCTTTTGGCCGAACAGGCCCGAAAATCGCGTAAGGAACTCTGGGCTATGGAAGACCAGGTTCGACGGGTCGAAAAAATGGCGGCCGTCGGTGAAATGGCGGCCGGACTGGCCCATGAAATCAAGAACCCGTTGGCATCGATGACCGGTTCAATTCAAATCCTGCGCGACGGGGTGCACCTCGATCCCGATCATGCCCGCCTCATGCACATCGTTCTGCGCGAAGCCGACCGTCTCAGCTCGCTCGTAAACAACTTTCTGCTGTTTGCGCGTCCGCCCGCCGGCAAGATTGAACGGATCGCACTGGACAAAGCCGTCGCCGAAACCGTGGAGCTGTTTGAAAGAGATGCCAGCTGCCGCGGTCGGATTTCAATTCAGAAGGATTTTAAGACCGGCTTGTTTGTTGATATGGACCAGGTGCATCTGCACCAGGTATTGTGGAACCTCTTGCTCAATGCATCCGAGGCCATCAACGGCAGCGGAACAATCGCCATCCGCCTTTATCCCACCAAGCCACATCGGGCATGCATCGAGGTCACCGATGACGGCTGCGGTATGTCGAACGATACCATCAAATCGATTTTCGATCCGTTTTTTACAACCAAACCAAACGGCACGGGATTGGGGCTCTCCATCGTCCACAGCATCATCGAATCGTATGACAGTCGTCTCGAAGTCGGTAGTCGCCAGGGCGCCGGAACCACCTTTTCTTTCCGTTTGAAACGGATCGACCCGCCGACCGGGGCTTGACACTCCGCTTGTTTTACGATACCAATTCCCACTTATACTTTTAAAATCTGATGAGCCGCGGGCCGGTGCATCAGGTCGAAAACATCCCGCCTCCAAGGTCTCGGCAGCGACTGTGGACCGCGGCCGAGCCGACGATCGAATCACCCGGACCCGCAGAATACGGTGTTGCAGGCAAGACATGAGTACGGAAAAAACAAGCGCTATTCTTGAAAAACGGCGCAGCAAAATCAGCGACTTGCGGGCACAGGCGGTTGACGCTTACCCAAACGATTTCAAAGTGCTCCACACGGTCGCGGATATCATGGGGCAGGTGCAGGGGCCGGCTTCCCACGGCAGCGAGAGCGGTCCGAAATTCGTTGCAGCCGGGCGCATGATGGCCGTCAACCGTTTTGGGAAGGCCGCTTTTTTGCGTTTCAGAGACCACACCGGTCAGATGCAGGCGTATATTCGCAAAGACAAGGTCGGCGACCGGGCCTACGATCTCTTCAAACAGCTGGATATCGGCGATATCATCGGGCTTTCCGGCACCTTGTTCAAGACCAAGACCGGAGAATGGACGCTTCTGGTCGAGGTGTTCGTCCTGCTCTGCAAATCGATTCGCCCTCTGCCGGAAAAATTTCACGGTCTCAAAGATCCCGAGAAGCGCTATCGCCAGCGCTATGTCGACCTGATCATGAATGCCGATGTGCGTAAGATTTTTTTGCGGAGATCTCAGACCATTCAGACGGTGCGTGAGTTTTTCATTCAGCGCGACTTTCTCGAAGTCGAGACACCGATGATGCAACCGATCCCCGGTGGCGCCGAGGCCGCACCCTTCAAAACTTTCCACAACGCGCTGGGCATGAACTTGTACCTGCGCATCGCACCGGAGCTCTATCTGAAACGGTTGGTCGTGGGTGGATTCGACCGGGTATTCGAGATAAACCGCAACTTCAGAAACGAAGGCGTTTCCACCCAGCACAACCCGGAATTCACGATGCTCGAATTCTATCAGGCCTACGCCACTTACGAAGACCTGATGGATTTGACCGAGCGGTTGGTGGCAGAGGTGGCCGAAAAGGTCTGCGACTCGACATCCATTTCCTACCAGGGCCACACCATCGAATTCGGTGGCCCATGGCAGCGGTTGTCGCTGCTGGAGGCCTTAACCACGATCGGCGGAGTCGAGGCCCGTCTGCTGGAAGACCGCGCTGGACTCCTGGCTTTTGCGGAACGTAACCAAGTGCAGGTGACCAAGACCGGACGCATCGGTAAGGTGATCACCAAAATTTTCGATGCGTTGGTCGAACCGAAACTGATTCAACCCACCTTCATCGTCGGGTATCCGGTCGAGGTGTCGCCGCTGTCCCGCAGAAGTGAGCGCGACCCCGGCCTCACAGATCGTTTCGAACTCTTCATCGCGGGGCGCGAGATCGCCAACGGCTTTTCAGAGTTGAACGATCCTGCGGACCAGAGAGAACGATTCCTGCAGCAGGTTGCCAACCGCGAGGCTGGAGACGAAGAGGCCCATTTCATGGACGAAGACTACATCGAGGCCCTCGAATATGGTATGCCGCCGACAGCCGGCGAAGGAATTGGTATTGACCGCCTGGTCATGCTCCTGACCGATTCACCTTCCATCCGCGAGGTGATTTTGTTCCCCCACATGAAGCCGGTTGAAAGAGGCAGGGGATAGTCGTCTGGCAGCGGCCGCGCATGACCGATCGGCCTGGAGCCAGTTACCGGACCTCAACGAATATGTCTTTCGAATATTTTATCGGCGGTCGCTATTTGAGGGCCCGACAGAAGCAGGCCTTTATCTCCCTGATTACGGTTCTTTCCACAGCCGGTGTCATGGTAGGGGTCATGGCGCTCATCGTGGTGATCGCCGTCATGTCAGGTTTCGAATCGGACCTGAAGACGCGTATCCTGGGCGGTCAGGCCCAGGTTGTCATCATGCGTCAGGGTGGGGCATTCGATGATTATCGGCGGGTGGTCACCTATGCCGAATCGGTTGACGGTGTCTTGGCTGCCGCGCCGGTGATTTACGAGCAGGTTATGCTGCGCTCCGCCCACGGCGTGTCTGGAGCCGTGCTCAGAGGAATCGATCCGAAAAGCGCCGGTAAGGTCATCAAGACGCTGGAGAACATCTCCCTGCCCGCCGGAAGTGTTGCGGCAAACCGTCCAGAGAACACCGCTGCCGCGACACCCCCCATCGTACTGGGAAGAGAACTGGCCCGAAATCTGGGGGTGGTGAAAGGGGATGTGGTCTATTTGATCTCCCCCCGGGGAATGCTGTCACCCATCGGGCACGTTCCGGCCATGAAGCAGTTTCAGGTGACCGGTTATTTCGAATCCGGCATGTATGATTTTGACGGTACGTTCGCCTATATCCGTCTCGACGACGCCCAGAAGCTGCTGCGTATGGATGATGCCGTATCGGCCGTCGAACTGCGCGTCGAGGATGTCTACCACGCCCGCAAAATCGCCGATAAAATAACCGCCGGTCTTGGATTTCCATATTGGGCCTGGGATTGGGTGCGAAAAAATCAAAACTTGTTCACGGCCCTTAAACTCGAAAAAACCGCGATGTTCATCATCCTGACGCTGATCATCCTGGTGGCCGCGTTCAACATCGCCAGTACCCTTATCATGATGGTCATGGGTAAGACGCGTGATATCGCCATCTTGAAAGCCATGGGGGCGACCGACCGGAGCATCCGAAAAATATTTGTATTCAAAGGAATGACCATCGGCGTGGTCGGCACGGCCTTAGGAGTGTTGTTCGGCTCTTTGCTCTGCACCGTGCTCAAGCACTACAGCATTGTCGAACTCACCGGTGACATATACTATTTCACCACCAAACTGCCGGTCCGTCTCGAGCTTTTAGATGTCGTGATCATTGTCGGGGCGGCACTGGCCATCTGTTTCGTCGCTACGCTCTATCCGGCGCGACAGGCATCCAAACTCGACCCGGTCGAAGCGATACGTTATGGATAAAACCGCTCCCCTATCCCTTTCCGGTCAGCCGGTCGTACCGGGTGACGCGCTGATGGCCTTGCGGGACCTGAGCAAGAGCTACAACGGCAGCGGTGCCCGGATTGATATCTTAAAAGGGGTCAATTTCGATTTGTTTCCGGGCGAAACCCTGGCGGTGGTGGGGGCTTCCGGGATCGGAAAATCGACGCTGCTGCACGTCCTGGGAACACTCGACCGTCCCGACAGCGGCCGGCTGTTCTTCAAGGACCAAGATGTTTTGAGCTATGACGGCAATACGCTGGCACGGTTCAGGAACGAATCGATCGGCTTTGTTTTTCAGTTTCATCACCTTTTGTCCGAATTCAGTGCACTCGAAAATACGATGATGCCGGCCCTCATAAGGGGGCGAAGCAAGAGTGCCGCGCAAGATGCGGCCGAGACCATTCTCGTGAGGGTCGGTCTCAAAAATCGCCTTCATCATCGGGTCACCAAGCTCTCGGGCGGTGAACAACAACGGGTAGCCTTGGCAAGGGCCCTGGTTCTCAAACCCGCCATTCTGCTGGCGGACGAACCGACCGGTAATCTAGATCAGGGTAACAGTACGCAGGTCCACGAACTGCTGATGGAATTGAACCGTGAACTTCACATGACCCTCGTTGTCGTGACGCACAATCTGGAACTCGCTGCGCTCATGGCCCGGAGGGTGACGATCGCAAACGGTCAGTTGGTTGACACCGATTGATTGCGGTCCGGACCCATGCGGCGACGGACGCCGGCCTGAGGGCTCACTCGAAAATAACGTCACACTTTGAACGCCGATGCATTCCGTACGGCCGCGTTGAGAAAACTCGGAATTCCAGATATTCTTGTGTTTTGCACCTCTCCGGCCGAGTGCCTCAACGCCCAATATTGCGAGCTTGTTGTTTCGTGAACCCTGCAGAATTTTAGTGGAGGCTGCCGGATTGAAGGTATGGGGATCATGCTGAAACGCTTCTTCTGGGTATTGGTTGCCGCCATTTCTGTTTTGCCGGTCACCGTGCTGGCGGCCAGAAAACCGGTCAACGTACTGATATTGCCGTTCGAGATCAATGCAGCCCAGGATCTGGCGTATCTCAAGACCGAAATTCCGAAGGTTATCGGCCAGAACCTCACCCAGGAGGGCGCCACGGTTTTGTCACCGCCGAAGGCCTTCGAGTCGCCGACAGGCATACCGGATTTGAGCCCCGCAAATATCCGTCGGAAGGGAGAGGAAAGCGGGGCCAACTTCGTGCTCTGGGGAAGCATGACGATGATCGGTCAGCAGTTCAGCTTGGATGTCCGTCTACTGGAAGTATTCAATCCCAATCCCCCGAAAGTCTTTTCGATTGTCGGACAGGGTCTCGAAAACCTGCCGCTGAAAGTCAAGGAACTGGTCAGCGACATCCTGGTGGTCATTTTCGAGCAGAAGAAAATATTAACGATCCGGATCGAGGGCAACAAGCGGATCGAAGCCGATGCCATTCGGAAGATCATCAAAACCGCCCCTGGCGACATCTATTCGGTCAAGAACTTGTCAGATGATCTCAAGGCAATATACGGGATGGGTTATTTTGACGATGTCCGGGTAGAGGCCGAGGACGAACCCGATGGCAAGGTTGTGGTGTTTCAGGTCAAGGAGAAACCGACCATCCGGTACATTCGGTTTGAGGGCAATCGGGTATTCGATGACAAGGAAATGAAAGAGAATATCACCCTCAAAACCGGTTCAATTTTGAATATTTTTCAAATCCAAAACAATGTTCAACGTATCGAAGGGCTGTATAAGGACAAGAATTACCACAACGTCAAAGTGGCGTACAAAATTCAGGAGGAACCCAATAACCAGGCCGATGTGACCTTTACGATCGAAGAAGGGAAAAAGGTGCGGATCGAGCACATTTTCTTCGTCGGCAACAAAGCCTTCACCGACAAACAGCTCAAAAAACAGATGGGGACCTCGGAAAAGGGATTTTTTTCTTTTATCACCGATTCCGGCGATTTGAAAAAAGAGGATCTGGACCAGGATGTCAGCCGCCTGGAAGCCTTTTACCAAAACCAGGGTTATATCCGCGCCAAAGTCGGTGAACCGCAGATCGAATACAAAGAAGATGGGATCGACGTCACGATCAAGATCGAGGAAGGGCCGCAATTCAAGGTGGGGACCATTGATGTGAAGGGGGATTTGATATTTCCCAGGGAAGTGCTGCTCGATAAAATAAAGCTGCGAAAGGAGGAATTTTACAACCGGACGGTGCTCCGCGACGATCTGCTCGCTCTGAGCGACCTGTATTCGGATGAGGGCTACGCGTTTGCCGACATCACCCCGCTCATCGACGAAAACGCCGAAACCCAGGAGGTCAATATCACGTATCAGTTCGACAAGGGACAGCAGGTATACTTCGAACAAATCACCATCAGCGGCAACTCCAAAACCAGGGACAAGGTGATCCGCCGTCAGCTTGAAGTTTATGAACAGGGGCTCTCCAGTGGTTCGCGCTTGAAGCGCAGTATCCGCAACCTGAACCGTCTCGATTATTTCCAAGACGTAAAAGTAAACACGACCAAAGGCAGTGCCGATGACAAGATGCTGCTCAATATCGACGTCGAGGAAAAATCCACCGGCCAGTTCAGTGTCGGCGGCGGTTACAGCAACACCGAGAAGGTCTTTTTTGTCGGTTCGATTTCCCAGCGCAACCTCTTCGGCCGCGGGCAGATTCTCTCCTTGGCAGCCGAAGTGGGAACAGTGAATCAACGCTATCAGTTGTCGTTTACCGAACCGTGGCTTTTCGACATCCCGCTCTCGGCCGGGTTTCGGATATACGACTGGACGACCGAATACGACGCCTATGACAAAACCAGCAACGGGGCCTCGATCTTCTTTGGCTACCCAATTTTCCGGGACACCCGCCTCAGTACGAGCTTCACCTACGACCGGGCCAAGCTGGATATCACCGATTTCGAGGCCACACCGGTTTCGATCTTGAGCCTGTTCGAGCAGTTCGGCAACAGCCCCATCACCACCTTGAGTGTCCTGGCATCGATCAACTACGATACCCGTGACCGGATATTTTCGCCCACCAACGGTGCAGACCACCGCTTCAGTGTCGAATATGCGGGGCTGGGCGGTGATGTCGGCTTTAACAAGTATGTCGGTCAACTCTCCTGGTATGTTCCCATTGTCTGGAAGTTCGTTGGTCACGCGAGAGTCAAGGGCGGTTACGTGACCGAAAATTCAGCCGGAATCCTACCGGACTACGAACTGTTTTACATGGGCGGCTTCGATTCGATCATCGGCTATGACAGGGACGAAATCCAGCCCAAGGATTTAAGGGGGGAACCGATCGGTGGTGACAAATTCGCTTTTGCCAACCTGGAATTGATTCACCCGCTGCTGCCGAGCTTCGGTCTGGACGGGTTCGTCTTTTTTGACATCGGGGCCATTACCTCGAGTCAGCCCGGCGCCGAACCGCAAAATTTCGATTCCGATTCTCTGCGTAAAAGCGTCGGCCTGGGGGCACTCTGGAATTCACCCATGGGCGCCATCGGTCTGGCATACGGTTTCAAACTCGACAAGAAGGAGGGTGAAAGCGACGGCGCTTTTGAATTCAATATCGGCGGCGCCTTCTAACGGTCGGTAAACGCTGCTTGATTCAGGGGCAAGATAGAGATAAAGTAACTGGTCAAAAATTATTTTGTGCCGCAGAACGGCCCGGTGTCCGCTTTTCTCTAACAAGCGGCCCATCGGCCCGAAGTTGTCTCCCGGGTCGTCCGGAACGGTGATCTGCCGCCAAGACACTAAGAATACGCTTTAAAGGGGGAAAAAGATGCAACAATACAAGGTTTTTGTTTTGGCTTTGACTGTTTTGTTGATGCTCAGCGGAAGTGGCTGGGGAGCAGACGTGGCCAAAATCGGTGTCGTCGATGGCCAGCGCGTGCTGGAAACATCCAATGCCGGCCAGGCCGCGCGGGCTCAAATCAAGGAGAACTACCAGCGGATGGAAGAAGATATGAAGAAGAGGGGCGCTGAATTTGAAGAGTTGAAAAAGCAATTCGAACGCAATGCCATGGTAATGAGCCAGGAAAAACGTGAAGACTCGCAGAGGGAAATGCAAATCAAGCAAATGGATCTTCAGCAGCTCGGGAAAAAATACAGCGGCGACCTCAAGGAACTGGAGCAGAAATTGACCGACCGCATTCAAAAAGACGTCCTGGATTTGGTCGCAGAGATCGGTAAAGAGGAGGGCTATTTGCTGATTGTCAGCAAACCCGCCGCTCTCTATAACCCGACTTCCATCGACATTACCGATAAATTGATCCAGAAATACAATGCGAAATATGGCAAAGGTCAAACCAAAGCTTCCAAAAATAAATAGCGCTCCCTGTCAGTCATCAAAGAGCGGACACCCTGACCAGCTGAAAAGGACGATGCAATGGAGATCCCACTCAAGCGCCTCGCCGAGCATGTCGGCGGGCATGCCAAAGGCGACGGTGATAAGATCATCCGCGGGGTAGCCCCCTTCGAGACGGCCGCTGACGCCGACATTTCCTTCGCCGACGGACCCAAATTCATCAAACGTCTGCACCAATGCGGCGCCGGTGCCGTTATCGTGCCGGAGGAGATCGATGACGACACGTCGAATCTGCTGCAGGTGGCCAATCCCAAGGCGGCCTTTGCCCGGATTGTCGCCCTATTCAATCCCCCGGTGGTTTCATTCAAGGGGATCAGTGCGCAAGCCGCGATCGGTGAAAGATTCCGCGCTGGCGAAGGTATCGCCGTCGGCCCGTTGGTATCCATCGGGAACGACGTTCGCATCGGTGACCGGGTCGTCCTGCACCCCGGTGTGGTTCTCGGCGATGAAGTGACCATCGGCAACGACACGATTGTATACCCAAACGTCACCATTCTCGACCGTTGCCGAATCGGAAGTCGGGTCATCATCCAGGCCGGTACGGTTATCGGCAGCGACGGTTACGGTTTTGCGCCCGACGGCGGGGTTCATGTCAAGATCCCTCACCTGGGTATCGTGCAGATCGATGACGATGTCGAAATCGGGGCCGCGAACACGATCGACCGCGCGACCTTCGGCAAGACCTGGATCCAGAAAGGGGTCAAAACCGACAACCTCGTTCAAATCGCTCACAACGTGACGATCGGTGAACATACCCTGATCGTCGCCCAGGTCGGCATCGCCGGGAGCACGACCATCGGCCGGCACGTCATTCTGGCGGCCAAGGCCGGAATCGCCGGCCATCTAACTCTCGGCGACAACAGCATCATCGGCCCCATGACCGGAATCGGCAAGTCAGTCGAGCCGGGCCAGATACTTTCCGCCGGGCTTCCGGGGATGCCTCACCGGCAGTGGCTCCGGATGCAGCGGGTGTTGCCGGAATTGCCCGAGCTGAAAAAACGGATCGCGGCCCTTGAAAAAGAGGTGGCGCGACTGACCGGAGAGGCCGAGTGACAGGCGGTCGTCGACGGATCGCCGGCTGATCAGCGCATCGGCAATTCGTTTCTGGCAACAATCCTTCGCCACATGCTCCGGGGGGAAAATGATGCAAAACGTACTCGATATCAAAAAAATTCTTGAAATGTTGCCCCACCGTTACCCGTTTCTGCTCATCGATCGCATTATCGAACTGGTTCCGGGTGAAAAGATCGTTGCCCTGAAAAACGTGTCCATCAACGAGCCCTTTTTCCAGGGCCACTTCCCGGAGATGCCGGTGATGCCGGGCGTTCTGATCGTCGAGGCCATGGCCCAGACCGGCGGGGTTTTTTATATCGCTTCCCGGCCGCCGGCCCAAGCAGGGTACATCTTTTATTTCATGGGTATGGACAGGGTACGTTTCCGGAAGCCGGTCGTTCCAGGTGACCAGCTGGTCATCGAAGCGACGCTTCTCAAAATGCGGAAAAATGTCACGAAGATGGCGGCCGAGGCAACTGTCAACGGCAAGCGGGTTGCCGAGGCCGAACTGATGGCCACCCTGGGGGAGAAGAAATGATTCATCCAACCGCTATCATCAGCCCGAAAGCCGAGATCGATTCACATGTGGAGATCGGGGCGTTTTCAATCATCGGAGACAGGGTGAGCGTCGGAGCCGGGACAACCATCGGTGCCCACGTGGTGATAGAACCGTATGTCACCATCGGGCCAAACTGTCGTATCTTCCAATATGCCGCCATCGGCGCCATTCCCCAGGACTTGAAGTTCGGGGGAGAAGTCAGCTACGTGAAAATCGGGCGCGGATCGATCATCCGCGAGTTCGTCACCGTTCACCGGGGGACGACCCGCGGCGGGGGCGTGACCGAGGTCGGCGAAGAATGTCTGCTGATGAATTATACCCACGTGGCCCACGACTGCAAAATCGGCCGCCGGGTGGTCATGGCCAACAACGCGACCCTGGCTGGTCACATTACCATCGGTGACTACTGCACCATCGGGGGGCTTTCGGCGATCCATCAATTTACCAAGGTTGGCGAATATGCCTTCATCGGCGGCAAAACCGGTGTCCCCAAGGACATTCCTCCCTACGTGATCGCATCCGGCGAGAGAGCCCGGTTGCACGGCCTCAACCAGGTAGGACTCAAGCGCCACGGCTTTTCGCCAAAAACTCTCGGAGAACTCAAAAAAGCCTACCGCATCGTCTTTCGCATCGGCCTGACACTCAATCAGGCCGTCGAACGGGTGAAGGCCGAGGTCGATCAAGTCCCGGAAGTGGTGAAATTTATCGATTTTATTAAATCCGCCGAACGGGGCATCACCCGTTGAGGACGGAAGTGCCGGGCGGTTTGATCCTGCTCGCACCGCAATCGCAGCTACCGGCCAAGGGACCTAACCGCCGCCCGCCGGGTTTGTACCCGCTGAGCACCCTCGCCCGGAGCATTCGAACAGGGCCAATCATATGAGCACAGTCAATGACAAGCTTCGCGTCGGGGTCGTCGGGGTCGGCTATCTCGGTAAATTTCATGCGGAAAAGTACGCCCGCATGGCGGATATCGAATTGGTGGGTGTGGCCGACATCGATGGGGCCGCAGCTGCCACCGTGGCCGACCGCTTGCAGACAAAGGCGTATAGCCGGCATGCCGATCTCATCGGCAGGGTGGACGCGGTCAGCGTCGTGGTTCCAACCTCGGCCCACTATCTGATTGCCAAAGAGTTCTTGAGCAACGGCGTGGACGTGCTGATTGAAAAACCGATGACGACCACTCTCGAGGAAGCCGATGCACTCGTCACGGTCGCGGCCGACCGGGGGCTCATCATTCAGGTCGGGCACTTGGAACGGTTCAATCCGGCCGTGGTGGCCCTGCGGGACATCGTCAAGCGGCCCCTTTTCATAGAATCGCATCGACTCAGCATGTTCAGAGGGCGGGCCACGGATGTGAGTGTCGTGCTCGACCTGATGATTCACGATATCGATCTTATTTCCTACTTTGCCCAAGCCGAACTGATCAGCGTTCATGCTGCCGGTGTTCCGGTGGTTTCCGGAGAGGTCGATATTGCCAACGCCCGGCTCGAGTTCGACAGCGGGTGTGTCGCCAATGTCACGGCCAGTCGGATTTCAATCAAAGACGAACGTAAAATCAGACTCTTCCAACGGGACTGTTACACGTCGGTCGATTTCGTCGATCATCGCATTACGGTGGTCAGAAGAGAGGGCCACGATCCGAGCAGTCCGATCCCGGGCATGGACATTCAGCAGCTCTCGTTTCCACAGGGAGACGCACTCGATGACGAACTGAAGGCTTTCGTTCAATCGGTTCGAAACCGCAAACCGCCGCAGGTCGACGGCCGGGTGGGGCGCGACGCACTGCGGATCGCCTTGGATGTGATGGTACAGATCAACAGCAAAATCGACCGCTACCTGAGCCTAAACCACACATGAAGGCCCCTTCCGGACAAGCATGCGTCATGATCGTTGCCGGTGAGGCGTCCGGTGACCAGCATGGGGCCAAGCTGGTCGCGGAAATGCGGCGGTCGAACCCGGCTATTTTTTTCTGTGGGATCGGCGGCAAGTCCATGGCCTCTGCCGGGGTACGCATTTTGGTCGATACCGCCGACCTGACTGTGGTCGGTATCACCGAGGTCATTGCCAAACTGCCGGTTGTCTACCGCTCTCTGGCGGTGGCCAAGAAGCTGCTTCAAAGTCTCAAACCCGATCTGCTGATTCTAATCGACTTCCCGGATTTCAATCTGCGGGTGGCTGCGACCGCGCGGAAACTCGGCATACCGGTCTTGTACTACATCAGTCCTCAGATTTGGGCCTGGCGGCGCGGACGGGTCAAGAAAATCGGTAAACTGGTCAGCCACATGGCTGTCATCCTGCCTTTCGAGGCCGATTTCTACTCGGCTCACGGCATTCCGGTGACCTTTGTCGGCCATCCGCTGCTCGACCGCATTACCGGAGCCGAAGAAGAAGGTGACACGGCCGAGGATTCCGCGGAGCATACCCTTATTGGACTTCTGCCCGGCTCGCGCGAGGTGGAGATCAAACGGCTGCTGCCGGTCATGCTCGACGCGGCCGAAAGGATGCACAAGCAAGATCCCAGGCTGAAATTCGCCGTCTCGGTTGCGCCGACCGTCGAAAGAAAGATGCTGGAGGCGATGATCAAGGGCCGGGGCGGGGACGGTTCGATCAGCCTTTCCGAAATACCGGTCGAGCGGCTTTTCGGAATGTGCCGCCTGGTCGTGGCGGCCTCCGGTACCGCCACCCTGCAGGCAGCCATCGCCGGCACACCGATGGTGATCATTTACAAGGTTTCTCAGATCAGCTACTGGCTGGGAAGGGCCCTGATTCGGGTCGACCATATCGGAATGATCAACTTGATTGCCGGACGACGCCTTGTTCCCGAACTGATCCAGGATCAGGCCACGGCCGCAAACATCTCCGATCAGGTCTTCGGCTTGTTGAGCGACAAGGAGAGACTCGCTCAGCTGAAAAAAGACCTGCTGACAGCCGGGCAACTGCTGGGAGGGCCAGGCGCATCGCGGCGCGTGGCGCAGATCGCGCTGGATTTGATGAGGTAAGCCGGAAAGTGTTCGAAATTTAAAACGAAAATAGAATTTCCATGCATCGACTGCCGGAAAGGTCAGGAGTGTCTTCGATAAAATCGATGGCATCCTTCAACTGACATAACTGACTCAACCGGCACAACCGTTTTCGTATGAAACAAGTGAAGTGAAGAAAATATCGAAAATCCAGATCAGGAACCGTCACCGGGAGCTGGTTGCGCTGGTCAAAGAGAACCGCATGCGGCTGCTGCTGGCCATGGTCTGCATGCTCGTAGAGGCGGCCGGCACATCAACCGCCGCCTACCTCGTCAAGCCGGTTCTGGACGACATCTTCATTAACAAGAACGGGGAAATGCTCAAACTGATCCCGCCGGGTATCGTCGGGATCTATTTCTTGCGCAGCCTGGCCTTGTTTTACGGCGACTTCTTCATGAGCTATGTCGGACAGGATATCATCCGCCGTTTGCGAAACCGCCTGTACGATTCCATTCAGGACCTGGACTTGGCTTTTTTCCACAAAGAAACCACCGGCGTCCTGATGTCTCGGATCATCAACGACGTGAACTTTGTCAAGGACATGCTCTCCTCCACTATCACCGGTTCCCTGCGCGATTGCTTCACCATCATCGGGTTGATTTTCGTCATCTTCTATCAGATCTGGTACCTTGCGGCCTTTGCGGTTTTGGTGCTGCCGGCGGCTTTCATTCCGATCGTCATTTTCGGTCGTCGGGTGCGGAGAACCAGCACCGGCTGCCAGGAGGTCATGGCCGACATCAGCGCCTTCATGCACGAAACCTTTGCCGGCAATAAAATTGTCAAAGGCTTCGGCATGGAAGGCTACGAAAAAAAACGATTCTTCGACAAAACCGGTCGGCTCTTCCGGATGGAGATGAAGGAAGCCCTGGCACGGCTGATCACCAGTCCCATCAACCTGTTCCTCGGCGGGCTGGGTGCGGCGCTGATCGTCTGGTACGGCGGCCTCAAGGTTGTCGCGGGCACTTATACGGCCGGGACTTTTTTTTCTTTCTTGACGGCCGTGCTGCTGCTCTACAAGCCGGTCAAGGACCTGAGTAAATTCAACAACGCCATTCAACGAGGGCTCGCGGCAACCGACCGTATCTTCGATATCATCGAAAAGGAAACCGGCATCCCCGATGATCCGAACCCGGTCGAGATCGAAACCCGCCCGCACAGGGTCGCATTTCACGACGTCTCCTTCAAATACGAAGACGAAATGGTTCTGCAGGACGTCAATTTGGATGTCGATCCGGGAAAGGTGCTGGCCATCGTCGGCATGAGCGGGGGCGGCAAGACTTCCCTGGTGAATCTTATTCCGCGTTTCTACGATGTGTCGAGCGGCTTCATTGCCATCGACGGTGTCGACATCCGCAGGATCTCCTTAGCCTCTTTGCGACGCCAGATTGCCATCGTCACCCAGGAGCCGATTCTTTTCAACGACAGCGTGAGGAGCAATATTGCTTACGGCTGCATTGGTGCCGCTGATGAGAAGATCATAACCGCCGCCCGAGCCGCCTATGCCTATGACTTCATTCTGAACTTTCCGAAACAGTTCGACACCAATATCGGGGAACTGGGTGCACGGCTATCGGGGGGCGAAAAACAACGGATCTGCATCGCCCGAGCGCTGCTCAAAGATGCGCCGATACTGATTCTCGATGAAGCGACGGCTTCGCTGGACACGGCCGCGGAAAAAACCGTGCAGAAAGCGCTCGAAAATCTGATGCACGGCCGGACGACCTTTGTCATTGCCCACCGGCTGTCGACGATACTGAGCGCCGACCATATCATCGTGCTGGTCGACGGGCGGATCGTGGAGCAGGGGAGTCATCAGGAACTGCTGTCGCTTCGCGGCGCTTATTTTCGTCTTTACCAGATGCAGTTCAGCGACGAGCCTGCAACCCGCGAACTGCACCATTATTGAACCCCTGTGCAATAATCCGGCTGCAATCGATAGCTGAATGAGCGTCCGAGCGATCATGAAACTCAATTCCATTCTCAACCGCTATATTTTCAAAGAACTCTTGTCGCCCTTTGCCATCAATCTCGTTTTTTTTACCTTCGTCTTTCTGATGGCCCAGATGCTCAAGATTACCAACCTGATCGTCAACTATAATGTCGGGCTTTTTTCCATCCTGAAAATCCTTCTTTTTTCGACGCCCTATTTTTTGATGTACGTCATCCCCATGTCGGTCATGCTGGCGGTGCTGTTGACTTTCCTGCGGATGAACGGCGATAACGAAATCATCGCCATGAAAACCGGCGGGATCAGCCTCTACCGGATGCTGCCGCCGGTCCTCCTTTTTTGTCTGGGTGGCTGCGTTCTGTCCTTTTACATGGCCGCCTTCGGCGCCCCGGCCAGCGAGCAGGCCGTCAAAGAGCTTACTTTTAAGATATTTTCACAAAATATCGACATTGGTCTCAAGGAACGCACCTTCAACGACAGTTTCAAGGACGTCATGCTGTATGTGAACGAAGTCGATTCGAAAAAAAAGCAGTTGATCGATGTCTTCATCGAAGACAAACGCGAACAAGACATGGCGACCACGGTGGTGGCACCGCGCGGCAAACTTTTCAGCGAACCGGGCAATCTGATCTATCACCTCAGGCTCTTCGACGGCAGAATCAATCAAGTCAGTATCGAAAAACATTCAGCCCAGTCCATTACCTTCGACACCTACGACATTCGGCTCGATTTGAACAAGGCTCTGAAAGCCGTTGAAAATCCGGCGAAGAGATGGAAGGAGATGCCGCTCGATGAACTGCACCGGTACCTGCAGGAGGAGGACGGCGGCGACGCAAACCTCGTCAAACCCTGGATCAGATTCCACAGCATCATTGCGATGCCTTTTGCCTGCTTTGCGCTCGGGATTCTGGCGGTGCCGCTCGGCATCCAGCCTAAGTCAACGCGGCGTTCCATCGGACTGGTGGTGGGGGTGACCTTCTTCCTGCTTTACTACCTCGTGCTCTCAGCCGGCCATGTGTTCGGTGAAAACGGCAGCTTGTCGCCAGCGCTGGCCATGTGGAGCCCGAACATCGTCATGGGGTGCCTGGGAGGCTTTCTTCTGCTGCGCTCGGCGCGAGAGCGCCCCGTGCATTTGATGGCTCCGTTTCAGTCGTTGTGGCATTGGGTGAACCGCATCGGGCGCCGCAGCGCCTAAGGGTCACGGTAAGAAATAATTCTACAAGATTGCGCCGGAATTGGGTTCGGCTACAAGGCACATCCAGCGGCGCATATCGAGATACGTGTCGGTGGATGTAACGCAGTAGACGGGCCCAAAGACAAGCAAGAATGTGGAATTATTTTTTTCCGGGGCCCTAAGACGGGATGCGCCGATTTTCAAGCGGCGGAGGCGATGGCAAAATGGATCGGAAATGGTCTTGAAGCCTGTGCTGCCGACGCCCAAAAGTCTTTTGATCTTCGATACCATGCTGATTCTCGATCGCTATTTCATTCGTGAGATTTTCAAATATCTGGGCATCATCCTGACGGCCGTAATCGGCATTTTTCTGGCGATCGATTTTTTTGAAAAAATCGATGATTTCCTGGAGGCGGGTCTGCCGATTCACAGAGCCGCCGTGTTTTTCATGCTCCGGATTCCGTTCGTTATCGCCCAGATTTCGCCCTTGGCGATCCTGCTGTCGGTGCTGATCGTGCTCGGTCTGATGAACAAGCGCAACGAACTGCTCGCGTTGCGCAGCGGTGGCGTCAGCATGCTCTTTTTTTTAAGATCGATCGTGGCCTTGGGGGTGCTGTTTGCGGTGCTGTTGTTTTTAAACGCCGATATCCTGGTTCCCATCACCTTCAGCAAAGCCAACCGGCTTTACACGCGTGAGGTCGACAAGGAAGAAGTCATCGCATCCAGAGAGAAGAACATTTGGATCAAGGGCGACCGCAGCATATCGCATATCAAGTACTACAATCCTTCCAGCCAGACGATCTCCGGGATCACGCTTTATTTCTTCGATGAGAAATTCAGGCTGGTGCGACAGGTGGATGCGGTCAAGGGGACCTTCAAGGCCGACGGGTGGCTCTTTTATGACATCCTCGAACAGGTTTTGGACCCGCTGTCGGGCGAATACAAGGTCGTTTTCCATAAAGAGCGCACAGAGCCGCTGGACACCCGTCCCGAGGATTTCAAACGGGTTTCCAAGAAATCGGAGGAGATGAATGTGCTGGAGCTCTGGGATTATATCGACACAATCGAAAGTGAAGGCTACGATGCCACCAGTTACAAAGTGGATTTGCAGGCCAAGATTGCCTTCCCCTTCGTCTGCATCATTTTGTGCATTCTGGGGCTGGGAATCGGGGTGAATAAGAAATTAAAGGATAGCCTGGCGCTGGTCGTTGCCCTGGGTATCGGTGTGGCGTTCCTGTATTGGACGCTTTACAGCTTCTGCCTGTCACTCGGCTACGGCGGTGTTCTGCCGCCTCTTGTGGCGGCTTGGACCACCAACTTCGTTTTTCTCAGCGCCGGTGTGCTGAACCTGCTTTACGCCGAGTGAGGTTTTCCCGATCCAGACGCTATGCCGCTTATACACAATTTAATATTTAGGTTCTTTACCCTATTTATTGAGAAAAGGAGTCAAGGATTCGAGGGGTCAAGGGTTCGAGCGTTTGTTTTTAAACCTTTATAATGACTTTTTGCATTCTCGACCCCTTGAATCATGATGGAATCATCAACCTTCCTCAAGATTCTAAATGATTCGGTATTAACCACCACTACTGATGCCGCGTTGCACATTATGGACATCCTGAGACGCAAAATTGAACGGGTGATGGTTTCCGATAAGCCTTTCAGCCGGTTATCTCTGGTTTCCGTGCTCACCACCCTCTCTATGATATACGGGGCAGCCGTCAAGTTGAGAGCCGGCGCCTACCGTTCCGGCCGGCTGATTTCCAGGAAGCTGCCCTGCAACGTGATCTCCATAGGAAACATTACCACGGGCGGTACCGGGAAAACGCCCATGACCCTCTATTTGGCCGAGCGGCTGCACCGATTGGGATGGCGCACAGCAGTCGTCAGCCGGGGATACAAGGGCGGCGCCGAAGAAAACGGGGGCATTGTCAGCGATGGGAGAAAAATACTTCTGAACTCCGCGGCCGCAGGGGACGAACCCTATCTTCTGGCCTCCAGGCTGCTGAGTGTCGCGGTGCCGGTTGTGGTCGGTCGGAAGCGCTATGATGCCGGAATGCTGGCCGTGAAACACTTCAAACCGGATGTGATCATTCTCGATGACGCTTTTCAACACCTGCAGTTATCGCGCGACATCGATCTGGTGCTGCTCGACTGTCGGCGGCCGTTCGGCAACACGTACCTTCTTCCGCGGGGCACTTTGCGGGAACCGATGTCGGCACTTTCGCGCGGCGATATCTTCATCCTGACCCGAACCGCTTCAGGACCGAACCGCATTGGTTGCGAGACTCTTCCGAACGGTCTCTTGAGGGGTCGGCCGATCTACCGTTCAGTTCACGTTCCAGAGCTGGTCAGCTGGATCGAGGCCGGGCAGGCAATGGCAGCCCACGAGACCGAAAGATTGGAGGCGGCCGACACCAAACGCTTGGCCGGTCGCAGGGTGTTTGCCTTCGCGGGTATTGCCGATAACAGCGATTTCAAGAAAACCGTCCAAGATCTGAACTGCGACCTGAGAGGATTCATGGGATTTGCCGACCACCACCAATATGCGGACCGAGACGTGGCGGCGCTGCTGCACGCCGCCCGCCAATCGGGTGCCGAGATCATGTGCACCACGGAAAAAGATGCCGTTCGGATGGCCCCCCGCATGCAATGGCCCATGGACCTGGCGGTGATCGGTGTCGGAATCTCATTCGGTGGCGATGGGGCGGCTTTCGAGGCCGAGATTGTCAAACGGCTCGGTGGAAACTAAAAAGTGCCTTTACACGATTTCAATCAAAGCACTGTTCAGTTTCCGATCCAGAAATGTGCAATTTTCTGCAAGTTCAAGGAAATTGGCGGCATCGCGCGGAAGCATACTGTCGTATGCCGCACAAGCGATGCCGCCAATTGACGCCGAAATTGCGGAAAAGGGCCATTTATGGAACGGAAACTAAAAAGTATAGTCGAACAGTTCAGTATCCGGCCTGAAGTGTTCGGAGATCAGATCGGCCGTGGCGTCGTTGTAATACCCGCGATAATCCGATCGATCACTGGCCTGCCGCCGATGGGCCAGTCGCGGCGGGTGGATCCCGATGCGGCGGCACACCTCGCGGAAGTCATGACCGAGGTTTTCATAACGGCCGATGAAGTCGACCAAGACCTTGCCATGCAAGTCGACCAGATAGTCGCTTTGCAGTTCGATGGACGTATCGATGTGAAATTGATACGGCCGGTTCGGGTCGAACTTGTAACGTAAAAAACTTTCGAAATCGTCGTGACCGGCCATAAGGTGCGGTCTTTCGCGTCGAATGTGATGAAAGGAGCTGACCTGCAGGTCCCAGGGATTGCGGACGAATGCGAATTTGAACACCGATTCGAACAGTTCACGAGGCAGCATTTCTCTGGCGGCGATGATCTTGGCGTGCCGGGGAAATTTGCAGCCGAGACGATGGCCGGTCAGATGGCTGATGCGGCTGCACATAAACTGTGGCAGATAATACGGGTCCCGCCAACGATACCGGCTGAGCGTCGCCCGGATGCTGGTCCCCCCGGTTTTGGCAATGTGAACGAACAGAAATTTGTATCGCAATGACAGTAACAACAGGGCAGTCCTTTCCGGTGCCGGATGCTTCTTATGGCACTGTTCTGCCGAGCAGCAGGTCCAGGTACCGCAGGCTGCTGAACTCAGCTGTGTATTCGCGGACCGCGCTTTTCAGCAGGGTTTCGTCCGGTGGGGAGGACAAGGTTGCGAGCATGGCCTCGGCCAGGGCATCCGGATCGCCGACCGGCACCAGGCGGCCGATGGTACCGTCTTTGAGGATCTCGCGCGGTCCACTGGGGCAGTTCGTGGCCACCACCGGCACCCCCAACGCCAGTGCTTCGGTCAGGGCGTTGGGAGATCCTTCCCAGGCGGAAGAAAGCACGAACATGGCGGCCCGCTTCAGGTAAGCATAAGGGTTTTCGACAAATCCGGGCATGGCGATCTGTTCCGACTGAGAGAGCCGCTTTGCCAGGTGTTCGAGATCGTCGCGGTCTTTACCCTCGCCGAGTATGATCAAACGGCAAGGCAATTTTTTTCTGACGGCGGCAAAGGCCCGGATCAAGGTCGGGAAATCCTTTTGCCGCGTGAGGCGGCCGATGCCCACGATCACCGGCTCGCCGCCTTTGACCAGCCATGGGTGGGGAGCCGGTTCACGGGCCAGTCGAAATATTCGGGGCGTGATGACCGGATTCCGGATGATCCGTATGTCTGAGGTTGGCAGTCCCGTGATGCGGGCCATGTCCCGGGCCACCCCCTGCGAAACCGCCACGATGGCATCGGCGCTGCGGTAAATGAGCCGCATCGGCAGGTACCAGAACAGCTTTCGCCATCGGTTCTTCCCGGCCAGGGCAGCCGAGACGGTCGTTCCCATCCGCACCACGACCCGGGTGGGAACGCCGGCCGTCTTCTTGGCCAGAACGGCGATCTGATTGGCGCGGTCCTTGGCGGCCAGCAAGGCATCGGGGCGTTCGGTTTTCAGATAACGGACAAGGGCAGGCAGGCTGGTCAATGTGTGTTCGGCTTTTAATTTCCGAACATCTACAAGGGCCGGTAGTTGCTCCAGGTGCTTGCTGCGGGCCTTTACCTGAAGAAGGTCCACTCGACACCCAAGAGCGACCAATCCCTCGCACAGGTTCAGGACCATCCGTTCGACACCGCCTGTGCCCGAAAACGAGACGAATACCCCGATTCGGGGCCGATCTCCGCTTTTAACCACGTGATTTCGCACCCTGCTTGAAATCCTATCCGCCCGCAATTACCTCCAATGGATCGGCCTTGACCGGCGGCCTTTGGCCGTGACCGACGATAAACAACTGATACCAAATGACGAACTGCAGCAGCGCCCAGACCAACCGTGTCGCAGGCACCGATGATGGGCATTTTGCGATAAGCTCTTTGACGCCCTCGGCTCGAAACCAGTTCCGAATGGCCGGATGACGCGGCAACACGTCCGCCAGGGCGGTCAAATAACGGCCCGTCGTCCATTCTCCGATCGGCACGTAGAACCCGCGCTTCGGTCCGCTGAGGTGGCCCGCGGGCAGATGTTTAGCGGCCCAGTGCCGGAGAAAAGACTTGCCCTGATTGCCATTGACCTTCAGGTGATCCGGCAGGCCGAGGCCGAATTCCACCACCCGGTGATCGAGAAACGGCACCCGGCCTTCGAGGCTCCAGCCCATCAGCATACGGTCCAATTTGACCAATAGATTGTCGGGCAGCGCGGTGACCAGATCGACGTACTGCATGCGCTGCAAATCGCTCCAGTCGCCGGGGGTTGCCTTCCAGGCGTTGACGAAGGGGGTGCGTGCGGCGGCTACAAATGGCAGCAAGTCCGGTTTCAAGAGACGGTGCGGCCACCGGCCGCGCAAAGCGCCCCGGGTCCTGAAACCACCGGTACCCGGGGCAATAACGCCCTTGAACCAGCGCTCCAATCGTGAGGTCCGGTAACGCCGGTAGCCTGCAAAGACCTCGTCGCCACCTTCTCCGGAAAAAACGACCTTCAGTTCTCTGCCGGCCGCTTCAGCCAGCAGTGCGGTGGGAAGACTGGCATAATCGCGCATGAGTTCATCGGCCGCCCAGACGCTGTAAGGCAGGCAGTTAAATATGGCCTCCGCGTCGGGTCTGATAGAGGTGTGCCGACTGCCGAAGTATCGGGCCAGTTTTTCGGCTTGCGGCAGCTCGCTGGTCAGCGTCGTGCCGGAAAAACCGACCGAAAAAGTCCGGATGGGTTCATCTTTGAAACGGCTGAGCAGGGCCAGGAGAATCGAGGAGTCCACACCGCCGGACAAAAACAGTCCGAAGGGAACATCCGAGCGCATGTGTTCGTGCATCACCGTTTCAATCAGCCGGTCGAACGTTTCATGCGCCTCCGGCCCGTCCATCGCAACCGGTTCGACCATCAAGGGCGACCAATACTGCCAGCGCTCCCGCAGCGTCCCCTTCTCGATACAGACCGCCTCGCCCGGCAGGAGACGCTCACAGCCTTTGAGTATCGTTTTGCGTTCCGAACAAAATTGGTTCTGGAGGTATTCGACCAATCCGGCCGGGTCGATCTCCGGCGCTGAATCGAAAAAACGCATTAGGGCCTTGAATTCGGAAGCGAAGGCCACGCCATTTGCCAGGTGTGCCAGAAATAGCGGTTTGATACCGAGGCGGTCTCGTGCCAGGATGAGGCGCCGGTTCGTCTTGTCGTAGAGTGCAAAGGCAAACATCCCGTTCAGAGTCTGCAGGAACTCTTTGCCGTAAGCCATATACGCGTGCAGGATGACTTCCGAGTCGGATTGCGTGCTGAAGCGATGGCCCGCCTGCTCGAGGTCTCGGCGCAACTCGATGAAATTGTAGATTTCCCCGTTGGCAATCAGAACCAGTTCACCGTTGCGGGCGAAAAGCGGCTGATCCCCACCGCTCAGGTCGATAATCGACAGCCGCGTGTGGGCCATGCCGAACGGCCCGTCGATGTAACTGCCGGTATGGTCCGGGCCGCGGTGGCTGAGTGTGCGCGCCGATTCGACCAGGCGCTGTCGGTCGGCGAAACCATTCTTAACGTACATTCCGGTGATGCCGCACATAGTCCTTGGCTGTTTCCTTCTGTCTGTTTAGCGGTTTGCCCCATCTTCTAAGAACGGGAAATTTCTTCGCGGTCACATGTTAAATTTTACTTTTTGAGACGATACAGCACGTGGTTCTCGCGGGTCAAGACCCATTGCTTTCAAATAGGCTGTGGTGCTGCATTCGATTTCATAGGGCCTGGCGGCTTCTCGCAGAGTGTCGGCTGGCAGGGGGGCTTGTAGGGTTTTGAGAATCGCTTCGGCCAGCGCGTTGACGTCTCCAACTGCCACGAGATGGCCGTAACGTCCATTTTGGAGGACCTCTCTGGGACCGCTGGGACAGTCGGTTGCAACGACAGGTGTTCCGACCGCCAGGGCTTCGGGCAAAACAAACGGGTTACCCTCCCAAAGAGAGGTGAAAGCAAACACCGCCGCATGCGCCATGTAGCGGTATGGCGTCGATTTGAAACCGGGTAGGTCGACGTCCCGACGGACGCCCAACTCTTTTGCAAGTAAAATGAGTTCTTCGCGTAGTTTTCCGCGTCCGATGATCACGAGTCGGCACGGGCGCTGCCTTCTGACGATCGCGAAAGCACGGACGAGAGTTGCAAAATCCTTGCGTGCGCCGAGTTCACCGACACCGAGCACAACCGGCGGCTCCCCAGGCTGGAACCAGGGGTGATCGGGGCGCGGCTGCGGCTTCTGAAACAGCGATTCCGGAACCACAGGGCTCAGGACGACCTCGATGAGATCGATCGGCAGACCCGTGTAGGCCGCCATGTTTTCGGCGACCCCCTGCGAGGGGACAATGACCTTATCGGCCCATCGATAGAGCCTACCCATGGACGAGCGCTGCAATAAACGTTCAAATGGTCCCCGGTGGGCCAGGTCTACGGAGATCGTCACTCCAGATCTCACCACCAGCCGGGTGGCAACCCGCGCCCAGGCGCAGGCCAGAATGGCGGTGCGATTGACCCGGTCCTTGTCGGTCATCATGACGACCGGGCGACGGCGTTTCAGGTAGCGGACGAGCGCGGGAAAACTTGCGTAGACATGACGCGTTTCCAGTTCGATCAAACCAACACCATGCGGAAGTTCTTCCAGGTTGGGGCCGTGATCCTGAATTTTCAGCATGTCGACGGCGTAGCCCCGACGCGCTATGGCCGGCACGAGGTGTTGGATCAGCCTATCCACACCGCTGTGGCCGGAAGTGGCCACGAATATGGCGACGAGTGGATCGGTTTGTTGCGGTATTTCTATCACTTTACTTCAAAATTCTGTCTGCCAGTTGATTTTCTGCCAGCGACGCATACGGACAGTTTGGTGCCGAATTGCTTTTTGCGTGATACTCTTACAGCTGTATGATACTGTCAAGCGTTTTTAGCGGGCCACAGGACCGTCATGTATAAAGGAATGAGTCCGCTATAAACACAGACTTTATTCGGTAGAACCGAATATAAAAAATAGTAGTCATTGCTGTAAACAAGCCTCAGACAAAGGTTATCCAGGGGAGTCTTGGTGACGACAAAGTCGATGCGATACTTTTTCGCCAATTCGTCGATATAGGCAATGTCTGCCTTGACCCTGTCTTTTTCCTGCACGCGTCGATACCAGTCATAGATCATCCTATTGGATGTCGGGACGAATTTGGAGACAGAGAAACGGTCCCGCTCGGTTTTTCTCATAAAGTCGAGATCATCTCTTAGGCGCTGGTTCAAATTTAAAAAAACCGCATTCGGCGGGGTATGGGTCTTGATCCAGCCGTAAAGTGACATTCTGGCCGATGTTTCCGGCGCCGGCCAAAGCAGATCATGGGAATCGCGGATGTTTTTGTACAAATTGACACCCAATCCCGCCGTGATGCAAACAATCATCACCGACGCTACGACCATCGCATGACCGCCGGCCGTTCCTTCTGCGGGGGATTCCGGCCTCGAAAAGGATCGTTTTGCCAGGACCATGAGTAGAAGAGAGACTAAAAATAATGACAGCGAGCTTGTGCGGTACGGATAGAATTTGAGAAAAGCACCGGAAGTGTCTTTCAGCGCAATCAAAAGACTTACCAGTTGTTGGCCGAAGATAACAATATTGAGCAGCGCCAGCTTGCGGATCACCTCGTCGCGGTTGGAGACGTAGAGGTGCACGCATAGCCAGCCGGCGAGAAGGGAAAGGATGACGCCGATTTGGGCGGATGAGCCCCAGTGACCGATTTGTCTGATGATATCGAGGTGGTGCGGATTGCGAAGGTAGACATAGATCTGGCTTATCCTGACGCCGTCGATGATGCCGGGATTGTCCACGAGATAGGCATCGGCCAGGTACAAGCCGAAAGGCGCCGTCAAGGCCGAGAACACCAGGGCATAGCGGAGGATGCTTTTTAACGGCGTTCCAGAAACCAGCAGAAAGACAAACAATAAGAGCGCATACCAACCGCCGACAAGGATGTGAAAGTAGACCGCGAAACCGGCGAACAGAACGCTTCGCAGATAACGCGTGTCGAGCAGATAAAACAGACTGTAGAAGACAAACACGTAAGAAATGGTTTTGGTCTCGAAAGAGCGGAAGATCCACTCCTTGCCGAAAAAACTCTGGTGTGACAGAACACAAATGAGCTGCAGCAGAAAAAGGCTTTCAAGGTTGGTAAGGCGCAGCTTCGTGAATATCCTGGCAAGCGGAAAGGCAAAAAGAAGGGCGATCAGGCATCTGCCGGCCAGGGCTACCTGTTCGAACGTCGCATGGCGAAGGGCAAAGCCGATCACTGTATCGAAAAGGATCCGGGTGCCGGGAATGTCGATAACGCTTTTGGCCCCCGGGATCCATGTTTGATCCATGAATGCTCTGGCAAAGGCGAAATACTCCTCTTCGTTTTCGCCCAGTACCAGCGATAAGGTGTTTAGAAACAGCAGCACAAATATCAAGAGCCGCTTGTCGGTTCGATTGACAGTATTTACTATACGGCGGAGAATGTTTTTCATCGATCGGACGCTCGCGTTCCAAAAGCGGCTAATACGACTTTGACATCAGTCTGATTTTATCTTCAAGCCACCCGATGATTCCCCTCGGTACACTGAAAAGCTAAAAGAAATTCGAGTAGCATGTAGTGACATACCTGAACTTGAAATTCCGGGCACCGCGTTTCCATATCAAGTTGTCCCTTACGTTTGCTCGGAAATGCTCTAAACTGCAAGATCAAGTGCACTGACGCTTTTGTATCTCGATATGAAAATGGTGGTAATCACTTTATCTAAGTCTCAGTCCGATTCGCCTCCGGATGAAACGGTGTTCAAATTGACTTTAACTTCTATTTCGTACATGATGATTCAATTTCTATGATTAGTTGATCCAAAGTTTTGAAAGGTTGAGCCCTCTTAATTTGGGAACGCAAGGAAATAACCGACCGTATGTTGGCGAGGCTCTTGAAAAGCGCGACCGGGAAGGTTACGTCCAACCGCAAAAGGCGTAAAAACAACCGCAGTATCGACCAGGGAATATGGGACAGAATCAGCCGTCGCCATGAACAGTAGAGCCACGTGTAGTAATTACGGTTCCGGATGCGCGTAATACGGATCTTTTTTGAGTGAAAGAAACGTTTGATGGTGCCGATATGATCGTGGACCACTTTGCTCCGGGGTTCAAAAAGGGTCTGCCAGCCATGCATCCAGGCTCTGGTACACAGATCCATGTCTTCACTGTAGAAGGGCTTATAGATTGGCAGAAAACCACCGAGATTCAAAAAACGATCTTTTCTTACAGCCATCGAACCACCGGAAGCGTATAAGCTCTTCAACGGACCTTCCCGCTCACGGCGCAGCAAGGCGTCCTCCAATTTCCATGCGGTACTTTTAAACGTACCGCGAACGAAGGTATACCGATTCCATGAAAAATTTTGCGGTCTGCCCTCCGGATCGTAAACAAGGGGTGTCACTGCAAAAACATTGCTGCAGTGTAAAAGGGCCTTTACTAAAGGTGAAATAAAGTCAGTGTGTGGCCAGACATCCGAGTTTAAAAGGATGATAATTTCATGGGAAGCCGCACTGATTCCGGTGTGTACCGTATCGGCAAATCCTTGGTTTTCATTGTGCCGGATTAATTTAACCTGAGAAAAAGAATGCTGAAGCATTTCGACACTATGATCCGAGGAAGCATCATCGACGACGATGATTTCGCATTTTCCGTTATAGTCATGACAGGCTTTGATGACCTTTGGAAGATTGACTTCCAGGATTGCAGCGCCGTTATAGTTCGGGATGACAATGCTGACAGGATTTTGATTCATGTGTAGCACTATGAGTGATTGGCCGATCTAACGGGTTTCATGTTTGTGTTCTGATAACGGCTTCAGGTCCATTCGGTCGATGAAATGGGGTAACGACTCTTGTCCTTATCTGAATTTTTGTGGGTCAATATGTTATCAGCAAGAACGAATGCGATACCAGTTATGAGGCCCAAGGGGTACAATGTGTATTTGGAATAAAAGCCAACCGTTAAGCCGGAAAAGATCAAGTTGTTCAGAAATGCTGCCATTATGCAGTTGATGAAAAGGCGTAATGATGGATCAGCCGAGGTGTACGATAGTTTGATAAACAGATAAAGCAGGTAGGCCAGGCCACCGAAAACCAGAACCGATCCGATAAGACCGTTTTCGAACAGGATTTGAATAAAAAAATTGTGCGGAAAATTAATGCTTTTATATAAAGGATAGGGAATTGAATACTTTTGTATAATATCCTTCGAACTGCCGATTCCGTTACCGACAAACCAAGCCAGCGGTGAATTGTCCTGCAACATTGTCCAGGAATACTTCCAAATGGTTACCCGTTCTTCATGCGATACATTTAAAATCAGCTCTTTGAGTTTTTCGAAAAAACCGGCGTAGTTCGTGATCGTCAAAAGAATCAAACTTCCGACAATCGTCAGCAAGCCGATCCACCGGTACCGGCTTCGGGTAAAGAAGATGACGACGAACAGCGAACTGACAACAAGTGCCAGGAATGCCGGTCGGGAGGCATTTCTAAAGACGGGATCAATATCCACGACGGCCAGCGGTATAAATAGAAAATTATAGGGGTTGGGGACTGTCCAGAAATAGTAAAAAAGGAGCGGCAGAGTCAAAACAGTAAAGTTGGCCAGATAATGCGGATTCGACCACGTGCCGTAAGGCATCCCGAAAATGATGTACGCAGTGAATTGCCATATCACAGACAGGGCCAGCAAAGATCCAAATATTCCAAAGGCTGTTGTGGAAGCGGCGGTTCGGCTGGTCAAGAGCATGCAAAAGATAATAGCGAGCATTTTAACGAGAGTGAATACCCGGTCTTTATGTGTACCTTCGTAGGAAAAGATAAGGCTCATTAGAATAAGCAACGCACAAACCGCAATAACGACCCAACCGCGCAGCGAGAGGTCTTTGAGTGAAAAATCACCCCACATCAAATGGGTTAACACAAAAAAGGCACCGGCCCATATAAAGACGTTCGTACCGCCACGATTGAGGGCGAAGAAAAAGAAATATATACCGGAAAGGGATAATACAAGCCAGTAGGGATGAAGGAGTAAGTCTTTTAAAAATTGGGATCGCATAACGGTTTTTGATTGATTCACCAGTGGTTGCAACTACGTATGGTGGTTATGCTGCCGATTCAATTTCTGTTGTTATTTTTCGGCGTGAACCCGAGCGCGCTGTTGCGGCGCAGGCAGCCGGCATCTACCGGTCGCATTGAGCTTTACAACACACCTTTCGGCGGGTTTTTTCATGCGGAAAGCATTTCGCGGTAAACCGCTAAATTCCCCTTCACCATTGCATCGATGGAAAATCGTGATCGCGCGATCATCCGGCCGGCCAACCCGAAGTGTCGCGCTTTTTCGGGATCTGCCAGAAGCTCAATGACCCGGCGCATTATAGCGCGTCTGTCTCCCACGTCAATCAGATAACCGTTGACGCCGTCCTGAACGATCTCGGGGATGCCACCCACACGACTGGCCACTATGGGTACGCCTGCCGCAGCGGCCTGCAGCAGCGAAACGCCTAGCCCTTCCATTCGGGCCGGATGGACCACGAGGTCCAGGCAGGGCAGGATGCGCTCCAGATCGGTTCTGAAACCGGCGAATATCATCTTGTCACCGATCCGATTGCGATCACACATCTTGCGAACATCTTCCTGCAAGGGACCTTTCCCGAAAATAAGAAACCGCGCCCCGGGGCAACGGCCGATGATTTCCGGCGCCGCCTCGATTAAAAACCGGTGTCCCTTGCGCGGGATAAACTGGGCGATTATTCCGATCGTACGGTCGGTCGGTTGCAGACCGAATTCTCTTAGAAACCATTCTCTGTCGCACGGTGTTTCGTAGCGCCGGTGGTCGACTGCGCTTGGAACGCAGATGACCTTCTCGGCCGGAACCCCTTCAGACAGCAGTACCTGCCGGATGGCCTCGGAAATGGTAATGATCCGACCATAAAGCCGGTATTTCAGGCGCGCGGCCAGATGATTTTCCGGGTTGTCCACGCGCCGGGTGATCAGCGCCGGAACTCCCCGGCTCCAGGCCGCCAACCCACCCCAAAGGTCCGCCCCCCTTCGGCTGTGAACATGCACCAGATCGGGCCGCCCGGCTGCGATAATGCCGCGCAGTTGCAGCATGAAGGCCGCATCCAGGTCTCCCCGGGCGGGAACCTCATACAGTTGCGAGCAGGTGCCGGCGGCAGATGCGATGGCACTGCCGGAAGAGCAGGCGAGGCTGTTGCGGCAGCCGGTCTCGGCCAAGCCCCTCAGGAGGAACAACACCTGCAGAGCACCCCCATACAGATGCCTTCCGGTCTCAATGTGCAGAATATGCATCGCGTTTGCGGTCAGTTTCTCAGTGCCCGGTTAACGGCTCCCAGCACCTGTTCGACAGTGATCGTGTTCATGCAGTCGTATCGTCCGGCGCAGGTAATCTTGCGTTTGCAGGGTGAACAGGCCAGAGGATTGTATACGACGACCGTTTTGGGGCTTGGCGTTCTCAGGTAGGGACAAGTGGCGCCGAACAGAGCCACGGTCGGGCACTTGAAAGCGGTGCCCAGATGGGTCAGACCGGTATCGACGCCGATCACCAAATCGGCTCGCGCGATGATGGCAGCGGCTTCCGCTAAAGAGGTCTTGCCGGTGAAATCGTACAGAGCGGCGCCGATCCGGTCTTGGAACCGCCTTGCAGCCACGGTGTCATTCGGGCCTCCTAAAAGAACGAGCGGAAATTCAATCCATTCATTGATAGCCCGCGCCAAACTGGCCCAACGGTCTTCGGGCCAGTGTTTTTGGGGGCGGGTGGTAAACGGGCAAATGACGGCGAAACGATCGGAAAAACAGGCCGAGCGTAGTTTTGTTTCGGCACCGATACCGTCGCGATGTGCTAAAACCAATTCAGGTTCGAACCGACCCGGCGCGAGCCCCATTGTCTGCATCATAAAAATATATTCGGAGCTCATGGCGCTCTTGTCCGGTCCACGGGAAACAATCCGGGTCATCATAAAAGCGCCGGGTTCCTGAGATTCGAAACCGACGCGCTCGCCGGCCCCCGAAAGCCAGGCGAGCAAGCGGCTTCTCAGCAATCCCTGGCCGTCCAGCGCGATGTCGAAGCGCCGTTTTCTGAGGACACGGGAAAACGAGGCCACCTCGGTACTCAACCGCAGCAGTCGAAGTGTTTTCATCAGCTGTCGCCAGTCTTCCTTGGACCAGTAGATCACCTCGTCCAGAGCCGGATGGTCATCCAAAAGACCGCGAACCGATGTGTCGGCCAACCAGGCGATATAACCGCGAGGCCAGGCGTTGCGCAGCACCCGAATCATCGGGGAGGCCATGACGATATCGCCGATGGCACTGGGGCGAATGATGAGAATGCGTTTCATCGGCGATCGGTCTCACGCGGCCAGGGCCAATGGGGACGCGTTTTCCAGCGGTTGTGGATCCAGAACCATTGATCGGGATACCGGCGGATGATCGATTCCAGCGTCTCGTTGTACTGCCGGGTGTTTTCCTCGAGGTCTTTACGGTCGTCGCCGGTTTTGGTGAAGGGAATCTCGGGCCCGATTTCGGCCGTGAACCCATTTCCATTGCGGATAACGAAAAACGGCACTACCGGTGCGCCGGTTTTAAGGGCGATATAGGCCAATCCATAACTGGTGCAGGCGCGCCGCCCAAAAAAGTCCACCATTACACCTTTGTGGAGACCGACGTTCTGATCCAGGAGCATCGCCACTGTTTCACCCCGTTTGAGGGCTCTGAAGACGCGCAGCAGGGAGGCATCCTTGGGGATCATTTTCAGGCCGAAGCGTGTTCGGGCCTCGACGAAGAAGCGGTCGAGAGGGGCATAATCGATTGGGCGATAGAGGACATTGGCCGAGTAGCCGGCCATAGCGGCAGCGACGGGCATTAGCTCCCAGTTGCCGACGTGACCGGTGAGAACCAGTGCGCCCTTGCCCTTTCCAACAGTCGCACGAAGGTTGGCGCGTCCCTTGACTGAAAAAAACGCATCCAGATCTTTCGGGTGCAGGTGCAGGCTCCACCCGACTTCGAAAACGACGTGCACGATATTCCGAAATACCTGCTTGGCGATCAGCCGGATTTCGCGGCCGCTTTTTTCACCGCCGAAAGCCAGGGTCAGATTATCCAGGGTCATCCGTCGGTGCCGTTTGTCCACCGCAAACCATAATTCGCCCAAAAATCCACTTATGCGCCGCGCCCAGCGGCGGGGAATGCGACCGAGAAGTTTGAAAAATAAGACGACAGATGCATACGCTATGTCGTTAATATCGAACATGGCCTCGTATCGGTGGGGCAAAAGTTTCTACATAAACCATCAGGGTGTACTAATCATTAGCGAAATTAAATGACAATCACCATGATGTCAACAAACGGGCAGATTCCCCGGAGATTATTGGTGAACCTAAAAATCCTGTCGGTTAATCGCTTCCATGTAAAGGTTTAGCGAGAACCGGCGCTATCCCAGGTCGGCATGCCACCCCTTATCGGTGCACGGGGTCGAGGGCCGTTTTGGGTGGATCGATCAGGGCGGCTACGGCTTTCAGCGTATATTTCACCGCCCCTTTATTGGCCTTGAATACAGCGTGTGCATTGCGTCCCATGCGATTGGCCAACTCGTGGTTCATGAGCAACTCCCTGAGGGAATTCGCGATGCTCCGTGCATCGGTCACCTGCACGGCGCCCCCGGCTTCTATCAGCAGCCTTTCGATCTCCTTGAAGTTTTTCATGTTGGGGCCGAACTGGACCGGTTTGCCGAAAGCGGCCGGTTCGAGCGGATTGTGCCCACCGATGCCGCGGATTTGCAGCAGGCTCCCGCCCACCAGGGCGACATCGGCCAGAGCGTAAAGGTTTTTAAGAATTCCGAGGACGTCAATCACGACCACCTCGATGCGCTGCATCGGATTCGATCCGGAAAGCGCCGACATCGCAACGGTGCCGAATCCGGCGGTGTTGAACAGCCGGCCTACGGCTTCGGCTCTCGAAGGGTCGCGCGGTGCCAAGATCAACAGCAGATCGGGGTGCTGGTGCTCCTTCTTAACCATCGTAAAAGCCTGGCGAATGATCTCTTCTTCGCCGTTGTGGGTGCTGCCGGCGACCCAAACCGGTCGAAGCGGTTCAGAGTTCAGGGCCGCGCGCAGTGAAGCGATTTCTTTTGTTTCCAGCGGGTCTTCACTCTGGTCGAACTTGATATTGCCGGTTATCTCTATCCGATCCTCGGTTACCCCGAGACGCCTGAAGCGGGCCGCATCTTCGCGCGTTTGGCAGCATATTTTCGTCAACATCGCAAAGAGAGATGTTGAAAACGCGGCCACCCGACGATAACCGGCGAATGATCGGTTCGAGAGCTTGGCGTTGACAAGAATCACCGGTACTTCGCGGCGCTGCATTTCGGAAAGAAAATTCGGCCAAATATCCGTTTCGATGATGATGACAACGCCCGGGGTAATCCACGCCGCCATGCGCTTAACTGCCAGGGGAAGGTCGTATGGAAAAAAAAAGACAGCCGCTGCCGTGTCACCCAGTTTTTGTCGGGCCATTTCGTAGCCGCCTATGGTCGAGGCCGAAAAGACGATCGGCCTGTGGGCATACCGGCTTGCGAGGGCGTGAACCAGTGGAACTCCGGCAAAGACCTCGCCCACCGAAAGGGCGTGAACCCATATCGGTTTGCCGGTCGGCGGTCCGGACCGAAAAACTATCGAGGGACGCACGAGCCCGAGCCGCCGCAGGAGTACCCGTCGACGTTTGGCCGAAAGAATGATGTAGGGGAGCAGAAAGGGGAGCGCCAGCATGAGGGTTGCTGCGACCGCGATATTGTAAACCCGGATCATGGGGGCACTTCCCGATTTGGGGAATAAAATCCACCCGGGTATCCGGCCGCTGGCTCTCTGGAACCCTGAGGTCTCGTCAGGGCGTTTTCGATCAGGCGGCAGACGCGGTCGGTGCCGCCCTGTCGCTCCTCGATATACTGCAAGGCGCGCCGACGCACATTTTCACGCCGCGGTGTCTGTGAAAGGTTTGCCGTCAAGAGGTCGGTCACCTGCCGCCAGTCGTTGGCCACCTGGATCAGCCCCAGTTTAAAAAACGCTTCCCCCACCCAGGCAAAGTTGTCCCAATGCGGGCCGATGACCGGGACGACCCCGCTGGTGACGGCTTCGAGAAAATTTTGCCCGCCCAGCGGCGCCAGGCTGCCGCCGACAAAGGCGGCGCGACAAAGCCGATAGGCCGACACCAGTTCCCCGAAGGTGTCCCACAGGATGACCGTGCCCGGAGCGGCGGGCGCTGCGACACGGGACCTCAACCGCCAGGCGATCCGGCGTCGATCGAGGTAGCTCGCCCATGCTGCCAACCGCTGCATATGACGGGGAAAAAGACCGATGACGGTATCGGGCCGGAGCCTGCGGATGGCGGTGATGATCTTTTGGATCGCTTCTTCCTCCGCTTCTCTGATCGAACCCATGACAAGCAATTCGACATCCGGCAAGAACAGGGGTGCAAGGGGATTGATGCTGGTGCTGCCGGCGGAATTCAGGTCGAGCCGGTCGTATTTTAAGTTCGGAATGACGTCGACCCGGTGGGGTCCGAAAAGGGCCGCAAACCGATCTGCGTCCGCTCCGGACATGGCCAGGATGCCGTCCGGGCTGAGACGCCGCCAGAACGCCGGCCACCAGCGGTACCGTTTCAGGCTTTTGGCGCTCATACGGCCGTTGACGACCAGAATGCGGGTCCCGGCGTTTTTTAACGCTGCCAGATGAGCCGGCCACAGTTCGGCTTCCAGGAGAACCATCAGGGCCGGTCGGATGTGTCGAACGGCGCGCTGCATGATCCGCGGTCGATCGAAGGGGAAGTAAGCCGTCTCGACGCGAATGTCTCGATCCTGCAGGAGATGTTCCGATCGGGCTTTCTCGAGAATCTCCAGGCCCTGGGTTGTGTTGGTGGTCAGCAGAATGCGCATCGGGGCGCCGGGCCGCAGGCGCTTCAGGATCTCCAAGGCCAGGAAAGACTCTCCCACCGAAGCGGCCTGGATCCAGATGTCCGATGCTCCCGGCAGGCAAGAACGAAAAAGGCGTTGATCGATCCCTTCGGAGAGCCGATGGCTGCATTTGATCAGGGGCATGGCCAATCCCCAGAGCCAGTCGTAGAACAGAAACGCCAGTTTTTCAGGGCCGTTGAGCATCTTATCCTTTTGGTGGCGGCACTATCGATCACGCCCGCTGCGCGCGTCGTTCGAGGGACCGCACGATCCGCTGTCTGCGTCGCCTGAGATCGTCCCGCAGCCAGTAGGCAAAAATCGCACCGAAGCAACCGAGTTTTTGCCCTGCTGAAAGAGGCGCACGCTGTACAACCTTAGCGCAGCCGACGTAGAGCATTACGCGGTGGCCTCGTTTCCGGCCCAGGCTCACGTGGTAGCGCGGCAGGCGTTCTTTCCACCGTTCGAAGGCCGCCCGCCGTGTCGATAGGCAGGCGTCCAGATGGCAGAAGGACCCCAAAAGGCCGAGTTCGACCGCCAAAAGGCGGTCTGTCCAGGGATTGATCGGCAGCAAACCGGTGCGTTGCAGCGCCTCGCGGCGGATCAGGCTGTAGATGGGGTCGAAAAGCAGTGATTGGGGATTCTGCAGCAGCCGCAGAGTGAGGCAAAGGCGTTGGTAAGGGGTGGGGGCATCGACCCGTGGTCCCGGTACGTCGATGGACCTGACGCGACCCGCGTCGTCCATGAAGCGCCATTGGGTCGTGACGCCGACAGCGTCCGGGCGCGTGTCGAGAACCGCCACGCATTTGCGTGCGTATGCGGGCTCCAGCCAGTCATCGGCGCCCATCCAGCGGAAGAACTCGCCCCGGGACAGTTCGTATACCCGATTGAAGTTTTCGATCTGACCGATGTCTTCCTCATTCAGAATGCAGCGCACACGCGGGTCGCGTTCGGCATAGCGCCGCATCACTTCGGGCGTTTTGTCGGTCGAAGCGTTGTCGCAAACAACGATCTCGAAGTCATCGAAATCCTGCGCCAGGAGTGAATCGAGGGCCCGGCCGAGGAAGCGTTCACCGTTACGAACTGGTATCGCGAAGCTCACCCGCGGTTGAGGTGGGCCCGAGATCGGACTGGAATCGATTGCGGAGGTGGGCTCAGCAACCTGTGAGGTCACCGGTTGCCTACTCCCGTCGTTTTTTACACCGGAAGTCATTACGTCGTGTCGAGCCTTATTCAGTACCGAAGGATTTCGGTTTAGGTGCACGGAAATATGCCAGAGGTATCATTTTTAGTCAAGGGCGAAGGCGGAACCGCATTCCGCGCCGAGGATCTTCGCTCTCCTTGCCGTCTCCGCCTTTGGGGATAACCATTATCAAAAAAAATTGCCCGTTTTGGAATTGGGCGTCAAAGATCGATACCTTTTTACATTATCGGATTATTCTGTTATTTTGGGCGCCGAAAACCATGCAACCGACCCGGGTATAACGAATCCATGCGGCCGGGTGACGACGCCGAGGCGCGGTGCGTGTCTGCGGAATATTTTTCAGAAATTCAATGCCGATGATTTATTCCATTATGACATTCCGTGAAAAAAAACAACCATTGCGGGATCGGTCGCATCGACACGGGGGAGATATGCCATGATCGTCGCCATTCTAGCAGGAGGTCTCGGTACAAGATTGGCAGAGGAAACCGAAATCCGGCCCAAACCGATGGTCGAGATCGGCGGCAAGCCAATCTTGTGGCACATCATGAAAATCTACGCGCATTACGGCTTCAAGGATTTCGTCATCGCCCTCGGTTACAAGGGAGAGCACATAAAAAAATACATGGTGGATTGCTGCTCTCTGACCAGCGATCTCACTGTCGATCTGAAAAACGGCCGTGTCGTTCGGCACGAAGGCAACAATCTCGATTGGACGGTTCAGCTGATCGACACCGGCATGAAAACCCA
The DNA here is from genome assembly GCA_963787235.1 of uncultured delta proteobacterium. Lineage (GTDB taxonomy): Bacteria > Desulfobacterota > Desulfobacteria > Desulfobacterales > SG8-13 > JARFQH01. The sequence continues at coordinate 149,933 of CAWBCG010000032.1, forward strand.
GACCGGCGGCCGGATCAAAAGGCTGGCACCGTACATCGACGGCCAAACCTTTATGCTCACATGGGGGGATGGCGTTGCCGATATCGACCTGAACAAGCTTTTGGCGTTTCACCGGTCGCACGGCAAGCTGGCCACCTTGACAGCCGTGCGGCCGCCGGCAAGATACGGCCACCTCGAACTCGACGGCGACAGCATCACCGAGTTTTCCGAAAAGCCCCAGACCCGGGAAGGATGGATCAACGGCGCCTTTTTCGTCCTGGAACCGGGTGTTTTCGATTATATTGCGGGCGATGACACCCAGTGGGAAAAGGAGCCGCTGGAAAATCTCGCTCGCGACGGCCAGCTGAAGGCTTACCGGCACACCTCTTATTGGCAGTGCATGGATACCCTGAGAGAAAAATACATCCTGGAAAATTACTGGAATTCCGGCAACGCTCCCTGGCAAGTTTGGAAGGAATAAAGATGAGAGTTCTGGTCACCGGATCGCGGGGGTACATCGGTGCGGTCCTGGTACCCATGTTGCAGCAAAAAGATCATGAGGTGATCGGGCTGGACACCGATCTCTATCAGAGATGCACGTTTGACGGAGAGATGCCGGACATCGACACCATCGCAACCGATGTCCGCGATCTGCACGAAGACGATCTGGCGGGCTTCGATGCGATCATTCATCTGGCCGGTTTGTCAAACGATCCCCTCGGAGACTATCGACCCGAACTGACCGAAGAAATCAATGCGAGGGCCGCCGTCAGGCTGGCTGAACTGGCCAAGACCGTAGGGGTCAAAAGGTTCCTGTTCGCCTCGTCCTGCAGCAACTACGGTGCGGCGGGAGCGGACTTTCTCTCCGAGGAGGCAGCTTTCAATCCGGTAACACCCTATGGAATTTCGAAGGTCAAGGTTGAAGCGGCGTTGAGGAGAATGGCGGATGGCGGCTTCAGCCCAACCTTCATACGGGCCTCCACGGCCTACGGATTGTCGCCTCGCATCCGCTTCGATCTGGTGACGAACAATCTAACGGCCTGGGCGTTTACCACCGGACAGGTCTACCTGAAAAGCGACGGTTCTCCGTGGCGCCCGATCGTTCACATCGAAGACATTTCCCGGGCGTACATCGCCGCCCTGGAAGCCTCCCGGGAATTGATCCACAATGAGGCCTTTAACGTCGGCACCACGACGGAAAATTATCAAATCCGCGACATCGCGGAGATCGTCCGTGAGGTGGTGCCGGGCTGCAGGATCGAATATGCGCCCGATGCGGGGCCCGACAAGCGCTGCTACCGGGTGGACTGCAACAAGATCGCCAGAGTGCTGAAGGATTTCAAACCGCAGTGGACGGCGCGGCGCGGCATCGAGCAGCTCTATGAGGCCTACAAACGTGTCGGCTTGAGCCTGGAGGAATTCGAAGGACCCAAATTCAAACGAATCGCACACATCAAAAAACTGGTCGAAGAAGGGAAGCTGGACGAAAATCTGCGCTGGGTAGACGGTCACAGAGACTTAGGTTGAGCGGTTGTGCCATAAGCGTTCACATGGCACCGCATCTGGTTTGCTGTCGGGCACTTGAAGTACAATAGTACGTCTGCGCACCCGACGCCTCGCATCTGCGGCACCCTGTAAACGCTTACAATTAATTGGTTTGAAGCGCTTCGGACTTTGCAACCCAGTGAACGGATACGTTGTGCCAGTTGAGTCGGTTAGGTCAGTTGTTTCAGTTAAAGGACATCATCGATTTTTATCGACAACCTGGAACCGATCAATTTAGTAAGGATCAAGCCAACTGGCGGTTGGCAGGCAGCCACGTTAAGATGATCGAACCAAAGGGTCGCGTGATGAAAGTGCAGAATGCAAGATGCCGTTCATGCCGGGAGAAAGGCCTCGAAGTCTTCTTGGATCTGGGGGCAAAACCGCCGTCAGACCGCATATTGACAAAAGAAATGCTCAACCAGACCGAACCGTTTTATCCGCTTGAAGTCGCCTTTTGCCCGAAATGCAGTCTGGTGCAGGTCTTGGAGACCGTTCCACCCGAGGAGTTGTTCACCGTCGGCTATGAATATTATTCTTCTTTCATACCGGCTCTCCTGCAACATTCGCGTGACAATGTGCTGGAGCTCATCGAATCGCAGCAACTTGGCGCGAGCCACCTTGTTGTTGAAGTGGCCAGTAACGACGGATACCTGCTGAAGAACTATGTCGCGGCTGGGATACCGGTTCTCGGCATCGATCCGGCGCCGGGCCAGGCCCAAGCGGCGGTGACGGCCGGCGTGCCGACACTGAACGCCTTTTTTACCGCCGGGCTGGCGAAAGAGCTGCGGGGTGAGGGGAAACAAGCCGATGTTGTCCATGCCAACAACGTGCTGGCCCATGTGGCCGACACCAACGGTTTTGTCCAGGGCATTCGCACTCTCTTGAAAGATTCCGGTGTCGCGGTGATTGAGGTGCCGTATGTGAAGGAATTGATCGATCACTGCGAATTCGACACCATATATCACGAACACCTCTGTTATTTCTCGGTGACGGCCTTGGATCATTTACTCAGAAGCCATGGCCTGTTCCTGAATGATGTCAAGCGACTCCCGATTCATGGAGGGTCCCTGCGACTTTATGTGGGGCCGAGGGAAGGGGTGAGCGACCGCGTTAGAAAACTGCTGGCTGATGAGGTCGAGCAGAAGATGGACAAAATCGACTATTACCGTAACTTCACGCAAAGGGTTGAAAAACTCAAGGTTGATTTATCCAACCTCCTGCACGCGATTAAAAATCGGGGTCAAAGGATTGCGGCTTACGGTGCGGCCGCCAAAGGTACGATGATGATCAACTACGTCGATATCGGCACCGATTTAGTGGACTTCGTGGTCGATCGGAACACCCATAAGCACGGCAAATACATGCCCGGAAAACACATTCCAATTTTCGATACGGAAACACTTCTCAGCCAAATGCCCGATTATGTGTTGATTCTGGCCTGGAATTTCGCCGAAGAAATCATCGCGCAGCAAGCCATGTACCGGCAGAAAGGCGGCCGGTTTATCATCCCGGTTCCCGAACCCAGGATCGTTTGAACTTTTCGTTTCCATTCAAACTGCAAAGTCGATCCCCGCTCATGAAAAACGACCCTGATACTCCCGCAGAAAGGCTTGATTGCCCCAGTTGTGATTCGGCGGATATTCGCCTTTTCCACGAAATGAAAAATGTTCCGGTCAACACTGTCATGAACAGCTATTCCCGTGAAGCGGCGCTTGCCTTTCCGCGCGGCGATATTGCCCTCGGTTTCTGTCGCCGATGCGGATTCATCTTCAACACGCGCTTTGATCGCAACGCCGTCAGGTATTCATCCGATTGCGAGGAATCGCAGGGCTGCTCGCCGACCTTCAGTTCCTTTGCGCGCAGGGTCGCCCGAGACCTGGTCGAGAAGTACGGGCTGCAGGACAAGACCATCATCGAAATCGGCTGCGGCAAGGGCGAATTTCTGAAATACATCTGCTCTCTGGGCCGCAACCGCGGCGTGGGTTTCGATCCCGCCTACATCCCGGGCAGGAGCTATGAAGAGGATACCGCGGGAGCAGTCGATTTCGTCAGAGACTTTTATTCCGACAAGTACGCCAGCTTTCATGGGGACTTGATCTGCTGTCGAATGACGCTGGAACACATTCCCGACACGGCTGAACTGGTCCGCACCGTGCGCCGCGCTGTCGCCGCGCGGCGTGATACGGTCGTCTTCTTCCAGGTTCCCGATACGACGCGTATCCTGAGAGACTGTGCCTTCGAGGACATTTACTACGAGCATTGCTCCTATTTCAGCCCTGTTTCACTGTCGCGGCTGTTCCAGAGGTTCGGCTTCACTATCCTCGACCTGCAAACGGCATACGATGAGCAGTATATTCTCTTAGAGGCCAGGGCCGCGGACGCCGGTAGGGAAAGAGCCTACTCAGCGGAGGTCGGTGTCGAGGCATTGGCCGGGTTGGTGACCGGCTTCGAAAGACGCTATCCCACGGTTATCCGCGACTGGGATAACCGGCTTGATCGGTACCGGCAAGAATCCAAAAAAGTGGTCATATGGGGCGGCGGGTCGAAAGGCGCCGCTTTCCTGAGTGCCGTCGATGCCTCCGGGGTCATTGACTATGTCGTCGACATCAATCCCTTTCGCCAGCAGACATTTATGGCCGGGACCGGACAACCTATTGTTGCACCGAATTTCCTGAAAGAATATCGGCCGGATGTCGTAATCGTCATGAACGCGATCTATCGCGCAGAAATCCTACGCGATCTGAATCAATTGGGTTTGGCGCCTGTGGTGACGACCCTGCAGATAACTAGTTTCCACCCATAAATGGCCCTTTTCCGCAATTTCGGCGTCAATCGGCGGAATCGCTTGTGCGGCGTACACGAGTACGCCTCCGCGCAATTCCTTGATTTCCTTGAACTTGCAGAAAATTGCACATTTCTGGATCGGAAACTTACCAGTGCCCTTAATGAAACCGTGGATGAGCACTTACTAAAGAGAACGGCGCTTGAATCATGCAGAAGATTCAGGGTAAAAAAGAAGAAAACCGATGTCCGGTTTGCGGTTCAATCATCACGGCGAAGTTTCTCGACATTCGCGGCGTGCCGGTATTCTGCAACGTTCTTCTTGACAGTCGCGAGGAGGCGCTGAAGGCGGCCAGGGGAGACATCGATCTGGTCTTCTGTCGGTCTTGTGGGCATGTCTTCAACAGCGCATTTGATCCCGTTCGGATGAGATACAGCCCACGGTACGAAAATTCATTGCATTACTCACCGGCCTTCAGAGAATATGCCGGCGGCTTAGCACAGAGACTGGTGTCTACTTACGATCTCCGGAATAAAGACATTATCGAAATCGGCTGCGGTAAGGGTGACTTCCTGCGGCTCTTGGCCGATGCGGGAAACAACCGCTGTCTGGGATTTGACCCGAGTTTCGACCCGCGCCGAAACGGAATGGGCAATCGATCGGAACGGTTTGCCCTCGTGCAGGACGAGTATACCGAGAAATATTCGCGTTGCCCGGCCGATTTTATCGTTTGCCGCCAGGTGCTGGAACACATTGCCGAACCGAGGCGCTTTTTGAAGATGATCCGTCGCGCCCTCGGCGACAAACCGCAAGCCGTGGTATTCGTGGAAGTGCCGAACGTGATGTTCACCTTGAAAGATTTCGGCATCTGGGACCTGATTTACGAGCACTGCGGTTACTTCACGGAGTCGTCACTGCGGCACTTGCTCGTCGAAACCGGCTTCATCCCCCTGACGGTCTCGGAAGCCTTCGGCGGGCAATATCTTTGCATTGAAGGCAAACCATCCCTTCAGAAAAAGATTTTCCAAACGACTTCCGACCAAATTTCGACCGAGACGGTGGAAAGCCATGTGAATGGATTTGCCGACCGCTACCGGCAACAGATTTCAAAATGGCGAGAGGTGATTGCAGAACTGCGACGGTCGGGCACCAAGACCGTGGTATGGGGGGCCGGCTCAAAAGGCGTGACTTTTCTGAATGTACTGAATATCAAGAGCGGGATCGAGTCGGTCGTGGACGTCAATCCGCACAAGCACGGGCATTTCGTGCCGGGCACGGGCCAACAAGTCATCTCGCCGGATGACTTGTCCGGTATTGGCCCCGAGGTCATCATCACGATGAATCCCTTGTATGCGGATGAAATCGAGAAGATGATCGATGCCCGACAACTCAGGAAAAATCGCAATTTGACGTTGATGCCGGTCGGTTCTTGCGATGCCTGAGGATGCGTGCTATGACATCGCACTCAAAGCCATTCAACGTCCGCGCAGGAGCAGTCATGGTGATGCAGATTAAAAGGTTAACCAGCAAACCGGCTAAACGGGCTCAACCGACAAAACGGGCTAAACCGGCAAAACCGACCTAACCGACCCAACTGTCTCAACTGACCAACTGTTTCCCGGAGGCGACTCATGGCCATTAGCAAAGAACTGCTCGACATTCTGGCTTGTCCGAAGTGCAAGGGAGAAATCCACCTGAACGACACCGGCGACGGCTTGATCTGCGACCAGTGCCGGTTGCTTTACGAAATCAGGGATGACATACCGATCATGTTGATCGAGGAAGCCAAACCCCTCGGTCGATGAGCCAGCCTCAACCGCCCCATTTGGCCAAGCTCGTAATCGGTCTTTTAATGCGGCAGCGGGAGTTGATCAGCCCGGTTGCCGGTAATCTGACAGCACTTTTCGGTGCCATCGACATGGTGAGCCCCTGGTTTGACTTTACCTATACGCATTACTACGCACCGGAAATGGGGACGCCTTTGTCAAGGCGGGTACTGGTGTTCAAAGAACTGATCCGGCAGCGAGATCTGGCCGACATCAAACAGCAGACCAACGTCGTCGAACACCGTTATGGTCGCGACGGCCGGCGAAGCGTCAATATCGATCCGGGCTACCTGCTTCGGGAACGATTCGTGCTGGCGACGGGAAAAAATTTTGCTCACCGGATCTACATCGGAAAAGGTATCTATGCCGACCTGACCCTGATCTATCGCAAAGGGGCATTCGAGCCGCTTGCGTGGACCTACCCGGACTATGCCGACCGGCCAATGCGCGACTATCTGGAACAGGTGCGCAGAAAATACGTCGAAGATTTGAAAGTGCTGAATAATAAAACAAAATAGTAAGGAAGATCTCAAGAAGGTAGCGCAATAATGATAAAGAGCATGACCGCTTTTGCCAGAGCCGAGGCCGGTGATTCACTCCGGTCTGTCGTCGTGGAGATCCGGTCCTACAACAGCCGCCATCTGGACCTCGTTTTACGCCTGCCGTCCACCTTTGCCGGGCTGGAAGACAAGATCAAGGGGCTGGTGGCCGTAGCCGTTGCCCGCGGCCGCGTCGAAGTGCGGCTGCAGATAGAGGCCAAAACAGAGGAGGCCGTCGTCTTCGCCGTAAATGCGCCGCGGGCCGTCGCATATTATCGGGCGCTCACGGAGCTCAAGAAACTGGTGAACATCGACGCACCGGTGACGCTCGAGCAGCTGGTCGGTATGGGCGACGTGATCAAACCGGCGCAAGGTGAAAACGACGCAGCATCCTTTTGGCCACTGATCGAAAAGAGCCTCGGTCTTGCGCTGTCCGACCTCGATACGATGCGCCGCCGGGAAGGCGAGTTCATCGCCGCCGACATCGGTCAGCGCATTGACGGCATTGCTCTCATCCTGGAACGGATCGAAGCGGATGCGAGCGATCTGCTGGAAAAATTCAGGGACCGGCTGCAAGAGCGTATTTCCGCCCTGACCGACGGCATCATCGCCATCGATGGTGACCGGATCATGCAGGAGGCGGCCATTTTGGCCGAAAGAAGCGATATTACCGAAGAGCTTGTTCGCGCGGCCAGTCATCTCGCTCAGTTCAGGTCTCTCATGCTGGCGGAAGAACCCGCCGGACGTAAATTGAATTTTTTAATGCAGGAACTCAACCGAGAATTCAACACCATCGGTTCAAAGACCGATATGTCGGCGATTGCCCACATGGTTGTCGACGTGAAGGCCGAATTGGAGAAGATTAGGGAACAGGTGCAGAATGTAGAATAGAGGTTGAGCCCGTTTAGCCGGTTGAGTCGGTTTGGTCAGTTAAGTCGGTTAGGTCAGTTAGGTCGGTTGAGCCGGTTTAACTTGGTAATCGGTTATTGTGCAGGCGCTCAGCACTCCGGCGGTTGAGTTCCGGAATCAGACCGTATTGTATAACGATAGACCCCGCTCAATCCTATGCCCGGTTAGACCGTTAACGGGCTCAACGGGCCCAACCGGCTCAACGGGCCTAACCGGCTCAACGGGCTCAACCGGCTAAACGGGCCCAACGGAGACACACATGGAACAACAGCTCTTGAACATCGGCTTCGGCAGCACGGTTGTCGCCGAGCGGGTCGTGGCCATCGTTTCCCCCAATTCGGCGCCGATGAAGCGGCTCAAGGATGAGGCCCGCAATGACAACCGCTTGATCGACGCCACCCATGGGCGACGCACCCGATCGATCATCGTGCTGGACAGCAACCACATCGTGCTGTCCGCTATTCAGGCCGAGACTATCTCGCAGCGATTTACCATGCTAAAGGAAGCGGGTTAAACCGGGATGACGCCTTCGTCGCCATCCGCCGATCGCTCGTTGCCGTCCCGGGTCGACGGGACGCGGCACATCACCGGTCGGCTGTTTATTATCTCTGCGCCATCAGGGGCCGGAAAATCAACTCTTTGTCGGGCCGTGCAGCAACGGTTGCCCGATTTGTGCTACTCGGTTTCCCACACGACCCGCAGTCCCCGTGGCGGGGAAAAAAACGGGGTCGATTACTATTTCATTTCACAAACAGCGTTCCGCAAGGGCATCAACACCGATAAGTGGGCGGAATGGGCCAAAGTCCACGGAAATTATTACGGCACCTCGGCCGAGTATATTGACCGAGCTCTTGGCGAGGGGTGCGATGTGCTGCTCGATATCGATGTTCAGGGCATGGAACAGATTTTGAAACGCTATCCCGACAGCGTGACGATTTTCATCATGCCACCGTCGCTCGCGGTGCTGCAGCAGCGGCTGCAGGACCGCGGAACCGACAGTGCGGCGTCCATATCCGAGCGGCTCGACAACGCGGCTGAGGAAATCAAGCAAAGACAGCGCTACCGGCACATCGTAATCAACGACCGACTGGAAGAGGCCGTCGAGAAAGTGACGGCGATTATCGCCGCCGGCCGGACCGGCCGGTTTTCAGCTGCCGGCGTAAACCTCGACAGGAGCAAATGAAAACCGAGTTTCTTTACGGCATTCACCCCGTTGAAGAGGCCCTTGCGGCCGGTCGCCGTATTTTCCGCGAGGTGTTTGTGGTCGCCGGCCACTCTTCCAAACGCTTGTCGATAATGGCGTCGGTTGCGATGTCGAAAAATATTCCGGTCCGGCGGGTGACGACGACGCAGTTGAACCGGATTGTGGGCGATATCGCGCATCAGGGAACGGCCGCGCGGGTCGGACCCTATCCGTTGGTCGAACTGACAGCCGTGCTTGCCCAGGCGTCTGAGTCTGACCCGAGCCGACTCCTGGTCTTACTGGACACCATCGTGGATCCTCAGAATCTGGGAGCGATTATCCGGACGGCGCTCGGCGTGGGTGTCGAGGGTGTTGTCATTCCCCGCAATCGTGCCGCCGGACCGACGCCGGCAGTTTCGAAAGCCTCGGCCGGCGCCTTGGAACACGTGCGCCTGGTGCAGGTGAACAATCTGTCGGCGACCATACGGACCCTTCAAAGCCACGGTTGGTGGGTGTATGGAATGGACCGTAGTGCCGAGCTTTCGGTTTTCGGAGTCGATTTGACAGGTTCGTTGGCAATGGTTATCGGTGGGGAGGAAAAGGGCATCCGGCCGCTGGTGAAGCAGAGCTGCGATCTTTTGGTCTCCATTCCACAACGGGGGCCGGTGGGGTCACTGAACGCTTCGGTGGCGGCGGCGGTGACACTCTACGAGGTCTACCGCCAGCGCAGCGGCTTCGCTAAAACGGCGACCGGAGTGCAGCACCGGCGGGCGGCGACATCAACTCATCAGAAAGGGCGAGTTCAATGAACCAGGAATCACGAATCACCAGTTTGAGCGACGGAACATTGAGTGTGCCGGACCGGCCGGTGATCCCCTTCATTCAGGGAGACGGCATCGGCCCGGACATCTGGCATGCTACCCGTATGGTGCTCGACGCTGCGGTGGACCAGGCCTACAGCGGCTCGCGCGGGATCGCCTGGATAGAGGTCTTGGCCGGAGAAAAAGCGCAGCAGGAGACCGGTGAGTGGTTGCCCGATGAAACACTTGCGACCATAAAACGCCATGTGGCGGCCATCAAGGGTCCGCTGACCACACCGGTGGGCAAGGGCATCCGCAGCCTGAACGTTGCGATCCGCAAACAGCTCGATCTTTATGCCTGTGTGCGGCCGGTGAAATACATTTCTCCTGTGCCGAGCCCCATGAAACATCCCGAGAAGATCGACATGGTGGTCTTCCGGGAGAACACCGAAGATTTATACGTGGGGATCGAATGGGAATCGGGCAGTCGCGAAGCCGAGGCGGTCAAGACCTTTTTAGAAGAAAATATGGGCGTCCGTTTGCCGGATACGCCCGGGATCGGGATCAAACCGATCAGCGAAAAAAACACCAAGCGCCTGGTCGCCCGGGCCATCGCCCACGCCGTCAAGCACCGGCTGCCCAGTGTCACCCTGATGCACAAGGGCAACATCATGAAGTTCACCGAAGGGGCTTTCAGAAAATGGGGATACCAGGTCGCCAAAGAAAGATTCGCCGCCGACACGATTACCGAAGCCGAACTTTATGAAAGATTCGACGGGAAACGGCCTGAGGGAAAAGTCGTGGTCAAGGACCGGATTGCGGACATGCTGTTCCAGCAGGTGCTGCTGCGACCGGATGAGTTTAGCGTGATCGCTACCCCCAATCTCAACGGAGACTATATTTCGGATGCGCTCGCAGCCCAGGTCGGCGGTCTGGGGATGGCTCCCGGTGCCAACATCGGCGACGAGTGCGCCGTCTTCGAGGCCACCCATGGGACGGCACCCAAGTATGCCGGACTGGACAAGGTAAACCCCAGTTCACTGATTCTGTCGGGAGCCATGCTGCTCGACTACATCGGTTGGCTGGAGGCGGCTGAAAAAATTCGGACAGCCCTGCAGGAGACTGTCAAAGCCGGTGCCGTCACTTACGATCTGGCACGTCAGATCGACGGCGCGCGGGAAGTCAAGTGCTCTGAGTTCGCCGCGGAAATCGTCGAGCGCATGGCGCACTGATGGCGCAGCTTCCGGTTCCAGGGAGCCGGCCTGGGGCAGAACCGACAACCGGCCGGATTGCCTGTGGTGATCTGCCGCCATACGGCAGGCTTTTGCAGAAAGTATTTCTCCGTATCGTTCATTCTCTGACAGATGCCTTTTTTCCGGTCCGCTGCGCCGCGTGCCGCTCTTTTTTCCGGATGAACCGGTACGCCCCGGATGCGCCTCGCTTTACCGAAAACGACAACGGCGCATTATCCGGCGGAGAGCGAATTTTGTCGCCTGTCATCTGCGGGCAATGCCTGAGCGACTTCGTACCGGTCGAATCTCCGCTGTGCACAGCCTGCGGCGTTCCGTTCAAGAGCCGCGAGGGGCAAGATCACATGTGCGGCGAGTGCTTGAGGGGGCCGCGGCATTTCCGCAGGGCCAGGGCGGCAGCTGTTTACACGCCGGTGATCATGGCGCTTGTCCGGGCTTTCAAGTACAACGGCAAGATCCAACTGGCGCAGCCGCTCGGCGTGCTGTTGGCTTTGACCTACCGGCGCTTCTGGCCCGAGGCGGATATCGATCTGGTTTTGCCGGTACCGCTTCATAGCAAGCGTTTCCGGCACCGGGGCTTCAATCAGGCCTATTTATTGGTCAGAGATTGGGCCGGGCCTGACTCACCATTTGCGGGCCTGTCGCCGGCGGTTGTCATCGCGAAGGAAGTCATTTCGCGCATCCGACCGACGGCATCCCAAACCGGTCTGGGCCGCCAAGACCGATTGCAGAATATCAAAAAAGCTTTCAGGGTCGACAAGAAGCCGCTCATCGAAGAACGGCGAATTTTGCTCGTCGATGACGTTTACACAACCGGCGCCACGGCCGACGAATGCGCCAAAACGCTGCTCAAAAACGGCGCCGCAAGAGTCGACGTTCTGACCCTGGCCCGGGCCGTATGATGCCGGGGTCCTCATATAATCACAATCCATGGGCATCCACAAAAAAATGTGGGAAGATTTTTTATTTTAAAACCACTTACCCCACGGGACAGCGTTTTGATTGAAAACCGCCGCAACGGTGTTGCCTGTCTGCAGTTTCCGAGCCTGAAAGATTTTTCGGAACTCCGGCATGCGGTGTTCACCCGTCGAGACGGCTGCAGCCGGACGCCGTATCGCTCTCTCAATATCAGCTTCAGCGTCGGTGACGCGCCCGATCGGGTTGACCGCAACCGCAAGAGAATCCGGCGCTGTCTCGAGGCAACGGAACTGGTGTTTGCCCGGCAGGTACACGGCACCGATGTTGCGGTTGCGTCAGGCCCACCGGACGGCCGACCACCTGAGGTCGATGCTCTGGTGACCGCTGCGCGGGGGTGCTATCTCACGATCCAGGTAGCCGACTGCCAGACCGTTATGGTGTACGATCCGGTCCGGCGGGTGGTCGCCAACATCCATTCCGGCTGGCGCGGCAGCATCGGCAACATCATCGGCCACACGCTGCAAGAGATGACGGCTGCCTTCGGCACCGCGGCCGGTGATCTGATCGCCGCCATCGGCCCTTCGCTGGGTCCCTGCTGCGCGGAGTTCGTCCACTACCGGAAGGAGATTCCACGGTCCTTCTGGCCATACAAAAACGCCGATCACCATTTCAACTTCTGGGCCATCAGTCACGACCAGCTGTGCGAGGCCGGCGTGCCGACCGAGAACATATTCACCAGCAAGCTGTGCACCCGCTGTCATACCGACCTTTTTTTTCCTACCGCGGTGAAGGCACCACCGGCCGGTTTGCGGCCGTGATCGGTCTACGATGAGGAAGCGTCATGTTTCAGCAAAAAGCTCACATCGCCTGGAACCAGGCGGTCGCTCCGGCGATATTTAGAATCGGTTTGACGTGCCGCCACGGATTTGCGCGGACCAAACCGGGTCAGTTTGTCATGCTGCGCATATCCGAGGGCTTGGAGCCGTTGCTGCGGCGGCCTTTTTCGGTTCACAAGCTGATCCGAAAGGACAACCGTGTCGAGGGCATCGAAGTGCTTTACAAGACGGTTGGTAAAGGCACGGGCCTGCTCGCCGCCCGGAAACCGGGTGAGACCCTCGACGTTCTCGGGCCCCTCGGCAGTTCTTTTGTCCTGCCGCCGTCTGCCCGCAAGGTCTTTATCGTTGCCGGCGGGATAGGGGTGGCGCCCATGGTCTTTCTGGCGCAGCATTTGGTTGCAAGCGGCCTGAACCCTTTGAACTGCGAGGTGTTTCTCGGTGGACGAACCTGCGAAGACCTGCTGTGCATGGATGAATTCGCCGCATTGAACCTGCCGGTTCATACCACGACCGACGATGGCAGTGCCGGTGATCAATGCCTGGTGACCCACCCGGTCGATATCGCCCTTGCCGACCGCCGTCCCGACGTCGTATTTGCCTGCGGCCCGCTGCAAATGCTCGACTGTGTCATCGGTATCGCTGCCGCGCACGCCGTCATCTGCCAGGTGTCGATCGAAACCGCGATGGCCTGCGGCTTGGGTGCCTGTCTGGGATGCGCCGTAGCGTCCCGGGACGCACCGGGTCGATACTACCACGCCTGTCTGGACGGTCCGGTGTTCGATGCCGGCAGCATATGGTTGTCAGGCGGCCCGGACAGCGATCGTAATTGTTTGTCTACGGGCGTGCAGCTGTCGGGATAATTACGCAAAGTACTTTAGATTTCAAATGGTTGATAATCTTCGAAGATTATAAAAAAATCTGAATTTTACATTGACTTGCCCCGGATCCTATGTTAGGTGCTCTAACGTTTTAAAGGGGCTGTTCAAGCCTTTCAGCCTTGCGGCGGGTTTAAAAACTGTCATGAAACGGGAATCCAGACGTTACTTTCGTGAGTTGGCCTTTTACGCCAGTCTGGGTTTTTCGGTGGCCCTGTCGATTGTGATCGGACTGGCGATAGGGGTCTATCTGGACAGGGCGGTGTTTCAGACAACCCCCTGGCTGACCCTGATCGGTCTGGGGCTCGGCATTGTCGCCGCCTATCGCAACATCGGACTGGCCATCAAGAAAAGTCGAAATCTTTGAGGCGTCGGCCCGGAAGAGAAAGAATTTGCGGATGGACATACAGCAGCGAATCTTATCCTTTGTCACCCGCTCCAATTGGATTCTATTTGTGGCTGCAAGTCTGGCCGGCTTAATTTTCGCACCGCCCGCATTTGCCAGGGGAATTTTTTTCGGGGGTCTGCTGGTTACCCTGAATTTCCATCTTCTGGCCAAAACCCTCAGAAAAGCCCTTACGCCGCCTCAACTGGCGTCACCCAATGCCGTTCTGGCAAAGTATTATATCCGCTTCATCGCGAGCGGCTTCATTATTTTTATTCTCATCGCCGGGCGCTTGGTGAACCCGGTCGGACTGGTTCTCGGTCTTTCGGTAGTGGTTGCCAGCATCACTCTGGCCACCCTGCGCGAGGCAAAAAATCTCATTTTCAAGGAGGCGGTCTAAGGATGGAACATCCCTATCTGTTTCTCGTCAAGGTGTTCGAATGGTTCGGTCCCGGGGCGGCGCATTTTGCCCATGCTTACCCCTACGTCATCTACAGCTGGTTCGTTATGATTTTTTTGATTGTCTGCGCGGCGATCGCTACCAAAGGAATCAGCATGATTCCAACCAAGGGTCAGAATTTCTTTGAAATCGTAATTTCCGGGATGGAAGAGTTCATGGTCGATATCACCGGTGAGGAGGGGCGTTGGTTTTTCCCGATCATCTGCACCCTGTTCCTCTACATCGCGGTGTGCAACCTGTGCGGCCTGATTCCGGGATTCTTCCCGCCGACCGCCAGCATCAACACGACCCTCTCCTGCGCCGTGCCGGTCTTCATCTTCACACACTACATCGGCGTCAAGTATCACGGTGCCAAATACGTCAAACATTTCCTGGGACCGGTCTGGTGGATGAGTCCCCTGATTCTCGTCATTGAACTCATCGGTCACTTCGCCCGAATCATGTCGCTTTCTTTCCGGCTTTTCGGCAACATCATGGGACACGAACTGGTTCTCATGATTCTGTTCATGCTGGCCGGTGCCTTTTTTGCGCCGCTGCCGATCATGGCCATGGGGATTTTCGTCTCATTCGTGCAGGCCTTTGTGTTTTTCCTGCTGTCGATTATGTATTTTGCCGGTGCAATGGAACACGCACACTGATCCGCGGATAAGCGGTCCATGCGACCGTTGATTGGGATAAATTGGAAGAAGCCACACAACACATTTTAACAAGGAGGTAGAGTAGAGTATGGAAGCAAAAGCACTTGAGTTCTTCATCGCCTGTGTCACGGCAGCTGGTTTTGGGATTGCCATCGCCGCTTTCGGTTGCGGTCTTGGGCAGGGTATGGGCCTGCGGGCTGCGGTCGAGGGTGTCGCCCGCAATCCCGAATCTTCCGGTAAAGTCACGGTAACCATGCTGATCGGTCTGGCACTGATCGAATCACTGTGTATCTACGCACTGGTTGTGGCGCTGATTCTCATCTTCGCCCATCCGCAGGCAGCTTCGATCGCGGCACTTTTCGCTAAATAAAGCGTCGAATTTTTGTCAGATTACGTCAAAATGAACAGGGGTCCGGCTGCTGTTTCGGCCGGGCCCCTGTTTGGTTACATCATGACCGTATAAAATTATTGAAAAAATCGCTATATTTTTTATTTTAGTTATTCTGCGCTTTCGGCTATGCAAAACAATAAACTCTTTTCCACGTTCGAGTGACGCCAAATATCCTCCCCGCTGGCTTTGCGAAATTCGCTGTTTCGGACCTTGTTGATGATGGGAAGATTATCCCAAAATTGATACACATATTTCTTCAAATTTTTTAGCTACATTCTCAGCCCTGAAATCTGCCATTTTTTCCAAGCGCTTTGCAAAATGGTCTTCGGATGGTTCTATCTCAGCCAACCGATCATAACCTTGAGCAATAACTTTGGCGTCATAGTCGTTAACAACGACGCAGCTTTCAGGAAACTGGCGGAGTAGCTTCTCTGTAGGGCTGCTCTTACTGGTAAGCGCGAAAATACAACGATTAGCACAAAGATATTCAATTGTTTTAGTTAAGGTCCAGATTGGAGTTTCTACTTTAGGCTCGTAAGATATCAACGCTGTTGCAGGCGTCAAAATCGACCTAATATCTGGCGCAAATGGTAAAATTGAAACATGCTGCTGAAGGGACAGTCGCCTGATATCTGGCCGCACTTCCCTGGGTTTTGGATTTACAAAGTTCATTTTCGCAAGCGGGTAATTCTTCAAATGCAGCCTGAAGCCATCTAAAGCAACATTCAAAACAGGTCTGCGCTTTCCAATTGCACCGATATGATAATAACGCTGAGCGTTTTTCTCAGCAGCAGGAAGCTTGTACACTCCAGGGCTAACATGAGGAAGTACGTGAGCTTTATTTTCGCCAAAGGGTGTAAATCGCTCCTGATATTTCACTGTTTCTTCGTTGGTAAAAGTAATGGCTTCAGCGTGATTAAGCATTGTTTGAAGATTTTCTAACGATTTTGCACCCGGATAAACCACGTTAGGGGGCGGGATAGGATCGCTTAGATGGGCAATAAATGGAACTCTATATCGTATCGAAAAAGAGTATGCAGGCACCAGACTTGCGTACGGCCATGCCCTGCCATAAAAAATATCTGGTATGTCATTGTTGTCGAACTTTTGCCTCAGGGCATGCCTTGACCACAAAAAGAAGTTGTTTTCAATTGACCCGGTTAACTTTGCCCAAAACCGAAAAAAAAATCGAGGCTCCCTAGGTCTATACGGTAAAACAATTATTTTTAAACGAGGATGCTCGTAATCGATTTTTGCCTTCTTAGATGTAATCAGTGTTATCCTAAAGCCATGATTTAATAGTGCCCTAACCAAACGACCGGAACAAATGCCTTCGGGTCTAACGTCGAAATTTACCGATGTAATTCCAATGTGAAGTGTCTTATTGATGGCTTGTGTTTCCTTTAGGGCCCCGGCAAAAAAATAATTCCACCTCTTGCTTGTCTTATGGCCCGTCTACTGCGATACATCCACCCACACGTATCCCGATATGCGCAGGTGGATGTGCCTTGTAGACAAACCATAATCCGGCGCAATCGTGTGGAATTATTTCTTACCGTGACCCTTAGATCCGCGTCTTGTGGTAGCAATTATAAAAAAAGCAATTTTTTAAATTGCTTCGTTGAAATAGGTTATGAAGAAGATAGGGATTTTCCTTTTGTGGACCAGAATATGGCAAAAAAGGTGTTGTCTATCAATAACTAATTTAATATAGGACGTTTTTTTACAGTACCTTCTTCAGCCATCGGCCGGTATGGGAAGCCGTGTTGCCGGCGATATCCTCCGGCCGCCCGCACGCCACTAAGTATCCCCCGTCGTTTCCGCCTTCCGGCCCCAGGTCGATGAGGTAATCGGCCGTTTTAATCACGTCCAAATTGTGCTCGATGACGACAACCGTATTGCCGGTGTCAACCAGTCGATTCAAAACCTCGAGCAGTTTACGGATATCGTCGACATGCAGACCGGTGGTGGGTTCATCCAATATATAAACGGTTTTGCCGGTTGCTTTTTTACTGAGCTCGCGTGCGAGCTTAACCCGCTGGGCTTCCCCGCCCGAGAGGGTCGTGGCCTGCTGCCCGAGTTGAACATAGCCCAATCCGACATCGACCAGGGTCTGCAGTTTGGATCGGATGTTGCCGATTCTTTCAAAAAAGGCTAGTGCCTGATTAACGGTCAATTTCAGGACCTCGGCGATATTCTTGCCCTTGAAGCGGATTTCGAGGGTTTCGCGGTTGTAGCGCCGCCCCCGACACACGTCGCAGGTGACGTAGACGTCCGGTAAAAAATGCATCTCGATCTTGACGATGCCGTCACCGCTGCAGGCTTCACAGCGCCCGCCCTTGACGTTGAAGCTGAATCGGCCGGGTTTGTATCCCCGGACACGCGCTTCCGGAGTGCGGGCGAACAGGTCCCGGATGTGGTTGAAGACACCGGTGTAGGTTCCCGGATTGGAGCGGGGGGTTTTGCCGATCGGTGACTGGTCGATGTTGACGACCTTGTCGATATGCTCCAGGCCCTTGATCGCCCGGTGGGCTCCGGCCGGAATACGGGTGCGGTAAATCCTTTGGGCGAGGAGGTGGTGCAGCGTTTCCAGAACCAGGGTTGATTTTCCGGACCCGGATACGCCGGTTACGCAGGTGAACATTCCGAGCGGAAAGGACACGTCGATATGCTTCAGGTTGTTGGCCGAGGCCCCTTCGATGACGATTTCACGGCCATTGCTATGGCGGCGCTGCCGGGGCACCTCGATCCGCTTCCGGCCGGAGAGGTACTGACCGGTCAAAGAGGTTTTTTCATCGAGCAGCCGATCGGGCGTGCCGGCAAAAACCAGACGACCGCCGTTGATTCCGGCGCCCGGTCCCATGTCGACCACGTAGTCCGCAGTTCGTATGGTTTCTTCATCGTGTTCGACGACCAGAACTGTGTTGCCCAGGTCACGCATCTGCATCAGGGTTTGAAGCAGGCGGCGGTTGTCGCGTTGATGAAGGCCGATACTTGGTTCGTCGAGAACATAGAGGACCCCGGTCAGCTTCGAACCGATCTGGGTGGCGAGCCGAATGCGTTGACTCTCGCCGCCGGAAAGAGTGGCAGCCGGGCGATCGAGTGTCAAGTAGGAAAGCCCCACGTTGTTCAAAAAACCGAGGCGCTCATCGATTTCCTTTAGGATTCGCTCGGCAATCACTGCCTGCTGCCCTTCCAATTTCAAACCGGATTGGAAAGACTGCGCTTGCGCGATCGACATGGCGGAAAATTCGTGGATGGCCAGTCCACCGACTTTGACCGACCGACTCTCGCGATTGAGCTTCGCCCCCGCGCACTCGGAGCATGGGCGAAAATTCATGAACAATTTGATCTCTTCTCTGACCTGGAAGGAATCAGTTTCCGCGTAGCGGCGCTGTAATTTGGGGATGATGCCCTCAAACGTTTTTTTATAGGTGTATCGGCGTTCGCCGCGTTCGAAGTAAAACGGGATCAAATCCTTTCCGGAACCCTGCATCAGAACCTGTTTGAAGTGCTTTGGCAGGTCCTTGTAAGGTGTATAAATGCTGACGCCGTAATGGGCCGTCAATGCATCCAGAAATTCAATAAACTGCATGGTGCTGCGATTGGCCCAGATGGCGACCGCACCCTCCCGCAGAGACAGCTCAGGATTCGGGACAATGAGGTCCGGATCGAATTCGGTGGTGGTTCCCAGACCGTCGCAGCGGGGGCAGGCGCCCCGGGGCGAGTTGAACGAGAAGCTGGCGGGTGTGAATTCAGAGTAATCGATGCCGCAGCGAAGACAAGTCGCCTTCTCGCTGAACCGGATCGTCCCCCGGCCCAACATGTCGACCGTCACCTTTCCGTCAGAAAGTGCCAGAGCGAGTTCCAGGGAATCGGCCAGACGATTGTGAATTTTCTCCGTGACGACCAGACGATCGACCACCACCTCGATGCTGTGAGATTTTCGCTTGTCGAGCATGTCGATTGCCTCGATCTCGAGAATTTCGCCATCGACCCGCACCCGAGCAAAGCCATCCTTGCGCAACCGTTTGAGAAGCTTTTCGTGTGCACCTTTTTCAGCATCAACCAGCGGGGAAAGGATGATGATGCGGTTACCGGACGGCAGGGCCATAATCCGGTCCACGATCTGATCGATAGACTGGGGCCTGATCGGTTCGCCGCAGCGATGGCAGTGTGCCGTGCCGATACGAGCGAAAAGCAGCCTGAGATAATCATAGATTTCGGTTACGGTGCCCACCGTGGAACGCGGATTATGACTGGCGGTCTTTTGCTCTATTGCAATGGCAGGCGAGAGCCCCTCGATCAGGTCGACCGCGGGCTTTTCCATTCGTTCGAGGAACTGACGGGCATAGGAGGAAAGAGATTCCACATACCGACGTTGCCCTTCGGCGTAAAGGGTGTCGAAGGCGAGGCTCGATTTGCCTGATCCCGAAAGACCGGTGATCACGATAAGCCGGTTGCGTGGCAAATCCAGATCGACATTTTTTAAATTGTGCACCCGTGCGCCACGAATGACAATCGTATTGTGTGCGTCCATCGTCCGATCCGTTCAGGTTAGCCGTAATCATTCAGCATACTACAGATCTTTGCGTCTTTTTCAAACAAAATCAGAAACAGGGTACCGATAAACTGCATTTGACGATGGTTGGCGTCTGGGGATCAGGTATTATGGAAATTAAAGAAAAAACGCGAAAATTAGAGAAATTCAAAGATTGCTTTTTTGTATCCACAATCCTTTCCGCGGGCGATATGCTTAGAATGCTTGAATAAACTGCTAACATAAAAAATGCACGTGTTTCAGGGGAGTTGGGCGCTGATTTATTAAAAATTTTAATGATTTTATAACGATACAAATTGTTTATAAATGTTTTAGGTTTAGTTCACAAATACGGACCATCCGGTTTGACTCAGGATGCCAAAAGACGTTAATACTCGCATATCAAATTTACCGGCATCTCAAAATCAAAGATAAATCTCCCATACCGTTTGACACCGACGTTTTATCGTAATTAACATTAAAATAACAGTATCTTAGTCACCATTTCTTTAACAATTTTCTAACATATCAGAGTGCCGAAACTTATGGAAACCGTCTGGAGCAGCGTGAAAACTGCGATCAAGGAAAAAATTCCCGGTCACAGTTTTCGGATGTGGATTGAACCGATCAGGTGTTTTTTGGATGAGGAGGGCGGCCTCGTATTGGCCTGTCCCAATTTCTTCTCCAAGAAGCGGGTTCAGGAAAACTACGGCTCATTTATCGTGGAAGAATTTCAAAGGGCCTTGGGTAAAGACTGTACCATTTCATTTCTCGTTGCCAACGGCAACGGGAACCGAACTCCCAAACCGGAGCTTAGCCGACAGTTGATCCTACCGGATCTGGCCGTTCGGCCTCACAACGGACGTCTGCTGCGTAAGGATTTCACGTTCGAGTATTTTGTCGTGGGTGGCAACAATGACTTCGCCTACTCGGCGGCCCTGTCCCTGGCCTCACGCAAAGCCTCACTGCAGAATTCTCTTTTTCTGCTTTCCAACACCGGCATGGGCAAGAGCCATTTGACCCAGGCAATCGGCCACCTCATCCTCAACCAGTCTCCCCGCGAACGCGTATTTTACATGACAGCTGAGGATTTCAGCAATGAGATGGTCCAGGCCTACCGCAACGACTCGATCGACAAGTTCAAGGGCAAATACCGAAACGACTGTGACGTGCTGCTGCTAGAGGATGTCCACCACCTCAGCGGCAAGGAACGTACCCAAGTCGAACTGTCCATGACCCTCGATTCGCTTTTCGAAGCCGAAAAAAAGATTATCTTTTCGAGCTGCTATCGTCCAGGCGAGATCCCCAAACTCAACGACAAGCTGCGCTCCTGTCTATCGGGCAGTCTGATTTCGGACATCGAGGCACCGAATTTCCGGACCCGGGTGCGCATCCTGCAGCGCAAGGCTCTGTTGAAAGGCACGCCAATTCCGGAAAAGGTCATTCATTACCTGGCCTCCGAGTTGACCGACGATGTCCGACAGCTGGAAAGCGGACTGATCGGAGTGACGGCCAAGGCCTCGCTTCTGAGTTGCCCCATCGATATCGCTTTGGCGGAGAGCGTCGTTAAGAACATTGTCCGTCAACGAAGCACCATCACCGTCGACATCATCAAGAAACTGGTCTGCAAGCACTACAATATCTCGATCAACGAGATCGATTCTCGTTCCCGCAAACAAAACCTCGTTCGGCCGCGCCAGATTGCAATGTATCTCGCCCGGAACTTCACGGACTCACCGCTTCAAACGATCGGCCGCAGTTTCAACCGCTACCACGCGACTGTTTTGCACGCCGTCAATTGCATCGAAAAGGGGATCAAGAAAAATGGTGCCATTCAAAAACAGGTTGAATTCTTCCGCCAGAAGCTGCATTCGGGGAAGTTTTAATCACCTGACGGTTGCGGAGGACGATTGCGTGAGGAAGCCGTAGCGGGTTTTGCTGCCGACGAACGAGGCGTCAAACGCTTTTCTCCGCTGAACTATCTGATCGGCATTCTCTTCGAAGATTTTGCCCACTTTTATGGTTCACGAAAAAACCCGATCAGTTTAGAAGATACGATCCCCCACGGTAACCGTTCACAGGGTTGCAAAGTCCGATGCGCTTCAAACCACCTAATTGTAAGCGTTTACAGAGTGCCGCAGATGTACTTGTGTACTTCAAGTGCCCGACTACAAAGCAGATGCAGTGCCCTGTGAACGCTTACCCCCCACGAGGCTTTACCGTCAGCAATTCCAGCATTTGTTCGTGAACGTAGCCATTGGTCGCCAGTATCTCTAAACTCTCGGGTGTGTAGGGTCGGTTTGAAAAATCGGTAATTTTAGCCCCGGCCTCCCGTGCAATCAGCATTCCGGCTGCGGTGTCCCAGGATTTCAGGTGCTCCTCCCAAAAGCCCTCGAACCGGCCGCAGGCTACATGGCACAGATCCAGTGCAGCGGAACCGAGCCGTCGAATCCCTTGCGCTGCTTCCAGACACCGGGTAAACCGAAGCACGACCGGCGCCAGGTCCTCCCGCACATCATACGGGAAGCCGGTCACCAAGAGACTGTCTGTGAGCGAGGATATCTCCGAGACCCGGATGGGGCGCTCATTGCAAGCGGCTCCACCTCCGGCCGTAGCCGTGAAGAGTTCACCGGTCACAGGGTTGAGCACGATTCCGAGGACGACGTCGTCCTCGACTGCGAAGGCGATCGAAACGGCATACATGCCGATCCGGTGTGCGTAGTTGGTTGTCCCGTCCAGCGGGTCTATGATCCAGGTGCAGGCACTTTCGACGGTGTCACGGCCGCTTTCCTCAGCCAGAATACCGTGGTCGGGAAACCGGGAGCGGATCACCTGGAGAATGCGTTCTTCCGAAGCGGTGTCGGCCTCGGTGACCAGATCGATGACGCCTTTCTTACGCACCCGGGAAATTTTGCCGAACTTTGCCTGCAAAATTTCGGCGGCTTGGTAAGCGGCAGCAATGCCGACCCTCTTGACGTCCTCTAAGTCAATTTGCTGAATAGGATCCATCATCAGTTATCTCCTCCCGGCCTGCGGTCACCGGCAATAATGCGGTTTTCCAGGGCCGGTAAAAAGTGTTTCTGCATCCGCTCGATAAGAGGCATGAGGGTGCCGGACGTGTCGGCTGAAACCGGAATACCGTCGAGCCGCGCGGTCAGCGTGCGGACCAGTTCCGGATCGACAAGGTCCTGCTTGTTCAGAACCCGTATGACGGCCAGCTTTTCGAGTTTCAGGTCGTTCAGAATGTCTTCCACCGAGTGGACCTGCTCCAGGTACCGGGGATTGCTGATGTCGATGACATGCAGCAGCAGGTCGGCGTTCTCCAGTTCCTCCAAGGTCGCCCGGAAGGCGACCACCAGATCCTGCGGCAAGTCCTTGATGAAGCCGACCGTGTCGGTGATGATCACCTCGATGTCACGCGGGAACCGCAGACGCCGGCTCGAGGGGTCGAGGGTGGCGAAGAGTTTGTTCTCGACCAACTCGCGGCTTTTGGTCAACGTGTTCAGCAGGGTTGATTTGCCGGCATTGGTGTAGCCCACTATGGAAATGACCGGCAGCCGCTTTTTACTTCGCCGGGCGCGTTGCTGTTTACGCTGGCGGCGAACGAGAACGAGGGCTTTTTCCAACTGCGCGATCCGGTCACGCACCCGTCGGCGATTGATTTCCAGTTTGGTTTCACCGGGTCCGCGGCCTCCGATTCCTCCGGTCAGGCGCGACATAGCCGTGTTTTTGACGATCAGGCGAGGCAGCAGGTACTTCAGCTGCGCCAGTTCTACCTGAAGTTTGCCCTCTCGCGAGTGGGCCCGCTGGGCGAAGATGTCCAGGATCAACATCGTGCGATCGATGACCTTGATGTCCACCTGGTCGGTAATCGCACGGATTTGAGACGGGTTCAATTCCTGGTCGAAGACGATCATGGTCGCACCGCGGTTGAGTGCCGTCAGGGTCAGCTCTTCCACCTTCCCGCGGCCCATCAGGAAGCGTGCGTCGGCCTGCTTGCGGTGCTGGAGAATGGCATCGACCGCTTCTATGTCGCTGGTAGCCGCCAGCTCTTTGAGCTCGGCCAGAGAGTCGCGGGCCTGTCGGCCCGGAGCGCTGGTGACGCTGACCAGTAGAGCACGCTCTTTCCCGCGTGCGGCGCGATGAAGCGAGCGCATCTGGGCGAGTTCGTCCTCGAGAGCCCTGATCAGATCGAGACAATTGATATTCAACGCGTTGGCCGCAAGGGGGGGCAGCAGCTGCCAGGGGGTCTCGGCCGGTGCCCCGGGAAGAATGTGGGTCAGATAGACTCGGGGGAGTTCGGTGTCGCCGACTGCCGTGACGACCCCCATCAAATCGAGCCTGAGCAGGGCCAGATCGGTCAGGTCGTCCTTGGTCGGCGGCTCATCGTATAGGTGGGTATGCAGACACCGCAGGCCCCGCAAACGGCCCGGTGCGGCGCGGTACTCACTGAGATCCGGGATGACGATTTTTTGGTGATCGCCGACGATGACGCTGACGATCCTGCCGCCGCGGTCAATCAGAAGGCCGACCTGACGTCGACCCTCGTAAGACAGGCTGGAGATTTCGCGGGCCAGCTCGAAGGTGATGACCTGATCGGGAGGGACCCGCCGTCGATAGAGCATTTCGAGCCGGCGGGTCTGGCTCGACTTGAGGCCGCCGATGTTTCCATGGAGCCGCTTCATGGCTGTGCCGCCGCCTTATCCGGGAAACGGAACAATGTTGTCCTGGCTGGCCGGATTTTCAAAACGGGTGTAGGTATTCAAAAACACCAGAGGAACCATGCCGATCGGGCCGTTGCGCTGTTTCGAAATTATAATTTCCGCTTTGCCTTTGTTTGGATTGTTCTCGTCCTTGTTGTAGACTTCATCACGGTAGATAAAGGTGACGACATCGGCGTCTTGTTCCAAGGCGCCGGATTCGCGCAAATCGGAGAGTTGCGGCCGTTTGTCGCTGCGCTGTTCGAGCATCCGGTTGAGCTGGGAGAGGGCGACGACCGGTAGGTTGAGTTCTTTGGCCAAGGCTTTCAAGGCTCTGGATATTTCGGAGATCTCCAACTCCCGGCGTTCAGCCGAACGTCGCCCCTGCATCAGCTGAATATAATCGATAATGATCAGGCCGACATTTTTATCCAGCTTGAGCCGGCGTGCCTTGGCACGGATCTCCATGGCCGTCAGCACGGGTGAATCGTCGATGAAGATCGGTGCATTGGACAGGTTGCTGGCCGCTTCGGTAATCCGCAGCCAATCCTCTTGGCTGATGAAGCCGCTTCGCAGGCGTGTCGAATCGAGTCGGGCCTCGCTGCTGAGCATCCGCATCGACAGCTGTTCCTTGGACATTTCCAGCGAGAAAATGGCCACCGGCACGCCGGTCTCCATCGCGGCATTGCGGGCGATGTTCAGCGCAAAGGCCGTTTTTCCCATCCCGGGCCGGGCGGCGAGAATAATCAGATCGGAGTTCTGCAGGCCGGAAGTTTTGTGATCCAGAAGAGTGTATCCGGTGGTGACCCCCGTAATCAGTGATTTGTTTCCCTGGCGTTCCTCCAGCATGTCGATGTTGTCTTCGATCATCTTGCTGAGCGGGTGAAAGGACTGATTGGCCTTATTTTCCGATATTTCGAAGACCGACGCCTCGGCAAAGTCGATCACTTCCTCGACATCACCGCGGTCCTCGTAGCAGCGACGGGCGATGTCGCCGGCCTTCTGGATAAGCCGTCGCAGGCTGGCTTTGTCGTGTACGATTTTGGCATAGTGCTGGGCGTTGACGGCAAGGGGCACTGTATCGACCAGATGGGAAAGGTAGGCGGGGCCGCCGATGTGATCGAGTTGGCCGCGTTGTTTGAGATGGTTGGACAGGGTAACCAGGTCGATCGGCTCGTTGCGGCCGAAAAGCTCGGTTATAGCGGCAAAAATTTTTTGATGGACGGTTTTGTAAAAATCGTCGGCTGACAAGATTTCGAGAACATCCAACAGGGTGTGATTGTCAACCAGGATTGCACTGATGAGCGACTCCTCGGCCTCGATGTTTTGTGGCGGCAGGTGGACCAGGGACGGGTCGTTTTCTTTGAGTTGGGATCTTTCTGGCATGAGACTGACCACCTCCGATCGAGGGTCGTGACATGGTGTGGAAGAAGGGTTGTTGTCCCGCGGATAAACGGGTGCCCCTCGGGGGAGTGCATCGGGAGGTGCTGCCCCGGTTGCCGCGACACTGGCTTGGACGACGGCGGACTCGGTGTCAGGATTCCGGTACGATTTCGACCGTGATCTCGGGTTCGACATCCTTGTAAACCCGGATCGGAACCATGTATGTGCCAATCTGCTTGATCGGATCGGTCAGCAGAACCATACGTTTCTCGACCGTGATGTTCTGCTTGTCGAGCGCCTCTATGATGTCGCGAACGGAGATCGAACCGTAGAGCCGGTCCTCTTCACTGACCTTGGCCGGGATAGTCACCGTGACGCCTTGAAGCTTTTCAGCCATCTCCTCGGCTATGTTCTTTTCTTTGGCTATTTGAAGTTCGAATTTTGCTTTCACCTGCTCGAGTTGCTTGCGGTTCTGCGGTGTCGCTATCAGCGCTTTTTTTTGCGGGATCAAGTAGTTCCGGGCATACCCCTTGGTCACACTGACTTCAGAGCCGATGATGCCGAGCGAATCGATAGTTTCTGTCAACAAGACCTTCATTTAAACCTCCAGAAGCGAATAACGTGCCGTCTGCCTGTTGGCGGCGTTCCGGACACACAGTGCTCGAGACGAGCGGGAGTCATTTTTTTTCGACCCCCAGTTTCCTGAAATTCAACCACATGTCGAAAAAACCCAGGCCCACAACGATCAGCAGAACGATTTGCTGCAGGGCGATGAGACTGTACAAAACGATCCGCAACAGACGCGGAAAGTGTTTTTTTTCGAAGTAAAACGAAATGATGGCGATCCCCTGAAAAAAATAAACCGTCATCAAGATCAGCAAACCGTTGATGCCGAACAGCTTGACGGTGCGCTCGGGAATCATCAGCATGAGACCGAATCCGATTACGCTCCAAACCAACGGTTCGGGTGCCTTCCATAAATTGAGGCGTCCGAAGTCCGGGTAGTACAGACGGTAACTTCTCAGCAACGGCCGGGCCAGCAGCAGACTGGTCCAAGAAAGAAAGAGGGTCGCCGATACCGATAAGGCCGGAACGATGCGAACCAGAACGTACTGTATGCCGTCGAGTGCATCCTCGATGGGGCGAATGGTGTCGGCCGGAACACCCATGCTCACATAAAGCCGAAGAGACGCTTCGAGGTTTCTGCGAACGTAGTCTGAAACCAGTTGGCCGAGGCTGGCGGCAGTTGTCGAGCTGTACACGAGGACAATGAACAAACCGACCGCAAGGGTCACGGCACTGGTCAGCGCTACCGTTTTTTCGACCGACAGCCTCAGGACGAACAGCTCGTAGAGGACGAAACCGCAGAAAACCAGCTCGAAAAAATAGAGCAGGTCGATCGAAATACCGCCGAGCAGTGAAGCCAATGCCAATAGCGCAATCGCCGGCACCACCATACCGATCGTTCGACCATGTTTGGCGCGACAAAACATCGTCGGCAGTGGGATGATAACGGTACAGAAAAACCCGAGAACCGGCGACTGTAGCGTAATGGCGAACAATACACTGGTAATGACGATGCCGATTGCCAAATCTTTGAGTGTTTCAACGGAGCCGATCAGAGCCACGGTCCCCTTCTCCGGTGAGGCAGCCTGCAGAGCAGATCGGCAGTCGCTGCTAGTCCAGGCTTCCGACGAACGGCAGCAAGGCGATGGCACGGGCGCGCTTGATCGCAAGGGTCAGGGGGCGCTGGTGTTTGGCACAGGTCCCGGATATGCGTCGCGGAATGATCTTTCCCCGTTCGGTGATGAAATATTTCAGATTTTTCGAGTCCTTGTAGTCGATCTGGAGGCTGCTGTCGGCGCAGAACCGGCAAACCTTGCGTCGGTGGTAAATTCTTTTTTTGCGGGCGCCGCCACTCCTGGGTCTATATGCAGGTGCCATGTTTTTACTCCTCCTTCCCGGTTTCGGTATCGGGGGTTTCGGTAGCAGGGGATTCGGTTGTCAGGGCCTCTGCTGCTTGCGTCGGCGTTTCCGGAACGTCTGCCGGAGCATCTGACTGAACATCTGAAGGAGGTGTTTTTTCAGCGGTTTGCGCCTTCGCGATTTCGGCTTTCTTTTTCTCGCTCTCGGCGCGTTCGGCCTCTTCTTTGAGCTTGTCGACGTCTGCGGCTTCATCGATCAACACGGTCAAGTACTTCATGACCCGATCGTCGATCCGGCAGAAACGCTCGATTTCATCGACGATGGTACCGGTGCCGCAGAAATCGAAGCGGGTATAAAATCCGCGGGGTTTTTTCTTGATTTCATAAGCGAGCTTGCGATTTCCCCAATCGTCTCTCAGTACCAGGAAGCCATTTCCCTGGGAAATGGTGTCACTGATACGATCGAACACGGGTGCTCGTCCGTCCTCTGAAATGTCCGGATCCAAAATGACGATCGTCTCGTACCTGCGCATGATCCTTGTTCCTCCTTGTGGTTATAAAGCCCCGGGTCATGCCCGGAGCAAGGATGCAGCCGGCAGTTGTGTGCCGGATAAAAACACACTCGATAACACTGATAAACAAACGATGTCAAGACGATTTTGAAAAATCGGGTTTAGATCGCGTTCGGCTTTACCGGGAGGGCAACTGATGTTCTCTTGGAATCGATTGCCCGAATCGACCAATCGTTGTTTTAGTGTTGCTTTTCCAATAAAACAAATTAAATTAGGGAACCAGATTACATTCTACCTTCAGGAGGTTCGAAATGAAAAACGTGCGTCACAGGTTCGTCACCTTTTTTGGGATTGTCGCCATGAACGCGCTGATTGCCGGGTTCACCTTTCCTGCAACTGCTGCCGGTACGAGTGCACAGCAGGATTTCGTGGATGCGGCGCGGCTTACATTCAACGACTTCATGCGAGCCGAGAGCATGTCCTGGGTGCGGGATCACCTTCACGAAGCCAGGGGCCTTCTGATCATCCCGAGTCTGCTGAGGGGGGGCTTTATCTTTGGTGGGGGCGGTGGTCGCGGCGTGCTACTCGTCAAGGATTCGACAACAGGCCAGTGGAGCCAGCCGGCTTTTTACTCGATCGGGTCGTTTAGCTTCGGTCTGCTGATCGGCGGCGAGGCGGCGGAAGTGCTCATGCTGATACGGACCCAGAAGGCCGTCGATAAATTCCTCGCTTCTTCTTTTAAATTCGGGGGTGATCTCGCTCTCACCGTAGGGCCGGTCGGCGCGGGTGCGAAGTCGAACATCATGGCGGATATCTATTCGTTTGCCCTCTCCAAGGGGCTCTACGGCGGCGTTTCAATGGATGGTTCCGTCATTTCGACACGCGACGATTGGAACACCGCCTACTACGGCAGGGCCGTGACGCCCACGGATATTTTGGTCCTGAATACCGTCAGCAACCCGGGGTCGGCCGAACTTCGTGAGACGGTGGCCCGGGCAGCCGTAGTGAAATCGAAATAATGGGAGTGCCGCGGCCCGTCCAAAGCCCATATCAAGTCGCGGTAAGCGTTCATAGGGCACCGCATCTGCTTTGTTGTCGGGCACTTGAAGTACAAAAAGTACATCTGCGGCACCCTGTAAACGCTTACAATTAGTTGGTTTGAAGCGCATCGGACTTTGCAACTCTGTGAACGGTTACAAGTCGCGTGCCTCGAGAAACAAAATCGTGCGCAATGCCGGCCGATCACCGCGCCTGCACAGGTAGCACGGTCACGAAGCTGAGGCTCTATTAGAGGCCATATTGATAAGCCTTGCCCTCGCTTTGGAGTTTGGCTTTAATTTAACCCTCCCCATACGCAGCCATTGCGGTGGGAGGCTGCGGCCGGAATAGATCCCGGTACTGTTTGTTTGCAGCATGCCTTAGTTTTCCAAAAATTGCCATTCGTTCCTTGAGTTTGCTATACTTAACCGTGACTACGCCGACCAACGGCTCAATCCCTGTCAATTTACGTGAAACACCAAAGGAGGACGCGAGGTGTCATGAAGAATGAATTGGACGAGATCATCGAAAAGAATGAACGCAAGGACTTCAAGGAGTACATTACGCTGCTGGTTACCCAGGAGCAGAAGTTTTTCCTCCGCAACGAGATACTCTTCCATTTCCGGCGTTACTGCGATGACAAAGACAAACCGCAAAAGTTCCGCGATTCTTCGTCCATGTACGGATTTTTAAAAAAAGTTCAGGAGCTTTTTATTCTCGAGGATCGCATCATCATCTTGCACCGCTACGAGATTGCCCGGTACCGTTACTACTTTCTGCGGTGCGACGGGGATTTCATGGAAGAGATTGACCAGCGGTTGTTTCTCGATTTCAAAGACCGCTATGTTCTGGCGGGCAAGAGAAACGGTACCCATCTGCACATCGATTTCTTGCCTTTTTACGATTATTCGCCCTCGATTCGCGACACCCGAACCATCGGCAACGGTATCCGCTTTCTAAACCGCTACATGTGCAGCAGCATCTTCAGCCGGTCGGAAGAGTGGAACGCCAAGTTGTTCAATTTTATCAAGCTTCACAGATACAACGGTCGTCAGTTGTTGGTCAATGGCAACCTGATCAAAGATTTCGAGACCTTCGTCAGTATCCTCGACCGGACCGTCAAGCGGCTGAAAGACCGCAGTCCCGAAACACCTTTTGCCGCGGTCGAAACCGAACTGCAGCAGAGCGGGATCGAGGTTGGATGGGGCAATACGGTCGGCCGTATCCTCGAAACCATGCAACTGCTTATCGACCTGCTCAGCGAGCCGACCGTATCTCTAATGGAACAGTTCATTTCACGGGTCCCAATGCCGCTGATCTCAAAGATCGCCATCATTTCTCCCCATGGCTGGTTCGGACAGACCAATGTTCTCGGCAAGCCGGACACCGGTGGGCAGGTGATCTATATTCTCGACCAAGTCAGGGCGCTTGAAAAACATCTGCGGGAAGAAATCCGTCTAACCGGACTGGCGGTGGAGCCCAAGATCATCGTAGTGACGCGTCTGATACCCGATGCAGGTGACACCACTTGCGGGCAACACAGGGAAAAGATCTTTCAGACCCGCAACGGATGGATTCTGCGCATCCCCTTCCGCGACAAGAACTACAACGTCGTGCCGCACTGGATTTCCCGTTTCAAGATATGGCCTTATCTCGAGGATTTTGCGGTCGATGCGGCCACGGAGCTAAGCGGTGAGTTCGAGGGACGACCCGATCTGATCATCGGCAATTATTCGGACGGCAACCTGGTGGCCACGCTGCTGTCGGACAAGTTCGATGTGATCCAGTGTACCATTGCCCATGCACTCGAGAAGACGAAGTATCTCTTTTCGGACATGTACTGGTACGACAAGGAGGACGACTATCACTTCTCGCTGCAGTTCTCGGCCGATATGCTGTCGATGAACAAGTCCGATTTCATCATCACAAGCACTTATCAGGAAATCATCGGCACCGAAGACACCATGGGGCAATATGAATCTTACCAGTCGTTCAGCATGCCAGGCCTCTACCAGGTGCATAGTGGCATCGATCTTTTCGCTCCCAAGTTCAACGTAATTCCGCCGGGGGTCGACGAAAACCTCTATTTCCCTTACACCGAGAAGAATAAACGGATCGATACCCAGCGGCGTTATTGGGAGGATCGACTGTATAGAGACCAGGCGGATGAGGTCTTCGGATCGCTGGAAGACCCGGATAAGCCGGCGATATTCACCATGGCACGCTTCGATAAAATCAAGAACATCACCGGCCTCATCGAAGCTTTCGGGATGAGCAGCCGGCTCAAGGCGCACTACAACCTGATTTTTGCCGCCGGCACCATACACATCGAAGAGTCCCATGACGCCGAGGAGCGCGAAGAAATTGAGAAAGCCTATCGACTGATAGACCAATACGAACTGCAGGGCAGCTTCCGCTGGCTGCCGAGCATCAGCAAGCTGGAGACCGGCGAGGTGTATCGCATCATCGCCGACCGCGGCGGAATTTTCGTGCAGCCGGCGTTTTTCGAGGCCTTCGGACTGACCATCCTGGAAGCGATGGCTTCGGGCCTGCCGACCTTTGGCCCCAAGTTCGGCGGCCCACTGGAAATTATCGAGTACGGTGTCAGTGGACTGCTGATCAATACCAGCAAGCCGGAACTCATCGCCGGCAGCCTGGAGGAGTTTGTGGAACACTGCAGCAGCGACCCCCGCTTCTGGGAGACGATATCGCTCAACGGCATCAAAAGGGTGCAGGAACACTTCAACTGGCGCCTTTACAGCCGGCGGCTGATCAACCTGACAAAACTATACGGGTTCTGGCGCTATTCCGTTTCGGGCAAGGGTAAAATCAAACTGGATCGCTACTGCGACTTTCTGCACCACTTCTTGATCCGGGAACGGGCCCTGCAGATGCCGTGATACTCACAATGCCAATTCGGAGAGTGAAACAGAAGTGTCAAACGAGCGGTCGTCTGTCGCTGAAAAGCGGATTGAAAAGCTATTTGTAGATGCACATCATCCATTCGAATCAACCAATAACCGACCTAAAACGCCGGCCCCATATTCACTCCCGCATCTCGGTTGTCTCCGGACTCTCTTTTTCCTGGTAGTAGTAGTCGTAGCGGGAGAGGATATTACGCGTGAAATTCCAGGCCTCGTTGTACGATAAACCGCTTTGTTCCGGGATGATGATTTTGATATAGAGCTTGTCCTGCCAGCGGCTTTTTAGCCGGTCGAGCCGGGACCGCAGCTCTTCCCGGCCGACCGGTTCGAATTCGTCGCTCTGGGGCTCCTTGTAGAGAATGCGGTACTGGCCGTCCTGACGGGAGTACTGCACGGTGACCACTTCCTTCCCCAGCGGACTGCGAGCCGGGCGGATCAAACGCTGGTATTTGTCTTCGAGCACCAGGTAGGCCTTGCGCTGTTTGGCCAATGTCAGTTCAAGGTCTTTCCTTTCGGTATTCAGGGCAACGATCAGATCTTCCTTTTCCCCGAGGCGGTCCATCAGGGCCGCGAACTTGCGGTTGAATTCCTCGATCTGGCGCTCGGTTTCAGCACTGATCGCTTTCATCTGCTCCTCATAGCGTGACGCGAGTGCCTCTTTCTCTGCTTCGGCGGCCGTCAGTCGGCTCGCCAGTTTTTCGGCATCGGCTTGGATTTCGGACAACTGTTTCTGAAGGGCCGAGATCAGGGCCACCTTGGCTTCCAGAGTGCTTTGCACAACCTTGTTTTCGTCGCCCAGCAGGATGATTTCCATCTGCTGGGCCCGCAGCTTTTCCTCGAGGTTGGTGATCACGATCTTTTGCGCTTCACGGTCCGTGCGGGTCTCCTCCAGCAACGACTGAAGGTTTTGCGCCTCGCTTTGGCTCACGATCAGTTCTTTGGCCAGATCGGCGTTTTTGACGATGACGACAATCATGGTCAGCATGAAGATCATCAGGATCACGGTCATAATATCCGTGAAACTGGGCCAAAGGGAGCTGTCGTCATTTTGGCGCCGACGATTGAGCCTCAGATCGATGAAGTTGTCGAAGTTGTGCATGTTCCGATCTATTCCTTCAGCCGGAAACCATTTTTGAGCACCGTCTCGATTTTTAGAAGCTGGCTGATTACTTGCTGGGTCTGTTCGGCCTGATTGTCCTGGCGTGCCGCAAGGGCCGCGATTCTCGCCAGATAGGCACGGATGTACTTATTGAGGCCGGCCAGAGATTCACGGAGAACATCGCCACCGGCTTTCATTTCCTCCACCAGCAGCTGCAGCTCCGCGACCAATCGCTCGGTTTTGTAGTTGACGGCCTCGGAATCGAAGGCAAATTCCGGTATGATATGCACCAGCACGGCTTTTTCGACCCGACTGAGAACGTAGGTTTCGAGGTCTGCCAAGCGCTGATAGAAGAACGTGAACAGAAAAAAACAGACGATTGCGGTGGCGGTGGTGTTCAGGGCCGTGTTCATTCCCAGCAGCATCACCCCGATTCCCTCACCGGCTGCATTGGTCTGAAGGACGGCTGTAGCGCCAATCAGGGCATAGATCAGCGAGACGATCGTACCGAAAACGCCGGTCAGGATGAGAACGTTGTTGACAAACTTGGGATAGGACAGGTGCATCGATTCTTCAGCCACCGTGATGGCGGCAATCGCACCGTGGTTGATCGGCACCTTGTGCTCGTGTAGGCTTCTGATGGTGTCGTAGCGTCGGCCGATGAGAGACGTGGTTGATAGCTCTTCTGGTAAAAACCGGCGGGTTTCCTTGTCGTGCACAAATCTCTCCACTTGCCTTTCCTCGTGACTCAGATGGGCGACGGCCCTGATCAATTGAATCAGACCGGTAAAGAAAAGCAGCAGGATGAAGCCGTTGAGCACGACGGTTTTCGTGTCGACCAGGTAAATTTTGCGGAACAGGTCGACATGCCAGACGGCGATAGCAGTCAGGGCGCCGATAACGACCAGGAGGGTGATCAGCATATGGATCAAGGCGCGTCCACTTCTGGTGTTCGTGAATTGCATGGGCAGCCTCCCGTGGCCGTCAGGTGAACGAACGCCGGTATCGCGAAGATTGATGACGTCCCGTCGTTGGCACCGTTTTCAGTGGGTGCCTCCATGCGGACTATGAGCCTGTTTCAAGTTTTAGTCAAGTCCGGTGCCATCGACCGAGCGGTTCTTGGTGAACCTTTACATATAGCCGGCTGCCGGGTGGGCACATGAATCTGGGCCGAATACCGCTGATGGTTTTGAGGGCCTTAGACGCGACCTTTACCTGTTCCTATTTGGCAATTTCTTCCAGCCGCTTCTGGGCAATCAGGCGAACATCCGGGTCGGAGTCTTTCAAGGCGATATCGGCTATCATGGATTCGGCATCGAGCTTGGCCACGGCTTCCATGCGCACCTCTTTGACCGTTTTGCCGGACCTTTTCAGGCGGCCCTTGAAAAACATTAAAGCGAACACGGCACCGGCAAGGGCGAAGGCGATCGAAAGGGCGAGCAGAACAGGCCGACCGCCGGGATCAGGCGTAATCAAACCGTTTTCGATGACGACCGTCGACAGGAAAAAAAGTCCGACGGCCACGACGTAACCGGCCACAATCAGTGGAAAGTAACTTTTAAGTATCATCTGGCATTCTCCCGTTCGGTTGTTTTTGCAACACGATAGTTTTATATTTTGGGATCCCGACAAGGATCTAACGACTCGACATTCAAAGATGTGTGAAGTCTATTATACTCCAGACTCACCATCATAATACTGATTCCTAACAGGAGAAAATGTGGAAGTCAAGGCAGGTCCGGAGAGAGATCGGGATCGGGAAAATAGTAAAAAAAGTTTTCGTTTGCGTGTTTCCGAGCGCGATGGTATGCGGTCTGGGAGGCGCCGAGGGACCCTGATAACGTTTGACCTAAACGTTCATGACCCTTTGGACCGACACTTTGAATAAAAATGATGCCCCGGAGCAACCGTCCTTATGTTGCACAGGGTAAAGCTTTATGTTCGCGATAATTTCAGGAAAAACCAACACGAGAGGAGAAGCGTATGAATCTGTTATTCGAGCGCATGCTGCGGGCGGCCAAGCTGGACGTCGCTCTCTACGAAGAAGTGGAAGCCGACCGTACGACGATCGGCCAGGCCATGACCGTGGTCGTGATATCCAGCGTGGCGGCGGGTATCGGTAATATCGGAAAAATGGGTTTCGGTGGCATTCTGACAGGCACTCTCGGGGCACTGTTGGGGTGGTACGTCTGGGCCCTCTTGACCTATTACATCGGGACCCGCTGGCTGCCTGAACCCCAAACGCGCGCAGACGTCGGTGAACTGCTGCGAACCACAGGCTTCTCCAGTTCGCCGGGAGTGATCCGCATCCTCGGCATCTTGCCGGGTATTGGCGGACTGATTTTTTTTGTTGCCGGTATCTGGCAGTTGGTTGCCATGGTCATTGCGGTCAGACAGGCTCTCGATTACAGTTCGAATGCGCGTGCGATCGGTGTTTGCCTCATTGGATGGATCATTCAGGGAGCCGTATTGTTCCTGGCGATGTGGCTTTCGGGGGCCGTAAGTGCACCGGCTGGGTAACCGGCGGGGGGGTGAGGGCTTACGAAAATATAAATTGGCAACTTTGAGCGATGAGACGCCCGGCTGGCGAGGCACGGAAGTTCCGGCATATCCCGATATTCCGGGTTTTCCTTTTCGAGCCCCGGGAGCCTGTATCGATGAACTTTTTTTTAAGTTCCACTTGATTTGTAATTTTGGATTTTGGTCATTGTGATTTTTTTGTTCCCAGGTTGAGCGGTTCAGGGTTCAACG
Source organism: uncultured delta proteobacterium (assembly GCA_963787235.1). Lineage (GTDB taxonomy): Bacteria > Desulfobacterota > Desulfobacteria > Desulfobacterales > SG8-13 > JARFQH01. Next base: position 186,121 of record CAWBCG010000032.1, read on the forward strand.
TTCTGGGTTGAAGGATTGAAGTCCTTCCTTAAACGCTGCGCCTTGAACCCCGAGCTCTGAAACCCTGAACCCTAAAGCGCTGAACCGATCAATTTAGGTTCCATCACAAGAACAGGCATCGTCGGGAAGCCATCATCGAGCTTATCCGTCACCTGCCGTGATCATGACATATCAAGGCGTGGAAACCCGCCACCGCCCGGAAAATATTTCTTCAGGGCTTTCCCAGACCAATTCGTGCAACAACGACAGGCTGTTCGGATCGATCAGGATCTCTTTTTTTTCCTGGTTGCTCAGTTCGTCCGGCCCTTCGGCCACGGCTCTTTGGACGAGCCGACGGCGGCGTTCGGCGATCTTCGGCGAGACGCGCCGTCGCTGACGCTGAATCGCGAGATGCAAACGGTTGATTTTGGGATCGACGACCGCCTGGACAAATCCCTTGCTTCTATCAATACCGAGTGATGTTGCCTGGCTATCGAGCTTGTCCAGATAGGACTTGAGCGACGTTAACTCCGGCGGCGGTTTGATTTCTTCGGGAATGAGAAACAGTCCGTATTTCCGGAACCTGCGTCCAATATTGGCCCTTCCCGACCACACCGATAGCGGCGCCGAAAGAACAAGGGGAATCAGGATCGGTGTGAGCCACCAGAAAAAGGACCGGTTGATGGTGTAAACGATGAAACCCCAGATGAGGGCCAACAGCATTCCGCCGTAATGGAATCGAAAAGCTTCGCGCCATGTGGTTCCGCGGTCTTCACGCGGTTGGGCGTGCCAACCGACTTTTTGTCCCATCAGAATCATAAACACGAACTTGCTGTGAAACAACATCCGTATCGGTGCGAAAAATGTGGAGAACACGACCTCGGCGCCGATGCTCAGAGAGAGCCTTATGAATCCACCATAGAGGTTGGCCTGCCGCTGCTTGAACAGGATGAAAAAAAAGCTCAGCAATTTGGGTAGGAAAAGGATGAAGCCTGTTGATGCCAAAAGCGTCAGCGCCCAACCGGGATTCCAAACCGGCCAGTGGGGAAAAAGGGTCCGGTGGGCCGAAAAGTATTTGGGTTCGAAGATTGCCTGGGCCAGCGCTTCGATTGTGCTGAGATTCAGAAACATGAACCACAGGATGGCCGATATGTATGACATGGCGCCGTTTAGAAAAAGGGCACGGTGGGCCGGGAAAATGCCGCGCGTCAACAGCAGTCGCATATGTTGCATATTGCCTTGGCACCAGCGCCGGTCGCGTGTCAGGCCATCGAGAAGGGTAGGGGGCGCCTCCTCGTAGCTGCCGCCCAGATCATATGCCAGCCAGACTTCCCATCCGGCCCGGCGCATGAGAGCGGCCTCGACAAAGTCGTGGCTGAGGATGTGGCCCCCCAATGGCGGTTTGCCGGGCAGCTGCGGCAGGGCACAGTGCCTCATGAAGGGCTCGATCCGGATGATGGCGTTGTGCCCCCAGTATTGGGCATCACCCAGTTGCCAGTAGGACAGGCCGGCGGCAAACATCGGCCCGTAAACGTGATTGGCGAACTGCTGCACGCGGGCGATAAGGGTGTCACGGCCGACCGTCGTCGGGGCTGTCTGAAGGATGCCGACATCGGGATTTTGCCCCATGAGTCGGACGAGACGAACCAGGGTGCCGCCGTTCATGATGCTGTCTGCATCTAAGACGACCATGTAGCGGTAACTGCGCCCCCAACGGCGGCAAAAATCGGCGATATTGCCGCTCTTGCGCTTGATATTCGGCCGTCGGTGGCGGTAAAAAATGTGGCCGAAGCCGTCGACGTCTTTACAAAGTTCCGCCCAGGCGGCCTCCTCTTCTACCCACCGGTCGGGATTCGTGGAATCACTGAGCACGAAAAAGTCGAAGGATGCCATTTGACCCGTCGATGCGAGCGACTCATAAGTCGCCCGCAGGCCGGCGATGACACGGTTCACCGATTCATTGTAAACCGGCAGCAGAATTGCAGTACGGGTGTTTTTTTCGATCCCGGGATCGTTGGCGGAAGAAGGCCAATTTATGGTGAATCGATTATACCGCCGCATCAGAATCAGAAAACCGATAAACGACGTCCAAAACCCGATCGAAATCCACGCAAAAAGCATGGCGAAAAAAATGACGAGGGCAATTTCGAGCCCGGTGCGGCCCATGTGTGGCAGAACGTTGGCCATGTACCCGCTGGCGATCGCGGTGGTGCTCACGATGAGGAGCATCAGCAGGACGCGCCGCCTCACGGCCTCTTTTTCCCAGAATTTTTTGATCGGCTTACGGTTCATCCCTGACCTCCGGCGGTTGACCGCTGGCAACCATTCTCTGCCGCACCTTCGAGGTTCTTTTCGAAACCGGTCGATTGGGTTTCTTTTTGCGCCGGAAAAGCCTACCAAAGAAGGAACGAACCGGCTTTCGATCGATAAAATCCGGCAGCATATGCCCCCTTTTGAGTGGTGGTGCCACCGGCAGGCCGCCGGAGAGTGCAGCGGTTTCAGGGAGAATTCCTGCGGTTTCATTTAGGGGAATAGTCGACTCGGATGTACAGAAAATCTTGCGACGGTCCCAAAAGGCCCGGGTTTCCGGAAAAAGGTTTCGTTCGGTCAGCACTTCACGGAGGGACAGCATGGCGGCTTGCGTTGGATTATACTCAGTCGATACTTCACACTTTTTAACCGCACGACGGAGCACATCGAGGGCAATCGAAAGGCCCAAAATGGGTGGCATTTTGATCGACCGCAAGTAAAGCAGCACCCGGTCGCGGGCATTTTGCCAATTGGTGCACCCGTCTGTCGCACCGAAATAGATCTTCGGCGTCGATGTGGTTGACGGTGCGACATCCGCGGGTGGTTCGATATCCGGGTTTACCGATTGGTTTTTCAAAACCGTCACCTCAGGGCAAGAGACCATAGCTCCAGGTTTCGGTCAGGATGTTCTGGCCTTCTTTGAGATAGGCTCGCATTTCCAGCGATGGTTGATTTTTCGGTTTGGGAAGAACTTTATCGAGCGGCCCCTCGTTATCGGATTCGAGCTGGAAGACGAGCCGCCACCCGCTGTTAGGGTCATTCCTAACGAGATGCTTTTCGACAATCCTCGTTCCCTCACCGACGGTCACTATGCCTTCGAGGGGGGCCTCGACCGGCAGAACCTCGGGAAGCTTGTCCAGTTTTCCGCCCTTGAAATCGATGACGAACAACCTCAGGTCCTTGTCCCGAACCCTGCCGGTGCGCGTGTCCGAAACATAACCGCCGGCATCGGGGTCATCCACCGGGAAATACCAGCTCATGTCGTAGGCGAACGATATCGGTTCTTTCATGTCAGGCAGTGAGGCCGGAACCCAGAAGGAGACGATGTTGTCGTCGACTTCGCTGGTGGAGGGAATCTGGATTAGCTCGACGTTACCCTTACCCCACTCGCCGACAGGCGCGACCCAGACGCTGGGCCGTTTGTCATAGCGGGCTTCCAGGTCCTGGTAATGATCGAAGTCAAGATCGCGCTGCAGCAGCCCGAAGCCCTTTGGGTTGTTCAGTTGAAAGGAGTTGACCAGAAGCCGCTCCGGGTTGACCAGCGGACGCCATATGATTTCGCCGCTACCATCGGCGATCAACAGTCCGTCCGAATCGTGGATCTCGGGCCTGAAATCATTGATCGGTCGTCGATTGGTGTTCTCTGCGTACAGAAACATGCTGGTGAGCGGCGCGATGCCGAGTTTACCGACTTCGCGGCGCCGGAAGATCGTGGTCTCCACTTTAATCAGGGTTGCCTTGCCGGGTCGGATGACAAATTTATAAGCCCCGGTGAGGCTCACGCTGTCCAGCAAGGCGTATACGACCATCTGCTTGGCCTTACGGGAAGGTTTGACTAGCCAGTATTCCTTGAAATAAGGGAACTCTTCGCCCGAATCGAGCGCCGTGTCGATTGCCAGACCCCTTGCCGAGATACCGTAGCCCATATTTTTACCGACCGCCCGAAAATAACTGGCCCCCAGAAAGACGGCTACTTCGTCCCGATAGTCTTTGCGGTTGATCGGGTAGTGCAACCGAAATCCGGCAAAGCCCATATTGTCCGGTAATTTGTCTTTGAAATCGTTGGCACCGTAGTTGAAAAGATCGGTTGAGAAAGAAACCGGCTCGACCCCCTTAGTGTCGATGACGTTGATTTTCACGGGGCGGTCGTAAAAAAATCCCAGATGGAAAAATTGGACCTCGAAAGGCAGCTTCGCCGATCGCCACAGAGATTTGTCGGTTTCAAAACGGATGTCGCGCCACTGATCGTAGGTTGCTTTAAACAGGAAGTCCGGCTCAGTGACCTTCGAATCTTGAAAAGGTTGTGCAGCCAGTTCCTTGGCCTTGGCAACCACATCATCAAACGTAAAAATAGGCGTGGCTGTGGGTTTGGTTGCGGAAAACACATTCATTGCAGCCGCCAAAAAACAGAACATAAAAATGACGCACCGTGCAGTTCGTGTGAAACGCCGGTTGGTGGAAAATATGGAAACACCGGCTCGAAATGCACTACCCCTCGTCAACATAAAAGAATCCTTTCCGATCCCGTATCTCTGCAGGTAAAATGTCATGAACAAATTATCATTGATTGTATCAACGATCCCTGCGTGTTGTCGGTACAACCCGGCCGGTATCGCATAAAGTTTAAACCATTTGATATTATGTTAAATTTTGAATTGCCGCGCCGTGAATAGTTTCCTTTATAGAACAACTAAATAATTGTGTAAACAGATAGCGCCCGATTGTCCCTACCGTTATGGATTTTCATTATGATAACAATTAGATAATCGGTTTCAATGGTGTTTTTTTATAAAACCCACTGGGAGGTCAAATAGATTAGTTAAGTCAGTCTTAGAGATGAGCAATTGGTGCCGGAGATTTCCCCGGTTGGAAAATTCGCGGCAATAGGCCCTTGCAACATATAGGTTGAACCTCATATAAGAAACGAAAGATGGTGTTCCTATAAAACGAAATGACGGTAATTCGACTGAAGGGACGGCAATGAACCAAGGACAACGGTACTGGAACCCCTATCTCGAGACCATGCCGCGCGAAGAACTGCACCGGCTTCAGTTGATAAAGTTCAAACGGATATTCGAATGGGCATACACGCACTCGAAATTTCATCGCCGACTTTACGAAAAGACCGGTGTCACGCCCGCGGACATAACGTCGTTCGATGACATCCGGCGGGTGCCAAAAGTCGACAAATCGATGATGCGCGACATACAAGGCAAGGCCCCTTATCCATACGGCGACGCGCTGTGCGTCCCGCTGGAAGAGGTCGTGGAGTTCCGGCAGACCAGCGGATCGACCGGTCAGCCGGTCTACCAACCGGACACCTGGCAGGATTGGGAGTGGTGGGCGGAGTGCTGGGCATACATCCTGTGGGCCCAAGGCTATCGCCCCGGCGACCGGGTCTTCATACCCTTTGGGTATAATGTGTTTGTGGCCTTTTGGGCAGGACACTATGCTGCCGAGAAAATTGGATGCGAGGTCGTTCCCGGCGGCGTTCTGGATACCCAAGCCAGAATTCTCAAAATCAAGGAACTAAGAGCCACTGCCATGATGGGCACCCCGACATACATTCTGGGGATGGCGGAAACGGCCAAGCGCAAGATGGACATCGACCCGGCCACACTGGGTATTTCTAAGATAACCTGTGCCGGAGAGCCCGGTGCCAGCATTGTCTCCACAAAGCGGCGCATGGAGTCGGCCTGGAATGCCAAGGTCTTCGACCACGCGGGAGCCACCGAGATCGGCGCCTGGTCATACGAATGCGCCGAGCAGCCCGGTGGCGTCCATGCCAACGAAGCGTTTTTCCTGGTGGAAATCGAGGACCTCGACACGGGAGAACCCATAGAGGAGCCCGGCCGGAAAGGAAGGATGGTTATTACGGCCTTTGATCGCGTGGCCCAGCCCTGCATCCGCTTCGATGCCAAGGATGTGATCATGTGGGGCCACGCTCCTTGCCCCTGCGGTCGATCCTTTCGCCTTCTGAAAGGTGGTGTTCTCGGTCGGGCAGACGACATCACCAAGGTCAAAGGTGTTCTTCTGTCACCGGCGGCCATAGAGGAGGTCGTACGCTCAATTGACGGTCTGGGCGATGAATACGAGGTTATCGTCGACCGGCTGGGTGATTTAGACCGCATCAAACTGAAAGTCGAAATTGCACCGGGCTGTGAAGACATGACCAAGAGTTTGGAAAGCACTCTCAAAGACCAGCTGAGACTGAAGACCAATCTCGGCTATCGGATAGAATTTTACGACCACGGCAAACTCCCCCGTTACGAAGTAAAAGCCAAACGGTTCAAGGACATGCGAAAAGATTCTTTACACAGTCGCTGACTCATTTAGCTATGGGCACTGATTCTGGTTGCAAGCATCCAGTTTGATCGAAGAGGAAACTGGTACGTTTCACACGAGAGGTGAAAATGAATCAAATTATCGATCCGGCAGTTTTTGCCGAACAGGTCAAGCTCATTCGTGCGGCAGTCGAAAAGTTGAGAGTTATGGGCGCGGATTTTCCGGCTGTAGACCGGAACGCATTGAGGATGTTGGCCAGCCTTAAAATGATCGAGTTGAACCTCGGGGATGCGGTTTAGCCGAGGGGGAAGGACAAACGATGAAAAAAAGTCATGCCGTTTATTTGAGTGCTCTTTTGATGCTGTGGATTTCTCTGTCGGTTTTTCCGCTTTTAGATAGCCTGTCAGCGGCTGAGTGCCAGTTGATCAGAATTTTCGGTGAAAAAGGAGCCGCGGTCAATCAGATCCAGATCGAGCCGTTCGAGGCGGCGATTCCAATAGATACATGTGTTGTCTGGATCAATTGGGTTCAGTGGACGAAGGCGAGAATCGTTTTCAGAGAGGATGGCAAGGCCTGCCGGTCGGCAACCCAATCACCTTCGGGCTTCACTGAAAAAGACGCCGTCTATACAACCAGTTTCATGCCGCGCGGTGGAACGTCCAGCCTGACTTTTGTGGGCAAGGGAAAATTCCGTTACAAGGTCGAGGTCCCCGATCTGTCCCGTGGCAGTTTAGGCCTGCCGCCGGGTCAGATTGTTGCCGAAGGAATCCTTGTCGTAGAATAGCGGCAAGCTGTATTTTATTAAAGATTTTCAAAAAGGAGGGATACATGCCAGTTCAAGAAATCCAATTACTCAAATTATTCAAAGATGTATGCAAGAAAATAAATTCTTCCTTGGATATAAAAGAAGTCCTGAATTCGATTACGGAAAATACTGTGAAAACATTGAACGTTAAAGGATGTACGATCTTTCTATTAGATCAATTGGAAAAGAAATTAAAAATAAGTTCGTCAGACGGGTTAAGTGAAACTTACCTGAATAAAGGACCTGTAGATTCGGAAAAAAGTATCGTCGAAACTTTGAGCGGAAAATGGGTCATGATTCCTGATGCGACAAATGATTATCGGATTCAGTATCCTAGTGCCGCAAAAAAAGAAGGAATTATCACAATTCTTTCCGTACCGATGTTCCTAAAAGAAAAAATTATTGGTGTTCTAAGAATATATACTTCAGAACCACGGGAATTTTCCGATGCTGAAAAAGAATTCATATCTGGCTTAGCAGAGATAGGAAGTATTGGAATTGAAAATGCAAGCATGTATACCATTTTAAAAACAGACCATGATAAATGATACACGATGTGCATAAATGGTTCGATTATGGAGAAGCAAATAGACCTTAAGAGACGCCCGGGAGAAATTAATCAAATATGCGTGCTAAGGTTTCGACTATTGAAATAGATCGTTGATGACCAGTTAGCGGATTTTGCCTTAGTAATCTCTCAACTTTTTGATCCAATACACGTGGAGTTCAATGTATTCAGGAGACGCCTTGCAGTTCGATCCAGCGTCCTTCGTTTTTATAAGAAGTACCTCAAGTCGATTTCAGTGATCATATAACTCTTACGTGCTGAAACGGATTTCGGCATCCAGTGACATGCCCGAATGAGGTAGATGGGAATCTCCTCGTAATTTCAACCGGTCTCGATCTCACGGCGAATGATGGCTTTGTCGTAGGCCGCTAACACATCCTTGTCCCTGAGGATGCCGATCACTTTCTTTTCGTTTTCCCCCCCAACCACGGGAAGTTGAGAGATCCCGAGGTCGCTCATGATCTGCAGGGCTTTCAGAATGCTGTCCTGCCGCTTCACGGTTTTCAGGTTTGTGGTGGCGACATCTTTTGCCACCACCAGCAAATTCAGCCCATCCTCCTGAAAAAGGGGCCTGATATCCCTGAAAGAGATGATTCCCGTCAGATCTTTATTTTCGTCCACTACGTGTAGGTAGGAGACATCTTCCGTTTTAAAAGTCCTTATCAAGTCCAGCAACCGCATCCCCTCAGGGACCGTGGGAGGGTCCTTCAGCATGAATTGTGCAACCTCCATGGACCGCAGTAGGTTTTGTTCCATGCCGCCCGATATATCCACACCGCGGCGCAGCAATTTGATGGTGTAAATGGATCCCTTCTTCAGGGAAGAGGCCAGCATCGTACTCAGAATGCAGGTGATCATCATGGGGAGGATGATCTTGTAGTTTCCGCTCAATTCAAAGATGATTATAATGGCGGTAATCGGCGCGTGGGTTGTCCCCGCCACTACCGCACCCATTCCGACGAGGGCGTAGGCTGCCGGAGATGCAGTCAAAGAGGGAAAGAGGATGTTCGCGATCCAACCGAAGAACCCTCCGGCCATGGCCCCAATAAAAAGGGAAGGGGCGAAGATGCCGCCCGATCCGCCGGACCCGAGGGTAATGGAGGTGGCCGCAATTTTCAAAAAGACCAGTGAGATCAAGAAAATCCCGGACAGCTGGTTGAAGAGGGCCTCGTTGATGGCACCGTAACCCACCCCGAACACCTGGGGAAATTTGATCAGGATGACTCCGAGCAAAAGCCCTCCAATGGCCGGCTTTGCCCACTGGGGGATCGGAACGTCATCGAAGAGATCCTCGGTCTTGTACAATGTCACAATGAACAGAAGGGCCACGAGGCCGGCAAAGAGCCCGAGGAAGGGGTAGATGGCGAACTCCCACAGTGTTTTTAAATGATAGGCGGGGATGGTAAAAGCAGGAAAATCTCCGAAATAATGCCGGGAAATGGTGGTGGCCGTCACGGAAGACAGGACCACCGGGGAAAAGGAGGCAATTCCGAAATCGCCGAGGAGGATTTCCAGGGCAAACAGGACGCCTGCGATGGGGGCGTTGAAGGTGGCGGCAATACCGGCTGCGGCGCCGCACCCTACCATGGTCTTCTGGTGCGCCCGTGCAACGTTGAATATCTGTGATGCAGTGGAACCGAGAGAGGACCCGATCTGGACGATGGGACCTTCCCGTCCCACAGACCCGCCCGATCCGATGCAGATGGCAGAGGCCAGGATCTTGGCCGCGGCTACCCTTTTACGGATACGGCCGTTTCGAAGGACCACTGCTTCCATGACTTCCGGTACACCGTGGCCTTTCGCTTCGTTGGCTGCAAAGGTCACGATCAACCCGACCATGAGCCCCCCGAGGCAGGGAATACCGACGATAATATAGACAGGGAGTGCATGAGAAAAGGAGAGAATATCACCCGTATTGTTGTAGAAGACATACTGGGCACCTTTAATCAGAAGGCGGAAAAGGACGGCCCCGTATCCGCTCAAGACGCCGATGAATGCGGCGATGAGCAACGTCAGTATGTGCCTATTCAGATGGTAGCTTTTCAAGGCCTGCTTGACGGTCTGGTTTCGGGTGAACAGCATGTCTCTATGAGCTCCCATTTGCGACTTTCATCACATTTTGCAGGACCGTGTGTGGTTCAGCTCAATCCCATGGAGGTCCAGGCTGACGCCTTAGGCCGGGATGCTTCTTCAGTGGCCACAACCTGGGGCTTCATGGTGAAATTGCCTCCTATTTCAAAGGGTATAACATTTTTATCAAGCAGCCGACCGCTGTTTGCCAAAAAATGGGATCTAACAACATGTAACCTTGATTGCATGATTTTTCAATAAAAATAGAAAACGATGTATTTTCTATCTGTTAAAAGTTGGAATAATTTTGAATATTATTTTAAGGATCTTGAAAATGTGAACTGAGATTGCTAAAACTTATTTGTATAAACGACATAAATTCAAACAGTTTGGCCTGTGGCAAGATACATGTAGGTTTTGCAAGAGCGAATATCTTCAGTTCTTATGATCTGTCCTGCACTGAGCAAATTCACAGTCAAAACCTAAAGCAAACGTCGATTGGTATGTCAAAGAGAAGCATTTACAAAAAAAAGTATACACCCACACGCCCATTCCGTTAAAATGATCGTTGAAAACGGTCAGCCACCCTATCTGTCACAAGGGGTGTCGGTTTCTGAGGCGCACATCGACGGCGGGGTAATTGTCTATGAGCAACGCCATGCGCACTCCCATGCGATCCTTGCCGATTTGTTTACCGTCAAGGTTCAGGCTGAAAAGCCGCTTAAGGCCAGCTTGACTATTCCTCGCCGCGGCATAGAAACGATTACCTGCGTCACCAAAGGCGATGTGGAACATGGGGACAGCCTGGGCAACACGGGGGTGATCTCCTCGGGTGACGTTCAATGGATGACCGCCGGCAGCGGCATCATCCACCAGGAAATGCCCAAAGGCGATGCCAACGGTGCCATGCACGGGTTTCAGCTGTGGGCCAATCTGCCGGCTGCGCAAAAGATGATGGCGCCCCGCTACCGCGGGATCACTGCGGATCAGATTCCGGCGGTCGAACTGGAAAACGGCGTACAGGTCAAAGTCATAGCTGGATCGATTGGTGGTGCCAAAGGGCCCATGGACGACATCGGCATCGATCCGGAATATTTCGACTGCACCGTGCCAACCGGACAAACGTTCACCCACGAGACGGATCCAGTTACCTCAAAAAGGGGACCAGTATTTAAGGCTTTTTGTGGTGACTCCTGACATGCATCGTGTACACCATCCAGTCATTATCAGAGAAACAAGCAGCTTTGAGTCCAAAGTACAGATTAGGTCGATCTACCACATAATTCGGAATAAACGCAAAGATTGTGATGGTAATTTAAGGTTGTTGCGCCGCAGATTTTACCTGTTCCTTAACAGATTGAGATGTAGCGAACTTTTTATTTTGCGACCAATAAATGAGTTCCCATTTAATGAGTTCCCATTCTTGTGCTACCTCCAACAAAGCTCAAGGTGGATAAAACAGGTACCTGGCGATGAGCCATCAAACCTATCAGTTCGACGATTTAATGGTGACAACCAGATCTTATTTGTATAAATGACGTAAATTCAAATAGTTTGGCTTTTGGGAAAATCCACAAACTTATCACCTGAGCCCCCGATATAGCGCCATGTTTCTGGCTCGATGAGCGAACTGTCAAAGGTGGCAGTCGGCGGTGACGGAAGCCAAATGAAAAGAGCGATACCGATACCGACGTTGTTTCCGGATGCCGGCGGTGTCCTGTCGCTGAATAAGGAGGAGTTATGTTGAAAGGTATAATTTTGGGAGTCGTATTAACGCTTGCCGTTGCCCTGATCGGCACTTACGCTCTAGTGCGAAGCGGGCTTATTCCGGCCAATGCCGATGCAAAACCCGGCCGGCTGGAGACCTGGATGGCCAGTACTTCGCTAGATGCGACCCTGAGTCGCGACGCCCCAAAGGGCCAAAATCCAATAGCGCTGACCGAGCAGAATCTCCTCGATGGAGTTGCTCTTTTCGCGCAGAACTGCGCGGTTTGTCATGGTTCCGCGAAGGGGGCAGCGTCGCCGTCGCCGATAGCGAAAGGTCTTTATCAAAAGCCACCGCAATTGGCGACTGATGGGGTTGAGGACGACCCGGAAGGTGAATCGTTCTGGAAGATCAAACACGGTATTCGCCTGACGGGCATGCCTTCGTTCGGGGACTCTCTCAGCGACCGGCAAATCTGGACGCTTGCGCTATTCCTGAAGCACATGGACCAGCTGCCGCCCGCAGTGCAGCAAACTTGGCAGCAAGTCCAGAATTGGCCGGTGACGTCCGTGAACCAGACGGGTCAGAAATAGCCAATTCGACGTCTCATGCGCAGTTATCGCTGCGAAAAACACTGGCGAGACAGCGAAGAAACTTGATGTTCCCTGGGCCAAGCCGGGTCGGCTCAGACCATATTTGACTCTGGGCGGACCGTATTCAATTCGCCTACTCCCGCTGCCTCACCTCCTGTTCATTGCGGGCAAGCGCGAGCTCCTGCAGGAGGGCCCTCACACCTAAGGCAACGGTGATCCGATCGACGTAAGAAAAGACGATGAAAAATGCGATTGCAGAATGACGATGGTGTCATCCGTGAAACCAGCTAAAACCTGCGATACCTCCAAAGCTGGAACCGAACCGAAGTTACTCTACCTGCTATGTATCAGTATTCAGGCAAGAACTGAATTGTTGTAAGGGAGAATCGAAGGTTGAGTGTAGACGATGAAATGGGGAAATAGGAGCGTTGAGAATTCGACGTGCACAAGCGAGTCAGATCTATAAAGCATGCATCCATGAAGATCCTTAGTATTTCTGATATGGTGGTTCCTGAGTTGTCCGAACAGTTTGACGCCCGCCAATTCGACGGTGTTGAACTGGTCTTGAGCTGTGGCGATTTACCACCGGAATATCTTGCATCCATTCGCGAACATCTAGATGTGCCACTTTACTACATACGAGGTAACCACGATATCCGCTACCAAAACTCTCCTCCAGTGGGATGCTTGGACATTCACCAGCGGTGGATCACTTTCAAGGGGCTTCGTATTATGGGGTTAGAGGGATCGCGCTGGTACAACGGCGGACCGATTCAGTACCGGGACTACCAGATGCGGCAAATGATCTGGCGTATGACACCGGGGTTGTGGTTCAAGGGCGGCGTGGATATGGTGATCACCCACGCGCCGCCCCGGCATATCCACGACGCGGAAGACCGATGCCATCGGGGCTTCGACAGCTTTTTAACGCTCATCAACCGATTCAAACCCCGTTATTTTATCCATGGCCACATTCACGCCTACATCACCGATCCGTCCCAGCGGGTGACCCTGGTGGGCAATACACATGTCATCAATACCTTTGCCTACCATCTTCTGGAGGTGGATTATGAGTAGGCTGGCAGGTCTGATCAAAAAACTGTGGCGCGGTAACCGGAACAGTGAAGCCAAATGCTTCCGGGAGGACCAGGAGTGCGAAGGTGCCTTCGACCACATCAATCGGGGCATTTGCAGCGTGCCTTTAGAGCAGATCGTCGGCAGTGTGGGGCGGTACCATGATTTCGACAGCCAGTTCAAGATCAAGGACCACGTGCCCCCGGACCGGTTTATCAGCGTCAAGAATGCCATGCGGGAAGGTAAATCCCTGCCGCCGGTTAAATTATACAAAATCAAGGATGAATACTACGTTCTGGACGGCAACCACCGTATCGCCGCAGCCAAGGAGTTGGGCCGTTCCGACATTATGGCCAAGATCGTCGAATTCATCCCTTCCAGCAATACGCTAGAGAATATTATCTACCGGGAAAAGAGCGAGTTCGTGGAGCAGACCGGACTGACCCACCCCATCGACATTTCCGAAGTGGGCCAGTTTCCCAACCTGCTCGAACAGGTGGAAACCCACCGGGCATCTCTCGCCGGGAGGGAGAAACCGGGGGCGACGCTAAAGCAGGCCGCGGAAGACTGGTACACAACCATCTATCAGCCCATGATAAGCATCATCCAAAAGGGGGACCTGCTGCTCTCCTTTCCCGGTCGCACCCTGGACGACCTTTACGCATACATATCGTTTCATCAGTGGGAGAAGGGCCGCATGCGCCGTTATGGCATCGGCATCGATAAGCTCATTCCAAGAGACATGGAGGCATTCAGGGAGAAGATGGCCAAGATGAATAAAGAAGAGTACCCGGAAATGCTGCGCAGCATCACGGCGTTTATCACCTTGAATGTGGAAGCCAAGGGGGAATTAAAGGTCGTGGAAAAGCTTTTCGCATTGCCCGAAGTCAGGGAGGTTCACTCGATTCACGGAAGTATCGACATCCTGGTAAAGATTGTCCTGACACGGGACTTGCTCTCCTCGGACGCCGAGATCATCGGCCAGTTCGTCCATGAGCAGGTGCGACAGATCGATGGCATCATTTCCACCCAGACATTGATTCCGGGAACGTCGAAAATAAAAAACGATTAGGTTTGGGTATCTTTACAGACAAACCAATGTTGGGCGGCAAAAGAAAATGAGAGAAATCTCATGACCTTACAAAACGAGCATTGGCCGAAGTTGTCGATAGATCAGTGGCAGGACACTTACGAAACGCTCCACCTTTGGAGTTAATTCGTTCGCAGATGCCCTGGATCAACCGCTCGTGGCATGTCCCACTTTATGTCACAGCGTGTGGGCTGACGACTTCCCTCACCCCCTATGACACTCGGGCCTTTGAAATCGACTTTGATTTTAGCGAACACCAGCTGAAGATTGCTACGTCTGAAGGCAAGCGTCGCTCCTTTGCCCTGAAGCCGATATCGGTGGCGGATTTCTATCGGAAAATTATGCGGACCATTGGCAAGTTGGATATCGAAGGACGCATCTGGCCGATGCCCGTCGAGATCCCCAATCCCATCCAGCCCTTTCATGAAAATGTGGAACAAGCGGCATACGATCCGAAGGCGGTCTGGCGATTCTGGTGAGCCTTGCTGCAGGTGCATCGCGTCTGCAACGACTTCCGCGCCTGCTTCATTGGGAAGGTGAGCCCGGTGAATTTCTTCTGGGGTGCGTTTGATCTAGCTGTGATCCGATTCTCTGGGAGAGCTGCATCGAAACACCCAGGTGGTGCCCCTAATTGTGCTGAGTCACCTAACATGTCTGAATTGGACGTGAAAAACCTCGCGGCTGCAAAATTTGATAGCTTCAGTTTATAACCCGAATTTGATCCGATTGAATAGCGTTGATTTATAATCGTCAATTCGGAGGACGCCGCTAAAATACGCAGGGAACTGTGTTTTTTCTTTCAATCCCAAAAAATTGTCCTGCCCGAATCAAATACGCTGGTTGGCAGAACGAACGTTCTCCTGGAGCGGACACTATCGCCGATTGCTGATTCGACACGAAAAACTACTCTCTGTTTATATGGCTTTTTTCATATGGCTGGAAGATCAAGTAATTCGTTGTGTGCAGGAGGCTGCACTGCATTATTCTGAAAAGTAAAACAATGGCTGGATGATTCATACAATTAAGTAACTCACGTTTCGCTCCCACAAAGGGCACTTAGCTCAATCAAATACTTCTGCTATTACTACTTTTTAATAGGAAAGGGCTCACTTCCGTGATACATATGATTGGCAAGAGTGCTCAGTTCCTAAATGAGGGATTGGGCAAAAGCTCTATCAATGTTTTCTAAAGTCGCATAGAGTCAGCATCATCGGAGACATCACTCTTGATGTAGTCACCCCTTTTCGCCCCCCCCCTTGACAATTTATTTAGTACTATATATAAATGATACAATTCATTTAGGATTCGATGGTATTGTTTTTTCATGTCATAACTAGCTGGTATAGCGCTTGGGGCCAATAATTACAGCTTTCAAGATGTTATGAGTACTAAAAAATATCCCGATCCTTTAACCCGCCCCTGAATCCCTGTTCGCTCCTGAAAATGTCTATTCCGGCCAAGTTTCGAGAGCGCGTAAAAATCAAAATTATTTTGTTCTGTGCAGCTTAGCAAATGCCCGGCGCTTTGATTGCACTCTGTCGTAATCTAAAAAAAGGTAGAAGAATTTGATGTTTGCTCAGAAGAATCTGGATCTGGTTTTGGCCGTTTGAATCTACCCCCTGTGCAGAGGGGAGACGACATTTTTCATGTCGATAATTTTAATAAACAAAGCGCAGCAATGCCGAAATTTGATGATTTTTCACAGAATAACGGATATGTGCGGCTTTTTATTTGTTCTGAGTTTCGCCACCTTGATGCTGTTCCATTTGCAGTAAATGCGCGAGCAATAGGTCCGACCTGCCCCTGAGGTGCCGCTCGGTGAGAACCTTACGGGGACATGGCCAGTCGAATCTTCAATAGCTGTTAACCCTAATACAGAGGAGTTTTGCTATGCGAAAAAAGAATATATTCGTTGTTGGGATGAACGATTTCAATCGCAGTCTTCTGGAACAGACTCCGCACGCACCAGAGTACAATTTCCACCAGCTTCTCGATCCAGCTGAATTGCTTGAAACCTACGAGTTTCCCATTTCGGACATGGTGCAGCGAAGCATCGATCAACTGAATGCGTTCCAAGAAGAAACGAACGAACCCATCGATGCAATCTGCGGGTATATGGATTTTCCCGTCAGCACTATGCTGCCCCTCATCTGCAGGGAGTTCGATGCTCGGTCCCCGAGTCTGGAGGGCCTTCTCAAGTGTGAGCACAAATACTGGAGCCGAGTGGAGCAGCGGAAGACGATACCCGATAACATTCCGGAATTCGTCGCATTCGATCCGTTCGATGACGAGGCTCTTTCCAAGATCGCTCTTCCTTATCCATTTTGGATTAAGCCGATCAAATCCTCCGGCTCGTTTCTTGGCTTTCGGATCAATACAGAGGAGGATTTCGCCTTAGCGATTCCTCAGATTCGAGATCAGATCAATCTTATCAGCGATCCGTTCAACTTCGTTCTGGGACAGGTGACGCTTCCAGCGGAAATTGCCGCGGTGGACGGGGGGCACTGTTTGGCTGAAAGCATCATCGAGGGACGGCTTTGCACCCAGGAAGGCTTCTCTCTAAACGGTCGCGTGGAGTCAATGGGAATCGTCGACTCCGTCCGGTACGAGAACGGTATCAGCTTTTTTCGCTATGAGTATCCGTCGACTCTTCCCTACAAAATCCAGGAGCGCATGCAACGGATTACTGAAAAAGTCATCCCTGCTGTCGGGTTTGATAACTCAGCCTTCAATATCGAATACTATTGGAACCGTGAAAAGGACAAAA
Source organism: uncultured delta proteobacterium (assembly GCA_963787235.1). Lineage (GTDB taxonomy): Bacteria > Desulfobacterota > Desulfobacteria > Desulfobacterales > SG8-13 > JARFQH01. The sequence goes on from CAWBCG010000032.1 coordinate 203,087, forward strand.
TCTGGCTTCTCGAAATCAATACCCGCGTCTCACAGTCTCACTCGGACGTGTTTCGAAAGGTCGACGGCGCCTCCAACCAAGCTGTCACCGTGGATGTAGCGCTCGGTCGTGATCCGGAATTTCCCAGCCAGAGAGGAGAATTTCCACGAGCGGCAAAGTTTTTCTGGCGTTTGTTCGAAGATGGCGTCGTCCGAAAGGTACCGAGTCAGGAGGAGATCGACCGGGTGAAAAAAGAGGTCCATGGCACGGTTGTCCGCCCGCAGGTGACGCAGGGCATGCGTCTTTCCGATCTGCTGGAGCAGGACAGTTACAGCTATGCGATTTGCCAACTTTTCATCGGGGGTGATGACCAGAAGGAACTGCTGGATAAATACATCCGGTGTCAAGATCTGCTCACCTTCGAAGTGGACCCACTGCCCGGAAAATAGATAAAGGCACGCGCGAAATGAAGATCCGAAAAAGATATCCCAGAAAAGTGCGAGAAATAGAACATATGACGATTCCGATGACCGACGGGACCCTTTTGGCCGCGCGCATGTGGATTCCTGAAGATGCGGAAAAGTCGCCGGTTCCAGCCATACTCGAATACATACCATACCGAAAAAGGGACCTTACCGCCGAGCGGGATGTGCAGCACCATGCTTACATAGCCGGCTTTGGCTACGCATCCGTTCGGGTTGATCTTCGAGGTAGCGGAGAGTCGGAGGGAATCCTCACCGATGAATATCTGCAGCAGGAACTGGACGATGGGGTTGAAGTGATCCAATGGCTTTCAAGACAGAAATGGTGTACCGGCTCGGTGGGGATGATCGGTATTTCCTGGGGAGGTTTCAACGGCCTGCAGATAGCCGCTCTCCGTCCTGAACCCCTGCGGGCCATTATCACCATCTGCTCGACCGACGACCGCTACTCGGACGATGTCCATTACATGGGAGGTTGCCTTCTGGGGGACAATCTTTCTTGGGCTTCGACGATGTTCGACCAAAACACACATCCTCCCGATCCACTCCTGGTCGGGGAAAGATGGCGCGATATGTGGATGGAGCGGCTTGAAAAAAGCGGTTTATGGCTTGAGACCTGGATGCGCCACCAGCACCGGAACCATTACTGGAAGCACGGATCAGTGTGCGAGAACTATAATGCAATCGCCTGTCCTGTAATGGCGGTTAGTGGCTGGGCTGACGGCTATTCCAATGCGGTATTCCGCCTCATGGAGAACCTGTCCGTGCCTCGCAAGGGCCTGCTCGGACCGTGGAGCCACAAATATCCCCATGAAGGCGTTCCAGGGCCGGCCATTGGGTTTTTACAGGAAGTGCGCGCTTGGTGGGATCGGTGGTTGAAAGGCATCGAGAACGGTACAGAAAACGAACCCATGTTTCGCGTTTGGATGCAGTACAGTGTACCACCTACAACCAGTTACATCGAACGGCCCGGTCGTTGGGTCGCCGAACCTTCGTGGCCGAGTTCCAACATCCGCTTTCTCCAATGGAAATTAGATGCCCGACGACTGGCTCCAAGCGAGGAAGAGATTAGCGAACAGCCGCTTTCCATCCAGTCGCCGCTGGCTGTGGGACTCTTTGCCGGCAAATGGTGCAGCTACCAGGCACCGCCCGACCTGCCTCATGATCAGCGGCAGGAAGATGGGGGCGCGCTCGTCTTCGAAAGCGGCTTTTTAGATGAAGACCTCGAAATACTCGGTGCCCCTACAGTGGAACTGGAGTTGTCCTCCAACGAGCCGGTGGCGATGGTAGCCGTCCGCTTATCCGATGTTCAACCGGACGACAAAGCGACCCGCATCACCTATGGACTTCTCAATCTGACTCACCGCAACGGACATGAAAATCCGCAGCCGCTGGAACCGGGCAGGCGGTATCGTATTACCTTTCAGCTAAACGGAGTTGCCCAGCGTTTTCCGAAGGGGCATCGTCTTCGGCTTTCCATCTCCACCAGTTACTGGCCCCTGGCATGGCCTCCACCGAAACCCGTGCAGCTTACCATCTACTCCGGAACCAGCTCCTTGACGCTTCCGGTCCGTCCACCCAGAGCCAATGATAAAAAGCTTCGTCCTTTCGCAGATCCCGAGGGAGCGGAGCCGTTAAACGCTGTTCTTGTCAGGCCGAGAGAGGAAGAGTGGAGGGTTATTCGGGACTTGAGAAGGGATGTTTCCACACTCGAGGTGGTATTGGATACCGGAACCACCAGGTATGAGGACATCGACTTGGAGATTGGCTCCCGAACGGTGGAGATTTACAGCTATCGAGCCGACGATTACGATTCCCTATCCGGGGAAACCCGGTGGGAGCGAAAATTTTCTCGCGGTGATTGGCTGGTGCGTACGACGACACGCACACTCTTAACATCGAATGAAACCTGTTTTCATCTCCGAGCGGATTTGGATGCGTACGAGGGAACGAGTAGGGTGTACAGCCGAAGCTGGCATACCGTGATTCCTCGCAGACTGGTCTGAGCAAAGAAATCGTAAGCATTCACAGGGCACCGCATCTGCTTTGTAGTCGGTCATTTGAAGTACAAAGATGCGTCAGCGCGCCCGGCGCCTTGCATCTGCGGCACCCTGCAAACGCTTACAATTAGGTGGTTTGAAGCGCTTCGGACTTTGCACCCCTGTGAACGGTTACAAGATATCGCTTGACTCGAGCTGTCGAAGGCCAGAGACTATGGCCTTACGCCCGATTCATGGCTTCGCCAGCGCGATGTCAAAAGCTTTTTTCAGACAGAGCCTACTGCCTCTGGCCATGCCCTGAGGGCGTAAATTTCTATGGATCAGTAAAGTTACGAAGATCGGATGCGACATAAAACCGTATCCAGCAAAAAGGAAACTCAATGGTAAAGCGCCAAAAAAAGAAAGAGAAGAGGAGGGAACTCACCTATCAGCAAAAAACCATTGAAATGGCCCGAGTGCACTGGGAGAAGGAAAAGAAAGAGTCCTTCCACCAGCGCCGGACTTTTCGCGGTCTGCAAATCGTACCCACCGCAAACTTCTACGACGAATCGCATGGACATAAGCCCGGGGAAAACAACTGAACCGGCTTGGGATTCGATCTGCATCCGCAGATCTCCCTGGTGGCGGGAGGACTGGTCTTGTCGTTCATCGTGACGACCGTTCTGTGGATGTCCTCATTTGGTCCTTCCTCAATGTAGGGTTGAAGGGAACCGACCTAATACTCTACGTATAGCTCTCCAACAAAGTTCAATGTTGATTGAACGTGTGCCTACCGATGAACCATCAAACCTATCAATTTGACGGTTGAACGGTGATTACCAGATTTTATTTGTATAAATGATGTAATTTCAGATAGTTTGGCTTATGGCAAGTAACCTGGCGAAATCTTATAGCCAAATAGATTCAATTTTTGTGATCTATTCTGCAACCAGCCTTTTCAGTGAATCTATTCTCGGTTAGCCAACCACTGATTTCTATGTGGAATACTGAAAATAGTACTGAGCTAAAATCAGTGATCCCGAAAAGAGTACTTTTGGCAAGGGTCTTCAGTAGTGGTTATGCTACTCTACCTACCTGAGCATCCTGTCCGATTGTAAATTTTCACCTCTATTGGAATTTCCGATGAAAACAAATTTATATATCAATATTTCCTATTTGACATATCGATATTTACTATAGTATTTGGGCGTGTCTCTATTTTATCCGCTACGAGGTATTCCATGATTCATGATTTTGGCTTTACCTGAGGGGTCTTATCCTTCTAACCGGGTTTGTTAGACGAAGCCGTGTGCCAAAATCATAAGCATCATGACATCACCTAATCGTCCTTGGGCCGTCCGTTGCCTTTGCATCCGCGATGGTCCCTCCGAACACTCCCGGACATAAATTTATTTGGGAAAAGGCATCATCTCGGTTCGCGCACCGAGATGAACACACGCTACTAATAACAAAAGGAGTCGACGATGAGTGAAGATTACCGATCCATGTGGGCCGACTTGGGACTCGACTTGGAAGCGCATGACGCACTGTTGGGCATTCTGGGTCAGGCTTATCAAGACATTTATCTTGCACAGAAAAACCGCCCGGAGGGGATGGGCTATTTCGACTTTGTCATGAGCGAAGTCCACGGGCTGCGTATCAAGGAATTGCTGGATGAAAAAGCGGCCGGTCGCAAAATCATCGGGTCCTATTGTGTGTTTGTACCCGAAGAGATTGTTCTGGCGGCCAACGCCACGTTAGTCGGCCTTTGTTCAGGGGCCGATTTCGCCACGGAGGATGTGGAGAAACTACTGCCTCGCAATACCTGCGCCCTGATCAAATCATCCTTCGGATTCAAGGTCGGCAAGGTGTGCCCCTACCTGGAAAGCGCTGACATGATCGTGGGTGAAAACACCTGTGACGGCAAAAAGAAGGCCTATGAATCCTTGAATGACCTGGTTGAAAATCTCTATGTCATGGATTTGCCCCAGGTCAAGTCTGAAAACGGTAAAGCTCTTCTCAGGTCGGAATACAATCGTTTCAAAGCGGCGGTAGAGAACCTCACCGGTGTTCCGATTACTGCACAATCACTGAAAGAGGCCATCCGCACGGTCAACGCCAAGCGTGCCGCCATTCACCGACTCTCGTCCTTACGAAAAGCAGATCCGGCACCGATTTCGGGCCTGGATGCCCTCTTGGCCAACCAGATCTTCTTTTACGACAACCCTGCCAGATTTACGGAATCTGTGAACAAAATCTGTGATGAACTGGAGACGCGGATTGAAGATATAGAGGGCGTCTTCCCGAAAAACACCCCCCGCATTCTGGTGTCCGGGTGCCCCCAGGCAGTGCCTAATTGGAAACTGCCCATGATTGTGGAAACCGCCGGCGCGGTAATTGTGGGCGAGGAATCTTGCGTGGGCGAACGCGGCACCCGCAACCTGACCGATGAATCGGGTGAAACGGTGGATGAGATGTTGGACGCAATCGTTGACCGTTATTTCCGGGTGGACTGCGCTATTTTTACGCCCAATCCCGACCGCCTGAACCATATCCAGGAAATGGTCGCCGCCTACAAGGCTGACGGCGTTATCCATTACGGCCTGCAGTTTTGCCAGCCTTACCTGATGGAGGCCATACCGGTTGAAAAAGCGCTGGAAGAAAAGAACATCCCTTGCCTGCGCATCGAAACCGATTACAGCATGGAAGATATCGGCCAGTTGAAGACACGTGTCGAAGCGTTTATCGAGCAGCTTCGCTAACACAAAGGAGTTTTTACGAAGATGCTTTTTGCCGGAATAGATATCGGCTCTCGCACCATCGAACTGGTGGTGGTGGATGAGGTGGGTCAAATAAAGGCCAGTTTTCAGGCGGACACCGGCTTTGACCCCATAACCGAAGCCAAAAAGTTGGTGGATGGGGTCAGCTTCGACCGAATTATGGCCACTGGCTACGGTCGCAACCTGTTCGAGATCTCTTTTGACGCTCCAACGGTCACAGAAATCAAAGCCCATGCCAAGGGGGTTCGAACATTTTTTCCCGACACCCGAACGGTTCTGGATATCGGTGGGCAGGATAGCAAGGCTATCTCCCTAACTGAAAACGGCAAAGTGAAAAAGTTCGAAATGAACGACCGGTGCGCCGCCGGCACCGGTAAATTCCTGGAGATAATGGCAAAAACCCTGGGATATGACATCGAAGAATTTGGTCGGGCAGCGCTGCTTGTCGAAAATGATCTCAATATTTCCAGCATGTGTACCGTTTTTGCCGAATCCGAGGTTACCTCCCTGATCGCCAAGGGCAATAACCGGCGGGAAATCGCGCGGGGGTTGCACGCCAGTGTAATCCGCCGAGCCGCCGGGATGATCAATCGGGTTTCTTCGGAGGGAGATATCGTTTTCACCGGCGGTGTGGCCAAAAACCCCTGCATGGTTGCTTTTCTATCTGAAAAACTGGGCCGCAGGGTGTTGATTCCCGAAAACCCGCAATTCATTGGCGCGTTTGGGGCAGCGCTGTTGGCATCGGAAATTGAAAATACCTTGATCGAATGAAAACGATGGACTGGCTATATAGGCTCTGCCGATGGGCGCTGGGTTGCATATTCATCTATGCCGGCGGCACCAAGTTGCTGGAGCCGGAAATCTTCGCAGTTTTAATCGAGGCATACGGATACCAAAATCGGTGCCATGATGACGCGGCTGCTTCGGATTGTTTGCCTAAAAATTTAAAAAAGGCTTCACCCAAGTTATGAAATTTATATACGTCAGCAAAAAAGTTGAGACCTGTATCGAAGCGCTCAAAAAAACCGGTAAGGCGGGAACGACACTAGCCAATAAAGCAAAATGCATAATTGAGAGCCTGGTTTTGGGAACGGCTCAACACCATATGGATGCAATCGGCAGTTTCACCAAATATGGGGAAAAACGAATCAGGAATTGCCGTAAATATGATCTGGGTTGCGGTTATCGGTTGATCACCCTGCAACGTGGCGAAACTGTTTTCATTCCCTTTTTGGGAACCCACGATGCATGCCAGCTCTGGCTGGAGAGCAACAGTCGGTTGAAAGAATTTAGTACCGGTTCAGGAAGGACGATCCGAGTTGTAGAAAAGAAGCCGGTGACAATGATTTCGAAAAAAACCGAGAGGGCGGATTTCATTATGGATGACCATGACTTATTCAAGAATTTAACGGATAAGGATCTGCGCCGTGTTTTCTCGGGGTTGGCCCAGGGGGCAAAATAACAATCACCAAACAGATTGATGGGCGTGTATCATGGAGTTCATTTTTATCTGCCCAAAGCGGAATATGACATTTGAAAGTGCTGATTTTAAAGTTACCGAAAATAACGGGGTCATTAGCGATTCATTCGGCAACAAGACGTTGGACGCCAAGGTTGAACTCAACAAGCCTTGTCCTTTCTGTGATGAGAAGCATGTTTACCTTGCAAGCGAGTTGCCCTGCCCGTTTGAGATCCCGAGGAGCAACAGTGGAACCAAAAAGGGAAATCAATGATGGAGAATATCAAAAAAGTTCAGCTTACAAAGACGGTAACCGGCTCCGGTTGAGCCTCCAAAATGGCTCCGGGGGACCTGGACAAGGCACTGTGCGGTATGGAGTTTCCGTCCGACGAAAATGTTATCATCGGCCTTTACCGTACGGACGACGCCGGCGTTTATCGAATCTCGGATGATCTGGCGCTGATCCAGACGGTGGATTTTTTCACGCCCATTGTGGACGATCCATACTGGTTCGGACAGATTGCCGCCGCCAACGCCTTGAGCGATGTTTACGCCATGGGCGGGACACCGAAAACCGCTATGAACCTTGTGGCCTTTCCGGTCAAAACAATGGATTTGGGCATCTTGCGGCAAATCATCCAGGGCGGTATCGACAAGCTCAAGGAGGCCGGAGTGGTCCTTATTGGCGGGCACAGCATTGAGGACAAGGAAATAAAATACGGTCTATCCGTGACCGGGTTCATTCACCCGGAGCGTGTGTTGACCAAGAAGAATCTGAGGCCAGGAGATCGCCTGGTGCTGACAAAGCCGCTGGGGACCGGCATCGTCAACACCGCGATCAAGGCGGCCATGGCCTCAGAGCAGCTTACACAGAAAGTGACCAGCTTGATGGCCATGCTCAACCGGGATGCAGCTCGGATCATGACAGATTTCGATATTAGTGCGTGCACGGACGTGACCGGCTTCGGACTGCTGGGGCACCTTTCGGAAATGGTGAACGGATCGGGTTGCAGCGCCAGGATTGATTCCGATCAGATGCCGGTCATCTCCGAAGCCCTGGAATTTGCTGCTATGGGTCTCATCCCGGCCGGTGCATACAAAAACAGGGAATTTCGTGAGTATATGATCACCTTTGCCGAGACAGTCCCGCGCACACTGCAGGATCTTCTGTTCGATCCCCAGACATCCGGTGGACTGCTGATCAGCGTTAGTGACGTTCATTGCAATGACCTGATCTCAGCCTTGAAAGACGGAGGCATCACTGATGCAGCTCGAATTGGGGAGGTTGTTGACAGCCATGAAGAAAAAATTTCGGTTATTTGATCTCAAGCAAGTTTGAAATAGATAATGTGTTCAAACAGGAGGTACTTATATGAAAGAAATTGATGCGCGGGGCCTGGCATGCCCGGCACCCGTACTTCAAACCAAGGCTGCCTTACAGGGAGAGAGCCCGAATGGTGTGAGGGTGGTCGTCGACAACGCAGCTTCCCAGCAGAATGTTCAGCGATTCCTTGAATCCCAGGGGTTTCAAACGGCATTGGAACATGTCGGTTCTGACTACATTGTCATCGGAAGTTGTGATTCGAAGACTTCAGAACAGCCCCGACCTATTCCGGAGCCTTCCAGTGATGCCAAGAAGATCATGATCATGTGCGCCACAGACCGGATCGGTTTTGGAGACGATGCGCTTGGCTCGAAACTCATGGTAAATTTCCTGCGCACACTAAAGGAAATGGATGACGAACTGTGGCGGCTCGTGTTCGTAAACAATGGTGTAAAACTCACCATCGATGGCTCGGAAGTGCTTGAAGACCTGAAAGCCTATGAATCTGCGGGCCTCAAAATCCTGGTCTGCGGTACATGTTTAGACCACTTTAATATACTGAAGAACAAGCAGGTAGGCGAGACCACCAACATGTTGGACATCGTCACCGCAATGCAATTGGCTGACAAGGTAATTAACCTGTAACAAATTTAAATATCTCAAGGAGGCAAACCAATGAAATACGGTGCACGCAACCGAATCAAAGCTAAAGTGAAAAATGTCAAAAACGGCGATGTAATGTCGCTTGTAAAATTCGATGTCACCACACCAATTGAAATGTCGTCTGTCCTCACCACAGAATCAGTCGAGCACCTCCAACTTGCACCGGGAGACGAAATTGAATTGGTGATCAAGGCAATCCACGTGCTGCCGGTAAAGGAATAACCGGAACCATCCCTCCCTGCTAAAGGCATCCTCTAACCAGAGACCCGCTTCGGAATAATGTATCGACCGCCGGTTAGTGATCATGGAGGGAAAAGGGTCCCGGCTGAGTTTCTTAGCGGAGGAATTGATAAAGCATTTCAAGTGGCTTATACAGTGGTCGAAATCAAGGAAGTCTTCGACAAGTTGATGGCTTACAGACTGGTGCGATGATCAGATCTGCCTATCTCAATATACAGGCAGCCTGCTTCATTCTTGCCGGCTTACCGACCGGGCAAATCGGCACATCAGGCCATTGCGGTTACCCGCAAGCGTTGCTGGAGGCACGACTGGGTGCTGGAGTTTGATATTAAGGGACTTTTCGACAATATCGACCACGGACTCCTGATGAAAGCGGTTCGGCGTCACACGGACTGCAGGTGGGTTTTGCTTTATATCGGACGATGGCTGACGGCACCGATGCAAAAGGAAGACGGGACAATAATCGACAGGGAGAAAGGTACACCTCAAGGCGGTGTTATCTCCCCGCTACTCGCCAATCTATTCTTACATTATGCATTTGACCGGTGGATGGCGACGAATTATCCCAAAGTGCCTTTCTGCAGATACGCGGACGATGCATTGATTCATTGTCGCAGCCACAAGCAGGCCATATACCTGCGCAAAAGGCTTGAGAGCCGATTGAAAGAGTGCGGCTTGGAGCTGCATCCGGATAAAACCAAGGTGGTCTACTGCAAAGATAACCACAGAAAACAGGAATATGAAACCATCCAGTTTGACTTTCTGGGGTACACGTTTCGACCCAGACGCTCAAAAGACCGCTATGGCCGTTTGTTTGTCAATTTTACGCCAGCGATCAGTCGATCTGCGGCAAAGTCCATTCGACAGACGATACGCCGTTGGCGGCTACAATTGAAGAGTGATAAGACAATCGAGGATCTGGCCCGCATGTTCCGTCCGGTGATACAAGGGTGGATCAACTACTATTGCAAGTTCTACCCATCAGCCTTCCAACCCATCGCAAACCATTTGAATCGGTTTTTAGCGCGCTGGGCAATGCGGAAGTTCAAAAGGTTACGAGGTCACCAACGTCGAGCCATGCATTGGCTCGGCCGGATTGCCAAACGCCAGCGATATTTGTTTCCCCACTGGCAGGCAGGCTTCGTGCCGCCGACTGGGACAATGGGAGCCCGGTGAGCTGAGAGGTTCACGCCGGGTTCTGAGAGAGCCCGGAGGTGAGATTCCTCCGGGCTACTCACCCAAAGATGTACGAAGCCGCCTTGAGGGCGCCTCGGCACGCTATTTTCAAATGGGGTTTGTAATCAGGTTTTTTTCGACCATTTGCTTGCGATCTGGCCCTTAGGGGCCCTGGTAAAAGACGGACCAGACAAATATTTATAGTGTTGATCTTAATCACGGCATCATTTGTGCTCCATTTTTTAGCTGTTACTGCCATTACCGCCAGGATAAGGCGCACTTCACCTGTCGTTTTCAAAAACGATTCAAATTTTAAACGACCAGGTTACGCCGCTTCAACAGCAAGGGGATTGGGCGGTCGTGCCACCCCCTTTGGTATCTCCAAGAACAGCTGCATCCTGCCTTTATGGCAACCTGGACAGAGGCTAATGTCGATGCCCGTGAGCTTGTGCATCATCTCTTCAACCGAAGCGAAGTGCTTCTCAGGCGGATCGGAGACTCCCATCAATCGGCGGATGGCGGTCAGGTTTTTCGACCGGTTTCGGTTGGCTAAAAACCCGTAATGCCGGATTCTGACAAAGCTTTTGGGCAGACTATGGAGCAAAAAGCGCCGGATGAACTCGACGGCGGTGATCGTGAGCGCTTCAGTGCGCCCTTTCTTTCGGTTTTTATATGTGAAGGTCACCATGCCGTCTTTGAGTTCTTTGATGCGACTGTTGGCAATCGCCACCCGGTGAGTGTAGCGTGCCAGGTATTCCAGAACATGATCGGGCTTTTTCACTGGATCACGCACATCGATAATCCAGTTTTTTTCATACAGCCTGGCTTTAAGCTTTTTGTATTGATCGCCGGCAAACTTGAGATTCTCCCTCTGGCAGGCCCTGCCCATATGCTCCATGAACTTGCCGCGAAAAACCAGAGACAAGGCCTGCTGGTTAAAGAGATAGTCACCCTTCAAGGGCTTCCAGGATGAACCGTCTTTTGAGAGTGCCCCGCCGGGCACCAGAAGGTGGAGATGAAAGTGCGCTTTGAGCTTTTGATCCCAGCTGTGAAGTGTCGCGATAAAACCCAATTTTCCGCCGAGCGCATTTTCACCGAAGCTCAGAAGCGTCTGAGAGGCGGCTTTAAAAAGGATGTTGAGCATCACCTTTTTATTGTTTAAGATGACGGGGTTTAGCTCATGCGGCAGGGTGAAGACAACATGGAAGTAGTCGGTGGGCAGAATCTCCTCTTTTCTTTGTTCGAGCCACCGTTCGCGCGGCACATGCTGGCATGTCGGGCAATGCCGGTTGCGGCATGAATGATAGGCAATGCGCATCATACCGCAATTACTGCAACGATCGATGTGGCCGCCCAGGTGAGCGGTGCGACAATTTAGCAGATCAAAGACGATTTTGCGGTGTTCCGGCCACAGGGGGTAGTGGTCCTGATAATCGGCAATGTGTTTTCTGAGAATATCGGCTACCTCCACTCGGTTTTCTTCAGGCTCTATGTTTTGGGCCATCGGTGCTGTCCTCCTTTTGTGCCTGTTCAGTGTCAATAAGATCCAGGGGACTGGGGACTTTTGACAGAGTTTCGCGGCTCACATGCAGGTAAATCATGGTGGTGGACAGCCTCGAATGGCCCATTAACACTTGGATTTTTCTGATATCAAAGCCGGCCTCAAGCAGGTGTGTGGCAAAGCTGTGGCGCAGGGTATGGAGTCCTGGACCCTTTTTAACCCCGGCCTTTTTACGGGCCTTCTCGTAGGTGCACCGGACCGATTCGTAGGATAAAGGCTTGTTGTTGCTCTTCTTGTAAGAGGAGGGGAACAGGTAGCTTTGCGGACAGCACTTTTTATAATAGTGGCGCAGCTCACCTAAAAGCTTTACAGAAAGCATCGTATAGCGGTCTTTGCGCCCCTTTCCGCCGACCACTTTGATCAGCCATCCGTTCACTGTCGATATGGGCGGGCTTTAATCGCCTGACCTCACTGGCCCTTAATCCGGCCGCGTAGGTGGTCATCAGGATCAGGCGGTGTTTTAGGTTTTTCGGCACACAGATGATCTTCCGGATCTGCTCTTTGGTAAGCACGGTGGGAAGTTTGCGAGGCTTCTTGGTCAGCCTGAAACCAACCGATATCTGCTTGTCCAAAATGTTGGAGTAGAAAAACCGCAGCCCGGTCAGAGCAATGCAGCAGCTGGCCGGCGCATTGCCCTTTTCGTTTTTCAAATACAGCAGATAATCCTCGATCATCTGATCGGTGATTATCTCAGGAGACTGCCGGTAGTGTTTGGCCAGACCGGTGACGGCGGCAAGGTAGGTGCGTTTGGTGTGAGGGGAAAGATTCTTTAAATCCATGGCCCTGATCATTTTTTGACGCAGTTCTGTCATCTGATACCTCCTTGGTTAAAGGGTTAAAGAAATCCTGGAGGTATCCTTACATGATCAGGCTAAAAAGAATCGACTAATAAGGTGGGCAGCCATTAGAGGCTGAGAGCTGGGGATTAGAAAGCTACCGCGAAGCGGTTTCGTACACCTGCTATCTAAACCAACCTGCACTTGCTTTAAAACGCTTTTGATAGCCACACTGTATAGTAACCCACAATGACGCATTATCATATGAATTCACCAGTGCTATAATCGCTTAAAAACGCATCTGAAACCTTCTCATACCCTCTCTACCGGTCGTTCTCTTTCGCCTGCACCATTACCTTTTTTTGACACGGAAAATTTGGAAACTCGTCATCTTGGGTCAAAATTCTAAATTAAAAACGGATAATGGGTTGAAAACGGATCTGCGGTTCTTGCACAACTCAAATCGCCAGGTTTATTAAAATCGATTCCAGACCCATCCATTCATTTTAAAAATTATCATCATTCTCCGTTTTTTCGCTTAACACCTCCATCCGTATCCAACGACACCGATAATTTTTATCGATAACATCCCATTCGATTTCAGCGTCAATTGCAGGTTTTTTCTCTGCATCCCCCCGACCTTGAACCTTCTCCAGGCATAACCAATTAATTTCTTGACATAATTTTTAGTAAAGGTTTATCCTTTAATCCAAATCCCACCCATAAGATTTCAAAATCGTACCAATCCAGCACAGGAGCCTCGAACGAATGAACAAGGTTGACCTCATCCAGGCGCTGAAAAATTCAAACCATCTGTCCAAATCGGAAGCTGAAGCGGTCATTAACCTGTTATTCGATAAAATTGCCGAGGCACTGGTACAAGGGGATCGAGTTGAATTCCGAGGTCTGTGTTCCTTTTTCGTAAAAAAATACGGTGGGTATACCGGCCGAAATCCAAAAACCCGTGAGAAGGTTAAGATCAAGCCGAAAAGATTACCTTTTTTCAAGGTGGGCAAGGAGCTCAAGGATCGGGTGGATGGTTGAAGGCAGAAGGGCTGGGTTGTTTACATGGTTCTCTCCGCTTTATGAGATTTATTGGAGAACGAATGATGGATTCACGAATCCAGGATAAGGATGTCATCGTTGTTGGATCTGGGCCTGGCGGAGCAACAGTTGCGAAAGAATTGTCCGTAAGAAACAAGAAGGTTCTCATCCTTGAATGGGGTGATAACAACCCCTTAAACGGGAGCTTTGCGCAAGGAGTCAGAACACTTTTGGTTCCTGGTAGAAGCATGCTCTTTACGCCTCAAATGCTGGCACTGGTCAGGGGCATCACGACCGGTGGGAGCACAGTCCATTATTATGCAACATCGTTTCCTGTTCCTTTCGATATGCTAAAGTCATACGGGATAGATATCAGCAATGAGGTGAAAGAGCTAAGGGAGGAGCTTCCTGTTGCTCCACTTAAAGATGAAATGGTCGGTCCAATGTCGAAACGACTCATGGACAGCGCTCAATCGCTTGGATACAACTGGAAAAAGCTGGACAAATTTATGTATCAAGATAAGTGGAGACCTGGATATAAATTTGGCCACTATGGAGATCCTCATCGGGTTAAGTGGAGCGCAAGAATGTACGTTGAAGAAGCGCTAGCGAATGGAGCAGATCTCATAAACCGAGCAAAGGTTAGCAAGGTCCTTTTTGAAGGAAAAAAGGCAGTTGGGGTCGAATTTATAAAGGCAAATAAAAAACATCAAGCATTTGCAACCAAGGTTGTCATCTCAGCTGGTGGAATAGGTACCCCCGTCATACTTCGAGCAAGCGGTATTAAAAGAGCTGGATACGATTTTTTCTTTGATCCACTCATCGGTGTTCGGGGTACGGTAAAGGACATTGATGTTCCAACCAGTGAGATCCCCATGACTGCAGGTGTTCATATTGAAGATGAAGGATACATGATGACAGACATGGCCCATCCATTCGCTACAACCGCTATATTTGCAGCTGGAGTTTTAAGATTTCATAAAATGTTTTCACGACGAAACACGCTTCAAATAATGGTAAAAGCAAAAGATGAACTTGGTGGAAAACTTACCGATCGTGGTGGAGTAAGGAAAATATTAAATAATGTGGAAAAACAGAAGCTTCGAAACGGATTTGAACGGGCCAAGAAAATATTAAAAAATGCTGGGGCAAAAGATATTTTTAAGACTCAATACCTCGCTGCCCATCCGGGTGGAACAGTTAAGGTTGGCGATCTCGTTGATTCAAACCTGATGACACAATACGACAATTTATTTGTTTGCGATTGTTCCGTAATTCCTGAAGCGTGGGGAATGCCACCGACAACCACCATTATTGGTCTCGGCAAGCGTCTTGCGAAGCATCTTTCATGAGGAATATAGTATCAAATTCTGTTTTTAAACCGGCCGAAACCCGCAAGGGTGATGATATAAATAACCACTTGCAATGAAACAATGAACCAGAAGGATCTGAATTATGAAAATAAATCAAGACCTTATTGCACCTTGTGGCCTTTATTGCGGAGTTTGTGCCATTTATATCGCACATCGTGATAACAATCACAAGTTCAAGGAACGCTTAGCGAATCTTTACAAGGGAAACATTGCGGGAAAAGGGACTCTTCCTAATAGTGAAAACCTTACCGCCGATGATATTCAATGCCGTGGCTGCTTATCTGATGAAAAGTTTATGCATTGTCGCCAGTGTGAGATCAGAAATTGCACAAAAGAGAAGGGATTCACCGGATGTCATCAATGCGACGAATTTCCTTGCCATCATATTGAAAACTTTCCCATGACAGTTGGCAAAAAGGTTATTATGCGGTCTATTCCATATTGGCGAGAGGTTGGTACCGAAAAATGGATTCAAGACGAGGAATCCCGCTATATTTGCCCTGAATGCGGAAACAAAGTTTTCCGTGGTGCTGTAAAATGCAATCAGTGTAAAGCTCAGTTAGATCTGGATTAATTTTCCATGAGCAATCCAGATTTTTTTGGTGATAGTCTCAACCTGTGATTACATCTTATATATTTGAAATTTTGCGATTATGCAAATAGTGGCAAGAAACCTGAAACGTCTGAAAACACAAATTTCATCTGATTTCAAAATCCATCTTCCAACGTTGCCGATTGGTTTTCTGCCACGATCAATCAACAATATTATTTATAAGTAGCTTTATTTATGATTTCTTGTGTTAAAATGAAAACGTAATCACTTCAGCACGTTTAGCCTTAATTTTAGTGCTCGGTTGAAGAGCAGCTACCAAAAAATACTGCGCTTTTAATAAAATATTTATCAGACGGCCTTTGAAGATTCAAACAAAGGTTGCAACCGATAAGGGAGAATACGATGGATCATATGAATGCCTACGAAAGGGTTATGGGTGTGTTGAGCGGTAAACGGCCAGACTATCCTCCCGTTGTACTTATGGCACGCGAATGGTGCAGCAAACAGGCCGGTTTTGATCTGATAGATGAGCTTGATAGTGTTGAAAGGCATGTCTATGCCCAAACCTATGCTGTAGATAAGTTCGGCTATGATTGCGTTTGGGATATGTTCGCCTGTCATTCCGAATCCGAGGCCATGGGATCGGTACTCAAAATTTCCCGTGGACACCCGCCGTCAGTGGAAATCCCAGCGGTACAAAACTACGAAACTGATTTATCTCGTTTGAAACTATTCGATCCGTATCAGAACCAAAGGCTGAGCCTTATCCTGGAAGGAATGCGGCGATTGAAAAATCGGTTTAAGCACGAGGTTCCGGTTATCGGATACATACAGGCCCCATTCAGGCACGTTAGCATGCTACGGGGTTCCGAGAACGCGATGAGGGACTTGTACAAGGCGCCTGAATCCCTTCGCAAGCTCTGCGAAATTGCTTTGAGCAGTCTCATTGTCTATGCGGTGGCCATTATCAGCACAGGAGTAGATATCCTTTTCATCTCCGACCCGAGCAGCTCTGGGGATGCCATCTCCAAAAAACATTGGGAAGAGTGGGGGAAGCCACTCACCTCACGCCTGGTCAAACTTGTCAAACCTATCGGGATAAAAACCATCATGCACGTTTGCGGTGACAATTCTGACCGGCTTGAAAGTTTTGCCGAAACTGGAGTGAATTGCCTGAGTCTCGATGAAGGGGTAGATTTTGAAGCGGCGCGAAAATTACTGGGGTCGCGATATTGCCTGATGGGCAATGTCAGCACGAGTCTCTTAGCTATGGGCAGCCCTGAGGAGGTGAAAGAAGCAACCCGGGAGGTGATTGATAAGGCTGGTCGAGACGGGGGATTAATGGTAAGTGGCGGCTGTATCATACCGGCTATCTGCCCCCCGGAAAACATCCAGGCCATGGTGGAAACTGCTAAGACTTGGGGATAAAATGATATCAGGGTTTCCTAGGCTGGTATTAGCAATCCATTTCCTACCAGACCTCGGGCACTTCGTTAAACTGATTGTTTTTCATCGCATACCTGCCGGCAAAATTAGTGAAATACGAAAATTTTATATAAAGTAATCGACGAAAACTGACACTTTGGGCTACGGCAAGAAACGTCAAGATTTTGAATGTGTGATATTTTTGGGATTTCATCTTACCCATCAACCGAATAGGCGATCTGAAGCTATCTACTATAGTCCCGCACCAATCACCGTTCGGTTTTCCTGAATATATCCAAACAGTATCATTATAATTAATGGAAATTTAAATAGTTAAGTGCCGCACATCATTTTGCAGGCTGGCTTCATTTACTCCGAATTCAATTTAGCGTTGTCAGGGGGGGCAATGCTCGACCAGACATTATGTAGGATTTAGGGAAAATGACCTGACTGCATAAAGTTGCTATAACCTTTACCTGTATGATTTCAATGTAATAGGCCTCAGGGTACTGCATCTTATGGCCGGGGTTTTTTCTCAAATAACAGCTATTACATTCGCGTATATGGATGGAAAGGTACCGGTGAATCTGGATGGCGTGAAACCATTAATTGGCCTCACCTCCTCCTTATCCACTTAACCGCACCTACGCCCCTGAAGCAGCCCGCGTGACACGCCTATGATATCCAGCTGTAAAATGAAAATTCTATGCATTCCCTGATAGTTAAATCCCCTGGCAAGATACCTATCGATCTCGTCATCCCTTTTTTTATGGGATAGCCAGAACATACTTGCCCTGTAGTATGGATTGAATTTTATCCGGCGTTCCGTCATCTTGAATTTTCCAACCGTAATGTTATGATTGGATAATCAACGCAGAAAAACTGTTGTTGCCCCATGCCCAACCGGAACAATGGCATTTGGTAGTTTGATCATTCAGGATTGGCTTTAGAATACCATTTCTATGGTGAACGATTGCAAAACTCACGAATAATGCAAGAATCTGTAAAACGACCAGATCGTAAAGGCGCAGCAGGGAATTACAATGCCTAACAAACCGACCTATGAAGAGCTTGAGCAACGAGTGCGGATATTGGAGAAATCTTATTTCGAAATCAAGCGGGCGCAAGAGGCGCTGCGGAATAGCGAGTCACTTTTCAGGAACCTGTTCGAATACCACGCCACAGTTCAGCTGGTCATCGATCCGGATAGCGGAAACATCTTAAACGCCAATAATGCGGCAGCAACATTCTACGGATGGACGCGGGAACAGCTCCAACAAATGAGGATTCAGGACTTCAATACCCTTTCACCCGAAGAAATAAAGCAGGAGATGGAAAAGGCCAGGACCAACCAACAAATCCATTTTGAATTCCATCACAGGCTGGCGGATGGATCCATCCGGGATGTGGAGGTGGTCAGCAACAAAATCGAAGCCAAAGGAAAAGATCTCCTTCATTCCGTTATTCATGACATCACCGCGCGCAAGCAGGCGGAAAAGGCTCTCAGGGAGAGTGAGGAGAGTTTTAGCCAACTCTTCGAGTCGGCTCCGGTCCCGATGGCCTATGCCACCGATGTCGAAGGATACAAAGGGACGACCTGGAACGAAGCCTGGTACAAAACCTTCGGCTATGCCCGGGAACAGGCGGAAGGCCGGAGTGGAAACCATATCGGACTGTGGGTCAATCCTTCAGATCGCAGCCGGTTTATCGAGATGGCCAAACGGCAGAATTACGTTGCCGATTTCGAGACCCTCCTTCGACGTAGCGACGGTTCTATCCGTAACTGCTCGTTATTCGCCAGTTTCATCGACAAGACCGGCTACCGGCTTCTCATGGCGGTCTATCTTGATATCACTGACCGCAAGCGAGCGGAGGAAGCACTGCGGTTTAACCAGTTCGCGATTGATCACATGGCGGAGGCCGCCTTCTGGATGACTTCCGGCGCACGCATCTTCTATGTAAACCAGGCCGCTTGTAGGGCTTTGGGGTACTTCAGCGACGAGTTGGTGCAAATGACGGTGACAGACATCGACCCAGAGTTTTCCATGGAGATGTGGTCAGAATATTGGAACGATCTGCGGGAGAAAGGACATATCGTTTTCGAAACCACCCACCGGGCGAAGGATGGCCACATCTATCCGGTCGAAATCCAGGCGAATTTCCTGGAATTCGAAGGATGCGAATACAACTGCGCCTTTGCCCGCGACATCACTGAACGTAAACGGGTCGATAAAGAACGGGAGAAACTCCAGGCACAATTAAACCAGGCCCAGAAGATGGAGTCGGTCGGCCGCCTGGCCGGCGGTGTGGCTCACGACTTCAACAATATGCTGGGGGCTATCCTTGGCTATACGGAATTGGGCATGCAGGGGGTCAGCCCAACTGATCCGATCCATGGGACGCTGACAGATATCCAAAAAGCAGCCCAGAGGTCTGTAAACCTCACCGGGCAGCTACTTGCCTTTGCCCGCAAGCAGACCGTGGCGCCCAAGTTGCTCGACCTGAACGAGACCATAGAAGGCACACTCAAGATGCTGCGGCGGCTAATCGGCGAAAACATCGACCTGGCATGGCTGCCGGGCAAGGACCTGGGTCCGGTTAGGATGGACCCCTCCCAGATCGAACAGTTGCTGGCCAATCTATGCGTCAACGCCCGGGATGCGATCCACGATACCGGCAAGATCAACATCGAAACGGGAACCGTCACCTTTGACGAAACCTTCTGCGCCGCGCATGTGGGGTTTGTCACCGGCAAGTATGCGCTGCTGGCCGTTAGCGACGATGGCTGCGGCATGGACGCCGAGACGCGTTCACACCTGTTCGAACCGTTTTTCACCACCAAGGAGGTAGGCAAAGGCACCGGCCTGGGGCTGGCCACAGTCTATGGCATCGTCAAGCAGAACAACGGTTTCGTCGATGCATACAGTGAGCCGGGCCTGGGTACGACCTTCAAAATTTACCTCCCTCGGCATGCGACCGAGGCAGGCCGGACTACCAAGGTGGATGCGGCACAATCGGCCGCAAGCGGTCATGAAACCATCCTTTTGGTGGAAGACGAGCCCATGATTCTGGAGATCACCACGAAGATGCTGGAACGACAGGGATACAAGGTGATGGCTGCCACTACGCCGGGTGAGGCGATCCGTCTTGCGCGGGAACATGCCGGCGAGATCCACCTGCTCATGACTGACGTGGTCATGCCCGAGATGAATGGCAGGGACTTGGCCAAGAACCTGTTGTCGCTGTATCCGAAGCTCAAGCGCCTGTTCATGTCAGGCTACACGGCCGACGTCATCGCTCATCACGGCGTGCTGGACGAAGGTGTTCAATTCATCCAGAAACCCTTTTCAGGGCAGAACCTGGCTTCCAGGGTTCGAGAAGTGCTGGACGAAACGAAATAATCGACTCAGGGATAATTATCCGATCCTCAAGCATTTAGCTGAAAGATTTTTTAAAATGGTTGGGCGATGCCTATCCAAGTCCAGTACTAAATCTCATGGGAGGTCGTCATGAAGGTAAAAATTGATTACGATTTGTGTATGGGCGATCGGAATTGCAATAAGTTATGTCCTGAAGTGTTTGCTTATGATGAAGATCAAATGACGGCAAGCGTTCTTGTCGATGAAGTTCCGGAACACCTTGAGGGTCTTGTCCGGCAGGCAGCCACAGAATGCGTACCCGGGGCCGTCGTTATCGAGGAATAGGAATAAAAACCATGCATCCCGAAGACAATTTGAGAGAAGACCATGGGCGAATAATGAAGTTGTTTGCGGCGTGGCAGAAGATTTTAGGAGATTTGGATCACCCCGACCAAGAGATGCACGAAGCGCTTGCAAAGTGTATTAATTTTGTAGAAGTATTTATCGACAGGCGCCATCATGGTAAAGAAGATGAAATTCTGTTTCCGGCTATGGCATCAACCAAAAATCCTGAAACAACTAGTCTGATCCAGGATTTGAGTTCAGAACATCAAGCCGGTCGGTCGCTGCTCAAGGCCATTAAACTGGAATTTAAAGCCTCTGCCGAACTAAACGGCTCACCTGCTGGCCTAATTCAATTGAGCCAACGCTATATCGACCTTTTCAGAAAGCATATCCGCAGGGAAAACGCGCAGCTCCTGCCGCTGATTAAAAGATGCATTTCAACCGAAGCACGGGAGCGAATCGCGGCCCAATTTGAACAATATGAAAGAGATTAAAAAATATGACTGCCAATTCATCTCTGTCTCGCAACACGGAAGTCACAGGCGAGAAATCCGGAGATTATTAAAATTTGAAGCGCGATATTAGGAATTTTATCTGGTATCAAAGAGAGAGTGGATTCTATGCGGAAGGTTTCTTGAAATCAAAAACAAGTTCTTTTTAATCCCCGCCAAAAGCCTACTCATATCCATAAATGGCTCTCTTCGATGGAGTTGAGATTTCGCAACGGATTCGAATCTTAATTTAACTGATTCATATTGGGTAGAGTTCCGGTGTTCCAAAAAATCCCCGCATCCCTTGGGCGGTTTCGAATGCATTCCCAATGTTGAAATTTCTCGAATTTTACGAATTATTATCCTGATGTTGGGTATTCATGGACCGATTTTGTTTAGAATACAATGAATATAAGTCAACGAAATTTTGGCAAAAGATAATTTTTGAAAATGCAAGAATTTATAACCTGCACTTGTTTTGAGAAATATCGACTGATCCCCATATCTTGTGGTTGAGAAAATGTACTAATAGGGTTCTTATCCCCAGCCACAAGTTCGCCTATTAACCATAATTAGAACAATTAATTAACTCTCATTATCCCATGTAATGACAGGGTACCACGCTTTGACATATCCTATGATATTGGTATAATATTTTTACTTGAGGTGGATTATTTCCGGATTCTCAATATGCCAAATCTTTTTTAAATTCCGTTAAAAGTTAAACTGATACAGCATTGTTAAGCTTGTGCTGTCTCGATCTGACAAGATCGCTAATTACTCTCTATATTTCGAGCTCATATTTTGTTCAAAACAGTTAAGATTAAGAATCAAATGCTGGGGAATACTTTCTTCGCCTTACTTTTAAGGGAGAAGCATGAATCTACGTGTTCTATCATATAATATCCACCGGGCCATCGGGCTTGACCGCCGTTTCCGTCCGCAACGCATTGCCACGATACTGGCACACCATGATGCCGATATCGTCCTGCTGCAGGAAGTGGATGTAGGGGTGCCCCGCTCCCGGGGGTTGGACCTGGCCCAGGAATTGGCCGACCGTCTCGGGTATCCACATCATGCGGTGGGGCTTAATGTGAAGCTGCGCGAGGGGATGTACGGGAACGCTACCTTGAGCCGCTATCCAATTGTTAACGAACGGAATATCGATCTAACCATTGAATCCGGTAAGGCCCGGGGTTGTTTGTATACCGACATCGCCCTGCCGGCAAAAAATATGGGGCAAGCGGAAATCGCGGTCTTTAATCTTCATCTTGGGTTGTCTTTTAAGGAAAGGCCTCGCCAAATCGGCATGCTGGTGCACTCCGACGAATTCCGTGCCCTTGGCTTGCAGGATTCCTGCCTGGTAGGTGGTGACCTGAATGACTGGCAGACGCGCCTGGCGCCCATCTTTACCGAGATATTGGAATTTGAATGCGCCACCAACCATGGCTGGGGGTATCAGAAATCCTTTCTTACCTATCCTTCCTTTTCACCAAGCGGCGGCTTGGATAAAATATTCTGCCGGGGTGCGTTGGAAATCGTGGGCGGTCGGCGATGTCGTCTCCGGGTCTCCAAAGTTGCCAGCGATCATCTACCGGTTATTGCCGATATTAAGGTGAAAATGTAAGCCTTCCTGACAAAATGCCCAGTTGCCAAACGGTTGGGTCTTTTATCAAAAAATATCGCGGTTAAAATGAGAAACAGGTTTTTTCGATTGTTCTCACCGTATCTCTAAAACTTCCTTCTCCCACCCCTGGGAGAGAATTTCCGGGACGCCCCTAAAATTATAAGTTTCGTTTGAAACCTTCTATGAATTTTGTAACTTAAGGGGCGTCCCCATTATGCCATCAATGATTCCAACTACAATAACAGCCGATTATCGGAATCTTGCTTGAAATTTTCCTTTAAACTTCACTACTATTAAAAAAGTTAAGTATTATTATCCCAGGATGAAGTATTCACGTATCTATTTTCTTAGGGATACCGATACAATCCTTGATTAAAACGGGAACAAGGTCTTTGAAAATAGCCGAACCAAGCTACGGTGCTCAGCTCAGCCATTGGTTGCATTACCCGTGCAGATTGTCTATCCAACGCATCGCCTCTACATCGCTGATTTTTCCCAAATATCTTTGAGTCGTCGCCAGGCTCGAATGGCGTAACAGTATCTTCGAGACGATTTCAATTGGCGTGCCGGATCGACTGGCATATGTGGCCGCATGCCTGCGTAAATCATTGGGTTTCAATTGAATTCCGACCAGATCGCCGGCTTTTTTGACAACAATCCTGGCAGCAGCGTAGGTTATTGGAAAAATCCTATCCTCGGGTTTGATGCCATTGTCACTGATATATTTTTGGAGCCGGTCCGCGACCTTCTTGGGCAAGAAGGCGACCTCCGCCTCTTTTCCGCTTTTTGGATCCCGAATGATAGCCTTCCGGTCTTCGATATCCTTGGGTGTGAGTTTGAGAACCTCGCCGATACGCATACAACTCCGTGCCATTAGTTCGAGCATCAGCCGGTTTCTTGTAGTTCGAGCATCAGCCGGTTTCTTGGATTTCGGGTTCTGAAAATGATCTCATCAACCACATCTTTTTCCAGGATCTTGAATTGGGTTGGTTTGCTGGCTTTGAAAAGTTTCCGTAAGGCGGGGTTATCGCATGGACTTTGTAAATCAGGATCAACCGAAGTTTTGATGAAATTGAAAAAGGCAGCTAGAAGTGTGAATCGTAATTTCTTTGTATTTTGTTTGGTTCCATCTGACACTTCGGACATAAATATCAAGATGTTTTCGGATGTGATTGACGATAGCTCTATGTCGCCGAAATGGTTTTGGAAATTGTCCAGGATGAATTCATAGTTCCGCAACGTATTTTTTTTTCACATTCAGCCGCTGGTAATTGTAAAAATGCTCGATACCTTCTGAAATTTTCATGATAGGCCTCCTTTTGACAAGGTTAATATAATATTGACATCAACCAATGAAACTGAATAATGGTAAGAATACCAAAAGCATACGTCAATGAAATTTTGGAGGCGGATACTTTCTAAAAATGCAAGTATCCTTGAAATGCGGGTACGATGATATCTGGAATTTTGGCAGACTGGTGATTGTCTCAATATATCGTTACCTGCCCAATATATGGTTTTCGGAAGACATTTCAGAACATATCACAACCCATTCAACGCACCTGAAAAATCCATATCTTGTGGTTTGTATAATATTCTAATATTGCGGCTAATAGAATTTAACGGAAGATTTGTTCATTTGGAGGAAACGCCATGATTGCGCTATATATCTTATTATTTCTGATCGCTATCATTGCACTAATTTTTACAAAAAAAATCCTTCAGTTAAAAAAAGGAAAACAACTGGCAGATGCCCAAGTTTCAGGCATGACAATCAATAAAATATCGTCGCCTGGGACCATCAAATCACTTTCAATTCTTCCCCTAATCGATTATTACACGGATAACCCTAATTTAAAAACAGAACCCGGTGTATCCTATCTGATTTCTGCCGATGATACCAAAATTTTGTTAGATGTCGGGTATAACAAAAAAAAAGAACATCCATCCCCGCTCCTCCAAAACATGAAAACCCTTGGCATTTCAGAATCTAATATTGATATGATTTTTTTCAGCCATCCACACTTAGACCATGTGGGGGGAATGAAGGAACAAAAAGAAAAAACATTCAGTTTGTCCCAAGGCCCAGTGTCGCTGCCGAATCTCCCAGCTTATTCGCCAGTCGATATCTCTGCCTCCAGATGGAACCCAGGCCCTGAAACGCATGTGATTAAAGACCCTGTTGTCTTAAAAGAAGGAATTGTCAGCATCGGCGTCATTCCACGATATTTATTTCTAATGGGCTACACTCTGGAAAACTCCCTGGCCATTAATGTTGCAGGTAAAGGAATCGTCCTGATCATCGGTTGCGGCCACCAGACAATTGAGCGCATCTTCGACCGGACTCGGGCTCTGTTTGACGAACCCATATATGCGATTATTGGTGGCCTGCATTACCCGGTCAACGGCGGCAGGATTATGATCGGTCCCATCAATATTCAGCGCATCGTTGGATCAGACAGGCCTCCTTGGATCAGCATCCGAGAATCTGATACAAAAAACGCTATTGCGGCAATCAAAAAAGTGTCCCCTAAAATTGTTGCCTTGTCCCCCCATGACAGTTCTGACTGGTGCATTGATCAATTCAAACAGACGTTCGGCAACACTTATGTAGATGTGAAAGTCGGTAAAGAAATTATAATTTGAGGGGTTGGTGAAAGAATAAAATATTGACTTTTTTATCCTGAGATATGCAACCAACCCGACACGGCACAACATGTTGACTATCCAAATAATGCCATATGAACCAGACCCTCTATCATAAGGCATTCTTACGTATTAATTCATAATATATCAAATCGAGAGATTGATTGAAGTTATAATTAATTATCCGATAGCTGAATATTTTAGCCCAGATTTGATCAAGGATACCAACGCAATACAAAAAATAATATTATCGTTTGCCTGATAAATGTTTGCAAGAATCTTTGACTTTTTGACAATCTGAATCACTCCTTTTTTTTTAAATTTGAGATCCTTCCAATGATAAAAAAACCAACCTATGAAGAATTAGAGAAAAGGATTCAGGAATTAGAGCAAGCAGAATCTGAGTGCAAACGGGCGGATAAGGCACTGAAGGCGAGCGAAGAGCGGCTGAAGGCACTGTCTGAGGCATCTTTTGAAGCCATATTCCTTTCTGAGAAAGGCATCTGCTTGGATCAAAACCAGGCTGCGGAAAGGATATTTGGCTACACCCGTGCTGAAGCTGTCGGCAGACACGGAACGGAATGGATCGTACCTGATGACCGTGAGCTGGTGAAAAACAACATGCTGTCAGGTTATGAAGGGCCATACGAAGGGACCGCCTTGCGGAAGGACGGAACCACATTTCCATGTGAAATTCAAGGCCGGAGGATTGACTACCAAGGTCGATCCATTCGAATAACGGCTTTACGGGATATCACAGAACGCAAGCAGGCGGAGAATGGATTGCTGAAGAGTGAGGAAAGATACAGGAGAATATTTGAAAATCTACAAGATGTCTATTACGAAGCAGGCATGGACGGAACTATTTTAGAAGTCAGCCCCTCAATTAATAAATTTTCTCTATATGAAAGGAAGGAGTTAATCGGGAAATCACTTTTTGATATTTATACCGACCCAAAAGAACGGAACGAATTTGTAGAGCTAATTTTAGACAAGGGAATAGTTAATGACTATGAAATTAATCTTAAAGATAAAGACGGCTCCCAACACCCCTGTTCGATAACTACCTTGTTGATGAGAGATAGCCAGGGTACCCCTGTTAGGCTTATCGGTTCCATGCGCGATATTTCAGAAAGAAAGCAGGCTGAGGAGGCGCTACGAGAGAGTGAGGAGCGCTATCGTACTCTTGTAGGAGCCATTCCAGATCCGGTAGTATTATACGATTCAGAGGGAAGAGCCACCTATGTCAACGATGCCTTTGTACAGGTTTATGGTTGGTCCAGAGAAGAACTGATGGGCGGTCGGATTGATTTTGTACCGTCCGATGAGACTGAAGCGACCAAAGCAGCTTGGAGGCGTACTTTAGAGGATGGAACAGTATTCTTTGAAACCAAACGTTGGAACAAAAATGGAGATCTGCTGGACATTCAACTTAGGACCGCCATTTTGCGCGATCAGGAAGGTAAACACATTTTTAGCATAGTTATCCATCGCGACGTAACTCCGTTAAAGCAAGCAGAGACGGCGTTGCGAAAGGCTCACGACGAGTTGGAAGTGCGGGTCGAAAAACGAACGGTGGAGCTAACCAAAGCCTATGAGGAGTTGTGCGATAAGATCGCCGAGAGCAAAAAGGCCGAGGAAGAGAAACTGGCGCTCGAACGGCAGGTGCAGCACGCGCAGAAACTCGAGAGCCTGGGCGTGCTGGCCGGCGGCATCGCCCACGACTTCAACAATATCTTGATGGCCATCCTGGGCAACGCAGACCTGGCGTTTGACGGACTCTCGCCCATTTCGCCGGCACGCACCAACCTCCAAGAGATCGTGAGGGCGTCCAAGCGCGCGGCGGAACTGGTTAAACAGATGCTCGCCTACTCGGGCAAAGGCCGGTACGTCATCGAGCCGATCGACACCGGGAGGCTTATTGAGGAGATGGCGCGCCTGGTCGAGGCCTCGATATCGAAGAAGGCCGTTCTCAAATACAACCTTGCCGAAAACCTGCCCACCTTCGACGGCGACGTGACGCAAATCCGTCAGATTATCATGAACTTGATAATCAACGCCTCGGAAGCCATCGGCGACAAGGGCGGCGTCATCACCCTGTCTACCGGCACGATGCATTGTGACCACGCATATCTCAATGATGTCAATGAGATCCTGCGAACCAGCCCGGACGAACCGCTGCCCGAAGGCGTTTATACTTTTTTCGAAGTGGCCGACACGGGCTGCGGTATGGACGCCGACACCATAGAAAAGATCTTCGATCCGTTCTTCACGACAAAGTTCGCGGGGCGCGGGCTGGGCATGTCCGCCGCTCTCGGCATCGTGTGCGGCCACAAGGGTGCGCTTAAAATCTACAGCGAGGTCGGAAAAGGCACGACGTTCAAGGTCCTTTTCCCCGCGAATGGATTGTCCGATAACGGCTTTGCGGTTCGAAGGAAGGACGAGACTGAGGGAAAAGGCTGGTGCGGAAGCGGGACCGTCTTAGTCGTCGACGATGAGGAGACGGTCTGTGCCGTAGGAAAACAGATGCTCGAGCATATGGGCTTCAGCGTCCTGGCGGCCTTCGACGGGCACGAAGCGTTGAAGGTGTATCGTGAACATACCGATGAAATCGTCTGCGTTCTGCTCGACCTGACCATGCCCTACATGGACGGCGAAGAAGCCTTCCGCGCGATGCAGCGCCTCCACCCCGACGTCACGGTCATCCTTTGCAGCGGCTACAACGAGCAGGACGCGACCCAGCGCTTCGCCGGTAAAGGTCTGGCGGGATTTATCCAAAAGCCTTATAATATGGCCGCGCTGAGGGAGAAACTGACGGAAGTCCTGCGCGACGAACGCGCCGCGTCCGGGGGGCAGGGGAAACCCTGTATATGAGATAGGCGGCAAGTAAAGTTGTAAGATTTCCTGTTTCTGTCTCTCTACCTCTTGCGTCAATCGCTATGGATTTGTCGGTATTTATCGGATGGGCAATAGGTTATGTGACAGGTCGGCGAAATTCGAAATTGAAACCAATTGATATTTTACGGCCGCCTTAGATAACAAGGACATTTAAGTTTTTTTGAGTAGGTTAAGAATAATTATCCCAAAAGCGAGTATTTACGACTCGGATTTGTCAAGGATACCATCTGTACACATAAAAAAGGAAAAATCGATACATGAATCCTAAGATTATCATAAGGAACGAGAAAGATGCCGATGTTGACGCGATAACCGAAGTGACAGTTGCAGCGTTCAAGACAATGGAGATCAGCAACCACACAGAGCAGTTTATCATCGAGGCGTTACGCGCAAACAATGCTCTTACGGTATCGCTGATTGCCGAAGTGGATGGACATGTCGTAGGACATGTTGCGTTCTCTCCCGTGACCATATCCGATGGCACTCAGAACTGGTATGGGCTTGGGCCTGTTTCGATTTTGCCGGAACACCAGCGGAAAGGCATTGGAAAATCTCTGATATTGGAAGGGATATCGCGCTTAAAAGGCCTGAACGCTAAAGGTTGTTGTCTTGTGGGGCATCCAGATTACTACAGGAAACTAGGGTTCAAGAATGTATCGGGACTTTTGCATGATGGGGTGCCGCAGGAGGTCTTCCTTGCTATGGCTTTCGATGGGAAGATTCCGCAGGGCACCGTCAATTTCCACGATGGATTCAAAGCGGATGTCCAATAAGAGAGCCCAGGTGATGCTTTACAACGCGTCTGCCCAGCACCAGTCAACAATAATTATTCGTAGGTTGAGTATTCTGGACTCGAATTTTATTAAGATACCAGCATAATCCGCAAGTTTATTTCTGGAATTCAACAGGTTACCATCATGCAAGTATTGTTGAATGCAAAAAATGGGAGAGGATGGACTGTAAGGATAAGGTTTTTATGCCGATCCGCATAACGCAACAAGCGAAAAGGCTAATCTAGAGATAAACCATTAAAATTCTTTGGGTTAACGAGATAATGGAACGATTTACAGAAGCGTCTTATACGGACAGAAATAAACAACTTTGCATTTTATGCGGATACATCTAATTATTGTTCAGCCTTTAATATAATATGAAACTAAAAATTGTAACTGATTGTTCTGAAGTTGATTGGAAAACCATAGCTGAATCGCTTAAAAAAGTTAGTATGGCTTACCACGAACCTGAAGTTCATAAGAGAGCTTTTGAGGCGAGTCATACGACAGTTTTCATCTATGAAGACTCAAAGTTAATCGGTTTTGGAAGAGCTATTTCCGATGGTGAATATCAAGGTGCAATTTATGATGTTGCAGTCTTGCCAGAAGCTCAGGGAAAGGGTGTCGGGAAAATCATCATGCAAACCATTTTAGACCGATTACCACACTGCAATCTTATTCTTTACGCAACCCCTGGGATGGAAGGTTTTTATAAAAAACTTGGATTTGGATTAATGAAAACAGGAATGGCTGTATTCACTACTCCACAAGCAATGGAAAAATTTACAAAATAACTGGTCGAACAAAGCGCTCAAATGGACGCAAAAAGCCGCGCCGCTTAGCTCTGCGTTATAAACTGACTATGATTTGTCGTTGCTAAGAGGAGGAGTGAATTATGACGCAGTTGGATTCAAAATTTATAAGAAGTCAATTTCCTGCATTTGAAGAGCCGTCATTAAACGGATGGGGCTTTTTTGAAAATGCAGGCGGGTCCTTTACATGTCGACAGGTGATTTCCTGTCTAAACGACTACTATATACAGACCAAGGTTCAACCGTATTATAATTACCCAGCATCACAAAAAGCTGGTGCGGCAATGGATGAGTCCTACAGCAAACTAGCAGCATACCTCAATGTCAGCGAAGATGAAGTCCAGTACGGCCCGTCAACCTCTCAGAACCTCTATGTTCTGGCCCAGGCCTTCCGAGAACTGTGGAACGAGGGGGACGAAATAATCCTGTCCAACCAGGATCACGAGGCCAATGCCGGATTTTGGAGACGCCTTGAAAAAACAGGCATCGTGATCAAGGAATGGCGCGTTGATCCTGAGACAGGAATGTTGAATCCGGATGATCTGGATGCCATGCTGTCTTATAGAACCAGGCTGCTGGCATTCCCTCATTGTTCTAATATAATTGGCCATGTCAATCCGGTGGCTGACATCGTATCAAAGGCAAAGACTGCCAGCATCTGTGTCGTTGTGGACGGGGTCGCCTATGCACCCCACGGACTGCCGGACATTGGATCGCTGGGGGTGGATATTTACCTGTTTTCTCTTTACAAGACATGGGGACCGCATCTCGGGCTCATGACCATTAAAAAAGAGGTCATGGATGAGTTGCCCAACCAGGGCCACTTCTTTAATAAACACATTATTCGAAAAAAGATGCTGCCGGCTGGCCCTGACCATGCTCAGATCGCTGCCGCTGCCGGTGTGGCCCAGTATCTTGATACTGTTTATGGGCACCATTTTTCTAAAGCGGTTGATCAGGCAGAAAAAGGACGGCATCTTAAAAAACTGTTCCAAGATCATGAGAGACGTCTGTTGGCAAAGCTCCTGGAATGGCTGCGGCAGCGCGACGATATTTGCATTGTTGGACCGGATGATCCAGAACTGCGAGTCCCAACAGTATCCATCGTACCAAAAAAGAAATCAATTGATGAGATCTTTGCGGTACTGACAGCAAAGAAACTGATGGTAGGGCAAGGGCATTTTTACGGTGTCCGTCCGTTAATGGGATTGAACATCCCCATTGACACTGGTGTTCTACGATTATCATTTCTCCATTACACAATCGAGGATGAGATCAACCAACTTATTGACGGGCTTTCCGCTGCTCTGGGGTAACACGATGAATCTCCGCAGAATCTGTCTTGAAATCTGTCAGATCAAATTATGGCGCCAAGGGAGATGGCGTATCAAAAATGCCTTATAACCCGTCGGTCAATCGGACAGCAGGGCTTCCGTTCCGCTCCAGCCCAGGTGCCGGTTACCTTTGCGTTCCAGAATAATTAACCGAAAATTGGGTATTCACGGTTCGGATTTATCAAGAATACCAAAACAAATCAAAACACGTGCAGATCGGTTTACCGTTTTGAAATGATGCAAGTATCCTTGAAATGCGGGTACGATGATATCTGGAATTTTGGCAGACTGGTGATTGTCTCAATGTATCTCAACCCATCACAAATATGAAAAATGAGCCAATCATACAACTTGCAGAACCTTTCGATGCTTTTTCTCTAGCTAAACTGGCTGAAAAATCATTCAGAGGTGCCTTCGACAAACTGAATGATAAAGAAAATTTTGAAAGATATGTTGCTATTTCATTTACGAAAAATCAGATTCGATCTGAAATTCTTGATAGTGCTTCCACTTTTTTCATAGCTAAATTGAATGATGAATGGGTGGGGTACGCTAAACTAAACCAGGGCGTTCCACCTGATTGCGTAAATCAAATCCCATCTATTGAACTTGCGCGACTCTATTCCATGCAAGAATATTTAGGTTGCGGTATAGGTCCAGCTTTGATGAAGGCTTGTATAAACTATGCCCGCGAAAAAGATTTTAAATCGATCTGGTTAAGCAGCTGGGAGAAAAACAGCAGAGGAAATGCATTTTACACCAAAATGGGGTTTCAAATTATCGGTAACGCAACCTTTGCTTTGGGATCCGATATCCAAGACGATTATATTTTTGCTAAATCGATAATTTGATTTAAAGAATCTGGTGAATGGGTAGAAAGATAGCCAATAATACCAAAAGTGGGTAACCCGTCAATTTTGTACGGTAAATTTTCTTGTCCGGCAATCACGAATGTTGGTATCTGTAAATGTACCGGGCTGTTACTTATCTCAATTAATCACCACCTGCAAAATTCAAATGATATCTACAAAGATTGGTATGGAATCACAGGTCGGGCGTTATCCCAGTTGACCACAACATATAGGTCCCGCCAATACTTTCGGATTTGATGTCGAATATGGTAAAAAACTCCGGTTTCGACAACCAATTTTTTCGGAGATCCACGCAACAACGTTATTCAGTCTGTTGAATATTCTCCCGTAAATTGTGGTTACCCCTTGACCCCCACATCAAATTCATTCTATGCATAAATATTAGCATTTGTTCATTGTTCCCTTCCTTTTTACAGATTACAGCCATAACTGAAAAAGCCTTATTTGGAAACCGTTTGGTTTTCGATACAAATTTTAAGGCAAAATTGAACTCGGTAGAGTTGTCATCGATATTGCCGAAATGATGTCTGATACAATTGACCCAATATGGAGGATCTGATGCGGGAAATCGATAAAAAAAAACCGGTAATGGTTACGGGAGGTTCAGGCTACCTGGCCTCTTGGATTATAAAAATGCTTCTCGATGAAGGCATTAATGTTAATGCGACTTTTCGTGACCCAACATATATTAATAATGTTAATCACCTCAAAGCCTTTGCACAAAATGTCAATGGACAATTGAATGTGTTCAGATCAGATCTGATGGAGAACGGCAGTTTCGATGAGCCAATGAATGGTTGCGAACTAGTGATTCACACCGCTTCCCCCTTTATTTTAACCGGAATAAAGAATCCGGAAGAAGAATTAATTCGACCAGCCAAAGAAGGAACACGCAATGTCCTTGAATCGGTCAATAAGACTCCGAGTGTCAAACGTGTCGTTCTCACAAGCAGTGTCGCTGCTATCTATGGCGACAATGTGGATATAGCGTCGACCAGTGGCCGTATCTTCACCGAAAATGAATGGAACCAAACGAGCAGTACTGGACACCAGCCTTATGCATATTCAAAAACAATTGCCGAAAAAGAAGCATGGGCCATCGCTAAGGAGCATGAACAATGGGACTTATTGACCATAAACCCTGGTTGGATTCTTGGTCCGTCTTTGTCAAAAAGAACTGACTCCATGAGTATCAAAACCATGATTGAATTTGGCAATGGTGCTTACAAAAGCGGAGTCCCAGAACTCTGGAGCGGTATTGTTGATGTGCGTGATGTGGCTACGGCCCATATTAAAGGGGGATTTACACCACAGGCAAGTGGAAGGCATATCCTGGTAAACAAAGAATTAACGTTGCTTGACATTGCCAAAAATCTTCGAAAATATTTTGGAGATAGTTACCCTTTTCCTCGGAGAGAAGCTCCAAAATTTTTGTTCTGGCTTATCGCTCCGATGTATGATCGTACGCGCGATTACGTAAGCAAAAACGTTGGAATTCCAATCAAGTTTGATAATTCATACAGCAAATCAGATTTAGATATGTCGTATATTCCAATCGAACAGACCATCAAGGAACATTTTCAACAGATACTCGATGATAATTTGCTGAGCTGATTATTGGATATCCACTGCCATTATTATGTGTCTTTTCTCGCCATGGAACGAAACTGCTACTGCATAAAAATAGAGAAACATCCCATTTTCTAAAGGGGCGTCGAGGTATGAAAAAGATAATCCTGGGAATAGTTGGGATTCTATCAATTCTAATCATATTTTTCCTTCTTCAATCGGCCCCCATTGACCCGGCGGCATACACACCTCCTGATTCACAAGCGTTAACTGGTGTGCTGTCAGCAAACAACCTTTTACAGAGTGCCGACCTATTGGCTTTGGGAAAGATTAATGGCCCGGAAGAAGTGGCGATTGACAGTGAAGGCCGCGTCTATGGGGGAACGCAGGATGGAAAGATCATGCGTCTTCTGCCGGATGGAAAGATAGACACTTTTGCAGAAACCCAAGGTCGGCCCTTGGGTATTCAGTTTGATAAGAATGAAAATCTGATTGTCTGCGATTCCTATAAGGGGCTACTCTCCATTAATCCTCAAGGGAAGATTAATATTCTGGCCACCTCAGCGGATAGCGTTCTCTTCAAGTTTACCGATGCATTGGATATTTCAAGCGATGGAACTATCTATTTTACCGATGCAAGCTCCAAATATGGGCAAAATGAGTATCTTTATGATCTTTTAGAATCCAGACCGCACGGCAGATTCCTGAGTTACGATCCAGCCACCGGCAAGATTAAGGTTCTAATGAAGAACCTCTACTTTGCCAATGGCGTGGCCTTATCTCAGCAGGAAGACTTCGTTTTGATTAATGAGACTTACCGTTACAGGATCTTGCGGTACTGGTTAAAAGGACCCAAGGCGGGAACACACGAGACATTTATTGATAATCTGCCAGGATTTCCTGACAATATTTCAAGCAACCGTAAAGGAACATTTTGGCTGGCTATATTTACTGTTCGAAATGAAATCGTGGACAGACTCCATCCCTTTCCTTTTTTAAAAGCTCAATTGTCTAAACTGCCCAAAGCTTTGTGGCCTAAGCCGAAGCCTTATGGCTTGGTCTTGGCCCTGGATGAAGGAGGGAATATCATCCAAAGCCTACATGAACCCACAGGAAAACACCTGAAGGAGATTACCTCTGCTCGGGAATATGGCGGACATCTCTATCTGGGCAGTTTACATAACGATAGGATCGGAAAATATAAATTGCCTTAACAATCCGATATAATGAAAAAATAGAGGTTACCCTCATGTATCGGTATGTAATCACCTGTCGGGTGGTATCCTGGTTGACCATAATATATTGATACCGCCATTGCATTCGGATTTGGTTTCAAACATGGTAAAAAGCTCAGGTTTCGACAGTCAATTTTCGGAGATCCACACAACAAAGTTTAATTCAGTCTGTTGAACCTCCTCCCGTATACTGTGGTTACCACTTGACCCCCGCATCAAATTCATTCTATGCATGAAAATTAGCATTTGTTTAATGTTCCCTTCCTTTTCCATGCGAATCGCCATTTTCAAGAGAACCTGCGCCTGGCACCTGTTGATCGCTATTAGACCAATGCTAATTGGCGTCCTTCCATTGAGAGCGTAACTCTATATCGTTGGGGTGCCCTATGGCCGAAAATCAAACGCAGCGCAAACTAACGGCTATCTTAAGTGCAGATGTCAAAGGCTACAGCAAGCTGATGGGAGACGATGACGAGTCTACCGTCACCACCATCACCGCCTACCGTAAAATCATCTCTGAATATATCGATAAGCACCAAGGTCGGGTGGTTGACACACCGGGTGATAACATTCTGGCTGAATTCAGCAGTGCCTTGAATGCAGTTAACGGCGCAATCGATATTCAGCGCACATTGGAAACAGAAAATGGCAAACTTCCTGATAATCGACGCATGGCATTTCGTATCGGTATTAACCTGGGAGACATAATTCATAAAGATGATCGGATCTATGGTGATGGTGTTAACATTGCCGCCAGGATTGAAAATCTGGCTGATCCAGGTGGCATTTGCATTTCCAGAAATGTATTCGACCAAATCAAAAGGAAAGTCCCTCAGGGGTTTGAATACCTGGGGGAGCATACTGTGAAGAATATTGCCGAACCGGTGACGATCTATAAAGTATTAACGAAGCCGGAATATGCTGGAAAAGTGATTGGGGAAAAGCGGTTTTTGGGACGGATGTCACGCAAGGTCGCTATGGCGTTTATTC
The DNA here is from genome assembly GCA_963787235.1 of uncultured delta proteobacterium. GTDB lineage: Bacteria > Desulfobacterota > Desulfobacteria > Desulfobacterales > SG8-13 > JARFQH01. Next base: position 238,852 of record CAWBCG010000032.1, read on the forward strand.
TGGTATTAGCCACTGTAACTGGGGTATTGGTTTCATATTATATTTATCTTCATCAATCCGGAAGGATAGATCCTGCCTCGGTGGAAAAAATGGCATTTCCATTACCGGATAAGCCATCCATAGCAGTGCTGCCGTTTGACAACATGAGTGGCGATTCCGATCAGATTTACATAGCCGACGGAATTTCCGAAAACATCATCGCAGCCTTGTCTAAAATACCCGAGCTTTTCGTTATTTCGAGAAACTCAACCTTCAATTACAAGGGAAAACCAGTTAAGGTGCAACAGATTGCGGAAGACTTGGGAGTGCGTTACGTGCTGGAGGGGAGTATACAGAAATCTGGTGAGCGGCTGCGTGTGACAGCACAGTTGATTGACGCTTTAAAAGGTAACCATGTGTGGTCGGAGAAATACGACCGGAAACTTGAAGATTTATTTGCTGTTCAAGACGATATAACCCTAAATATAGCGGTCGCCATGCAGGTGGAGCTGACAGAGGGTGAACAAGCACAAGTGCACCACCAGACCGAAAATTTGCAGGCTTGGAGTCTGGCTGTGAAGGCACACGGACTTTTTGAAACTTACAGGAAAGACGACAACGCTAAAGCTCGGGAGCTTTTCGAGCGTTCAGTAGAACTGGATCCCCACTATGCGTATGCTTGGACATATTTAGGTTGGACCTACTGGATTGATGCCGTATATTACCACATGTACTATGACCGCAAGGAATGGTTAGAAAACGCTGAAACAATGGCCCAAAAGGCTTTGAGCATCAATGATAAGTCCTCCGATGCATATGCCTTGCTAAGTGGTGTTTATTTGTCCCAGGGAAAGTATGATGAAGCCGTGACCGCTGGCAATAAAGCGGTTTCCCTTGATCCCAACGGTTCAGAAAACCACGCGATTGTGGCAATTACAATGCAAAATGTAGGTGATGGAGAGGCAGTTGTTGCGCTAATCAACCAGGCGATGCGTTTGAATCCTAACTTCCCACCCTGGTATTGGTACAGACTGGGTATTGGTTATCGTCTTTTAGGCCGTTATGAGGAGTCGGCTGCGGCGCTAAAAAAAAGAGTTGATATTGCCGAGAAAGCCAATAAACCGATTTTTGGGATTTACTTAAGCTTGGCTACTACATACAGTATGATGGGACGAGTGGAGGAGGCAAAGGCTGCCGTAGCGAAAGCGCTTGAAGTAAACCCGAAAATTACGATTGAAACATGGTGCAAGAGCCAATTATATAAAGATCCAAAAGAGGTTGAAAAAATACGTGATGCTCTATCGATAGCTGGGCTTCGGTGATTAAATCTTTTCAGTGATAATAAGTACCAATTTCTGCTATTAGGGTGTACGATACAGTTGAAAAGAAATCAGGGAGGCCGACCACTACATCTGATGGTTGGTCGTTTCCGATGATTAGTTGGCTTTCATTTGGCTATCACAGTTACAAAATGACAGCGACTTTTTTGGATTCCTCCAACATATCGGCAGACTAAAACCTCAGAAATAACTTGTGATATCCGATTTTTCTGAGCATTGGCGTTCAACCATTATTATCCTATTCATTAGTTTTTGTCTTTCGAAATAATTCAAGCATATCTTTATAATGCGTGATTTGGGTTTCACCCTTTATTTTTGGGGACCGGGGTCGATCGCGGCTGATTCGTTAGATAGCCAGAACATACATCACGATTTGTGAAACATGACATTACTGCTATGTAAACCAACCTGCACTTGCTTTAAAACGCCTTCAATAGCCAAAGCCTATAGCAACCCACCAGCGCATTTTTTTATTTTAATTCAAGCTTCCCATAAACGTTTAAAAACATATCTGAAATCTTTTATGCGATTACGCTTATTTACCTTAGTTTTGAAACAAATTTTTTTTCGTTCATAAACGACGTTAAATTCCGTAGCTCCAGATCTTGGTTTCGGATGTTTTAATTTGCCCAAACGCTGATTGACCGGTATATAACGTTCGGAATTTGCAGACCCGGCGATATAGTTCTGGTTAATTTGCTCCGTGTTTCTCATTCAGAGCTGCCGCCAGATGATTTGCAAATCTGTAAGCAAGCCCCGTAGGCTTACCCGTGTGACCGTTTGCTGGTTTCCTGGAGCGTGGTGACAGCGCAATGTGATAGACGAGCCACCGTGCATCTGCAATCGTCAGCGTCTTGGTCGCCCTGAAATAGAGGTCGTCAAAGCGACCACAGACAGAGACGCCTGCAAGGTCCCCATCCTCTGATAGGTTGTGATTGATCGTAGCGGCCATATCCTCGGAATATCTTGTATGCTCAATTGAACCGCAGGAGATCTCAACGTCGTATTTGGATCTGACTTTTCCGTTTTGAAATAAATATGGATTAATTTTTTGTAGTTGCGCTGAAATCGCCGATCTGCATGACGGTTTTTGCGACTGGCTTTTCGGCCCTTTGCGCACGTTGCCGGGTGTGGTCGCGGGCGACGAGCATATAAATCGACGGGATGACAAAGAGGGTAAAAAGCGTGCCGATGGCCATGCCGCCGACGAGCACCAGACCGATGGAGTTACGGGCCTCGGCGCCGGCGCCGGTGACCAGCGTCAAAGGAAAGTGACCGGCGATGGTGGCCGCGGTGGTCATGATGATCGGGCGCAAACGGGTCAGGGCCGCCTTGCGCACGGCATCGAGCTTGGCGATGCCTTGCTCCTGGAGAACGTTGGCGAACTCGACGATCAGGATGCCGTTTTTGGACACGAGGCCGACGAGGGTCACCAGACCGACCTGGGAATAGATGTTCATCGTCGTCGTCCAGCCGCGGGTCCAGAACGGAACGTTCGGGTCGGGTATTTTCAAGAATGTGAAGACCAAGGCACCGAACATGGCCAGGGGCACCGAACCGGCCAGGATGACGAAGGGATCGCGAAAGCTGTTGAACTGGGCCGCGAGAACCAGAAAGATCAGAATGATGGCCAGCGCGAACGTCGGTAGAAACTGGTTGCCTTCGACACGGAGCTGTCGTGATTCACCGGTGTAGTCGAGCACATAACCCTTGGGCAGGATTTGTGAGGCCTCGTCCTCCAAAAAACGCAGCGCTTCATCGAGCGGCCTGACCGGCACGCCGCTGATCGCAACGGCATTGAGCTGCTGGAAACGGTTCAGCGAGCGTGGTACGGTTGAGTTGCGAATCTCGGCGATGGTGCTGAGCGGCACGAGTCGATTGTTCGGACCGGTGACGTAAATATTCTTGAGTTGATCCGGGTTGAGGCGGTCGAGACGCTGAATCTGCGGGATCACCTTGTAGCTGCGGCCGGCGATGTCGAAACGGTTGACGAAATTTCCGCCGACCATCGATCCGATGTCGGCGCCGACCTGCTCCAAATTGAGGCCGAGGTCGGCCACCTTGTTGCGGTCGATGACGATCTCGGACTGCGGTTGATCGATCTTGACGTCGATCAGCGGCGGAAAGGCGAACAGGCCGCTCTGCATGGCCTTGAGTTGAATCTGTTTCGCAAATTCGAGGATCTGATCCTCCTCGGCCGTGGAAGCAAGGATGAACTCCACCGGGAACTGGCCGCCGCCCGGAAGGGCCGGTGGCAGCACCGGAAAGATTCGGACACCCGGAATGGCCTGCAGTTTTTGCTGAACCCCGGGAAGAATTTGGAAAATGTTGCGCTTACGCGCGTCCCAAGGCTTGACGACCATGCCGGCGAATCCCGAGGCCGGGCTGGTTACCTGAAAAGTGAAGTCGGTTTCCGGAACGCTCTGATAGGCCTTGTTGACCTCCGCAGCGTAAATGCTGGTCTGGTCCAGGGTTGCGTTGGCCGATGCGTCGAGGATACCGAAAATGACGCCCTGGTCTTCGGTCGGTGCCAGTTCCTTGGGCGACATGATGAACATCGGTATCGTGAGAAGACCGATGACGATCCACACCAGGTAGACGGCCGGACGGGACGCGAGGGTGACCTCGAGCATGCGACCGTAGAAGTCCCTGAAGCGTTTGAAAGCGTGGGCGACCTTTCCGGCAAAGCCACGCTCTTCAATTCCCGGTTTCAGCAGCTTGGAGGCCATCATGGGCGACAGGGTCAGCGCAACGATTCCGGAAATCATGACGGCTCCGGCCAGGGTAAAGGCGAATTCTCGGAAGAGCGAACCGGTGAGGCCTCCCTGCAAACCGATGGGGGCATAGACCGCGGCCAAGGTAATGGTCATGGCGATGATGGGACCGACTAGTTCGCGGGCGCCCAGCAAGGCGGCATCGAGCGGCGACTGGCCTTCACTCAAGTGCCGCTGAACATTTTCAACCACTACGATGGCATCGTCCACCACGAGACCCACGGACAACACCACGGCCAGCAGGGTGAGCAGATTGATGGTAAACCCGAACATCTGCATCAGGAATGCCGCGCCGATCAGAGAAAGCGGGATGGCGATTACCGGGATAAACGCCGAGCGAATCGAACCCAGGAACAAGAAAATGATCACAATGACGATCAAGAGGGTTTCACTGAGCGTTTTGACCACTTCGTGAATGGCATTGGTGATGTAGTTGGTGGCGTCATATGCGATGCGGGCCTGCATGCCGCTGGGAAGCCCTCTCTCGATCGACTCCATTTCGGTGCGCACGCGGTTGATGACGTCGACCGAGTTGGCGTTGGGAAGGGGCCAGATGCCCATGAAAACGGCCGTTTGGCCGGAAAAGCGCACCTCCGTGTCGTAGTCCTCCGCCCCCAGCACGATGTCGCCGATGTCTTCGAGCCGCACGATGGCACCGTCCTGTTCGCGAATGACGAGCTGCTTGAACTCTTCCACCGATCGCAGGTTGGTGTTGGCGGTCAAGTTGACCTGGACGAGGGAGCCCTTGGTTTGTCCGACGGCGGCCAGAAAGTTGTTGGCGGCCAACGCCTGGCGGACCTGCACCGGGCTGACGTTGAAAGCGGCCATTCGTTCGGGCTTCAGCCAGATGCGCATGGCAAAGGTGCGGGCGCCGAGAATGTCGGCGCGCTGGACGCCCTCGATGGCTGAGAGGCGCGGCTGCACGTTGCGGACGAGGTAGTCGGTGATCTCATTTTGCGCGAGTGCGTCGGAGGTAAAACTCAAATAGGCCGATGCAAATCGGCTGTCGGCCGACTCGACGTTGATGGTGGGCACTTCGGCCCCAGGGGGAAGATCACCCCGGACTTGATCCACTTTGGAACTGATTTCCGAAAGCGCCTTGATGGGGTCATAGTTGAGTTTTAGGCGGACGTTGATGGTCGAAAGTCCCTGGGCACTCTGGGATTGGATGTAATCGATGCCGTCGGCGGCCGCAATGGCGCGCTCCAGGGGGGTCGTGATGAACCCGCGTACGAGTTCGGCATTCGCGCCGACGTAGACGGTCGTGACGGTGACAACCGAGTTCTCGCTGCGGGGGTACTGCCGAACGTTGAGCGAACGGAGCGCCTGCAAGCCTCCGATGACGATCACGAGGCTGACCACCATCGCGAGAACGGGGCGGCGGATGAAAAGGTCGGTGAATTTCATTCAGATGGCGTTTTTATCCGTCAACTTTCTTCGGGTACAGGATTGAGTTTGAACTCAGGGGTTACCGCGTTGTCCACGACGACCGACTGGCCGTTTCGTAGTTTGAAAACGCCGGTGGTCACGACCGTATCGCCTTCCTCGAGACCGGAAACAATGGCGACGTAATCGCCCTTTTTCTCACCGAGCCGCACAAATTTTTGACGCACGACCTGACCGGGTTGGCCGTTTTTTTCCTCTTTTTTCTCCTCCACGACAAACACCGAATCGCTGTAAGGGGCATAGAGCACCGCGGTTGCCGGAATGGCAAGCACATCCTTCCGCGCGGGCAGCACCACGGCCACGTTGACGAACATGCCCGGCCGCAGACGTTCTTCAGGATTGCCCACGGTTGCCTGCATCTGGATGTTGCGCGTCGCGCTGTCAACCTGGGGGTTTATTGCCGTGATTTTCCCGTCGACAACCTGCCCGGGCAAGGCATCGGTTGTTACCTGCACGGTGAGGCCGGTTTTAACTTGGGCGAGCTGCTGCTGCGGCAGGCTGAAATTGACGAAGATCGGATCGATCAATTGAAGTGACACGATTGGGTCGCCTTCTTTGAGGACTTGACCCATATTGACCAGGCGGATGCCGAGGCGACCGGCAAAGGGGGCCCGAATGGTTTTTTTCTTTATGGCGGCGCGGATGGTGTCGGCTTGAGCCGCAGCCTCTTTGAACACTGCCTCGGCATTGTCGTATTCCGAGCGGGAAATGGTTTTTTGGGCCAGCAGTTTGCTCTTGCGCTCGAGATCGATCTTCGCGAGCGTCAGGTTAGCCTCGGCTGCACGGAGTTGAGCATTTTCCGCGGATATGTCCTGTTGCACCAGAAGTTCGCCGGTTTTCACCTTCGTGCCCGGCTCGAACCCGATACGCTCCACCTTGCCGGACAGCTCTGCGGTCACGATGACCCCTTGAACCGCTTCCAACGATCCCACGGCGGTTAGAAGGGACTCCCACATCTCTTTGCGCGCCACGGCTGTGGTGACCGGTTCTGGAGGCGGTGAAAACTGCTTGCCCTGGGCGATCATCTTCTCGATTTGCAGTCCCTTGATGCCGCCCAGAATACCGACCACGACCAGCAAACCGACGACGGTGATGATGATTTTTTTAATCATGTGCGCGGTGCGTCTTTGTTGTATAGGAGTTTCCATACCCGGACATAACCGGTGGCCAAAGCCTTCTGAATGTCGACCATTCGATCACTCTACCGACCAAGTTAAAGGCCCAATATTAAGGGATGCCGACATCGATGTCAACGCGTCGTAAAGCCGATGAAGACTTAAAAGAATAATAGCGACCTAATTTGATCCGTTCCAGGTCCGGGGCTCAAGGTTCGGAGTTGCAAAATCTTATTCAGCTGCAGTCTGAATAGGAATCGAGCCTCTACCGATTAAACCAACATGTCAGCCCAACCGATGGCGCTTTTGCCATTGGTTTTTACACCAAACAAGGCGCGGTCGGCCGATGCAAGCAGTCCGGTCAGGTCGGTAGCGTGGTCGGGGAAGGTGGCAACACCGAAACTGGCCTGGAGCTTGACCGCGAGCCCTTGGCCGCGCAGATATACCGTATTGTTGATGCGGCTCTGAATGTTCAACGCTCTTGCCACCGCCTGATCCTTGTCATGGCCCGGCAAGACCACGACAAACTCGTCTCCCGCATAAGCAACGGCATAGGCCGGATCTTCTATCGACTCCTTAATGGTCGCGGCCACCTCGCGGATTGCCTGACTGCCGTTCAGGTGGCCGTGCGTGTCTACGACATGCTTGAAGTAATCGAGATCCATGAAAATGAGGGATAAATATGAGCGGGTGGTTTTGCCGATCTCGATCAACTCCGCCAACGACCGGTAGAGGTAACGCCTGTTGTAGAGCCCGGTCAAGATGTCGCGCATGGCCTGTTCACGGAAATTATTTTCGCTGGCCCGCAAGGCTTCCTCGGCTTTTTTGCGTTTGCTGATGTCCACCAGGGAAATGACAATCCGTGCTAACGTATCCTCATGGCCCGTAACGATCAGGGATTTCGCCAGTATACTCTTTTTATTGCCTTTCAGGGTCAAAAAGGTTTCTTCCCGTTCCTGAGCGACGTTCCCCTCGGCGATCATCAGGATGACTTCACGCGCAAAACGGTTGACCTCCGAAGGGTGGACCGGCATCAGTCCTTGGGTCAGTTCATTGCGGTCCTTGGCTTCGATCAATTCCATGAATGCTTCATTGAAGTCGACCGTGCGTATCATTCCCACGCAATGGATTGCCTCCTGAGGGTTCTCCCGCAGATAGGCACTGAAGTCGTGAATCCCTGATTGCCGGAGTTCTTCGAGATAGGCTTTGAGCCTGGAGGCATCTCTTTCGATCAAGGCGATCGGCGTGGACTGAAACAACAACCGGTATCGGTCTTCGCTCTCCCTGATCGTCATTTCCGCCAGTTTCAAATCGCTGATGTCCTCGACGAAGGTCAGAACTTCGGTTACCGACCCGACGTCATCGAGAACCGGACAGAGACTAAAACGCAGGTGTAGGCAGTCGTCATCCGAGTCACCGGCAGTGACACACGGATAGGCCTTGGTAACGAGTCTTTTTTTTTCGATGCAACGGCGGAAATCCGCGGTGATGCCGGCCTCGATAAATTTCTGTAAATCGGTGATGTTAATGCTCGGCAGCTCTTGCTGAACGGGCCAATGCAGCATTTCCGTCATTTTTCGATTAAAGCCGGTGATGCGACCCGCTGTGTCGATAACGAAAATACCGAATGGGGCGCTGTCGCCCAGAAGACGATAGCGCTGTTCAGTCGCTTTCAATGCCGCTTCCGCCCGCTGGCTCTTTTCTTCGGCTTCGCGTACTTGACGGCGCAGCTTTTGAACTTCGGCCTGAAGCTGTTCCGTTGATTTGAGTGCGCTGCTCATATCGATAGCCCTTTCGTCCAGAGCGAACTTGTGCCCACTTGTTGGTTGATCAGCTGGACTTATCCGGTCTCTTTGACCGCCTCGAGGATAACCGCCACCGCCGGGTGGTCCGCAGGGTCGGCGGCGTAGTGGCTGAAAACGATTTTTCCGGCGGTACTGATGACAAACACGCCCGGCAGTTGACGGACATCGCCTTGAGGCAACCCCATGTGATGACCCCGGGCCATGGCCGAAACCCCCTTTAAAACGACGTCCGGTGCCAGAAATCCCCAAGGTGCCATCCGTTTGAGGTCAAAAGTCCGGTACACTATCTTGCCGGGGTCGCAAACAATCGGGTAGGGGACATCGTATTTTGCCGCAAATGCATTGGATTCGGCCGGTGTCCCCATTCCCACCAGAACAACTTGTGCACCGGCTTCGGCGAAACGGCGTCTTTCGCGGCGCAACTGCGCCACCTGCTCGCGGCAAAAGGGTCAGCCGAAGTGGCGCAGGAAAACCAGCACCAGAGGCCGTTCTTGCCAGAACTCGCTGAGGCGTTTCGCCGAGTCGTCCGACAAAGTCACCGTCAAATCGGGTGCCTTTTGGTACTCTTTTCCCATCGTTTTTCTCCCGGATCGCTGAAACTGTCCCATTCTTGGCAAAAGATTCGGCTGATGCCTTTTGATCGAACCAGTCTGTCTTTGAGGTCTGAACATATAACAGGCGGACATGGATTTCAATCAACCTATCTTTAGACGGAACCGAACGGCATCTGTGGGGGATCGTCTCCCGCTGAGATCTTCAGGGATGATCCTTTTTTTATAGGCCTTAGCAGACAGTCTTGGGGGGAGAAGCACCCTTAAACCGATGTCATCGAAGATGATCTTTTACCGATGGTAAGGGTTCACAGGGCACCGGATCTGTTTTGTTGTCGGACACTTGAAGTACAATAGTACATCTGCGGCACCCTGTAAACCCTTACATTTAGATGGTTTGAAGCGCATCGGACTTTGCAGCCCTCTGAACGGTTACTACCGATGGGCAGGCCGGTCGGGCTTTTCATTTGACAGTCCCGGCGATGGCAAATATAGTAGAAGAAATTTCGGGGCATTGGCACCCTTTTCGAACAATTGTTTGGTCATTTGACGTCGTCATCGTCTGTGCCTGGCGGTCAATTCGAGGAGTAGCAAAAAATGAAAAAGGTAGTACTTCCGATCTTTTCGGTGCTGGTATCGATCATCTTTTTCGCCTGTTCCCAACACAATCTGGGAACATACGTTCTCACTTCGCCGTCACCCGTCCTCGACCGTATTCAGCAGCGCGGTGAACTCGTGGTCGGTACCGCCGCCGGTATGCCACCCCTGAACATGACGACCAAAGACGGGGAGATCATCGGCCTGGATGCCGATCTATCCCGTTACCTCGCCGACGCCATGGAGGTCAAGCTCCGGCTGGTACCCCTGGCTTTTAAGGACCTGCTGCCGTCGCTCGAAGCCGGTAAGGTTGACACGGTCATTTCCGGCTTGACGATGACGGCCAACCGTAACCGACGGGTGGCGTTCGTGGGCCCCTATCTCATATCCGGTAAAGGTCTGCTGACCCGGCAAGCCACTCTCGCCGCCATAAACAACCCGGACGCCATTGACCTTGCAGAAGTCAGGCTTACCGCTCTTGCGGGGTCCACGAGTGCGGATTTTGTCAGAACGGTCACGCCCAGGGCTCAATTCGTTCCGGCTCAAGACTATAACGTGGCGGTCAAAATGGTCATCGACGGCCGGGTGGACGCCATGGTTGCCGACCAGCCCATCTGCCTCATCAGCGTGGCCCGTTATCCGGATCAAGGCCTTTTGGCCGTCATAGCGCCCTTGACCTACGAACCGATCGGCATTGCACTGCCGCCTAACGACTCACTTTTTATAAACCTAGTGGGTAATTTTCTGACGGGGCTGCAGGACAGCGGCACACTGGGGCGTTTGAAAGATCAGTGGTTTCAAACAGGCGACTGGTGGGACCAGATTAAATAACCGAAATGGATTCGAGCAGGAGGAGAATGAATGCAATTGCCACTGTTTCGATCTCTTACGCCTCTGACGGCCCTGATCGTTGTTTTGTCAACGGTTTGCTGCACCCCGGCTGCGGCGCAGGACAATTACCAGCAGGTGCTGGTAGACCAAGCGTCAATGACCCTCAAAGAATTCCTGAACGATCAGACGATGTCGTATTTGAGGAACAATATCCGGTATGCCAAGGGCCTCTTGATAACGCCGTCGCTTTTCAAAGCGGCGTTCTGGATCGGCGGGTCGGGCGGCCGCGGACTTCTGATGGTGCGCGACCCGAGGACCAACGCGTGGAGCGGGCCGGCTTTTTATACGATCGGCGGTGGAAGTCTGGGGGTGCAATTCGGAGCTTCCACATCCGAGATGGTCATGATGGTGATGACTCAGAAAGGCATCGATTCGTTGTATACGACGACATTCAAGCTTGGCGGCGGCGTGTCGGCCGTCGCCGGTCCGGTGGGGATCGGTGCCGAAGGGGCTACGGCACCGAACTTGAGTGCCGATTTTCTCTCATTTGCCCGTTCCAAGGGGGCTTTTATCGGTGCTGCGCTGGATGGGGCCGTGATCTCGGTCAGCAGCGACTATAACCAGGCTTACTACGGAAAGCCGGTTAGACCGGTGGATGTCTTTGAAAAAAAAGATGTTCACAATCCCGGAGCGGACAAGTTGCGCACTCAGTTGGCCAATGCGTCGAGGAGATAGATAGTTTCCATCCAGAAATGACCTTTTCCGCAATTTCGGCGTCAATCGACGGAATCGCTGCTTTTAAAAGATCGCGGTATAGAATAGAGGATAGTTCAAGAAAAAAGAGGGGAGACTCGCTATGACACGGCATTTGCGTTCGATCGGGCATACGGCATGGATTGTCTGGCTGCTGACCGTTGCCTGGACGCTGATACCGGTTCAGTCGCTGTCGGCTGACGAGCTATCGCAGGGTCAAAAAGTGTATGTACCGATTTATTCGCACATCTACAGCGGCGACAAGGAGAACCCGTTTCTGCTGACCGCGATTCTGAGCGTTCGCAATATCGATCCCGGTCATGGAATCACCCTCACCGCCGTCGACTACTACGATTCCGACGGCAAGCTCTTGCGCAGATACCTGCAAAAACCGGTTGAGATCGGCGCTTTGGCGTCGATACGATACGTCGTCGCCGAGTCTGACAAAAAGGGCGGGTCGGGGGCCAAGTTCATTGTCGATTGGCGCGCGGCCTCGAAAGTCAACCCGCCCATCTTGGAAGGCATCATGATCGGCACCAAAATGCAGCAGGGGATTTCTTTTGTTTCCCGTGGTCGGGTCATTTACGGAACCGGGGCCAGGCCTTGAATGTGGCCTATTCGGTCTGGTCTTCTCCGGCAGTGGCCAACGGTCGGTAATGTAGAAATAAAAGGAGGGGAGCCAAAAAAATGACAGGGGAAAAGGAAAGAGCGTCGTTTATCTGCGTGAAAGACACCATCGACGGGGCCTATCCCTCGCTGGTGCTGGGGATCAATGCCGCCCGGCAGGGAATGGAAAGTAAAATTTTTTATTCCTTCATGGGCCTCAATCTGGTCATGGAAGGCGGCTTCGACCGCGCCAAATTCTTTCCAGCGGGAGTCATGGGGGCCATACCGGGCATGGTGAGTCTGGCCACCGGGATGATGAAGAAAAAGATCGAAAAGGCCAACATTCCGAGCCTGGCCGACCTCCAGGAAATGGCCCAGATCGAAGGTGTCGAACTGGTTGCCTGCAAGATGACGGTGGATATGATGGAGATCGACGAGAAGAAACTGATCGAGGGTGTTGTCGTCTGGACCGCGGAAGAGTTTCTCAAGTACGCCAAGACGTGCAAGATATGCTTGTTTACGTGACCCTAACCAACCCGCATATCACCGGTTTCCTTAAACCGCCGGTGCATAAAAAAGGTTTCTCCCAAAAGATGCGGTTCGTGACCGCCGGCTTCCCGGACGGCGCGTTGGTAGTATTCCCAGAGCAGGTCACGATAATCCGGGTGGGCGCATTTTTTGATGACCTGTTCGGCCACTTGGCGCGGGGTCAGCGGACGGGTGTCGACCAGCCCGTGTTCGGTGACGACGACATCCACCGAGTGTTCCGAATGATCCACGTGGGTGACCATCGGCACGATGGCGGATATTCGGCCGTCCTTGGCGGTGCTCGGTGTGACGATGAAGGAAATTGCGCCGTTACGGATGAAGTCGCCGGAGCCACCGATACCATTCATCATCTGTGAGCCATAAACGTGGGTCGAATTGACCTGACCGTAAATGTCGACCTCGATGGCCGTGTTGATCGCAATTACGCCCAGGCGGCGGATGACTTCTGGTGAGTTGGAGATTTCAACGGGGCGCAGGACGATCTTGTCCTTGTATCGATACAGTTCGTTGAAAAATCGTCTGCGGGCACATGCCGAGAGGGTCAGGGCCGACCCCGATGCAGACCGTACCTTGCCGATATCGACCAGGTCGAGCACACTGTCCTGAAGCACCTCCGAGTATAATTCCAGGTCCTTGAAAAAGCTGTTCTCCATGAAACCGGTCAGAACCGCGTTGGCCACATCGCCGACTCCCGATTGCCAGGGCAGACCCGGCGGCAAGCGGTCCATTTTGATTTCGTGGCGGACGAAGTCGAGCAAGAGCTCGGCGATGCGGCCGGAAATCTCATCGGGTTCCTTAAAAACAGCGGCGCTGTCCTGTTCGGAACTCATTACGATCGCTACCACCCGGTCGGGGTTCATTTCGATAAACGGCTTGCCGATGCGGTCGGCGGCACGGTATATGGGAATCGGCATGCGGTAGGGCGGGTCTTCGGGTATGAAGATATCATGGATTCCTTCGAGTTCCGGTGGTTCGGACGCGATTTCGATAATGATCTTTTCGGCTTTCTTCACGTAACTCGGGGTGTTGCCGACCGACATGGTCGGAATGAGGTGCCCCTTTTCGGTGATCGCCAGGGCTTCGACCACCGTTACGTCGACGGTTCCCCAATCCCCGGCGCGCACTACGGCCGAGAGCCGAGAAAGGTGGTCGTCTTTAAAATTGATGTCGCCGCGGTTGATTTTCTCGCGCATGATCCTGTTGCTCATGTAAGGCCGACGCCAGGCCACCAGGTCGGCTTCGGCCAAAACGCCATCTACCGCATCGCCGGTAGAGGCACCGGCAAACAGGTTGATCTTGAACCGCTCGCCGGCACGGACGCGGTTGACCAGCTGCTGTGGGATAAGTTTGGGATAACCTGCGGTGAAGCCGGATATAAACAGATTGGTGCCGTTCTGAATATGGCCGGCGGCTGTCGCGGCATCCGTGATTTTCTCGCGCAGCGCCCGGTAGCGGATTCGGTCTTCGACCATTGTCGGTTCCTTTTTTGTGGAGAGTACCCAGCCGAAATTAGCGGATGATCGGTATTTTAATGTTTTGGCAGAATCTGTCAACTCATCTGCCAGCAGTACCCCGATTCTCGCCGGATGCCGGTACGGCAGAACGGGGCGTATGGCCGGAACGCGTTGAACCCTCGATTCAAGTGGTTATGTTTACGGCAACCGAACGAGAAAGGAGGCATTCTGCATGCTGAGCAAGATCGATCCTTTTCAGACCCGAAGCTGGCAGAAACTGACCAAGCACTTTGAGAAAATGAAAGACAACCGTATGGCGGATCTTTTCGCAGATGATCCGGCACGCTTCGACGCGTTTTCCTTTCGCTTCCATGATATCCTCGTCGACTGCTCCAAGAACCGCATCACCGGCGAAACGCTTGAACTTCTCTTCGAGTTGGCCGAAGAGGCCGGCCTTGCAGAGGCGATCGAAAGCATGTTCACGGGTGAGAAAATCAATGAAACCGAGGAGCGTGCCGTTCTGCACGTGGCCCTGCGCAATCGCGAAAACACGCCGATTTTCGTGGACGGACAGGACGTGATGGCCGAGGTCAATGCCGTTCTGGACAGGATGGCGGCATTTTCTCGCAAAGTCAGGTCCGGGCAATGGAAGGGTTACACCGGCAAAGAAATCTCCGATATCGTCAACATCGGCATCGGCGGGTCCGACCTCGGGCCGGTGATGGTAACCGAGTGCCTCAAACCATATTCCGACAAGCCGGCCGTCCATTTCGTGTCGAACGTCGACGGGACCCACATCAGCGAAACCCTGCGGCACCTGCATCCCGAGACCACGCTCTTCATGATTGCCTCGAAGACCTTTACGACCCAGGAAACCATGACCAATGCTCACACGGCCCGCCAGTGGTTTCTGAACCGCGCCGGCGACACTGCCCATGTGGCCCGGCACTTTGCGGCGCTCTCGACCAATATCGAAAAAGTCGAGGAATTCGGGATCGACCGGGAGAATATGTTTGTCTTCTGGGACTGGGTCGGTGGGCGCTATTCGCTGTGGTCGGCCATCGGGCTCTCTATCGCCTGCGCTATCGGGTTCGAGAATTTTACCGAACTGCTGCAGGGGGCCAACGACATGGACCGGCACTTCCGAGACGCGCCGTTCGACAAGAACATACCGGTCGTCATGGCCCTGATCGGGATCTGGTACAACAATTTTTTCGAGGCCCAGACCGAAGTGATTCTGCCCTACGATCAGTACATGCATCGTTTTCCGGCCTACTTCCAGCAGGGCAACATGGAGAGCAACGGCAAATCGGTGGATCGCAGGGGCCGCCGGGTCGGTTGTCAGACCGGACCGATCATCTGGGGCGAGCCGGGTACAAACGGACAGCATGCTTTCTACCAGCTGATTCACCAGGGGACGAAGCTGATTCCGGCCGACTTCCTGGCACCGGCGGTCAGCCACAATCCCATTGGCCGGCATCACGACATCCTCCTGTCCAACTTCTTCGCCCAGACAGAGGCGCTGATGCGCGGCAAAACAAGGGAGGAGGTGGCGGCCGAGTTGCGGAAAACCGGAAAATCGGACGAGGAGATTGAAAAGCTGGCGCCTCACAAGGTCTTTGCGGGCAACAAACCGACCAACTCCATCTTGTTTAAAAAATTAACGCCCCGCACCTTGGGCCGCCTGATCGCCATGTACGAGCACAAGATCTTCGTCCAGGGCGTCATCTGGAACATTTTCAGCTTCGACCAGTGGGGCGTCGAGTTGGGCAAACAACTGGCCGGCAAGATTCTGCCGGAACTCGATGACGAGGCGCCTGTGGCGTCCCACGATTCATCGACCAATGGACTGATCAATGCTTTCAAGAAGATGAGGCGGTTATCTACCTGAATGCTGCCTGCACTGATGTCGAATCCCTTCCGGCTTTTTGGAAAAGGTCATCGTGTCGGCAGGTCAGCAAGAAGAAAAGGAGCATAAATGAAACAGCTTGTTCTACTGCGCCACGGCGAAAGCGTCTGGAACAAAGAAAATCGCTTCACCGGGTGGACCGACGTGGCCCTCACCGAGCAGGGTACGAGGGAAGCCGTCGAGGCCGGCCGGACATTGAAGAGTGAAGGGTATCGGTTCGACATTGCCTTTACCTCGGTATTGAAGCGGGCTATCAAGACGCTATGGCTGGTCATGGAAGAAATGGAGTTGATGTGGATCCCGGTGCACCGCAGCTGGCAGCTCAACGAACGCCATTACGGCGCCCTGCAGGGTCTGGACAAGGCCGAGACCGCCGCAAAGCACGGTATGGAGCAGGTGCACATCTGGCGGCGCAGCTATGACATACGGCCGCCGGCCCTGACGCCGGAGGACGACCGCAACCCCGCCAAAGATCCGCGTTACGCCGATCTCAGTCCGAAAGACCTCCCGCTGTCAGAATGCCTGAAGGATACGGTGGATCGGTTTCTGCCTTACTGGATCGGCTCCATTGCCCCGGAGGTCAAGGCCGGCAAACGGGTGTTGATTGCGGCTCACGGCAACAGCCTGCGGGCGTTGGTAAAGTATCTGGACCAGGTCGCCGATGATGACATTGTCGGCCTCAATATCCCCACCGGAATCCCGTTGGTCTACGAACTAAAGGACGATTTGACGCCGATCGATCACACTTATCTGGGCGACCCCGAAGCGGTTCGCAAGGCCACCCAGTCCGTGGCCGACCAATTGAAGAAGACATCCTGAACCCAAAGGGAGGGTGGCGTGGCATTTCCCCTTAACAAGACCAAAATCGTGTGCACCATCGGACCGGCTTCCGATTCACAGGATATCCTGGAACGCTTGATCCGGGCCGGAATGAACGTGGCCCGTCTCAATTTTTCGCATGGTGATTTTGCCGAGCACCAGGCCGTCATCCGGCGAATTCGCGAGGCCTCACGGACCACGGGCCAACGGGTGGCCCTCATGGCCGATCTTCCCGGCCCGAAGATCAGGCTCGGCCAGTTTGCGGAAGAGCCGGTCAAATTGAGGGTCGGCGACACCTTTACCCTGACCACGGAAGAGATCGAGGGGACCGTCGACCGGGTTTCGGTCACCTTTGCGGAACTGCCGCAGGCCGTGCGACCGGGGAACCGGCTTTTTCTGAACGACGGCCTCATCCAGCTCAAGGTGCTGGAATCGGCCGGCAGGGAGGTCCGCTGCGAGGTACTGATTGGGGGACAGCTGAGGTCCCGTAAAGGCCTCAATCTGCCCGGCATCGATTTGGGCATCAGCGCCTTCACCGACCACGACCGGCATTGCCTGGCGTTTGCCCTTGAAAACGGCGTCGACGCGATCAGCCAATCCTTCGTCGAGAACGCCACCGACATTACCGCCGTTCGGAAAGCCGCGGCCGATCTCGGCCATGATCCTTTCCTGATTGCAAAAATCGAGCGCGCCGGCGCGCTCGATCATATCGACGATATACTGAAGGCGGCTGACGGCATCATGGTGGCACGCGGCGATCTGGGGGTGGAAATTCCGATCGCTCAGATTGCGATTGTTCAAAAAAAACTGATATGGAAAGCCAACCGGCTCGGCAAGCCTGTCATCACCGCCACGCAGATGCTCGAGTCGATGACCACCAACCGCCGGCCCACCCGCGCCGAAGCCACCGATGTGGCCAATGCCGTCCTGGACGGTACCGACGCCGTCATGTTGTCCGGCGAATCGGCCATGGGCCAGTTTCCGGTGGATGCCGCAGAAATGCTGGCAACCATTGCCGCAAATATTGAACCCCTGCGGACCGTTTTTCCTGTGCGGGAAGAACTGTCGGCATCCGATCGAGATGAGGATGTGAGTCTGCCCGACCTGATCGCACGGAGCGTCGTGACCACCTCCCAGCGGATCACCCCCGCCGCCGTCATCGTTCCGACCCACAGCGGGGCCACCGCCCGCCGCATCACGCGGTTCAGACTGCCGGTTTGGATTACGGCGGTAAGCAGCTACGAGAAGACCTGCCAGGACCTGCTTTTTTCCTACGGTGTTTTTCCGCTCTGCGAGCCGGAACACCCGACCGACTGGCGGTCCTGGATTCGAAACTGGCTCAAGGTTCAGGAGTTGAGCGGTCAATTGGTGGTGATGACCGAAGGCCCGTCCCGCAAACACCCTGAACGGAACAACCGCATGGAAATCGTCAACCTAAAAAAACCTTGAACGTTTTAAGCGGGAGATCGTCAGCATGTTGAAACGGTCCATCTTGAGAACCATTTTATCAACCGGCCTTCTGTTGGCCTTTGCCGCAGGATGCGCCGGCCCGTCGCCCCGTTCGAATTATTATCTGCTCAGTGCCTCGCCGGATCAAGAGATCGGCCAAACGACAACCGCAGCGTCCGACGGCTTGTCGATCGGCATTGGGCCGGTTTCCTTTCCCGATTACCTCGACCGGCAGCAGATCGTTATTCGAACCGGCCCTAACGAGGTCTCATTTTCCGAATTCGACCGCTGGGCTGAACCTTTAAAAAACAACTTCATGCGCGTGTTCAAGGAAGACTTGGTTGAACGTCTGGGGACCGACAATATTTTCATCTACCCCTGGCCTCCCGATGCTGATTTCGAATTCCAGGTTTCGGCCGAGGTGACCCGGTTCGATGCCCATCCGGGCGACAGTACCAAACTGGATGTGCAGTGGATGATATTACGGGCTCACGACAGAGAAGTCATTTTGAGCCGTAAATCTTCCTACGCCGTCGACCTCGACAGGTCGGACTATAAAACTATTGTGGCCGCCCAGAGCCGCACAGTGGCCGATTTCAGCCGCGAGGTGGCTGCTGCGGTCACTGAATTATACCGCAGGGAGCACGGGCATTGAATCGTGCTAAAATTCACTTGATTTTATTCAAATAGCGGTTGTATAGTAGTACTAATCATCGAGGGCCCGTCAATAGCCGTCGGGCCGGTTTCGCACTGAAGGGAAGATCCATTTGGCCAAGTGGCACCTGCAGTTTGGGACTATGAGAATTTTTTATGAAAGGAGGGTGTCGTTATGGCCAATGGAACGGTAAAGTGGTTCAATGAAAAAAAAGGCTACGGCTTCATCGAACAGGAAGATGGAACGGATGTATTCGTTCATCACACCGGTATCAATGGAACCGGATTCAAAACGCTTGCAGAAGGCGACCGTGTGACCTTTGACGTCGAGAAGGGCCAAAAGGGTCTCGCAGCGGTCAACGTGACTGTCGTTTAGACGTCCCATTTTCTTAAGAAGAGGGCATTTTACCGATTCCGGGTGAAATGTCCTTTTTTTATGCCTTTTTCATGGTTCTTGCCGGTAAAGTCACCGCGCCGGTTGCCAGCGGTTTCGGAGCCGAGTACACGGCCGCCTTTTATGCCACGCAGCTCGTGCGGGTGCCCTCTAAGGGTAGCTGCGATAATTGAAGCCGCTCACATCTGCGGTTTTCAGAAATAAAATATCCTTATTTCGGCGTTGATCACGCCTTTGATTCTTTCTCTTTTTGCTCTTCCTCGGCCTGAATAACCGCCCCGGCGGCGGCGGCGCCGGCTTCTAAAATCTTCTCGCGGGTTTCGGCGTCTGCGTGGGCCAGCGGTTTTTCGATTTCCGGAGGCAGTGTGACGGTGACATTGCGATGGGCAAATTTGAGGCCGGCTTCCTGAAACGCTTCCTGCATCAGCCGGTAGACTTGCTTGCGGATGGCGAACTGTTCACCGGGCGCGGTTTTGTATTTGACACGTACGATCAAGGCCGAATCGTCCAGTTCTCTGACGCCCTGGGACTTGATGGGGCCGAGCAATTTTTCACCGAGTTTCTCGGGATCCTCCATGATCTTCTGGTAGACCTTTTTCTTGACGAGTTTGCGGACCTGCTCGAGATCCGTGTCAAAAGGGACCCGAAAGTCGAGCTTGGTGATGATGTAGTCGCGACTGAAGTTTGTGACCATACTGATGTCGCCGAAGGGGATCGTGTAGACCATCCCGCGTGGATGGCGCAGCCGGAGCGATCGCAGGGAGACTTTCTCCACCGTACCTTTTTGCTTTCCGGTATTCACATAGTCTCCCACCCTGAAGGCGTCGTCGATCAGAAAGAACATCCCGGATATGATGTCTTTGACAAGGGTTTGGGCACCGAAACCGATGGCCAGGCCGATGACACCGGCGCCGGCGATCAGCGGCCCGATGTCCACGCCGACGGAAGACAAGATGATCAAGGAAGCCAAGACGATGATGACCGCCAGCATGAACTTGCGCAGCAGCACGAGCAGTGTCGCGAGGCGGGAACCGCCGCTTCCGCCTTCTTCCTTTTCGTCATCCTCGTCTTCCTCGGGCATCTCTTTTGCAAGGCGGCGTTTTATGGCGGCATTCACCAGTTCCCAAGTCACGAAGCAGACCAGCACGACGACCAGGATGTCGAAGGCGGCCCGGGCTACCTCTTCGCCGATTTTGAATTCGACGCCCCAGATGCGCATAATCCAGAATAGCATTAAAAACGCCAGCGCCACTCGAAGACCGCCGCGTACGATTTTTTTCAATCGACCGATGTCCAGATGGTTGTCAGCAGGCTCTGCGTCTGTTTTTGATTCCGTTCCTTCAGTCTCGTTTTCTGTCGTTGCGCTCAGGTCGCTCGTCTCGTTAGACACTGCGGCGGGGCTCAGATCGTCAGGTTTCTGAACAATACCGAAAGCCACCTCCAGAATTCGCTTCAAAATCCAGTCCAACAGAAAGTAGAGCGGAATAATGAGCAACGTCTTCATGCCGAGATACCCGCCGGGTCGATCTCCCACCAACAGCCGGTTGAGAACTGAGAAGATCCAGAGCAGGATGACGCCGAATATGGCGAAGTGATGCCAGTAAAGCGCCAGGCGGGCGCGCAGGCTCGTCTGCGGCAGGTTTGCAGTAAGGGCTTGCATGACGGGTTTGCGCTTCTGCAGGATCATGGTGATGAGCATGATGGCCAAAACGAGGCCGACCAGGGAAATCATGATGAAGTGAATCGCCTCGGGCGTGCCGGCCAACCGGAAAATCCCGCAGGTCAGCAGTCCAAAGCTGCCCACCGCGACAATGGCCATGATCCAGCGGTGCAGGTACAGCGCCGTTTCGTCTCCGAGCGGCAAAATGCGCAGGGCCGGTGTCCGTGGTGCCAGCAGGAGGCGGGAGATCAGATGGGCCGCTCGTACGATAAGGACAGCCGCCAGGTAGGTGGCTACCAGCACACGCTGGGGCATCGTACGGTCCAGGAAGAGATGAAAGATGGCCAAAACGGCGGCAGCGAACACACAGATTGAAACAAGGTCGAGCAACCCGCGCAGACCGAGGGCGCTCAATTTTGCCTTCCAGTCGACCGGTGGCGTGGCCACGATGCGCCGGCGGACGGCGGCCGTATAGCGGTAAAAGAGGAACTCGACGAAAAAGGCCGCCAGGAAAACGAGGATGGCACTGATGATGACTCCGGTCGAGTTGGCGTCCCGTTCCCCCTTTCCCAGATAGGAATAGAGAGAGGGGATTTCCGTCATTTTGGCGGCGTCGCTCGCTTTGAGTTCCTCGATGCGCAGGCGGATCAGGTCGACCTTTGCCCTGACGGCATCAATGAAACCGGCAATTCCGGTCATTTCTTTTTTGACCGTTGCGGTCGCTGCCTCTTCGGCGGCTTGTTTTTTCAGGGCTTCTATCAGCAGACGCCTCACCTGTTCGTCACTGAGCGCGGCCATGAAGTCGTCGACCTTGTCGGCCTCGATGTGCTCGGGCAAGCGGACGACATCCGACGGCGCCGGTTTGCTTTTTACTTTCTGGGGCTTGAAGACCATCTGCTGGGCGGCCTCGGCCCGAAAGGTCGTGGGGTCGAAGGAAGTAAACCCGCCGGAAACCGTTAAGGCAATTGCGGTAAGGAATACATATAGCACCCAAGGGTATCTGGCGGTCTTCATGTTTTGATCCTTTTCCGTGCCCATTCTAAGCGTCTTATTCGCGTTCGATTTAATCGGTACGTTACTGCTCGGAGTAGGGGAGCCAGCGCCGAACGATTCGTTCGAGTTGGCCGCTCGAGGAGATGCTGTCAAGAAAACGATCGGCGGATTCCTTCAGTCCGGGGTCGGTTTTACGCATTCCCCAGGCAAGATACTCGTTGGTCAGCGGTGAGGGCAACACCGTTAAATCCGCCGATTGATTTTCCGCCAGCAGCATGAGCAAGATCGGTCCGTCTTGGATGAACACGTCGATCCTGTTCACCAACACAGGCGTCAGCAGCGCGTCGAGTGCCTCGCGGGTCGTTTCATAGGCGGTGATCCTCTGGGCAGATTGAAAATTATCGTTCACATAGGCTTCGCCGGTTGTGCCCTTGACGACACCGAAGCGCATTGCGGGCGCCTGGCCGAGCAGGCCGTAAAAGTCTACCGGAAAACGATTGGCCTCCGACTTTCGGACCATGGCCATCAGGCCTGACCTGTAGTATGGCTGGCTGAAAGCGATGCTCATCTTGCGCATATTCGTGATCGACATTCCGGACATGATGATGTCGATGCGATTATCCAGCAGGGCGGGAATTTGGTCGTCCCATTTGAGTTCGACGAAACGAGGTGTTTTGCCGATAAAGCGTGCAAATTCGCGTGCCATTTCGGCGTCCAGACCCACGATCTCCCCGGACTGTTTGAAAACGAATGGGGGTGAAGTGGTGGTCACTCCCACCCTCAGCGTCGCGGCATCGGCAACTTTTGGCTCTGTAGGCTTTTTAGTGGTTTGGGCACAACCGGCCACCAGAAAGGCAAAGATAAGGCCTGTGATAACAAGGTTGCGGCGATAGATGAAAGGTGCGGTCGACATCACTTAACCTCCCTGCGCTCTTTTGCGGCTTATGATGGTTGTCAAAACGTGCGGCTCAAGACTCCGTATAATACGCAATGACGATAAAGGTCAACAGGTTAACACGCTTCAGGGGAGGTCCGGCCGCGGTGAGCGGCGGCAGTGTGGCGGAGGTGCGACTGCTTTGAACGATGAATAGGGATCAACCACCGATAGAAGACATCTGACAGGAAACCCCGGACGGTTCGTTGACTGCCAGATCATGATCCGATGGTTTTTTTTCAACCGCCCGGCGAAAAATCTGCGCTAGTTTTTCATCCGATTCACCGGCCCTTAAGGGACCCTTCAGGTCGAGTTGGTGGTCCGATAAGAGGCACGGGCGCAGCTGGCCGCTGGCCGTCAGGCGCAGCCGATTGCAGCTGCTGCAAAAATGGTGGCTCATCGCGCTGATAAAACCGATTTCGCCGACAGCCCCCTCGAGTTTAAAGCGCTCGGCAGGTCCATCTGAGGGATTATTCTCGATCGGTATAAGGGGACCGATCGACGCAATACGGCGCTTTATTTCAGGGACCAATATCGGCGGCCCGAAGTGAACACGCGATTTTCCGATCGGCATGTATTCGATGAAGCGGATGTGAAAGGCGTGCAAGAGGGTGAGGCGGGCGAAATCGAGAAATTCATCGTCGTTGGTGCCGCGCAAGGCGACCACATTCAGCTTGATGGGATTGATACCGGCCTTTCTGGCCGCTGTGATGCCGTTCCAGACCTTGCCGAAATCGTCCCTGCCGGTTATGTCGGCAAACTTGTCCCTCCGCAGGGTGTCCAGGCTGACATTGATCCGCCGGATGCCGGCATCCCGGATGCATCCGATGTTTTCCTCGAGCAGCACACCATTGGTTGTCAGAGTCACTTCTTCCAGACCGGCCAATTGGGATATGGCGGCCAGGAATTCGCAGACGCCCTTGCGGACCAGCGGTTCGCCGCCGGTGATCCTGATCTTGGAGATGCCCAGATCGACGCCGACCCGGACGATGCGTAAAATCTCCTCGTAGCGCAGAATGTCCGCGTGAGGCAGCCGGGGGATCTGATCCGGTGGGACACAATAAACACACCTCAAATTGCAGCGATCGGTGATCGAAATCCGCAGGTAGTTCAAGTGGCGATTATAACGGTCGACAAGCCGATGAGACGACATTCGGAATGCTTCCTTTAGCACGAAAATAGAAACTCGAAACTTGGGACCCGCAACTCTGTAACCAGTGGTGGCGTCTCCGTCCGGAAAAGCGGTTGCGAAAGACGGCTGAAACTCGCTACCGACAGGTTCTAAGAGACGTAGGTTGGGTCGAGGTAAGCGAAACCCAACATAGGTGAAGGTTCGTCTTCTTTTGTTGAGAATCAGCTTCCCTCAACCAGACCTACCCGCTCCGCAGCGTCATCTTCATGCATCGTGTTGGCCCAAAGAGTTGTGAGCGTTTCCCATAGTTCAGGCTGAAATTAGCGCCACTTTGCGATGTTGTCAAACAGAGAACGGCCCGGCTTCAAATTGGACGTTATTGTCAACCTTTCATGGCTTTGAGGCGCCAATGGCTGCGGGATGCGGTTTCTGAGTTTCAATTTTCTTTGCAGGCTACCGGTTTTGAGTTTCGGGTTTCGAGTTTCAAGTTTCTATTCACGGTAGTGTTGCACGATGGATTCGACCAGCCCGGGGATCGTGAAGCTGTCGGCGGTGAGGTGGACATCGAATCCCAGTTTTCGGGCGGTCTCCGAAGTGACGGGGCCGATGCTGGCGATGGTGACTTGCTTGATCAGGTCGTCGAAGCGTTCCCGGGGCAATAGTGATTTGAAATTGGTTACCGTGGATGAACTGGTAAAGGTGATCATGTCGATGGATCCGCTCTCGAGCCGTTCGACCAGCCGCTCTGCCCGATCGGCGGCTGGACGCGTGCGGTAAACGGGGACTTCATCGACCGCGGCCCCCATTTCCGACAGCTTTTCGGGTAGGATCGGTCGCGCCTCGGCCGCCCGCGGGAGCAGGATTTTTTGGCCGGCGACGTCTTTCTCTTCAAAAGCCGCCACCACCGATTCCGCCCGGTAGCTTTCCGGAAGGATGTCACTGGTCAATCCGAATTCAAGGAGTTTCGCGGCGGTAGCCGGACCGATGGCGGCGGTGCTGATCCGGCCCAGGGCCCTGACATCCCGACCCCGGCTGAACAGACGTTCGAAGAAGAATTTAACGCCATTGACGCTGGTGAAGATAAGCCAGTCGTATTCGTCGATACGATCCAGGGCTTTATCCAGAGGCGCCCAGTCGACCGGCGGTTCGATCGTTATGGTGGGGTGTTCCAGGCATTCGGCGCCCAGTTCGGAGAGCTGTCGAATCAGGTCGCTGGCCTGGGCCCGGGCGCGGGTCACGACAATGCGTTTTCCGAGGAGCGGCCGGTAGTCGAACCACTTCATCCGGTCCCGCAGCTGCACCACGTCACCGACCACGATGATGGCCGGGGCCTTGAGGCCGGCCTGCTTGACGCGCTCCACGATGGTCGCAAGAGTGCCGGAGACCGTCTGCTGGCGTGGTGTCGTGCCCCAACGGACCAGCGCCACCGGCGTGTCGGTCGGTTTGCCGTGCCGGACCAGGCTGCCGGTGATCTGCGACAGGTTTTTCACGCCCATCAGGAAAACCAGGGTCCCGATTCCCTTCGCCAATGCGGCCCAGTCGATGGTCGACGTCTCCTTTTCAGGATCCTCGTGGCCGGTTATGAAGGCGACGGTCGAGGCGTACTGTCGATGGGTCAGGGGGATGCCGGCATAAGCCGGGGCGGCAATGGCGGAGGTGACGCCCGGCACGATTTCAAACGGGATGCCTGCCTCGATCAGTACTTCCGCCTCCTCGCCCCCGCGGCCAAAAATAAAGGGGTCGCCTCCCTTCAAGCGGGCAACGCTCGCACCCGCCGTTGCCTTTGCGACGATCAGGGCGTTGATCCCGTCCTGTGAAAGTGTGTGGTCGCCGCCTTTCTTGCCGACGTATATCATTTCGGCGTTCTCACGGACATGCCGCAGCAGGGTCGGTGCGGCTAGGTAATCGTATACGATCACATCGGCGCTGCGGATGATCTCGAGCCCCCTGACGGTAATCAGTCCCGGATCTCCGGGGCCTGCACCCACCAGGTAAACCATTCCTTTTGACGGATTATTTTCCATAAGCGGCCAGTTTCTCCAGGACCTTGCCGGCTCCCCTGGCGAGGAGCCGTTCTGCGAGTTCGCGCCCGACTGCCTCGGCGGTGTGCGCCGGACCGCTGTGCCGATCCCGGTATACGGCTCGGCCGTCGATATCGGCAACCAGCCCTTCCAAATTCAACCGGTCGCCGGTGATCGTGCCGTGGGCGGCAATAGGGACTTGGCAGCTGCCTTCCAGGCGATGCAGAAAAGACCGTTCGCCCAGTACGGCCAGGCGCGTCGGCGTATGGTTCAGCACGTCCAGTTTTTCGGCGACGGCACGGTCATCCTGACGGATTTCGATGCACAGGGCCCCTTGGCCGGCCGCCGGCAGCATGAGCGTTTCGTGGAGGTGCTCGGTGACGCGATGCGCCAGTCCGAGCCGCCGGACGCCGGCGGCCGCCAGAACGATCGCGTCGAGTTTTTCGGTCGGATCATCCAGTTTTCTCAAGCGGGTGTCCACATTGCCCCGCAGCGCTACGATCTCGATATCGGGGCGCGCACAGCGCAACTGTGCCGCCCGCCTCAGGCTGCTGGTGCCGATTCGGGCGGAAAGGGCCAATCGAGCAAAAGGCGTGTCTTTCCTGGAGATGAGAACGTCGGCGGGATTTTCACGCGCGGGGATCGGACCGATACAAAGCCCCTGCGGCAAGTCGGCCGGCATGTCCTTCATGCTGTGGACCGCCAGGTCGATTCGATCCTCCAGGAGAGCCTCTTCGATTTCTTTGACGAAAAGTCCCTTGCCGCCGACGTCGGCCAGCGGGACGTCGAGTATTTTGTCGCCTTTGGTGGTGATGGTGACGAGTTGAATCGAAAGGGAAGGGAAGTGTTTGAGCAGTTCCGACTGAACCCAGTTGGCTTGCCACAGAGCCAGGGCGCTCTTTCTGGTCCCGATTCTGAAAACACTTTTCATGATCAGTGGCCGCAGCCTGAACAGCTGGTTCCCGAACACCCGCTGCAGGAGGACCCGGCCGACCTGGTAACCGTCTGGCCGCCGCCCGCCTTGCTGACAAAGCCGCAGGTCGACATCAGACGGCACACATCGGCACTCTTGCAGGCCGGGCAGTCCGGCTGCTCGTTACCAAACACCAGACACTCGAAATCCTCGTTGCATTTCAGGCAGTGATACTCGTAAATCGGCATGACAGGATCTCCTTGAATACGGCAAAGCCATAAGTGTTTTAAGAAAAAGGAAAACCGTATCTTAATCAACCCGCTGAAAAAATCAAGGTTCTATTTTTTGAAGTGTTTTGGAAAGAGGATGCGCTCCACCAACTCGCAGAGTATGTGCGCCATAATCAGGTGGGTCTCCTGGATGCGGGCGGTCGAATCAGACATCACGGTCAGCGACAGGTCGGCCTTCGCGGCCAGCCGGCCACCGCGGCCGGTCATGGCGATGGTTGCCATCTCTTTTTCCCCGGCCGCCTCGATGCCCTGCAACACGTTTGACGAATTGCCGCTGGTGCTGATGGCCCAGGCGACGTCGCCTTTTTTACCCAGGGCGTGGATTTGTTTGGAGAAAATGTCGTCAAAACGATAGTCGTTGCCGATGCTGGTGAGAATCGATGTGTCGGTTGTGAGGGCGATGGCCGCCAGGGGCGGACGTTCGATAGCGAAACGGTTGACGAATTCGGCTGCTATATGCTGGGCGTCGGCTGCACTGCCGCCATTTCCGAAAATGAGCACCTTGCGCTCGGAGGCCAGGCATTCGGCCAGGCGTTGGGCGCCGGTGTTGAGTTTGTCCAGGTTTTCCTTTACGGAGCGGTCTTTGACCGCCAGGCTTTCAGCCAGGATGGACAGGATAAGGTTTTCCATGGTCAGGAGGCTTTGTCCAAAAGCCGGCTTTGTACTTCCGCGAGTTGCGCGGCGGAATCACGCCCCAGATCGATGGCTTTCTGAAATTCGTCACGGGCTTCCGACAGCCGGTCTTCTTTCAAATACAGGCAGCCGAGTCGATGGTGAAAGAGAGCGTTTCGCGGAGCGATCGCCGTGCTGTGCCGACAAAAAAGCTTTGCAATATCGGCGTTTTTTCCCATGACATGATACAACCAGCCCAGTCCGGAGAGGGAAGCGGCGTCATTGGCGTTGAGCCGCAGCGATTTTTTATAGGCCGCAACGGCTTCGTCGCGTCTATCGAGGGCGGCACAACATTCTCCGATAAGGGCGAGGGCGGCGCTCGATTGCGGCTGCATGGCGGCGGCTTTTTCGAGATAGATCAACCCTTTTTCAGGTTGGTCGTCTTCGAGGTAGAGTTTGCCCAGTTGCAATCTGACCTCGAAAAGGTTGTGGGGCCGATTGTCGATTTCGAGCAGGTGGGCTCGGGCTATGTCACGCTCGTCCAACAGCAGGTGGACAAGGCCGGCATTGTAATGGGCCAGGGCCTCTTCGGCATCAAGGGCCATGGCTTCCTTGAATTGCGTCAGGGCGCTCACGAATTCGCCGGTCACGCCGTAGCAGACACCCAGGCTGTTGTGAAGGTTCGCATTCGCCGGATCGAGCTTCAGGGCTGTCTCGTATTCGTCGATGGCTTTCTGGTATTCGCCCTCGTCGTAGAGCCTGTCGCCGCTGATGTTGAGACTGATGGCATCGAAGGAGATCAGGCTGTCGGGCCCGAAGAATTTTGCGTGCTCGAGGGCCTTGCGGGCATTGTCGAGGATTTTGTCCTTGGGATAGTCGAGGGTCGGAAAAAAGGCCAGGCCGATCGTAACGGAGGGGCCGTCCTCGGCCGCCACTGATTTCTTGATCTCTTCGGCCCATGCAAGTGTCGACGTCGGGTTGCCGCCGGGCAGAAAACATCCGAAGGCGGTTGAGTCGAGCAGTCCCCAGAGACCGGATACCGATCGACAAGCTCTCTCTATGGTGCGGGCCACAGTTGTCCGGATGTCCGGCTCGGGTTCGGCGTCGACGGGGCCGTCGGCGAGCCGGCAGGCGTCGATTTGAACAACGGCCGCCGCAAATTCTGAGACGTCTTCCAGGCTGCTCATGGCGCGGACAATTAGAGATTTGCCGCTGAGAAGGTAGGGGTAGGCCAGCTCCAGTGCTTTGGCATTTTTGTCCGGCTCGACGACACACGCCGGCCGGGGAACGGCTTCGGACCGGGCCTTCGAGAGGAGAAAGTTGCGGGCCTCGGTGGCATCGGGGCTCAGTCGATTCGGTTTTTGCGTCATCACCATTCCTTAGGTCAATAGCGTTTCAATTGCGCTCCGGATAATCTCCAGCTCGTCGTCCTGAAGGGTTCGCATGTCCATGACGTACTTGTCATCCTCGATTCTGCCGATGATCGGGGGTGAACTCAGGCGCAGGCTTTTTTCGATGGCGTTGGCCGACAGACCGTCGACTGTTATACCCAGGCCCTTGCTGGGCAGTTCCAACAACGGCAGTGTGCCGCCGCCGGGCCGTGAAACGATGTCAAGCGACGCGACCGTCAAGCGGCTGCACCCGGAGCTTTCGAGCATTTTTTTCAGGCGCCCGGCTTTTTCCTCCAGGGTCGCGATCGGTTGCAACATCATGCGCAGGGTGGGGATTGCCTGTACTGCCGTTTCTTCATCCCGATACAATCGCAGGGTGCTTTCCAGGACAGCCAGAGTCAGCTTGTCGATCCGCAGTGCGCGTGTGATCGGATTCTTTTTGATCCGGTCGACACAGGTCTTTTTTCCGACAACCAAACCAGCCTGGGGACCGCCGAGAAGCTTGTCTCCGCTGAAGGTGATGATGTCGACCCCGGCCGACACCGATTCTTGCACCGTCGGCTCTTTCAAAAGCCCGTAGCGTGAAAAATCGATGAATGTGCCGCTGCCCAGGTCTTCCATGACCGGAATCTGGTGTTTCTGACCCAAAGCGACGAGTTCCTTGAGCGAGACCTCGGCCGAAAATCCGACGACACTGTAGTTGCTTTGATGAACTTTCAGCAGCAATGCGCATTGTTCGTCGATGGCGTTCTCGTAGTCACGGAGGTGCGTGCGGTTGGTGGTACCGACTTCGCATAGAATGCCGCCGCTCTTGGCCATGACATCCGGAATGCGGAATGAACCGCCGATTTCCACCAGTTCCCCCCGGGAGATGATGACCTTTTTGCCGGCGGCCATCGTCTCCAGCGCGAGCAAGACCGCCCCGGCGCAGTTGTTGACCGCCATGGCGGCCTCGGCGCCGCTGATTTCACAGATGAGGTCTTCCACATTGGCGTATCGTGAGCCGCGCCGGCCTTTTTCGAGGTCGAATTCGAGATTCGAATACCGGCGGCCGACTGCGCAAAGGTGCTCGATGGCGGTTTCAGCCAGCAGCGAGCGGCCGAGATTGGTATGGATGACGATTCCGGTGGCATTGACAGTTTTCCGAAGGTTCAACGACTGCGCCTGCCGGACCAAATCCTTGACGCCGGTCACCACGGCCGCGTCAGCTAAAAGTTCGTCGATGTGTGCAGGGTCCTGCTCGATAATTTGCCGGCGTCGGTTGTCGAGATCGGATCGGATGGATCGGATGAGAACCGATCGGGGGACTTCTTTAAAAAACGGGTCGAATTTGGAGAGTTCGAGGACATGGTCGACTGCCGGCAGATTCCGTAAAGCCTCTTTCTGTTGCTGGGTGAGATGCATTAAGCGTTTTTATCCTCCGGCCACCGGGGCACTTTCCGCTTCATAATCGAACAAACTCTGCGGGATGAGATCGATGATTTCTACGAGATTTTCGGGTTTCAGGCCGACCCGTTTTAGGCGGGTTTCAATCGATCCGCTGCTCATCCCTTCCAGCTCGAGACCGGTATTGAATCTGGCCATGAGAAGATCGGCCAGGAAGATGATGTGCGCCAGTTCAGTGTGCTGCAACGATTTTTCGGGTTGGTGGTGATGGGCAATCACGGCAGTCAAGGATTCCGGAAAAGCCCACATTTCAGCCAGCGTGCGGCCGACTGCGGTGTGATCGGTGCCGAAAATTTCTCTTTCGATCGCGCTCGAATACGCTTCTTCACAATTTAATTTTCGGTAAAAGAGCGGAAAGGCGTTTGCAATGAATTGATCGAGCACCACCTTGCCGATGTCATGCAGAAGCCCGGCCGTATAAGCCGTCGACAAAGATGCCTTGCCTGCAAAATGGGCGATTTTTTCGGCGGTCAGCGCCACGCCGACGGCGTGGTGAAAGAGGCCGCCCATGCACAGTGAGTAGCCATTACCGGAAGCATCGAAAAATTCATTAACTGCGGCCGATATGATCATTTTGATAAATAGGTTCTCCCCAAGAAAGACGAGCGCGTGGTCCAGGGATTCGATCCTGTTTTTCTTGGCAAACATTGCCGAGTTGC
Organism: uncultured delta proteobacterium; assembly: GCA_963787235.1. Taxonomy (GTDB): domain Bacteria; phylum Desulfobacterota; class Desulfobacteria; order Desulfobacterales; family SG8-13; genus JARFQH01. Next base: position 269,928 of record CAWBCG010000032.1, read on the forward strand.
AGAGTTGAAGGGTTCGGGCGCTCAGGACCTGGTCCTTTTTTATCTCCTCTGCAATCGGCTTGATGTTGTCGGCGCCCGCATCGATCATATGAAGGATTTTCAGGGCCACCTGCGGTATCGGCTTGATCTTCTCCGTGGCCCGTTGGATTTCCGCCGGATCGGGCAGGCGCCCGGATTCTCTGACGGCGCTCTTTTCTTGGCCCAACGGCTCGATGCGAAATGACCAGTTCTCCATGTCGAGCTGCAGGCAACAGGTAAAAAACCCGCCGGTTTCCGAGTGAACGATTGGAATGCCTTCATCAGACAGAATCGACTCGACCAGCTCGGCAGTGCGACCGCCGATGTTGAGGTCAAGATCGGCAGCGCTCAGGGGACCGACAAGCGCGCCGCCGGCAATGACCGCCGTCAGTTGATCCCGGACGGCGCCGGCTTCGTTCAGCGCCGCGAGAAAGAAAGGTATGCCGGTAGTGGCGTAACGGGTGTCGGCCTGTTCCATGCCGCCCCCCACCGGCTCGGGCAGCAGCAGGTGAATCATTCCGCCGACGCCACTTTTGGCATCGAACAAGGCGACGCCCACGCAGGTCCCGAGAAAGGCCTGCAGCAAAATCGACTGGGAGTGTCCCAGCCAATAACCGCCCGACGGTATGGTCTGTTTTGGCATTGCGAAACTCATGCGAATTCAGTTCTGATAAATGGTGGGCGAGCATTTTAACGACGACTAAAGTATTACTTTATACCATTCAAAAGTACTTTAAATCAATAGATTTCTAACTCAAAAGGAGTCGATCCCAAAAGGGCTTTATGTGAACGCTATTTTCGTCTATTGTATCACCTGCGCCGGGATGCCGATGTTGGAGGCGGAGAGACGCTCCGGTTATTTTACGGGTAACGAGTTCCTTCGTTTTAATCGATTGTCTCCGAAAGATCGCGCCGATCAATGTTTTGCTACAGCGCATCGTCCGGCCATCGAGTCGCACTTTGATCGGTGTCCGTGTGGAAAACAGGACCGCCGATGGACGCCGATTTTTGAAAGGTTGACCCAACAGGCAAGGAGAGGGTGATGGACAACCGTATTATCCTTCCGCTCGACCACGTTCAGTGGGACCAGGCCCGAGACATCATGCGCCGAACCGAAGGTCTGGTGTGGGGCTACAAAATACGCCGCAGTGTGCTCGACCGCGGCCTGACGGTTATACCCGACATCAAGCGTTATGGACGGGTTATGCTCGACTTCAAGCTCTACGACATTCCCAGCGCCATGACGGAATCTTTGAGGCTTCACTTGACGGCCGGTGCCGATATCACGACGGTTCACTGCACTTCCGGCTACGACCCGGTCGCCCAAGGGCTGCCAAAGGATCACATCGCCGGCGTCACCATCCTGACATCGATGGGCCGGGAGGATTTCAGGCGGTACTATCGGGGGGAGATCCCGCAGCAGATGGTGGCGCAGATGGCAGCCGAGGCCGTGTCGCGGTATGCCTATCTCGTCTGTTCGGCGACGGACTTGGAATCGATCCAAGCTCTCGACATTAAAAAGATCTGCCCCGGGATCCGACCGAGCTGGTACCGGGAAGATGACGACCAGCAACGGACGGCCACACCGGCGGACGCCATCAGACGAGGCGCGGACCTTCTGGTCATCGGCCGCCCCCTGCTGGGTGCCGTCGATATCGCCCGTGCGGTCGAGAGGACGAACACAGAAATTGCGCAGGCCCTGTCAACCGGATAAGGGGCGCGGCAAGAAACAATTTTGCAAGATTAGGCCGGATTTTGGCTCGCTTGCAGGGCACCTCCTCCGGCGTATGACAGGATATGCGGCGGTGGCGATAGCGTACCGGATAGAAAAACTCGCGGGATTTGGCAATATTTATTGATAAGTCGATTTATGTGTGACCAAACACTATCAGCGACCATAACGTCACCGACCGTCGTCGAAAACAGACCCCCGCGGTTTTGCGGGCCAGTCGAGCCGTTTATCGCGGACCTTACCGGACAGTTTGAACCCCAACAGTTTATAAATCAGTTTTGCTACCGCGAAGGGTGAATTCAGGTCCTGAGGGGCGGATGAGAGTTCAACCACGTCGAAGGCGACCACATTTTTGCGCTCGAATATCTTTTTCAGCAGATACAGAGCCTCGTCCCAGGTAAATCCGCCCGGCTCGGGCGTACCGGTGCTGCGGATGACGCTCCAGTCGAACGCATCCACATCGATGGTTAAAAAAACCGGGTCCGGCAGTCCGGCCAGGGCCGCATCGATGTCGAAAGCCCCGGTGCGGTAAGACGACATCGTGCACACCGCTATATTTTCCCGTTCGATGCGTTGCGCTTCTTCCAAGGACATGCTCCTGATACCGAACTGAAGGGTATCGGTGGTCATTTCTCGGATGCGCGCCATCACGCAGGCATGACTGAAGCGGCTGTTGTCATAGCTGTTCCTGAGATCGGCGTGGGCGTCGATCTGGATCACGGAAAGAGAGCCGTGCACTGTTTTCAGGGCCTGGGCAAATGGACCGCTGACCGAGTGATCGCCACCGATCAGTACCACGAACTTTCTCGAATCGAGCAGTTCTTTGGCCGACCGGTACACAGCCGCCTGCACCTTGGCGGGATCCGAGCCCAGACGGGGCGGCATTACCGTCGCGATGCCCATTCTAAAGGGCTCGGCCTTCAGCACCTCATCGTAGAACTCCAGTTGGTGCGATGCCGCGATAACCGCTGCAGGTGCAGCGGCGGCACCTGTGCCGTAGCTCACGCCGCCTTCGTAAGGGATCGGCAGGATCACGACGGCGGCGGTTTCGAGCGCGGTGTATTCGGGGTCGGGATTGAGAAACGGTTGCGGATCGGTTTTCAACGGGCCTGCTCCAGCTTCTCGGCAAACTGCATCAGTTGCGTGGCGATTTGTTTCAGCGGTCGTTTGGCGCATTTTGCAAGCACATAAGCCGCCAGGATCGGAAAGATGACGCTGTATTCCCCCCAGATTTGCACCATCTTTTCTTCATCCACGGAGCGGTACTTGCCCCAGGTCACCGCCTCGCTGAAGGTGCAGCCGGACAGACTGCCCTCCCTCTCGATGGCCGTGCCGATTTGGAGCCCGCGGTCGGCGCCTTCGAAATTGATGCCCAGGATCTGACTGATGGTGGGGCTGGTCTGCTGAATAAAGTTCTTGGGTCCTCCTCCCCCCAGTTCGATGAAACCGGTCTGTTCGGAGGAGAAGACGATGGCCGCCGAATCGAAGATGTCTTTTTGCGCGGACAGGCTGATCGGCAGCCCGCTGCGGTCGGTCAAGACCAGATTCATGGCGATCGAATGATTGGCCAACGAGTCCCAGAAGATGGGGACCTCGTGTTCGGCGGCGGCGGCGACGAAACTGCGTTGTGGATATTTGGCGTGTTGGAGCGCCCATTTTCCGAGGGCCCGGTTGAATTCCCAGCTGGAGAGCGGTCTCCCGGAGAGATGCTCCCGGTGACATTCGCGGACGAATCGGCGAATGATGGCATCCTGCGCTTCGAGGGTTTCCTTGTCGCGAATGCCTATGTCGTAGATGCGGGTGTCGCCGTGCTGTCTAAGCGCGTCGTCGTCCCAAATCGGCGGTATCGCCTTGACCGGCAGGTCGAAGGCAAAGTGAAGATCGTGGTAGACTTGGGCACCGGTCGAACAGATGACATCGATGATACCGGCTTCGATCAGCGAGATGATCATGCCGCCCATGCCGCCGGCAACGCCGGCGCCCGCGATCCCGAGCCAGATTACGTCGTTGTCGGAGACCATGCGTTCGAATAGCCGGGCCGCGCGGTGCACATTGCGGGCCTCAAACGATGTCCGGCCAAGCACGTCGACCAGATCGACAACCGACATGTCCGGGGCAAGCGCGGGGGGTACAATGTCAGGATGATCCTTGAACATCGAATGGTGCGGCATGAGGAAGATGTCCCTTGTTAATAGGTTTGGCCGGTTGGGCCCGTTGAGCCGGTTGACCGGCGAACCAACCCAAACGGGTCTAACGGGCCAAACGGGCTCAATCCCGCCGCGATAGGCGGGACTAAACCGTTTTTACGTCATCAACATGACCGCGCAGGCAATGACCGTGGTCCAGAGGCCGTCTTTGTGACCCTTGGCCGACTGGGCGACGCTGCGGGTGACAAACAGGCGCTGGCCGACCTTGTAAACCTGCTTGCGTTCGTCCCAGGCCACATCCGGATCGAGTTCGATTCCCAATGTCGATGCCAGCATGGTCGCCGCCAGGTCTTCGGCGAAGTCGGTCGATTTTTTCATGGTTTCACCGAAGGCGTGGTGCTCGGAGATATACCCGTACTGATGGTGGTTTTTGGGGCGTGCCAGGCCGACGGCGGCTGACACCAGGCGATTGGGTTCGTTCGTGTCTTCACGCGCCAGAACCACGAAGGTGATCTGACCCGGCTTCAGCTCTTCGATGCCGGATGTGCGCGAGATGATCTTACAATCCGGCGGGAAAATGCTCGACACGTAGACCAGATTGCACTTCTCGATGCCGGCATTTCGCAGCGCCAACTCGAAACTCTGGAGCTTGTTGCGATGGTAGCCGACACCCTTGGAGAAAAACATCCGTTTTGGGATTAACTTGTCCAATTCAAACTGTCCTCCGAGCCATTTTTCATGCGGTTTGACATAAGGGAGCAAAAGTACCGGCTTTGACGATGGTTGTCAACTGACGACGCGGCGTATTTACGCGTCTAACCGGGTCGTTATGATTTGTCTTTCGACCCGTTTTTGCTTTTCGGTACGGGTCGCTTGGGAGCGATCGATTGAAAATATTAGAAAAACGACAGCCGTCGATAGAGGATAACGCCGAGAATCAACAGACCGAGGACCAGGACGGTCAGCAGCTGATCGGGACTGAATTTTTTCATTATGTTTAAACCGCCGGAGGCTATTAGGGCTCACTTAAAAATGACGATCTTATTTTTCCGTAAACTCTTTGTCTTCACGGTCCAGTCCGAAAGCCGAGTGTAGGACCCGGACGGCCAGCTCGGTATATTTTTCTTCGATCACGCAGGAGATCCTGATTTCAGACGTGCTGATCATGATGATGTTGACGTTTTCCTTGGCCAGAGCATTGAACATGGTCGAGGCCACACCGGAGTGATTGCGCATACCCACGCCGATGACCGATACCTTGGCGATGTCTTTGCCGCCGAACACTTCTTCGGCGCCGATTTTCCGGGCCACTTCCCGTTCGATCTCCATTGCGCGGGGAAAATCGGACTCGGGGACCGTGAAGGTCAGGTCCGTCTTGCCTCCGGCACGGGTATTTTGAATGATCGTGTCCACGACGATCTGTGCCTCGGAAATGGGCGTGAAGATCTTGGCCGCAATTCCCGGTTGATCCGGAACCTTTTTCAAGGTGATGCGGGCCTGGTCCTTGTCGTGCGTCACCGCGGTGACAATCAGTTTTTCCATACCGGACTCTTCGTTCACCACCATTGTGCCTTCCTCTCCATTAAAAGATGACCTGACATGCACGGGAACGTTGTATTTCTTAGCGAAGCCGACCGACCGGATCTGCAATACCTTGGCGCCCAAACTGGCCATATTCAGCATCTCGTCGTAGGAAACGACCTTGAGCTTGCGAGCGCGGGGACAGATGTTCGGGTCGGCGGTGTAAATACCGTCGACGTCGGTGTAGATTTCACAGGAGTCGGCCCTAAGTACGGCCGCAATGGCCACCGCCGAGGTATCCGAGCCGCCGCGGCCCAAGGTGGTGATATTGCCTTCCGGATCACAGCCCTGGAAACCGGCCACCACGACGATGGTGCGTCCGGTCATCAGCTGCCGGATGCGGTCGGTGCCGATGTCCACGATACGCGCGTTACCGTAGTCGCAGTCCGTGCGGACCTCGGCCTGGAACCCGAGCAAAGATCGGGCCGGGTAGTTCATGGCGCATAAGGTCATCGCCAGCAGTGCGGCGGTCGTCTGCTCTCCGGTGGCCAGGAGAACATCCAGCTCGCGTTTTTGGGGATTTTCGCTGATTTGTGCGGACATCCTCATCAACCCATCGGTGACACCGGCCATGGCCGAAATTACCACCACCACGTCGTTACCGCCGTCGAATGTCCTTGCCACCCGTCGGGCCACATTGCGGATCCGCTCGATGTCCGCAACCGACGTACCACCGTATTTCTGTACAATCAAACCCATTTTTCATCCTCAGTGAATGTTGACGGTATTCTTCAGTATGGCGACTGCAGCCGATCCCGCAGCCGTGATCGTCATGTGACGCGCATGGTCGTTTGACATCTCCAAATGAACGCAAATGTGCTGCGCCGGCAGTTCGGCGCCAAGCCGCTCGGCCCATTCGATAACGGCTACCCCATTACCGCTCAGAATTTCGTACACACCGATTTCTTCGATTTCTATCGGATCTTCGATGCGATACAGGTCGATATGGTGCAGGCGCAGTCTTCCCGGGTATTCGTTGATCAGGGTAAAAGTGGGGCTGGTAATATAATAATCGGGCGGTACATGCAAGCCCCTTGCTATGCCCTGGACGAAAACCGTCTTTCCGCTGCCGAGATCACCGATGAGGGCGATTGTCGTTCCGGCGGTGAGGTGCCGCCCGAGTCTTTCGCCGAACGCCCGGGTCTCTTCGGCCGAGTGGGTTGTCGTTTCGAAAGAGAAGCGCTTCATTGCGTGACGGCTCTCCTTTTACTCGGGCTGTCGCCGATAGAGATCAGGGCGGTTCCATCTGCCGAGGGCTAACGTCATTGCACCAGGAGCCGTCTGATTTCAGACGGTATGCCTGCGATGACATCCGATGCCAGGTAACCCCAAGGTCCTTTGCGCTTGGACTGGCGGTCCGCTGCGGCTCCGTGCAGGTAAACGCCGAGGTGGCAGGCGGCTGAGATTGGAAAACCCTGGGTTATAAAACCGGCGATCAGACCGGTCAGCACGTCTCCCATGCCCCCTGAGGCCATGCCTGAATTACCGGTCGAATTGATAAATATGAAACCGTCCGGGTGGGCGATGACGGTATGGGCCCCTTTCAAGACAAGGTGGACATTGAAGGTCCGGGCAAATTCGCGGGCGCAAGTAATACGGTCGGATTGAACTGCGGCGACCGTTGTATCCGCCAGGCGCGCCATTTCGCCGGGGTGAGGTGTCAGGACAACCGGCGCCGCGTGCTCCTTGAGGATTGCGGTGGCCCCGGCCAGATTGTTCAAGCCGTCTGCATCGATCACCAATGGCAGGCGGCTTTCGGCGACCAGCCGCTGCAAGAGTTCCCTGGTGTCCGGGGCCTGTCCCAAACCCGGTCCAACCGCCAGGCAGCGCTTGCCCGCGAGCAGGCCCCGAATCGGCTCGTAGGCCGACATTCCAAGTCGACCGCCCTCGTTTTCTGGCAGCAGGGCGGTCATTACCTCCAGGACCCCGGACGCCAGAATCGGATTAATCCCGCTCGGTGCCGCCAGAGTGACCAGACCGGCGCCGGCCCGCATGGCCGCCATGGCGGCCATGGCCGCGGCACCGGTTTTACCGGGGGCGCCGGCGACAACCAGCAAATGACCGGTGTGCCCCTTGTGGCTGTCGGGCGGCCGCGGGTTAAGGTCATTCTGCACATCAAGGTCGGTCAGCAGAAACTGCCGCGGAGCGACTTCTTCAATCACATGCGGCGGGATTCCGATGTCGACCACATGCAATTTGCCGCTCAGCGCGGTTCCTGGAAATTGGAAATGCCCGGTTTTCGCCAAGCCGAAGGTGGCCGTGGCATGGGCCCGGATGCAGGTGCCGCAGGGTTGGCCGGTATCCGCATTCAAACCCGAGGGAACATCGACCGCGAAGACCGGTAGGCCGAGGCTGTTGATGAAGTCGATCACCTCACTGAAATAGCCGCGCACCTCCGATCGCAGACCGGTTCCCAGGATGGCATCGATCCACAGGTCCCGGTCGCGCATCGATGACCTGACGGTATCGAACGCTTCGAGGTTGGGGATTTCGACGACCGGAACCCCCAGCGGTGACAAGAGCTCCAGATTGGCGACCGCATCTCCGGTCACGCGCGTGCGCTCGGACAACAGGAAAACGGTGACGTCCACGTCACGTTGGGATAGACAGCGGGCGATGACATACCCGTCGCCGCCGTTGTTTCCGCGTCCGGCGATGACGCCGACCCTGCGCGCCGCAATGTCGGGAAATAGCTCGGTAAGGAACGCCGCGGCACCGCGGCCGGCATTTTCCATCAGAATTCTTCCGGGCAGACCGAAAGTTTCGATTGTCCTACGGTCCATTGCCTGCATTTCATTGGCTGTGACAAGGTACATGTCAGCTCTCCCGATGATGGCGATCAATCTAAAGCGCTCTGATAAGCCGCCGCATTTCGCGCACCGCCTCTTGAAGCCCGATCAGGACCGCTCTGGCGATGATGCCGTGGCCGATCGTAAACGCGCCGATTTCCTTGAGCCCTTCAAACGAGCCGATCGTGTTGAAGCCGATACCACCGCCGGCTTGAACGCCTATTTTTAGGCGGTAGGCCAGTTTGACGGTGTCTACGATGCGGACCAAAACCTGCTTGCGCTTGGCGCTGGTCGTGGCCTCGCAATATGCGCCGGTGTTGATTTCCACTATATTTGCGCTGCACTGATGGGCCAGTTTTAGCTGGTCTGAATCCGGCTCAATGAATATACCGACCGGAATCCCGCTGTTGACGAGGTTGTCGATCGTTTCGGCCGCACTTGATCCGTGCACCATTAGATCGAGTCCACCCCTGGGTGAATTTTTATCCCGAATTTCCGGCAGCAGGATGACACTGTCCGGTTTGATGTTCAGCGCCACCCCGAGCATCTCCGAGGTCGGCGCCATTTTGAAAACGAACCGGGTGTGCACGACTTTTCTCAGGACGCGCAGATCGCGATCTTGAATGGTACGCCGGTCTTCTCGCAGATGGACGGCAATGCCGTCGGCACCGCCCAATTCCGCCAGAATGGCCGCTGCTGCCGGGTCGGGAACGGTTGACTTGCCGGCTTCCCTGAGTGTGGCCACCGGATCCAGTTGCACGATCAGTTTCGCCATCAGATCTCCTTGACGGTTTTTCGGCCCGCCATGGTGCATGAAAATTCTTTTTGTGGTTAAAGCGGTTGTGTTTGTCGAGTCGGTTAATTCAGTTATGTCAGTTGAGCCGGTTAAAGGATTTCATCGATTTTACGTTAAAGCCACCAAGGGTTGCGGATTCCTGGTTCCGGGTTTTCGAGTTTCAAGTTTTTATTTTTCGAATCAGCTCTATCAGCGCCGTACTCTTTTTCGCCATCAACCGGGCGTCAGCGGTGTTTTTCTCGTGGTCATAGCCGAACAAATGCAGAATGCCGTGCACCAGGAGTTCCTCCAAACGGCCTTCCAACGCCATTCCCGACTCGTTGCCTTCCCGCTCGGCCGTTTCGACCGAGATGACGACATCGCCGAGCAGATGGGGCGAGACATCTGCGAATTCGCCTTCGCGCATCGGAAAGGCGATGACATTGGTCGGCCCCGGCCGGCTCAGATACTGTCGGTTCAATTGAGCGATTGCGGCATCATCGACGAGCAGGATGGAAAGCTCCGCCTCAGGACTGCCCAAGGCGTCTAAGATGACCCGGGCTTTTCTCCGGATTTTCGCGAGGGAAATCCGGCGGCTGTTTTGGCGGTTGTCGATCAGAATTCCCATTTTTGCCTCTTTCGCCGGTGGCCGGTCGCTTTTCGGGATATTCGATGCGGTGGTGATGAATGGCGTTGAGTATTTTGTTGAAGCTCTTGGCGATGTTGTGTAGGTCCTTGAGGGTGAGCTCACAGTTGTCGAGCTGTCCGTCGGAAAAAACCTTGTTGATCAAATTCTGAACAAGGCCCTGGATTCTGGAAGGCGTGGGGTTGGCCAGAGTCCGGGAGGCCGCCTCGACGACATCGGCCAGCATCACGAGCGCCACCTCCCGGGTCTGGGGTTTCGGTCCGGGATATCTGAAGTCTTCGATCTTGACGGCGTCTTCGCCCTTTTGCTGCTTGGCCTTGTCATAAAAATAGGTGATCAGACTGGTACCGTGATGTTGCTGAATCGTCTCGATAATGGCGGTCCCCAACCGGTTGCGCCGCGCAATTTCGAGGCCGTTTTTTACGTGGGCCACCAGAATCAGGCTCGACATGGACGGTGCCAGTTTGTCGTGCCTGTTTTTAGCATTTTGCTGATTTTCAATGAAGTAGAGTGGCTTTTGGATTTTTCCGATATCGTGATAATAGCCGCAAACCTTGGCCAAAAGTGAGTTGGCACCGATCTCAGAGGCTGCTGCCTCCACCATCGAGCCGACGATCACCGAGTGATGGTAGGTGCCTGGTGCTTCCATGAGCAGTTGTCTGAGGATCGGGCGATCGAGATTGGCCAGCTCGAGCAGTTTGATGTCAGTGGTGTAGTCAAAGGCAATTTCCACTATCGGGATAATCCCCGCGGCCACTATCCCGGAGCCTAAGCCTCCTGAGAATGCGAATAGCCAGTCCCACAACAGTTTTTGCCCCGAAATGCGGGATAGATAAATGTCGATGGCGGTGACCAGGATCAGATTCAATAGGCCGAGCGCTGTGCCGGCCTTGATGAAGACTTTTCGTTCTCGGCAGTTGCGTATCCAGTAAGCGGCCATCGTACCGTTAATCAGGAAATAAATGAAAAGGGTGAAATCGGCCTGGAAGATGATGGTCGTCAAAACGGCCATGAGCGCGGCGCAGGGCAGGGCGAGTTCGAAGCCGAGGAACAGGCAGATGATCATTGATCCCGAGGCCAGCGGTGTGCCGTACAGGATGGAGGATGCGTTCATTTCGGCGGGACCTCTTTCGGCCAGAGATTCGGACAGGAAGACCGACAGCTGTGCCACCAGGAAGAACCCTGCCAGCACAAAGGCGATGAACAACAGGCGCTTGTTCTGCTCGGTATTGGTTCGCCCGAAATTCGGCCGAAATAATACAAAGGTGGTGGCAAACAGGCACATCACGAGCAGCGCCACACCGATGCTGCTCGTGATGACGTTGTCGTTTTTCAGGTGCGCCTGAAGTGCGTTGAGTTTCAAGAGCTGGACTTCCGTCACCCGCTCGCCTTCGCGCAAGAGCATCTCTCCGGCTTTAATTTTATACATAACCGGCTTGACGCCTTCGGCGGCCAGATTCCTGCGCTCCTCGGTTTCGCTGCGGTTCAGTGTGATGTTGGGTTGGAGCAGGCGCTGGGTGAAATCGATGACGAGGCTCCTGAGCGCGTAGTTCTGGTCTCTGAGCAGCGGTTCGCCGACAAGGCGAACCATCGATTTCGCCTGGTCCAGATCGTAGAACTGTTTAAGGTCCGTTATCACCCGCTCATTTTTAGTGCCCAGATCCCTGACAGTTATGCCCTTGCCAGTGTCTTTGAGCAGCATGGCTCGGTTCGGCACCACCCCTTTGCCCAATACCACCGCTAGGATCTGATTGACGGCCAAGACCATCTGATGTGGAAACCCTTCTTCGACAAGGATCTTAAACGCGTCATCTTTGACGTCGATGCCGATTTTATGTGCAAAAGCATCCTTGTACTGCCAGATCGGTTTGGTTCCGTGCGGACTCTCGCGTTCCTCCCGGGGCAAGACCGACCGGCCATAGACAGCGACGGTCCGTCGGAGTTCCGGAGCAGCGGCGGTTTGTGCCATGACGGTCTGCAAATCGTCAAATGCGCTGGCGACGCGGGCATCCAGGGCCGGCAGCAGTGCTCTGTCGTAATCGTAGACCGTCAGAACTTCTGCTGCCGCCCGTTGCCGGTTGGCTTCGGTCGCGTTATAATCCTCGATAAAAAAATCCTGCGGGGCTTTGACATCCCGTTCGGCGACATCTCCCAGTTTGTAAGACGGTTGGGTGACGATCAGATGGGGATAGAGCAGGACGATGAAGAAAACCGTCAGGGCCGGAAGAAGGATCCATCGAAAACTGCGACTTTCGTAAAACAGCTTGCGAACCGATTCCGTGTGTTTTTCGATCCCGGTCTGTCGATCTCTGGCGGCAGATTTGGTTGAAGGAGTCGAATTCACTGAACGCCATCCTCCGTGGATTGCTTTTTACTGTCGTCCATGTCCTCGTAGGCCTTGATGATATCCTGTACGAGTCGGTGCCTGACGACATCGAACTTTGAAAAAAAGACAAACCGGATGCCTTTGATCCCTTTTAGGATATTCTTCGCCTGCACGAGCCCCGAGGGCCTGTCTGTCGGCAAGTCGATCTGGGTTATGTCCCCGGTGATGACCGCCTTGGAATTGAATCCGATGCGGGTCAGAAACATTTTCATCTGTTCGGAGGTCGTGTTTTGGGCCTCATCCAGAATGATAAAGGCGTCGTTTAACGTTCGTCCCCGCATGAAGGCGATCGGGGCTACCTCTATGATGCCCTGATGCATCAGGCTGTTAACCTTCTCAAAGCGCATCATATCGTGAAGGGCATCATAGAGCGGACGCAGGTACGGGTCGACTTTTTCGGCCAGGTCCCCAGGCAGAAATCCCAACGCTTCCCCGGCCTCGACCGCCGGGCGCGTCAGGACGATACGGCTGAGCCGTCCTTTGTTGAGCGCCTCTACGGCCATGGCCATCGCCAGATAGGTCTTGCCGGTGCCGGCAGGTCCAATACCAAACACGATGTCATGATTCCGTATCGCATCGATATATTCTTTCTGGGCCGGACTCTTGGGTGCGATGAAACTTTGTTTGGATTTGACCAGGACCGTGTCCAGAAAGATGTCTTTGAGTTTGGCCCTGTCATTGCCGCTCAACACGTTGATGGCATAGTCAACATCATTGGGGTGCACGGGAAAGTTGGCCTCCAGGAGTCCGTATAACTGATTCAACAGGTTTTCGGCCAGACGGGCGGCAATCATTTCGCCTTCGATAAAAACGGTGTTGCCCCTCGCGTTGACGCGTACCTCGAGGGCGCGGGCAATTTTTTGGAGGTTGCCGTTGTGTTCGCCGAACAGCTGACGGCTCAGACCGATTTCGGGGAAGGTCAGTTTGACGCTGTAAGACTCGGTGTTGGCATCGACGTCTCCGGTAATATGCGGTTTCATTCAAGCTATCCCAATTATGGTATAAATAATACGGTCGATATAGGCCCGACATTCAGTCGTCTGAGACCACCGGCATCTTCGGAATCCCGTTCCGGTCAATCGCCGGTGAAGGTGATTTTTTATCACATCTATTCATTCAAATGCAACGGTCATTCAATTGTGATTCAATCCGGCCGAAAAACACCTTGACTCAGAACGACGGTCGATGTTAATTTCAGCGGTTATTATCGATTTATAAACGGAAATTCACTTATCGGCTGCCTTTTGGGGTCGCAATAAAATAAGTTGGCAATAAAGGGCGTTGAGGTGCCCGGCCGGCAAGGCGCTAAAACGTAGGAATGTCAGTATTTTAATACGTTTTAACATCGGCGGCCGGACGGAATTCATCGGCGTCTGAAATGTAATTCTTTGATAAGCGAG